>CAWIZJ010000019.1:0-85008 GCA_963840535.1 uncultured Alphaproteobacteria bacterium
CCCATGCTCACGTCCAATCCCGTTCACGCCGGGGTCGAGTCCGCGTATGCTTGGCTGCGGCTCAGTGTCGCCATGGTGATCGGCACCATCGGTGGCGTCGGCATGTGGTCGGTGCCGGTCGCTTTGTCGGCGGTGCAAACCGACTTTGGCGTCGCGCGCGGAGACGCATCGCTCCCCTTCACCCTCGCCATGACCGGCTTTGCGCTGGGCGGCGTGGTCATGGGTCGACTGTCGGATCGGTTCGGCGTCGCTGTCCCTATCGTATGCGGCGTGCTTGCGCTCAGCACCGGTTACGTCGCCGCCGGTTTTGCTCCCGGCCTGATGACGTTCGCGTTTTTCAATGGTCTGATCGGGTTCGGTGCGTCCGCCACGTTCGGGCCGCTGATGGTGGACACCTCGCAGTGGTTTACGCGTCGGCGTGGGATCGCGGTGGCTCTCGCTTCCAGCGGCAATTATCTCGCTGGCACGATCTGGCCGCCGCTGCTGCAGCATTTCATCGCCACCCAAGGCTGGCGGGCGACCCATATCGGGGTCGGCTTGTTTTGTGCGCTCGCCATGCTGCCCCTGCTGCTTGCCTTGCGCCGCCACGCACCGATCCAGGCACGACCTCGGCGAGCCCGTTCGCCGGAGGATCAAGCCTCGGACCTGTCGCCCAACGCGCTGCAGGCCGTGCTGTGTATCGCCGGTGTCGCCTGCTGCGTGGCGATGTCGATGCCGCAGGTTCACATCGTCGCCTATTGCGGTGATCTCGGCTACGGCGTTGCGCGCGGGGCCGAGATGCTCTCGTTGATGCTCGGGTTCGGTATCTTCAGCCGCATCGCGTCGGGCTTGGTCGCCGACCGCATCGGCGGGGTGGCGACGCTGCTCCTCGGCTCGCTTCTGCAAGGGGTGGCGCTGTTCCTGTATCTTTTCTTCGATGGGTTGGCGTCGCTCTACGTGATATCGGCGCTGTTCGGCCTGTTCCAGGGCGGTATCGTTCCCATGTATGCGATCATCGTGCGCGAGTATTTTTCGCCCCAGGAGGCCGGTACCCGACTCGGCATCGTGCTGATGGCAACCCTGTTCGGCATGGCGCTCGGAGGCTGGATGTCTGGATTCATTTTCGATCTCACCGGTTCCTACCGGGCTGCCTTCATCAACGGCCTGTTGTGGAACCTGGTGAATGTATCGATCGTGCTCTGGCTGTTGGTGCGACCGGGTCGGCGCCTTGCCGGTGCGTAGATATCCGCGCCCAATCACCCGGCAAAAGACGCCCGCGCCACGAGATGACCTCAATGGCGCCGGGAACGCCGCGAACGGCGCTTGTTCTTTTTCCGTGCGCAGGCGAGGCACTTGCATCCCACATCCTTGATGAAGGCTTCGAAGTAATTGCGGCCATAATGATAGGTGATCTCGTCGCCTGCCCTGATGGCCTTGATCGCCCGGATCTTGATCAGGTGTTTCACGAAATACGCTTCTGCATTGGGCCGGCAGGAGTGGTTGATGTAGCGCGCCCGGTTGCTCCGGCTGGAACCATCGATGGTCCAGCGCGTGTTGATTTCGAATAGGTACCGGGTGTCGAGATCGTCGACGCTGTCGGTGCGGATCTTCCGGCCGCTGTAGCGAACGATGAATTGGCCCTTCTTGATCGGCACGCTTGCGAACAAGCCCAAGCCGGCCTTGGACCGTCTGATTTTCAGATGACGCGACGGTATCAATCGCGCAGGCATGCGGCTAGGATCGCTTGCCCAAGCCGGCAACGAGCCGTTGCGAACTGGATGCTTTGGCTCGACAACGACGGGCTCGATCCCCGCTCATTTCGATGCAGACATACGACGCCGTCATCATTGGTGCTGGTCACAATGGGCTGACCTGCGCCGCCTACCTCGGCATGGCCGGTCTCAAGGTCAAAATCGTCGAGCGAAGAGCGGTGGTGGGCGGAGCAGCGGTCACGGAGGAGTTTTGCCCGGGTTTTCGAAACTCGGTCGCGGCATACACCGTGAGCCTGCTGAATCCGAAGATCATCGCCGATCTCCGCCTCCTCGATCGCGGACTGAGGATCGTCGAGCGCCGCGCGCAGAATTTCCTTCCTACCCCCGACGGCCAATACCTCCTCATGGCCGAGGGTCAGACCGAGCGTCAAATCGCGAAGTTCAGCGTCGCCGACGCCCGCCGATACGACGCCTTCAACCGCGAGCTCGATGCGAGCGCCGACTTGCTGCGCGAGCTCGCATTGCAGGCACCACCCAACCTGACGCGCGGTTTCACTTTACGATCCCTCCGCGAGTTACTCAAAGCAGGACGCTTCGGCAACCGTCTGCGGCGGCTTTCCACGGAAAATCTGCGAACGCTGCTCGACCTGTTCACGAAATCGGCCGGCGACTACCTCGATGGCTGGTTCGATGGCGACCTGGTGAAAGCGCTCCACGGCTTCGACGCCGTAGTCGGGAACTATGCCAGTCCCTACACGCCAGGCACCGCATACGTGCTCCTGCATCATGCCTTCGGCGAAGTGAACGGGAAGAAGCGGCTGTGGGGACATGCGATCGGCGGCATGGGCGCGATCACGCAAGCAATGGCGCGGGCGGCGACGGCTCACGGCGCCGAGATCGAGACCAATTCGCCGGTGCGGGAAATTCTGATCGAGAAGGGGCGGGCGGTCGGCGTCGTGCTCGAAGGCGGGCGGGTTGTGCGCGGCGCCGCGGTCGCCGCCAATGTCGATCCCAAGCGTCTCTACACGACGATGATCCCGGACAATGCGCTCGATTCCTCCTTTCTCCGCCGCATCCGGGGATGGCGATGCGGATCCGCCACGTTCCGCATCAACGTCGCTCTTTCGCAGTTGCCCAGCTTCACGGCGAGGCCGGGACGAGATGCCGCCGATCACCACACCGCCGGGATCATCTTCGGCCCAAGTCTCGGCTACATGAACCGCGCCTATTGCGATGCGCGCGAGTTCGGATGGAGCCGCAGCCCCATCATCGAGATGGTCATTCCCTCGACCTTGGACGATACGCTCGCGCCCCGCGGGGCGCATGTCGCGAGCCTGTTCTGCCAACACGTCGCCCCCGATCTGCCGGACGGGCGCTCGTGGAACGATTGCCGCGACAGTGTGGCCGATCTGATGATCGATACCGTCGAGCGCTTCGCGCCGGGTTTCAAGGCGAGCGTCGTCGGCCGCCAGGTTCTGAGCCCGTTGGACCTGGAGCAGGTGTTCGGGTTGACGGGCGGCGATATCTTCCACGGGGCGTTGTCGCTCGACCAATTGTTCTGGGCGCGCCCGGCGCTCGGCTACGCGGACTATCGCGGGCCTCTGCACGGGCTCTATCACTGCGGCTCCGGCGCCCACCCCGGCGGCGGTGTCACCGGGGCGCCCGGTCACAATGCCGCCCGCGCCATCATCGCCGATCGGCGGTGGCGTTTTCGGCGCGGCTGACTAGCGGCAGATGGATTTGTGGTCGCGTGCCGGGTGGTCCTCGTGTCGCCGTACAATGTCGTGGCGTATTGCAAGCGCAGCACCGCCGAACGATGATGCCGGAAAGGGCGAAGCGATCATCGGGGGAGGCATCATGGACATCGGATTCATCGGTGTGGGGCGAATGGGCCGTGTGATGGTGCGCAATCTGCTCGCAGGCGGCCATCGCGTGCGCGCCTGGGATACGTCGTCCGACGCTTTGAACGAGGTGCGGGAGGCCGGTGCGCAAACCGCGACCGGTGCGAAGGATGCGTTTCGCGGCGAAGCCGTGATCTCGATGCTGCCGAACGACGACGCCATGCGCGCGACCTTTCTCGACGAGGCCATCCTTCGCGGCGGTGCCCCGATCCACGTCAACATAGCGACGGCTTCGATCGCGTGCACCGACGAGCTGGCGGCGGCGCACGCTGCCAATGGCGTCACCTACGTATCCGCGACGGTGTTCGGCCGGCCGGAGATGGCGGCCGAGCGCAATCTCAACATATTGGCAGCGGGCGACCCGCAGGCGATCGAGCGGGTGCAGCCGCTGTTTGACGCCATGGGCAGGAAAACCTGGCGGCTCGGGCCGGAGCCGCGCAATTCGAACGTCGCCAAGATCGCCGGCAACTTGATGGTGGCATGCATACTCGAGGCCATGGCCGAAGCGGCAGCTCTTGCGCGCGCATACAAGATGGCACCGGCCGACGTCCTCGATACCGTGGTCGGTTCGATCTTCGACGTGCCGGTCTATTGCATCTATTGGCCTGATCAGCAGCGGGAAGTTCGAGCCGCCGGGCTTCGATCTCCGACTCGGGCTCAAGGACGCCAAGCTCGCGCTCGATGCCGGGGAGGAGGTCAATGTGCCGCTGCCGTTCGCCAGCGTTCTGCGCGACAACTACCTCGACGCGCTCGCACATGGCGACGCCAGCAAGGACTGGTCGGCGATGTCGCGCGTAGCAGCTCGTCGCGCTGGTCTCGAGTAGGGCGTGGGGCCTGCATCGTGTACCGCGCAGACGCGCTGGTCACGCCCCGGCCTGGATCAATTCGGCAGCGCGGTGGGCGATCATAAGGGTCGGCAGATTGGTGTTTGCGCTCGGAATCTGCGGCATGATCGAGGCGTCCACCACCCGCAGATTGCGGATGCCGTAGACGCGACAGGCGCGGTCGAGCACAGCTTGCGGGTCGTCGGGACGACCGATCGCGCAGGTCCCGGACGGATGTGCCATCGGAGCGGCCGCCGCCAGGAGCTCGGCATCCGAGAGCGGCAGCTGGCGGTGCCGGTTTGCGAACCAGCCGCCGGGACGGATGAGCGCGGTCCACCGTCGTGCGTCGCAGCGGCGCCGGAGCGTTCAGCACGGCCTTGGCGGCAAGGCCGAGCAGCGCCCCGGTAATCCCCGGCCGGTTGAACTGATGCAGCGACATGACCGGTGGCAGCAGGAACGCGTCGCTGTAGGTTGCCGCTACGCCGGGATCCAGAAGCAGCGTCTGCGCAAAGCGGGCGGCCTTGAGCATGCGTGGGGGATCGCGCGCGTCCGCGAGCGCGCGAAACTCGATCCGCGGCGGGATGGCGATGTCGGAGCTTGCGAGCGTCACCTCGCCACGCGAGAACGGTGAGTACAGCGCCGCCCCTACCATCGCCAGATCCGGGCCGTAGGAGCGCGGGCTGACCCTCCCGATGGTGAACAGCAGCAGATCGCCGGCGGGGCAGCCGGCCAGCCCGGACGACAGCCGTGCTCCAGCGATAGCGAACTGGCGCAGATGTGCAGCCAGCCGCAAACCGCGCGGCAGCGTCAGTGCGAAATGCAGATAGACATGGTTCTGCAGATTGCGACCGACCCCCGGACGATCGACCAGCGGAACGATGCCGATCCTCTTCAGATGCTCCGAGGCGCCGATCCCGGCACGCAACAGGAGCGCGGGTGAATGAATCGCACCCGCACTCAAGATCACCTCGCGTGCATCGAGATTCTTGATCTCCCCGGCGCGTTCGGCCGTCACTCCACGCACACGGTCGCCGTCGATCCGCAGCCCGATGGCACGGGTTCGGGCCATGATGGTCAGATTGCTGCGCCGGCGCACCGCGCTCGTCAGATAGCAGCGTGCGCTCGAGGCGCGTTGTGCATCCTGGCTGAGCGGCATCGGAAAGAAGCCGTCGTCCGCACTTTCGTTGATGTCGGCAATCGAGCGCAGCCCACGCGCGGCGGCGACGCCCTCCATCGCAATGACGAAGGCCGGCCACTCCTTTGCGGGCAGACGACGGATCGGGTAGGAGCCTCTGCCTCTCTTGTCGTCGCCGCCTGCCGACCCCGGAGGGGATTGGGAGTAGTCGCGATCGGCATCGTCCTCGAGCTTGCGGAAGCATCGCAGCACATCGCTCCAGCCCCAGCCGTCGGCGCCTGCCGCGAGCCAGGAATCGTAATCGGAGGGCAGCCCGCGCAGCGCCCACAATCCCATCACGCTCGAGCCCCCGCCCATGACACGCGCCTGCGGGAAGGGTCGCGACGGCTCGCCGGCCGACCGGCTCGCTTGCAGGTTGGGCCAGAAGTAGCCTCGATTGAGATACGAGCTCGGGAAGGTGTCGGTAATGTCGGCGGGAGTGGCGTCGGGCGGCGTGTCGTCGCCGGCCTCGAGCAGGAGCACGCGCGTGGCCGGATCTTCGGAGAGCAGCGCTGCGAGGGTGGCGCCGGCGCTGCCGCCGCCGACGATCAAGAAATCGGGATTGTCCATCGTTGTGCAGGGCGACGCCTGCCCCTCGCCTTCGTTCTCCCATCGGCGGGAAGTGAAATCGAGGCAATCAGGTCGCCGCCACGAGATCAAGCGGTTTCGGCCGCGCCAGGATGGATCGCCTTCATCAGCGCTCGGCGAGCCACGAGATGAAGATGTACCGGTTGCAGCGCGTTCGTTTGACCGAATATCGTTCTGTTTCCAGAGGACAGGGCAAACGTACGCGGAGCGCAGGTATGGCCGGACTTCTCGCGGGGACGCGGGTTCTCGACTTGACCAACGTGCTGCAGGTCCGTTGCTGCTGCCAGCTCGACCAGCTCGGCACCGAGGTGATCAAGGTCGAGATGACCGGCCGGTAAGCGTGATTTCGGTCTGGCTTTCGATTGGCGAGCGGCGATCCCGATCCGGCATCGCCTCCACCCACGCTCGGCGCCGACACCGAAACGCTGCTCTCCGAGCTCGGATAATCCAGGCGCGAGGTCGACGAGCTCGCGCGGGAGGGTGTCACATGACGGCTGGTCGCACGGCCGGCAGTCCCGAGCACCGATGACCGACGTCGAATATTCGACACTCAGCCCCCGGATGGTAGCCGATTGGCCGCTCGACTCAGCCCCCCGCTCCTGATCTTGTTACGTGAGGAACGCGGCGCCGGAGAGCGCCAGCCCATCACCGGTTCGGAAAGGAGATCCCATGCTGACCCGACGTTACCTTCTGCGTCACGCCGCGGCGGCCCCGGCCGCGCTGCCGCTCTCGTTCCTGTCGATCGGTCGCTCCCAGGCCCAGGCGATCGACTTGCTGAAGGTCTTCGTGCCGGCCGCGCCGGGCGGCGGCTGGGATCAGACCGCGCGCACGATCGAGCAGGTGCTGCGCGCGACCGGCGCGGTGAAGG
Organism: uncultured Alphaproteobacteria bacterium; assembly: GCA_963840535.1. Classification (GTDB taxonomy): domain Bacteria; phylum Pseudomonadota; class Alphaproteobacteria; order Rhizobiales; family Xanthobacteraceae; genus VAZQ01. Next base: position 7,047 of record CAWIZJ010000019.1, read on the forward strand.
GGGTGCAGATCACGAATGTCGGCGGCGCTGGCGGAACGGTCGGGTTGCCCCAGTTTCTCAATCAATGGAAAGGGCAAGGCAGCGCGCTGATGGTCGGTGGCATGGTGATGGTCGGCGCGATCATCGCCAACAAGAGCCCGGTGAAGCTTTCGCAGGCGACGCCGATCGCGCGATTGACCGGCGAGTTCCAGGCGCTCGTGGTGCCGGCGCAATCCGCGCTCAAGAATGTCAAGGACTTCGCCGCAGCGCTCAAGGCCGACCCTTCCAAGGTTCCGGTTGCCGGCGGCTCGGCAGGCGGGTCCGACCACATCCTCCTCGGTATGATCGCCAAGGCGCTCGGCGTTCCGCCCACCAAGGTCAGCTACGTAGCCTATGCCGGCGGCGGACCGGCGACCGCGGCGCTTCTCGGCAATCAGGTGGCGGCCGGCATTTCGGGCGTCGGCGAATTCGCCGAACAGATCAAGGCCGGGAAGCTCAGGCTCATCGCCATCTCGGCCGACCAGCGTCAGCCCGGCATTGATGCTCCGACCCTCAAGGAGGAAGGAATCGATGTCGAGCTGTTCAACTGGCGCGGTGTGTTCGCGCCGCCCGGCGTGACCGACGCGCAACGCAAGGCGATGATCGACCTGATCGAAAAGATGGCGGCATCCCCGCAATGGGTGGAGGCGTGCCAGAAGCGGGACTGGACCCGCATCACGCTCACCGGCGTTGCTTTCAAGGCTTACATCGACAGCGAGACCATTCGCATCGAAGGGGTTCTCAGAGAGCTCGGGCTCGCGTGACATGACCGGCGGGGAGGTGGGAAGCGGCGTCGGCGAGCGCCGCTCCGCCATCGGCGAGACCGTCATCGGCCTGGGCGTGCTCGCGCTCGCCGGCGTTGTCTACTGGCAAGCTGCGATCATTCCGGTGTCGCCGATCTACGCCAAGGTCGGGCCGACCGTGGTTCCCGTCATGACCGCGCTCGCCTTGGCCCTGCTCGGGGTACTGTTGCTGATCGCTGCCTGGCGCGGCGGCTGGCAGTCGGAGACGGAGCAGGGGCTGACCATCGATCATGTGGCGCTCTCCTGGATCGCCGCCGGGTTGATCCTCAACGTGCTGCTCATCGGGCCTGCGGGCTTCACGCTCGCTTCGATCATCCTGTTCGTATGCGTGGCACGCGGCTTCGGCTCGCGTGCGATCGTGCGCGATGCCGCGATCGCCGCGGTGTTCGCGCTTCTCGCCTATTTCGGCTTCGCCAAGACGCTGGGCATCAATATCGGCGCGGGTCTCGTCGAGAACGCAATCGAAAGTGTGCTCGGGCCGGGTCAGAGCTCCTGACATGGACGCCTTCTCCGGGCTCCTCGACGGCTTCGCGGTCGCGTTGACGCCGATCAACGTGCTCTGGTGCCTCGTCGGCACCACGCTCGGGACTGCGATCGGCGTGCTGCCGGGTCTGGGTCCTGCCCTCACCATCGCTCTGCTCTTGCCGATCACCTTCAAGGTCGAGCCCACCGCCGCCTTCATTCTGTTCGCCGGTATCTACTACGGCGCCATGTATGGCGGCTCGACCACCTCGATCCTGCTCAATACGCCGGGCGAGAGCGCGACCATCGTCACCGCGCTCGAGGGCAACCGGATGGCGCGGAGCGGGCGCGCCGGCGCAGCGCTCGCAACCGCCGCCATCGGCTCGTTCGTGGCCGGCACCATCGGCACCCTGGGCATCACTTTCCTGGCACCGGTGGTGGTGGACCTCGCGTTGAAATTCGGGCCGGCCGACTACTTCTCGCTGATGGTGCTGGCTTTCGTCACGGTGTCGGCGGTGCTGGGCTCCTCGGCGGTGCGTGGGCTCACCGCGCTGTTCCTCGGAATCTGGCTCGGCCTGATCGGCGTCGACCTGCAGACCGGACAGCCGCGCTTCACCTTCGGCCTGCAGGAGCTGCTCGATGGCATCAATGTGGTGGTGGTCGCGGTCGGCCTGTTCGCGGTCGGCGAGACGCTGTTCGTCGCCTCGCGCTACCGCTTCGGCAGGGACGAGATCATCCCGCTCTCGGGCTCGATCTGGATGACGCGCGAGGAATGGCGCCGCTCCTGGAAGCCGTGGCTGCGTGGCACTGCGGTCGGCTTTCCGATCGGTGCGCTGCCCGCGGGCGGCGCCGAGATCCCGACCTTCCTGAGCTACTACATGGAGCGCAAGCTCTCCACCAGGCCCGAGCAGTTCGGCACGGGCGCGATCGAAGGCGTCGCCGGCCCCGAGGCGGCCAACAACGCCTCTGCCGCCGGCGTTCTGGTGCCGATGCTCACGCTCGGGCTGCCGACCTCGGCCACCGCCGCGATCATGCTGTCCGCGTTCCAGAGCTACGGAATCAATCCCGGCCCGCTGCTGCTGCAGTCGCAGCCGCAACTCGTCTGGGGCCTGATCGCGTCGCTGTTCATCGGCAATGTCATGCTCCTGGTGCTCAACCTGCCGATGATCGCCGTGTGGGTGAAGCTCCTGCGGATCCCGGCGCCGCTGCTCTACGCTGGCATCCTGGTGTTCGCGACCATCGGCACCTACGGCATCACGCAATCGCCGGTGGACCTCGTTCTGCTCTACGTCGTCGGCGCCGCCGGCTATCTGATGCGCCGCTACGATTTCCCGACCGCGCCGGTCATCATCGGCATGATCCTGGGCCCACTGGCGGAGCAGAACTTCCGCCAGGCCATGACCATCTCGGCGGGGGACTGGACCGTGTTCTTCACGCGACCGCTGTCTGCCACCATCCTCGCACTCGCCGCACTCGCCCTGTTCGGGCCCAGGCTCTACGCGCTGGTCGTGCGGGTGAAGCGTGCCCCGGCAATCGGGTAAGGGCGCGCCAGCGCGAGATCGGTCAGCATGGTTATGGCGGGGCGGGATTTCAAACGATGCTGTGCGTGAGGCACTTATGTCGCGCCTATATCAACGTCGATCCGGGCAACTCGATTTCCTATGGCCGCTTCATTAGCTTGCCGGAAAGGGAGATTGCACATGAACCGGCCATTCTCCACCGTAGCCTCCATCCTGAGCCGTGCGGCCAGGGCGGCGCGCACGGCCCTGGCGAATTCTTGGTTGATCCTGACAGCCGATCGCGCTCCGACCTACCAGCCCGAATTGCACTACATGCGTGGTCCCGGCCCAAAAGTGGCGGGAAAAACGCGCGCGAGGTCGTGGCACCGCCTGGCTTAGGTGCCTATGTTCTGCGCCGCAGACCCGTCCATAGATCACGCGGCCTCTTCTTGCGGGCCGCGGGTGTTTCCTCGAATTCGAGTGCGGCGCGAAAAGCCCGTCGCAGTCGCGGTTCGTCGATACGCGCAAGATGTCGCTTGAGAATCACTGCTCTCTTCGGATCGTCGAGCGTGGTGATCGCTCGGCAGATTTCGCGGCTTGTTCTGCGAAAGAAGCTCGGCGCCGATTGCCCTCTCTGTAGCCCAAGCCCGTCAAGGCTGATTGCGGCGGCAATGGCAGCAGCTTCGTGCGCCGGATCCCACGTGATGGCGAAACGCAGCAGCAGGAATAACCATTCCCGAATCTGCCGGACTCTGCTCTTGCTGCAGAATGCTTGCGTTATCCGCAGCGCTTGCTTCCGCAGCAGGGCGAGCTTGTCGCCGCTTGGCGACTTTTCGGTTATCGCCGACCATGCTGCCTGACGGCCGAGTACGGAGGTCGTCACTATTCATCCGTTCGCTGCCCGGCGAGACCTCGGAGTCATGTGCAGGTCAGGAACCGACCGCAGGTTATCGTTGCTGAGAAACGTTGCTCCCGCCATACCGGCAACCCATGCGGCAGCTCGAAGTCACCGGTTTGCATGACGGGCTCACGCGGCGGCGCTGAGCTCGGCCGCGTCGCATCGACGCGCCGAGAGGGCAAAGCTGTGCTCGCAGCGGCTGCCAACCTCGACCTGGAAGCCCAGCCTATGCAGCATCGCACGGCTTCGGCGCGGTCGACGAACAGACCGCCGCAGAGTCCCTGTTGATCCTGGACGACCCAGCGGCCGCGGCTGTCCCTGCCGATGCGAAACAGCCGCGACGGCGAAGATGAGCGCGTAGAGGGAGGTTCGGATTGAGCCATGACACTTCTCCTCATGTCCTGCGGTTATTGGATGATCGGAAATGTGCGCCTCAACGGATATGAATTCGAGAGGGAGGTCGGCGCGGCCTCATAAGGGCGGAATAAGCACGGTCGAGAAAATGCGTGCTGTATTACCTTTCGCTCTCACGCAAAATTATCGCAGCACGCCGCAAGCCCCTGCATCGATCCGACTCGTGGTACGGCCTTCGAGCAAGCGGCGCTTGAGGCAAGATCGCGTCGCGCCTCGACCAATGCGCTGAGGATCGCGAGCGGCAGCACCTCGTGGCGCGCTTCGGTCGTGTCGTCGAGCCAGTCAGGTATCGCATAGTGCCGGGAAAGCGTACAAATCCATTCACCGTCCTCGCGCACGAGGCGGCGAACCTTCCACTGCGGCAACTCCAGAGCGATCAGCGCAAGGGCCGCGTCGGTCCAGGCCTCGGTCTTGATCAGGCTCTGCACCCGCTTCGCTGCGTCCGTGCCGCTCGCGGCGACGTACCGCGGACAGCCCCGCGCAATCACATCCGAGATAAGTTCGCAGGTAACGGAATTTGCATCCTGAATGGCCCGTTGCAGCCGGGCGAGGCGAGTGTCGTGCTCCGGTCGGTCCAACATGGCATTTCTCGCGTGTTGAGCAGCGGGATCCGCTGCATCCGTAAGATGGAGCCGGATGCCGTAAAAAAACGAGAGGGACTGCAGCGGCGCGATATATGGATTGCATAGGAATCTGCAGCGACTGTGGTAAATGTCTGCAAGCGCTTCAGCTGCGCCGGAGTGCGTCCACATTCGGACCTGAGGCCGAGTTTCTCGCATGGCATTGACAGGTGAGTCATGCCGGTCGAGCGCGGGCAACCTCCCAAAAAGTTGGCTTCGCTTCAGTGCCGTGCTGACGCCCATGGCAAGGGACCTGCAAGCCGCGTCTTTATGGAATTCCTATACGGAAACCTTCCTTCCCGTCTCGAAAACATATGCGATCGGTGGCAGGTACTTGTTGCCTCAACATCGTGCCCCGCAGGAGTTGATCGACTGCTGTGGCACGAAACCGTCCGTTGCTAGGAGCACCTCAATGTTGGACGTCCTCCTGCTGGCCCTTGGGCTTGGCTTCTTCGCACTGTCGGTCGGCTACACCATCGCCTGCGACCGGCTCTGAGGAGGCTGCCATGATCTTCGACTACTCACTCGCCGCCCTCGTCACCGTGGGGCTCCTGATTTATCTCACCTACGCTCTGCTGCAGCCCGAGCGGTTCTGAGAGGCACACCATGACCGTCAACGGCTGGGTTCAGATTGCGATCTATTTCGTGATCCTCACCGCGCTCGTCGTACCGCTCGGCCGCTTCATGGCCCGCGTGTTCGAGGGTGAGCGCACGTTCCTGTCGCCCGTGTTCCGTCCGCTCGAGATCGCTCTATACCGCGTCGCCGGCGTCGATGAAACGCGCGAGCAGCACTGGATTACGTACACGGTCGAGATGCTGCTCTTCAATGCAGCCGGTTTTTTGTTGGTCTACGCGCTGCAGCGGCTGCAGGCCGCTCTGCCACTCAATCCGGCCGACATGTCTGCGGTTGCACCAGATCTGTCCTTTAACACCGCCGTCAGCTTCACCCGTGCGCCGTGGAAAGGCGGCGCTTTCCAGTGGGTGCAAGTCCCACCCGGCAACCGCTCCAGCCGGAAGCAACCGGAGCAGTCATGGAGGTAACGAAGTGGCTGAAGCCTTCGGATAGCGTGTCACGATATACGGTGACAGCGCGAGTGTGCAGGCCGTAACGCGAGTGAACGCCGAGCAAGCCTCGAAAAGGACAATGCGCAGGCCGACCCGACAGGGTTATCGGGGAAGGCTGATACGGCTGGGGTGAATGAGCGAAGCAGTACGCCCAGCCGCTGCGCCGGGGTAGTGGCGACAGCATGTACACAAGGAAAGCGTACGCAACACGGGAAACCCCAAGGCGTGATCAGGGATGACCAACCGGACGCCCGCGAGGGACAGGCCGGGCGCCCTGGGGTGGCGGAGAGGTTCGTTGTACCGCTGAAGCCGGGTAATGCCGGTGGAGGGAAGGGACCTCAGTTCAAGACGAACGCAATACGTGGTGAGGGACCTGGAGATTGGGCAACCTATCAACTCCGAAGAGTGTTCAGAAACTGCAGAAGGCGTTGCACGCGAAAGCGAAGGCAGAAGCCGGGTATCGCTTCTACGCCCTATACGACAAGATCAGCCGCGAGGACATCCTGGCGCATGGCTATGCCCAGTGCCGCTCCAACAAGGGCGCACCCGGTGTGGATGGTCAGAACTTCGCGGACATCGAGGCGTATGGGGTGCAGCGGTGGCTCGGCGAACTGGCGCTTGCGCTCAGGCAGGAGACTTACCGACCGGACCCCATCAGAAGAGTGTTCATACCGAAGGCCAACGGCAAACTCAGGCCGCTGGGCATCTCGACCTTGCGGGATCGGGTCTGCATGACAGCAGCGATGCTGGTGCTGGAACCGATCTTCGAAGCCGATCTTCCACCAGAACAGTACGCCTACCGTCCCGGGCGCAATGCCCAACAGGCGGTGGTCGAGGTGGAAGAGCTGCTGTTCCGTGGCCACCCGGAAGTCGTTGACGCCGACCTCGCGGACTACTTCGGGAGCATCCCCCATGCCGAGCTACTGAAATCGGTAGCGCGCCGGATTGTTGATCGGCGCGTGCTGCATCTGATCAAGATGTGGCTGGAATGCCCCGTGGAAGAAACCGACGATCGAGGACGGAAGACACGCACGACCGAGGCCCGGGACAACCGGCGCGGCATTCCGCAAGGTTCACCCATCTCACCATTGCTGGCGAATTTGTACATGCGCCGGTTCGTGCTGGGATGGAAGATGCTCGGGCTGGAGCGAAGCCTCGGCACTCGCATCGTGACCTACGCCGACGATCTCGTGATCCTGTGCAGGAAGGGCAAAGCCGAAGAGGCGTTGCAGCGACTGCGCGAGATCATGGGCAAGCTGAAGCTCACGGTCAACGAGGAGAAGACACGCATCTGCAAGGTACCGGAAGGCGAGTTCGACTTCCTGGGGTACACGTTTGGGCGGATGTATTCAGCGAGAACCGGAAAGGCGTACCTGGGGTACCGGCCATCGAGGAAGAGCATCAAGCGCATGGTCGAGAATGTCCACGCGCAGACTGCCCGATCGGGGACTTGGCAAGAGACCACAGAGCTGGTGAAGAAGTTGAACCGCACGCTGCGCGGATGGGCGAACTACTTCGAAGTAGGCACCGTCTCGAAAGCGTATCGGGCGATCGACAACTACACCGCTGTGCGGCTGCGCCGGTGGTTGCGCATCAAGCACAAGGTCAGGCGACGCAAGGGCGGAGCTTATCCACTCTCGCACCTTTACGGGCACTTCGGGCTCGTACGTTTGGGCCGGCTTGGGCACGACGTGCCGTGGGTGAAGGCGTGAAGTCTTGTCCGAGAGCCGGATGCGGGAGATCTGCATGTCCGGTTCGATGAGCGGGATGTGGAAACGGAGCCATGGCTGAACCACTAAGGCACCGCCAGACGAAAGAGGCGGCAACAGATATGTTCAGCCTACAGCCACCGCGCCACATCTCGACTTTACCCAACACGAACTGGCAGAACTACGGCGGCGAGAGCACGATGAGCTATCTCACCCAGATGGCGGCGCTCACCACCCAGAACTTCGTATCGGCCGCCACCGGCATTGCGCTGTTGATCGCGCTGATCCGCGCCTTCGCGCGGACATCGGCCAAGACCGTCGGCAACTTCTGGGTCGACCTCACCCGCGCGACACTCTACGTGCTGCTGCCGCTCTCTTTCATCGGCGCGCTTATTCTGGTCTGGCAAGGGGTGCCGCAAAACATCGGGCCGTACGTCGATGCGACCACGCTCGAAGGCGCGAAACAGACGATCAGCCAGGGGCCGGCCGCCTCGCAGATCGCGATCAAGCAGCTCGGCACCAACGGCGGCGGGTTCTGGAACGCGAATTCGGCGGTTCCCTACGAGAATCCGACGCCGATCAGCAATTTCCTCGAGGTGCTCTACATTCTTCTGATCGCGGCGGCGCTCACCCACACCTTCGGCCGCATGGTCAGGGACGAGCGCCAGGGCTGGGCCCTCTATGCCGCAATGTCGGTCATCTTCCTTGCCGGTCTCGCTGTTTGCTACTGGGCCGAAGGCGCCGGTAATCCGAACTTCGCCGCGCTCGGGCTCGATCCGGCCAACATGGAAGGCAAGGAGGTTCGCTTCGGCATCGCCAATTCGAGCCTGTGGGCGGTGGCGACCACGGCCGCGTCCAACGGCTCCGTCAATTCCATGCACGACAGCTATACGCCCCTTGGCGGCATGATCCCCATGATGCATGATCCAGCTCGGCGAGATCATCTATGGCGGCGTCGGGTCCGGCCTCTACGGCATGCTGCTCATGGTCATCATCGCCGTGTTCGTCGCCGGCCTGATGGTCGGGCGCACGCCGGAATATCTCGGCAAGAAGATCGAGGCCAAGGAGGTCAAGATGGCTCTGCTCGCCATCCTGATCCTGCCGCTTTTCATCTTGGGCTTTCCTGCCGTAGCGGTTTTGCTGCCGTTCGGCCTTTCCAGCATGCAGGACGCCGGCCCGCATGGGTTCAGCGAACTCCTCTATCTGTACACCTCGCAGACCGGAAACAACGGCTCGGCCTTCGCCGGCTTTACCGGCAACACGCTCTGGTACAACACGACCGGCGGCCTCTCGATGCTGTTCGGCCGCTACTTCGTCATCATTCCGATGATGGCCGTGGCGGGCTCGTTGGTCGAGAAGAAGACGGTGCCGGCCTCGGCCGGAACCTTTCCAACACACGGCCCACTGTTCATCGGCCTTCTGGTCGGCGTCATCCTCATCATCGGCGGTCTGACGTTCTTCCCGGCGCTCGCGCTCGGTCCGATCGTCGAGCATTTCGCGATGCAGGCCAAAACGCTGTTCTGATCGGACCCTCTCCGGAGTTGCCTCCATGGAAACCGCGAACCTTCGCAGGCGGATGCCGGTCTCGGCCCTGCTCGATCCCAAGATCGTGGTGCCGGCGATCAGCGCCGCTTTCGCCAAGCTCGACCCGCGCACGCTGATCAAGAACCCCGTCATGTTCGTGGTCGAGGTCGTCGCGGCGCTGACCACGGTCATCTTCGTTCGCGAGCTGGTCATGGGCGGGGAGAATCTCGGCTTCACCTTCCAGATCATCCTCTGGCTGTGGGTGACCGTTCTGTTCGCGAATTTCTCGGAGGCCGTCGCCGAGGGGCGCGGCAAGGCGCAGGCCGATTCGCTGCGGCGCCAGCGCACCGAGACGCAGGCAAAGCTGCTGACCGGCTCGGCGACGAGGAACCACAAGCTCGTTCCAGGCACCAGCCTGAAGATCGGCGACATCGTCCTGGTCGAGGCGGGGGATACCATTCCCTCCGACGGCGAAGTGATCGAAGGCATCGCTTCGGTCAACGAGGCGGCGATCACCGGCGAATCGGCGCCGGTCATCCGCGAGGCGGGCGGCGACCGCTCGGCGGTCACAGGTGGCACGCAGGTGCTGTCCGACTGGATTCGCGTGCGGATCACGGCCGCGCCGGGTTCGACCTTCCTCGACCGCATGATCCGGCTGGTCGAGGGCGCCGAGCGCCAGAAGACGCCGAACGAGATCGCGCTCAACATCCTGCTGGCCGGCATGACGATCATCTTCGTGTTCGCCACGGCGACGATCCCGAGCTTCGCGAACTACGCCGGCGGCACGATCCCCATTGTCGTCGTGGTGGCGCTGTTCGTCACCCTCATTCCGACCACGATCGGTGCGCTGCTTTCGGCCATCGGCATCGCCGGAATGGACCGTCTCGTGCGCTTCAACGTGCTGGCGCTGTCGGGCCGGGCGGTCGAGGCGGCGGGCGATGTCGACACGCTGCTGCTCGACAAGACCGGCACCATCACGCTCGGCAATCGGCAGGCGACCGAGTTCAAGCCGTTGCGCGGCGTGAGCGAGCAGGAATTGGCGGACGCCGCCCAGCTCGCTTCGCTCTCCGACGAGACGCCCGAAGGGCGCTCCATCGTCGTGCTCGCCAAGGAGAAGTACGGCATCAGAGGCCGCGACCTGGCCGAGTTGCGGGCCAAATTCATTCCGTTCACGGCGCAGAGCCGCATGAGCGGGGTCGAGGTGGGCGAGCTCGTGGGTGCGCAAGGGGGCGGTGGACTCGATCCTGAATTACCTCAATGCGCCGGCGACCGCGGCGGGCCCGACCGGTGCCGTCCGGGCGCTGCGGCCGAGCGGTCGGCGCCGAGACCGTTCGCGAGGTCACGCGATCGCCGAGGCGATTGCCAAGTCCGGCGGCACGCCGCTAGCGGTGGCCAAGGACGGCCGGCTGCTCGGCGTCGTCCATCTCAAGGACATCGTCAAGGGCGGCATCCGCGAGCGCTTCGCCGAGCTGCGGCGCATGGGCATCCGCACCATCATGATCACCGGCGACAATCCGATGACGGCTGCCGCGATCGCGGCGGAGGCCGGCGTCGACGACTTCCTCGCCCAGGCCACGCCCGAGGACAAGCTCAAGCTCATCCGCAACGAGCAGGCCAACGGCAAGCTGGTGGCGATGTGCGGCGACGGCACCAACGACGCGCCGGCGCTGGCGCAGGCCGATGTCGGCGTCGCCATGAACACCGGCACCCAGGCCGCGCGCGAGGCCGGCAACATGGTCGACCTCGATTCCAACCCGACCAAGCTGATCGAGATCGTCGAGATCGGCAAGCAGCTGCTGATGACGCGCGGGTCGCTCACCACCTTCTCGATCGCCAACGACGTGGCGAAATACTTCGCCATCATCCCGGCGATGTTCCTCGCCTTCTACCCGCAGCTGCAGGCGCTCAATGTCATGAACCTGTCGACGCCGCAGAGCGCGATCCTGTCGGCCATCATCTTCAATGCGCTGATCATCGTCGCGCTCATTCCCCTGGCCTTGAAGGGCGTCGCCTACCGCCCGATCGGCGCCGGGCCGCTGCTGCGACGCAACCTGCTGATCTACGGCGTCGGCGGCATCATCGTGCCGTTCATCGGCATCAAGGTCATCGACCTGGCGGTCACGGCCCTTGGTCTCGCCTGAGGAGATGATCACCATGCTCAAGGAGCTTCGCCCCGCGCTCGTGCTGATCGTGCTGTTCACGATCATCACCGGCCTCATCTATCCGTTCGTCATGACCGGCATCGCTCAGGTCGTGTTCCCGCATCAGGCCAACGGCAGCCTGGTCGACGCGCAACGGCGTCGTGGTCGGCTCGGAATTGATGGGGCAGGTCTTCGCCAGCGAGCGGTATTTCCATGGCCGGCCCTCGGCGACCGTCGCGCCCGATCCGGCCGATTCGTCCAAGACCGTCGATGCGCCCTACAACGCGGCCAATACGGCAGGCTCGAACCTCGGTCCCACGAGCAAGACCCTGATCGAGCGCGTGCAGGGAGACGTGGAGAAGCTCAAGGGCGAGAACCCGAATGCCAGGATTCCGACCGACCTGGTGACGGCCTCGGGCAGCGGCCTCGACCCCCACATCTCGCCGGAGGCGGCGCTGTTCCAGGTGCCGCGTGTTGCGAAGGCCCGCAACATGCCCGAAGATCGCCTGCGTCAGCTCGTCAACGAGCACGTCGAGGGCCGCGTCCTCGGCATCTTCGGCGAGCCGCGCGTGAACGTGCTGGCATTGAACATGGCCCTGGACCGGGCAGCGGGACGCGCCGCGGCGCGTTAGTGCGGGCCTGGAGCCGGAGCCGGCAAGGAGAACCGCTGGGCGATGGCAGACCCGCGACGCGATCCTGACCAGCGACCCTCGCCGGAAGCGTTGCTGGAGGCGGCCCGACGGGAGGAGGGGCGCGTCGGCAAGCTCAGGATCTTCGTTGGCGCGGCGCCGGGCGTCGGCAAGACCTACGAGATGCTGCAGCAGGCCCGACGCCCGCAACAAGGACGGCTACGACATCGTGGTCGGCGTGGTGGAGACCCACGGCCGCAAGGAGACCGAGGCGCTGCTGGAGGGCCTCGAAGTCGTTCCGCGCCGGCGCCTCGAATACAAGGGGCAGTGGCTGGAGGAGATGGATCTCGACGCCATCATCGCCCGACGGCCGCAGATCGTTCTGGTCGACGAGCTCGCCCATACCAATGCGCCCGGCAGCCGCCATCCCAAGCGCTACCTCGACGTCGAGGAGCTGATGGCGCACGGCATCGACGTCTACACCACCGTCAACATCCAGCACATCGAGAGCCTCAACGATGTGGTCGCGCAGATCACGCATGTGCGGGTGCGCGAGACCGTGCCCGATGCGGTGTTCGATCGCGCCGATGCCGTCGAGCTGGTCGATCTCACCCCCGACGACCTGATCGAACGCCTCAAGGAGGGCAAGGTCTACGTCCCGAAGCAGGCCGAGCGCGCGCTGGAGCACTTCTTCTCTCCTGCCAATCTGACGGCGCTGCGCGAGCTGGCGCTGCGCCGTACCGCGGAGCGGGTGGACGAGCAGCTGCTGACGGAAATGCAGGCGCGCGCGATCCCGGGGCCGTGGGCCGCCGGCGAGCGCATCCTGGTCTGCATCAGCGAGGATCCGCGCGCCGCCGGGCTGGTGCGCTATGCCAAGCGGCTGTCCGATCGTCTGCACGGCCCGTTCACGGCGCTCTACGGTCGAGAGCCGCAGAAGCCTGCAGCTGAGCGAAGAGCAGCGCGACCGCATCGCCGATACGCTGCGGCTTGGCGGAAGCGCTCGGCGGCGAGGCGATCACCGTTCCCGCAAGCGCCGGGCGGCGCATCGCCGACGACATGATCGGCTACGCCCAGGCCAACAACGTGACCCAGATCATCATCGGCAAATCGACCCGCAGCCGGTGGTTCGAGATCCTGCATGGCTCGGTCGTGCACGACCTGGTTCGCCGCAGCGGCAATATCAGTGTCCACGTGATTGCCGGCGACGAGCTCGGCGGGGAGACCGTTCCCAGGAAGACGGTGCGCACGGCGGAGGAGACTGCGTCCCTCGACGTCGGATCCTACGCCTTTGCGCTGCTGGCAGTCGCCATCGCGCTCGGTATCGCCGAGGTGATCCAGGCGCTGATCGGTATCGAGAACGTCGACCTCGTTTTCCTGACGGCGGTGGTCGCGGTCGCGGTGCGTTTCGGACTTTGGCCCTCGCTGTTGGCCAGCGTCGCATCGCTCGCTGTGCTACAATTTCTTCTTCCTGCCGCCGATCTACACGTTCACGATCTCCGAGCCGGTCAATGTCGCGGCATTCGGGTTCTTCACGCTGGTCGCCATCATCGTCTCGCATTTTGCGGCGCGCGGCCGCACGCAGACAGTCATGGCGCATGGGCGGGTGCGCGCGCTCGAGTTGCTCTACGCATTCAGCCGCAAGCTTGCCGGCGTCGGTACGCTCGACGACGTGCTGTGGGCGACTGCCTACCAGACCGCTCTGATGCTCAATGTCAGGGTCGTATTGCTGCTGCCGGAGAACGGCTCGATCGCCGTCAAGGCCGGTTATCCGCCGGAGGACATGCTCGACGACGCGGATATCGCCGCAGCCAAGTGGGCCTGGGAGAACAATCGCGCTGCCGGACGCGGTTCCGATACGCTTCCCGGCGCCAAGCGGCTGTTCCTGCCCATGCGCACCGGCCGCGGTGCGATCGGGGTGGTCGGCATCGACAGCGACAAGCCCGGCCCGCTGCTCACCCCCGATCAGCGCCGCCTGCTCGACGCCCTGATCGACCAAGGCGCGCTCGCCATCGAGCGCGTGCACCTGGTCGAGGACGTGGAGCGGGCGAAGCGTACGATCGAGACCGATCGGCTGCGTTCCGCGCTGCTCACCTCGATCTCGCACGATCTCAAGACGCCGCTTGCGGCCGTGCTCGGAGCGGCCGGGACCCTTCGAAGCATGCCCGACGCGTTGGACGAGCAGGCGAAGGCGGATCTGATCGCCACGATCATCGACGAGTCCGAGCGGCTCAACCGGTTCATCGCCAATCTGCTCGACATGACCAGGCTGGAATCCGGCGCGGTCGCGCCGAACGCTGCCTTGCACGACCTCGGCGAGATCGTCGGCAGCGCTCTCGAGCGAGCGGGCAAGATTCTCGCCAAGCACCGAATCGAGGTGGAGCATCGCCCGGGACATGCCGATGGTGGAGGTCGACCCGGTGCTCTTCGAGCAGGTTCTGTTCAACCTACTGGACAATGCGCGCCAAATACGCGCCCCCCGGCACCACCGTCCGGATCCAGGGCTGGCGCGATCGGGATACCGTCGGCCTGCAAGTGCTGGACGAGGGTGAGGGGATTCCGCCCGGCGATCTCGAGCATATCTTCGACAAGTTCTACCGGGCCAAGAAAGGCGATCAGGTTCGCGCCGGGACCGGGCTTGGGCTCGCGATCTCTCGCGGCTTCGTCGAAGCCATGCACGGGACCATCGCGGCGGCCAATCGCACTGATCGGACCGGCGCCGTGTTCGCGATCAGGCTGCCGATCCCGCCCAGGTCCGAGCAGCTGGATACCGTGGCATGAGCGCTGCTCCACTCAAGATCCTGGTGGTCGACGACGAGCCGCCGATTCGCAAGCTGCTGCGAATGGGCTTGAGCACGCAAGGCTACCAGATCCTGGAAGCGCCGAACGGGAAGAGCGGCGCTCGAGTTGTTGGCGCAAGCGCCGGATTTGATCATTCTCGACCTCGGGCTGCCCGATATCCAGGGGCTCGAGCTGCTGCGAACGATGCGCGCCCGCAAGCGAGGGGGTGCCGATCGTGGTGCTGTCGAGCCGCGGTGACGAGGCCGGCAAGGTTGCGGCTCTCGACCTCGGGGCCGACGATTACGTCACCAAGCCGTTCGGCATGGATGAGCTGCTCGCCCGCATGCGGGCCGCGCTTCGTCATCAGCTTCAGGTGCAGGGCGAGCGTCCGATCTTCCGGACCGGCGAGCTCTCGGTCGATCTGGTTCGGCGCATTGTGAAGATCGGAGACCGGGAGGTGAAGCTGTCACCCAAGGAATACGATCTTCTGCGCGTGCTGGTTCAGCACGCCGGCAAGGTGCTGACCCACAGGTTCCTGCTCGGCGAGCTGTGGGACGAGCTGACCGACGCGCAATATCTGCGGGTCTATGTGCGTCAGCTCAGGCAGAAGATCGAAACCGATCCTGAGCGACCGCACTACGTCCTGACGGAGACGGGAATCGGCTACCGGCTGCGGGCGCCGGACTGAAGCTCGAAACTTGGCAGCGCAGACATTGACCCCGAGCAATCGCACCGTTGGGGCTGCCATGGAGATCAAGGAGCTTCTGGCGCCGTCTCATGTGTTGGTCGGGGTGCGTGCGCCGGACAAGGTTCGCTTGCTGCAAGACCTCGTCCGTCGGGCGGCCGTGGCCCTCAACTGTGATGCCGACGTCGTCATAAGTGCACTCCTGAAACGTGAGGAGCTCGCCCGAAATGTGCGTTAGTTGATCGCGGGCGGTGGGAAGATCACGCCACCGAACAGGAGATAGGCGAGAAGCAAGGTCCAGAGCACATTGACCGCCTGGGCGCCGAGGAAGGCGAGCGCCGGCCGTCCCTGCTCGGTTGTTGCAAGCTCGACGAATTTCGTATCGAGCCCGATGCATACGAAGGCGAGCGCGAACCACCAGGTCCTGATCTCCCCCAGCGCCCCGCGCGTGCCATTGACGATCTCCGGCGACAGCAGGAAGGAGAACACCGACGATGCCGCCACGAAGCCCAGCACGAATTTGGGGAAGCGCTCCCAGATCACCGCCGCGCTCGGCCGCTCGCCGGTTGCGGCGCCGGTTTTGAACGCCCACCAGATCGCCAGCATGAACGCCACCACCCCGATCAAGGCATTCTGCGAGAACTTGACGATGACGCCGGTCTTCATCGCGGCGTCGCTGACGAGTGCGCCGGCCGCTACCACTGAGGCGCTGGTATCGAGCGTCCCGCCCAGCCAGGCACCCGCCACCAGGTCGTTCATGCCGGTGGATTTCGCGATCCAGGGCATGATCACCATCATGGGCACCGCGACGATCAAGACGAGCGAGGTCACGTAGGAGAGCTTCTTCTTGTCGCCCTTGATCGCGCCGCAGGCGGCGATGGCCGCGGACACGCCGCAGATCGAAACCGCGGTCGAAAGCATGGCCCCGAACTCGTCGTCGACGGAGAGCTTCCGCGCCAGCCAGAAGCACGCGTACCAGACGACGAAAACCACCAGCACCGCCTGAATGATGCCGAGTGCGCCGGCCTGCAGCACCTCCATGAACAGGAGGCTGGCGCCGAGGACGACCAGCCCGGTCTTGATGAAGAACTCGGTCTGCACCGCCGGCTTGAGCCAGTCGGGTACGCCGACGGTGTTGCTGATGAGGAGCCCCAACAACAGGGCGAAGATGACGTATCGATTCCCCAGTTGACGAACAGTCCGTTGCCGGAGAGGAAGCGGGCAAGTCCCGCCAGTCCGAAAATCACCGGCAGGCCGATCAAAAATGGCACCACCCGCCGGCCGAGTAGCGCGATCCCGGCCCCAGCAACGACGAGGAATCCAATACCGATGTGGAGCACCTTGGTCAGGTTGTCGCGCGTGAAGACGCGGTTTTCCGCGACTGCAGCGGCATGACCGCGAATCTCGACCCCCAGCGCGCCCGCCACGGTTCGGCTGCCCAGCGCGGCCATCCTGCCGGCGGCAACCTCGATCGCCTTGCGGTCCTGACCGGCGAGCGCCGTTTTGAGAGCGCTGCTGAGCGCCACGGCATTCGGTTGTCGCTTGTGTCGGCTTCCCGGGCGATGGAGTTGAGCGCGTCGATCCAGCCCGGTGTCAGCGATGCGAGCTGGCTGTCGGTGGTCCAGCGGAAGCTCGGGACGATGTTTCGCACATCCGCGACCTTCCAATGGAAGAGGAGCAGAACGGCTGCGATTATCAGGAACCCGAGCAGCACGGCGATCCAGTCCTCGGTGCGCCAGGGGCTGGGGGTCTGTTTTCGCATCACCGATCGGAGCGGCACTCAGTGTGGTTGCTGGGTTTTGCATGACGAACCTTTTCGATGTCAGCGGCGGATCGTTGGCTCACGAAAAGACGTGAGGCACGGCGCCGAACACGATCAGCAGGACGAGGATTACGGCGGCGACCGCCGCCCAGTTCTCGGGTTGCCGCCAGCGGACAGAGGGGCGGGCGGGCGCAAATTTTTCGATCGTCGGTTTCCGGTTCTTCATTGAACTCGCCTTCCTTCAGCTGATCGTGATGATGGTAGAATATTCCATCGATATTTGCGTTTTTGCTATATTATTTTTCTGTTTACCGGTGGAATTGGACTATCATATAGAACAAAATACTCGTCAATGCTCTTTGAGGAATTTTGCAATGCGCTTCCTTCCGTTGTTCGTCGATCTCTCTGCGGGAACGGTGGTTGTGGTCGGATCGGGTGGAGCCGCGCTCGCCAAGCTGCGTCTTCTGCGCGCGGCGGGGGCGCATGTGCGCTGGTATTCGCGCGATGCCGACATCGCCGAGGAGGTTCTGACCGTGCCCGGAGCCGGCCGGATCGAGATCAGCATCGGCGATCCGCTCAAGGCGGACTTGCGCGACGTGATCGCCATGGTCTCGGCGGATGGAGGCGGGCTCGATGCCAGAATTGCGGAGCGCGCGCGACGCGAACGCATTCCGGTCAACGTGGTCGACCGGCCGGATCTGTCGACCTTCATCTTTCCGGCCATTGTCGATCGCGGCGAGGTGGTGGTGGCGATCGGCACCGGCGGCAGCGCACCGGTCCTGGCGCGACGTCTGCGCGAGCTGATCGAAGCCTTGCTGCCTGCGCGCATCGGCGAGCTTGCCGAATTGATCGGCCGTCATCGCAGTCGCTTCGCCGCCGTGCCGCGCGTGCTGTCACCGCGTCGCTTCTGGCACAACATGGTCACCGGGGCGATCGCCGATGCAGTCCTGGCCGGTCGCGCGGCGGAGGCGGAGACGCAGCTGCGCGGAGCGATCGCCGCGACTGCCGATGGCAGCCGTGCGGCCGCGACCGAAACCGTGTTCCTGGTCGGCGCCGGCCCCGGCGATCCCGACCTGCTGACGCTACGCGCACTGCATGTGCTCGCCGACGCCGACATCGTGTTCTACGACGAGCTGGTCACGCCGGGAGTGCTCGATCGCGCCCGGCGCGATGCCGAGCAGGTCTTCGTCGGCAAGCGGCGGGGCGAGCCCGGCATCGGCCAGGACGAGATCAACCGCCGCATGGCGGCGGCGGCACGCGCGGGCCGGCGAGTGGTTCGGCTCAAGGGCGGCGATCCCTTCATCTTCGGGCGCGGCGGCGAGGAACTGGAATATCTGCGTCGTGCGGGGGTGCCGGTCGTGGTGGTCCCCGGCATCTCCGCCGCGCTCGGCTGCGCCGCGGAAGCGGGCCTGCCGCTGACGTTCCGCAACGAGGCATCGAAGCTCAGCTTGATCACGGCGCACCACGCCGATGAGGCGGCTGCGATCGACTGGCGAGGTCTTGCCGATCCGCAAACGACGGTCGTGGTCTATATGGGACTGGCGTCGGCGGCCGCCGTATGCGACGGGCTGATCGCGGCCGGCCGCGACCCCGCCACGCCGGCGGCGGTCCTGGCCCGCGGGACGCGGGCGGATTCGCGCGCGGCGGTCGGGCGCCTCGACGGCCTTTCCATGCTCGCCGCCGAAGCAGGGGAGGGACCGGCCATTCTCGTCATCGGCGAGGTGGTCGCACGCTCGACTCCGTGGCGCGCCATCCACCTCGGCGCGTCGGACGCAAGAGAGGCGGCATGACTTCGCCGCTGCAGCAGAAGCTCAAGATCGCCGGACCGGTGATGGTCACCGCCAACCGGCTCGCCGACGGTGCGGTCGTCTATCGTTCGCGCGACGGCGGCTGGACCACCGATCTCGCATCGGCGGCGATCGTCACCACGAGCGCCGCCGCAACCGAGCTCCTCGCCGTGGCGCTCGCCGACCGACTCAATGCCGTCGATGCCTATGTGGCGCCGGTCGAGCTGACGGCGGATCAGCGCGTGCTGCCGGGTAATCTGCGCGAACGGATCCGCCTGGATGGGCCGACGATCCCGCTGCCGGGCGCGAGTGCGAACTGAAGGGTTGATGGATGTACGTCTACGACGACTTCGACCGCACCCTCGTCAACGAGCGGGTCCGCGAGTTCCGCGACCAGGTCCGCCGCCGCCTGGCGGGCGAGCTCACGGAGGAAGAGTTCAAGCCGCTGCGGCTGATGAATGGCGTGTACCTGCAGCTGCATGCCTACATGCTGCGCATCGCCATTCCGTACGGAACGCTGTCCTCGGACCAGTTGCGCATGCTCGCCCACGTGGCGCGGCGCTACGACCGCGGCTATGGCCATTTCACCACCCGGCAGAACATCCAGTTCAACTGGATCAAGCTCGAGGAATTGCCCGACGCCATGGCCGACCTCGCGCGCGTCGGAATGCACGGGATGCAGACCAGCGGCAACTGCGTCCGCAACATCACCACCGATCAATGGGCGGGCGTCGCGCCCGACGAGATCGAGGATCCGCGCGTGTGGGCGGAATTGCTGCGCCAGCATTTGACGCTGCATCCGGAATTCTCGTTCCTGCCGCGCAAGTTCAAGATCGCCGTGACCGCAGCGGCACACGACCGCGCCGCCGTGAAGGTCCACGACATCGGCCTGCGGCTGCATCGCAACGGTGACGGCGAGATCGGTTTCGAGGTGATGGTCGGCGGCGGGCTGGGACGCACGCCGTTCATCGGCAAGACCATCAAGCCGTTCCTGCCGACGCGCGATCTCCTGAGCTACATCGAGGCGATCATGCGCACCTATAACCAGTACGGCCGGCGCGACAACATCTACAAGGCCCGCATCAAGATTCTCGTTCATGAGCTCGGCGCGGAGAAGTTCGCGCGCGAGGTCGAGGAGGAATGGCAGCCGATCAGGGACGGCGCGCTCGCCCTCGGCCCAGCGGTCGTCGCCGGCATCGCCAGCCGGTTCCGCTATCCGGTTTACGAGGAGCTGCCGGACGATCCGTCCGAGCTGATCGAAGCGCGCAACGCGCACCGGCGTTTTCGCGTCTGGCTCGACAATTCGGTCGCCAACCACAAGGTGGCCGGCCGGGCCATCGTGACGCTCTCGCTCAAGCCGGTTGGGGGGCCGCCCGGGGACGCCACTGCGCCGCAGATGGACGCCATCGCCGATCTCGCCGACCGCTACAGTTACGGCGAGATCCGCGTCGGACACGAGCAGAACCTGGTGCTGCCCCATGTGGCGCAGCGCGATCTTCCCGCGCTCTGGCGGGCGCTGGACGGGATCGGAGTGGCCACGCCGAATGTCGGGCTCGTCTCCGACATCATCGCGTGTCCGGGGCTCGACTACTGCAGTCTCGCCAATGCCCGCGCGATCCCGGTCGCCCAGGAGATCACCCGCCGGTTCGAGGACATCGATCTCGCCCGCGATCTCGGCCGATTGCACATCAACATCTCGGGCTGCATCAATGCCTGCGGGCATCATCACGTCGGCCACATCGGCATTCTCGGGGTGGAGAAGCACGGCCGGGAATATTACCAGGTGACGATCGGTGGCCGGGCCGGCGAGGATGCTGCGCTCGGCACCATTCTCGGCCCCGCGGTGCCCTACGGCGAGATCGCCGACGTGGTCGAGGACATCGCCGCCGCCTATCTCGAGCTGCGGGAGCGGCCGGACGAGCTGTTCATCGACACGATCGCGCGCCTCGGCGTCGAGCCCTTCAAGGAGCGGGTCTATGCAACTCGTTAGGGGCGGCCGTCTGATCGAGGATCGCTTTCAGCGCGTGCCCGATGACGCACCGATACCGGACGGCGAGCCGGTGCTGCTGCCGGCGGTGCGGTTGCTCGCCGATGCGCGCGATCTCGTCGAGCCGCCGGGCGCCAACCGGCGTGATCTGGCCGAACGATCGCAGGATTGCGGAGCTCGTGCCCTATCTCGACTGGCTCGCACTGGTGGCGCTGGTGTTTCCTACTTTCCGCGACGGCCGCGCCTACAGCCAGGCCCGCCTCCTGCGCGAGCGCCACGGCTTTCGCGGCGAGCTGCGCGCCACCGGCCAGGTTCTGCGCGACCAGCTCATGTTCCTTC
Source organism: uncultured Alphaproteobacteria bacterium (assembly GCA_963840535.1). GTDB lineage: Bacteria > Pseudomonadota > Alphaproteobacteria > Rhizobiales > Xanthobacteraceae > VAZQ01. The sequence goes on from CAWIZJ010000019.1 coordinate 28,167, forward strand.
AACGAGCCGGCTTCGACGCGTTCGAGGTGTCGAAGGACAAGGACGCGGCCCATTTCGCCGAGGCCGTCGACCGCTACAGCGTGTTCTATCAGCCGACCGGGGACGGCCGCATGAGCGCGCTCGAGGCGCGACTTCGGGGACAAAGGCCGGAACCCGAGCGGCAGCTTTGCCAAGCCGATCGGTGACTTCCAAGTTTCGGCAGACTGTGCAACGGTGGCTGCATGTCCGACCGTGTTGCACCAGACCCGATGCCGGTGGCGCCACCGCTGGTCGAGCCGGAGTGGCTGGCCGAGCGCCTCGGTGATCCGGGCCTGCTGATCCTCGACATTCGCTCGGTGGTCGACGGCGGCGCGCGCGCAGCATACGAGGCCAGCCACATTCCGGGAGCAATTCATACCGACTACGCAAAGGACGGCTGGCGTGCCACCAGGGGAATGGCCACCGGCCTGTTGCCCGATAGCGCCAGCCTCGCCGCCCTGTTCGGCCGCGTCGGGCTCTTGCCGCATCATCACGCGATCATCGTCGCCGCCGGAACCAGCGCGGGCGATTTCAGCGCCGCGGCTCGTGTCTATTGGACGCTCAAGGTCGCGGGCCACGAACGCAAATCGATTCTCAACGGCGGCATGATCGCCTGGTGCGGCGACCCCTCGCGCAAGCTCGAGGCGGGACCAGGACGCACGCTCGCAGCGGCGCCGGACTATCCCATCAACCTTGCCGGGGAGCTGCGCGCCGAGGTCGACTGCCGTCGAGTTTGCGATCGCCAGGGCCGGCGCCGTCCTGCTCGACAGCCGTGCCGCCGACTTCTTCGAGGGGCGGGCAAAGTCTCCGCAAGCCATGCGGGCGGGCCGGCTCCCGGGCGCCGCTCCAGCTCGACCACGCGTCGGCTTTCGAATTCCCATGCGAAGATGCTGCGGCCGAGGGCCGAGCTCGAGAGGCTGTTCGCGGCGATCCCCGCGCGCCCGGTCATCAATTATTGCAATACCGGCCATCAGGCTGCGACCAACTGGTTCATCCTGTCCGAGCTGCTTGGTCGGCCCGATGTGTCGCTCTACGACGGCTCGCTGTCGGAGTGGACGCAGGAGCCGGGCCGGCCGGTGGCCGTGGGGGCGGCCGAGGCGACCCCCGAAATTTAACCAACCCGCCGTCTGCCGGCGTTCGGCTGGCTGACAGCCACAAAGCGCCAAAATTGCGCGGCAAGTATATGGGGGGATTCTCTGGCGGGGGCTGACCAGATTTACCGCCGATGAATGCGCCGCTCTTTTGAGCGGCGGATCGAATTGTGCACCCGTGCTCTGGCTCGCGCCAGGGCACCGAGGGATGAGGTGCGTGCGTCTGCCATGGCGCCGGAAACCGAAGAGGCCAATTGTGACACCCTGCCTCGCTCGCGTCGTGTCCGCTGTGCTCATTGTCGCGGCGACGTTCGCGTGGGCGGGCGCGCTGCAATCTGCGCGCAGCGAGCCGGGGATTGAGGCGCCGAAACAATCGGACCGTGCGGCCTGCAGACGCGCGGAGTTCCGCGTCGTCCTCGATGTGGGACACACGGCGGAAGCTCCGGGTGCCAGGAGCGCGCGCGGCGTCTACGAATTCGTCTTCAACCTCATGCTCGCCAGGCGGATCGAGCAGATGCTGCTCGCGAACGGTTTCGGCAGGACCGTCCTGCTCGTCACCGACGGTCCCGCCAGGGAGGCGCTGTTCCGGCGCGTGGCGCGCGCCAACAGCCTGTCGGCCGATCTCCTGCTCTCGATTCATCACGATTCCGTGCCGGACAGGTTTCTGAGCAAATGGGATTTCGAGGGCGAGGAGAGAAGCTTCAGCGATCGCTTCAACGGCCATTCGATCTTCGTCTCCCGCGATAACGCCGATCGCAACGGCAGCCTGCTGTTTGCAAGTCAGCTGGGCAATCAGTTGAAGGCGCGCGGGATTGCAATACACGCCTCACTATACCGACAGGATCATGGGGTCTCGGCAGCGTCTGCTGGTGGACGCCTTTGCCGGAGTCTACCGCTACGACCAGCTGATCGTGCTGAAGAAAAGCCATATGCCCGCAGTCCTGCTCGAGGCGGGATCGATCATCAATCGCGACGAGGAGCTGCTGGTGGGCTCCACGGAGCACCAGGAACGCATCGCCGCGGCCGTGACCGATGCGGTCGACAGCTTCTGCGCGGCGCGTCGGCCGCGCACCCCGACGAGCACCGCCGGCGACCCGGGCGGTGCCCCGAAGCCGGTGACCTCGCCGACGGCGTCCGCACTGCCGCTCAATCCCGCCAGGCAGCGTTGACCTGCCGTCGGGAGGTCCTGTGATCATTCCGCAAGGCGAAGCACGGCGTGCATCAGCACCGCGGCGCCGGCCTGCAGGTGCTCGGGCCTGGTGTCCTCGTCGACGTTGTGGCTGAGCCCGCCGACGCTCGGCACGAAGATCATGCCGGCCGGGCAGATGCGTGCCATCATCTGGGCATCGTGGCCGGCGCCGGAAGCCAGTCGAAGGCAGCCGTGGCCCAGCTCGCGCGCAGTGGTCTCGACCAGCGCCACCATCTCGGGGGGAAACAGAACCGGCGCGAAGCGTCCCATGCTGCGGGTGGAGATGGCGACGTTCTCCTGCGCGGCCAGGCGCTCGAGCAGGGCGGCGACCTCGCGCTCCGCTGTCGCCAGCCGTCCTTCGTCGGGGTTGCGCAGGTCGACCGTCAAGACCGCCCGCTCGGCGACGACGTTGATAAGGTTCGGAAAGACTTCGATGCGGCCTACGGTCCCGCGCTGGGCGCCCCCGATCTCCCTGGCCAGGCGGCGGACGGCGACCACGATCTCGCTTGCCACGTAGGCCGCATCGCGGCGCGAATGCATGGGCGTGGTGCCGGCGTGGCCGCTACGGCCAGCGATCGAAACCTCCGACCACGAGAGGCCGGTGATGCCCTCGACCGCGCCGATGACCAGGCCTTTCTCCTCGAGCACCGGACCCTGCTCGATGTGCAATTCGAGATAGGCATGCGGCGCGATCGAGCCCGGCGGCTGCGCGCCGGCATAGCCGATGCGCCGCAATTCGGCGCCGACGGTGGCGCCGTCGATGCCGCGGATCGCATGGGCCTCGTCGAGGGAAAGCGCACCGGTGAAGACCAGGCTTCCCATCGCATAGGGCGAGAAGCGCACGCCCTCCTCGTTGGTGAAGGCGACCAGCACCAGCGGCCGGCGGGTTGTGATGCCGGCGTCGTTCAGGGCCTGGCAGGCTTCGAGCCCGGCCAGCACGCCGAGCAGACCGTCGTAGCGGCCGCCGGTCGCGACCGTGTCGACATGCGAGCCGAACATCACCGGCGCCAGCTCCTCGCGTCCGCGCTCGCGTGCCGAAGATGTTGCCGATGCCGTCGACGCGTGACGGCGAGGCCGAGCTCGCGCATCCATTGCACGAGCAGGTCGCGGCCGGCCTTGTCCTCTTCGGAGAGCGCAAGCCGGCAATTGCCGCCGCCGGGCAGGGCGCCGATCCGATTGAAGCGGTCGAGCCGGTCGAGCAGGCGGTCGAGATCGATGCGAGGGGTCATGCGTGCGTGCAGGCACCGGTTCGGTGGGGGGAGCGTGCGTTCGCTTGGTGCAGGACCGGAGTGGGCTGCAAGTCACACAGCCGCGATCGCCTCGATCTCGAGAAGGAAATTGGGGTTGGCGAGTCCGCGCAGGATGCAAAGCGTGCTGGCGGGAGGATGACCGGCGAAATAGGTCTGCAGGATCTTGCGCGCCTTCGGCACGTCGTGCGGATTGCAGAGATAGATCGTGATCTTGGTGACGTCGGAAATCTTTCGCTCCACCGGCGGCCAGCGCCTTGACGAGGTTCTCCATCACCAGCTTGGCCTGGGCGTCGAAATCGTCTGGCGGCAGCACATTGCCGCCAACGTCTGCGGCCACCTGGCCGGCGCAGAATACGAGCTTCTGCGCTCCTGCCGCAGTCACCACGTGCGAATAGTTGGAAAACGGTTTCGCAATGCCTTCCGGGCTGATCCGGCTGATGTCCGCCATTTTTCTCTCCTTGTGTCTGCGTTCCTGTCTGCGATCACTCAGTCGAGCCGCGCACCCGAGCGCCGCACCACTTCCGCCCATTTCGCGGAATCCTTGCGGATCGTTTCGGCGAACTCCTCCGGGGTGCCGCCCGCCGGCTCGTCGCCGATCATGGCGAAGCGGTCCCGGAATGGCTGCGAGGCGATCGCCCTGTTGATGGCGGCGTTGAGCTTGTCCACGATCGGCCGTGGCACGCCGGCGGGCGCGATCACCCCCGCCCAGGTGGGTGCCTCGTAGCCGGGGACGCCCGCCTGCGCGACCGTCGGCAGGTCCGGGAAGCCGGGCGACCGCCGTGCACCGCTCACCGCCAGCGCGCGCACCGTGCCCTGCCTCGCGTGCGGCGCGATCGAGTTGAGGCTCTCGAACATGAGATGCACGCGGCCTGCGATCAGATCGTTGATGGCGGGAGCTCCGCCGCGATAGGGGACGTGCACGATATCCGTCCCGGTCATGTGCTTGAACAGCTCGCCGCCGACGTGGCCGGGCGATCCGTTGCTGGACGAGGCGTTGAGGAGCTTGCCGGGATTCTGCCTGGCGTGCTCGAGGAGCTCCGGCACCGACTTGAACGGCAGCGTCGGCGATACCGCGAGCAGCAGGTGTCCACGCGTCGCCAGCGCGATCGGTTGGAAGTCCCGTTCGATGTTGTACGGCAGCTTCGCCACCATGTGGCGGGTGATGGCGAGCGCGCCGATCGGCCCCATGCACAGCGTGTACCCGTCGGGCTCGGCCTTGGCGGTCAGGTCGAGGCCGATCGTCAGCGCGCCGCCGGGCCGGTTGTCGACCACGATCTGCTGCCCGATCTCCTTGCCCAGCTCGGCGCCGAGGATGCGAGCGACCGTATCGGTGGCGCTGCCGGCAGCCTGCGGGACGATCAGCCGGATCGGCCGCTCCGGATACTCTGCCGCTGCGCCGGTCGCGAGCCCGCAGGCCAGCAGCACGATCGCGCTCGTAAGGAGTTCTCATGGCGCCCTCCCGGATGCTTGCGGTGTTTCCGCGGCCGAGCCGCCCGGCGTCTCCCGAACGGCCCCGAGACTGACGGTGCCTCGGCAATTCAATACTGCCCCCTGGGCTCGAGGCCGAGCATGTACTGCCCGTACATGCTGCCGGTGGAATCCCAGTTGAGGCTGATGTGGGAGGCGGCCGCGTGCGCATCGCGCCAGATGCGCTGCAGCGAATTCTCCAGGAACAGTCCCTGACCGCCGGCCGCCAGGAACAACGCGTCCACCGCCTGCACCAGCAGCCGCACGCAGAACGCCTGATCGCGGCGGTTGCGCAGGCGCATGTCCACGCTGATCGGCTCGCCGCGCTCGACCGCGCCGAGCGCCTCGGCGAGATCGCGGAAAATCAGGAGCCGTGCGGCGTCGATGCATGCGGTGGCCTCTGCGACGCGCAGCTGCACGGTGGTGAGCTCGGCCATGCGGCGATTGCCGCCGGTCACCGCGCCGCGGGTGGTGCGCACCTTGGCCATGTCGAGATAATCCGCGAGCGCGCCTTCCGCCATGCCGAGCACGGGCGAAACGATGGCGATCGGCAGCGCTGCGAGAAACGACTGGCGATAGAGCGGATTGGGATTGGAGCGCATCCCCGGTGCGCTCGCATCGGCGAGGTCGGCGAATGCGAGCGTACGATGGGCGGGAACGAGAACGTCCTCGGCCACGAGGTTCTTGCTGCCGGTGCCGGCGAGTCCCATGGTGTGCCAGTTGTCGTCGATGCTGCAGTCGGCGGTGGGCATCAGGAAGAATCCGGGCTTCGGCGCCGCCCCCGGCTGCGGGATCATGCCGCCGAGAAGCTGCCACTGCGCGTTGTCGCAGCCGCTGCAGAAGCTGCCCTTGCCGGTGAGCCGGTAGCCGCCCTCGACGGCAACCGCCTGGCCGACCGGGGCGTAGGTGCCGGCCACGACCGCGCCGGGGTCCTTCCACACCTCGTCCTGCGCCTCCTTCGAGAAGCACGCGATGAGCCATTGGTGCGAGGCCAGCAGAGAGTAGACCCAGCCGGTCGAGCCGCACCCGCTCGCGATGGTCGCGACCACTTCGACGAGGACGTCGAACCCGTATTCGAATCCTCCATAGGCTCGCGGCTGCATGACGCGGAAGAGGTCGGCCCGCCGCATGCGCGCGATCATGTCGTCGCATACGCGCCGGTCGGCTTCCGTCTCGCGGGTCCGCGCGCGCGCAAGCCGGGCGATCTCTCTCGCGCGCGCCAACAACTCGGAAACATCCGGGTGCACGCTCGGCCTGCCGGCGGCGGTGACTGACATCGCAAGTGCACTCGATCACTGGGCCATCGGGTGAGCCGCCGGCACTGAGACGCGGTCATCGGTCGTCATGCGTTCGACCATCCCGATACAATTGCAACGTTCAGGCGGCTCGCGGTCGAACGTCGCGCTCGATCGCTGCGCCGCTTTCAACTCGAGTCTTGGTCAGATCGTGCATCCCTTGCAGATTCATCCAGAATTCGGGACTGGTGCCGAAAAAGCGTGCGAGCCGCAATGCCGTATCGGCTGTCACCGATCGTTCGCCTTTGAGGATAGCGCCAATGCGCGTGGCCGGCACGCGCAATCCAATCGCGAGCGCGTTGACGGACATACCGAGTGGTCTGAGAAATTCCTCGCTGAGCACCTCCCCCGGATGGGTCGTTACACGATTTGGGGTGACGCCCCCCTTAATGATAGTCGACGATTTCGACATTGGCCGGACCCTTCTCTGTCCATGTGAAGCAGATGCGCCATTGATCATTGATGCGGATGGAATGCTGGCCCCGACGGTCTCCAGCCAGCGCTTCCAGCCGGTTCGCAGGAGGTGCGCGCAGATCGCTGAGATCGCGGGCGCTATGGAGCATATCGAGCTTTCGCAGCGCTTGCTTCTCGAGGCCGCTGAAGCGTTTCACAAACGCGCCCATCCAGAGCCGCTGTGTGGCACGGTCGCGAAACGATCGGATCATCGATACCCGGCATATGCTCCCGGCATTAATACGTCAAGCGTATTACGTGTCGCGGCTACACACGGAGATCGGGCGGTTGGCACCTTTCGCGTGGTGTATGACGTCGCGAACGCGCAGATCTCGCGAGCAGGCTGGAACCCGCCAGCATCGGCAGCTAAGAAGCCATGCGCGCTCTCGCCGCGGAAGGATGCTCGGTCGCGGCTTCCGGGCGATGGGGAGAAACCTGCATGCAGACGCTCGGCCTCGGCTTCACCTGGGAGCAGCTTGCGCCGGGACAGCGCTTTCGGACGCTCAAGCGCACCATCACCGAGACCGACCTGGTGATGTTCACCGGTGTCACCGGCATGCTGGAGGCGATCTTCATCGATTGCACGTTCGCGGCCGAGCAAGGCGCGATCCAGGGCCGGTTCGTGCCGGCGGCATTGAGCTACAGCCTGATCGAAGGACTGCTCTGCCAGACCATGATCCAGGGCACCGGGCTCGCGATGCTCGAGCTCGAGCAGAAGGTGCTGGCGCCGGTTCGCGTCGGCGATACCATCCACGGCGAGATCGAGATCACATCCGTGCGACCCACCTCCAGGGGCAATCGAGGGATCGTCGTGTCCCGGATCGACGTCAAGAACCAGAAGAACGAGGTGGTTATGACCTACGAAGCCACCCGCATGCTGGCCGGCCGCCCGGCCGGGGCGGACACCTGAGTGTCCTTCGATTCCGAAGTTCGCAAACGAGGGTGCCGCGGAATGATGCGAACTTCGGAATCGGGACACTAGCTTGGCAACGGGGTGCCGATGCGTGGACTGACGGGTCGCACGGTCCTGGTGACCGGCGGTGCCAACGGCATCGGGGCTGCCATCGTGCGCCGGCTGGCGCAGGAGGGCTGCGTGATCGGCATTCTCGACCTCGATGCGCCGACCGGAGAGCGCATCGTTGCCGAGGTCGCTGCCGGCGGCGGACGGGCGAGCCTCCACGCTGTCGACATCACCGACTACGATGCGGTGGCGCGCGCGGTGGAAAGCTTCGAGTCCGGCGCCGGTCCGCTTGCGTGCCTCGTCAACAACGCCGGCTGGGACCGCCCCGCGAGCTTTCTCGAAACCACGCCCGATTTCTGGCGCAAGGTCGTCGCCGTCAACCTGTTCGGGCCGTTGAACGTGAGCCACGTCGTGTTGCGCAGAATGGCAGCACGCGGCTTCGGCCGCGTCGTCAACATAGCGTCGGATGCCGGGCGCGTCGGCTCCTCGGGGGAGGCGGTCTATTCCGCCTGCAAGGGCGGCATGATCGCCTTCGCCAAGACGGTGGCCCGCGAGCTGGTGGGCAAGGGGATCATCGTCAATACGCTGTGTCCGGGGCCTACCGATACCGCCATTCTGCGCAGCTTCCTGGACGGCCCGGACGGCACCCGCATCGCCGAAGGATTGAAGCGCGCCATCCCGATGCGCCGCATCGGCGTGCCGGACGACTATCCCGGCCTCGTCGCCTTCCTGTTGTCCGACGATGCCGCCTACATCACCGGCCAGACCATCAGCGTGTCCGGTGGCCTCACCATGCACGGATGAGCACGAGATGATGATCGACATATTCAATCACTTCATTCCCAAGCCGTATCTCGACCGCCTCGGCTCGCTGATACCCGGCCACATGGCGCTGACGTCGTTTCCGAGGTTGAAGACGCTCTGGGATGTCGACGCCCGGCTCGCGCTGCTAGACGAGTTCGGTGCCCTGCAGCAGGTGGTCTCGCTCGCCAATCCGCCGCTCGAGCTGATCGCCGGTCCGGACCGGACGCCGGAGCTCGCCCGCATGGCAAACGATGCGCTCGCGGAGCTCTGCCGCAGGCACCATGACCGCTTTCCCGGCTTCGTCGCGTCGCTGCCCATGAACAATGTCGAGGCTTGCCTCGCCGAGATCGACCGTGCGGTCGGCGATCTCGGCGCCTGCGGCGTGCAGCTGTTCACGAATGTCGCGGGCAAGCCGCTCTCGGCGCCCGAGTTCCGCCCGATCTTCCAGCGCATGGCCGCGCACGACCTGCCGGTCTGGGTGCATCCGATGCGGGGTCCGAATTTTCCCGACTATGCCGGCGAGCAGGCCTCGGAGGCCGAGATCTGGTTCAGCTTCGGCTGGCCGTACGAGACCACGGCCTGCATGACCCGGCTGATCTATTCGCGGCTGCTCGACGAGCTGCCCGATCTCAAGATCATCACGCATCACATGGGCGGAATGATCCCGTACTTCGCCGGCAAGATCAATCTCGGCTTCCGCCAGATCTTCTTCGGCACCCCCGAGCGCAACCCGACCGCGGTCGATGCCGGCCTGAAGAAACGTCCGATGGATTACTACAAGATGCTCTATGCCGACACCGCGCTCAATGGCGAGGTGGAGCCGACGCGCTGCGGGCACGCATTCTTCGGAACGTCGTCGTGCCTGTTCGCGACCGACGCGCCGTTCGATGCCGAGGAAGGCCGCGGCTTGATCCGCAACACCATCAGAGCGGTGGAGGCACTGCCGATCTCGGCCGCCGAGCGTGAAAAAATCTTCGCCGGCAATGCGCGCTCCCTGCTCAAGCTGCCGGATGCGCGAGCGGTGGCGCAAGGGGGGTGACGGCATGAGAACACAGAACATCAGGGTCGAGCTGCGCGACGGCGAGATGGGCGCCTATCTCGCCATCCCTGGACCGCCCGCCCCGCCGGCGCCATCATCGCCATCATGGAGATCTGGGGCGTCAACGACACCATGCGCCGGCACGCGCACGAGTTCGCCGAGGCCGGGTTCGTCTGCCTGGTGCCGGACCTGTTCTGGCGGCAGGAGCCGGGCGTCGAGCTTTCCGACCACGATCCCGCGCACGTGCGCAAGGCGTTCGATCTCTACTACGACTTCGACTACGATCTCGCCGTGCGCGACATGGAGGACACCCGGCGCTACCTCGCGCGACGCGAGGAGTGCAACGGGAAGGTCGGCGCAGTCGGCTACTGTCTCGGCGGCAAGCTCTGCTATTTGATGTGCTGCCGCACCGACATCGACTGCGCGGTCGCCTATTACGGCACCTACATCGAGCACCGCATCCGCGAAGCGAAGAACCTGCACCGGCCGTTCGTGCTGCACATGGCCATGAAGGATCGTTGGGTGCAGGCGGAGGTGAACGAACTGCTGGAGCGGCGGCTGGCGCCCAATCCGCTGGTGACCATCCACAAGTATCCCGGCGCCGATCATGCCTTCGCGCGCCACGGGGGCAGGACCTATTCGAAGCCGGAGGCCGACCGCGCGCTGGCGCTGACGCTCGCGTTCTTCAAAAAGCATCTCGGCGGGTAGGGTGCCCGTGGGGCACCCTCACCTTGATCGCGGGCGGTATCGGTATAGTCGTCGGAAATCGATCGTTGCTTCGAGCATCGTCGGACCCTTTGCTGCCGATGCTCGTGGCTTGTTGACGGCGTCGCAGGTCCGACGATACGATTCGATGATCCGCCAACAAGACCGATGAGCCACGGGTTGCGTGGGAATTGCCCCGGGGCACGCTGGCTCAGTTGGCGGCGTCTTTGACCCTCGAGTTTTTTTGCCACGCCTGATCGTCTGGAACGGACCGGGGCCAGTGCCATGCACGCAGGAACGGACGCGACCGAATCGGTTGCTTGCGGAAAATCCGACGACAAGATCATCTCGACCGAGGTCTTGATCATCGGTTTTGGCCTGTCAGCGATTCCGCTGATCAGGGAGCTCGAGAAGGATGGTATAAACTATGCGATCGTCTCGAACGGCGAGAGCATTTGGGACAGATTGGAAAGGCATGGGCGACTGGATTTTGATCTGGTCAGCAGCATGCATACGAGTCTCTATTCATTCGAGCTCGTGAATCGGGACGCCAAAGACCGCTATCTGACATCCAAGGACTATTCTTCCTTCATAAAGAAGTATCTGGCCCAATACGCCTCCAAGGTCATCAAGGACTGGGTCACGCTGGTGGAGAATCATTCGGCACACTCCATCGTTCGTCTTCAAAGCGGCATGATTTTCGAGACGAAGCATTTGGTGGTCTCGACAGCTTTCAGGAGAAGAATGAATCATCTGCTCAATGAATTCGACTACGTGTCTGCGAAAAACAAGACAATAGCGATGACGGCGATGGGAGACTCCATCAACCTGATGATATCGAAATTGATCCCGTACGATAGTCGCATCATCCTGATCACGAACGGATTCATGATGCTGGACAAGCTGTCGTTCTATGACGGCACTTCGTACACATTGGATCAGCTCGAGTACCACAACATTCGTCATGTCTCGAAGATGCTCTATCGCAAGACCATTTCTACGGGCTTGGAATTCGTCTGGCTCGCTCAAAAGTTCTTGAAGTTCCTGTCTATCGAGAGCTTCTACTTCAAGTATCCCCTTGCGATGCGAAGCAGCCGGATCAATTTGAGGTTCTTGTCCAAGAGCCCGCTCCCGAACGGCATAATTGCAATAAAATATTGGCCGATCGATTCATATCAGACATTGTTCGACAACGGCTCGTTGAAGCAATCCATAAGGGACGGATATCTGCTGAACGACATTGCGTTTTTTCTCGAGCAGGGCCTGGTCGAACTGTGGCCCAAGCAAGAAACGGTGATAGACCGGGATGAACGCACCATTCGGTGGAAGGACAATGTGATCAAATACGATCACATCGTCGATGCAGACTACGAGGTCCCGAATTTGCCCGATATCGTGGCGCACCGTGAAGGCGGTCCGGGACGCAAATACGAGTATGTCTGTCGGAACAATTTCATGGGTGTCGTCCCCAAGGAACTGAAGAATGTCTACTTCATTGGGTACATCAGACCCACGACCGGCGGATTGAACAACATTATTGAAATGCAGTGCCTGTTTGCGCACAAGATGATTGCCGACTCCGGTTTCCGTCACGAAATTTACGACGATCTCGAGGAGAGAATTCAGAAATATAACTCTTATTATCACCCCTTGGATACGAGAAGACCTACGGATCATCTGGTCCACTACGGATTTTACACGGACGACGTGGCAAGGCTGGTGAAAATCAATCCGCGCCTCTCGGACTGTCGGAGCCTGCGGGACTTGGCGATGTACTTTATTTTTCCGAACAGCGCGTTCAAATTTCGACAGAATGGACCCTACAAGGTGGACGGGGTAAAGGAGATGGTCGAGCAGATCTACGAGAACCACAAGGGGTTCTCGGTTGTCATGAACTACTTGCTCACCTATGCATTGTTGCAGCTGACAGCCTATGCCGCGGTGATCGCGGCTTATTTCCAGCAATCTCTTCCCGCGATGGCCGTACCATTCTTGCTCGTGGTCGTGTTGTTGAACCCGGTATCGGCCTTCGTCGCAGCCAATGGGTTCGGGCGCAATTCATATCTCAATGTTCTTCTGGTCGCCGCGCTTGCCCTGACGGCCTACTACGGAAATCCTTTGATCCCCATTGCCTCCCTGTTGGCGACGTGCGTCTTGACCTACGTTTTTCGTCGGTTTGGGTGGTCGAGGGCACCCTTCAATGATCTGCGGAATAAGAAGGACCCGAAATACAAGGAGTTCTTCAAGAGATATCGTGATGCCTTCAGAGAAGTGTTCTCGGAGATCCATGCTCCGACCCAGCGGCGCACTGACCAGTCGCGGGAAGGCTCGCATGTCTCGGACCGGCCTTCGCCGGTCGCCACCCAGGTTGCAGGGACCTGAACGGGCGCGGGTCAGAGGCCAATGTCGCGCCGGCGGTTCCTCATGGCCGGCCTGCGCCTTGAAGCCCTTCAGGCTGTTCAGCGCCGTAGTGCTTGATGACTCAGTCGTAGACCGTATCGACATAGTGGTCGGAGTCGATCACCGCTTCGATCACGGTCGGGCCGTTCGCCGCCAGTGCCTTCCTGACTGCGGCCTCCAACGCAGCGGCACTGTCCACGCCGACCGCCGGCACGCCGAAATAATGCGACGGCGGCTCGCGATAGTCCTCAGCCTGCAGCTCGGTGCCGTAGAGCGGGAACTGGCGCCGGATCTGCTTGACCTTGATGAGCGCGAGCCAGCGGTCGTCGAGCACTACGATCGGCAGTGTGAGCGAGGGCCGCTTGGCGGTCGCCACCTCGCCACAAGTCATCTGGAAGCAGCCGTCGCCCAGGAGGCAAACCACCGGTGCGCCGGGGCGTGCGAGCTTGGCCGCGACCGCGGCGGGAAGGGCGAATCCCATGGACGACCAACCGTTGGTGATGTGGAAGGTCCCCGGCGCGTACGCGGTCCACTGGCTGGCGATCTGGTGGGTGTGGGCGCCGACGTCGAAGGCGAGCAGCCCCGCACGCGGCAGCGCCCGGCGCACCGCATCGATGGCGGCGTGTGCGGTGAATGCCGCGCTCGCCGGGCGCAACGCGGTCTCGAAGCCGCGTCGATGCCCGGCCAGCGTGAGCGTGCTCCAGTCATTGGTAGCCGCCGGCAGCGCGGCAAGCCGCGCCAGCGAAGAATCGAGGTCGCCGCTCACCTGGTGGACGAGCTCGACCGAGGGCGCGATATCGACCGGCTCGATATCGATCTGCAGCAACCGCCGATCGCCGATCCAGGCCTCGTACTCGACCTCCACCGTGTCGTAGCCGAGCCCGACGATCAGATCGGCGGAGCGCAGGAACCTGCGTTGGAATTGGCGGCATGCCCGCTCGATGCAGCCGATGGAGAGTGGATGCTCCTCGTCGATCATTCCCTTGGCCATGGTCGTGGTGGCGAAGGGGAGATGGTGCCGCTCGATGACCCGGCGCAGCAGCGCCGGGTCGGCCACGCGCATGGCGGTCGCGCCGATGACCGCGATCGGTCGGCCGGCCGCTGCGATCAGCTCGCCGGCGCGTGCGATCGCGGCGTCGGACGCAGTCGCAAGCGGAGCCCCTTTCGCCGGATCCGGGACCCGCTCGACGGTCGAGGCCATCGCCACGTCCTCGGGCAGATCGAGATGCACCGGTCCCCTGGGCTCGCTCAATGCGAGCGCGACCGCTCGCGTCAGCGTCTCGCCGACGCTTCCCGACGAGAGCCGCAGCGTTGCCTTGGTGATCGGTCCGAACAGGGCATGATGATCGATCCACATCTGGACGCGGCGCCCGAGCTGGTCGCTGGCGAGATTGCATGTGATCGCGATCATCGGCGAGCGGTCGAGAAACGCGCAGCCGACCCCGGTCGCAAGATTGGTGGCGCCGGGGCCGAGCGTGGCGATGGCGACCCCGGGCACGCCGGTCATGCGGCCGCTCACGTCGGCGGCGAAGCCGGCCGAACCCTCGTGGGCGGTGAGCACGAACTCGACGCCGCCCTTGCGCATTGCCTCCATCAGCGGCAGCACGTTGCCGCTCGGGATCCCGAAGCCGCGGCTGATGCCGTTCGCCTTGAGCGTCGCAACGATCAGATCGGCGTTGTTCATCGGGAGGCGATCATGTCACGAAACGGCGAGCACTGTAGCAGCGTGCAGCGAGCGGGCACCAGCCGCGCTGTGACGCTGAAAACAGCGGCCAAAGGCCGCCCATTGCCTCCCACCCCTTGCGTGAGCCTGCTAGTGTACTGTCTCTAACGGTCGTGTCCCGGCTGCGCTGCAGCGCGAAGCTCTTGCGGAGCGGTGCAGCGCTGAGCCGGGACCGTTCCAGCGGCGGAGTTTGTAACGGTCCCGGTTCTGCAGCGCACCACTTCGTGCTGCGCTGCGCCCGGGACACGTGCGATGCAAGCGTCAGAGTCACTGAGGACGGAGCCGCTCGTTGGGACAATGGGCGGGCAAGATGGGATGGAGGAACGAGAGATGCCCGGGCTGCTCGACGAACGCATTGCGGTGGTCACAGGCGCCGGGTCGGGCATCGGCCGGGCGATCGCGCTGGGTTATGCGCGGGAGGGTGCGCAGGTCGTCGTGCTCGATGCCAACGGCGACGCCGGCGTCGGGACCGCCAACGCCATCACACGTGGCGGCGGCAAGGGCAGCAGCTTTACACTGGACGTGACGGATCGCGACAAGTGCCGCGAGGTCGCCGCGCAGATCGGGGAGAGGATCGGCCAAGCTTCGATTCTGGTCAACAATGCGGGGATCAACCGCCGCAACGCCTTCACCGCCGACCCTGATGCGGTCATCAAGGACTGGCAGGACATCATGGCGGTCAACCTCAACGGGGTGTTCAACGTGACACTCGCCTTCTTGGGACAGCTGCGCGCGACCAGGGGCCGGATCGTCAACATCGGTTCGGTCCAGTCCTTCGTTCACGTGCGCACGCCCAACTCGCCGGCCTACACCACATCCAAGCACGGCGTGCTCGGCTTCACGCGTGCGCTTGCGGCCGAGCTCGGCAAGGACGGCGTGCGGGTCAATGCCATTGGTCCCGGCCTGATCGAGACGCCACTCAACGAGAAGGTCCGCGCCAACAATCCCGAGCTTGTGAAGATCTTCATGGACCACACGCCACTCGGCCGCACTGGAAAGCCCGAGGACATCGTCGGGCCGGCGATCTTCCTCGCCTCCGATCTCTCGGCCTACGTCACCGGCTCGATCGTCATGGCGGACGGCGGTTACCGGTCGATCTAGGCGCGGTCACGGCGATGGATGTCCGAGCTCCCCGCTGCGGCGAGCGGGGAGCGTAGCCTCGCCGGATCCGCGCTCAGCACGGCGGGGGCGGCGCGTCGACCCGCTTGGGGTCGATGGACTTGAGGCCGTCGGTCCAGGTCAGCTTGGTGAAATCGACCTTCTGGTCGGTCAGCTTCTCGGCCTGCGCCCAGCGGCTGAGCGAGCAGAAGTCGTCGTAGTAAACCTGGTCGATGGCTATCGGCCGGATGTTGATGTCCCACTGATCGCGCGTCGCCTTCTCGCTGAGGTCGAGCTTGGCCTTGGAATAGGCCGCGACCGCCGCGAAATCGCCCTGTGCCAGGTCGCGGCCCTTGAGGGTGGCGCGCAGCCAGCGCATGGCGATCTCCTTGCCCTCGGCGGACGCAAGCCATTCCGGCCGCGCCCCGGCCACCAGATAGCCCTGAACGTAGCCGGTCGCGTCGGAGAGCGTGTGGACCTTGTCGGGGCAGATCTCCAGCGTGCGCCAGCCGACCGGCTGCCAGATGAAGAATGCCGATATTTCGCCCCCACACAGCGCGGCCGGCAGCACCTGCGTGTCGAGGTTCTTCACCGTCACCTTGGCGGGATCGACGCCGTTCTTCTTCAGGTACTCGGAGATGAACCACGAGCCGGTCGAGCCCACGCGCGTCGCGATCGTCTTGCCGACCAGGTCCTGCGGCCTGGTTATGCTCTTGGCGGCGACCACCACGTAGCCCTTGGTGTCGCGCTCCATCACCGCGATCGTCCGGTAGTTTCCGTTGGTGCGGAAGAAGTACTGCACGCTCGGGAGATCGCCGGACATGACGATGTCGCCCTGCCCGGTCTGGAAGGTCTGGAAGGCGGTCGTGCCGGAAGGAAACAGGCGATAGGTGACGTCCAGTCCCTCCGCCTTGTAGTAGCCCTTCTCGATCGCCATCCAGACGGAATCGTTGTTCACCGACGGCTGCCCGAACAGCGTCATCTTCAACGCCGATTGCGCCTCGGCGGGCATCGCGGTCGCGGCCGCGCCCGCGATCATCACCGCGGTCACGGCAACCAGTGAAGTGAACCTGGGCATTTGCCTCTCCTCTGTTCGAGTGTGCAACTGACGGGTGTCTCCGATTCGCGTCGAAGGACTGCGGGTCGTCACGTCACCGCCACGAACGACATGAAGCGCGCAAGCGTTCGGTCGACGAGGAAGCGGAATATCCTGTCGACCACGAAGCCCAGCACGCAGATCGTGAGCAGGGCGACGAATATGCGATTGGTCTGCAGCAGCAACGACGATTTCTGGAGCAGGTAGCCGATCCCCGAGTCGGCGGCGAGAATCTCGGCCGGGATGATGCTCATGAACGCGGATGCCATCGCGACCCGCATGCCGGTCACGATGTAGGGCGCCGCCGAAGGGATCACCACCAGCACGAAGATCTGCAGTTGATTTGCGCCGAGGCACTCGGCGGCGCGCTGGCGGGCGATCGGCGCGCGCCAGACGCCCGCGATGGTGTTGATGAGCACGATGAAGAACGTGCCCCAGAAGATGAGAAAATACTTGGACAGCTCGCCGATGCCGAACCAGATGACCGCAATCGGTATCATGGCGGTGGGCGAAAGGTAGCGCAGCAGCTCGATGATCGGATCGAGGAGATCGTGCAGCAGGCGGATACGTCCGAGCAGCACGCCGAAAACGATGGCCGCCAGCGAGCCCGTGGTGAAACCCACCAGCACGCGCACCATGCTGATCGAGACATCCGCGAAGATCTCCCCGCTGAGCATCATCGGGATGGCGGTTCGAGCCACCTCGAGCGGCGGAGGTATCAGAAAGGGATTGAATATGAAGGTCGACATCACCTGCCAGGAGATGAGCGCGATGCCGATCGATCCCAGCGTCAGGAGCGCCGTGCGCATCCTCTCCCCGCGGAGCGCGGAAAGCAGGGGGAAACCGGTGCGCGGACGCAGGTCGGTCAGGTCGCTGTTGTGGAGGTCGGCCACGTGCATCACCACGGACAAATCATTGCATCGCGACCGAGCGGTGCTCGGAGCGTGCCACGTCGGGCGCCAGCAGGTTTTCGACCTCCTTGAAGATACGAGCGACCGTCGGATCGGTGAGGTCGCGTGGGCGAGGCAGATCGAGTGCAATCGTCCGCACGATTCGCGAGCGCGGGCTCATCGACATTATCCCTATGCGATCGGCGAGAACGAGCGCCTCGGCGATGTCGTGGGTCACGAACACGATGGTCTTGCCGGTGCGCTGCCAGATCTCGAGCAGAATGGCATGCATGCGCCGACGCGTCAGCGCATCGAGTGCCGCGAACGGCTCGTCCATCAACAGGACGGCGGGTTCGACCGCGAGTGCACGCGCGATCTGCAGTCGCTGCCGCATGCCCCCCGAGAGCTGCGCGGGAAACTTGTTGCGGTGACTGTCGAGGTCGACCATCTCGAGGTACTTGTCGATGATCCCGTCCCATTCCGATTTAGGAACCCTGCGTACGCGCAGTCCGAAGCGGACGTTCTCCTCGACGTTGAGCCAGGGAAACAGCGCCGATCCCGCATCCTGGAAGAACATCACACGGTCGCGACCGGCACGACGTATCGGCGATCCGCCTGAGGTGACGACGCCGGAGCTGGCTTGCTCGAATCCGGCGAGAATGTTCAACAAGGTCGATTTGCCGCAGCCGGAGGGGCCGACCAGACAGAGAAACTCGCCATCGGCAATGTCCAGCGTGAGGCCGTCGAGTGCAACGTAAGGTTCGGTCGCCGACCCGTAGATCTTCCGGACGTTAGCCAGCTGCAGCAAGCTTGCCTCCAGCCGAGCGCGGCGAATTGAAATTCTCGACGGCGCAAAACGTTACGGTTCGAGCGCACCGGATGTCAATGAAGCAAAAGTCGGAGCGGTGCGCGATTGCGGGCAGATTGGCTGCCTGTCGAGCAGGCATCTTGCTAGGCTTCCGATTGTACGATGATATGCGCACTCGATCGAAAGCCGATCGTCCCGCCGCTGCTTTCACTTTTTCCCGCTGGAGATCACGCATGGCTGGCGTAAACCCGATTGCTCCTGTCCGCATCGCAGGCACGGATATCCACTATGCGCAGGGCGTCCGCGCCGGCTCGTGGCTGTTCTTCACCGGTCATCAGGCGAATGACTTCGAGCATGGCCTGCCGGCGGCGGTCGCCGGCAATCCCGGCCTGCCGCTCGGCGGCCAGGCACGGTATCGGCGCGAGGGGGACTACGTCCTCGCACGTCTCGCCAAGCTGATCGCGGCCGAGGGCGGGGATCTCCGGCACGTCGTGCGCGTCGACCAGTACTATCCGAGCGCTGACTGCGTGAACCCCTACCAGCGTGCGCGCAAGGCTCTGCTCGGAGACTACGTGCCGCCGAGCACCTCGGTGCTGATGGAGGAACTGCTGGTGGCGGGAGCGGGCATGGATGTCTCCATGCTGGCGGTATTGCCCGGCGACGGCCGCCGGCCGCACCCGGGACGGGAGGGCAGCGTGCCCGTTCCGCCGCACTCCGGTTTCATCCCCTCGCTCGTTTTCGGCGACTACGTTTTTGTTGCCGGGCAGATGCCCAATAACGAGACGATGGACGGGCTCGAGCCGGCCGCCTACCGGGCGCCGAACGCGTTGTGGAACGGCACCGACATCCGGCTGCAGGCGGAGTTTCTCATCGCCGGGCGGCTGAAGCCTGCGCTCGAGGCGGGCGGCAGCTCGCTCGAGAACGTGATCAAGGCACAGGTCTACCTCACCGACATCCAGGACCTCCCGGAGTTCATGGACGTGTGGAACGGCAGATTCGCGGGAAATCCCTGTGCGCTCACCGTGGTCGCGTGCAAAGGGCTCGGATTGCTGGAATCGAAGATCGAGATCAACGTCCTCGGGGTGCGTGATGCGGGCAGCATCCGCAAGCAGGTCATCGAGCACCAGCCTTCGCGCGACATGCGGCTCGGGCCGGCGGCGGTGCGTGCCGGCGATCTGCTGTGCCTGTCCGCGCTGTTCGCGGCGGACGGGAACGGCGCGCTTCCGGCGGCGCTGGCGACATCGAGCCTGCGCCATTTCGGAGCCCCAGTGCACCACCAAATGCGCGCGTTGCTCGCCGCCGCGCACGACATCTGCACCGCCGCCGGCACGACGCTTGCAAATGTCGTGCGCGCGCATCACTTCGTCTCGGACCTCGGTGTGTTCCATCCCGCACTGCGGGTCTGGCAGGAGAGGCTGTCGGGCGCACCGATCCCGTTCGACGCCGTCCGCACTCCGTCGCCGATGCCGATCCCCGGCTGCGACGTCATCCTCGATGCATGGGTCTATTGTGCGGACTGACCGGCCGAAGGCAGTGAAAGAGACGCCGTAACCTGCGTCATCGGAGTGCGCCTCGTCGCAGCAACGCGCCGACCGTCCGTGCGCTTCCGGACGGTGATGCCGGCTGAATTCGACTACCCCACGGAGCGCGCTGCGGCCGCATCCTGCGTTGCGAGCTGCGCCTCGCCTTGTTGACCAGCGACTGGCGGATGCGTGCGACTTGACCATGTCCTCGATGTGTTGGCGGATGTCGTTCGCCATGGTGCCGTTCGCCCGGGTCGGCTTCGCGCATGCAGGAACGACGCCATGTTCGACAGGATTACATTCGACCCAAACATCATGGGCGGGCGGGCGAGCATACGCGGGATGAGCAATAGCCGTAACCGGTGATCGTCGGACAGATTGCCCAGGAAGCGGCATGGGAGGAGGTGCTCGAGGGATATCCCGACCTCGAACGCGAGGACATTCAGCAGACCATTGAGTACGCGGCATGGCTGACGCAAGAGGAAGTGCGAACCGGCTGATCCGAGCAGCAGCACACGCGACTGGCGGATGCGCGCCACCCCGAGATCGTGCTGGTAGAGCATCTCGCGCATGCGCGCGTCGCGCGGCATGTTGATCAGCATCTCGCGATCCTGCTCCAGCACGTGCCAGTGTCGTGCCTCCAGCGTGGCCCGGTAGAGAAAAGCGCCAGACCTCGCGCTCAAGGCCGGTGACCTTGCGCATGCGCCAGAACGGCCGGAGCTAGTTGATGAAATCGTTGCTGTAGAGCTGCTCGACCGGCAGCTCGGCGTCGATGAAGCCCTGTTGCTTGTAGAATTTCTGCAGGTTGGCCAGACGTTGCGGGTCCATTGCGCCGAGCGTGCTCTGACCCTTGTAGGTCCGCTCGGTATAGTTGGCGAGGATCCTTTTCATCAGTTCCTCCTTGCCCTTGAACGAGGGTGAGGCCTCGACGTAGACGAGCGCCGCCTTGGCCGGGTCGTCCATGACGAACTTCATTCCCCGCAGCGTCGCCTTGACGATGCCGCGTACCATGTCCGGCCGCTCCGCGATCATCTTGTCGGAGGCGAGGATCGCCTGCGACATCGACTGGAAGTGGTCCTTGGTCGGAAGCGATGTCACCTCCGCTACGCCGTCCTTGACGTTGATTTCCCAGTCCGGGGTGCAGGCACAGGCATCGACGGTGCCGGCGATCACCAGGCTCGCCACCGCTGCGGGCCCGACCGCCTGTGCGTTGACATCGTTCTTGGTGATGCCCTTGGAGGCGAGCGCCCCCAGCAGGGCGTAATAGGTCGTGTCCTGGAAGGAGAGCACTGAAATCTTCTTGCCGCGCAGATCCTCGAGCTTTTCGATGCCGCGATCCTTGCGGCCGACCGCGATGGTGAGCGCTCCGCCGCCCATCACCCCGACTGCCTTCACCGGCACGCCGTTGCCGCGCACGATGATGGGCGTGTCGCCGATCGCGCCGCCGATCGGTGCGTTGCCCACGCCGATCTGCTTGGCCACATCGACACCGCCGCGGGCAACCACGAAGTCCACGTCGTATCCGGCCTGCGCGTAATAGCCGAGGTGCTTCGCCAGCACCCATGGTGCAAATGCGGGCAGGCTCGGCGGAGCGGGCAGCAGGTAGGTGATCTTCTCGGCCGCCGCCGCGGGTGCGGCCCAGAGCCCGAGTGCGAGCAACGAGCACGACAGGACCCTGCGAAGGGGAAGCGCCTCATCGAACGACATTGCCAGTCTCCTTCATCGAAGCTCAGGATATGCCGGCGACGGTTTGCGCGGAAGCCGCGTGCTCCCCGCGCGCCTCGCGCGCGAGCCGCTGCCGGACCGGGATGAAATCGTAGCTCGGGAAGAATTCGGTGGAGAACGCGCCCCAGGCGCAGCGCTCGATCTCGACATTGACCACGTTGAGGAGGCGTGGCGGCAGGCGCAGCGTGACGATCTGCCCGATCCCCATCACCACGTTCCAGCTGACGATCTCGACCCCTTCGGGGGGAAAGCGTTCCCACCAGCCGGTGGCTTTGAGATGCGCCTGGATGGCGTCGAGATTCTTCGACTGATCGTGCTTCAGAAGGATCGTCAGGAGGATGGTCTCGGCAGGGTCGCTGGGCACGCCGTCGCCTCCGTCAGCCGGAAAATCCTGCGCGGTTCGACTCCGGCGCCGGTCATGATAGCCTGTTCTTATTCGAACACAAGGTTCAAAATGTACGGCGGAGGTGCGCAGTGAGCGATCTCCATTCCCGGCTGATGCACCAATCCCTCGGCCGTCCGCTCAGCCCTGCGGAGCGCGCGCTCGCCGATGCGCTCGAGGCCGTGTTTCGCACCGGCGAGCAGGATTTCGAGGAAGTCGCCCGCAACCTCGAACGGACCCGGGTGCAACGTCCCTCCGGCGCGCCGGGACCATGGACCGCCGCGGTGTTGGAGCAGGAACTCGCCGCCATCAATGCCTCTCTGGATGCAGCCTATGCTGAAAACGGCATCGGTGCTTGAGCTCATCGGCGTCACCAAGCGTTTTGCCGCTCCCGACGGCGTGTCGTCGCTGACCGCGATCGAGCGCGTGAGCCTCGATGTCAATGCCGGCGAGTTCGTCGCCATCGTGGGACCGTCGGGCTGCGGCAAGAGCACCATCCTCAACCTGGTCGCCGGTCTCGACCGTCCGAATGAAGGACGGATCCTGCTCGAGCAGGTACCGGTGGAGGGGCCCAATCCGAGCGTCGGCTTCATGCTGCAGAAGGATCTGCTCCTGCCCTGGCGCTCGATCGTGCGCAATGTGGAGTTCGGGCTGGAGGCGCGCTCGATCAGCCGGAACGAGCGCCGTGAACGGGCGTTACGCGAATTGCAACGCTGCCGGCTGCAGGATTTCGCCCGCAGCTATCCCTACCAGTTGTCCGGCGGCATGCGCCAGCGCGCGGCGCTGGCGCGCACGCTGGCGATCGAGCCCGCGATCGTGCTGCTCGACGAGCCGTTCTCCTCGCTCGATGCGCAGACCAAGCTGATCCTGCAGAAGAGCTTCGCTCAGACCATCGCCTCCTCGGCCATCACCACGCTGTTGATCACGCACGATCTCATGGAAGCGGTGATCATGTCGGACCGGATCCTGGTGATGAGCGAACGGCCGGGCCGTATCATCGAGGAGATACCGGTGGATCTGCCCGATCGCGACAATCCCCTGGCGCGCATCTCGGCGCCGCAGGCGCGCGAATACGTCGATCATCTGCTGGCGAGCTTGCATCTGCAGGAAAAGGCGGCGGCATGAGCGCGACCGACGCCACCGCCGCAGCCGAGCGTACCGGCGCGCCGGCCGGCTCGGAGCATCCGGCACCGGCGCCGGCAACCGGGCTCACCTCGCCTTCGGCCATCCTCATCGGAAGCGTTGCGTTCGGAATGCTTTTTCTGCTCGCCTGGCAGTTCCTGCCGCCGGCCCTCGGCGTGCCGTCCTACATCATTCCGACGGTCGCCGATCTCGCCGGCGAGCTCGGCCGCATGGTCCAGCGCGAGAACCTCTTCGTGCATATTCTGTCCACGGCAACCATCGCCACCGCCGGGTTCGTGATCGGGAGCCTGCTCGGCGCCGCCATGGGCTACGTCCTCGGCATGTCGGTCTTCATCGAGAAGGTGCTCTCGCCCTATATCCTCGGGCTGCAGATCGCACCCAAGGTGGCGTTCGCGCCGCTGTTCATCATGTGGCTGGGTTACAATGCCTGGCCGAAGCTACTGGTCACCATCCTGGTGGTGTTCTTCCCGATACTGGTGAACGTGCTGCAGTCGATGAAGACGGTCGACCGCGACCTGATCAATCTCGCACGCGCCTACAGCATGAGCCGGATGCAGATTTTCCGGAAGATCGAGGTCCCCGCCTCGATGCCGGCGCTGATGGCGGGGCTGCGCATCGGCGCCACCCTGGCGGTGATCGGCGTCACCGTAGGCGAGCTCGTAGGCGGCAACACCGGCCTCGGCTACCTCATCACCTTCGGCGAAGGCCAGGCCAATACCGCGATGGTGTTCAACGCGATCGTTCTGCTCACCCTGATCGGCATCGTGCTCTACGGCGTGGTCGCCGCGATCGAGGCACGGGTGCTCCACTATATTCCGCGCGCCATGCGCTGAGCCAACCCGCAAGGAGGAAGTCTCATGGAACACAAGCCCATCCACTCCCCCCACCAGCATCCTTCCTCGCAAGCGGGGCAGGGAGGGGAGCGCGCAAGCGGCGTCGTTCCCGCAGGACAAACCCTGTCCTCCTGGCTCAATTCGCGCATTGCGCGCTACGAG
This sequence comes from uncultured Alphaproteobacteria bacterium, assembly GCA_963840535.1. Classification (GTDB taxonomy): domain Bacteria; phylum Pseudomonadota; class Alphaproteobacteria; order Rhizobiales; family Xanthobacteraceae; genus VAZQ01. The sequence continues at coordinate 52,222 of CAWIZJ010000019.1, forward strand.
ACGCGCACCCTCGACTGGCATGCGCTCAAGTTCCAGGCCGACTACGACCAGAAGTATCGCCGCGCCCAGATGCGCTACATCGGGACCGGCGGTACCGGCATCGACAGCGACGAGAACACGGTTCCGGCCGAGCATTTCACCTTCTCCACCATGGTGCTGCCGGCAGGATGCGAAGGCCCGCTGCATCTTCATGTCGACGCCGAGGAGGTGTTCTTCGTACTGCGCGGCAGCAAGCTGCGCTTCATCATCGAGCACCAGGGCGAGCGCTTCGAGACCGTGCTCAAGGAGCGCGATCTGTTCTCCGTCCCGCCCGGCGTCTATCGCGGGCTCGTCAACGAAGGCATCGAGGAGGCGCTCATGTGCGTGATCATCGGCAACAGCAAGCCGGTGACACCGACCTATCCGCCCGATCACCCGTTGTCGAAGATCAAGCGGCCGAAAGGCGCGGGCGCCGGTTGAATCAATCGAAGCGGGTCCGGGCCCGAGGCCGAGACCCGGCACGCGAGCACGTCGCGTAGTCGGGTGAATGGTTGCTGCAATCTGCGGATCAAGCGAGAAGCGAACATGAGCAGCATCGACAAGGACCGCCTCGAGGGGCGGCTGACCGCGGGCGTCCTCGGCCACTGGTATGCGGTCGGGAAATCGGTGCAGGTCGGGCGTGACCGGCCTCACGGCGTCAGGGCGCTCGGACGCAATCTCGTGCTGTGGCGCGACACCCGCGGCAAGCTCAATTGCCTGGAGGACTACTGCCCGCACCGCGGTGCGCGGCTCTCGCGCGGCGAGGTCAATGCGGACGACATATCCTGCCGCTACCACGGCGTCACGCTCGACGGTACCGGCACCATTGTTCGCGTGCCGGCCATGCCGGGCTGTCCGCTCGAAGGCCGCCGGGCGGTCGACAGCTATGCGGTGATCGAGGCCAACGACGGCATCTTCGTCTACTTTCCGAGCAAGGAGCGTCCCGAGCCGTCGCAGCTCGATCTGCCGGCGGAATTCTCCGATCCGACCTGGAACAGCATTCTGTGCATGGGACGCTGGGAGTGCAGCTACCGGTTCGTCTACGACAATTTCGCCGATCCCATGCACGCCTGCTACCTGCACGCCAACTCGTTCACGCTGGCGTTCGGTGCCAGGCAGGACGTCATGCAGATCGAGAAACGCGACGACGGCTTCCATATCGCCCGTGTCGAGCAGAAGGAGGTCAACCTCGACTGGACGCATGTCGTCGTCGGTGGAACGCAGGTCTATTGCCGCCTCGACATTCCCTATCCGAGCGCGGCCGGTCCGGGTGGCCCCTTCCGCATCATCGGCTACGCCACGCCGGTCGACGACAATTCCTGCATGGTGTTCTTCTGGCGGTTCCGTCGGGTGAGCGGGCTTGCCAGGGAGTCGTGGCGTTTTCTCTACCGCGCAACCCTCGAGGAGCGCCATTGGCGCGTGCTGGAGCAGGATCGCGAGATGCTAACCAACATTCCTCCCGACGCGCACAAGCGCGAAATGCTCTACCAGCACGATGTCGGCGTCGCGCGCATGCGGCGGATTCTGACGCAACAGGTCAAGAGCCAGCTCGCCGCCGAGGAACCGTCCTCGGCCCGCGCTGCGGTTTGAGGATGCTCTGGTGACTGCGATCGAGCAACGCTCGGATGCCGGCATCTCCTATTTCGCCTGCGACGGCGGGGAGGGAGTGCCGGTCGTGCTCCTGCACGGGATCGGCAGTAACGCACAATCGTTCGTGCCGCTGATGCAGGCGCTCGCGGGACGGCGTCCATCGGTGGCCTGGGATGCCCCCGGCTATGGCGACTCGCAGCCGCTCGCGCTCGCCTGGCCCGATGCATCCGACTACGCGACCGCGCTCAGCCGCCTCGTTGCCCGGCTCGGGATCTCGCGCTGCGTCCTCGTCGGTCATTCGCTGGGAGCGCTGATCGCCGGCCGTTTCGCGCTGGTGTTTCCGCGGCGCATCGCGGCGCTCGTCCTGATCTCGCCCGCACTCGGCCACGGCGTGGAGGCGGGTTCCCCGCTGCCGCCGCCCGTTGCCGCCAGGATCGAGCAGCTCGACCGGTTGGGCGCACAGGGATTCGCGGCCGCACGCGCTCCAGGCTTGCTCGCCGATCCGGCCGGGCGGCCCGACGTCCTGCAGGCGGTCGAGCGCGCCATGGCACAGGTTCGCCGCCCCGGATACGACCAGGCCGCGCGCCTGCTCGCCGGCGGCCGGCTGATCGACGATGCGGCCAGGATCGATGTCCCCACCCTGGTGTTGGTCGGTGCACAGGATCGCATTACACCGCCTGCCAATGTGCGCCGCGTGTCCGGCGCCTTGCGCGGACGCCCGCAACCGCACGCCTATCACGAGATCCCGGATGCCGGTCATGCGCTGTGCCAGGAGCAGCCGGCCATCGTTGCGCGCACGATTTCCGAATTCGTCGCGCGCGAGGCGAATGCCCATGCCTGAAAAGGCGAAGAGGAAGCGCGCCTCCGGACCCTATATCGCTCCGCCGGTGCAGCGTGCCGTCCGGCTCATCCGTCACGTCGCGGAGGGAAATGCGGTTCTCAACATGAGTGAGACCGCAAAACGGCTCAAGATCAACCGGACCACGTTGTTGCGCCTCCTTCACACCCTCGAGATCGAAGGCTTCGTGGAGCGGCGTCCGGGCGGCGCCGGATATCAGGTCGGTTTGACGTTTCTGGAGCTGGGGGCGCGGGCGGTGTTCTCCCAGGACCTGGTGCAGGTCGCGGTGCCGTTGCTGACGCGGCTCGCCGAGTCGCTGCAGCTGTCCGCCCATCTCGGGGTGCGCGACGGCACCGACGTGCTCTATCTCGTGCGCCGTACGCCCGACACGCCGCTCGCCAGCAATGTCCGCGTCGGCAGCCGGCTGCCGGCGCACGCAACCACAATGGGCCGCATGCTGCTTGCCTTCATTGCGCCGGTCGAGATCGAGGCGCTCTACGCCGGCAGGGCGCTCGAGCGTTTCAGCGACCACACTTCGACCACGCTCGCAGCCGTGCAGGCCCGCGCCGAAGCGGATCGGCGCGCCGGGATCGCCTGGAGCGACGCCCACTTCGAGCGCGGCATCAGCTCGGCGGCGGTCCCCGTGCTCGATTTCGCCGGATCGCCGCTCGCCGCCATCAACGTGTCCGGCCCCACCGGGGCGTTCGCCGATGAGGGGCGCCGCGCGGTCATCGGCCGGGAGCTGCGCCGGGCCGGCATGGAGATGTCGCGCCGCCTGGGTTGGATCGGACCCGACAGCACCGAGCCCGGGGCGACCAGGACCCTGGTCGAAGCGGGGGAATAAGGCATGGACCTGGGACTGCGGGGCAAGGTCGCGGTGGTGACCGGCGGGTCGTCGGGCATCGGGCTCGCCACCGCACGGCTGTTGCTGGCCGAGGGCGCCGCGGTCGCGATCTGCGGCCGCGACGAGTCGCGACTCGCTGCCGCCAGGTCGTCGTTGCTGGGAAATGCCGCGGAGAAGCGAACTGCTCGCCTTCCGATGCAGCGTCCTCGACAAGGAAGCGGTCGGCCGCTTCGCCGGCGCGGTCGAGCAGTGGACGGGACGCTGCGATATCCTGGTCAACAATGCCGGGCAGGCCCGCATGTCGACCTTCGCCGACACCACCGACGAGGCCTGGCGGGAGGAGCTCGAGCTCAAGTTCTTCAGCCAGATCAATCCGGTGCGCGCATTCAGGCACCTGCTGGACAGGAGCGAGACGGCGGCGATCCTGGCTGTGAACTCGCTGCTCGCCTATCAGCCCGAGCCCTACATGGTCGCCACGGCGGCGGCACGCGCCGGCGCCCAGAGCCTGGTGAAATCGTTGGCGCGCGAGCTCGCGCCGCGCATTCGCGTCAACTCGGTGATGCTCGGGCTGATCGACTCCGGCCAGTGGGAGCGCCGCTTCGCCGCACGCAAGGACGCATCGCAAAGCCGCGAGCAATGGTACGCGGAGATAGCCCGCGACCGGCATATTCCCATGCAGAGGCTGGGGGAGCCGGAGGAGGTGGCGCGCGCCATCGCTTTCCTGTGCTCGCCCGCGGCCGGCTTCGTTACCGGCGCCCAGCTCGAGATTTCCGGCGGCGCCTCCCGCCATATATAGAGAGTGGCATGACGAGCGTGGCAACGATCCGCAGGCGGACGGCCCCCGGCGCCGCAACCCCGGAGTGCTCCCTGGGTGCTGCAATCCATGACCATGCCCGCGCGCGTGCCGGAGGTTGCGCAGGTCTACGAGCCCGTAGGGGATCTCGTCGCTCACGCGCTCGCCGAGATTGGCGTGACCACCGCGTTCGGCGTGATCTCGATCCACAACATGCCGATCCTCGATGCGATCGCGCGCGCAAATCGCATCCGCTTCGTGCCGGCGCGCGGAGAAGCCGGCGCCATGAACATGGCGGACGCCTATGCCCGGGTGGCTCGCTCGCTCGGCGTGGTCATCACCAGCACCGGCACGGCCGCCGGCAATGCAGCCGGCTCGCAGGTCGAGGCGCTCACCGCCGGCTCGCCGGTGCTCCACATCACCTCCCAGATCGACCGGCCCTTCATGGATCGCGACCGTGCGGCGATCCACGACGTGCCTCGCCAGGCCGACATGCTGCGCGCGATCTCGAAGGCTTATTTCCGGGTGTGGGAAGGCCGCACCGCGGTCGGCATGGTGGAGGCGGCGGCGCGCAGCGCGCTGACCGCGCCGCGCGGACCGGTGTCGCTGGAGATCCCAATCGACGTGCAGCGCGAGAAGGTCCCCCGCCCCGCGCATGTCGGCCTCGGAGCGGTGACACCGCAGACGGCGGAACCGAGGCTGCTCGATGCCCTGGCCGAGCTCGTGCTCGCCGCCCGCCGGCCGATGCTGTGGCTCGGCGGCGGTGCGCGCGAGGCTGGCGCGGCGGCGCTCGAGCTCGCCGGACGTGGCTTTGCGGTGGTGACCAGCACCAATGGCCGCGCGGTGGTGCCGGAGACCCATCCGCACACGCTCGGCGCCTACAACATGACTGCAGAGGCGCAGGAGATCTACGATCGCTCCGATCTCATGATCGTGGTGGGCTCGCGGTTGCGTGGCAACGAGACCCGCAACAACACCACGCGGCTGCCGCAGCCGCTCGTTCAGATCGATGCCGATGCCGCACAGGCGGCGCGCAACTATGGGGTCGATCTCTTCATCCAAGCCGATGCCCGCTCCGCGCTGGTGGCGCTGTGCGAGCGGCTGCCGGCGCGGCTCGAGATCGATACGGCGTTTCTCGCCGATATCGCCGCTGCCCGCAGCCGATCGGAAGAGACGCTCGCGGCCGCGCTCGGTCCCTATCGGGTCGTAGCAGATGCCCTCAAGGCGCAGGTGGCGTATGGCCGGCATCCCTTCGTGCGCGACGTGACGCTCTCGAACAGCACCTTCGGCAACCGCTATGTGCATCTCGCCGCCCCCCATCTCGGGGTTCATGCGCTGGGCGGGGGCATCGGCCAAGGCGTGGCCATGGCGATCGGCGCAGCGCTCGCCCGCACGCCGGCCAAGACCATCGCGCTGGTCGGCGACGGCGGCGCCATGGTCGCGCTCGGCGAGCTTGCGACCGTGGCCGAGACCAAGGCCAATATCGTGTTCGTGCTCATGAACGATCGGGGTTACGGCGTCATTCGCAACATCCAGGCCGCGCAGTTCGGCGGCCGCCGGCACTACTCCGATCTGCATACGCCGGACTTCAAGCTCATTGCCGCGGCGTTTGGCCTGCGCCATCACCAGGTGGCCGACGTCGGGGACTTCGCCAACGCGCTCGACCGCGCCCTCTTGGCGGGTGGTCCGCAACTCGTCGAGGTCGACATGCAGGCGATCGGTCCGTTCGCGGAGTCCTTCGCGGGGCCGCCGGCCGGCGCCGCGGGCAACGCGTGATGCCGATTGGACACTGGTACAGCCCGCTCCCTCCCCCGCGCGCGGGGGAGGGCTGGGGAGGGGGCGCACGCTGCTGCAACTATCGTCGCGTTTCTCGCTCGCCCGGCGAACAAACGATCGTGCGCTCGAGCGACTTCACCCCCTCCCTGTCCCTCCCCCGCGCGCGGGGGAGGGGACGCTGCGGCACGCCCGCGACACGATCAGCAGCACGGCCTGCTTTGCTCGCAACCTCCGTTGCCGGCCTTCTGCGCGCGGCAGTCCCATGACATCCGCCCTCGCAAGATTGGCACAGCCGCTGCGACGAGGAGAGGTCGAGGACCTGCGTGGACTCACCATCGACGAGCCTCTCGTGCTGAAGGGCGGCGCGCTCCCCAACGTCGATTTTTCCGGCACCACCTTCAATGCCCCGCTCGCCCTGGGCGGGTCCGTGTTCCAGGGCCTCGCCTGGTTCACCGATTGCGACTTCAACGCGCCCGCCGACTTCGCCGGGGTGCGCTTCCAAAGCGACGCCCGTTTCAACAAGGTCCGCTTTCGCAGCACGGCGACGTTCTCAGGTGTCGAGTTTCACGGGGTCGCCTGCTTCGATCAGGCGGAGTTCGGCGCCACCGCGTTTCTCGACCGCATGACGTGCTACGGCAATCTCTCCCTCGACCGCACCCGTTTTGCCGCCGCCGTTTCCTTGCAGGACAGCGAGTGCTTCGGCGGGCTGTGGTGCAACGGCACCGCGTTCGCTGGCCGTGCCGACATGCGCGGCGTCGAGGTGCATGGCCGCACCTGGCTGGTCGGTGCGACCCTCGCCGAGGACGCGTCCTCGTCTGCCGATCGGCTCGCCGCCGTGATCCGCAGCTATGGTTACCGCTGGATGTGACGCGAGGCCGGAAGCCAGGACCGAGGAACTCGTGCGCCTGCATGGGTTCGTTTTGCCGACGTGACCCGGCAGTCGGGTGCCGTAGTGCCGTAGGCTGGTGTCGAGCCGCAGGCGTTGGGGTTCGTTTTCACATTCCCGACATCGCCGCGGGTTGGCGTCGAGCCGAAGGCGAGACCCAACCCTTTCCTCGCGCGGATGAAACTCGCGCGATCGCCCGACCCGACGTCCCGGGTTGGACCCGTCTCGCGGGCACGACCGAGCGGCACGTGCACTCGGGGATTGGGTTCGTTTTCACAACTCGGCCCGATCGTGCGACCTACCGACTAGGCTTCTCGTCTCGCCGGAGGCGACCAAGCCATGGGGTGCTCGTAGGCTGGTGTCGAGCCGAAGGCGAGACCCAGCGAAAACTGGCTCGATCTCACCGCGATGGCGCGCCGTATCCGCGTCCGGTCTTGCCCATCGCGCGTCGAAGACGCGCGTAGCGCTTTTGCGCTCGACCCGACCTGCCGCGTTTCGATCGCAATCGACCATAGCCCTGTGACAATTCGGACACGTGGGTTCGTTTCACGATTTCGGGCCTGATCGTCCGGCCTCGCTGGGCCGCCCACGCCGCCTTGGGTTCGTTTTCACAAGTGCGAAGGCGCAAGTGTCGGGTCTCGCGCAAGTGGGCTCGTTTTGTCGACGCGATCGAGCCTCGGACGACGACGGTCATCGCCGGCCCGCCGCGGTCGCGCTCCAATGCTTACGATTTCAAACAGCCTGCCGTCCTGCGAACGGCTTTACTTGCTCCGCGGCGAGCCGCAGCCGCGGGACGCCGAGCCTCGCTCCGCCTGCAGGATCGCCTCCGGAGGCGCCCCTCGATGAGCAAGGCGAGCCTTTCTAGCACCATCGCGATATGTAGTCAATATGAAAGTACGAAATGTATAAGGTAAGGAAGGACCGCGCGAAATGCATTGGCGCATAGCGAACCGGACACGCTCAAGGTCATGGCGGTGGCAGCGCCCGGGTCGTGCGGTCGCCGGCTTTACCCCGATATCGGCGATCCCTAGAATTGCATCGAGGAGCACGCCATGCGCATCATCGACTCGCATTTCCACTGGTGGCCGCGCTCGATCTCCGATCGCCTGTGCAGGCGCAAGAGCTATCCGCGCGCCGAGGTCAACGACCGCGGCGGCTACACCTACTACCGCCAGGACGGGGGCGACTACATTCTCGACAGCTGGGCGGAATGGTTCGACCTCGATGCGCAGCTCGCCCACATGGACGGGCTCGGCCACGAGGTCGACGTGGTGTGCTCGATCGGGCCGCTCTCGGTGTACTTCTCGGACCTGCCGGCGGAGGAGGGCCGCGACCTCGCCACTGCCTGGAACGAGGAGATGGCGGGTGCGCAGCGCAGGCATCCGGGCCGGCTGTGGGCGAGCGCGGCGGTGCCGCTGGTCGATACCTCGATCGCCATCGACGTGCTCGACGACGCGGTCGCGCGGCTGGGGCTGATGGGCGTGAACCTGCCGGGCAGCATCGGCAGCGATCCCCGCATCGATGCCGAGCGGCTCGAGCCGTTCTATGCCCGGGTGGAGCAGCTCGGCTTGCCGATGTTCCTGCACCCGACCGATGCAATCTTCGTCGACCTGCTCGACGGCTACGGCGGCGCGCTGCATCTGAGCCTCGGTCGCGTGATCGAGGTCAGCGTCGCAGCGTCGCGGCTGGTGCTCTCCGGCATCATGGAGCGCCACCCGGGCCTGAAGATCGTGATGTCGCACACCGGCGGCGCGTTGCCGTACCAGTCCGGCCGCATGGACAAGAACACCGGCGCGGCGGGACTTCCGCGGCCCGCGAGCCACTACCTCAAGCGCATGTACACCGACACGGTCTCGCCGCACGCGCCCGGCATGCGAGTTCGCGATCGAGTACTACGGCATCGACCACGTCATGTACGGCACCGACTATCCCTGCTGGGATCCGGCGACCGCGCTCGCGCTGATCGACCAGCTCGAGCTGTCGCAGGCGGATCGGGAGAAGCTGTTCTACGGCAACGCCCGGCGCATTCTCGGCCTGCGCGATCCGGTTCGCACTGAACGCAGCCCGACAGGTCTGGAAACGTCGGCAATCAATCAATCCGCCGCATGAGCCCGATCGGGACGTCGCGTCGCCCAAGGTCCGGCGCGCTCCGTCACCGCAGCTTCGGCGCGATCGAACCTCGACTGCCGGCTCGAGCACGACGTACGCGCCAGCCAGGGGCGCAGGTCATTGCTGGGCGATCGCGTCCTGCCGAACAGAGTCTTGAAGATCGATCGGATCCATTGATTGCCGGGATCGCGGTGAAATCGGTCGTGCCAATACTGGTAGATGTCGATCCTGGGCAGCTTGATCGGCGGCGTGATCACCTGGAGATCGAGATCCTTGCAGAGCACGTTGGCAACCGACAGCGGCAACGTCGCAATGGCATCGGTTTGCTTGGCTACGATGGCGGCACCGATGAACATCGGCATGCGACAGATGATGTTCTCTGCGGGAACCGCTGCCTCCAGCGCTCGCTCGGCCAGCTGATGGGCATGCCCGCTGCCCGAGATCGAGACCAGGACGTGCTTCTCGGTGGCGAAGGCACGCATGGTGGGCTCGGCCGACATGCGCGGGTGGCCCTTGCGCGCGACGCTGACATAGCGTTCGACCCACAGCTGCTGTCGGCGGATGCCCTTGGTGAGCGAAGGAAACGAGCCCATCGCGAAATCGAGCTTGCCGGTCTCGAGCCACGGCTCCAGATGCTGGGCCTCGAGTTGCAGGACGTTCAGCCGCACGTTGGGCGCCTCGTCCAGCAGCCGTGTCGACCAGCGGCGGGAGCAGCTTGATGAGGCCGGCGTCGACCACGCAGAAACTGAAGGTGCGGTGCGAGATGCGCGGGTCGAACGATACGTGCTCGCTGCGCAGCAGCCGCATGCGCTCGAGGATCGCCTGGATCGGCGCCTGCAGCTTGAGCGCCTTCGGCGTGGGCTCCATGCGCAGCGCCACGCGCACGAACAGCGGGTCGTCGAAGTAGCGGCGCAGGCGCGCCAGGGTCTTGCTCAGCGCCGGCTGGGTGACGTTCAGCGTCCGTGCCGCCCGCGTCAGACTGTGCTCGCGCAACAGAAGGTCGAAGACCTGCAGATGATGCAGGTCGGGCTCACTGTGATAGCTACGCGGAATAGTCGCCATATCACGAAGTTTATAGTTTAGCCGATGGCGCGGGCGTACGCTAGCAGCAGATCGCAATCAGTGATCGGCGGATCGTTGCCGTCGGGCTGGCCGCCGATGCGGCCGACAGCCCGACGACGGCGCCGAATGGCGGAGGAGCGGGCGTGCTGCGCACCGGCAAGCAGTATCTCGAGGCGCTCGACGACGGGCGCGTGGTCTGGGTCGGCAACGAGAAGGTCGACAATGTCGCGACCCACCCGCTGACGCGCGATTACGCCCGGCGCACGGCTGAATTCTTCGATCTGCACCATCGCAAGGACTTGTGGGACGTCCTGACCTTCGTCGACGACGAAGGCGAGCGACGGTCGATGACCTGGTTCCAGCATCGCAGCAAGGAAGCGCTGGTCCGCAAGCGCCGCTACCACGAATTCATCATGAAGCACTTCGTGGCGGCGTCGTGCCCGCGCACGCCGGATGTGCAGAACTACATCATGGTCACCTACATCGACGACCCCGAGCCCTGGGAGCAGGCGTCGATCGGAGCCGAGGGACGCGGCCTCGCCGACAACATCCGCACCTTCTATCGGCATGCGATGGACAATGACCTCGTCTGCGCCCCGCATTTCGTCGATCCGCAGGCCGACCGTTCCGACCCGAACGCGCACGGCACTTCGCCGGCGCTGCGCATCGTGCGGACCACCGACGAGGGCATCGTCGTCAACGGGGTGAAGGCGATCGGGACCGGCTCCGCGTTCGGCGATTTCCTGCATCTGGGGGTGTTCTTCCGGCCGGGCGCCAAGGGCGACCAGATCATCTACGGCGTTTGTCCGGCGAGCACGCCGGGCGTCACCATCGTCTGCCGCGAAAGCGTGGTGAAGGACGACCCGGTCGAGCACCCGCTGGCCGCCCAGGGCGACGAGCTGAACTCCACGGTCCTGTTCGACAACGTGCTGATTCCCTGGCGATACGTATTCCACATCGGCAATCCCGACCACGCCAGGCTCTATCCGCAGCGCGTGTTCGACTGGGTGCACTATCATGCCCTGGTGCGCCAGGCGGTCCGGGCGGAGCTGATGGCAGGCTTGGCGATCCTTATCTGCGAGCATCTCGGCACCGCCAGGATCGACGCGGTGCAGTCGCGGCTCGCCCGCATCATCGGGTTCTCGCAATCGGTCGCCGCCCACGTGATCGCATCGGAGGATCGCGGGTTCCATACCCCGGGCGGTCTCTACAAGCCGGATATCCAGCTGTTCAACTGGGGCCGCGTCTATTTCCTCGAGCATTTCGGCCAGGTCGTCCACGAGCTGATCGACCTGTGCGGCCGCGCGGCGGTCATGTTCCCGACCGAGAAGCAATGGCTCGATCCGAAGATGCGGCCCTGGTTCGAGAAGCTCAATGCGGGGCCAGCCGGGGAGCCGTACGACCGGATCAAGATCGCGCGCGTCATCCGTGATCTCTATTTGACCGATTGGGGCGGCAGGCTCTACATGTTCGAGAACTTCAACGGTACGCCGCTGCAAACGCTGCTGTCGCTGACGATGAAGCGCGCCGAGTTCAGCGGCGCGGGACCGCTCGCCGCCTTCGCCCGCGACGTGGTCGGCATCAGGACCGCGCAGGATCGCATGAGCGAGTATCAGGCCACCGCCGACTATGCCAAGGCGCAGGACGCCGGACGGAGTGACCGTGCGCCGGTCCAGGCCGCCGAGTAGGGCCGGCGGCTCGCGACGAGAGCGCGTCGGCAGCACGCAAGGAGCCATCATGACGAAGCAACGCATCAGTTACGTCCCGCTCGAGAAAATGGACGCCGCGATGCAGGAGGAAATGCGCCGGTGCCAGAGCGAGGGCACGCCGCGGCCGGAAAGCTCGGCCGTGCGCGCGCATGTGCCGGCCTGCTTCTGGTTCTTCGCCAATTCCTGGCGCGACATCTTCCGCAACGGGGTGCTCGATCACGGCATCAAGGAGCTTTGCCGGCTCTATGTGTCGCGCTCGGTGAGCTGCGAATATTGCGGCAATCAGCGTTCGGTGAAGGCCACCACCAGCGGCGCACTGATCGAGGACCATGTTCTGGACCTGCTCAACTTCGAGAAATCGGCGAGGTACGACGGGCGCCAGAAGGCGGCACTGGCCTATGCCGAGGCGATCGTCTGGCACCTCGGCACCGACGATGCATTCTGGGACCGCATGCACGAGCATTTCAGCGAGCCCGAGCTGGTCGAGCTCGGCTGCATGATCGGCCTGACGCTCGGCCAGCAGAGCTGGCTGCGCCTGCTCGACATCGACCACCACCAGGTGATGACCGGCACGACGGCCTCGATGGCGCCGGGCTACGAGGACGCGCGGCGGTTGGCGGCGACCAAGGCGTCGCCGGACTACTGGGCGAAAGCGAAAGGCCCGGGACAATCGGAGAATGCCGCCTCAGTGTCCCGCTTCCGACGTTCGCTTCACATTGCAGCACGCTCGAGAGCGAACGTCGGAAGCAAAGGGACACTAGCAAGTCTATGGTGCTAGTGCGGTTTTGTCTTTGACGTTCCGATGACGGAACCGCCGCGAGACTGATCGGAACGTCAAAGACACCGCACTAGACACGGGACTGGTCATGAACGGGGAGGGGGCGCATCGATGAAGCGAAGCACCGAACGCATTCTCACCACTCATGCCGGCAGCCTGCCGCGTCCGCCCGATCTCACTCGCATGATGTGGGACCTCATCGACGGCAAGTCGGTGGACGAGGCCGTGCTTCGCGCACGCATCCGGGAGGCGGTGGCGGAGGTGGTCCGCAAGCAGCGGGATGCCGGCGTCGACGTAGTCTCCGACGGGGAGATGAGCAAGGTCGGCTTCAGCAACTACGTCATGCAGCGCTATTCCGGTTTCGCCAATCGTGCCCAGTTCGTCGCTACCGACCTCGGCGAGTTTCCCGACATCGTCAACAAGCTTTTCGTCGAAAACGAAGGTGGCCGCCATCTGGTGATGCCGAACGTGGAAGGTCCGATAGAGTTGCGCGACACCGACGCCGTGCAGCGCGACATCGACAATCTCAAAGCGGCGCTCGGCGGCGCATCGCCGGACGACGCATTCATCCCGGCGGTGACCCCCGGGCAGATGCTGTTCAATTTTCCCAACCTCTACTATCCGTCGGACGAGGCCTACATCGAGGCGGCGGCCAGGGCGCTTGCGGTCGAGTACGCGGCGATCGTGGCGGCTGGTTTCAATCTGCAGCTCGATGCCCCCGATCTCCCCATGCGCGCCCATTGCTACACCGGCGGGGTCGGTACCGCCGATATCAAGGCCTACGTGCCGATGGCGATCGAGGCGATGAACGAGGCGACCCGCGGACTGCCTCCCGAGAAGGTCCGGTTGCACCTGTGCTGGGGGAACTATGCCGGCCCCCACCATCACGACGTTGAGCTCAAGGACATCATCGATCCGGTGCTCGCGACGAAAGCCGGCTTCATCTATTTCGAGGCTGCCAATCCGCGTCACGCGCACGAATGGGAAGTATGGGAAACGGTTCGAATTCCCGACGACAAGGTCCTGATCCCCGGCGTGATCGATACCCTGACCAATCACGTCGAGCACCCGCGGCTGGTGGCGCAGCGGCTGGAGACGTTCGCGCGCATCGCGGGCAGGGAGAACGTGATCGCAGGCACCGACTGCGGTTTCGGTACCTTCGTGGGATGGTCGGGATGCGATCCCAAGGTGGCGTGGCTCAAGCTCGAGGCCCTTGCACAAGGGGCCCGCATCGCCTCGGACCGGCTGTGGAAGCATTGACTGCTCCGAGCTGGCGCTCCGCGGGCCGTAGGGTGGGTAAACGCGCGTGAACACCACGGCATTGCGCATCGCACGTGCGCGCGTTTGCCCACCCTACCGAGCTTCGAGAGGTGCGCTGGACTCCGCCCAACTATAACCGCTCGCAATTGGCGTTATAGCCAGCCGTCATGCGAGGGCTTTGCGGCCCCGAACTAGAATTTCGACCAAGAACAAGCGAACAGCGTGAGGGGAGGATGTCGTGAGCGGAGCAGCATCGGTCGAAGCCGACGTTCCGGTATTGATCGCCGGTGGTGGCCTGATCGGCATGTCAACGGCGATGTTTCTGGCACAGCATGGCATCTCCTCGCTTGCGGTGGAGCGCATACGGGGCGGCTCGACGCTTCCGCGCGCCGCCTTTTTTCACATGCGGACCCTCGAGATGTTCCGCTCGGCAGGGATCGAGGACGAGGTGCGCGAGCAGTCGCGCAAGGAATTCGAGCCGGAGGGCGCGCTCATCATCATGGATACGCTCGCCGGCAAGAAGCTCGCGGACATCATCCCGAGCCTCAACGAGGGCGTCGATGCGTTGAGCCCGTGCCGGCGGCTGTTCGTGACCCAACCGGGCCTCGAGCCGATTCTGCGCCGGCGCGCCGAAGCTGCGGGCGCCAGGGTGCTCGACGGCTACGAGGTCGCGGGTGTCGAGCAGGACGCCGACGGGGTCACGGTGACGGCGCAGGACGTCGACACCGGCAACCGGCGCAGGTTGCGAGGCAAGTATCTGGTCGGTGCCGACGGAGCCCACAGCAAGGTGCGCGAGCTGCTCGACATTCCCTTCGACGGGCGGGGCGTGTTTTCCAACAGCGTCACCATCTACTTCCATGCCGATCTCGCTCCGTATTTGCTGGGCAAGCAGCTGAGCGTGATCTACATCAACAATCCCACGCTCGGCGGGTTCTTCCGCATGGACAAGGATTGCCAGTCGGGCTTTCTGGCGGTGAACACGGTCGGTGACCCCAAGAAGGATCCCAAAGCCGCATCCGATGCGGCGGCCGACATCAGCGAGTCGCGACTGATCGAGTTCGTCCGCGCCGGGGTTGGGGTGGCCGACCTGCCGGTCAAGATCGACGGCATCGCCCGCTGGCGTGCAACCTCCGACGTGGCGCGCAAATTTCGCGTCGGTCGCACCTTCCTCGCCGGCGACGCGGCGCACTTGATGCCGCCGAACGGCGGGTTCGGCGGCAATACCGGAATTCACGACGCCCACAATCTCGCCTGGAAGCTCGCACTCGTGCTCGAGGGCATTGCCGGGCCCGAATTGCTCGATACCTACGAGGTGGAGCGCAAGCCGGTCGGCAAATTCACCGTCGAGCAGGCCTATACGCGTTATGTGACGCGCACCGCGCCCTATCTCGGCGCCAAGGACTTCGAGCCCCCCGCCAACGACTTCAATATCGAGCTCGGCTACCTCTACCGTTCGGGCGCGATCCGCTCGGAGAGCGGCGAGGAGACCCTCCACGACGACCCGCGGCGCACGTTCGGCCGTCCTGGTTCGCGCGCTCCCCATCTGTGGCTGGAGCGGGACGGCAAGCCGATTTCGACCATCGACCTGACCGGACGCTCCTTCCTGCTGCTCGCCGGCCCGGACGGGGATGCCTGGTGCAACGCTGCACGTGCCGCGGCTGCGCGCTTCGGCGTGAAGCTCGCGGCCTACCGGATCGGCACCGATTTGCGCGATCCGGGTGGCGGTTTTGGCGATGCCTACGGCTTGTCGAACGCGGGCGCGACGCTGATACGGCCCGACGGTTTCGTGGCCTGGCGTGCCGACCGGACGCGCGGACGACCGGCGAGGCGAATTGACGCGCGCCTTCGAGGCCATCCTGGCGCGATCATGACGGCAACGGCAGGTGGTGCCGGTCGCTGCGGCCTCCTTGCCTCGAATACGCGTATGCGTTCTAAATTGCGCGCGTATGCGTTCAAAAATGACTGCGGGCGAACGCTCATGAGAGGGAGGAAGAAAGCATGAAGATCGATTTGCGAACTGCATTGGCTTGCGCTCTGTCCGCTGTCCTTCTGGCGGCGGGGGCGCAGCTCGGCGCATCGGTCGCCGTCGCCAAGGAGCTCAAGCTTGCGACCTTCCTGCCTCCGACGCATCCCATCGTCGGGATGTACGAGCAGCTGGGCAAGGATGTCGCGCAGGCGACCAACGGCGATTTGACCATCAAGGTCTATGCCGGCGGTTCGCTCGGCGCTGGCCCGTTCCAGCAGTACAAGCGCGCGGTGGAGGGGGTGGCCGACATTTCCGACATCTGTCACGCCTTCCACGCCAAGGTGTTCGCCAAGACCATGCTGATCGTGCAGCCGGGCGCGGCGACCACCGCGTCCGACGCCACCAACCGCCTGTGGGCGGTTCCCGACGCGCTGATGGCGAGCGACTACAAGGAAGTGCAGAACATCCACATGTACTCGGTGCCGCAGGCGACGCTGATCTCCCGCGACAAGCCGGTCCGCAGCATGGCCGATCTGAAAGGCGTCAAGGTCATGACGCCGGGTGCCGCCTTCGCCCCGATCGTCGCCTCATGGGGGGCCTCACCGGTGCCGATGGATCTCAACGACATGTACAATGCGTTGTCGACCGGTGTGGTGGATATGGTCGCCCTCACTCCTACCGCCCTGATGCCGCCCTGGCGCGTGAGCGAGATCGCCAAATACGTGACCGTCGGGGTGTCCGGCCTGCACAATCCATGCGGCGCGATCATGAACCAGCAGAGCTATGCGTCGCTCACGCCGTCGCAGAAGGCGGCGTTCGACAAGCTCACCGGCAAGACGCTGGCACTGAAGGCCTCGAAGATATTCGACGACTGGGAGCAGGCGGCGTTCAAGCTGGCCCGCGACAGCAACCGGATCGAGCTCATCCAATTGTCTCCGGAGGTCCGCAAGACGCTGTTCAACGCTGCCCAGCCAGCGCTGGAAAAGGTGCTCACCGAATTCGAGAAGGGCGGAGTTCCCGATATCCGCGCTGCCTACGCGGCGATGAACAAATAGGGGTGACGTGCGCGAGGGCGGAATTCGCGCGACGCCCTCGCGCCATTCCGGCGCGTCCGGCGGGTGGGGCATGCTCACGATCGTCGACCGGATCACACGGGCGGTGGCGCTCTACTGCGGCGGTGTGCTGCTGTTCGTGCTGATGAGCATGATCGTCGTCGACGTGACCGGACGGTACCTCTTCAACAGCCCGTTATACGGCTCGCTCGACCTGTCGATTACATTGCTGGTCCTGATCGTGGCGTCGGCCATCGCCTACGGCGGCAGGACCGGAGCGCACGTCACCGCCGACATCTTCGCCACGCTGCTCGGCCCCTGGTTCGAATGGATCAACGGCATCTTCGTCAAGCTGTTCGCCGCCATCGTCACCGCGATCTGGTGCTGGCGTCTGCTCGTCACCGGCCGCACGGCGGCCAGGCTCGGCGAGAGCACGCTCCTGCTCAATATTCCGTTCGAGCCGATCTATTTCGCGCTCGGAATCGGCGTCGGGCTCTACTCGCTCGTGCTGTTCACGGAGACTGCGGTGCTGGCGCTGACCGGGCGTGTCCCCTTGCTGTCCGATGAGAGCCGCCTCGAGGTGGACGACGACAGCAGCGCGAGCCGGAGCCCGCGATGAGCAACACCGATATCGGGCTTCTCGGCCTGGCGGGGCTGTTCCTGCTGTTCATCCTGCGAATGCCGGTCGGCTTGTCGATGCTGATAGCGGGGCTCATCGGCAACATCGCAATTCGCGGGTGGCAGCATGCGCTGCCCTCGCTGAGCTCGGAGACCTTCGCGATCGCGAGCTTCTACCAGCTGTCCGTCATTCCCATGTTCGTGCTGATGGGCAACATCGCCGGGGCGTCCGGGATGGGGCGCGATCTCTACAATGCCGCCTATGCCTGGGTAGGCCACATCCGCGGTGGGCTCGCATCCGCCACCATCATCGCTTGTGCGTGCTTTGCATCGCTGTGCGGCTCGTCGGCCGCCTCGGCGGTCACCATGGGCCGCGTCGCCCTGCCGGAGATGCGACGCTACAAGTACGACGATGCGCTCGCGACCGGTACGGTGGCCTCGGGAGGGACGCTGGGATTTACCTTTCCGCCCAGCGCCGGTCTGGTGATCTACGGGATCCTGACCGAGCAGTCGATCGGGCGGCTGTTCCTGGCTGGCGTGCTGCCCGGGATTGTTCTCACGCTGCTGTTCATCGCGACGATCTACATCGTGACCACCATCCGCAAGGAGGCCGGACCTCCCGGTCCGCGTGCCGCGCTGGCGGAACGGATGGCTTCGCTCGGGCGTGCCTCGAGCATCGTTCTCGTGGTTTTCGTCACGATCGGTGGCATCTATCTCGGGCTCTTTACGCCCATCGAGGCATCGGGGTTCGGCGCCAGCTTCACGCTCCTGGTCGCGCTCTTCCGGCGCAAGTTGAGCTGGACCGTCATGAAAGCGATCGTCCTGCAGACCATGCGGACGACCGCCACCGTGTTCCTGATCCTGATGGGAGCCTACGTGTTCATTCCCTTCATGACGCTGTCGCAACTTCCCGAGATCGTGGTGCGCTTCCTGTTGAGCTTCGACCTCGGCACGACGGGGATACTCGTCATCATCATCCTGACCTACCTGGCGCTGGGCACATTCATGGAGGATTTCTCCATGCTGATCCTGACGCTGCCGGTCGTCCTGCCGGTGCTCAAGGCGCTCGAGGTGGACCTGGTGTGGTTCGGCGTCGTCGCCGTTCTGATCATCCAGATGGGCCTGCTCAGTCCGCCGGTGGGGATCAATGTCTTCATCGTGAAGGGGCTGGTTCCCGACGTGCCGATGTACACGATCTTCCGGGGCATCTGGCCGTTCTGGTACGCGATGGGTCTGCTCATTGCGCTGCTGCTGGTCTATCCGCAGCTGGCGCTGTTCCTGCCCAACACCATGCTCCGCTGACACGATGACGTGGTCGCGAGACCGATGCTCGACAGGGCCGAATAGGGAGGATTCACCGTGTACTATCAAGACGCCTCGTGGCTCGACACTGCCGGACGCTTGCTGATCGTCGCGTTCTTCCTGGCGGTCGGCCTGCGCAACCTGCAACGGGTCCATATCGAGGATCACGTCAAGCGCCTGACGAATTTCAAGTGCCCGTTCCCCAGGCCGACGTTCTGGATCGGGCAGGGCATGGAGTTCGTGGGCTGCGCACTTGTCCTGTTCAACTGGTACCCGGTCGTGGGCGTCGTGCTGCTGCTGGTCTTCACCGTGGTCGCGTCGGCGCTTCTGCTGCGGTTCTGGGAGGTCGAAGGTCCGATGCGCACCGGCATGCAGAACGGCATGCTCGCCAATATCGGCATCGTCGGTGGCCTGCTCCTGCTGCTGCAGAACGTGAGTTGAGCTTGCACCCGGGCTGCGGAGCCGGATCATGATTCACACGCCGGTCTGCGACCTGCTCGGCATCGAGCACCCGATCGCTCTCGGCGGCATGGGATCGATCTACGCGCCCGACCTGGTGGCGGCCGTGTCGAGCGCCGGCGGGCTCGGCGCCATGGGCTGTCACCAATTGAATCCGGACCAGATCAGGGCCGGGACGGCCGCGATCCGGGAGCGCACCAACAAGGCCTTTGCGCTGAATTTCCTCATCTTCGATGTGCGCGAGGAATGCTTTGCCGCGGCGCTGGCATTGCGACCGCCGGTCATGGCGTTCGCCTGGCCGCGGCCGGATCAGGACGTGAACAGCTATATCGCGCGGGCGCAAGCGGCAGGCTGCAAGGTGACGTTCATGGCCGGTGGAGTGCCCGAAGCCATGCATGGGGCGGAGTGCGGCGCCGACGTCATCGTTGCGCAGGGCACCGAGGGTGGCGGACACGTGGGCTGGCAGGCAAGCCTTGCGCTCGTGCCGATGGTGGTCGATGCGGTCCACCCGATTCCGGTGCTGGCGGCGGGCGGCGTCGCCGACGGACGCGGCCTTGCCGCGGCGCTGGCGCTCGGAGCCGACGGAGTCCTGCTGGGTACGCGCTTTCTCGCCAGCGCGGAATCTCCGCTGCATCCCAATTTCAAGCAGGCAATCCTCGACAGCGACGGTCACGATACGCTGCTCTCGGAGATTCCCGATATCGTAGCCGGAAAAGTCTGGCCCGGCGCGATGTCGCGCTCGCGGCGCAACCGCTTCATCGAGCGGTGGGCGGGGCGGGAATGGGCCTTGCGCCAGCGGCGGGCCGAGGCGCATGCCGCCGTCGAGGCGGCACGCCGAAGCGGCGATGCCGACGAAGCTCCGCTGTCGATGGGCCAGGATGCCGGCTTGATCCACGACCTTCCGCTTGCTGCCGAGATCATCCGCCGTATCGCCGAGGAAGCCGAGCAGATCCTGACCAGGCGGCTTCCGCGACTGGTGAGGCACTAAAGCAGAATGGGTCGGCTTGACCGACGGATGCTCTCGCGGACCAAGTCTGCAGCCAGCAGAACCGGATGTACGACCTTCAAAGAGACATTCGGGTTTTGACCCATTAGCGAACATTGTGGTCTTTTGCGAGCGTGGGGAACATCTCGGCGGGCGCGGCTCCGGCTAAAGCCCGGACTGGATGGCCTTGAGCAGCCGGAAGCGCATCGCGCCGTCGTTGCTCTTGAGCGAGATCACGAAGCGCACTCGCCCATGCCTGGAGGTGTCGGCATAGCCCGCCAAGGTGCGGACGCCGGAAAAGGTGCCGGTCTTGTAGAGGGCGCCGTCGCCGCCGCGGAGCAGGGTGGCATGGGGCTTGAAGAGGTGCAGCAACTGGGCGAGGCCGCGGGCCGTGAAGCGGTTGTCGCGGCTGATGCCCGACCCTTCCTCGAGATGGATGGAATCGGCAAGGCCGTGCTTCGCGAGCATCTCGTCCGCGACCTGGAGCGACTTCTCGAGGCTGACCGGCCCGCCCAGGCGATGCCCGCCGATCTCCAGGAAGACCTGGTTGGCGATGTAGTTGTTCGAGCCGAGGAGCAACCCGGTGAGGATCTCCGCAAGGCTGCGCGACTGGCGGTGAACGTAGACCGGCTCGAGGCCGTCGGGCACGGTTCCGGTCGAGATCTCGCCCTTGACGCTGCCGCCGGCCCGCTCGATGAATGCGGCGATCAGCTCGCCGGCATATTGCAGGCCCACCGCGGGGTCCTGGGTCAGGCTGATGCGGCTGCGACCCTGGCGGCCCCGCGCCCGGAACTGGCTGATCGCCAGCGGCGTGATCGGGGTCTGCTTCTCGGCGGAGCGGACCGTCTTGCCCTTGCGCACCGCGTGGATGGTGTTGAAGTTCACCGCGAGCGCCGAGTTCAGCGCGTCGTAGGCCTCGTCGGTGTCCTCGATGCCCGGGATGCGGATGTCGGAGGGGTAGTAGCTCGCGTCGAGCACGATGCCGGTGAGCGGCTCCTTGCCGATCGCGGCGACCAGCTCCGACGCGAGCTGAGCCAGCTCTTCGGAAATCAGATAGGGATCGCCGCCCCCGCGCACGTATAGTTTCCGCTCGCCGTCCAGGTAGAAGCGCGTCTGGAAGCGGTAGTCGCCGCCCAGGACCTCCATCGCCAGCCAAGCGGTCACGATCTTGGTGACGGAGGCAGGGACGAAGGGCTGGTCAGCGTTCTGGGCCACTAGCTCGTTGCCCTTTTCGTCCATCACGAGCACCAGCCCCGACGGAGCAAGCGCCGCGACCTTCTCCTTGGCGCCGGCCAGGGCTTGCGCGGGCAGCAGGAGCAGGGCGCAGGCGAGAGTGAGTAGGTGAGACCACATGACGACTCCAGCCTGTCTGATGATGCCCTCCAAATCGTCTTTGCCTTACATCTCCGTCGTTGGCTCAACATAGCGCCATGGCCGTTTACGGCACGACCCGGAAGTATGGAGTACGGACGAACGTCCGGTTATCGAGGGGTACTGCGGACGACATTTGCTCGCCATGAGACTTTGACCGGACGTACGACCTTCAAAGAGGCGTTCGGGTTTGGACCCATGGCAGACACGGACCAGCAGCCGATTCAGAACAGTTCAGCGCGAGCTACATAGACCGAATTCTTCAAGGAGCAAAGCCAGCCGAGCTGCCGGCGGAGCAGCCGACGAAGTACGAGTTCACCATGAACCTCACCACCGCGAAGACGCTCGGTCTGGAAATCCCACCGATACTGCTCGCCCGCGCCGACGAAGTATCGAATAGCGCCGAGGTCCGCGTGTGGCACATAGCGACGAGCAATATACGATGACTTGTCCGCAGCCGGTGAACAGCTGACGCTGCACTCCCGACGCATCTGTTGGTCAACTCGACCGAAATTCCTTAGCTCAAGTCGGAAGGCGTTCCGTCGTCACAGCGGCGGCAGCGGTCGATGGAACGCCGCCCTCGCCGATGTCCCAGAACAGGCCCGCCATGATGGCGAGCCCTTCGCGCGCGATCGGCGCGAGCAGGTGCTCGTCCGGCGCATGCTGCGAGCAGCCGGCATAGGAATGCGGGACCCAGATCGTGCGCAGGCCGAGCACCTCGGCGAAGCTGTCGTTGGGCAGCGACCGCCGAGATTGGGCAAAATGGTCGGCGCCCGCCCGGTGGTGCGCTCGATCGAGCGGGCGGCGAAATGGACCCAGGGATCGTCGGGGTCGAGCCGGCTCGCCCTGAAGAAGCCCTCGCGGCCGAGGCGGACCTCGACCTGCGTGAAGCCGTGGCGATCGAGGTGGCGGCGCAGAGCCGGAATGATGTCGTCGGTAGCGGTTCCCACCACGTAGCGCAGCTGGCAATGCGCGCGCGCATTGCCGGGAATGGCATTGACCGGCCGCTCCGGCGTGCCGGTGGTGAAGGCGAGGATCTCGAAGCTGTTCCAGCCATAAAGACGCTCCGCCGGCGTGAGCTCCGGGCTCACCCCAGTCGCAGTCGATGCGCGGGCCGTTTCCGCCGCCTTCGATCACCAGCCCTTCCAGGCTGCGCCGCACCGACGCCGGCAGCGGCGGCCGCCATTCCGGCACCAGAATCGTTCCCCGTGCATCGGTGATCGAGGCCAGCGCGTGCGCCAGGATGATTCCGGGATTGGCGAGGAGGCCGCCCCAGTTGCCGGAATGATGACCGCCTTCGCGCAGATCGACGGTCAGGTCGATCGGGTGCCCGCCGCGTGCGCCCAGGAAGATGGTCGGTTGACCGGGAGCGATGCGCGGACCGTCGGAGGCGACCAGCACATCCGCCTTCAGGAGCCCGTTCTTGTGTCGAGTGCAGAGCTCGGCGAGCCCGCTCGAACCGATCTCCTCTCCCATCTCGATCAGCACCTTGACGTTGAAGCCCAGACCCGGGCCATGCTGCTCGCGCTCGGCCAGCACCGCCGCGAGCGCAGCGAAATTGACGGTATGCTGTCCCTTGTTGTCGGCAGTGCCGCGGCCGTAGCAGCGGTCGCCTTCGACCGTCAGCGTCCACGGTGAAAGGCCCGGCCGCCACAGATCGTCGAGGCCGCGCACGGTATCGCCGTGGCCATAGATCAGAACCGTGACCAACGCCGGATCCTCGATGCGCTCCGCCACCAGGAACGGAGGACCGACCGGATTGTCGAGAATGCGCGATGCCAATCCCAGCCTGGCGAGGCTCGGAACCATCTCGTCGTCGAGATAGCTTCGCAGCGCGCCTGCGCGCTCCGGTTCCTGGCTGGTGCTCGGGATGGCGACCCGCCGCGCGAGATCGACGATGAACTCGCCGCTGTCGAAATAGCGGCAGGCGCGGTCGATGGCTGCGCTGCGGCTCACGGCGCCGGTAGCGCAATCGGTTTGAAACAACCCATTTGATACCCGAAGGTCACGGCCGGCACACAATCAGCGCTCACATCGTGCTCTATAGTGCATTCCGGTCGGGTGCTCCACTGCGCGTCACCGGACTGATCCGGGGATCGTCCAGATCGCGTTACTTCGTAACCAACCTCGTGGGCGGCGGTGACGGGGGGGCTGCAGGCGAGATCGCCAGGGTGAACCACACGTTCCAGCCTTCCGGACGATGCTCGGCCTCGAATTCCTTGTAGCCCTTCAAGTTGAAATAGGCCTGGTGGGTCGTCCCCAGCGGCGCGACGTAACCGATTTGCGGGCCGACGCCAAACAGGCGCGACTTGAAGCATCCGACCCGATTGCCCGCGCCGGTGTCACACGACAGCTGCTGGTAGGCGTAGCCGACCCAGCCGAGCTGCAACTCCTTGGTCACGAACCGCGACGCGCCCACATCGAGGTGCATGTCGACGCCGTTCCGATACAGGGTATGCTGGTTCTCGAAATTGTACGTGAAGCCGAGCGTGGCCGAGAATTCGCTGCCGGTGTGCGGATCGAGGTAGGTGTAGGCGCCGCCGATGGCGTTGAGGTTCCACATGCCGATGCCGCCGACCCGCTTGCCCTCGGGAGCGCCGGTGCCGGTCGGGGTTGCGCCCACGTCGAGCCGCAGGAATGCCGGCGGCGTGAAGTTGATGATCTGCCAGCGGTCGACGTTCGACGTGAAGCCGCCGGCCTTCACGAAGGTCGGCGGCGCCGGAGCATCGACGATCCAGCGGGTGACCACGACATTGTCATGCGCGCGCTGCACCTTGACCTGCGCCTGATCGACCAGGGCGGAATTGCCGATGGTGGTCTCGTGCACGAAGGCGAGATGGGTGAGGTCGAGGAGATCGTCGACGATCAGCTGCCAGTTGGCCTCGACGTGCAGATACTGGCCCTTGCCACCCCAATTCGGATCGTCGAGCCAGTGGTAGTCGGTGATCGTCTCGGGATCGGCGAGCGCGGGATCGCCCATCCAGATCCACAGCCAATGGTAACGCTCGACCACCGGAGAGCTTTGACCCGCGCCGAGCGCGGAATCATGTCTGGCCGGGCACCCGCACGCACGTCCCGGTCCGATCGTAGCGCAGGCCGTGGTAATGGCATTGCAGGGTATCGTCGACCAGTTTTCCCATCGACAAGGCAGGTGCCGGTGCGCGCAACGATCCTCGAGCGCGACCGTCGTGCCGTCCTCCAACCGGTAGAGGACGATCGGCTCGCCGAGGATGATGCGGCCGAGCGGTTTTCGTTGTACCTCCTGGTCGCGAGCCGCGACATACCAGTAATTCCTGAGGAACATGTGATGTCCTCCTGCCGTCCCGCGCGGGCTTGGTCGCGACGCATGCTATCCGGCGAGATCCGCGTTTTCGACGGAATGGCGCGGCGTCCCGGCGATCGAGGCCTCGCAGACGTTTCGATGCCGAGTCAAAGCATGTCCTTGATCGCGTGGATCAGGTTGCGGTCGACGCTGATCATGTCACCGGTCGCGGGCAAACCCAGTGCCCGGCGCTCCTGCGGGGATACGGCGCGACCCTGTAGAATGACGCGCCCGTCGGCTGTCAGAAAGATGGACGCCGCTGCGCTTTCGTCGCTGTCTATCCAGAGGAGCTCGATCGGAATTTCACCTGCGCCTCCGTCACCGGGCTGGCGTGCCAGCGCGCGAGCTTGCGCCTGCTGCCGTGGCCTGACAACGTCGGCGAACCGATCGATCTATCCCTGCAGCATCGCGAAGGGGTAGTATCGGCGGTCCCGGCTTGTCCCGAGCCGGGGAAGGGGCCCGCGAAAGGCCGGGCGGAGTGGGTTGATGGCAGAGATCGTCGGAGCCTTGGGCGTGCCGCACACGCCGTTCTTTCCTGCGCTGGTGGAGCGCGAGGGTCCGGACTGCGAGACGGCGCGGCTGTTCGCGGCGGTGACGCGGGAGCTCGAGGCCATGCGGCCCGATCTCATCGTGATGTACGACACCGACCACCTCAACACCTTCTTTCTCGACAATCTTCCGATCTTCGCGATGGGGGTGACCGAGACGTTCAAGGGGCCGAACGACGAGCCGCGCTCGGTGCCGATCTACACCATCAAGTCGCGGCCCGATGTCGCCGCGCATCTGCGGCAGAGCGCGATCGAGGCCGGCTTCGACCTCGCGCTCGCGCAGGAATTCACGGTCGACCACTCGGTGGTGGTGCCGCTGCATTTCATGACCCCGAGCATGCGCGTCCCGGTCATTCCGGTGTTCGTGAGCGGGCACCTTCCGCCGCTGCCGTCGGCGCGCCGCTGCTACGAGCTGGGCGTCACCATCAAGCGCGCGCTCGAGCGCTGGCCCGAGCCGCTGCGCGTCGCGGTCGTCGGCAGCGGCAGCTTCTCGCTCGAGGTGTTCGGGCCGCGCATCGCGCCCGGCAAGTCGGACGGCGTGCCCGATCCCGACTGGGCGCGGCGCGTCTGCGCGCTGATCGAGCAGGGCTCGACCGATACCCTCCTCGGCGAGGCGACGCAGGATCAGCTGCTGCGCGCCGGCAATGTCGGCGGCGAGCTGCTCGACTGGATCGCCATGCTCGGTGCGGTCGGCGGTCGGCGGCCGAAATTCGTCACCCCGCAGATGGAGCAGGGCCACGCCTATGCGGCCTGGAATTGGAGCTGATCGATGTCGGTTTACGCGGTGAACTATCTCTGCCGGGAGATCCTGAGGGATCACGGCTTTCGAGCCGCCATGAAGGCAGATCCGGCGGCGGCCATCGCCAAGTACGACCTCAGCGAGGAAGAGAGGAAGGCGCTGCTCGCCGGCGACGTCGCCAGGCTCTACCGGCTGGGCGTCAACGCATTCCTGATGGGTTACCTGCCGCGCTTCGAGGTGTGCGGGTTGACCCTGCCGATCTACAACGAGCGCATCCGCTCGGCGGCCGACCACAAGGGCGGCCATTACCCCCCCCCCGCCCCCTCCCCCGCAAGCGGGGGTGCGGGACGATGCGCGCCGCAGCGTCGGGAGGAACGCATGAGTGCCGTGGAGACGTTGTCCGCCGCTGCGCCGCCCAAGGTCATCCCGAGCGGCGAGGAAATGGTGCAGCGCGCGCGCGCCCTCGCCCCGAAGCTGCGCGAGCGGGCGGTCAGGGCCGAGCGCGACCGCAACATTCCGCCCGAATCGGTCGAGGAATTCATCGAAGCCGGCCTCGTCCGCACCATCATGCCGAAGCGCTGGGGCGGCTTCGAGCACGACCACGAGGTCGCCTTCGACATCGCCGTCGAGCTCGGCCGCTCGACCTGCGGCTCCTCGGCCTGGTGCCTGAACTACCTGAGCGATCACGCCGGCATCCTCGCGCATTTTCCCGACGAGGCGCAGCACGACGTGTGGACGCAGGAACGTCGACGCCTGCATCGCCACCTCGGCCGCGCCGACCGGGAAGGTCGAGCCCGCCTCCGGCGGCTATCGCCTCGACGGCCAGTGGTCGTGGGCGAGCGGCATCAGGCATTCGCAGTGGATCATGATCGGCGGCCTCCTGCATCGCGAGGGCGAGCACCATCCCGACATGCGCCTGTTCCTGGTGCCGATCTCCGAGCTTTCGGTGCTCGACACCTGGTACTGCGCGGGCCTGCGCGGCTCGGGCTCGCACACCGTGGCGCTCGACAATGTGTTCGTCCCCGAGCACCGCAGCGTCTCGTTCAGCACGCTGCGCGACGCCTGTTCGCCGGGATCGAGGATCAACAGCGCGCCGATCTACCGCACGCCGTTCATCGCGGTGCACACCTATGCGCTGCTCGGACCGTCGCTGGGGCTCGCGCGCGGCGCCTACGGCGACTTCGTGCAATGGACGCGACAGCGCTATCTGACCTATACCGCCCTCGCCGTCGCCCAGCACGTGCCGGTGCAGATCCGGGTCGCGGAGATCGCGGCGCAGATCGACGCAGCGGAGCTGCTCGCCAGGCGCTGCTTCGCCATCGCGCGGCAGGACTACACCAAGGTCACCCTGGAGCAGCGGATCCTGCTGCGGCGCGATTTCACCTACGCCATGCGCATGCTGCGCGCGGCCATGGACGACCTGGTCAAGATCAGCGGCTCCAGCGGCCTGCGCGACGACAACCCGGTGCAGCGCTGCTGGCGCGACGTGCACGCGATCTCCTCGCACGTGGTGATGAATTTCGACGTCGCCGCCGAGAATTTCGGACGGATGGAGCTCGGCCTCGGGCGCAACGAGGCCTACCCGGTGTTCTGAGGGTGGCGCGGCAGGGCCGGGCGGGCTGGTCGCGCCGTCTTTAGGCCGGCTTTGCCTTCCGCCACCTCCGGTGCGTCCATGCCCGTCCGGAGTACTCCGAAACCTGACGTAAGTTCAAGATCTTGTCGCGACCGGCGAACCGACGCTCTGTGCCAACTGCGGACTCGTGCACCGCAACAAACGACGTGCGCGGTTGCAATGCCCTATTCGATCACCTCGTTGGCGAGCGAGAGCAGGGTCGGCGGGAAATTGATGGCGAGCCTGCACTTCGTGGGAGCCTGCACTGATGAGTCGGCAGGTTTCTCGCCCCTGACGATGCGATCGACGTACGAAGCTAAACGCCCGCCGGGTGCGGTGGCCGATTTTGTTACCGGCATCAGGCCGGCGTACTCCCCGGCCCTGGCATGGCCAGGATTAACCGCGCCACCTGCTCCGGCTCATCCAGTTGGACGAAGTGTCGAGCACCCGGGATAAGGAATAGTTCGGAGCCCGGGAGGAACTCGTGGAACGTCCGGGCGACACCGCTGTTCAGGGAAGGATCGGCGTCGCCGAAAATGATCCGGACCGGGCGTCTGAACTCTTTCAGCTTGGGGATCATTTGTGTGCGCGACCGGACCATGGGCAATAAGTCCTCGTTCAGGCGAAAGAAGGCAGGGCGGGCACTCGGCGTGGCGTCGAACTGTTGATACAGCAGCGGCACGAACTCACGTCTGACATCCGCGTCTCGGATGAACCTCCCGACCTGCCACCAGTACATCCGGCGGAAGAGCCAGTTCCCGAACATCCGCGACACAGGCCTCGCGACGCTTCTGATCACGGGCGTGGAGAAGAGCCAGATCGCCTCCGGCGGCCGGAGCGTCGGCATTTCGCAGTAGTACGTGTTCAACAACACCAGCCCGGCCACGCGCTCGGGGTGGGCCAGTGCCCAATCGATGGCCGGTGGGCCCGAGGCGTCGTGCGCGACGAGGACGACTTGCCCGAGCCCCAGTTGGGTGATGACGGCGTCGAGGTCACCAACTTGATTGTCGGTGGTGTAAGGATAGCCGGACGGCTTATCCGAACTGCCCCACCCGAGAAAATCAAATAGCACGACCCGGCGCGGCGGCGAGAGGTAAGGAGACAGACGGTCGTAGAGGTGTAGGTTGTCCGGGAACCCGTGCATGAGAATGATCGCCGGTTCCGCCCCCGGGTGGTCTCGGACGTAGATCC
Organism: uncultured Alphaproteobacteria bacterium; assembly: GCA_963840535.1. Taxonomy (GTDB): domain Bacteria; phylum Pseudomonadota; class Alphaproteobacteria; order Rhizobiales; family Xanthobacteraceae; genus VAZQ01. The sequence goes on from CAWIZJ010000019.1 coordinate 81,050, forward strand.
GGTGTTGGTCCCGCTGCACAAAAGTCTCTTGGTAGGCCATCAATCATTCCCTCAGGACGGAATGTCACCTAACCCGGGATTTCCCAGATGAACGTCGACCTCACCGTCCCCCATCTTGCCGGGCCTTTCTGAACACGCATTGGACTCGGGCCGAATGCCCATGTCCAGGGATCATTGGTGAAAACGGGGCGTTCGGCGGGCCGGGTGCTTGGCCGAGCGCCTCCGCACGGTTCGATCCTCGGCTCAGCGTCTAAGGCCGTCATTGTAGCAACACTAGCAGAGTGCCGAACGGTTTGGCCCCACCGCCAGAAGCTCCTTTCGGAACTCGTCGAGCCAATGCGTTCGTGCAGGAAGATAGACCAATCCGGCCTCGATGCGCGCGGTTGATGCGCGGCGCCAGTCAATAGATTAGCTGCCAAACACCTCGGCAAGATTCGCCGGTTCTTTGCGCACCTGGTTGTTCGCTTGATGGCGCAAAATTGACGATTGGCGGTAAGCTTCCTTGCGCGAGCGCATGATGTTGCCCAGCGGCCGATGCTCCTCCGTGACGGGGTTGCCGCAAGGTTTGCACGAAGCCTTCGACATCGAATGCCTTGTCGCCGCCAAGCGTGATCCGTGCCTCGCCGGACCGGTAGCCATTGATCAGATCAAGAGCGGCCTGGCTGAAACGCTGTCCTTTCCGAATGTATGCCCGCGAGTTCGATGATAGGGGCTTCCCAGATACACATCTTCGGTCTACACCACCGTCGACGAATTAATCCGGAAGAAACTCTGTGTCGCAAGAGCGCGTGCAACGCCGACTGGCAGCAATCCTTTTTGCCGACGTGGTCGGCTATAGCCGGCTTACTGGTCAGGACGAGGTCGGCACATGGCGCCGTCTGCAGAGTGTGCTGCGGGACGTGGTTCGGCCACACGTCAAGGCTCATGCCGGGCGAATTGTCAGGATCAAAGGCGACGGCATTCTGGTGGAGTTTGCGAGTGCGGTGGAGGCGGTGGCTAGCGCCGTCGCGCTGCAGCAAGCCATGGCCCAGAGGAACGCCAGTTTCGCGGACGCGCATCGCATCGAATTGCGCATCGGCATCAATCTCGGTGACATCATCACCAATGACAACGATGTCCAGGGGGACGGGGTCAACGTAGCCGTTCGCCTCGAGCCTTTGGCGGAACCCGGCGGCATCTGCATCTCCGCCACGGTGCACGAGCACGTGCGGGGGAAGCTTGCTTACTCGTTCGAAGATCGCGGCGAGCAGGCGCTCAAGAATATTGCCGACCCGGTACGGATTTATTCGCTTGGACCTGAGACCATCGCGCGGCTGCCGCGTGAAGATCTCCCGTCCTCGGGCATGCACAAAAAGGCCTTGGCGCTGGTGCGCGGCCGCGCTTGCAGTCGGATCTGTGTGTGCGGCGGCGCTGTGGACGCTGTGGCCGTACCTTGGGCCGGCAGGACAAGCGACCGCCACGCAGACCCGTTTGCCCGGTACGCCGGCCATATCCGTCGCTTAAGCGATTGGTCAGATCAGCCAGCGCCCGCTGTCCATCGTGGTGCTGCCGTTCACCAATATCGCCCGCGATCCGGAGCAAGAATATTTCGCGGAAGGAATGACCGAAGATTTGACCACCGATCTGTCGCGCATTCCCGGCTCATTCGTGATCGCGCCGAACACCGCCTTCACCTACAAGGGAAAGCCAATCGATGTTCGGCAGATCGGCCACGAATTGTCGGTGCGCTATGTCGCTGCAAGGCAGCGTGCGCAGGATCACGGATTCCGTGCGCATCAATGCGCAACTCGTCGATGCTGAAAATGCCTCTCAGCTGTGGGCGGAACGATTCGAGGGACAGGTTGCCCAGCTCGCGAAAGTCCAGGACCACGTCACGCAACGCATCGCCGGCGCTATGAACGTGGCGCTCATCGACGCAGAGAGTCAGCGTGCCTTGCGCGAACGACCAAACAATCCCGACGCCGTCGATCTGACCATGCGCGGTTCGGCATTGCTCAACAAGCAGGCGAGCCGCGAGAGCTACGCAGCGCGCGCGCGAGCTGTTCGAGGAGGCGCTGCGGCTTAGCCCCGATCATCTTCATGGCCTTGAACGGTCTCGCCCAGGCGATGCTGATGGAATGGGGATCGACGTGGTACGCCGGCTCGAGCGAACAGCATCTCGAGGCACTCGATCGCGTCGTCAACAAGGCAATGGCGATCAACCCCGACGATGCGCTGGCCACTACCTGCGTCGGCTACATGCTCGAAACGGTTGCGGAAAGACCTGAATCAAGCCTTAGCCGCTTTTGAGCGCGCGATTGCCATCGATCCCAATCTTGCGGTCGCGCATAACTACGTCGGCCAGATCAAGGTCTTCCTTGGTCGGGCCAACGAAGCTGCCGAGCACACGCTCAAGGCGATCCAGCTGAGCCCGCGCGACCCGCAGTTGGCGAAGTGGTATTACCAGCTGGCGCTTACCTACATTCACCAGCAGCGCTACGACGAGGCGGTGGAATGGGCGCGGCGCGGCGTGCAGGTCAATCCGGACCTGCGCTATCCTTATCGCGTCCTTGCGGCTGCGCTTGCCCTGTCGGGGCGGGTTGATGAGGCCCGGGTCGTCGCGGCGGAAATGCTGCGCCGCTATCCCAAGGAGACTATCGGCGCGTTTCTGACGCGCGAGCCATGGCCCGATCCCATCTATCTCGGGTCAGAATCGCGAGATTGCAGGAATGCGGCTTGCAGGCGTCCCGGAATGACGGTACCAAGCGGACGCTACTCCGGGCCGGACTTGCACCGGCTGGATTGCACCAGCTTTGCCTGGCGCACCTATTCGATCACCTCGTCGGCGCGGGCAAGAAGCATCGGAGAGATTTCGAGGCCAATGGTCTTGGCGGTCTTAAGATTGATGACCATTTCGATCTTAGTTGGAAATTCGACTGGAAGGTTGCCCACCTTGTCGCCTTTGAGAATTCTATCGACGTAGTACGCCGCGCGGTGGAAGCACCACTTGAGATTGACGCCGTAGCTGATGAGACCGCCTACGTCGGCGTGTTCGCGGTAGCCGCAGACGGTGGGTATCTTGGTCGTCGCTGTCGCCTCTGCGATTGGCTTGCGCCCAAAAACGAAAAGCATATTGCTCTGCTCGACAATGACCACTTCGATCGACCTTTTTGCCCACGCCTGAAATGCTGGCCCTATTTCTTCTGGCGTATGCACGGTCGTCGTCGCAATTTCCACCTCTAGGGCTTTTGCGGCGGTCTCGATCTCCTTGCGCTGCGGATGTGCCTTCGGATCGTTCGCGTCGTCCAGCAATCCAATACGCTTCGCATTGGGAACGATCTCGCGCGCCAGTTCGAGTTGCTTTGCGGGCAGGCCCTTCACGTACGGAGATATGCCGGTGACATTACCCCCAGGCCGGGCGTCGCTTGCGATGAAGCCGAAACCCACAGGATCGCCGAGTGCTGCAATTACAATCGGAACCGTGTTCGTGACATTTCTCAGCGCAACGGCCTCCAACGTCGCCGATCCGACTGCGACATCTGGATTAAGCTCAGCCAGTTCCGCCGCCGCTTGAAGAGCACGATCGCCTCGACCTTCCATGGACCGCACCACGAAGTCGAACGTTCGACCTTCAACGTGACCAAGCTCTCGCATCCCATTCAGAAACGCTGCGTAAAAGGGGACCGTGCGATAATTTTGCGCGGTAGTGTACAGCAGGAAGCCGACGAGCGGTCGTGCACGCGGCGTCTGGGCCAAGACCGCTTGCGGACATGCAGCAACGCCTCCGAGCAACGTGATGAACTCGCGGCGTTTCATTGCCAGGGTCTCCCGTGCTTCCAACCGAAAGAATAGCACACCTCGGTACGGGAGGGGAGTTCCTGGGCTGCGGGATTTCAACCCGGCCTATGACCGCAAACGGGTCAGTCGCGTCAGAGGCAAGCGGGGCCGCTCGGCGGTCCATGCCCGGGGTCCTCCGAAAG
>CAWIZJ010000020.1:0-11587 GCA_963840535.1 uncultured Alphaproteobacteria bacterium
GAATTGTCCATGAACAGGTTGGAGAAGTCGATTGCCACGTCGTGGTTGCCGGCGTTCATGGTGCGCAAGATAGGGCCCGGTGTCGGACTGCTTGTGCTCGACCTCGACGCCGATCTGCCGCCACTGATCGACCAGGAAGATGCCGGCCGGCGTATAGGGCATGGCGAGGTTGCGGTTCCACAGTGTGAATTTCAGGTTCGGCACGCCCGCCTCCGCAAGCAGCCGCTTGGCCTCGGCGCGCGAGGCAGCGATGTCCCTGGAGAAGCCGGGGAGCTTGACGAGCTCGGCTTCCGGCGTCGCGAACGGCGAGCCGGGGCGGATGACGCCGCCAACCGAGCGCAGCGTCGAGATGCGGGAGAGGCCCTGGCTGCCGCCCCAGCGGTCGATCGCCATGAGCAGCGCCCGTCTCACGCGCACATCGTCGAACGGTTTCTTTTCGACGTTGAAGGCAATGAGCAGGTTGAGCGTCCAGCTCGACTCCTCGATCCGGATGCGTCGCCCATGGCCGCGACCAGCCGGTCGCGCTCGGCCGGCGAAATGCCGCGGAATTCGGCCAGCACCTGTCCGCCCTGCAACGCGTTGAGCATCGCGGCCGCCTGCAGCGTGAACACGCCCTTCCAGCCGTCGAGATAAGGCAGGCCCTGCTTGAAGTAGTTGTCGTTCTTCTTGCCGGCGACGTGGCTGCCCTTGACATGCTCGACGAAGGTGAACGGGCCCGTGCCGTTGATCTTGGTGCGCGGCGCGGCCGGATCGGCGGCAAGGTCCTTCGCTGCATAGATGAAGTTCCACGGCGAGGCGAAGTGCTCGAGCATCGACGCGTTGATCGCCTTCATCTTGAAAACGACCGTGAGCGGATCGGGCGTCTCGATCGTGTCGATGTCGCCGAAAGTCGCCTTGCGCGTCGAGACGACGCCGCTGGGGCGGATTACGCAGCCGCTCGTAGGTGGCCTTCACGTCGGCCGAGGTGAGCGGCGTGCCGTCGGCGAACTTCACGTTCGGATGCAGCTTGAAGGTATAGGTCATCAGATCGGGCGCCACGCTCCAGGACTCCGCCAGATCGCCTTCCACCTCGGGGAACTTGGCGAGATTGAACCGCAGCAGCGTCGAGTAGAACGGCGCGGCGAAGTGCAGCGTCGCATAGGTGTCGCTGCCATGGGGGTCATAATGCGGCGTCTCGGCGCTGATCGCGAAGACGAGCGTGCCGCCGCGCTTCGGCGATTGCGCGCTGCGCTGCGATGTCGCTGCCCAATGGAAGCCGCCGGCGCCTAGGGCCATCGCGCCGGCCATGTGTTTCAAAACGGTTCGTCTCGTTTCATTGAGTTTCCTCCTATGCTGCGCCCGCATTGTCCGCCTTCCTCAGACCTTTATGCAGGCGGCGAAATGTCCCGGCCGTTTTTCCTCCAGCGGGGGAATGACCTCGCGGCATTCCTGGCTGGCCATCGGGCAACGGGTATTAAAGACACATCCGCCCGGTGGCGCCAGATGGCTCGGCAGCTCGCCCTTGATCAGCCGCGGCGCGCGCGCCTTCTCGACCGTGGGATCCGGGACCGGCGCCGCATCGAGCAGAACTTTGGTGTAGGGGTGCAGCGGCTCGCGATAGAGCGCATCGCGGTCGGCAACCTCCATGATGCGGCCAAAATACATCACGACGACGCGCATCGAGATGTGGCGGACCACCGCGAGGTCGTGGGCGATGAACAGGTAAGCGAGGCCGAACCGGCGCTGCAGGTCCTCGAGCAAATTGATGATCTGGCCCTGGATCGACACGTCGAGCGCAGATACCGCCTCGTCGCAGACGATGAAGGATGGCTCCATGGCGAGCGCGCGCGCGATACCGACGCGCTGACGCTGGCCGCCGGAGAGCTGGTGCGGGTAGCGCTCGGCAATTTCTGGCCGCAGCCCGACTTGGCCAGCAATTCTTCGACGCGCTCGCGGCCGGCCTTGCCGGATCGGCACCAGCTCGTAGACGTGCAGCGGTTCGCCGACGATCTGGCCGACCGTCATGCGCGGATTGAGCGACGAGTAGGGGTCCTGGAAAATCACCTGCATCTTGCGGCGCACCGCATGCATCTCGCTGGGCGAAGCCGTCAGCAGATTGATCCCGTCGAACGGGATCTCGCCGGCGGTAGGCTCTTCGAGGCGCAGGATCAGGCGGCCGACCGTGGTCTTGCCGCAGCCCGATTCGCCGACGAGCCCGAGCGTTTCGCCGGCGGGATGGCGAAGCTCACGTCCTCGACCGCGCGCACGACGCCGCCGCGGCGGCGAAGCCGCGCCCTGATGACGAAATGCTTGGTCAGCCCGCGCACCGAGAGAGCGGCTCGCTGCGCCGCATCGTCTCGTCCGCGAGCCGGCCCCGCGACGCCGCCCAGGCGATCTTGCCGGCGGCGATTTCGGCGTGACGGATGCACGCCGAAAATCCGCCGGTATCGGTTGGGACGAGCGGCGGCGGCGCTGGCGCAAATGGGGATGCGGAAGGGGCAGCGCGGCGCGAAACGGCAGCCGGGCGGCGCGGTCGCGAGATTCGGCGGCAGCCCTTCGATGGTCTCGAGCCTCGCGCCGCGCGGCCGGTCGAGCCGCGGCACCGAGCGCAGCAGCCCCATGGTGTAGGGATGGCGCGGGCGGTGAAAGACCGCGTCGGCCGTGCCCTGCTCGACCATGCGCGCCGCATACATGACGATGACGCGGTCGGCGTAGCGCGCGACGACGCCGAGATTGTGCGTGATGATGATGAGCGCGATGTCGAGCTTGCGCGAGAGATCCTTCATCAGCTCGAGGATCTGCGCCTGGATCGTCACGTCGAGCGCCGTGGTCGGCTCGTCGGCGATGATGAGCTTGGGATTGCAGGCGAGCCCGATCGCGATCATCACGCGCTGGCGCATGCCGCCGGAGAACTGGTGCGGATACTGGTCGAGCCGGCGCTCGGCATCGGGGATGCCGACGAGCCGCAGCAGCTCGACGGCGCGCGCGCTGCGCCTGCGCCGCATCCATGCCGAGATGGATGGTGCAGCGGTTCGCTGATCTGCAGCCCGATGGTGAGCAGCGGGTTGAGCGAGGTCATCGGCTCCTGGAAGATCATCGAGATGTCGCGGCCGCGCATCTCGCGCATCGCCTCGTCGTCGAGCGTCGAGCAGATTCTTGCCTTCGAAGGTGATGCGGCCCTTCGAATTTGGCCGGTCAGCCGCGGCAGCAGGCGCATGATGGCGAGCGCCGACACGGATTTGCCGGAGCCCGACTCGCCCACGATGGCGACGATCTCGCCGCGGCCGACGTGAAAGCTCAAACCCTCGACGGCGCGCACGATGCCGCGCGAGGTATCGAAATGGACGTGCAGGTCCTCGACCTCGAGCAAGGCCGAGGTCCCCTCAGGTCGGACCAATACGTCGGGCTGCGCTTCCACCCCGGAACTCGGATTCGTATACTTTGTTAGCTCGATCGCCCCGGCCCTATACCTGATCGACCCCTCGCCGACCAACCGGAAACTTGGGCGCAACTGACCTCGAAGCATGCGGAACAAGAAAACTGATCAGAACCCGTATAGCCTCATTGGATTCTCCACCAGGATGCGCCGGCGCACGGCCTCATCGGGCACCCAGTCGGCGAGCAGGTCCAGGAGGTCGGTGGTGTGCGGCATCTCGCCCTTGACGAACACATGCGGCCAGTCGCTGGCCCACACGAGCCGCTCCGGGCACGCGGCGAGCAGCGCCTGCACGAATGGCACGAGATCGCGGTAGGGCAGCGGTTGCTGTGAGACGCGATAGGCTGCCGACAGCTTGACCCAATGTCGCTCGCGCAGGAGCCGCAGCACTGCCTGGAACGCGAGTTGCTCGACGCCTTCGTCGGGGCGGATCATGCCGAAATGATCGATGACCGCCGGGCAGGCGAGCGTCGCGATGCGCGGCTCGAGCTCGCGAAGCTGGTCTCCCTTGGCCAGGAGCTGGATGTGCCAGCCCATCTCCTTGCAGCGCTTCGCCCAGCGCTCCAGGTCCGCGAGTGGCAGCCCGCCGGGATGCGCGAGGATGAAGCGCAGCGCCCGCGCACCCTGCTCGTGCAGTCTCGCCAGGTCACGGTCGAGCATCTCATAGGGCGCGACCACGACGGCGCGCGTCGGAATGCCGATTTCCGCTGCGCCTCGAGCTGTGCGCGGTTGTCGGTGCCATAGGTGCTCGGCTGGATAACCACCGCGCGGGCAATACCGAGCGTGTCGAACAGGCGGCGGGCATGCTGTGGCGTGATCAGCGGCGGCGAATATTCGCGCACCGCCACCAACGGGTAGCGCGACGGCGGCCCGAACAGATGGATATGCAAGTCGATCGCGCCCGCTGGCACCTTGCTGCGGGGTTTGCGCGGGGCAAGGTCAGGGGCTTGGCACAGCTTAGTCATGGGTGTGTTCTCGGCACGAAAATGTAGAAAATACAAGAGTGATTGAGTCCGCCGAAGGCGGACGAAACCCACCAATCGCGCGTCAGATGGTGGGTTACGCTGCGCGCTGCCAAAATGGAGAAGGGGAGAGGAGCGGTGCTCCCGGTGCTGAGGCGGCGAGGGTGCTTTGCGACCAATGTCGCAGCTGGGAGAAGCGGACTCAACGCAGACGTTGAATTTTCGGCCGTTTTTGTGACCCTTCTGCGACATAGGCTGGATTGAAATCCCGCAGCGCAGCAGACTCCTGCCGTGCCGAGGTGTGCTATCCTTTCGGTCGAAAGTCACGGGAGGGACCGGGCAGTGAATCGGCGCTAGTTCACCGCGTTGCTCGGCGGCGCAGTGGCGGCGTGGCCGCTCGCCGCGCACTCGCAGCAGCCCGGAAGGGTCGCTCGGATCGGTTACCTTGCTTTCATCTGCCTCCCAACATTCACCAAACCGCGACGCATTTCGGGCGGGCCTTCGTGACCTCGGCTACGTCGAAGGCGAGAACCTCCAGATCGAGTTTCGCTTTGCAGAGGGCGACAATGACTTGCTACCCCGTCTGGCGTCCGAGCTGGTTCGTTTGAACGTCGACGTTATCGTCACTTACGCAACGGGTGTTCCCGCCACCCAGCGTGCGACATCGACAATTCCGATTGTCATGGCCACTTACAGCGATGCCGTTGCCATGGGAATTGTTACGAGCCTTGCACACCCGGGCGGTAACGTCACCGGATCGACCTTTTTCTATATGGAGCTGATGGCGAAACGGCTAGAACTGATCAAGGAAGTCGTACCATCGATGACTCGCGCAGGCGTTCTCTTGCTTCGTGATAATGTATCGAATGGTCCCTTACTCGAGACGCTGAGGGACACTGCCAAGGCATTGGGGATGGGTTTACAACAGATAGAAGTAGGCAGGCCGACGGATTTGGAAGGCGCTTTTTCAGCTTGGGCCGATCATCAAATCGACGCGCTCGTGGTCCCAGATCACGCGTTTTTCATCTCCAACGCGAGTGCAATCGCGGCGCTCTCCGCGAAGCACCGCTTTCCTACAATCGGCTCCCTGGAATTGGCTACGAGCGGCGGGCTGATGGCCTACGGGGTGAACTTTTCCGAACAATTTCGGCGTGCCGCGGTCTTCGTGGACAAGATTCTCAAGGGATCAAAACCCGGCGACATCCCGGTCGAACGGGCGACCAAGTTCATAACGATCGTCAACCTTAAGACCGCCCAGACGCTCGGCATCGAAATGCCGACCTCGATCCTGCTGCGTGCCAACGAGGTGATCGAATGATGAAGCGACGCGAATTCATCACGCTGCTCGGCGGTGTTGCTGCATGTCCGCAAACCGTCTTGGCCCAGACGCCGCGTGCACGACCGCTCGTCGGCTTCCTGCTGTACACGACCGCGCAAAATTATCGCGCTGTCCCCTTTTACGCAGCGTTTCTGAATGGGATGCGAGAGCTTGGCCACGTTGAAGGCCGAACTTTCGACTTCGTAGTGCGGTCCATGGAAGGTCGAGGCGATCGTGCGCCTCAAGCGGCGGCGGAGCTGGTTGAGCTTAATCCAGATGTCGCAGTCGGATCGGCGACATTGGAGGCCGTTGCGCTGAGGAATGTTACGAAAACCATTCCGATTGTAATTGCAGCACTCGGCGATCCGGTGGGGTTCGGCTTCATCGCAAGCGACGCGCGGCCTGGGGGCAATATCACCGGCATATCTCCGTATGTGAAGGGATTGCCCTCAAAGCTACTCGAACTGGCGCGCGAGATGGTTCCCAACGCGAAGCAAATCGGATTGCTGGACGACGCGAATGATCCGAAGGCGCATCCGCAGCGCACGGAGATCGAAGCCGCCGCAAAAGCCCTAAACATGAGAAATTGCGACGACGACCGTGCATACGCCAGAAGAAATAGGGCCTGCATTTCAAGCGTGGGCAAAAAGGTCGATCGAAGTGGTCATTGTCGAGCAGAGCAATATGCTTTTCGTTTTTGGGCGCAGGCCAATCGCAGAGGCGGCCGCGACGACCAAGATAGCCACTGTCTGCGGCTACCGCGAACACGCCGACGTAGGCGCTCTCATCAGCTACGGCGTCAATCTCAAGTGGTGCTTCCACCGCGCGGCGTACTACGTCGATAGAATTCTCAAAGGCGACAAGGCGGGCAACCTTCCAGTCGAATTTCCGACCAAGATCGAAATGGTCATCAACCTCAAGACCGCCAAGATCATCGGCCTCGAAGTCTCTCCGATGCTGCTCGCGCGAGCCGACGAGGTGATCGAGTGATTGGGGCGGCGCATGAGTCCGTTCCTGGTAGAGTCGAGATGTGGCGCGGTGGCTGTAGATGGAACATATCTGTTGCCGCCTCTTTCGTCTGGCGGTGCCTTACTGGTTCCACCATGGCTCCGTTTCCACATCCCGCTCATCGAACCGGACATGCAGATCTCCCGCATCCGGCTCTCGGACAAGACTTCACGCCTTCGCTTTCGCGTGCAACGCCATCTGCAGTTTCTGAACACTCTCGGAGTTGATAGGTTGCCCAATCTCCAGGTCCTTCACTACGTGTTGCGTCCGTCTTGAACTGAGGTCCCTTCCCTCCACCGGCATTACCCGGCTTCATCGGTACTACGAACCTCTCCGCCACCCCAAAGCGCCCGGCCTGTCCCTCACGGGATTCCGGTTGGTCATCGCTGACCACGCCTTGGGGCTTCCCGTGTTGCGTGCGCTTTCCTTGTGTACATGCTGTCGCCACTACCCCGGCGCAGCGGCTGGGCGTACTACTTCGCTCGTTCACCCAGCCGTGTCAGCCTTCCCCGAAAGGGTCGTCGGGTCGGCCTGCGCATCGTCCTTTTCGAGGCTTGCTCGGCGTTCACTCGCGTTACGGCCTGCACACTCGCGCTGTCACCAATTCGTGACACGCTATCCGAAGGCTTCAGCCATTTCGTTACCTCCATAGCTGCTCCGGTTGCTTCCGGCTGGAGCGGTTGCCGGGTGGGACTTGCACCCACTGGAAAACGCCGCCTTGTCACGGCGCACACCCTCAACGGACTCTCGAACCGCCGCATGACTGACCAATGCAACGTCCAACAACCAAGCTTCGGCTTGATCTCGGTGGCGTTGGTATGCAGCGCGGGATACCATTGATCAGCGATCGTCTATCGCCAGAATTTGGGAGGAAGGCTATGCGAACTCCGTTGCTGATTGCGCTTTCAAGTCTTCTCGTGATTGGGGCTGAGGCGCAGGTGGCACGCCAAGAGGTTTACGCTTTGCAGTCAGTCACCTTGTCCGATTCCGATTTCTTGAGCGGAAAGAAGGATGGTGTGCCCGTCACGCTCGCAGGAGTGTTGCGGCTTCCGAGGTTAGGCACCGAAAAGCTGCCCGCCGTTGTCTTGCTACACGGCTCGGGTGGCGTTGGCGGCTCCGGTGGCATGATCGACGAGTGGTCGAGGGAACTGAACGAAATCGGCGTTGCGACATTCGCGGTCGATAGCTTTGCCGGCCGCGGCATCATCGAGACCGTAACCGACCAGACTCGGCTGGGTCGGCTAAATATGATTGTTGATGCTTTTCGTGCCCTCGATCTCCTCTCCAAGCATCGCCAAATCGATCCCGCCCGCATCGCGGTCATGGGGTTCTCACGCGGCGGCCAATCTTCCCTCTATTCGAGCCTTATACGCTTCCAAAAAATGCATGGTTCGCGGGGCTGGAGTTCGCTGCGCATATTGGTTTGTATGCACCGTGCGGCACCACCTACCGCGGCGATGAGGCTGTTGCGAAGCCTATTCGGCTCCTGCACGGCACCGCCGACGACTACGTTCCGATCGGTCCTTGCCGCGCTTATGCGGAACGGCTTTCGAAGGCGGGGAAAGACATTCGGCTGATCGAGTACCCTGACGCACATCACGTGTTTGACGCGCCTGCCTTTAAGGAGCCAAGAAAGCTGGCAGCGGCAGCCACAACTCGCCGGTGCCTTATGACCGAGGGCGACAATGGTGCGGTCCTGAACCAGGAGACCAAGCAGCCCTTCAGCTATAGCGATGCCTGTGTCGAAAAGGGGCCGACGGTCGCCTATCAGGAGGCAGCGAGCAAGCAAGCGAGAGCATACGTGCGCGACTTCCTGAAGGAGGTCTTCGCCTTAAAGTAACAGTCTTGCCGGCGGGTGCACGGCAGTGGAACGAACGATCCCTCGCCTGCGCGGCTGAAACGCAGGCAAATGCGGTGGATTCGACCGGAATCTGCGGTAGCCTGTGATGAGGACAGGAAGCCAGGCTCGGGGAGGGACAACCGTGACCGCCAAGTACAGCAAGCTTCTTTCGCCCCTACGGATCCGCCGTACCACCATCTCGAACCGGGTCGTCTTCGCCCCGACCTGCCCGACCTGGGTCAAGGATCCGCATGAAGGGATCTTCACCGACCAGGCCGAGGCCTACTACGAGGAGCGCGCCAGATCCGGCCTGGGAATGATCATTCTGGGCGGGCATCTGATCGACAAGGACTCGCTCTACACGCCCGTCGGCTTTCCGGGCCTTTGGAGCGACCGGCAGATCTCGGGGCTCGCCAGGGTGGCGAGCGCGGTGAAGCGGCACGGCTGCGCGATCGTGGTGCAATTGCTGCATATCGGATTGCGCGGGTCCGTACCATTCTTCAAGACCGATCCCGCGGTCGACCCCGACGAGTACACCGCCTACATGCTGGCGCCGAGCCAGATGCCCGCCGGCGAGTACCCCGGCGGGCCTACTCCGAAGGAGCTCGAGGAGCACGAGATCGAGCATGTCCTCAAGAGCTTCGAGAGCGCCGCCGCGCGTGCGATCTCGGCCGGCGTCGACGGCGTCGAGTTTCACTTGGCGCACGGCTACCTGCCGTGGCAGTTCCTCTCGCCGCTCTACAATCAACGCCAGGATGGTTGGGGCGGATCCTACGAGAACCGCCTGCGCTTCCCGGTCGAGGCCATGCAGCGCATCCGCAGACGGATCGGGGATTGGCCAATTCTCGGCTATCGGATCAACTCGACCTCGTTCTGGGAAGGGGATCTCGAGGTCGAGGAAATCAAGCAGATCCATCGGGATCTGGAGAGCCGCGTCGACCTCGACTATGTGAACGTCTCAGCCGGGGTGCATCACTCCTTCATCCATTCGCCGATGACGTTCGAGCCGGGGTGGGAGCGGGAGTATTCCCGCGCGGTCAAGAGCGTCTCGACCAAGCCGGTGCTGATCGTCGGGCGGATCAACTATCCGGACGTAGCCGAGAGCATCGTGGCCACCGGCGATGCCGACGCGGTCCTGCTCGGGCGTCAGCTGTTCGCCGACGAGCAGTGGATGACCAAGGTGAAGGAGGGCCGCGAGCGCGACATCCGCCCGTGCGTGGCGGCCAACTATTGCTGGCGCGCCGTGATCCGTGGCAGCCGCGTTCAATGCATCTACAATCCGGTGGTCGGGCGCGAGGGCGTCTGGGGCGCCAAGTCGGCGACCAGGGTGCCCTTTCCGAAGCGGGTGCTGGTGATCGGCGCGGGGCCCGCCGGCCTCGAATATGCGCGGGTTGCGGCCGCGCGCGGCAACAGCGTCGTGGTCTATGAGCGCGAGGACAAGGCCGGCGGGCATGTCCTTGCCTACGCATCCCTGCCCAATCGCAAGCCGTTCGGCAACATCGCCGTCTGGCTGGCGGAGCAGGCGGCAGGCAACAACGCCGCGATCAGGCTGGCGAGCCCGGTGACCGCCGAGAACATCGATCGGGTGCTCGCAACGGAGCGGCCCGATCACATCGTCGTCGCCACCGGGGCCCGCTATCGCCGCGACGGTTTTCAAGGGCAGACCGGAAAACCGCTGCCGGGTTGGGAGACCGGCAATTGCGTGACCTGGGACGAGGTGGCGCTCGGCAAGACGAAGGTGGCGGGCGAGATCCTGGTCATCGACGAGATGGCCGATGTCGCCGCGCCGTTGATCGCGGTCAAGCTGGCGGGTGAAGGCTCAACCGTCCGTCTCGTGACCAAATGGCCGACGATCGGATCGGACACCGCTCCGGAGGTGTACCTGCATTGGATGTTGACCTATGTCTACGAAGCCGACGTCGAGATGATTCCGAACCATTTCGTGCGCAGCATCCGCGGTAACGAGGTGGAGATATTCAACGTCTATCAGAAGACGAAAGCGCGCCGGATCAAGGCCGATGCGATCGTCATGGCGACCGCGCGCAGCTCCGAGAACTCGCTGTACCATCTGCTGCGACGGCGTGGCCTGAGCGTCGAGACGATCGGCTGCGCGACGGCGCCGCGCACCGTCTACGAGGCGACGTATGAGGGCCATCGGGCGGCACGCAAGCTCGGACTGCGCGCCGCCGTGTCCAAAATGGCGAGCTAACGGCAGGCGCGCGCGGGCTGCGATATGCCGAGCAGTACAGAGGGTGTAGGGGATTTCCGCTTACTGAGGTGTTGCGGCCATCGGGGCGGCCGCAGCAGATCATCTAACCCGCCGCGCGGGAAACGGGATCACGCCGCCTTGGCCGCGATCACGCGCTCGGTCTCGCCCGGCTCCGCCGCACGCCCGACTTCTCCCGGCTCGGCCGCGCCTTCATGCGCGCCATGAATGCGCCGATGCGCGGGAAGCGCTGGTAGAGATCGGGGAGGCCGACTACGGGAACGTCTCGACGCGCGGTCCGAGCGCCAATATCGGCGAGCGAGAACCGTCGCCGAGCAGCCACGGCCGCCGTCGGCGAGCCACGCTTCCATCTGCTCCATCTTTTCCAGCATCAGAAGCTGACGGTCCTTGAGCAGTCCTCGTCCTGGGCGTGGTCAGCACCTTGGTGGCGAAATTGGCGTAGGACTCGTTCGACATGCGCTTCGCGATCTCGGCGCGCAGGTTCTCGGAGTGAGGCCCACAGCCTTCACGCGTTCCTTGCCGAAGGTCTCGTAGACCGCATCGCGGAACGGCTTCGCGAAATCGTTCTCGAAGGCGGACCACATCGCATATGCGCCTGGCCCCACGGGTCCTTCGGCACCAGCGGCGGAAACGGAAACGTCGCATCGAGGTATTCGTCGATGACGTTCGACTCGTAGATCGCCTTGCCGTCGTGCACGAGCGCAGGAACGAGGCCGGTCGGACTCATCTTGAGGTATTCGGGATTTTCTGGTCCATCAGGCCGAGGTTGAGCCACTTGATCTTGAAGGCGAGACCCTTCTCCAGCAGGCAGAGCTTG
>CAWIZJ010000021.1:0-69897 GCA_963840535.1 uncultured Alphaproteobacteria bacterium
CATGCGGACATCGCGGCGATCTTAGACCATGACTTTCCGGAGCTCGCCGAAAATCAACCCGAAGTCCTGGCCTATCACTATCAAGAAGCAGGCAATCAGCAACTGGCCATTCGTTGCTGGTTAGAATCTGGGCAGCGCGCGCTCGCGCATTCCGCCAACGTCGAAGCGATTGCTAATTTTCGAAAGGCCCTTCAGCTTCTGAACGCTTTGCCGGAAACGCCTGAGCGGACCAAACAAGAGATCGACATTCAATTGGCGTTGGGAATACCGCTTATCGCTGTTCAAGGGTATGCCTCCGCGGAAACCCGCGAAGCGTTTTCGCGGGCTCGTACTTTATGCCTGCAACTCGGCAACATTCCCGAATATTTCCAAGCCCTGTTTGGGTTATGGGGACACTCCTGGATGGGTGGAAAGAATGATGACGCGCTCCGCATGGCCGATGAGTTTCTGTCACGGTCACGAGCGTTGTCCGACCCCGTGCTGCAAATGGTGGCTCATAGAGTGATGGGCAGCACGTTATTGACTATCGGGGACTTCCAATCGTCAGCGAACCATTTCGAGGACACAATCAGGCTTTCGATTAGCAAAGGAAAACAGCCGCTATACAACCTTTACGTGGTGGAGCCCCAAGCGGCTTCGCTGCTGCTCCTATCTTGGGACTTGTGGTTCCTAGGCTATCCGGATCAATCCATTTCGCGCGTTTCGGAAGCGCTTGCCTTGGCTCAAGATCTTGGCCACCCATACACCGTAGCGTTCGCTCATTACATGACTTCTGTCGTGCACCTCCTGCGCGGGGATGCCGCTCGCGCCTTCGAAAGCGCCGAAAAAAGCTTCGAGGTGTCACAAGAACAGCGGTTTTCGCTGTACGTGATTTTGTCGAGAATTTCGCGAGGCCGAGCAGTTGGCGACCTGGGCCGACTTGAAGAGGCCCGGGCCGAAATAGCACTAGGAATCGACGAAGCGCGACGTAATGGCGTCGGCTTCATGCTGCCAATGATGGATAGCTGGCTAGCGGACATGCACGCCAAGGCTGGCGAAAATGAACGCGCGCTGTCGATTGTCGAGGGGGGCCTGGCCAATATTGGTGACGTGACAGGCAGATCATGGGAATCGGAATTGCATCGGCAAAGAGCGCAAATTCTTGTAGCACTCAACCCATCGGAGGTTAGAGAAGCCGAGTCTCATCTTAAGAAGTCTATTGAAGTGGCGCGTGGTCAAAGCGCCAAGTCCTTGGAATTACGCGCCGCCACAAGCCTTGCAGAACTCTGGCGGACGCAAGGAAGGCCTGATGAGGCGCGCGCGCTGCTAGAACCAATCTGCCGTTGGTTTGACGAAGGAGCCGAAACGGCTGACCTCAGGCGGGCGCGCGACGCTCAAAGCGCCCTGCACTGATCCATCTTCTATCGCTCGCCGACGAAGTGATTGAATAAATCTTCACGCCTATGGCGATCGTCTTGCTGCACTGCATGACATGAGTCAGGTCCTGGCACGATTCGACTGTTCGCGGCGCTGCACCATCACAGCCGGAGTTGGGGGTAGAGCGGACTAAACGCGAGCATCTACCAAACAACGTGAATGACCCGGATGTATGGTCCGGCCGTGCGTTGCAAGAGGGTTCGTTGATCTGGCGGGTCAATGTTGCTCGGGGTCCCCCCTCGAAATCCTTTTTCAACAGCATCGACCCAGACCGGACTCAGTGCTGCACGCACACAACACTGGCATCTGTCGTAGCTTGGCCGGTATGACTTCTGGTCGAAGCGGAGACAGTCAAGTACAGTCAAGGTGGAAGTGGGGGGGACAGCTCCAGGAGGTTCTGATGGCAAAGGCATACTGGGTTGTTACCTATCGCTCGATCAAGAACGGCGACGCGTTTGCTGCCTACGCGAAGAGGGCTGTGCCAGCTGTCGAAGCTGCGGGCGGGCGCTTTATCGTTCGAGGCATGCCGACCGAGGTATACGAGGCAGGGCTGAACCAGCGCGTCGTTCTGATCGAGTTTGACAACATCGCAAAGGCGACGGCTGCCCACGACGTCCCGGAATACCAGGCCGCGCTGAAGCTGCTTGGGGATGGCGCCGAGCGCGACATACGCATCGTGGAGGGTGTCGCGTAGGCTACCCGATCGAGTAGTCGCGATTACTCAGCCTTCCGTTACGCGCGGCTGCGATCTGCGATCGTTGGTCGTATCGAAATCCCGCAGTGTAGCAGACTCCTGCGGTCGCTGAGGTGTGCTATCCTTTCCGTCGGAGGCGCCGACCCGCGCCTACCTCGAATTCAGGACCTCATGGCCTGCCGCGAGGTGATCCGATGAACCGACGCGAATTCATCACGCTTCTCGGCAGCACGGTAATCGCCTGGCCGCTCGCGGCGCGCGCGCAGCAGCCGGCCATGCCGGTGGTTGGCTTCCTCGACAGCAGGCCACCCAGGTGTTGGAGAGCCGCCTGCGCGCATTTCGTCAGGGCCTCAAAGAAGCCGGATATGTCGAAGGCGAGAACGTTGCGATCGAATTCCGCGGCGCCGACAATCAAGGAGCGGCTGCCAGGGCTGGCGGCTGAATTGGTCCGCCGGAAGGTCGCCGTGATCGCTACGGCCGGCGATAACGTGCAGGTGGCCAAGGCGGCAACAACGACGATCCCCATTGTTTTCATCGTCGCCCGAGATCCGGTCGAGCTTGGTCTTGGTCGCCAGCCTTGCCCGACCGGGCGGCAACGTGACCGGGATCAATTTTCTCACGGCTGAGTTGACCGCAAAGCGGCTGGAACTCCTGCGCGAGCTGGTGCCGGGGGCGCTTCGTGTGGCCGTGCTCATCAACCCGAGCGGCCCGAGTGCCGAAATCACGTTAAGAGATGTACGAACCGGCTGCCCGCGCCATGGGACTGCAAATCAAGGTCCTCGAAGCCAGCACCAGCCGGGAGATCGATGCGGCCTTCGCAACCCTTGTGCGCGAGCGGCCCGACGCGCTGTTCGTCAGCATCGACCCCTTTTTCACCAATCGGCGCGTACAATTGGTCAACCTGGCAACGCGCCACGCGATGCCGGCGATATTTTCGAACCGTGAATTTACCGAAGCCGGCGGACTGATGAGCTACGGAAGCAGTATTACGGACGCGTATCGTCAGAGTCGGCGTCTATACCGGCCGCATTCTCAAGGGCGCGAAGCCCGCGGACCTGCCGGTCGTGCAGGCGACCAAGTTCGAGCTGGTCATCAACCTCCAGACCGCCAGGATGCTCGGCCTCGACGTGCCGCCGACGCTGCTCGCCCGCGCCGACGAGGTGATCGAATGAAGGAAGGCGCCAGTAAGCTGGCGCGATCAGCCGGTGCAAGTCCGGCCCAGGTAAGGCCGCAGCGGGCCGCCTGGAGGCGAGTGTTGCGTGAGGCGGCAGCGATGCCGAACACGAAGCGTACACAGCTGTTGCGTGGGGTGTGGGAGTGAGCCACGTAATGATGAACTCGCGGGAGCGGAGACTGTCTTCATGGTCGAACGCAACATGTGCAATGCCGTCATGCGAGGCATTGTCGTCCCGCCGGGGTCGAGGGCCACATCACGCGCAAAAGGATCGCGTCGGAACCTGGGATATCTCGTGTCCGGCCGTCAGGCGTTGCGTGAGAGGGACGGTCCGCATCGGGAAGGCGAGGAGCCGTAGCCGATGATGCACGGGCACGAGAAGTCGCGCTCCGCCATAGTAGCTGTGAAGCCGACGAACAAAGTGGCGCGCCCGCTGCGGAGCAGTCCGCGGCGGAGCCAGCCGCTGCGGAGCCGGTGGAGCCAAGGGCGGAGGCCGAGGGGAATGCGGGCCAGCAAAGCACGCACCGGGCGCAGTACCGGGTACGCGTGGCACAGGCGCTGGCTCGCATACGGCGAAGCAATTGCCGTGGATGACCCGAGGTGGGAACCGTATGCGGGAAAGCTGCACGTACGGATCTGTGCGGGGGGCGCCCAGTAATGGGCGTCCCTACCGCGACCGCCGCGAGTTCATCACGCTGCTCGGCGGCGCGCGGCGGCGGCGTGGCCGCTCGCGGCGCGCGCGCAGCAGGCCGGCAAGGTATACCGTCTTGGCGTCTTGTCGCCGTCGAGTGGATCGGTCGACAACATTCGCAGCGTGACGCTGGCCGAACTTGCCAAGGCAGGATTTATCGAAGGGCAAAACCTTTTCTTCGATGCGCGCGTTGGGACGGCGGCGCAGATGCCGGAGCTGGCGCGGACGCTGGTCGCAGGCAACCCGGACGCCGTCATCGCCGTCTCCGATGTCTCAATTGGCCAATGAAGGCGGCGTCCAGCGCGGTTCCGGTTGTGATGTCGTTTGGGACGGGCGATCCCGTTGCCGCCGGCTTTGCGTCGAGTATTACGCGGCCGGGTGGAAACATCACCGGCGTGGTCATGCTGGCGCCGGAACTCAACGCCAAGCGACTCACCCTTCTGCACGAGGCCATGCCAAACGCGCGCCGGATCGCCGCGCTGGCGGTGTCGGCGCAACGCTATGACACGATCTTGCAGGCCATGCGTGCCGTCGCCGCATCCGTCCGACTCGACATGCCGACCTTCTTTGCCGAAACCCGCGCCAACTATCCGGGGGCGTTTACGGCCATGCGGGCCGCTGACGCCGAGGCACTCGTCATCGTCTCGGCGCCCGAGTTCAATCGCGATGCCGACATTCTCGCTGCGCTCGCCGTTGAGGCGAAGCTGCCGACTGTCTGTGAGTGGAGTCACATGGCCGGTGAAGGCTGCATGCTTGGCTATGGTCCGAACCAGACCGAACTGCGCCGCCGCACCGCCGATTACGTCGTGCGCATTCTTCGCGGAGCCACCCCTGGTGAGCTGCCGATCGAGGGGCCGACACGGTTCGAGTTCACGGTGAACCTGAAGGCGGCCAAGCGGCTTGGAGTTGAGTTACCGACCGGCCTACTCCTGCGCGCCGACGAGGTGATCGAGTAGTCATTGCATCCATGCAATTTGTTGCAGTGCATGAGTCCGGAAGTGGCAGTGCGCCCCGAAGGCGCGAATTATCGGTGGAGGAGGAATTCCACCCGGAGAGTTGTCGATTGATCCGGTAGCTGACGAGCGGCTCGTGCGGGTAACCGCATGGGTCGGCGGCACGTCGGAAAGGTGGTTCGGGTAATCGGGGAGACCCGTTCGGTGCGAGGGTAGCGGCCTCAACGTCGCTTCCAGGCGGCGGCAACGGCGGGAGTTGGCAGGGTCGTATGAGTGTAGAGGCTGGGTAACGCCAGCGGAGCAAAGGGCCCTGACTTTTTGGCATGCTTTCGAATACGGTGAGGTGAAGGTGATTGGCGATGAGCCTGCAAACACCGACTACGATCCAGATCTGTCAGAGAAAGCTCATACCGCGAGGCGAAGGCTGGTTACGTGCCGAGATGTCGTCGCGCGACATCACGCTCTGCGGCCGACCGCCGTGTGCCTTGTAGTGAAGCCAATCGGAAAGCCGAAATGCCGGAAATCGGCACGTTCGGTTTGATGAGCGGGGATGGGAAACGAAGCGTTGCCGAATGGCCCAAGCTACCGCGCCCATCCTCGACTCTACCATCGCGACATTTCGCTGCAATGCAATGGCCTGTTGGCTTTCCGGGCAAAGCGTACTCTCTCACGTCATCCGCCCGGGCGAATTTATGACTTCACACCCTAACTCGTGATCGGCGCGGTTCGGGCGGTGCGCAACTCCTGCGTCGCCTGGCGCAGAATTTGCGCGGACGAATACAGGAACAGGCCCGCCATGATGGCGGCGACCAGGAGGTCCGGCCATTTGGTGGCGGTGATCCAGACCGCGACGGCCGCGAGAATCACGGCCACATTGCCGATCGCGTCGTTGCGCGAGCACAGCCAGACCGAGCGGACGTTGGCGTCGCCGTCCTTGTACTTCGCCAGCAGCAGCACGCTGACGACGTTGGCGGCGAGCGCCAGGAAGCCGATCGCACTCATCAGCTCGGCGCGAGGCACCCCCAGGATCAGCACGTGATAGGCGGTGGCGCCGAAGACCCAAAGGCCCATCAGGGTCAGGCTGATGCCCTTGATGAAGGCGGCGCGAGCTCGCACCGCGACCGCCGATCCGATGACCGCCAGCGTGATGCCGTATGTGAGCGCATCGCCGAGAAAGTCGAGCGCGTCCGCTTGCAGGGCTTGCGAGCCCGCCAGCGCGCCACCGCCGGTTTCGACAATGAACATGCCGGCGTTGATCGCGATCACCGCCCACAGACGGCGCCGGTAATCGGCCGACAGGCCGTCGAATCCGACATTGCTTCCGCAGCAATCCGCGGCCATCAGCCGGTCAGCCCGTGCCGCCCACGGTGACGCCTTCCATGCGCAGCGTGGGCTGGCCGACGCCGACGGGTACGCCCTGGCCGTTCTTGCCGCAGGTGCCGATGCCGTGATCGAGCTCGAGATCGTTGCCGATCATGCTCACGCGATGGAGGTCGGTCGGGCCGTTGCCGATCAGCATGGCGCCCTTGACCGGCTGCGCCAGCCTGCCGTCCTCGATCTTGTAGGCCTCGGTGATCTGGAAGACGTACTTGCCCGAGGTGATGTCGACCTGGCCGCCGCCGAAGGCGACGGCATAGATGCCGCGCTTGACCGCGGCGATGATCTCGCCGGGGTCGCGGTCGCCCGCCAGCATGTAGGTGTTGGTCATGCGCGGCATGGGCACATGGGCATAGCTCTGGCGCCGCCCGTTGCCGGTCGGCTTCATATCCATGAGCCGCGCGTTCTGGCGGTCCTGCATGTAGCCGACCAGAATGCCGTCCTCGATCAGCACGGTGCGATTGGTCGGCGTGCCTTCGTCGTCGATCGAAAGCGAGCCCCGGCGCTGCGCCATGGTGCCGTCGTCGACCACCGTGACCCCCTTCGATGCCACCCGCTGGCCCATCAGGCCGGCGAAGGCCGAGGTCTTCTTGCGATTGAAGTCGCCTTCGAGCCCGTGGCCGACCGCCTCGTGCAGCATGACGCCGGGCCAGCCGGGGCCGAGCACCACGTCCATCTCGCCCGCCGGCGCCGGGACGGCCTCGAGGTTGATCAGGGCCTGGCGCACCGCGTCGTCGGTCGCCCCCTGCCACGCCTGGGTCTCGAGGAAGCGTGCAAAGCCTTCGCGTCCGCCGTATCCGTAGCTGCCGGCTTCCTGGCGCTCGCCCTCGCCGGCGACGACCGAGACGTTGACGCGCACCAGCGGCCGCACGTCGCGGTAGCTCTCGCCGTCGGCGCGCAGGATCTCGATGACCTGCCAGCTCGCGCCGAACGAGACCGAGACCTGCCGCACGCGCGGATCCTTCGCCCGCGCATAGGCATCGATGGTCTCCAACAGCCGAACCTTGGTCTCGAAGGCGGGCGCCGCGAGCGGATTGTCGTCCCCGTAGAGGCGCACGTTGGTGCGGCCGGGCGGCTCGGCGTAGCGGCCGCTATGGCCGCCCTTGACCGAGCGCACCGCATCGGCGGCGCGCGCCAGCGCCGCCTCCGAGAGGTCGGACGAATGGGCATAGCCGACCGCTTCGTCCTTGACGGCGCGCAGCCCGAAGCCCTGGTCGGTGTTGTAGGTCGCCTGCTTGAGCCGTCCATTGTCGAAGACGAGCATCTCCGACTGGGCGTACTCGAGATAGAGCTCGCCGTCGTCGGCGCCTTCGAGACCGCGGGCGAGGTGCCGGCGGGCAACCTGCCGGTCGAGGCCGGCGCGGTCGAGAAGCGACAGGGTGGAGGAGGTCATGGCGGTTTTCCGGGTTGTGGCTGCCCCCCGAACATAATCGCCTGCGCCCCCGGTTACGAGGGCGGCAGGCGCCGAAATCGCGAATCGGATGAAGCGGGTGGCGCGCGCTCTAGGACAGCTTGTCGAAGCCTTCCCCAAAGCCCTTGAGGTTCATCGGAAAGCCGATGCCTTCCTCGGGCGTCTGGAAAATGATGAAGGTCGCGGTCTGGCCGCCGCGCAGCTGCTTGAGCAGGTTGTCGTCCATCACCACCTCGGCGACGCAGCCGTTGGGCAGGCAGCGAACGAAGCCGGCGCGTCCGACGTCGGTCTGGTCGATCTTCAGCCCCAGGCCGGAGGGCAGCAGGACGCCGACCGGTGCGACCACGCGCATCAGGCGGGCCTTCTGATCGGCGGTCTTGAGCACGATCACGGTCAGGCCGACATTGGCGCGGTCCTCCGCCGTAACGCTCTGAATGAGCGCGCATTGCTCGCCTTGCGCGCCCGGGCGGGGTATCGCAGCGAACCTGCCAATCGCTGTGGACCGACTTGACGGCGCCCTGTGCGGCCGCCTGCTGGGTCACCCCCACCATGCCCACGATCGCCACGGCGGCGCCGGCCAGCAACGGGCGAATTGCGCGCACGAGCATCCCAAGGCTGAATGGAAGCATCCCCGATCCCCCGAACGTCCCGAGCCGTCCCGGCGACGCCGGTACGACCCCTTCGACCCCACGGCCGATCCGGAACCCGGCCGGCGCACAAGGTGCAGCCGACCTGTCAAGGATTCGTAAAGCAGCGCATTATGGCCGAAAATGGGTGGCGGAACCGCGCGCTCCACCACGGTCGAGGGGACGGACGTTGGTCGCATGGGAGATATGATCGGGCGCATTGCGACTGGCCCGGAATTATGGTTTGAGAGGCCAGGATTCCCCTTGAGCTCCGCCGCACGCGCGCCGAGGAGCCTCCGCGGGCGGACCATGCGCTCGACCCGGGCGCGGGAGCGCTCCGGCCGGCGCAGTGCCGTGTGGCCCCGGAGCTTCATTCGAAGGAGCAATGCCGACGATGCTGGTGTTCAGGCGGTTGATCGCATTGGGATCGACGATCCTCGCCCTGCTGGCGGGCGCAGGTGCGGCCTCGGCCGGGATGGGACAGCCGTCGCCCTGGCAGCTCGGGCTTCCAGCAATCGGCCTCGGAGGTGATGGATCGCATCGCCTCGTTCCACGACTACCTGCTCTACTGGATCACCGCGATCACGGCATTCGTGCTGCTGCTGCTGGTCATCGTCATGGTGCGCTTCAATGCGCGCACCAATCCGAATCCCGTCGCGCACCACGCACAACACGCTGATCGAGGTGCTGTGGACGGTGGTTCCGATCGGCGATCCTGATGGTGATCGCGGTGCCCTCGTTCA
The DNA here is from genome assembly GCA_963840535.1 of uncultured Alphaproteobacteria bacterium. GTDB lineage: Bacteria > Pseudomonadota > Alphaproteobacteria > Rhizobiales > Xanthobacteraceae > VAZQ01. The sequence continues at coordinate 9,086 of CAWIZJ010000021.1, forward strand.
AGCTGCTGTTCCTGCAGCTCAACCTTCCGCCTGCCGATCTCACCGTGAAGGCCACCGGCAAGCAGTGGTACTGGACCTACAGCTATCCGGATCACGGCAAGTTCGAGTTCAATTCGCTGATGCTGCAGGATGCCGAGCGCAGGAAGATCCAGCCGGAGCCGCCGCGGCTGCTCGCGGTCGACAACGAGATGGTCGTGCCGGTCAACAAGAACGTGCGCGTGATCACCACCGGCGCCGACGTCATCCACGCATTCGCGGTGCCGGCTTTCGGCATCAAGATCAACTCCATCCCCGGACGAATCAACGAGACCTGGTTCAAGGCGACCCGGGAAGGCGTCTACTACGGCCAGTGCTCGGAGCTGTGCGGCAAGGATCATGCCTTCATGCCGATCGCGGTGCGCGTGGTGAGCGAGGACGCGTTCGCCGCCTGGGTGGACGACGCCAAGAAGAAATTTGCCCGCGACGAGACGGCGCCGCCGACCAACGTGGCGGCGGTGCGATCGTCGGCCCGATGAGGCCGCGCAGCGCGTAACGGCGGGCCGGCAACGACACATTCGAAGGACTGGAAGTCATGGCTACGACGGCGAAGGCTCACGGCGCACACGACGAGCACGGCGCGCACGATTATCCGCGCGGCTGGCGACGGTTCCTGTATTCGACCAACCACAAGGACATCGGCACGATGTATCTCGTGTTTGCGCTGGTCGGCGGGCTGATCGGCGGCGTGCTGTCGATCGGCATGCGGCTGGAGCTGATGCATCCGGGGCTGCAGTTCTTCCACGACTCGCACATGTTCAACGTGTTCACGACCGCACACGGCCTGATCATGATCTTCTTCATGGTCATGCCGGCGATGATCGGCGGCTTCGGCAATTGGATGGTGCCGCTGATGATCGGAGCGCCGGACATGGCGTTCCCGCGCATGAACAACATCTCGTTCTGGCTGCTGCCGGCGTCGTTTGCGCTGCTGGTCATGTCGCTGTTCGTGGAGGGCGAGCGCGGGGCGCCCGGCGTCGGCGCCGGCTGGACCATCTATGCGCCGCTGTCGACCTCGGGGCATCCGGGACCGGCGGTCGACTTCGCCATCCTGTCGCTGCATCTCGCCGGCGCCTCCTCGATCCTCGGCGCGATCAACTTCATCACCACGATCTTCAACATGCGCGCCCCCGGCATGACGCTGCACAAGATGCCGCTGTTCGTCTGGTCGCAGCTGGTGACGGTGTTCCTGCTGCTGCTCTCGATGCCGGTGCTGGCCGGCGCCATCACCATGCTGCTCACCGACCGCAATTTCGGCACCACCTTCTTCACTCCGGACGGCGGCGGGGATCCGGTCCTGTTCCAGCACCTGTTCTGGTTCTTCGGCCATCCCGAGGTGTACATCCTGATCGTGCCGGGCTTCGGCATGGTCAGCCAGATCGTCGCGACCTTCTCCAAGAAGCCGGTGTTCGGCTATCTCGGCATGGCCTATGCCATGGTCGCGATCGGCGGCATCGGCTTCGTGGTGTGGGCGCACCACATGTACACGGTCGGCATGTCGACCGCCGCGCAGGCCTATTTCGTGGTCGCGACCATGGTGATCGCGGTGCCGACCGGGCGTGAAGATCTTCTCCTGGATCGCGACCATGTGGGGAGGCTCGATCGAGTTCAAGACGCCGATGCTGTGGGCGATCGGCTTCATCTTCCTGTTCACGATCGGCGGCGTGACCGGCGTGGTGCTGGCCAATGCCGGCGTCGACCGCTCGCTGCAGGATACCTATTACGTGGTGGCGCACTTCCACTACGTGCTGTCGCTCGGCGCGGTCTTCACCATCTTCGCGGGCTGGTACTACTGGTTCCCGAAGATCAGCGGCTACATGTATTCGGAAGCGATCGGCAAGCTGCACTTCTGGCTCACCTTCATCGGCGTCAACATCGTGTTCTTCCCGCAGCATTTCCTCGGGCTCGCCGGCATGCCGCGGCGCATCGCCGACTATCCCGATGCGTTCGCCGGGTGGAATCTGGTCTCGTCGCTGGGCTCCTACCTGTCGGGAATCGGCGCGCTGGTGTTCTTCTACGGCGTCGCCCAGGCGTTCATGCGCAAGGAGAAGGCGGCGGACAATCCATGGGGCGCGGGTGCGACCACGCTGGAATGGACGCTGCCGTCGCCGCCGCCGTTCCATCAGTACAACGAGCTGCCGCTGATCAGGTGATCGGCGGCCTCGAATGCGAGGGTCGAGGACAAGAACGATGTCGTTGGTCGGCGAAGGTGCGGAGCTCGCGGGTCGCGCAACCGGCGGCGCGACCTCGGCTCGCCATCAGCCGAGCAGCGCGAGCGTCGGCGACTACCTGGCGTTGATGAAGCCGCGGGTCATGTCGCTCGTCGTGTTCACCGCGCTGGTCGGTCTCGTGACCGCACCGGGTCAAGTTCATCCGGTGATCGGCTTTACTGCGCTGCTGTGCATCGCGGTCGGCGCCGGTGCCGCGGGTGCGCTCAACATGTGGTACGATGCCGACATCGACGCGGTGATGTCGCGCACGGCGGGCCGTCCGATTCCGCGCGGCCGCATCGCGCCCGGCGAGGCGCTGGCGTTCGGAATGACGCTCGCCGGGCTTCGCGGTGGGCGTGCTCGGCCTGCTCGTGAGCTGGGTTGCGGCGGCCCTGCTCGCGTTCACGATATTCTTCTATGTCGCCGTCTATACCATGTGGCTCAAGCGCTCGACGCCGCAGAACATCGTCATCGGCGGTGCCGCCGGGGCGTTTCCGCCGATGATCGGCTGGGCGGCGGGAGGCGGAGGCGTCTCGGTCGAGCCGTTTCTCCTGTTCCTCATCATCTTCTTCTGGACGCCGCCGCACTTCTGGGCGCTGTCGCTCGCACGCGCCGACGACTATGCCCGCGCCCGGGTGCCGATGCTGCCGGTGGTCGCAGGGGCCGAGGAGACCCGGCGGCAGATCCTGCTCTACAGCGTCGCGCTCGTGCCGATCGGGTTGGCGCCCTGGCTCCTCGGCTGTGCCGGCCCGCTCTACGGGCGTGACGGCGCTGGTCGCCGGCGCGTCGATGGTGGCGGCGGCCTGGCGCGTGCGCAGCGAGCGCGCACGGCGAACGAGCCGAGCGCGCGGCGCAGCAGCTGTTCGGGCTCTCCATTCTCTATCTCTTCGTGGTGTTTGCCGCGCTGCTGGTCGAAGGCGGGCCGGGGAGCATCGCCGGCGGCATGCAGCAATGAGGTCGCAGTGGATGCAGGTGCCGTCATGGACGAAAAACCGGACCGGATCGTCCTCACCGAAGAGCAGAAGCGCAGCCGCCGCGCCCGCTCGATCGCGATCGCGCTCGCGCTCGGGGCGCTGGTCGTCCTGTTCTACGTCGTCACGCTGGTGAAGGGACCGGCGATTCTCGTCCGCCCGCTGTAGCCGGCCACAGTCATGAGCACTCCGAACCGCCCCGAGCAACGACGCCGCGATGTCATGGTCGCGGCCGGGTGCGGTGCGTTCGTCGCGGTGATGATCGGCGCTGCCTACGCCGCGGTGCCGCTCTACGATTGGTTCTGCCGCACCACCGGCTTTGCCGGAACACCGCAGGTCGCGAGCTCCGCGCCGCCGCGCACGTTCGATCGCACGGTGAAGGTGCGCTTCGACGGCAACGTCGTCGGCGGCCTGCCCTGGCGATTGGAGCCGGAGCAGAACACGGTCGAGGTCAGGATCGGCGAGGTCGTGACCGTCAACTATCTGGTCGCCAACCTGTCGGCGCGGGAGACGGCGGGCATCGCATCCTACAACGTGTCCCCCCCGACGGTGGGCGCCTATTTCTCCAAGATCAACTGCTTCTGCTTCGCCGAGCAGCGGCTGAAGCCCGGAGAGAAGCGCGACATGGCGGTCGTGTTCTTCGTCGATCCGGCGCTGCTGACGGATTCGGAGCAGAACGGTCTCGACACCATAACGCTGTCCTACACCATGTATCCGGTGCGTCAGCCGGAGGAGCCGCGGGCGGAGAGCGGCTCGAAAGCCGGCGCCGGCCGAAGTTGAAACGATGATGGGCGGACACGGCAGGTGCCGCGCCCGCGCGAGAGACGGAGAGACTGGAAATGGCCGACGCCCATGCCAAGCCGCATCACGACTACCACCTGGTCGAGCCGAGCCCGTGGCCGGCGGTGGGATCGGTGTCCGTATTCCTGCTGGCAGTCGGCCTCATCTCCTGGATGCACCACATGTTCACCGCCGCGCCCTACCTCTTCGCACTGGGCGTGCTCGGCACCGCCTACACCATGATCGGCTGGTGGCGCGACGTTGCGCGCGAGGCGTCCTACGAAGGCCATCACACCAGGGTCGTGCAGATCTCCCACCGCTACGGGATGATCCTGTTCATCGCGTCGGAGGTGATGTTCTTCGTCGCCTGGTTCTGGGCCTATTTCAACAGCGCGCTGTTCCCCGCCGACCTGCAGCAGCTCACGCGCGAGCAGCTGTTCGGCGGGGTGTGGCCGCCCAAGGGCATCGAAACCTTCGATCCCTGGCATCTGCCGCTCCTGAACACGCTGATCCTGCTCACCTCGGGGACGACCGTGACCTGGGCCCACCACGCCCTCCTGGAGAACGATCGGCAAGGGCTCAAATGGGGCCTGATCCTGACCATCGCGCTCGGTGCTGCCTTCACCGCCGTGCAGGCCTACGAATACAGCCATGCGGCGTTCAACTTCTCCGGCAATGTCTATGGCGCCACCTTCTTCATGGCGACCGGCTTTCACGGCGCGCATGTGATCATCGGCACCACGTTCCTGCTCGTTTGCCTGTTGCGGGCCTATCTCGGACACTTCACGCCCACGCAGCATCTCGGTTTCGAGTTCGCGGCCTGGTACTGGCATTTCGTCGATGTCGTCTGGCTGTTCCTGTTCGCCTGCATCTATGTGTGGGGAGCCGGCGCCGGCCAGGCCGCCGGCCATTGAGCGGCGTTGCGGCGCCGGCGAAGCACGCATCGACCGAGCGTCGCGATGAACGCTTGCGTCGCGAGACAACATGTCGATGGGCTTGAGAGTCGAGGCGGCGGACGCCATCTCCTGTGCATGATGGTGTCCGAACGGGTCCCCGCGTGTCCAATTCCTCCGACAAGTCCGCTTCGCCGCTCGTGAGCGGGTTGCTGGGACGTTGCCCGCGCTGCGGCAAGGGAGCGCTGTTCCAGGGCTTTCTCGCCATCCGGCCGCGCTGCGACGGGTGCGGCCTCGACTATTCGTTCGTCGATTCCGCCGACGGTCCGGCGTTCTTCGTCATGTTCATCTCGGGTTTCATCGTCGCCGGGTCGGCCCTGGCGGTGGAGATCCTGTTCGCACCACCCTATTGGGTGCATGCGCTGCTGTGGACGCCGCTGATCCTGGTGACGACGCTGCTGCCGCTGCGTCCAATGAAGGGGCTGCTGATCGCGTTGCAGTATCACCACCAGGCGCAGGAGGGGCGCTTCGGCGGCGGTGAGGCTCCGTGAGCGTGCCGGCGGCGCGGCGGCCGTGGGCCGGCCTCGCGGTTCCGGTCCTGTTCGCGATCGTGTCGCTCGCGATCTTCGTCGGGCTCGGCACCTGGCAGCTGCAGCGCAGGGTCTGGAAGGCGACCCTGATCGACACGCTCGAGCGGCGTCTCTCCGCGCCTCCCGTCGCGCTGCCGCCGCCCGAGCGCTGGGCGGGGCTCGATCCGGCCGACAACGAGTACCGGCGCGTGCAATTTTCCGCTGCATTGCTGCCCGACGCCGAGGCGCTCGTCTACGGCAGCGGATCGGCGCTGCGCAGCGACGCTTCCGGACCGGGGTATTGGGTCTTTGCGCCGGCACGGCTGGCGAGCGGCGGGCTCGGTCGTGGTCAATCGCGGCTTCGTGCCCGAGGCACGGCGCGATCCCGCGACCCGACCCGAGCCTGGGACACCAGGCAACGAAACCATGGTCGGGGTTGCTGCGCTGGCCGCAGCCGCGCGGCTTGTTCGTGCCCAGCGACGAGCCCGGGCGCAATCTCTGGTTCGTGCGCGACCCCGCCGCGTTCGCCGCCGCAAAGGGCTGGGACGAGGTGGCGCCGTTCTATGTCGAGCTGGAAAGTCCGCAGCCGGCGGGCGGACTTCCACGCGCCGGTGCAATGAAGGTGAGCCTGCGCAACGAGCACCTCCAATATGCGCTCACCTGGTATGGGCTCGCCGCGGTCGTGGTGGTGATGCTGGCCATCTGGCTGGCGAGCCGACGCTCGCTACCCCAGTCGTGATCGGCCCGCCGCCGAACGTTCATTCCTTGTCGAACGGCGAGCTTCCCACTATGTTTCCGGCCGCTGCTTCCGGCTCCGCCAATCCAGCCGGACATTAGCAATTTCAACAGGTTATGTAGTCCGCTCGGGTGCGACCGGGACCCGACGCGACGACGGCCTGACCTCAACCGGAGCCGAATGGCCCGTGCGCTACGTCTCGACCAGGGGTGTCGCCCCGCCCGTCGGCTTTGCCGAGGCCACGCTCGCGGGGCTCGCCCCCGACGGCGGCCTCTACGTGCCCACGTCCTGGCCGCGGCTCGAGACCGCCGACATCGCCGGGTTTGCCGGGCGGCCCTATGCGGAGGTCGCGGTCGAGGTGATGCGGCCGTTCGTGGGCGATGCCGTTTCCGGGCCCGACCTCGCGCGCATGACGCGCGAAGCCTATGGCAATTTCCGCCATCCGGCGGTCGCCCCGCTCGTGCAGCTCGGCGTGAGCGATTTCGTGCTCGAGCTGTTTCACGGACCAACGCTGGCGTTCAAGGACCTGGCCATGCAGCTCATCGGCCGGCTCATGGATCATCTGCTTGCGGCGCGGGGCGAGCACGCCACCGTGGTGGTCGCGACCTCGGGCGACACCGGGGGCGCTGCCGTCGAGGCGTTTCGCGGCCGCACCCGTGCCGACGTGTTCGTGCTGTTTCCGGACGGACGCATTTCCGGGGTGCAGCGCCGGATGATGACCACGCCGGAGGACGACAATGTCCACGCCCTGACCATCGCGGGAACCTTCGACGACTGCCAGGCGATCGTGAAAGGCCTGTTCAATCACCATGCCTTTCGTGACCGGGTGCGCCTCGCCGGCGTCAACTCCATCAACTGGGCGCGCATCGTCGCGCAGGTGGTCTACTATTTCACCGCCGCGGTGGCGCTCGGCGCGCCCCATCGCAAGGTCGCCTTTGCGGTCCCGACCGGCAACTTCGGCGACGTCTATGCCGGCTACGTCGCGCTCCGAATGGGGCTGCCCGTGGAGCGGCTGCTGATCGCCACCAATGTCAACGACATCCTGACGCGCACCGTCGCGACCGGCGTCTACGATCTGCGCGCGGTGGTGCCGACATCCTCGCCCTCGATGGACATCCAGGTGGCGTCGAATTTCGAGCGCCTGTTGTTCGATGCCTGCGGCCACGACGGCCGGACGGTGCTGGCCTTGATGGACTCGCTCGCCCAGTCGCGGCAGTTCGCCCTTCCGACGCCTGCGCTCGAGGACATCCGCGCCGTGTTCTCCGCCGACCGGGCGGACGAGGACGAGACGGCCGCGGCCATCCGCACCGCGCTGCGCGAGAGCGGGTATCTCATCGACCCGCACACCGCGGTCGGGGTCGCGGTCGCCGAGAAGGACACGCGCGACCGCTCCATTCCCATGGTGGTGCTCGGCACCGCCCACGCCGCCAAGTTTCCGGAAGCGGTGGAAGCGGCCTGCGGCGTGCGCCCGCGCCTCCCCGAATGGCTCGCCGACCTCGATCGGCGGCCGGAACGCGTCACTTCGCTTCCGCTCGACCAGATGGCGGTCGAGCGTCACATCCTTTCAACCAGTCGCGCCGCACGTGAAGGAGCCGCCGCATGAGCGTCGAAGTCACCCGTGTTCCCGCCGGTCTCGTCGTCGTCACCGACGCGATGCCGCATCTGGAGACCGCGTCGCTCGGTGTCTGGATCGGCGCCGGGAGCAGGGACGAACGCTCCGACGAGCACGGCATCTCGCACCTGCTCGAGCACATGGCGTTCAAGGGCACCTCGCGCCGCACGGCGCGCCAGATCGCCGAGGAGATCGAAGCGGTCGGCGGCGATCTCAACGCGGCGACCTCGATCGAGACGACCTCCTACTATGCACGCGTCCTGCGGGCGGATGTTGCGCTGGCGCTCGACGTCCTGTCCGACATTCTCACCGATCCCGCGTTCGATCCCGAGGAGCTGCGGCGCGAGCAGAACGTCATCGTCCAGGAGATCGGCGCGGCCGAGGACACCCCCGACGATCTCGTCTGGGACCGGTTGCAGGAGACCGCCTTCACCGGTCAGCCGATCGGCCGCTCGATTCTGGGCACGCCGGAGACCGTGCGCTCGTTCAACCGCGATCGCCTCGCCGGCTATCTCGCTCGCCACTATCGTGCGTCGGACATGATCGTCGTGGCCACCGGCGCGGTCGATCATCGGGCCGTGGTGGAGGAGGTCGAGCGCCGGTTCGTCGGATTGGCCGCGGCGCCGTCGCCGGCACGCGATGCCGCGCGCTTCGTCGGTGGCTCCCACATCGAGGCCCGCGATCTCGAGCAGGTTCACGTGGCGCTCGCCATGCACGGATTGCCGACCCGCGATCCCGCTCTCTACAGCCTGCAGGTGTTCGCCAGCGCGCTCGGCGGCGGCATGTCGTCGCGCCTCTTCCAGGAGGTGCGCGAGCAGCGCGGCCTCTGCTACGCGATCTATGCGTTCCACGCGCCTTATTCGGACACCGGAATGTTCGGCCTCTATGCCGGGACCGACGCCGCCGATCTCGCCGAGTTGATGCGGGTCGTGGTGGGCGAGATCAACGCGGCGGCCGAGACCCTCAGCGAGGCCGAGGTCGCACGAGCCAAGGCGCAGATGAAAGCCGGCCTGCTGATGGCGCTCGAGAGCTCGAGCGCGCGCGCCGAGCAGCTTGCGCGCCAGATGCTCAGCTGGGGTCGGCCCATTCCGCTCGAAGAGCTGATCGGCAAGATCGAGGCCGTGACGGTGGAGAGCGCACGCGCCGCCGGCCGCGCGCTGATCGCGCGCGGGCGCCCGGCGGTTGCCGCGCTCGGTCCCGGCAACGGGCTTGAAAGCGCCGCGACGATCGTCGACAGTCTCGCACGGCGGGCAGCATGAAGTCAGAGGACGGAAGACGGACGAGCAACGGCGGAAGAGGGGAGAGCACGCCTTTCCAGTTCCGCCGTCCGCCATCCGTCGTCCGGCAGCCGCGGACATGGCCTTCTTTCGTGCCGTCAGCGTGACGGAACTCCTCGCCCGCGATCGCGGGCGAGGGTGTCGTGCTGCGGGCGCCGCAAATGTCCGACTTTGCCGAATGGAGCGCCCTGCGCGAATCCAGCCGCGACTTCCTTTCGCCATGGGAGCCGACCTGGCCCGCCGACGATCTCACCCGCGCGTCGTTTCGCCGGCGGATCAAGCGGTATTCGGAGGACCAGCGCAGCGATCTCGCCTATGCGTTCTTCGTGTTCCGCAAGCACGACGATGTACTGGTCGGCGGCCTCACCCTTGCCAACGTGCGACGCGGCTGCGCCCAGGCGGGCAGCCTCGGCTACTGGATGGGCGCTCCGTACGCGCGCCAGGGCATGATGACGGCCGCGGTGAAGGCGGTCGTTCCCTTCGCGTTCGGAACGCTGAAGCTGCACAGGGTCGAAGCCGCCTGCATCCCCGCCAATGTCGCTTCCATTCGGCTGCTCGATAAGACTGGTTTCAAGCGCGAGGGCTTTGCACGCCAATATCTCTGCATCGACGGGGTGTGGCAGGACCATTTCCTGTTCGCGCGCCTCGCGGAGGATCCGTGAGGGGCTCGCCGACTGCCCACCCGCAGCTACCCCCCGATGGACTGCAGCCGATGGACTGTAGCCGATGGACTTGGGTCGCTGCGGTTCGGCTGGTATAAGCCGGCAGGGGGGCGTTCGACGAACAGTCGAGTAGCTGCAATGGGTCCGGGACACGACGAGGGACGGGACCGCCGCCGCGCGGCGGCGGTGATCGCGGTGGGCATGATCCTCTCCGGCTGCTCGACCGGCGTCGGATCGTCGGATGGCTGGTTCAGCAGCCGTGTCACCGGCATGTTCGCCGGCGCAACCGCCGGGGTGACCCAGCCCGCCTCGCCGACGCCGTCGGCGCCGAACGTCGAGTGTCCGGGCGTCGACATCCGGCCCGGCGCATCGACCTTGAACATCGCCGCCAAGGCCGGGCAGGCGACCGCCGGCGACTTGCGCTACCAGGTCTCGTTCGGCCAGACCGCCCGCGAGTGCACGGTCGCGGGCGGGACGATGTCGATCAAGGTCGGTGTCCAGGGGCGCATCATTCTCGGCCCCATGGGCGGGCCCGGCATCGTCGACGTTCCGCTGCGCTATGCGGTCGTTCGCGAGGGCCCGCAGCCCAAGACCATCGCCACCAAGTTCAAGCGGATACCGGTGACGGTCGTGGCGGACCAGACCCACGTGCAGTTCCTCGATGTCGAGGAGGGCATCGCCTTTCCGCTGCCGCCGGGCTCCGAGATCGACGCCTACGTGATCTATGTCGGCTTCGACGACATCGGCGACAAGAACGAGAAGAAGCCGGCGAAGTCCACGCGCAAGCCGACGCAGCGTCAGCAGTAGAGCGGATTCCAGGTAGGTTGCTCCACCGTCGTGCGCGCGCCTGTCGCGCGATCATCCGGCAGTGCGCCACAGGCGCACGGCACGCAGCGCGCCCTCCGATCAGTTGATCTTGTCCTTGACGTCCGCGATGCCTTTCGCGATGAGCGCATCGGCGAGCTTGCCCTTGACCGAGCGGGTGAGAATCGTCCCGGCTGCGGCTGCGGCGGCCTCCGCTGCCGCGGCGCGCACGTCGGAGAGCGCCTGCGCCTCCGCCTGCGCAATCCTGCTTTCCGCCATCTTCGTGCGCCGGGCGACGAATTCCTCCATCTTGCCCTCGGCTTCGGCGGTGAGGCGCCCGGCCTCGGCCTCGGCGGCGGCGACGATCGCCTGCCCCTCGCGCTCGGCCTCGTGCTGCTTGTGCCGGTACTGCTCGAGCAGGGCGGCGGCCTCGGCCTTGAGCCGGCGGGCCTCGTCGAGCTCTGCCATGACGCGCTCGCGGCGCTCGTCGATGTGCTTGAGCATCAGCTTGTGCACCCCGAAATAGCCGAGCACGCCCAGGAAGACGACGAAGGCTACGGCGACCCAGAACTCGGCTTCGAACATGGGGCTCCTCAGCGCTCCAGCGCCTTGCCGACGGCATCGGCGACTTCGTGGCTCGTGGGCACCGCACCGGTCAGCCGTTCCACGATGGCGGCCGCCGCTTCGCTCGCAATGCCGCGCACGTTCGCCATGGCCGCCGCGCGGGTCGCCGCGATGGTCTTCTCGGCTTCGGCGATGCGGGCATTGAGACCGGCATCGACCTCCTTGCGGCGAGCCGCGGCGGCGGCCGCCGCCCGCTCGCGCGTCTCGGCCGCGAGTGCGATGGCGCGCGCGCGCGCCTCCGCCAGCGCGCGCTCGTGGGCCGCGATGGCGGCGTCGGATTCGCCCTTGAGACGCTGCGCCTGCGCCAGATCGTCGTCGATGTGACGGCGGCGATCCTCGAGGATCGAGCCGATGCGCGGCAGCGCCACCCGCGACATCAGCAGGTAGAGCACCACGAAGGTCAGCGCCAGCCAGAACAGCTGCGACGGGAAGCTCTGCGCGTCGAACGGCGGAAACCCGCGGCCGTGCTCGCTCGCGGGAATGTGCTCGGTCGACGTGATGGGCGTCGCGCCCTTTTTTTCCGCCATCGCCAACTCCGAACCTCACACGGGCGGCACTTCTCCGCCGTGCTCGGGCTCGATAAATCGGACACTACTCTAAGTCGACCGGAATGGCTCTAGAGGGCGAACAGCAGCAACAATGCGATCAGCAGCGAGAAGATGCCGAGCGCCTCGGTCACCGCGAAGCCGAAGATGAGGTTGCCGAACTGCCCCTGCGCAGCCGACGGATTGCGCAGCGCGGCCGCGAGATAATGGCCGAAGATGGTGCCGACCCCGACGCCGGCCCCGCCCATGCCGATGCAGGCGATGCCGGCGCCGATCATTTTTGCGGCTTGAGGATCCATGTGGGAGCTCCTTCTCGAGGTTTATGGGCGTCAATGACCCGGGTGAATCGCATCGTTGAGATAGATGCAGGTGAGGATCGCGAACACGTAGGCCTGCAGGAAGGCCACCAGCAGCTCGAGCGCAGTGAGCGCGACGGTGAGGCCGAGCGGCAGGATGGCGCCGAGCCAGCCGAGGAAGCCGAGCGCGCCCAGCATGGTCACGAACCCGCCGAACACCTTGAGGGTGATGTGACCGGCCAGCATGTTGGCGAACAGGCGCACGCTGTGGGAGACCGGGCGCGACAGGAACGACAGCACCTCGATGAAGGTCACCAGGGGGAGGATGTAGATCGGAATGCCGCTCGGCACGAACAGCCTGAAAAAGCGCAACCCGTTCTTCCAGAAGCCGTAGATGACGACCGTCAGGAAGACGAGGAGCGCGAGCGATACCGTGATGATGATGTGGCTGGTGACGGTGAAGGTGTACGGAATGATCCCGATCACGTTCAGGACCAGGATGAACATGAACAGCGAGAATACCAGCGGGAAGAACTTCATGCCCTCCGCGCCGGCGGTGCTGCGCAGGGTGTTCGCCACGAACTCGTAGGAGAGCTCGGCGACCGCCTGCAGCCGGCCCGGCACCACGGCGCGCGAGCGGGTGGCTCCGAGCATCAGCGCGAGGATCACGCCCAGCGCGATCAGCATGAACAGCGCCGAGTTCGTGAATGCGATCTCGTACGCACCGAGGCGGACGATCGGGAAGAAGCTCTTGATCTCGAACTGGTGAATCGGATCCATGACCGGATCAGGCCCATCCTCGCAGCCCCGCTTCGGACGAGGCCGCTCTCCTCATCGCTGTGAATCGGGCGGGCCCATGCGATTGGCCGGAACCACCCCCGCTGCCCGCATCACGTTGAGAACTCCCGCAGTGAATCCGAGCAGCAGAAACACGATCATTCCCCACGGCGAGATCCCGAGCCAGAGGTCGAGCAGCCAGCCGATCCCCGCACCGAGCAGGACCGCGGCCACGAGCTCGGTCGACAACCGAAAGCCGCGGGCGAGGGCCGAGGGATCGGTGGTCTGACGTCGATCCGGGTTACTGTCGGAGGGACGGTCCGAGCGGACTTCGCCGAGCCGTTCGCCGAGATGCTTGAGCCGCGCCGAGAGCGCAGCCTCGTCGGGCGACGGTCGTTCGCGATCACCGTTTCTTTCGCGCGCGTCGTCGGCCATGCTTTCGACACCCGCGACCGTAGAAGCGAGATCGCAACGCTGCCGCCGCCCCGAGGCCGCGCGGACGATACTGACTGGGTTGTCCCGAGTCAAGAATCGGTGCAGATGCGGGAAGTTACTGGAAACATGGAGAAATACGATGATGCGCGGGTGCCGGCAGGCAGCCCGTTGCAGGTCCTTGCGGCCGGGCCGAGATGCGCGACTGAGGGCGAGAATGTCGCGCTCGAGACGGGCGATGCGATCGCAGCAAGGTGGTCATCGCCGAAAAGGCCGCCTGTCGAGATGATCGCGGCGCTGCAGAAGGATATCTTGAACAGGACGTGAAGCTGGTCAGGTCGAGCGACGGCGGGCGCCCCTGCGACCGGCAAGCTGTGCTATGGTGACGCTGCGGTGATGCGCGGCCCGAGCGGCCGGACATCGAGCGGAGACGACGCGGGTGGGCAAATCGACACGTCTGGTCATTGCGGACGACCATCCGCTGTTTCGCGGCGCCTTGCGCGAGGCGGTCGCCGGACTGTTCGAGGACGTCGATATTTCCGAGGCCGGCTCGTTCGACGATGTCGCGCGCATTCTCGAGCGCGGTGGCGAGGTCGATCTCATTCTGCTCGACCTCACCATGCCCGGCGTGCGCGGCTTCTCCGGCCTCATGTATCTGCGCGCGCAATATCCGAGCGTGCCGATCGTCGTGGTCTCGGCCAATGACGACCCCGCCGTCATTCGCCGCTGCATGGATTTCGGTGCTTCCGGCTTCATTCCCAAGACGCTCGGGATCGAGGCCATCCGCGGCGCGATCGCGCGCATATTCGAGGGCGGCATCTGGACGCCCCCCGATGCCGACCTCGGGGCCGGCTCCGATGCCGGGACCGCCGCCCTGATGGCGCGGCTCGCGTCGTTGACCCCGCAACAGGTGCGCGTGCTGATGATGCTGTCGGAGGGCCTGCTCAACAAGCAGATCGCATACGAGCTCGGCGTCTCCGAAGCGACCATCAAGGCGCACGTCTCGGCGATCCTGCAGAAGCTCGGGGTCGAGAGCCGGACCCAGGCGGTGATCGCCGCCTCCAAGATCGAGCTCGGCCAGTGGCCGCAGTCGCCCCCCACCACGCATTGACGCGGGCGTTCCGGCTGCGGCCGAAGACGGGCCGCAGCGCAGTCCAGCCTGCGCGACTGCGGCGTCACAGCGCTGCGCTGAAACTGCTTGGGGCGAGCCTTGGGCATCGGACTGAATTGGCGTAGTATGATGCCTACAGGGGTCGTGACGGGTGCCGCGCTGGCGGAGACTCGAATGCGGCCCTGCGCAAGGGAGGTTTCATGTCATACAGATCGAAAGTGCTCGTCGGATTATCGCTGTCGTTTGCGTTGTCGTCCGGCGCGCTCGCGCAGGCCAACCTCAAGATCGGCGCGCCGCAGCCGATGACGGGGCCGGATGCCCCCTTCGGCGACAAGTTCCAGAAGGCCTATTCGATGGCCGTGGACGAGATCAACGCCAAGGGCGGCGTGAATGGCCGCAAGATCGAGGTCATCATCGAGGATCACCAGGCGAAGAATCCGCTGGCGGCGACTGTTACCGAGAAGCTGATCACCCAGTCGCAGGTCCTGGTGCTCACCGGCGGACGCGCTTCCGGCCAGGCCGTCGAGGTCGCCTCGGTCGCGCAGCGTCTGAAGACGCCCTACATGGTCGACCATCCCTCCGCCGATATCGTCACCTCCAAGGGCTTCGAGTGGGTGTTCCGCAACAATCCCACCGGGTCGATCTATCCGGAGGCCTTCAACAAGTTCATCGTCGAGGTTTCGGGTGCGCTGCCGAGGTCGGCGGCGGTCATCTACGACAACACGGTATTCGGCAAGACCATCGCGAACTCGGCGCTGACGTTTCTCAAGTCCAAGAACGTGCCCATCGTCAATGACGAGGCCTATTCGGTCAACACGCTCGACTTCAAGCCGATCATGACCAAGGTGAAGTCCGGCAATCCGGATTTCGTGCTCCTGGTCGCGGTCTCGACCACGGATGCCATCCTGATGACGCGGCATGCCAAGGAAATGGGCGTCACCCCGCGCGCGTTCGTCGGCTTCGGCGGCGGCTTCGGCGTGGTCGATTTCGCCAAGCAGCTCGGGCCGCTGTCGGAGAACGTGTTCTCCTCCGCCGCCTGGTCGGGCAATCCGAACGATCCGGCGACCAAGGAGTTCTACAACAAGTTCAAGACCAAGCACGGGTTCCTGCCGAAGGAGCACGAGGTCGAGGGTTACGCGGCGATCTACATCATCGCCGATGCGCTCGGCCGTGCGAAGCTATCCGGCAATCTCGAGGCCGACCGCGACGCCGTGCGCCAGGCGCTGCTGGGGACCGACATGACCACCGTGTTCGGCAAGATCAAGTTCGGCAACTGGGAAGGCCCGCTCGGCGACAAGTACACCAACCAGAACATCCACTCGCGCGAGCATTCCGTGCTGGCGCAGTGGCGCAAGGGTGAGCTGCTCAACGTCTGGCCGAAGTCGAACGCCGAAACGGAATACGTCTTCCCCGACAACGCACTCGTGCGCTGACCGTACTGCCCGTCCCCGCCCGCGCTCGCGGGCGGGGATCTCCCAGAGTCAGGCATGGAAAGCTTCGTCCAGAGCGTCGTCAGCGGCGTCCTGACCGGCTCGCTGTACGCGATGATCGCGGTCGGGCTCACCATCGTGTTCGGCGTGATGCGCATCATCAATCTCGCGCATGGCGAGATGGTGATGCTCGGCATGTTCGGGGCGTATTGGTCCTTCACGCTGTGGGGAATCGATCCCTTCATCTCCATCCTGATCTGGGCGCCGCTGATGTTCGTCGGCGGCATGCTGGTCCATCGCTTCCTGCTCAAGGACGTGATCCCGAAAGGCGAGCTCAATACGCTCCTGTACACCGCCGGCTTCTCGCTGCTCGTCGCCAATCTGGCGCTGTTCCTGTGGACCGGCGATTATCGCACGCTCAATCTGCCCTACGCCCTGCTGCCGGCACGCCCGTTCGGGATCGCGGTTCCCATTCCGCTCGCGATCGCGTTCTTCATGGCGATCGCGCTCACCACCGCGCTCTATCTCCTGCTTGCCCGCACCGACGTGGGGCGGGCGATCCGCGCCACCGCGCAGGATGCGCAGTCCGCGGCATTGATGGGCGTCAACGTCGGGCGCATCGACATGATCACGTTCGGGCTCGGCACCGCGCTCGCCGCCGCGGCCGGCGTCCTGCTGGTGCCCTCGCTCTACCTCTATCCGACCGTGGGCGAGATCCTGATCGTGAAGTGCTTCGTGATCGTCGTTCTCGGCGGGCTCGGCTCGGTGCCGGGCGCAATCGCGGGCGGGATCCTGCTCGGCCTCGTGGAGTCGCTCGGTGCGGTCTACGTCTCGGTCGCCTACAAGGACACGATAGGCTTCGTGCTGTTCCTGCTCGTGCTGCTGTTTCGGCCTTCGGGCCTGTTCGGGGTGGGCAGGACATGAATCGCCTCCTCGCCGCGGCCGGCATCGTGCTCCTGCTCGTCGCGCCGCTGCTCACGAGCAACTCATTCTTCCAGCACCTGATGATCATGGTGCTGTTCTGGACGCTGCTCGGCGCGTCGTGGAACCTGCTCGGCGGGTTCGGCGGCCAGGTGTCGTTCGGGCACGCGGCTTTTCTCGGCATCGGCGCCTATACGACCATGCTGTTCTATCTCAGCCTGAACCTGTCGCCCTGGCTCGGCATGCTCGCCGGCGGCGCTCTGGGGGCGCTGGTGGCGCTCCCGATCGGGCTCATCTGCTTCCGTCTGCGCGGGCCCTATTTCTCGCTCGCGACCCTGGCCGTGGCCGAGATCGTCCGCCTGGTCGCGCTCAACTGGGAGCAGCTCACCGCCGGTCCCGTCGGACTCCTGATCACGACGCTGCCGCAGCTCTCGATCGGCGGGCGCACGATCGATTGGGAGAGCAAGATTCCCTTCTACTACCTCGCGGCCGCGCTCACGCTGTTCGCCATGGGCCTGACCTATGCCGTTTCGCGCTCGCGGCTCGGCGCCTATCTGACCGCGGTGCGCGAGGATATCGACAGCGCGGAAGCCGCCGGCATCGATACGGTGCGAACGCGCGTCACGGCGCTGGTGCTGTCCGCCTTCGTGGTCGGGCTGGCGGGCGGCTTCTACGCGGTCTATTTCCGCTACATCGACCCCGACGCCGTGTTCGCGATCTCGCTCTCGGTCGAGATGGTGTTCATCGCGGTGGTGGGCGGACTTGCGACCACGGCGGGGCCGATCGTCGGCGCCCTGGTTCTGGTCACCATCGCCGAGGTCTTTCGCGAGCGGTTCGCGGTCGGCCATCTCATCTTCTACGGGCTCTTCATGATGCTGGTCATCCGCTACATGCCGGAAGGCATCTGGGGCCGGCTGCGGCTGCTGGCGCGGCTGGCGCGGGGATGACGGCGATGGCGCTCCTCGAAGTATCCGACTTGCGCAAGGATTTCGGCGGCTTGCGCGCCGTCTCCGACGTGTCGTTCGAGCTGCGCAGCCGCGAGATTCTCGGTCTGATCGGGCCCAATGGAGCGGGCAAGACCACGCTGTTCAACCTGATCACCGGCTTCATCCCGGCGACCAAAGGGGAGGTCCTGCTCGAAGGGACGAGCATCCTGGGGCTCAAGCCTTCCGCCGTGGTCAAGAAGGGCATCGCGCGCACCTTCCAGGTCGTCAAGCCGTTCAAGAACCTGCCGGTGCTGGAGAACGTCACGCTGGCAGCCTTTCTGCACGAGCCGAAGCGGGCACGGGCGGAGGAAAAGGCGATGGCGACGCTTGAGCGCGTGCAGCTCGCCGCCAAGAGCGCGAGCAATGCCGGCGACCTGACCCTGGGCGAGCAGAAGCGGCTCGAGATCGCGCGCGCGCTTGCGACCGATCCCAAGATCCTCTTTCTCGACGAGCCGATGGGCGGCCTCAACCCGACCGAGGTGGAAGGCGCCTGCGCGCTGGTCGAGCGCATCAGGCGCGACGGGATCACCGTCATTCTGGTCGAGCATCACATGAAGGCGATCATGGCGATCTCGGATCGGGTGATCGTGCTCAACTACGGCGTCAAGATCGCGGACGGGCCGCCGCAGGACGTGGTGCGCAACCGCGACGTCATCGGTGCCTATCTCGGTGAGCAGGCTGCCTGATGCTGACGGTCGAGCATCTGCAGGCCTCCTACGGCAAGGTGCAGACCTTGTGGGAGATCGGATTCGAGGTGCCCGGCGGCGAGATCGTCGCCCTGATCGGGGCGAACGGCGCCGGCAAGACCACGACCCTCAAGGTGCTGTCCGGGCTGCTGCGGCCGCAGGCCGGCAGCATCGTGTTCGAAGGCGAGCGCATCGATGGACGCTCCCCGCCTGAGATCGTCGCGCGCGGCATCGTCCATGTCCCGGAAGGCCGTGGATTGTTTCCGGACATGACCGTGCTCGACAACCTGCTGATGGGCGCCTACGGCACGCCACATGGCGGTCGGCGCCGCCGGCTCGATCATGTGTTTGCGATCTTCCCGCGCGTGCAGGAACGCCAGCAGCAGCTGGCGGGCACGCTGTCCGGCGGCGAGCAGCAGATGGTGGCGATCGGACGCGGGCTGATGGCGGGTCCGCGGTTGCTGCTGCTGGACGAGCCGTCGCTCGGCCTCGCCCCCATGATGGTGGAGGAGGTGTTCCGGGTGATCAGCGCGATCAATTCCTCGGGCGTCACCGTCCTCCTGGTCGAGCAGAACACCCGGCACGCGCTCGCGCTCGCCAGCCGCGGCTATGTGCTCGAAGCCGGCCGCGTGGTTCTGTCGGGCACCGGCTCCGACCTGCTTGCCAATACCGAGGTCCGCCGGGCCTATCTCGGTCTCTGATCGGGACAGGGGCGGCGGACGTGGACCCCTATTTTACCTTCACAGCACACCCGCCGCCCGGGTTATAATGACGGCCGTAGCCGGCGGTGGAGGTGCGGCCGGCCGATTTTGCGGCGAGGCCCCCTTCGCGAGGGCCGCCACCACGGGGCGAGACGGATCGGCGGACAGCGGAAATGCTCATGCACGGCGAAGCGGCACCAGCGGGCGATCTGCCCACGCTCGACGCGTTCGATGAGGAATTCGGACGCGAACCGTCGAATGCGGTCCAGGAGCAGCCACGCAGGCTATCCGCGCGGGTGCTGGTCGGCCTGCTGCTCGCTGCGGCCATCATCAGCGTACCGGCCCTGGCCTGGCTCAATGCTGACGCATTGCCGGCCCGTTCGGGCTCGATGTCGCCGCAGAGTCACAATCGCGCCGATCCCGAAGGAGAGATCGATCGACTCGTCCGCGAGGTCACCGCGCTCAAGCACGAGATCGCGGTGCTCACCGCGGCGCAGCAGCAGGCGACCGCGCTGATCGCTTCGCTGCAGTCGGCCGGGCAGCAGCCGCAAAGCGCGCCGGCCTACTGGTGGTCCGACCTCGCGGTGCTCAATTTCGGCGGCGTGAGCGAATCGCCGGCTGAGACCGCGCTGGCGGCGCGGCGGGCGGTGACGGCGCGCGAGCCGCGTCCGCGCGAGCCCAGCGCACCGCTGTCGCTCGAGCCGCCGCAGCAATAGCGCGAGGGTCGCGCCCCGCAGAAATTGGCGGTTTGCGCGGTCAAGTGCTCCCTCATTGCGAGGGCATTCGAGCAGGAAGTTTCCGGGAAACGTTCAGGATCGGGCTTTTCGCAAACTACGCCAGCTCGACGCCGCGGCGACGGTGGAAGACCTACGTAATCCGCCGGGAAATCGGCTCGAAATCCTGAAGGGGGATCGGGCAGGGCAAATGAGCATCCGGGTCAACGACCAATGGCGTATTTGCTTTCGTTGGGCCGATCACGATGCATGGGACGTTGAAATTGTGGACTATCACTGAAGGACGTCGTCATGGGGCAGCTTCGCAATCCTCATCCAGGAGAGATTCTGAAGGAAGAATTCCTCAATGAGATCGACATGAGCCAGAACCAGCTCGCACATGCGATCGGCGTTCCAGGCAACCGCATCCACGCGATCGTCAATGGAACCCGCGACATCACGGGTGATACCGATTTGCGCCTGTGCAAGTTCTTCGGCCTGTCGGAAGGGTACTTCCTGCGGCTCCAGAACACCTATGACACGCTGGAAGCCAAGCGTCGCATCGCGGCGCAGGTCGCCAAGATCAAGCCCTACAAGCGGGAGAAGGCGGCCTAGAGCCATGAAAGCAACCATCCTCGCGCACGTTTCCCCGGGGCCGCGGACAGCCTTGACGGGACCCAAAACGTGCACTGACGTCGCTCCCCGGAACCCGACGGGGAACTCCTTGCGCCAGCGCACGTTGACCGCTTTGGGTTGGAGGCTGCTTCGATGACCGCAGGCGACCCGCGAGTGTGGATGTGGAACGAGGCGCTCGCGATGATCGCGCGGGCGGAGCATCTGCATCGCCGGTTCTTCGAGCCGGGAATTTCAGCAGGAGGCGACCTGGGAGCCGCCGGCCGATATTTTCGAAACCGACCGGGAGCTCTGGATCATCGTGGCGCTTCCCGGCGTGCAGCAGGGCGATCTCGACGTATCGATCGACGCCGACGTGCTGCGCGCCGCCGGACAGCGCCGGCTCCCGGCCGCGGTGCGCGCCGCCTCCATCCACCGGCTGGAGATTCCTCACGGCCGTTTCGAGCGCCACATCAAGCTGCCGTCCGCGCGCTTCGTGCTCGGCCGTTCGGAGCTCGTGGACGGCTGTCTCGTCGTCACCCTGATCAAGCGCGATTGAGGCGGTCATGCATCATGGCGGACGCAATCGAGCAGACTGGGCCCGGCAGGAGCGAGCCGCTTCCGCAGGACGCCATCATCGTCCTGCCGGTGCGCCAGACCGTGCTGTTTCCCGGCACGGTTCTGCCCCTGGCAATCGGCCGGCCGTCGTCCATTGCGGGCGCGCAGGAGGCGGTTCGCGCCGAGCGGCCGCTCGGCGTCATTCTGCAGACCGATCCTGCCATCGACGATCCGGCGCCTGCGCATCTGCATCGGGTCGGCACCAGCGCCCAGGTCCTGCGCTACGTCACGGCTCCCGACGGCACGCACCACGTGATCTGCCAGGGCGTGAGGAGATTTCGCGTCACGGAATTCATCTCCGGCTATCCGTACCTGGTTGCGCGCATCGAGGAGATCGGCATCTCGGAGCTGATGACGCCCGAGATCGAGGCTCGCGTGCGCCTTCTGAAGGAACGGACCGGGGAGGCGCTGCAATTGCTGCCGAACGTGCCGGCGGAATTGACGGCCGCGGTCGAAAGCATCACCTCGGCCTCGGCGCTTGCCGACTTCGTCGCCGGCGTATCCGACGTGCCTCCTGCGGACAAGCAGCAGATTCTCGAGACGCTCGACGTCAGGGAGCGGCTCGACAAGGTGCTGACGCTGGTGGCACAGCGCATCGAGGTGCTCAAGCTCTCGAAGACCATCGGCGAGCAGACGCAGCAGTCGCTGTCGTCGCAGCAGCGCGAGCACATCCTGCGGGAGCAGCTCCGGCAGATCCAGAAGGAGCTGGGCGAAGGCGACGAAAAATCCGCCGAGATTGCAGAGCTGCGCGGACTGGTCGAAAAAGCCGCGATGCCGAAGGAGGCCGACGATCAGGCCAAAAAGGAGCTCAAGCGGCTGGAGCGCATGCCGGAAGCCGCGGCCGAGTACGGAATGGTCCGTACCTACCTGGACTGGCTCATCGAGCTGCCATGGTCGAAGCTCGATCCGGATGCGATCGATATCGCCGAGGCGCGACGCATTCTCGATGAGGACCATTACGGTCTTCCCAAGGTGAAGCGCCGCATCCTCGAATATCTTGCGGTGCGCAAGCTCAATCCCGAGGGCAAGAGCCCGATCCTGTGCTTCGTGGGACCGCCCGGCGTCGGCAAGACCTCCGTCGGACAGAGCATAGCCAGGGCGACCGGCCGCAAGTTCGCGCGGCTGAGCCTCGGCGGCGTGCACGACGAGGCCGAAATTCGCGGCCACCGGCGTACCTACATCGGGGCGCTGCCGGGCAACATCATCCAGTCGATCCGCAAGGCCGGCACACGCAATCCCGTCATGATGCTCGACGAAGTGGACAAATTGGGTGTCGGCTTCCATGGCGATCCGTCGTCGGCGCTGCTCGAAGTGCTCGACCCGGAGCAGAACGCAACCTTCCGCGACAACTATCTCGCGGTCGCTTTCGATCTCTCGAAGGTGATGTTCATTGCGACCGCCAACGTGCTCGATACCATTCCCGGGCCGGTGCGCGACCGCATGGAGGTCATCGAGCTGCCGGGCTACACCGAGGACGAAAAACTCGAGATCGCGAAGCGATACCTTCTCGAGCGCCAGCTCGACGCGTCGGGCCTCAGGCCCGAGCAGTGCGAGATCACCGAGGCCGCCGTCCGGACGATCATCCGGGATTACACGCGCGAGGCGGGCGTCCGCAATCTCGAGCGGCACATCGGCGCGGTCTGCCGGCATGTCGCCATGCGGATCGCGGAAGGCGCGATCGAGCACTTGCGAGTGGACGTGGAGGATATCCCGACGATCCTCGGTCCGCGCCGGTTCGAGAACGAGGTCGCGATGCGCACCAGCGTCCCCGGGGTCGCGACCGGGCTCGCCTGGACGCCGGTCGGCGGCGATATCCTGTTCGTCGAGGCGACCCGCGTGCCGGGCAGCAACAGGCTCATTCTCACCGGCCAGCTCGGTGACGTCATGAAGGAGAGCGCTCAGGCGGCACTCACGTTGGTGAAGGCGCGGGCGCAGGACTTCGGGGTCGACCCCGGCCTGTTCGAAAAGTCCGATGTGCATATTCATGTCCCGGCGGGCGCCATCCCCAAGGACGGGCCGAGCGCCGGCGTCGCGATGTTCGTGGCGCTGGCATCGCTGCTGACGCGCCGCACGGCACGCAGCGACACGGCCATGACCGGAGAGATCTCGTTGCGCGGCCTGGTGCTTCCCATCGGCGGCGTCAAGGAGAAGGTTCTTGCCGCGGCGCGTGCCGGAATTACGACCGTGCTGCTGCCGTCGCGCAACAAGAAGGATCATCGAGGACGTGCCGGAATCGGCGCGCGGGCAGGTCCGCTTCGTTTGGCTCGATCGCGTGGATGACGCGATCGCGGCGGCACTTGCTCCCGCCGGAGAGCGTGACGAAGGGAACACGCCGGGCCAGGAGTCGTCGCCGGCTCGTCAGGTCGCGCAGTCCCGTTGAGGGCCGCGAGCTTCACGGACGAGACGATCACTCCGCCGCGACGGCGCGCCGGACCCGCCACTGCGTGAGCAGAGCGCGCAGCGCCGCCGGCTTGAGCGGCTTGTTGAGCACCGCGATGCCGTTCGCGCGTGCCTCCTCGCGCACATGCGGGCTGCGATCGGCGGTGATGAGGATGGCGGTGAGGTCGGCGCCGAAGCGCCGGCGCAGCGCGGCGATGGCGTCGATGCCGTTGCCCTCGTCGAGATGATAGTCGACCAGCAGGCCGTCGGGCGACACCTTGGCTGCGTCGATCGCCGCGATGGCAGCCGCCAGGTCGGTGGCCTTGAACACCCGGCAGCCCCAGCCGCCGAGCAGCGTTTCCATGCCGTCGAGAATGGCGAGGTCGTTGTCGATGCACAGGACGGCGACGCCGGACAGCTGCACGCGGTCGACCTCGCGCGCCGCCCGTTGCTGGATGTTGGCGGGGAGGGCGGCGGCGAGCGGAACCTCGACCGAGAACCTCGACCCCTGCCCGACCGCCGAGGCGACGGCGACCCTGTGGTCGAGCACGCGCGCGATGCGCTCGACGATGGAAAGACCGAGCCCCAGTCCGCGCGCCACCTTGGCGCCCTGATCGAGGCGGTGGAACTCCTGGAAGATGGCGCGCTTCTTCGAGCTGGGGATGCCGAGCCCGGTATCGTGGACGTCGATGCGCAGGCATCCGCCGATGCGCCGGCAGCCCACCAGCACGCGGCCGCCCGGGGTGTACTTGATGGCGTTGGAGACCAGGTTCTGCAGCAGGCGCCGCAACAGGCGGCGATCCGACCGCACCGCCAGCGAGCACGGGGCGAAGGCGAGCCGCAGGCCCTTCTCCTGCGCCAGCGGCGCGAACTCGACCTCGAGCTGGCGCAGAAGCTCGTCGATCCGGAAGCCGACGATCTCGGGCTTCATGGCGCCGGTATCGAGCCGCGAGATGTCGAGCAGCGCCCCCAATATCTCCTCCACCGCATCGAGCGAGGCATCGATGTTCCCGACCAGCTGGGCGTCGCTGCCGCCGCCCTGCCGCTCCACCAGGCTGGTGACGTAGAGACGCGCGGCGTTGAGCGGCTGCAGGATGTCGTGGCTCGCCGCGGCGAGGAAGCGGGTCTTCGAGATGTTGGCCTGCTCGGCCTCCGCCTTGGCACGTCCGAGCTCGGTGTTGAGGCGGGTCAGCTCCTCGGTGCGCTCCTGCACGCGGCGCTCGAGCGACTCGTTGGCACGCTCGAGCTCTTCCGCGGCCTTCACGCTCGGGGTGATGTCGGTGAACGTCGTGACGATGCCGCCGTCCGGCATGGGGTTGGCGCGCACCTCCATGACCAGGTCGCGTCCGGCCAGCCGCTCCAGGAACGGCTCGCTGCTCTCGGCATATCGCCCGCGGCGCTCGCGTATCAGCGCATCGACGGCGTCCCGGTCGGAGGTGTTGCGCTCGGCATTGAGGCGCAGGATCTGATCGAGCGCGGTGCCGACGCGGGTGAGCTGCGGCGGTAGGGCGAGAATCTCGCCGAACTGCCGGTTCCAGCAGATCAGATGCAGATCCTTGTCGAACACGGCGATGCCCTGGCGCACGTGGTCGAGCGCGGTCTGCAGGATCTCGCGATTGTAGTGGATGGCGGCGTTGGCGTCGTCGAGGAGCTTGAGAGCGGCCTGGGTCGAGACCGTGCGCTTGCGCAGCAGCAGCGACAGCACGAGGCGGGAGGAGGCGGCGCCGATCGCCGACGCGAGCAGGTGCTCGGCGTAGCGCATGAGCTGGAAATCGGCCTCGGCCTTGGCGTCGATGCCGAGACCGCGGCTCAATGCGTAGCTGTCGAACGAGCTGCGCGTGCGCTCCTCGCCGAGGTAGCGCGCGACCGTGGTGGTGAGCTCCTCGACCGTCACCGAGGAGCGCCGCAGCCGGAAGCCGGGCGGGATCGGGGTCAGGTCGGAGGGAACGAACAGGTCGGCCTGCAGCCGCTCGATCGACGCCGGCGCCCGCCCGAACGAGAACGCCACATAGGCCAGGACATTGAGCGCGAGGCTCCACATCACGCCGTGGGCGAGCGGCGGCAGATCGAACCAGAACAGCGCCTGCGGGCGCAGCGCCGCGATACCCCATGGGCCGTGCGCGAGCAGGCCGTGGCCGACGATGCCGGCATCCGCCAGGCTCGGCAGCAGCAGCGTATAGGCCCAGATCAGGATGCCGACCGTCATCCCCGCCATGGCGCCGCGCGCGGTGGCGCGGCGCCAGATCAGGCCGCCGAGGAACGCGGGCGCGAGCTGCGCCACCGCCGCGAACGACAACAGCCCGATCGATGCCAGCTGGGCGTCGCCGGCGAGCCGGTAATAAACGTAGGCGAGAAAGAGAATGACGCAGATCGCCAGCCGGCGCACGATGAGCAGCAGGCCGCCGATGTTCTCGCGTCGGTTGATCAGCGCCTCGCGCCGCTGCAGCACCAGCGGCATGAGGATGTCGTTGGAGACCATGATGGCGAGCGCCACCGATTCCACGATCACCATCGCGGTGGCCGCCGACAGGCCGCCGATGAAGGCGACGATCGTCAGCAGCTCCGACTGTGCGGCGAGCGGCAGGGCGAGAACGAACATGTCGCTGTCGACCTGCCCGGCGTTGAAGGTGAGCAGGCCCGCCAGCGCGATCGGCACCACGAACAGGTTGATCAGCACGAGATAGAGCGGAAACAGCCAGGCGGCGCGCCGGATCTCGTCCTCGTTGTTGTTCTCGACCACGGTGACGTGAAACTGCCGCGGCAGCAGCACGATGGCGAAGATCGACAGCAGCGTCATGGCGGCGAGCGTCGCGAACACCGGCTCGCGGGTCACCACGGCGGCGGTGTCGGGGCGCGCGAGCGCCTGCGCGAACAGCGACAGCGGGCCGTCGAACATCCAGAACGTGACGAAGACGCCGACGGCGACGAAGGCGACGAGCTTGACCAGCGACTCGGTCGCGATCGCCAGCATCAGCCCGTCCTGGTGCTCGGTCGCATCGATGTGGCGGGTGCCGAACAGCACCGCGAAGATCGCCATCGACGCCGCAACGTAGAGGGCGATGTCGCCCAGCACCGGCTGCATGGCGCCGCTGGCGGGCCCGATATGCACCAGGATGGTGGTGAGCGAGGTCGACACCGCCTTGAGCTGGAGCGCGATGTACGGAATGGTGCCGATGATGGCGATGAGCGCCACGGTGGCGGCGACGGTCTGCGCCTTGCCGTAGCGCGCGGCGATGAAATCGGCGATCGAGGTGATGTTCTGCGCCTTGGCGAGCCGCACGATGCGCGTGATCAGCGGGGCGCACAGGCCGATCACCAGGATGGGGCCGAGGTAGATGGTCAGGAAATCGAAGCCGGTGCGCGAGGCGAGGCCGACCGATCCGAAGAATGTCCAGGAGGTGCAGTAGATGGCGAGCGAGAGCGGATAGATGAACTGCCGCCAGCGCCCGCCGGGGCCGAACCGCCGGGTCTGGTCGCCGTAGCTCGCGATCACGAACAGGAGGCCGATATAGCCGAGCGCAAAGGCGATGACGACCCAGCCCTGCAGCATGACCGTTCTCGCGCCTCCCCGGGCATCCGGCCCGGACGACTGCAGTCTATCCTACCGGACCAGCGGCGAGAACCGCGCGCGGGCGGCGGGCATCGGTCGTGCCGAGCCGTCGCCCCCACCCCAACCCTCCCCCGCAAGCGCGGGGGAGGGGGCCCGGCCGCGGCTGCTGCACCGCCGATTGCATCGCCGCGCAGACGACGACGCGGCGCGGATGACGAGGCGATGGAGATGACAAGGCGATGCCGATCATGCGGCGGTGGCGTTTGCGACGAGCGGTGAAGCTGCTTCCCTCCCTCGCCCCGCTCGCGGGGGAGGGCAGGGTGGGGGGCGGCGCTACTCCGCAGCCAGCGCGCGCGCCCGCAGCGGCAGGCCGAGCCGTTCCCAGACGTCGAGCAGCGCCTCGGCGAGAGCGTCGATCAGGGCATCCTCGTGATAGGGCGTGGGCGTGATGCGCAGCCGCTCGGTCCCTCTCGGCACGGTCGGATAGTTGATCGGCTGGATGTAGATGCCGTGCTCGGCGAGCAGCAGGTCGGATGCCTGCTTGCATTTCTCCGGCTCGCCCACGAACACCGGCACGATGTGGGTGTCGCTGCGCATCACCGGCAGGCCGGCGGCGTCGAGCACGGCCTTGACGCGCGCGGCGCGGTCCTGGTGACGATCGCGCTCGAAGCTCGAGCTCTTCAGGTGCCGGATCGCGGCGGTCGCGGCGGCGCAGATCGCAGGCGGCAGCGCAGTGGTGAAGATGAAGCCGGGAGCGTAGCTGCGCACGGCATCGACCAGCGACGCGCTCGCCGCGATGTAGCCGCCCAGGCACCCGAACGCCTTGGCCAGCGTGCCTTCGATCACGTCGACGCGGGCGGCGGCACCCTGCAGCTCGGCCTGGCCGCCGCCGCGCGGCCCGTACATTCCGACCGCATGCACCTCGTCGGCATAGGTCATGGCGCCGTAGCGGCGGGCGAGATCACAGATGCGGCGGATCGGCGCCACGTCGCCGTCCATGGAGTAGAGCGTCTCGAACACGATGAGCTTGGGCCGGTCCGCGCGCGCCGCCTGCAGCAATTCCTCGAGATGCGCCATGTCGTTGTGGCGGAAGATCTGCTTCTCGCAGCGCGACTGCCGCACCCCTTCGATCATGGAATTGTGGTTCCACGCGTCCGACAGGACGAGACAGTCCGGCAGCAGCTTGGCGATGGTGGAGATCCCGGTCTCGTTCGAGACATAACCCGAGGTGAAGACGAGCGCCGACTCCTTGCGATGGAGATCGGCGAGCTCGTGCTCGAGCTCGACCAGCGGGTGGTTGGTGCCGGCGATGTTGCGGGTGCCGCCGGCGCCGGTGCCCATGCGGGCGGCGGTCTCGACCATGGCACCGATCACCTTGGGATGCTGGCCCATTCCGAGATAGTCGTTGGAGCACCATACGATGACGTCGCGCGGCCCGTGCGGGGAGTGCCAGACCGCGTGCGGGAAGCGGCCGGCGAGACGCTCGAGATCGGCGAAGACCCGGTAGCGGCGCTCCTCCCGCAGGCGGGCGAGGGCAGCGGTGAAGTAGGCGTCGTAGTTCATGAATTCGCTCTTCGGCCGGCGCACGCAGGACCGCTTTCGGCGGTCCCGGCCCATTCTTTAGAGGCGTTCCAGGGCGGTTGTCGAGAGGGCATAATGGCCGTTCTCGGGTGGCCGCGGATTGCGCAGGATCAAGGGAGCGAGAGGTGAAATCCGGACGGGGCATGGGGGCCCCCGGATCCGGGCATCCAGTCATCACCGCACGTGCCCTGCTTCAGCGGCGGTGGGAAAACGCTAGTGCGGTGTCTTTGACGTTCCGATCAGTCTCGCGGCAGTTCCGTCATCGGAACGTCAAAGACAAAACCGCACTAGCACCATAGACTTGCTAGTGTCCCTTTGCTTCCGACGTTCGCACTCGAGCGTGCTGCAATGTGAAGCGAACGTCGGAAGCGGGACACTAGCCGGGCAAGGAACGCTGCGCCCTGCCGGGGCGCCGCTTGACGATGTCATAGGGATTCCGCGCGCGAGTTGCATCCATGCAGCGGTCTCTGATTTTATTCAACGGATCAGCCGCGAGATAGTAACGCCCTCGCTTCTCCCCAACCGGCACGAGTAGTCCCAGGTCGCACAGCCGCTTCAGGTCTCGACTGGCTACCACATCCGAGATGTTGTTTTCCTGGCGATATCGACCATTTCTCACCTTGTAGTTGAACGCCGCGTCCATCATTGCGAGCTCAACGCGCTCAGGCAGCGCATATGCCTTTCGCAATTTCTCCATTTCCAACCACATGCGTCCGATCACAGCATTGCGCTTCATCAGCGTGGCTGCTTGCTGATAATGAGCAATCAGACAGAAGCGAACCCAGGGCAGCGTATCACGCTCCGGATGCCAACTCCCTTTTCCAACCTCGCCCAGAATCGCGTAGTAAGGATCGGTATTGCGGCCAAGCCATTCCTCGATGCTGCAAAAAACGGGGCTGACCACATCATTGCGTGTCAGCACCAAGGTTTGAAGGGCGCGCGCCATTCGACCGTTGCCATCCCTGAACGGATGGATCATCGCCAGGTTCAAGTGCGCCATCGCCGCAAGGACGGTGGATGACTCCATCTTGTTTGCGGTGTTGATCTGCGCGACGAGCTCGTCGATCAAATCCGGTATTGCGGCCGATTCCGGCCCTTCATGGACGATCCGATGTGTGGATTCTTGCACGACGCGGATCGGACCAGATCGCCACTGGCCAGGTAATTTGGTCAAGTCGTAGTTGAGCATCATGAAATGCAAGCTACGGATGAGCTGCGCGTTTATTTGTGCGTGCGGATCGTCGTGCAGCCGCAGCACATAGGTCATGGCGGTGCGGTAGCAGGTGAGGGCTTTTTGGGCCTCCTCCTCCAACGTCTCCGGTTTTTCTTCATCCACGATGGCCACGGCCTCGGCGAGGTCAGCATTGATGCCCTCGATGCTATTCGACCCCTGCAACGCACGCGCAAACGTGTTGCGCCGTAAAAAGCCAGTCCAGCGAACCGGGTTCACATTGACCTGGTGCCGCAAGTCCCGCCGTAACTGTTCAATCATTTCGAGCACTTCGCGGTCGGCCGTGGCGAGCTCGGGGTATTGGAAGATCACCGGTTGTACATCCTGATTTATTCCGTCTATACGACGATATATAATTGACTTTCGGACGAAAGTCAATTATATTTCCAACGATAGGATGCGGGCCGCGAGGCCGTGGATCGGGTATTCCGAAGAACTCGGCAGGAATCGATCGATGTCAGAACCCACGCTCGGCCTGGAGCACGGGCTCACCAACTACGGCGACCGCGATTTCTCGCTCTATCTGCGCCGCTCGTTCGCGCAGTCCATGGGCTACTCGCGCGCGCTGCTGGAGCGGCCCGTGGTCGGCATCGCCTACACGCCGTCGGGCTTCAACAATTGCCACCGGCATTTTCCCGAGCTGCTGGAGGCGGTGAAGCGCGGCGTGCTCACGGCCGGCGCGCTGCCGATCGAGTTCCCCACCATCTCGCTCGGCGAGGTTTTCCTCAGCCCCACCAGCCTGCGCTACCGCAACCTGATGTCGATCGACACCGAGGAGATGATCCGCGCGCAACCCATGGACGCGGTCGTGCTCATGGGCGGCTGCGACAAGACCGTGCCGGCGCAGCTCATGGGCGCGGTCTCCGCCGGCCGGCCCGCGATCATGCTGGTGGCGGGCCCGATGCTGACCGGGCGGCATCGCGGCGAGCGGCTCGGCGCCTGCACCGACTGCCGGCGCTTCTGGGCGCGCTACCGCGCCGGCGACGTCGACGCTGCCGAGATCGCGCAGGTCGAGGGCCAGCTGGCGGTGACCGCGGGCACCTGCGCGGTCATGGGCACCGCCTCCACCATGGCCTGCCTCGCGGAGGCGCTCGGTCTCGTCCTGCCGGGGACCGCGGCGATCCCGGCGGTGCATGCGGATCGGCTGCGGGCGGCGGAAGCGACCGGCATGGCGGCGGTGCGCCTCGTCGGCTCGCGCCGCACGCCGGAGCGGATCGTCGACGCCAGGTCGGTGGAGAATGCGCTGCGCGTGCTGCTCGCGCTCGGCGGCTCGACCAATGCCGTGATCCACCTCACCGCGATCGCCGGCCGCGCCGGCGTGAAGGTTTCCCTCGGGCAGCTCAACCGGCTGTCCGACACCACCCCGGTGCTGGTCAATCTCAAGCCGGTGGGGAACGGCTACATGGAGGACTTCTTCGCCTGCGGCGGCATGGGCGCGCTGCTGCGCGAGCTGGCGCCGCTGCTGCATCTGGATTGCCCGACGGTGACCGGCGAGACCCTGGGCGAGCGGCTGGCATCCGATGCCGCGTTCCATGTCGACCGCACCATCATCGCCGCGCGCGAGGAGCCGTTCGAGCCGCATGGCGGCCTCGTCGCCCTGTTCGGCAACCTCGCTCCGGAAGGCGCGATCCTCAAGCGCTCGGCGGCCGACGCGCGGCTGTTCGAGCACGAGGGCCGCGCGGTGGTGTTCACCTCGCTCGCCGATCTCGCCGCGCGCATCGACGATCCCGCGCTCGACGTCGCGCCGCACGACGTGCTGGTGCTGCAGAACGCGGGTCCGCACGCGCCGGAATGCATGCCGGAGGCCGGCTACCTGCCGATCCCGCGCAAGCTCGCCAGGAGCGGTGTCAAGGACATGATCCGCATCTCCGACGCCCGCATGAGCGGCACGGCATTCGGTACCATCGTGCTGCATGTAACGCCGGACGCCGCATCCGGCGGCCCGCTCGCCCTGGTACGCAGCGGCGACCGCATCCGCCTTTCGGTCGAGAACCGCCGCATCGATCTCCTGGTCGAGGACGCCGAGCTGCGCCGGCGCGCCGGTGCCGGCACGCCGGCGCGCGAGGTTCCCGCGCGCGGCTATGGCAGGCTCTATGCGCAGGAGATCCTCGGCGCCGATGCCGGCTGCGACTTCGCCTTCCTGCGACCCCCCGCGGTCGGAGGGTGACCGGCGGGCCCGCGACGCTTCGCGCCCGATCGTGGCTCTGTACCGGTGCCGCCCCATCGCGTAAGTAGCGGCGCTGACGCGAGCCGGGTTCACCCGGCTTTCGTTCATTCGAGGGGAGCAGTGCGATGGCCGTCGAGAGCATCTTCTATTCGGTATCCGGCATCAGTTGTCGCGGGGCGCTGATCTGGGACGAGACCCTCAAGGCGCCGCGGCCGCTTCTGCTGATGGCTCCCAACTGGCGCGGCGTCATCAAGCCGGCGATCGAGACCGGCCAGATGCTGGCGGGCGAAGGCTACGTCGTTTTCGTCGCCGACATGTTCGGGGAGGGCAACGGCCCGGTCGGTACCGAGGACCCCATGGCATTCCTCAAGCCGTTCATGTCCGACGTCGCGGGAATGCGCCGCCGCATCGCCGCCGCACTCGACACCCTGACGCGGGAATCAGATCGGCGCGCGATCGGCGACGTCAACCGCCGCGCCGCCATGGGCTTCTGCTTCGGCGGCCTCAACGTGCTCGATCTCGCCCGCACCGGCGCCGATGTGCAGGCGGTGGTGTCGATGCATGGCACGCTCACCACCCCGCAGCCGGCCAAGGCCGGCGACATCAAGGCGGCGGTGCTGGCGGTGCACGGAGCCGCCGATCCGATCGCGCCGAAGGCGGAGCGCGATGCGTTCGAGCAGGAGATGACGGCCGCGGGTGCGCGCTGGGCGCTGCTGACGTTCGGCGATGTCGTCCACGGCTTCACCAACCCGGCCGCCGACGTGCCGGGCGTGGCCGAGTGGAACGAGCCGGCGACGCGGCACGGCTATGCGCTCGCGCACGCCTTCATCGCCGACGCGTTTGGCGCAAAGCTGTGAGAACCGGAAGCACGCGTCACCGCTATCGCTGTTGCCGCGCAGTGTATTCGTCGACCAGTGCCCTGATCATCCGCTGATAGGGCACACGCTGCTTCGCGGCCTCGCGCTTGAAGAAATCGACGCTGCGGCGGCTGAGCGAGAGCGTCACTTTCACGTTTTCCTCGCGCGGCACAAGCTTATCCGGTGGCGGCAGGAAGTCTTCGATCACGCGCAGCCGGCCAATCTCGCCTTCGGTGTATCTAACGGTTCTGCTCTTCATAAATCTTGCGTCCTTTCCGCCAGTAGCCGGCTCCGAAAATGCGGATGCGCCCCGCGCGATAGGTGAAGCGTACCGTCATGACGCCCTCGCCGACCCGGCCGAAGCAGAAATAACGCCGCTCGCTCACGCCGTGGCTCAGGTCCCGTGCGAGCACGCGGCGCTGGTCGACGAAGGCTAGCTGCGCCACCGCGAACGAAACTCCATGCTTCTCCTGGTTCACGCGATTCTTGCGCTCGTCCCATTCGAAGCTCGCCATGCGAAGCCGGCCCGCCCCCTCTCTGTATGGCAATACTGCCATATCCCCATATGGCTTTCAAGCCATCGATGTCGGTAGCACTCGGACTTGTCCGGTTTTTGTAGCACATCAGTTGTCCGCTTCTGTCTGTGTCTTTTTTTGCTTGTGGGGCTTGTGGTCGACGCCTCTTGGCGTTGTCCACAAACCCACAAGCCTTGATTTGCCGGGTCGAAGCGGTTCACGCGGCCGTCCTCGAATCCTTTTGTCCGACGAGCTCGCCGGCGGCGTCATAGCGTGCCAGCAGCCTGGGACCATGGAACACGGCGAGCGCCCCGTCCGGATACTCGCGCACCTTGACACGGGCCTTGACGTAGTGGGCTCGTACCCGGCTCTGCGGAAGCTGAAGCCGTCGCCCGGCATACGCGACCGTATTGTCGCGAGCCACGATCCGCTCCTCCTGGACACAGAGGATCTCCCGAAGCAGCGCCGGGTCGGCGATAACGAACGCGCTTTCGCAGAGCGCCGGCGGCTTGAGGAAACGCGCATTATGCCGCGGCAGGTAGACGTCGCAAATATATCGGTTGGCGTCGTCGATCCCGCTGATCCCGGCAAGCTTCAGCTCCTTCGGCAGCCGGTCCTGCAGGGTGCCGAACATGCGCTCCGATCGGCCCCGCGCCTCGGGCGAATAGGCCGGGATATGCTCGATCCCCAGCTGCTCGAGCGCGCGGCCGACCTGGGTCTTGATCCGTGCGTCAACCTTCTCGCCAGCCTTGGGCGTGAAGAAGTAATGGCTGCCGCGATCGGTATAGATGCTCGACGGCATGCCCTTGACGCTGAACACTTCCAGGCACGCCCGCAAGGTTGAGGCCGTGCCTTCCTCCTCCACCAGGAAGGCCGAGTAGATCTCGTTATTGGCGTCGTCCAGCGTCACCACCAGATCAAGCTCGGGCTGCCCCGCAAGCCACGCAAAGCGGCTTGCGTCCTGATGCAACATCATGCCCACGCATGGCTTGCGCGGCCGTTTGCGACGGTGCGCCCCGCGCCTGGCCGCCCGATCCACCAGTCCGGCAGCGTGCAGTTGCATCTTGGTCCAGGTGTAGCTCCAATTGAAGTTGTGCTCGCGATGGATGTGCTCGTGAAAGTGCTTCACGTTCCAGCACCGGTAATGCGTCCGGTATTGGTCGAGCATCCAGGCGATCTCGTCGACCGGTACTTGCTTGATCGAGGCCTTGCCCAGTCGCTTGTCCAACAGGCCAAGTAGCCCTTCCTCCTCGTAGCGGCGCCGGTAGCGCAGAAACTGGCGCTCCGACATCCCCAGCAGCTCCCCTGCCTCCACCATCGACAGCGCGCGCTGCTCCCAACGGCTCAATACGTCCCTGAACTTCTGCATTCTGCGGTCCTGTAGCCACTGTGTCCGGTTCATTGCCCCCACTCCTTTGGGGGGCAGAAAACCGGACAACTCGTGTGCTACCTAACCCGGACAACTCGTGTGCTATCGACAGCTTTCAAGCCATCGATTGCCCTCGGTGCCGTGCGGCGTGATAATCCCGATACCTTCCCCGTTGCGGGGAGGGCGGGAACGAGCGGAGGCTTCGATGCATACTCTGTCCATTCCGCAATCGGTCGTCGAGCGCGCCGTCGAACGACGCGGGCGCGAGCACGTCTACGAGGATCTCGATCCGGGACGAACCGCGCTGGTCGTGGTCGACATGCAGAACGCCTTCATGCTGCCGGAGG
The DNA here is from genome assembly GCA_963840535.1 of uncultured Alphaproteobacteria bacterium. GTDB lineage: Bacteria > Pseudomonadota > Alphaproteobacteria > Rhizobiales > Xanthobacteraceae > VAZQ01. The sequence goes on from CAWIZJ010000021.1 coordinate 44,084, forward strand.
TCGCGCATGCGCTCTGCCCCATGGCGGAGAAGATCGTGCCCAACATCAATCGGCTCGCGCGCACGGTGCGCGCGACCGGCGGGACCGTGGTGTGGATCAAGACCACGTTCACGGAGGATGTGCTCGAGAGCTGGTCGACCTTCTTCGAGATGGTGACGCCGCAGCTGCGTGCCCGGCGCATCGCCGCCCTGACCGCCGGCAGCAAGGGACACGAGCTGTGGCCAACGCTCGAGGTGCACCCCCACGACCTGATGGTCGAGAAGAACCGCTTCAGCGCCTTCATCCAGGGCTCGTCCGACCTCGCGCAGGTGCTGCGCAGCCGCGACCTCGACACCATCCTGGTCACCGGCACCGTGACCAATATCTGCTGCGAGTCGACCGCGCGCGACGCCATGATGCTCAACTTCCGGACCGTCATGGTCACCGACGGCAATGCGGCGATGACCGACGAGGAGCACAACGCGTCGCTGTGCGCGTTCTATCTCACCTTCGGCGACATCATGTCGACCGACATGCTGATCGGCTGCCTCGAGCGCAACGCGCGCAGGGACCTGGCGGCGGCGGAGTAGCAGGTGGCGGAGGTCGCCGCGAGAGCGGCCGCAGCCGTCGCCGGCCGCCCTCCCGCTCCGGCGGAGATCGTCGCCCGTGCCCGCGCCCTGATTCCGGCGCTCGCCGGCCGCGCGCGCGAAGCGCGGCGGCTGCGCCGCATTCACGACGAGACCATCGCCGACATGCAGCAGGCCGGCCTGTTCCGGGTGCTGCAGCCCAGGCGCTGGGGCGGCTACGAGCTGGACCCTGTGACGTTCTACGAGGTCGAGCTGGCGCTCGCCGAGGGCGACATGTCGGCCGCCTGGGTCTACGGCGTGGTGGGAGTCCACCCCTGGTTCATGGCGCTCCTGGACGATCGCGCCGCGCAGGAGGTGTGGGGCGGCGATCCGTCGGTCCTCATCTGCTCCTCGCTCATGCCCGCGGGGACGGCGACGGCGGTCGACGGCGGGTTTCGTCTGAGCGGGCGCTGGCGCTATGCCAGCGGCTGCGAGCATTGCGGCTGGGCTTTGCTCGGCGCCATGGTGGCCGCCGACGGCGGGCCGCCGCAGGGCCGCATCTTCCTGGTGCCGCGTCGGGAATACGACGGCGTCGATACCTGGCAGGTCTCCGGGCTGCAGGGAACCGGAAGCTGGGACGTGGTCGTCGACGACGTCTTCGTGCCGGCCTACCGGTCGCAGGGCATGCTCGACAATTTCCTGCTGCAGGGGCCGGGGCAGGCGCTCAACGCGTCGAGCCTCTACCGCATGCCGTTCGGCCAGATCTTCGTGCGCGGCATCTCGACCGCCGCGCTCGGCGCGCTGCAGGGCATGCTCGACGCGTTCATAGCCTACGGCAGCACCCGCGTCACCCGCGCCGGCGGGCGCGCAGCGGAGAATCCCTTCGTGCAGCTCCTGTGCGCGGAGACCGCATCCGCCATCGACGAGATGAAGCTGACGCTTCATCGCAACTTCGAGAGCCTGCAGCGATATGCCGGTCGCGGCGAGACGCCGCCGCTCGAGGAGCGCCTGCGCTACAAGTTCCAGTCGACCGCGGTGACGGAGCGCTGCACGCTCTTGGCCGCGCGCATCTTCAAGGCCGCCGGCGCCGCGGGTCTTTCCGACGAGCTGCCGTTCGGGGGAATTCTGGCCGACCTCAACGCCGGGCGGCAGCACATCTCCAACCAGTACGAATATGTGGGTGCGAGCTGGGGCGGCACCATGTTCGGCCTCCCGAACAAGGATCTCATGGTGTAGCCTCGCACTCGGCCGTTTTGCACCGACATCTCGCAACCTGTGTCGGATCGGTCTATGCTCCGCGCGGAGCGAGCGGACCGGGATTTCCAATGCGAGGGCGCAGCGGCGCAGGCAAGGCAAAGAAGGCTCGGCGTCGCACAGCAACTCCGAAGCATCGAGGGCCTGCCCGGCTGGGGCGCCGCCGCCCGCCCTCTCTTGCCGAGCTGCAGGATCAAATCGCGACGCTCACCCGCGAATTGAGCGAAGCGCGCGAGCAGCAGACCGCGACCTCGGAGGTGCTGCAGGTCATCAGCAGCTCGCCGGGCGCGCTCGAGCCGGTCTTCGAGGCCATGCTGGCCAACGCGGTGCGCATCTGCGGAGCCAAGTTCGGCACGCTCTACCTGTACGACGGAGATGCCTTCCACGCCACGGCATTCCACAACGCGCCACCGGCGTTCATAGCGGATCGGAAACGTGGGCCGATCCGATCCGCCCCCCGACAGCAGTCTCGGCCGCGCCGCCAGGACCAGGCAGGTCGCTCACGTCGCCGACAGCACGAAGCGGGAATCCTACCGTCGGCGCGAACCATTCGTCATCGCCGGCGCCGATCTCGGCGGATATCGGACCATCGTCTCGGTGCCGATGCTCAAGGAGGACAGGCTGATCGGTGTGATCAGCATCTACCGTCAGGAAGTGCATCCATTCAACGAGAAGCAGATCGAGCTGGTCACCAATTTCGCGGCCCAGGCCGTGATCGCCATCGAGAACACCCGCCTGCTCGGTGAATTGCGCCAACGCACCGAAGATCTCTCCGAGGCGCTGGAGCAGCAGACCGCGACCTCGGAGGTGCTGCAAGTCATCAGCAGCTCGCCGGGCGAACTCGAGCCCGTCTTCGAGGCCATGCTCGCCAACGCGGTTCGCATCTGCGAAGGCAAGTTCGGCATCATGTTCGGGTTTGCCGACGGCGCATTTCGCGCGCTGTCGTCGCTGGGCGTGCCGCCGGCAATGCTCGTCCAAAAGCCGCACGTCGTGAGCGAGCATCCGCATAATCCGCTCACTCGCGTCGCCGCGACCAGGACCGTCCTCCACATTCCCGACCTCACCGGTGGACCAGGCCTATATCGAGCGCAATCCCCGCATCGTCGCCCTGGTCGAGTCGGGTGGCGCGCGAAACCTTCTCGTTGTGCCGATGGTCAAGGAGGAAGAGTTGGTCGGTGCCATCGCCATGTACCGTCAGGAGGTTCGCCCGTTCACCGACAAGCAGATCGATCTGGTCAAGAATTTCGCGGCGCAGGCCGTGATCGCCATCGAGAGCACCCGCCTGCTCAACGAATTGCGCCAACGCACGGACGACCTCTCCGAGGCGCTGGAGCAGCAGACCGCGATCGGCGATATCCTGCGCGTGATCTCGAGCTCGCCGAGCGACGTCACGCCGGTGCTGGAATCGGTCGCCGAGCATGCCGCCCGCATCTGCGAGGCGAACTTCGTCGACATCGTCATCGCCGAGAACGGCAAGATGCGCGTCGGAGCCACCTTCGGCGAGCTCGGGCGGCCGTCGGCGAGGCGGTGACGCTCGACCGCAGCACCGTCATGGGGCGGTCCATCTGCGACAAGCAGCCGGTGCACGTGGCGGACCTGCAGAAATGCCGGGGACGAGTTTCCGCTCGGACGGCAACTCGCACTCGAATACGGCCATCGCACCATCCTCGGCGTGCCGCTAATGCGCGAGGGCCGTGCGCTCGGCACCATCCTGGTCCGCCGCACGGAGGTGCGTCCGTTCGCGGACAAGCACATGGCGCTGCTGAAGACCTTCGCGGATCAGGCGGCGATCGCCATCGAGAACGTGCGTCTGTTCAACGAGGTAGAGGCGCGCACGCGCGAATTGACGGAGTCGCTGGAGCAGCAGACCGCGACCTCCGAGGTGTTGGAGGTCATCAGCCGCTCGCCCGGCGAGCTGCAACCGGTGTTCGAGGCCATGCTGGCGAATGCGGTGAAAATCTGCGAGGCCAGGCTCGAAGTCCTGCTGCTTTGCGAGGACGACGGGTTCCGTCACGTCGCCGGGCATGGCACGCCGCCCGCCTATGATGAATTGCGCCGGCACGAGCCGGTGATTCGTCCCAGTCCCGATGCGCCGCTTGGCCGCGTCGCTGCGACGAAGCAGGTGGTCCATGTCGCCGACCTTCGAGAGGAAGAAGCCTATGCCGCCGCCGGCCCGGGCATCGTCGCCATGGTCGACCGCGCCGGCGCCCGAAGTCTCGTCAATGTGCCGATGCTCAAGGACGACGAGCTGGTCGGCGTCATCGGCATTTATCGCCAGGAGGTCCGTCCTTTCACCGACAAGCAGATCGAGCTGGTCGGCAATTTCGCCAAGCAGGCCGTCATCGCCATCGAGAACACGCGCCTGCTCAACGAGCTGCGCGAATCGCTGCAGCAGCAGACCGCCACCGCCGAGGTGCTCAAGGTGATCAGCTGCTCGCCCGGCGAGTTGCAGCCGGTATTCGAAGCCATGCTGGCGAATGCGACACGTATCTGTGAAGCCAGGTTCGGCGTGTGCTGTTTCGAGCGGAGGACGATGCGCTTCGTGCCATGGTCGCTATGCACGATGCGCCGCCGTCATACGCGGATGACGCCGCCGCAACCCGCGTCGATTCGTCCCGGGCCGGGCACGCTTCTTCGCGGCCGTCGTCATTGCGACAGATGGTGCCAGGTTTCAGATCGCCGATCCGGGAGCGAGGTCTGATCGTGCCCGGCGAGCTGCACCGGTCGTAGCATGCGTCGAGCTCGGCGGGATCCAGGACGCTGCTCGGCGTCCCGATGATGCAAGGACAACGCGCTCGCCGGAACGATCATGATCTACCGCCAGGAGGTACGGCCGTTCACCGACAAGCAGATCGAGCTGGTGCAGAACTTTGCGGCCCAGGCCGTCATCGCGATCGAGAACACACGGCTGCTCGGCGAGTTGCGCGAGAATCCTCTCCAACAGCAGACCGCGACTGCCGATGTGCTCAAGGTCATCAGCCGCTCGACCTTCGATCTGCAGGTCGTGCTCGATACATTGGTCGAGTCGGCGGCGCGGTTTGTGCGAAGCGGATTTCGCAGCCATTCGACGTCCAAAAGGCGCGGCCCTCCAGCATGCCGCGAGCTATGGCATGCCGCCGGAAATGAGCGAATACATGCAAAGCCACCCGATTGAGTCGGGAAGAGGATCGGTCGCCGGAAGGGTCCTGCTGGAAGGCAAACCGATTCACGTGGCCGACGTTCAGGCTGATCTGGAATACACGATGGGCGATATCGCCAGTCGCACCGGCTCCCGTGCCCACCTCGGCGTGCCGCTGCTGCGCGAGGGAACCCCGATCGGCGTGATCATCTTGGGCCGCAAGGCGGCACGCCCGTTCACCGACAAACAGATCGAACTGGTCACGACCTTCGCCGATCAGGCGGTGATCGCGATCGAGAACGTGCGGTTGTTCGACGAGATCCAGGACAAGAGCCGCCAGCTCGCCGAGGCGAGCCGGCACAAGTCGCAGTTCCTCGCCAACATGAGCCACGAGCTGCGCACCCCGCTCAACGCCATCATCGGGGTGACCGAGATGCTGCGCGAGGATGCGCAGGCGGCGCAGCAGGACGTCGAGCCGCTCGACCGCGTGCTGGGTGCCGGCCGCCACCTGCTCGCCCTGATCAACGACGTGCTCGACCTCTCCAAGATCGAGGCCGGGCGCATGGAGCTCCACCTCGAGTCGTTCCCCCTGGCGCCGCTGATCGCGGACGTGGTCAGGACGGTCGAGCCGCTGGCGGCAAGAACGCCAACCGGGTGGCGGTCGATTGCGAGCCGGCGTCGGGACCATGCATGCCGACCAGATGCGGCTGCGGCAGGCGCTGCTCAACCTGATGAGCAACGCCAACAAGTTCACGGAGAAGGGGACCATCACGGTGGCGCGCGCGGCAGGGTCGCGAGAACGGGCGCGACTGGATCACGCTCTCGGTCGCCGACACCGGCATCGGCATGACGGCGGAGCAGATGGGTCGGCTGTTCCAGGAGTTCTCGCAGGCGTCGCTCGGCGACCGCGAGCAAGTACGGCGGCACCGGGCTGGGGCTGACCATCAGCCGGCGGTTCTGCCAGATGATGGGGGGCGACATCGTGGTGGCGAGCGAGCCGGGCCGCGGCTCGACCTTCACCATCCGCCTGCCGCGGATGGTGGAGGCTGCCGCCGGCGCCGGCAGCTGCCGATCCGGCCACGACCGGATAGCCGGTTGCCGCCGGGTTCGCGGGGACCCATCACGCACATCGACTCCATGATGCGACGGGGCGACTTTGTCAAAGTTGTTCGGAAGGCGTGGGTGACAACAAAGGTTCAGCCAGAGGGAGTACATCATGCGGAGGGGGAGGAGGTTCACGATCTTGAGCGCTGCCCTGCTGACATGGACCGCCATGGCGGTGCCGGCGATCGCGCAGACCGACAATTTCCCGTCGCGGCCGATCACCATCGTCGTTCCCTTTCCCGCCGGGCGGCAGCTCGGACGTGGTGACGCGCCTGGTCGCGCAGAAGCTCGGCGACAACCTCAAGACCAGCATCGTGATCGACAACCGCGGCGGCGGGGGCGGCGTGCCGGCGGCGATCGCGACCAGGCAGATGACGCCCGACGGATACACGCTGTTCCTGGCCAACAACGGCCTGTTCGCGATCATGCCGGCTCTCACCGCCGACATCCGCTTCGATCCGGTCAAGGATTTCCAGCCGGTGACGCCGCTGTTCGCGTTCCCGAGCGTGCTGGTGGTGCCGTCCGGATCTCCGGCGCGCACGGTGAAGGAGCTGGTGGACCTCGCCAGATCCAAGCCCGGCGGCCTGAATTTTGCCTCGCAGGGCGTGGGCTCGGGCGGCCATATCCTGGGCGAGATGTTCCGGCTCAGGTCCGGCGCGCCGATGGTGCACGTGCCCTACCGCGGCGCCGGTCCCGCGGTCACCGACCTCGCCGCCGGCAACGTCGATTTCCTGTTCAGCTCCTACGTGTCGGCCATCGGCCAGGTGCAGGCCGGCAAGCTCCGGCTGCTCGGATGGACCTCCACCAGGCGCTCGCCGGCGCTCCCGGACGTACCCACCATGGCCGAGGCCGGCTATCCCGGCACCGAGCTCGAGATCTGGCAGGGCATCGTGGCACCGGCGGGCACGCCGCCCGCGATCGTGCGCAAGCTGAACGAGGAATTCGTCAAGGCCGCGCAGTCGCCCGATATCGTGCGCCAGGTGGCGGCGCAGGCGGTCGACATGCTCACCAGCTCGCCCGAGGAATTCGCCAGGCTGCTCGCCGCCGACATCGATCGCCTTGGCAAGGTGATCCGCGACGCGGGCATCAAGGCGCAGTAGGCGCGCGCGTCTGCCTCGCGGGGCGTGCGGCATCCCCCGACGCGCGATCGTAGGCTGGGGTCGAGCACTTGCGAGACCCAGCATCGGCAGTCCGTGCGAGATGCTGGGGTCTCGTGAGAACTCGACCCAGCCTACCGATCGGTTTCTACCGATCGGCTTCTTCAGACGCGCTTTTCAAACGGGTTCACGACGTCGGCACCCAGGCCGGCCACATCGGCAACATTGCGGGTCGCAAGCGTCATTCCGTGCACCTTGGCGGTCGCCGCGAGCAGCGCATCGACGGTCGACAACGGGACGCCTGGCACCCATGCGCCCCCATTCATCCGCAATCGCCTGATCGATCGGCAGGATACGCTCGGCGAAGGACTCGATCACTGTGGCCAGCCACCTCTCGAGAGCGCGGGCCTGGGCCGGGTCGCTCGGCCGTGCCCGCTCGACGCCCTTGCGGATCTCACCGAGCACCAGCACGCTGAGGTAGATGTCGGCGTCGTCGATCGAGTCGTACCAACCGGCGACGTTTGCATCGCACCTGGCGCCCTTTCGAACCTCGGAAACGATGTTGGTGTCGATCAGGTAGCTCACAGCGCGGCATCCCGCCCGAGGTCGCGCTCCCGGGTCAGATCGATCCCTTCGAGCGGGGCCGCGGCCAGAAGTGCCTTGAGGCCCTTTGCCTTGCCCGCCCCGAAGCGCTCCCGCAACAGGGCGCGAGCCTCGGCCTGCCGCGCCGGATCGGCGAGCGCCTTGGCAACGCCGCGGACCAGCGCGGCATCGTCCTTGCGCACATGCACTTCGACACGCACGACGCCGCGCCGCTTGAGGCGGCGGCGGAAGGCGGAGAGGGGCTTTCGTTGGGCACTGGGCATGCGGATCGTCACCATTCTCGATTTCCGGAAATGTATCCGGAAATTCGGATGCGCGCAATGCGGCCGCATGACCAAAGCTAGAATCCCGCAACGGCCTCGAGCGTCGTGCCCGCCTGCTTCCTGCGCGCGGCGCGTGGCTTCGAGCTGCTCCCTGGAATGGCGCAGCAGCTCGATCTCCTTTGCGAATTCGGGCCGCGCTGCCAGCCGCTCCTTCCATGCAAGGACGTGCGGATGCAGCCGCTCGAACGGATAGCCGGCGAGCGACAGCCGATGGGCGTAGATCAGCCAGGCGATATCGAGCACGCTCAGCGTCTCGCCCATCAGATAGGGCTGCCGCTGCAGCCGCCGGTCCAGCGCGTCGAACTCGGCACGGAATTTCCGTGCCGACGCCCGCGCCCGTTCGTCGGTGAAGCCCTCCTGGCCGCGCGTTCCCAGTACTCGATCTGGATTTGCCTGTCGCGATCGCCGGCGCCGCGGACGGTGCCGGAGCCGTGAGCGGCGTAGCTTCTCAGCGCTTCGGCAGGCTTGGGCGGCCCGGGCGGCGCGAACACGAACCGGAAGCTGAGCGTGCGCAGGTCGAGATGCAGATCGTCCTCGTGCGCGAGCAGGGCTGCGATCTCGTTCTCGTGCCCGGCCGGAATGAGCTTCCGCGTCGGGAACCTCCGCTCGAGATGGGTGATGATATCGTTGCTCTCGATGTGCACCGCGCCGTCGTGCACCAGCACCGGCACCAATCCGCGCGGATTGATGCCGAGAAACCACGGCCGGAAGTTCTCGTTGCCGGGCAGGTCGATGTGATGCGACTCCCAGGGAATGCCCTTGAGATTGAGGAAGACGCGGAGCTTCTGCGAGCACGAGGAACCCATGAAATGCAGGACGTGCACGCCCTTCCATTCGAGCACCTCGCGCGTCCTGATGTCGCCGTCAACGAGCTGAACCATGCCGCCTCCGCGCCTCTGATCACGACATCCTACCTGACCGGCCGGCGCAGGCTCCTCCGAATGGCTGGGGGCCTCGACGACCCCATATCCATCCATGGCACTCATGTGCCGGTGGAGGAGCCGTCCACAGCATCGAACTCGGACATTGGTGGACCTACTGGATTCACATCGTCTTGCGCGCAACCGGCTAGCCGCTTCAATGTCTCTTCCGGCTCATCCGCGTCGTTTCCTCAATGTCCACGACAGGTCCGGTCCAACCTCGATTGCTGACGTGATCTTGCAGCGCCTCGAACGGTCGAACCGTGCCAAAACAGGGAGTCATCGGGTCACACTCACTGGCCGTCCGACGTGCATTGCCTTCTGATTTGACCGAAGATTTCCGGGACCAGCGTCCTGGGCGGCGTGTCAATCCCTTTGTGCGCCCAATGATCGGCTGATCCACGAGCTGGGGTTTCGACGCAGCTTTCCCCCTAAGCGGCGGCGATGAGCGCGGCGGCGAGTTCCTGCGGCAGGTCACCATCACGTCGTGGCCGCAGGCGACGCTGACGAACTGCCACCCCCGATCGTCCTTGAAGCGCGAGCCGAATTGCTGGAACGGCGATGGCCCCCAGCCGGCGGCGAGAATGTACACGCAATTCGGCAACTGCAGGCCGCTGAGCGCGGGCTTCTGCTCGAATGTCGCCAGCGGCTGCTTGACACACATCGCATCGACCCAGGCGGCGTCCTTGGCGTTGACGGCGAACGCAGCCGCCGGAATGGGCGTGACCTTGTAACCCTCGCCGTTCTGCACGGCGTCGGTACGCATCTGCCCCGACTGCTCGGCCGGCGGATAATGGAATAGCGATTTGCCGTTCTCGGGCACGAAGGCGTCGAGATGAGATTAGCGAACGGATCTTCGCCGCGGTCTGCTCGGCGACGCCGCTGATGACCATGCCGCCATACGAATGGCCACGCAGCACCACGTCCGACAATTCCTCGCAGCGGATGACACCGACGATGTCCTGAACGTGCGTGTCGAGATCGATCGTGCGGCTCATCAGGTGAGCGCGCTCGCCGAGGCCGGTCAGGGTCGGCGTATAGACCTCGTGCCGGCCTCGCGCAACAGCCGCGCCAGTTTGTAGCGCCGCCATGCCAGGCGCCGTGAACCAGAACGAACGTGGTCATGGTCGTTCTCCCGTCAAACGGCGACGCTATATAGCGCTTGCTAGGGAAGATCGCGTCGTTCCACGGTGCGAACGCTAGGTCCGGTTTACACGCCAGACCCGGACGTCGACCAGGATTACCCGGAATCAGTGAAGCGTCGGGACCCCTTTTCAAGTCCACAAATCGGCGTAACCTGAAGACAATCCTGGTCTGTGGTGAGACGTGACGGAGCCTTGCCATGATGTCCGCGAGGCGGTTCGTTTGTTGTGTCACCATCGTGACAGCCCTCGCGTGCTCGACGCTCCGCGCATCCGCCTACGATCCGGTCGTGGTGGCCGTGGGGCAGCGTGGCGCCTGGGAAACGGCAGTGCCCGCGCTCGGCCGGCGCGGCGGCATCTTCGACAAGCATGGAATCAAGCTCGACCTGCTCTACACGCAAGGTGCCGGCGAGACGCTGCAGGCGGTCATCTCGGGCAGCGCCAATATCGGGGTCGGTGTCGGGATCATGGGCATGCTGCGCGCCTACGCCAAGGGCGCGCCTATTCGTGTCGTCGGCTCGGAAATCAAGGGCAATCCGGATTATTGGTACGTCGCGGCTCGCTCGCCCATCAGGTCCCTCCCCGAGGCCGCCGGCAAGACGATCGCCTACACGACAAGCGGTTCGTCGAGCCACAATGGCGCGCTCGCCCTCATCAAGCAGTTCGGTCTCGAGGCAAGGCCGATAGCGGCCGGAAATCTCAGCTCGATCTTCACGCAAGTCATGAGCGGCCATATCGACATCGGCATCGCATCGCCTCCTTCGGGCTGAACGAATTGCAGGAAGGCAAGAACGCATGCTCGCACGGGGCAACGATGTGGACGAGATAAGGGAACGAACCATTCGGGTCGTGGTGGTGATGCAAGCGTCGTGAAAGAGCGCAAGGACCTCGTCGAGCGCTTCGCGCGAGCATATTGGGACACCGTGGATTGGATGTTCTCGGATTCGACTGCGCTCAAATATTTCGCCGAGTTTTCCGGTGTCTCGGAGAGATTGCCCGGCAAGCACGGGATGACTTCCATTCGAAGGACATGATGTCGCTGGACGAGATCAGTGGGCTCGACAAGATCCTGCGAGAGGCGATCAACCTGAAATACCTCGAGAGGCCGCTGACGACGGAGCAGCGCCTCGGGTTGAGCCCGGCCCAACTGCGCAAGGAGTAGGAAAGGTGGCTATCCGACCGATGTTCCTGACGAGCGAACCGATCCATCGAACGAACTTGTGCGAAGCGTTCCAAAATTCTGCAAGTGAATGTTGGATTCCAGGTCCTCTTCCTCTGCCGACTGCGTGCTCGTCAATCAGGGCAGCACGTACCAGGTGGAGCGGCCGCCGCCTTGTCTCGACAGGTGGCCCTTCTCGACCAATTGCCGAAAATGCTCCTTGAGGGTGTTACGACTGACACCAGTCAGCCTTACCATCTCGCCGATGCTGACGCGTCCGTGTTCTCGAGCATGATCGAGAATTCGTGCTGAATGTTCCGGCAGGCTCGAGACCACCAGTCTTTCGCGCTCGATCTTCTTAGCGAGCTGCTGCTTCTGCTGTTGCAAAGCGCGAAGAAGGAACAGAAGCCATGGCTCCCAGTTGGGAGCGTCGTTACGGATCGTTCCCTGTGTTTGCCGCAGCGCCAGATAGTATCCGTCCTTGCGTCTGCTCGATGACGCTTTCGAGCGAGCTGTAGGGTACGTAAGCATAGCCCGCGCGCAACAGCATCAAGGTCGTGAGAATTCGGCTCAGCCGGCCGTTGCCGTCTTGGAACGGATGGATGGCGAGGAAGACGACTGTAAAGATGGCGATGACGAGCAATGGATGGAGGTACTTCTCCTCCATCGCTTCGGCGAACCAAGTCACGAGCTCGGTCATGAGGCGGGGCGTGTCGAACGGCGTCGCGGTTTCGAACACGATGCCGATCTGCTTGCCGTTCTCGTCGAAGGCGACGACGTTGTTGGGAGCGGTCTTGTAGCTGCCGCGGTGTCGCTCATCCTTCTCGCTGTGGACGAGGAGGTCGCGATGCAGTTGCTTGATGTGGTTTTCGGTGATGGTGATGTCGTTCCACGACCGCACCACCAACTCCATCGCTTCGGCATAGCCCGCGACCTCCTGCTCGTCACGGGAGGCGAAGGATTTGATCTCGAGGTTCAGGAGGAGGCGTTCGACCTCGCGGTCGGAGAGCTTGCTGCCCTCGATCCGGGTGGAGGAGCCGATACTTTCGATCGTGGCGACGCGCCGCAGCGCCGACAGACGCTCGGGAGCAAGCATTCCGAGCGCGCGCCAAGCTCCCTTGAATTCATCGATCTCGGCAATCAGAGCCAAGATCTCCGGGGTAATCCGCAGAGTGTCGGTTTTGATGACCACACCCGAATAAGCACCCAATTACGCCCAAATATCAAGCCAAATATTCACCCAAATCCACCCAATTAATGAGGGTGTCTCTCGTCCCGCGACCGAACGTGGGCCTTCTGGGGACACGATTCCGGCTCACGCCGAACGTGATCTTCGCTGTCGATGCTTTCTTCCGACCGGCTCCGAATCACGCGTGGTCCCGCTCCGGGCCACGGTCTGCGCGCAGCGCCGGACCTGTTCGACCGCCTCGCGCAGCGAGGTTGCGAAGACGTCCGCCTTGATCCTTTCCAGCGTGCTTCGGCGTGCCGCGTCGTCGGGCCTGGCCATCCAGAAGCCGACCAGGACCGGTGCCTCCGGAAGCTTCCTTCGCAGGCGCCGGATCAGGTAACGGGCGTGGGCGGCGGAGTCTTCATTCATGTAGGAAAGACAGACCATCCTGACGCCGTCGGTGTCGAGCTGCGCGAGCCGAGCGGGCTCGGCGGCATCGACCGCAGCGACCCGCGTGCCGAGGCCGCAGCGTTCCAGCAGCTGCGCGAGCATGGCGGCGGCGGCCTGGTCGAGATTGCCCCGTGCCGCAATGCACAGGACCGGACGATCGTGCCAGCCCGGCGGAGGCTCGATCGGCTCGGGCGGTGCCGGTGGCGCCTCGGCCTGGTTCCCGTCGTCCTGCTCGGAGCCGTCGTCCTGCTCCTCCGGGGGATCCCGATCCTCGTGCTCCGCCAGATCGTCCACCATCGCCATCGCGCTTTCGGCGACACGCGCCCGGCGCTCGCCGTCGAGCGTGCCGCGCGCACGGTCGCGCTCTGCCAGCATCAGGGCGGGGATCGCAACTTCGTCGTAGAAGTCCGCCAGCGGCCGCTCCGCGAGATAGGCTTCCGCCCCCTCCGCCGCCTCGTGCGGATCATCGGCAAGGAGCCGCTGATAGAGGCGCTCCGCCGGCGTCAGGGCCGGCCGGTTGCCGAGCATGATGTCCAGGAACGCTAGCTGTGGCAGGTGGCGGCCGAGCACGACCAGGCAGACCGTGAGCGGTGTGGACAGCAGCAGGCCGACCGGTCCCCACAACCAGGTCCAGAAGATGGCTGCGATGATGACCGCCGGGGGCGACAGCCCCGTTCCCGATCCGTAGAGCCACGGCTCGACGAAGTTATTGCTGACGATCTCCAGCACGATGAAAAGCGCGCCGGTCCACAGCAGCATGCTCCAGCCCTGGTCGACGGCGATCGCGAGCGTCAGCGGCAAGGCGGCTGCAACGATCGGTCCGATGTAGGGCACGAACCGCAGCACCATCGCCAGCATGGCCCACAGCAGGGCACTCGGCACCCCGATCAGCCACAGACCGATCCCAACCGGGATCGCGTAGGTCACATTGACGACGAGCTGCATGAGCAGATAGCGGCCGACCCGCCGCATCGCCTCGTCCAGGGCCTCGGTGGTCTGCTGCAGGTCGCCGGCTCCCGCCAGATGGATCACCCGGTCGCGCAAGTCCTCGCGGTAGAGGAGCATGAAGATCACCACGACGATGACGATGCCGCCCGTGGTCAGAGGCTCGACCAGGGGACCGACGATGCGCCGGAGGATCTCCAGCGGGGCCAGGTCGGGCGGGCGGATCTCGACCGGAAGCGGCGCGGGCTCGCGCGCGGCGGGGGCCGGCGCAGGCGTGGCGCTCCGCTCCCCGGCCTGCTCCTGCTGCGCGCGCGTGATCTTCCTGCTCAAGTCCCGCAACATCGAGGAGACGCGCTCGACCAGCTCGCCGCCCGGCCGGGCGTCCTGGAAGGCCTGGATCTTGTCCTCGATGTTGCGCTGGTATTGCGGCAGGTTCCCCGCCAGGTCTGCCACGCGCCCGGCGACCACGATTCCGAAGGCAAGGATCGCAAGGAAGGCCAGGAAGACCACGGCGATGACCGACGGAATCCTGCCGAGTCCAAGGCGGCCAAGCCATCTCACCGGCGGCGACAAGGCAAAGCTGAGCAGGACGGCGAGGGCCAGCGGCACGAAAATGTCGCGTCCGAAGTACAGTGCGGCCACCAGGACGACCCCGACCGCCAGGTGGATTGGTATCGACGCACTCGCCGCCGACGCGACCGTGGCTCGTCGCGCGTCGGTCGGGTTCGGTCCGCCGGGACTATTCATGCAGCGCCTCCGCGGCACCCGCGCTTCGAGCGCCCGGCCCCGGCCGAGGTTTGTCCCTGGCCCGCCGGCGGCGACTATGATGCCGATCCGGGACGCGGCGGCAAGCGCGCACGGGCTACGTTCCTCCAACAAAGGACGCGTGCGCGAACTTCGGTGCTGAGCGTATGCGCGTCTCGCCGAAATTGGCGCACGGCAGCGCCTTGCCTCTCCCCGCTTGCGGGGAGAGGTCGACAGCCGGAGCGAAGCGAAGGCGGTCGGGTGAGGGCGATCCTTCTTGTCGCTGACCGTCATCCCGGTTCAATCGACATCTTCGCCTGTGCCCTCTCGAGTTGATCGCTCGCTGATCCAAACCAGCTTGAACGGCCGACATTTCCATGGCCAGCGGCCACCAATCCGGTATTCTGTGGCGCTCCCGCCTCCCCGGGAGGAACAGCATTCGTGCAATTGGGGGACGCGCAGGCGTCGAGCGCCAACGGGGCATCGATGAGTGGGCAGAAATCCGCCGCCGACCCCGAGCGCCCTGTTGTGCAGTCCTCGGGCCCGAGCGTGCCAGAAGCATCCCACGCCGAGCTGAAGAGCCAGCTCGCGCAGTCCACCCGCGAGCTTTCCGAAGCAAGAGCGGCGCAGGCCGCCACTGCCGACGTGCTCAAGGTCATCAGCCGCTCGACCTTCGATCTGCAGACCGTGCTCGATACGCTGGTCGAGTTGGCGGCGCGGCTGTGCGAAGCGGACAGCGCGGCAATCCACCGCCGGACCGGGGGCACCTTTCCGTATGTCGCCAGCTACGGCTACTCGTCCGATTACGACGCGTACATGCGAGATCATGTGTTTCTCCCGACCCGGGACACGGTGCTCGGGCGAGTCGTGCTCGACGCCGCAACGGTCCACGTTCCGAACGTCAATGCCGACGGGGCTCCGGCCGCACTATCCGCCAATCAAAGAGAGATCGGTGGCATCAGCACCGTGCTCGGCGTTCCGCTCATGCGCGATGGGGTGCCGATCGGGGCGATCGCCTTGACACGCAGGGCGGTCCGCCCGTTCACCGACAAGCAGATCGAGCTGGTGACGACCTTCGCCAATCAGGCGGTGATCGCGATCGAGAACGTGCGGCTGTTCGATGCCGAGCAGCAGCGCACCCGCGAGCTCACCGAGTCGTTGGAGCAGCAGACCGCGACCTCCGAGGTGCTGCGCGTCATCTCCAGCTCGCCCGGCGAGCTGGAGCCGGTGTTCCACGCCATGCTGGCGAACGCGGTGCGGATCTGCGATGCCAAGTTCGGCGATCTGTACCTGCGCGAGGGCGACGCCTTCCGCATGGCGGTCACGCACAATTCTCCGCCCGCCTATGCGCAGGCGCGCATGCGCGAACCGCTGCTGCGGCCGCCGCCCGATACGCCGCTCGCGCTCGTCGCCGTTACCAGACAGGTGGTGCACGTCGCGGACATCAAGGCGATCCCCTCGTATGTCGAGGGCCATCCGTTCGTGGTTGCCGGCGTCGAGCTCGCCGGCTATCGGACGCGTGCTCGCAGTCCCGATGCTCAAGGACAACGAGCTCGTCGGTGCGATTGCCATCTGCCGTACCGAGGTTCGTCCGTTCACCGACAAGCAGATCGAGCTGGTGACGAACTTCGCCGCGCAGGCGGTCATCGCCATCGAGAACACGCGCCTGCTCGGCGAGCTGCGCGAATTGCTGCAGCAGCAGACCGCCACCGCCGACGTGCTCAAGGTCATCAGCCGCTCGACCTTCGACCTGCAGGCGGTGCTCGACACGCTGGTCGAGTCGGCGGCGCGGCTGTGCGAAGCGGACATGGCGGCCATCATTCGCCCGCGACGGGGACGCCTACCAGTATGTCGCCAGCTACGGCTACTCGCCGCGAGCTTCGACGAGTACATGCAGACCAGCATCCGGTTCGCGCCGGATCGCGCGATCGGTCGTCGGGCGAGTGGCGCTCGAAGGCGAAGATCGTTCATATTCCCGATGTCGCTGGCCGATCCGGAATTCGACCTTGCTGCGAAGCGCAGAGAGTCGGCGGCTACCGCACCGTGCTCGGCGTCCCGCTGCTGCGCGAGGGAGTTCCGATCGGCGTGATCGTGCTGACGCGGCCGAGTGTGCGGCCGTTCACCGACAAGCAGATCGAGCTGGTGACCACCTTCGCCGACCAGGCGGTGATCGCGATCGAGAACGTGCGGCTGTTCGAGAGCCGAGCAGCAGCGCACCCGCGAGCTCGCCGAGGCGCTGGAGCAGCAGACCGCGACCTCCGAGGTGTTGCAGCGTCATCTCCAGCTCGCCCGGCGAGCTGGAGCCGGTGTTCGAGGCCATGCTGGCGAACGCGACGCGGCTCTGCGAAGCCAAGTTCGGCGTGCTGTTCCTGTGCGAAGGCGATGCCTTCCGCGCGGCCGCCATGCACGGCGTCGCCGCCGGCGTTTGCCGAGTGCTGGCAGCGCGGACCGCTGATCGTCCCCGGCCCGGATGCGCCGCTCGGCCGCGTCGCCGAGACCCGGCAGATCGGTCCACGTGGCCGACGTCACGCCCGAGCCGCGCCTACGTCGAGGGCGATCCGTTCGTCGTCGCCGGCGTCGAACTCGGCGGCTATCCGGACAGTGCTCGGCGTGCCGATGCTCAAGGAGAACGAGCTCGATCGGCGCGATCGCCATCTACCGCCAGGAGGTGCGCCCGTTCACCGACAAGCAGATCGAGCTGGTCACGAACTTCGCCGCCCAGGCGGTCATCGCCATCGAGAACACGCGCCTGCTCGGCGAGCTGCGCGAATCGCTGCAGCAGCAGACCGCCACCGCCGACGTGCTCAAGGTCATCAGCCGCTCGACCTTCGACCTCCAGGCGGTGCTCGACACGCTGGTCGAGTTGGCGGCGCGCCTGTGCGCGCCGACCGGGCAGCCATCAGGCTCACCCGGCGACGGGGGCTACCATCATGTCGCCAGCTACGGCTTCCCGCCGCAGCACGTCGAATACATGAGGAAGCATCCGGTCGCGGCGGATCGGACGTCGATCGTCGGCCGGGTCGCACTTGAGGGCAAATCCATCCACATCGTGGACACCGAAGTCGATCCAGAGTTGACCTTGTTGCAAGCGCCCGGAGTGGCGAGGCAGCGCACCGTGCTCGGGGTACCGATGCTGCGCGAGGGAAAGCCGATCGGCGTCCTGGTGGTGGCCCGGGCGAACGTCGAGCCATTCACCGACAAGCAGATCGAGCTGGTGACCACCTTCGCCGACCAGGCGGTGATCGCGATCGAGAACGTGCGGCTGTTCGACGAGGTTGAGGCGCGCACGCGCGAGCTTGCCGAATCGCTGGAGCAGCAGACCGCGACCTCCGAGGTGCTGGGTGTGATCTCCAGCTCGCCCGGGGAGCTGGAGCCGGTGTTTCAGGCCATGCTGGCGAACGCGGTGCGCATCTGCGAAGCCAATTTCGGCGTCCTGTTCCGGTACGAACAGGATGCGTGGCGTGCGGTCGCCATGTTCGGAGTGCCGCGGGAGTTTGCCGAGTTCTGGAACCGGGGGCCGCAACGGGTGAGCCCGCGAGTCGGCGCTCGGCCGGGTCGCCGAGACCAGGCAGATCGTCCATGTCCCCGACGTCACCACCGAGCCGGCATACGTCGAGGGCGAGCCCGTGTTCGTCGCCGCCGTCGAGCTCGGACGCTTCCGCACCATCCTCAACGTTCCGATGCTCAAGGAGAGCGAGCTCATCGGCGCTTTCGCGATCTACCGCCAGGAGGTGCGCCCCTTTACCGACAAGCAGATCGAGCTGGTGACGAGCTTCGCCACGCAGGCGGTCATCGCCATCGAGAACACGCGCCTGCTCGGCGAGCTGCGCGAATCGCTGCAGCAGCAGACCGCCACCGCCGACGTGCTCAAGGTGATCAGCCGCTCGACCTTCGATCTGCAGGCGGTGCTCGACACGCTGGCCGAATTGGCGGCGCGGCTGTGCCGCGCGGACCGGGCGGGCATGCGGCTGGCGAGGGATGGCGCCTACCATCACGTCGCGAACCATGGCTTCTCGCCCGAGGAGAAGCAGCGGTGGAAAGAGAGCTATCATTCGTTGAAGCCGGATCGTGGATCGGTTGCCGGTCGGGCCGTACTCGAATGCTCGGCCGTTCACGTCATCGACTGCAAGGCCGATCCGGAGCTCGATGCGTCTCCGAGCGCGGGCTTCGAGAACGTGCGCACCGTTCTCGGCGTGCCCCTGCTCCGGGAGGGGGCCCCGATCGGCGTTCTGGCGCTGTCCCGCAGGACCGTCGAGCCCTTCACCGACAAGCAGATCGAGCTCGCCACCACCTTCGCCGACCAGGCGGTGATCGCGATCGAGAACGTGCGGCTGTTCGACGAGGTGCAGGCGCGCACACGCGAGCTCGCGCAGTCGGTCGGCGAGTTGCAGGCGCTCGGCGAGGTGAGCCAGGCGGTGAATTCCACGCTCGACCTCGAGGCGGTGCTCGACACCATCGTCGCCAAGGCGGTGCAGCTGTCGCAGACCGAGGCCGGGGCGATCTACGTGTTCGACCAGGACGAGGGCAGGTTCGAGCTGCGCTCGACCTACGGCATGAGCGAGGAGTTGATCGCCGGGCTCAGGGAGCAGCACATCGGCGTCGGGGACGCGATCGGCGAGGCTGCCGCGCAACGCAGGACCGTGCAGATCGCCGATCTGCGCGAGGAGCCATCCTCGCCGGTGAACGACCTGGTGCTGCGCTCGGGCTATCGCGCGCTGCTGATCGTGCCGCTGCTGCGGGCCGGATGGCGTGGTGGGCGCGCTGGTGGTGCGGCGCAAGGCGCCGCGGCGAATTCTCCAGGCAGACCATCGATCTGCTGCAGACCTTCGCGGCGCAATCGGTGCTGGCGATCCAGAACGCGCGGCTGTTCCACGAGATCGAGGACAAGGGCCGGCAGCTCGAGGTCGCCAGCCGGCACAAGTCGCAGTTCCTGGCCAGCATGAGCCACGAGCTGCGCACCCCGCTCAACGCCATCATCGGGGTCACCGAGATGCTGCGCGAGGATGCGCGCGACCTCGAGCGCGACGACGAGCTGGAGCCGCTCGACCGGGTGCTGGGCGCGGGCCGCCACCTGCTGGCGCTGATCAACGACATCCTCGACCTCTCCAAGATCGAGGCCGGGCGCATGGAGCTGCACCTGGAGACGTTCGCGCTGGTGCCGCTGATCGAGGACGTGGCCAAGACCATCGAGCCGATGGCGGGCAGGAACGGCAACCGGATCGTGGTCGATTGTCCGGCGGTGTGGGCGGGGAGCTGGGCACCATCCACGCCGACCAGACCCGGTTGCGGCAGGCGCTGCTCAACCTGGCGAGCAACGCCAACAAGTTCACGGAGAAGGGCACGGTCACCATCGCGGCGCGGCCGCAGCACGAGCGGCGGCCGCGACTGGATCACGATCGCGGTGAGCGACACCGGGATCGGCATGAGCGCGGAGCAGATGGGTCGGCTGTTCCAGGAATTCTCGCAGGCGGACGCCTCGACCACGCGCAAGTACGGCGGCACCGGGCTCGGGCTCGCGATCAGCCGGCATTTCTGCCGCATGATGGGGGGCGACATCACGGTGGCGAGCCGGCCGGGGGCGGGCTCGACCTTCACCATGCGGCTGCCGCGGGTGGTGGAGATCGGCAAGGCGGATGCGGATGCGGATGCGGCGGTGGCGCCGGGGGAGGCGCGGGCGCAACCGGCTCGTCGCGGTGCTCGAGGAGGCGGAGGAGCCGCTGATCCTGGTGGTGGACGACGATGCGACGGTGCGCGACCTGGTGGAGCGGCATCTGCAGCGGGCGGGGTTTGCGGTGGTGACGGCGCGCGGCGGCCAGGAGGGGCTGCGGCTCGTGCGGGAGCTGCGGCCGGCGGCGGTGACGCTCGACATCATGATGCCCGATCTCGACGGCTGGACGGTGCTGGCGGCGATCAAGGGCGATCCGGCGCTGGCGGCGATCCCGGTGGTGCTGATGTCGATCGTGGAGGAGAAGAACCGCGGCTACGCGCTGGGGGCGGCGGACTACCTGATCAAGCCGGTCGACCGCGGCAAGCTGGTGGAGACGCTGACCGGCATCTGCGGGCAGGCCGCGGGCCGTGTGCTGCTGGTCGACGACGACGACGTGGTGCGGCGCGGGGTGCGGCAGGCGCTGCAGCCGCTGGGATGGCAGGTGACGGAGGCGGAGAACGGGCTCTCGGCGGTCGAGCGGCTGGCCGCGGCGCGGCCCGACGTGATCATCCTCGACCTGATGATGCCGAAGATGGACGGGTTCGAGCTTCTTGGAGGAGCTGCGCCGGCGGCCGCAGTGGGCGGACATCCCGGTGGTGGTGATCACCGCGAAGGACCTGACCGAGGAGGACCGCGAGCGCCTCAACGGCGGGGTCGAGCGCATCATCGGCAAGAGCGACCGCGACGAGATGCTGCGCCAGCTCAGTCGCGAGATCGCAAGGTGCGTCAAATCGCAGGGCACGAGGGTGGCATGAAAATACTCTGTACGTCGAGGACAACGACCGCTGTGGTCAGCCACGTCGTTTCCAACATTCTCGCGATGGGTCCGGTCTACCCCCAACTGCGGCTGTGATGGTGCAGCGCCGCGAATGGTCGAATTGTGCCATAACCGGCCGCGAGCAGGTGCAGCAACGCAGGCCGTTATTCGATCACCTCGCCGACGCGGCATTAGCGGTCAACGTGTCCATTGACGGGCGAGGGCGGCGCGGCTGGCGCCCGACTAACCCGGACCACCCGGACCACTAAATCCCAGTCGTCCCGACGGAATGTACTCGACGTCGATGCTGATGCCGTCCCCGTTCAGAGGGCTCGCCGTGTAGACCGCAGAGACGGACAGCTCGACCAGGCTCCAAATCGTCAGGATGGCGATGGTGAGCCCCGTGTCTCCGCTCGGGGGCGCAACAAAAACTCCGCGATGCGGCAACAATCGTCCATCGTCGCCCCCAGCGGGGAAGAGTGATGACCTCGGTTCCGCGCGGTTGGCGACGTCGGGCTCACGCGCAACAACGGCGCCCGAGGTGACCAAGGGTAGGACGTACTTGATAATCCCCGCGGGCTGGAGATTGAGATTTTGAATGTTGACCTCGGTCCGTAACGCCCGGCCGGGTGCCTGCGATACAACAACAGTTTGGCTCGGTCTGTTTACCGCACACGATCTTCACGCTGTACGTGAAGACCTCCCATCCAGCTCTGGGCGCCGAGCTTCTCGAGAAACGGATGCGTTGGCCGGCCAGCACTTGAGCGCGTTTGCTTCTTAGCCATCTCGACCTCCGTGAAGAGCTTGTGGGGTGATGAGCGGCATGCTTGCGTGTCCGCCATCCCGCCGTACAGCGATGCTTACAAGCAAAATTGAGAAGCAAGGGTAATGACGACCTGATGTTTAAGGCCGACATCACGTCACCCAACGAGTGAGAGACTTTCACAAATATCAGAAGTTAGGGCCGCCAGGGAGAAAGAGTGGCCCCCTTGGCGGCCTGGCAGTGTGCCCGTCGTTGCCCTACCCGATAGGGAGAGGCGGCGCGGTAGCAAAACCCGCAATCGCCGGGTGCGTTTCCGGTAGCGAAAGCTGCGCCTGCACCTAAGCTTTTCCACCCTTTAAAGCGGAGACAATTTTTGCCGGAAATTGTGCAGTACAACAATTGGGGACCGGCCATGTCGGCTAATGGGATGGTCCGGCCGTGCTCCTGCCCCGCCAGCGCGAAGCTGGCCAGGGGCGCCAAGACAAGGAGCAGGCCATGCCTGCGACCGCAAGACTGCGATTTCTGTAATCGGCATCGATATCGGTAAGAACTCGTTCCACATTGTAGGCCTCGATCATCGCGGTGCAATTGTGCTGCGGCAGAAGTGGTCGCGCGGCCAAGTGGAAACACGGCTCGCGAACCTACCGCCGTGCCTGATCGGCATGGAAGCC
Source organism: uncultured Alphaproteobacteria bacterium (assembly GCA_963840535.1). Taxonomy (GTDB): domain Bacteria; phylum Pseudomonadota; class Alphaproteobacteria; order Rhizobiales; family Xanthobacteraceae; genus VAZQ01. Next base: position 66,554 of record CAWIZJ010000021.1, read on the forward strand.
TGCGTCGGCGCGCATCATCTCAGTCGCAGGCTCAGGCTGCTCGGCCACGATGCGCGGCTGATGCCGGCCAGGTACGTGCGCGCCTATTCGAAGGGACAGAAGAACGACTTCCGCGATGCGGAGGCGATCGCCGAGGCGGTGCAGCGCCCGACGATGAGGTTCGTGGCTACCAAGACCGCCGAGCAGCTCGACCTGCAGGCACTGCATCGCGTGCGTGAGCGGCTGGTCAGTCAGCGTACGGGCATCATCAATCAGATCCGCGCCTTCCTGCTGGAGCGCGGGGTCGCGGTGCGGCAGGGAATCCGTTTCCTGCGGGCCGAGCTGCCCACCATTCTCGCAACACGGACGGACACGCTGTCGCCGCGTATGTTGCGGATGATCGAGGATCTGGCCGGCGACTGGCGTCGGCTCGATGAGCGCATCGAGAGCCTGTCGATCGAGATCGCAGGGCTGGCCGATCAAGATGCCGCATGCAAGCGGCTGATGACGGTGCCCGGCATCGGGCCGATCATCTCGAGCGCGATGGTTGCGGCAATCGGCACTGGAGACGTGTTCTCCAAAGGCCGCGACTTCGGCGCCTGGCTTGGACTGGTGCCCAAGCAGATCTCGACCGGAGACCGCACCATCCTCGGCAAGATATCCAAGCGCGGCAATCGTTACCTGCGCGTCCTGTTCGTGCAGGCGGCGTGGGTCGTGCTGATCAAGCCGAAGAGCTGGGAACGCCACGGGCTCAAGCCCTGGATCGAGGCCGCCAAGAAGCGGCTCCATCACAACGTGCTGGCGATCGCGCTCGCCAACAAGCTGGCCCGCATCGCCTGGGCCGTCCTCAACAAGGAGCGCAACTTCGAATGCATCAGGACGGACAAGATGGCGTCCCGACCGGCTTGAGCGTCGCGCCGTGCTCGCGGCCATCAAGGCGTGGCCTGGAAACGCCGGAGCCAGAGGCAAGCCAAGCGCGACGGCCAGCCTTGACGGCCTCCTGCGCGCGGCGCCTGCGCACAAGCGCAGGCCGGGACGAAGGAACGACCCCACGGCACGAACAAAGGAACTGCACGAGATGAGGAGCTATCAATGACGTAGTCCCACAACCTGTTTCCCGCCGAGGTCTGCGAGAGGATGAGACGAGATGGAGGATCGGTCTTCCCGGCGCATGCGAACACTGGTGACCCAAATGGCCCGGTCGAGGCCTGTCCGCTAATGAGATCGCAGGCGCGCTGATATCCATGGTGGCCCGGAGCACGACACGCTCCAATCAGAGGCCGGATACATTGATGCAAGACCGCACATCCGCCAGATCAACGAACCCTCTTGCAACGCACGGCCGGACCATACATCGGGTCAAAACCGGTAAGGCTCAGAATGAGGATATGTGTTCCGGGTTGCCTCCGATAAGCGGACTTTCGAGGCGGGCGCGCTCCCGGCCACAGCCGTGATATTATTCGAGGGCGCGGGGCCGGCCGACGGGCCGTCGCAGAGCAACACCGCCGCTAAGCTATGTCCCGCGCCTACCACTGTTCGGCGGTGGTGCGGTGTGATGGCGGAAGCGCACCCGCAAGAGGCCGGATGGACCGGCCAGGCCGACATCGCTGTCGAAAGTCTCCGCAGGGGGCGTGGCGGCGTTCAAAACCTGGCGCGGGACGGCCACCTCTGCTGTCGTGGGGAAAAAGAAATTGGATTGGCGTCCAGTTGGAGTACGAGTGGGAACTATATCGCAAGAACAACGGCCCTTCAGAGGGGGCACGATGCTGAGCGAAAGCGAGCCAAGCGCAGGGACCCCTCATTGAAGGAAGACCCACTCGAACGGCTGAACACGCTTTACGCGGAGGTGCGCGGCGTTCCATTGGCAACGCGGCAGAAACTCACGAAGAGAAAAGAACTAGCGAAGCGAGCACTGGAGCAAGCAGCTGAACTCGGCAAAGACGACGATTGGATTGTTGAGACGTTTGGCAAGGAGATTGATGAGACGTTTGGCGAGGGCGTTGATCGGCTTGATGAGGCGTTTGGTGACATTCGAGAATTCCACCGTGTAACTGAACCGAGTGATCGGAACGTAGAGATTGGTGACGAAGAGTGGCGGGGCTTCCGCAGCTATCCAATTCATCGGCCAAAAGGCTTGCGAAACGCGCTAATTGAATACATGGCCTATCATGCCAGTATGCGATTTGGCGTTTTCGTTACGACAGACTACGTTGTGGAGTGCTGGAAGGAATACCGTGACGAATTTGGTCTAACACGAGGAAGCCGCAGAAGTCCGAAAAATCGGTGCTCCCGGAAACGGGCAGCGGCACGAGCGGAACCGAAGGTGGTTTTCGATCTCTACGATTGCAGCGAAGGTCTTTACCACCTTTTCTTTGATTTTCAGCGGGAAGCAATATTCGAGCAAGTTAGGCAGACGGTGATGTGGTTTCCCCACGGCACCAATGGTGTCGCGGAAGCTGTGGCGGAAGAAGACGTGATCAAGCGCGAGATTTCGGATTATGAGTGGATTTGGCGTCGCTCGCGCTATTTGGCTGGTCACCGCGGAACGGCAGACGAATCACTGAAAGCGATGGCGGGCCGAGTAGAGGTTTGATGCTTCTGCCGTGCAACCGTTGTCAATCTGAACGGACAAGCCCCCAAAAACGGGGCTTTTTCGTTACCCATGAGAGGTCGCCGCAATACGCGTTTGATTTTCACCCATAATCGAACGGCCCCAATTTCGGGCGTCGTACGTTTGCGCCTGTATTCACGCAATCAGGCGAGGACGGCAGATGAGCCATCTTACGGACAGACCGAGGCAGAGAAGGGCGCGACCCGCAAGCGGTCGTTCTCTCTGCGAACGTTCTGTGATCGGAACGACATCGGAATTACGACCGCGTATGCGGAGATCAGGGCCGGGCGGCTGATCGTTCAAAGGCGGGCGCGCGGACGCTCGTCTTTGAAGAAGACGAGAACGCCTGGCGCGGGTCACTCCCGAGACTTGAAGCGGCGGTCCGGTGATGACGCCCATCACCATCATCAACCGAAATAGCCGGTGCTCGGCAAAGAAAATGCCGGGCCGCGTTGGTGCGCGAACCCGGCAGAAAAAAGGATTTGAGATATGGAATATCTACAGAGGTGCCCCAGCGGGCGCAAGCCTAATTATCGCGCTCCAGTAAGCACAGAATGCGCTGACGACTTGTTGCAGATGCTCGGCGACGCGGTGGCCCAAGTCATTGCCGCCGTCGAACCCGATCGAGCAGGCGGAGCGCTCCGATGATGAACGCTCCCGCGACAACGTTCGAGCCAGAGAACTCGCCGCACATTTTGGACTTCGGCGAGTGTGCACTGGACGACCAGGGTCGCGCGGGATGGCCCGAGGTCAT
>CAWIZJ010000022.1:0-45877 GCA_963840535.1 uncultured Alphaproteobacteria bacterium
GATGCACTCGTGGACCTCGCCAAGGTCGCCAATCGGCCGATCATTGTCGATCTGGAAAGCCACGTCGACGCCGGGGGTGTGGGCGGTCTGGTCGCCGATCCCCAGCGGATCGGCCGGGAGGCGGCACGCCTTGCCCTGCGCATTTTCGACGGTGAAAACGCATCGAACATTCCCCTCGTCACCGGCGAATTCGTCAGGCCGATTTTCGACTGGCGGCAGGTGCAAAGGTGGGGGATTAGCGAGCGCAACCTGCCGCCGGGGAGCGAAATCCGCTTCCGCCAGCCTAGGCGCCTGGGAACAATACCAGCTGGCAAATCATGCTGATCACGGGGGGCGGTGCTGCTGCAAACGGGACTGATCATCGGTCTGATCCACGAAATCGGCGACGGCGTGTCGCTGAAATAGAGGCCCGCCGCCGTATGTCCGAGTTGACACACATGAATTCGGCGTTGCCACGGCTGGAGCGGTGTCGGCTTCAATTGCTCACGAACTCAACCAACCATTGGCGGCGATCGCAGCAGGCGGCGGTGCGGCCTTGCGCTGGCTTGCAAAGGCCACGCCCGATCTCGACGAAGCGCGGGCGGCTTTAAAAAGCGTTGTCGAATGCGGTCATCGTGCTGGTGAGCTTATCGGGAGCATCCGGGCGATGTACCAGAAGGATGACCCTGGAAGGTCCCCGCTTGATCTCAACGACCTCATTCGTGAGGTCATGGTGCTCTTACGAGATCAGCTGAACCATCACGAAATTGCGATTCAAACCGATCTGTTTCCCGCCCTCCCACAAGTGTCGGGCCATCGCGTCCAGTTGCAGCAGGTCATTCTCAACCTGATCATGAATGCAGCCGAAGCCATGGATGTCGTGACGGATCGATCGCGGGTGCTGCGAGTGACAACGGAACCTAATGAACCCAAGGAACTCGCCCGGCTCATCAACGGCGGAAGACTCCGGACCAGGTATCCTTCCCCCGGAAAATATCGCCCTCATCTTCGACTCGTTTTTTACGACGAAATCCCATGGAATGGGGATGGGTCTGTCGATTTGTCGCTCGATTGTCGAAGCCCATGAGGGTCGACTTTGGGCCACTACCGGCCGGATTTTGGGGCGGCTTTTCACATTGTTTTGCCGAGCGAACCGTCTTGATCCCGCACTCGTGTTTGCTGCAGTGCATGAGTTCGTTCATGTGCAGGTTTTCGGCCGCCGGCAATGACGAGGCCCTCCACGCACTCCGGCGGCCGGCGTCCGAAAAGCGCCAAGGCACGAAATCGCGGTGCGGTGGGGAGCGGCGGCACGGGTGCAGCGGGCGCTATGGGGATTTTGCTGCGAGGGCGGGCCCAAGGATGTTGGGTCGAAGCGGTGGCCGCGATCGGTGGTGCTCGAAGCACGGGCATTGATGGAGGGGTGAACGAGCCGAGGGCAGGTTGGGCGACAGGATTGGCGGCATGACTGCCGGCCAATCTGATGATCTGACGCGAGCCTGGACGCTGCCGGCGGAGAGCCGACAAGCGAGGCGAGTGTGGCTGCGGTTATCGATCGGTTGTGACGGCATCATGAGGTATCGATCCTGATTGCGGCGACGGGCGCGGTTGGGCGGTAGCGCGGCGAGCAGCCGCGCTGGAAGGTCTCGATGATGATCATGCGGCCGCCGCAACAGGGGCAGGGATGCTCCGGTGTTTGCGGTTCGGTGGCATCGGTGCTGGCTTTGATGGCATCGATCGGGAGATCTAATGGCAGCGCGAGCAGCTCGCGTGCTCGCGCGATGTTGCCGGCGCGGGCGGCGCTGGCGAGCAGACCGTAGTAGCGGATGCGGTGGAAGCCCGAGGGCAGCACGTGCATCAGGAAGCGCCGGATGAACTCGTCGGTCGCCAGCGTCATGGTCTTGTAGCGGCCCGGTCCCTCGATCCGATAGTCCTTGTACTTGAAGGCGACGTCGTTCTCGTCGGCGGACAGCAGCCGGCGATTGGAGATGGCGACGCGGTGGGTGTAGCGCGACAAATAGCGCAATACTTCCTCGGGCCCGGCGAACGGCTCCTTGGCGTAGACCACCCAATCGATCTTGCGCAGTGGGGTTAGATAGGCCTCGAACGCAGCCTTGTCGGCGAGCGGCGCATGATCGTCGAAGAACTGCAGGCGGCCGGCGTCGTGCGCCGCGAGCAGCATCTCCAGGAACAGCCGGCGGAACAACGCCGAGAGAACCTCCACCGGCAAGAAGTAGCGCGGTCGGCACGCGATCCACTTCGATCCATCCCGCGACAGGCCGCCACCCGGCACGACCATGTGCACATGCGGGTGGTGGGTGAGCGCGGAGCCCCAGGTGTGCAGCACCGACATGAAGCCGATGCGAGCGCCGAGATGCCTGGGCGTGGCCGCGATCTTGAGGGTGGTCTCGGCCGAGGCTTTGAACAGCAGGTCGTAGATCACCGCCTTGTTCTGATAGGCGATGTCGCGGATCGCAGCCGGCAGTGTGAACACCACGTGGAAGTAGGGCACCGGCAGCAGCTCGGCCTCGCGCTCGGCCAGCCACTCGCGTGCCGCAGCGCCCTGACACTTGGGGCAGTGCCGGTTGCGGCAACTATTGTAGGCGATGACGGTGTGGGCGCACTTCTCGCAGCGTGCGACATGCCCGCCGAGCGCCGCCGTGCGGCAGCGCTCGATCGCCGTCATGACCTTCATCTGGTCGAGGCTGACGTGCCCGGCATTGGCTCTGCGCCACGCCGCCCCGTGGTCGCGGAAGATATCCGCGACCTCCAGCGCTGGACGGGACATGGCCGCGGGCGGTTACGCCGGCGGCTGGTCTTTCCTGCTCTTCTTGGGCTTCTTGCGAGGCTGCGACAGCAGGTCGAGCGGGCTCTCGATGCCGCGATCATGCCGGTGGCGACGCGCGTGTAGCGCGCCGTCGTGTCCAATTTGTCGTGACCCAAGAGCGCCTGGATTTTGCGGATATCGGTGTCGCGTTCGAGCAGGTGGGTCGCGAAGCTGTGGCGCAGCGCATGCAGCGTCACGCTCTTCTTGATCCCGGCCGCGTCGGCCGTCTCGTGGAACAGGCGGCTCAGCTGGCGGGTGGTCATCGGCTTGCCGGGCTTGCGGCCGGGAAACAGCCAACGTTCCTGCAGGGGCGTTTGCGTATCGTGACGCGATGGGCGCGCCTTCCACCATTGGCGCAACAGATCGAGCGTCTCGGGCGACAGCATGACATGGCGGTCCTTGCGGCCCTTCGACTGCTCGACGCGAATGATGTTCTGCGCCCTGTCGATATGCTTGACCTTCAGCCGGACCACCTCGCCGGCGCGCAGTCCGCAGCCATAGCCGAGACTGAGCAACACGCGGACCTTGAGGCTGCTGGCGACGGCCAGCAGGCGCTTGCGTCTCGTCCAGGCTCATCACCAGCGGGATCTTCTGCGGCTCACGGATGTGATAGATCTCGGCGGCAAGATCCAGTCGCCGCAGCGTCACGCGGAACAGGAACCGCAGCCCGGTCATGATGCGGTTGCGGTTGCAGATGCTCACGCCGGTCTCGGCCAGATGCAGCTGGAACAGGCGGATGTCCTCAAGTGTGGCCGTGTCAGGAGACCGCTTGAGAAACGCGGCGAACCGCTTGCAGCTGCGGATGTGGCCTCTCTGCGTGCCCGCACAGAGCTTGCGCGCGTTCATGTCCTCGATCATGCGCTGGCGCAACGGGCTGATGGGAGAAGTGCTCATGGGGAACTCCTGTCCTGAGCGAGGTTGACGACACCTCGATGCTAGGACGGAGTTCCCCGGGCCGTTACCGATACGTTCCGCTAATACACAGCCTTAGCGACTGAGCTGAGCGCCGCAGCGGCTTATCGCGTAGCGATTTAGTGCTTTGGCACATCGCGTCATTGCCGCGGTGAAGCGACGTCGGCAGGAGTTGCGGGACAAGCGGACATGCCGCGGATATATGGTCAATCCGTCGAGATGACGACATTTCCCCAAATTGAGTGGGCGCGTTATTCAATACGCTCGCTCGCCCGCCCGCCAGCCCATGTCCCAGAAATCGACCTCAAGCCGGGTCGCTTCCTTAAAGATCGCGATCAGCTCGGCCGCGCGCGTGGGCGTGGCGTACAGATCGGCAAGGCGGTCTAGGTGCACCCGCGCCTTCGCCGCGACCTCTTGATATGGCGTACCTGCATATTCGTCGATCCACACCCGATAGGGGTTCGTTGCGGCGCACGCATCGGGTCGGGTTGCGAGAGATGTCGCGATCTCAGCATAACCGATCACGCAGGGAGCAAGCGCTACTTTGAGCTCAGCAGATCACCGCGCAGCCCCGCATCGAGCACATAGCGCGTATAGGCCAGCATCTCGGCTGCCGGTGGAGCTTGCTCGAGGTCGGCGGGCGAGAGACCCCAGCCTGCACAGAGCTTCACATGAAGGTTCATCTCGACATCGAGGATCGCCGACAGACCAGCCGCCGCTTCGCGCATATCAGCCAGATGAAGTGATTTGTAGACGGCAAGCGCGTAGGCGCGGGCAAACTCGATAAGGAACAGGTAGTCTTGAACGAGGTAGTGCCGAAAGGATGCCTCAGGCAAGCTGCCATCAGCCATCCCATGGGTGAAAGGGTGCTCGGTGTAGGCGTGCCACTCGGCGGATGCCGCGATCTTGAGACGCTCGAAGAAGCTCATGGCTCCCTGCCGGGCTTGCACGGCGCTGGACCTTTCCGCCGCCAGACGCTCGCCAGCCAGGGCTGTTTTTCGCACGGCAGACCGGCCGGACGGTAATAGTGATCGATTTCGAGAAACCCCGCAGCCGACAAGTACCGACGCCACGCATCGAGATCATGAAACACGCCGTATCGCCCGCCACTCCAGCCTTCCTTGTTCTGGCCGCGCGGGTTCGAGCTGAACAGCACACCACGCGGTTTCAAGCTCGCGTGCAGCTCGAGCAACACGCGGGGCAATTCCTGGCTGGGTACATGAAACAACGCGGCGTTGGCAAATATGCCATCAAAATAGTGATCCGGCAGATCGAGCCGGAGGAAGTCCTGCCTCCACACTTCACAGTCGCTATGGGCACGCGCCATTGCGGCGAAATGCGGGCGCCTTCCAAACCTATCGCCATGTGGCCGAGTTCGGCAAACACCTTGAGGTCGCGGCCGGGACCGCAGCCAAAATCCAATATCGAAAAAGGCGGTTCGCCTTCGATGGATTGCAACAGCGCAGCGATGTTTTGGCTCACGTCGTGATCGCGCGTGCCTTCCCAGAAATCTTCGGCGCGCTCGTTGTAGTGATCCAGCGTGAGATCGGTGATTTTTTCCAGGTCTTGCGGATTGAGTTTCATGTTTGGCCTAGCTCGCGTGCCCGTAAGTGTTCGGCTGTTGCTACTTTTATCCGAGACCGTGTCTGGACAGAACTGGTGTTGTGGGGCGGCAAAACGCCTGTCCCGATCACAAATCTAATACCCGGAATTACAAATCGCTGATACGGCGTCCTTTGACGCGGCGCTGATGCACCTTGGTCTTGGTCCAGGCGAAAGGCTTGGCGTTTTTGTTGTGGCCCTGATGAAGGCATCTTGCTCCCGCAGTTCTGCGCTTCCTGCGTTTATGCTCCAAGAGCAGCTCCTGCAGATATTCCATCCAGCGGTCCGTGAAGGCAATTGTCCGTTGGTCGGCGGTTCTAGATCCAAAAGGGCAGCCATTCTCGGGCTCCATGTCGGTGGCCAGATGATCACCTCTTGCAATTGCTACCTACTATCTCCAAATAAGTCGTCGATTGTTGGCCGATCTGCCGGGCCGCTTTTGCCTTGCACTTGCCTGGCGCGCGTTCAGGAATTCTCTTCAATTTCGACCAACTGGGAAGCAGGTGCGTCGTCGCGTCTGGTTGGTCCCGTGCACACGGGGCTGCGACAACAAGCTATCGTACATGGAACGGATACCGCGTCCATGATCGGCAACAGGGGTCATTCATGCCGCTGGTCAGAGGTCACGAGTAGTTCGAGTTCACTAGGCTTGAGGGTGTATATTCTCGATGAGGGATGGAGCCAGCCACGTCCTTTGCAAGGTCAGTCATGAGGCATTGCGGGATAGGAGTGCCCGTGACGCGAAAATAGCAGTCTTGCGATATTTGTCCGTCACCGCCAGCGCATCGAGGTCATCGCCGGCGAAAAGTACGATGAAGGCCATCGTGCGAACGATCTGATCCTCGTCCTTAGCTAAGGATCTCACGCCGCTTCCGATATGATCGGTTGACCGCGATTAAGAGAATTCAGGTGAGCTCTAAACAGGGCACACCCCTGCGCAGAATGACAGCTATAGAACAGGAGGGCGGAGAAGGAACGGCCGCCTGCGCCCGATGCTGGGCAGATATTGTCATGAAGGCACAAACCAGGAGACACATAAGATGATCTCGCGCAACGAAAGCAAGAGAATAACCATGAGACCGGACAAAGAAGAAGCCGTCGAGGAGCGCGTTGGACAGCAGAAGCGGCTGGAAAGAGGCCAATTTCGGCTGCAGGTAGATAGGCAAACCAAACAATTGTATGCGACGTATGAAGCTGCCGAAGAGGCGGGAATGGCGATCAAGAAAAACTACCCGATCCTCCAGGTCGCGGTATACGACCTCGTGCGAAGCGTGAACGAGGTCATCGAATTGCCGAAGATGGACTGATAAGATCGCAGACAACGACTTGGCTCGATCGTACGTGCCTCAAAATTTTGTATTAGCTGGGACTTGGCAGTGGAGTGCTTCTGCTGATGATGGGGCCACGACCTACATCGCTGTGTTTGAACTCATTGCGCCGTGATGCCCGCCGCCTTGATCATCTGCCACCATTTCTCTGCTTCGGCCTCCTGCAGCGCCGAGGACAGTCCATGTTCAGGCGCACCAGTTCGGCCGCAAGCGGAGCGGGACGATCAACAGCCCCGGCGGCATAGCGCTGCTCGATGACGACAGTCAGTCGTAGTGGACGGATCGGCTGCCGCGAACGCGGCCAAAGCTGCGACCGCCGCCATTCCTGTCGTTTTGCTCTGGCCACAGACCCGGAGGCGAAGGACTGGTCTTGAGCATGGCGCGGCCGGCCGCAAATGTCACTGGCCTGGCGCGCTCAGGTGCACGTTGCCCGATGATTAGAGCGGCCTGAAATAGGAGCGGGCCATAAGTGTCCGTGTTGCGACTGTCGAATCCTTGACTCGTTCCATCAAAACAGTGCAGTTCCGGGATCGCTGCTAACTGGCGCGATACGCCAAAGCGTATCAACCCAAAAGGGCTCTAATCGCCGCCGGATGAAGCATCAGTGGCGGGTCAACTTGATCAGACAAATCAGCGTTAGGAAAGACGATGGCCAACGACGACAAGAAAACCAAAACTAACCCCGCTCCAAAAAATGAGGTCCCTCCGAAGAACAAGAGTACTTCAGGTGTAGAGACATCCAAGGCTGATGGCGGCAAGATAGCTGACGCCTTACCCTCCGGCTATAGCAGGGGCGAGCGCCAGAAACCGGTTTCTAAAGCTTATAAGGATAACTGGAACGCGATTTTTGCGAAGAGAAAGAAGCGATAATTCGGCAACCTCTTTTGCCAGCATCACTAATGTATTTTTGCTCCGGCAACCCGATGCATTTTTGCTCCGTCGTTCACAACTCTTGATTTCCCCGTTCGGTCTTCTCTCCTTCGATTGTTCACGCTGCTTTGTCCAGCGAAACTCGGTGTCATCGATCCACATGCAGTGTACGACGACTGCCAGTCGCCGTGCCACGGCGACGACCGCGCGCGGCGCGCCGTACGACTTGTCTAGCACGACATTGCGCCCCTTGGGGCCGAGCGTCATGCGAACCGCATTGGCGAGTATGTCGACGCCGCGCAGCATTCTGTCGCGCGCATCAACGCCGAATTTATAACGTCTTTCGCAGCCATTTTTGTTCTCCGCTATGTTTGATGCGACAGCCCCTTGTTGAGGACGGCCCAGGCGATGCGGGCGAGCTTGTTGGCAACCGCAATGGCGAGCACATTGTGGTGCAGTCGTTTCTTAGCCGCCTCGATCCACGAGTTCAGCCCATAGCGCTCCCAGTCCTTTGGTTTGAGCCTCACCAACACGACCCACGCCGCCAGCACGAACAGCACGCGCAGGTAGCGATTGCCGCGCTTGGATATCTTGCCGAGGATGGTGCGGTCGCCGGTCGAGATCTGCTTCGGGACGAGCCCGAGCCAGGCGCCGAAGTCGCGGCCTTTGGAGAACACGTCTCCGGTGCCGATCGCGGCCACCATCGCGCTCGAGATGATTGGCCCGATGCCGGGCACCGTCATCAGCCGCTTGCATGCCGCATCTTGCTCGGCCAGCACCGCGATCTCGCTGGATAGCCCTTCGATGCGCTCGTCCAGCCGGCGCCAGTCGCCTGCCAAGTCCTCGATGACCCGCAGCATGCGGGGCGAGAGAACATCGCTGCGCGTCGCCAGGACGCCCGGCAACTCGGCGCGCAGGAAACGGATACCCTGGCGCACCGCGGTGCCGCGTTCCAGCATGAAGGCGCGGATCTGATTGATGATGCCGGTGCGCTGACTGACCAATCGCTCGCGCACGCGGTGCAGCGCCTGCAGATCGAGTTTCTGTACGGTCTTGGTCGCGACGAACTTCATCGTCGGGCGTTGCACCGCCTCGTCAATCGCTTCCGCATCATTGAAGTCGTTCTTCTGTCCTTGCTATACGGGCGACGTATTGGCCGGCATCAACCGGGCGTCGTGGCCAAGTGCCTGTAGCTTGCGACTCAGATGATGCGGGCCGACGCAGGCCTCCATGCCGATCAGGCACGGCGGCAGGTTGGCGAGCCGCGTTTCCACTTGCCCGCGCGACCACTTCTGCCGCAGCACGATTGCACCGCGTTTATCGTGGCCCACGACGTGGAACGAGTTCTTGCCGATATCGATACCGATCACGGCGGCCCAGGTATTGCTTTTCTCGACATGGCGTGCTCCTTGTCTTAGCGCCCCTTGCCAGCTTCGCTTGCTGGCGGGGCGGGAGCACGGCCGGACCATCCCATTATGCGCACTACCATTCCCATTGCAGAGAGAGCCGGGCCTTCGATCCCGAGACAGCTCCCCTCTTGGCTGCCTCACTCGAGAATGCGTGGAAATCTCTGACGGCCAGAGGCGATCAATTCGCCGATCCATTGAAGGTGGCTCACTCCCGCGAAGTGCTTGCGAAGCGTCATCATCGAGTTGGCGCAATGCGGGGAGCGCGATTCGATCCGTCTCTGTGGCGATGCGCTAGCCGACCTCAGAGAACAATCGGCCGATGGACGACGCGAAGGCTCCGCGCGTTGATCACCGGGGGGGCTTTCTTGGGTTCGGTATTAGCGTCCCTCTGCCGGCGCCATTTTGGAGCGGACAGCCGAAGAAGCTTTTGATCAGTGATCCCATAACATCTCCCGGAGTATTTCCTCGACCGAGTGCGGCGAAAATCCAAGTTCTCCAAATCCCGGCATATCCGGCGATGACACGTTGTCGACCTGCATCAGTTCCACTTGATTCCGAGTGATGGGCGGGCTCGGCAGCAATTCCGAGATCCATGCCAGCGCGTGCCAAGCGGCAAATGGGACCGGAATCAGTATCGGCTGAGCCCGGCCTCGTGCGCGATGGCTCTGAGCAAGTTCTCGTAAGAGTAGACGCGAGGGCCGCCGCACTCGTAGGTGATCGCATGCGTGTCGTCCGCTGCAACGCCCTCGCGATCGCCTCCGCGACGTCTTCCACATAGGCCGGCTGCAATCTGGTGAGGCCGCGGCCGAACATGGGATAGATCGGAAGCCGGCCGAGGAGCTCGAGGATGGTGGTGAGAAACGAGTCGTCCGGTCCGAACATCACCGCCGGGCGGATGAGGATTGCGTCTGCGAAGGCGGCTCGGACCGCCAGTTCGCCTTCGCCGCGCTTGCGGATATAGAGCGAGGGCGAGGCGGCATCGGAGCCAATTCCCGAAACGTGCGCGAGCCGCTCAACGCCAGCTCGGCGCGCCTGAGCCGCCACCCGTTGGGCAGCCTCGACGTGCACGGAATGAAAAGTCTCCTGTCCGTGCTCGACATAAAGACTGACCGCATTGACCACACCGTAAGCGCCAGCAAGGGCATCGGCGACTGCCTGCTCGCCGTGAATGTTGGCCTCGACCGATTGCAGTTGCGGATCGTCAGGACCAAACAGCCCATGCCCCCGATCCGGATGCCTTGATGCAATCCGAACGGAAAACTCGCGCTTACGAAGATGCCGAACGACGCGGCGGCCCGAGAAATCCGGTTCCGCCGAAAACGGTGACGGTGCGCTCGTCGTGGCCGCCATGGCTCAATTTCGCCAGTTCATGTCGGAGCCGTCTCGATCGTGCAGACAAGGTGGACGGCATGCCTACTGACTACCGTCCATGACGTGGGCTAACCTCATACAGATGGGGGTCGATCTCGTCCGTCAACTGATCGAAGGGGTCCCACTCCTTGCGGAATTCCAGATGAGCCGACTGCAAGAGATCGCGGCTCTGCCATTGGATGTAGTTGACGATGCGACGCCCGTCGAGGTTGCGATGCAACCCGCTTTGGGGTGCGCGCAGCTCGCCTTTGGGACCTCGGGGCATCACGCATTCTTCTCGGTAGCGGCGTCCGCTCTCGGAGCGAAGTCGTGGCAGATATCGGGTTAGATCCAAGACATGCTTTTCGCAAAAGCAAGTCCTGAACGCCCGGAGGTAATTCATCCCATTGACTGACCAGCGCAGTAAGAAGTCGCCGAACTATGTCTTCTTCGTCACTACCGTACTTTTTTAAAAAAAAAAAAAAAAAAAAAAAAAAAAAAAAAAAAAAAAAAAAAAAAAAAAAAAAAAAAAAAAAAAAAAAAAAAAAAAAAAAAAAAAAAAAAAAAAAAAAAAAAAATAATAGGCCATTGCCACGGCCTTGGATTGCTGTGCCGTGAACGACAAGCAGATCCTGATCACGGGTGCCACCAATGGCATTGGCTTGGCGGCGGCGGCAGCGCTCGCCGCTCTTGGCGCGAAATTCACGCTATCGTCGGCCGTAGCAAGAGCAGGACGCGGGTTGCCTCGGCCCGCATCAGGGTGGCACGGGGAGAGGAGCGACGGTGGCCGCATTCGTCTCTGACCTGTCGTCGCAAGCCTCCGTGCGCAGATTGGCGGCCGAGGTGCTGGCCCGCTATCCAAGGTTGGATGTGCTCGTCAATAATGCAGGCGCGATGTACGGAGGACGGCAGCTGACGACGGACGGCATAGAGCTGACCTGGGCGGTCAACCACCTGGCGCCGTTCTTGCTCACCACGCTGCTCCTCGACCGGCTGAAGGAAAGCGCGCCGGCCCGGATCATCACGACCGCGTCCGAGGCGCATCAGGGAGCACACATTCCGTTCAGCGATCTCAACGCCGCGCACTCCTATCGGAGCTTCGGCCGCTACGGTGAAACCAAGCTGGCCAATATCCTCTTCACGTCAGAATTAGCGCGACGTCTCGAGGGGACCGGGGTGACGGCGAGCTGCTTCCACCCTGGGCTCGTGGCAACAGGTTTCAACCGCAACAACGGTCTGCTGATGGACTTAGGGATGACGATATTCAAGCCGGTGTCGCGCAGCCCGCAGAAGAGCGCGGACACCCTTGTATGGCTCGCAACATCGCCGGAGGTTGCCAATGTGAGCGGGGGATACTTCTTCGACCAGCAGCAAAGGCCGCCGAACCCCAAGGCACAGGACACGGAGATCGCGGGGCGGCTGTGGGAGATCAGCGAGCGGCAGTGCGCGGTCTCGGAGCGAAGCTGGGCGAAGCCCACTTACGGTCGCCCAGCAAAGCAGGCGAAGCCCACCGAGAAAGCGGTTGTCACCGATGCCGCCTCACATCTGCGATTTCACGTTCATCGCAATGGCCAGGCGAAGCTGAGCTCGTGACCATCCGGGTCAGTCAGGTGGAAGAACCTCTCGCCCCACTCGGCGTCGCGCGGTGCCGTGTCTGCACGGTAGCCGGCGGCGATCACGCTCGCATGGAGGGCGTCGACGTCGGAATGATAGAAGATGACACGTCCCCACCAAGACCATTTTTGCTCGACAGGTTGAACGATGAGATTGAGATAGCTGGTGCCGGCGTGAAAGCTTGTAAACGTTGCTTCGTCACCGCCATAAATGATCTCAAGTCCCAGCATGCGATAGAAGCGGACGGCACGCGCCATATCGTGTGTGGCCAGCGTGATGGCACTGATGCTCTCGATCATCTCGGAATGCTCCATGCTCCGGTGCGCTCGCCTCTAAATGTGGTCCGAGGATCGTAGTGGGCGGGACAAGCCATGGCAGGCGAGAGCGTAGGGCAGAGAGATCTCTGCCGGGGCGGACCGGCCCTCGTCAATAGCCCGATCCATCGCCAGTCGCCCCAGGGTCTACATCGTCAATAACGGCTCCCGCTTACGCGACCTGTAACCGACAGAACGAGTTTGGCCGCAGCCACGTCAAACAAGGCCGTGGAAAATGCAAGCATTCTGGTTCTCGAAGATGATTGCGTTCCTGCATTAACGCTCTTTGACATTCGGGTCAGCGTGGCCTGCAGGTTCCGTCCTCGTGCGAACAGTCGGACCCTCGTCGTGGGTGGCGGAGCGGCCTTGTGGGGCCCGGGATGACAGCCTTATCTTAGCGCCCATGGGCGTGAGCGGGCATCTCGGGCTCACCGGAGGGAGGTCTCCAGTTCGATGACATGTTCAGTCATCTTGGTCGGGGCGATAGCGACATGCGTGATGAGCGCGTCGGCGCAGGACCCGCCGCCGTTCGATCACATTGTCGTATTCGGCGACAGCCTGTCCGATACGGGCAATGCCGGGCGTTTTTCGAACTGGCCGGTCTGGGTCGAGCAGCTCGCAGCCCGGCTCGAGGTAGCGCTGAGGCCCACCCAGGCGGGCGGATTGAACTTCGCCGTAGGTGGTGCCCGGCTAGATCCACTTTCAGGTCCCCATAGCCTACGAGCTCAGGCAGATCTGTTCCTCAGAATGCGCCAGCCATCCGGACGCACGCTCCACATTGTCTATGGCGGAGGTAATGATCTGTTGAGCGCAGTGAATTATCTTAAGGCGCCTCGAATGGTGGAGACCGCAGTTGCTTCGTTAAGGAGTATAGTTGCCGACCTTGTCGTGCACGGCGCATCCGACCTGCTGGTGCCAAACCTTCCCGATGTCGGCATGACCCCGAAAATACGAGCACGCGGCAGCACGGCTGTCGCGCACGCAGGCTGGCTCATCGCGTCATTTCGCGGCGACGCAACAATTCAGTCGCTTTCAGAACGAAGCGGACATTCAGCGAGCCGCGATTGCAGAACCGGATTTATGAGTACGCGCCCTAGAGAATGAACCGCGACAAGTCCGCGTTCTTGGCGAGGTCGCCGATGTGCTTGTGCACGTAGGCGGCGTCGATCGATACGGTCTCGCCGGAACGGTCGGGTGCCGCGAACGAGATCTCGTCGAGCACACGCTCCATCACGGTCTGCAGCCGGCGCGCCCCGATATTCTCCACGCTGGAATTGACTTGGACCGCCACGTCGGCGATGGCGTCGATGGCGTCGGCGGCGAACTCGAGCGTCACCCCTTCGGTCGCCAGCAGGGCGACGTACTGCTTGATCAGCGACACCTCGGTCTCGGTCAATATGCGGCGGAAGTCGTCGCGCGTGAGCGGGCGAAGCTCCACCCGGATCGGCAGCCGCCCCTGCAGCTCGGGCAGGAGATCGGACGGTTTCGAAAGATGAAAGGCGCCCGATGCGATGAACAGAATGTGGTCGGTCTTCACAGCGCCGTGCTTGGTCGAGACCGTGGTGCCTTCGATCAGCGGCAAGAGGTCGCGCTGCACGCCTTCGCGCGACACGTCGGCGCCAACGCGGCCTTCGCGCCCGGCGATCTTGTCGATTTCATCGAGGAAGACGATGCCGTTCTGCTCGACCGCCTTGATCGCTTCCTGCACCAACTGATCCTGGTCGAGCAGCTTGTCGGATTCCTCGTTGAGCAGAATGTCGTGGGATTCGCCAACCGTGACACGGCGCGTCTTGGTGCGCCCGCCGCCGAGCTTTCCGAAAATGTCGCCGATCGAGATGGCACCCATCTGGGCGCCCGGCAGGCCCGGAATCTCGAACAGCGGCATACCACTGCCCCCGGCCTGCACCTCGATGTCGATTTCCTTGTCGTCGAGCTCGCCGGCACGCAACCGGCGGCGAAACACGTCCTTGGTCGACGCGCTCGCGTTCTCGCCCACCAGCGCGCTCACCACCCGTTCTTCGGCGGCATGCTGGGCGCGCGCTTGCACGTCCTTGCGCTTCCTTTCCCGCGTCTGCGTGATCGCGGCCTCGACCAGGTCACGCACGATCTGCTCGACGTCGCGCCCGACATAGCCGACCTCGGTGAACTTGGTGGCTTCGACCTTGAGGAAAGGAGCGCCCGCGAGCTTGGCGAGGCGCCGAGAAATCTCGGTCTTGCCGACGCCGGTTGGGCCGATCATCAAGATGTTCTTGGGCAGCACCTCCTCGCGCAGCTTTTCGTCGAGCTGCAGGCGCCGCCAGCGGTTGCGCAATGCGATTGCCACCGCGCGCTTGGCATCACCCTGGCCGATGATGAAGCGGTCGAGCTCGGAAACGATCTCGCGCGGGGAAAAATCCGTCATGGGCGCATTATTTGGGCCTCGCGGCCCGGCAGCGCAATAGTGGATCGTCGCAAAAGCGGGGCATCCGGGGAGCGATCAGAGCTTCTCCACGGTGACGTTGCGGTTGGTGTAGACACATATGTCGGCGGCGATGTCCAACGCCTTGCGCACGATGGTCTCGGCATCGAGAGCTCCATCGATCATGGCGCGGGCGGCAGCGAGCGCATAGTTGCCGCCGGAGCCGATGCCCATGATGCCGGCCTCGGGCTCGAGCACGTCGCCGGTACCGGTAAGGACCAGCGACACCTGTGTATCGGCGACGATCATCATGGCTTCGAGCCGACGTAGATAGCGGTCCGTGCGCCAATCCTTGGCGAGTTCGACCGCAGCACGGGTCAGCTGGCCGGGATATTGGTCGAGCTTGCCTTCCAGCCGCTCGAACAACGTGAAGGCGTCGGCCGTTGCGCCTGCAAAACCGCCGATCACGTCACCCTTGCCCAGCCGTCGCACCTTCTTGGCATTCGCCTTGACGATGGTCTGGCCGATCGAAACCTGTCCGTCACCGCCAATGACGACGCTTCCTCCCTTGCGGACGGTCAGGATGGTGGTGCCATGCCACGGATCGGATTGCGCGCGCTGCATGCGGGTAATATGACGTTCGATGCGTTCCTGCCGGGCAAACGGCACCGCCGCGCCGACAAATGCCGGAGTGATTTAAGCACTGTCCTGGAGCGACGCAATCGCAGCCCGGCGGGTGAAGCGCTCCCAGTCGACCGAATGGAATCATCGCGTCCGAGCTGACGTGTCCTTCCCTGCAAACCGGAAGCCCCCACGGTGGCGAAACGCCATGGTGGCGAAGGCGACAAACCCCTGATAAAAGGCCGGCGGCTTCAAACCGGCGAGATTTATTGCATGCGCACAGGCTCGATCAAGCGCGCCACCAAGGAGACACGGGTCGAAGTTACGGTCGATCTCGATGGCACCGGGGCTTCTTCGATCGCGACCGGTATCGGTTTCCTCGACCATATGCTGGATCTGCTGGCGCGCCATTCCCGCATCGACCTGACGGTCAAGGCCGAGGGCGACCTGCACATCGACCAGCACCACACCACCGAGGATGTCGGCATCGCGCTCGGCCAGGCCATGAAGCATGCGCTCGGCGATATGAGAGGGATCACCCGCTACGCCGATGTGCACGTTCCCATGGACGAAGCGCTCACGCGGGTCGCCATCGACATTTCCGGGCGGCCATTCCTGGCGTTCGAAGCCGAGTTCGTGCGCGACAAGATCGGCAGCTTCGATACCGAACTGGTTCGGGAATGGTTTCGAGCCTTCGCGACGAACAGCGGGGTGACGCTCCACGTTGCCACGCTTTGCGGGAGCAATGACCACCATATTGCCGAATCCTGCTTCAAAGGACTGGCGCGGGCGTTGCGTGCGGCAGTCGCGATCGATGGGCGGGCAGCGAACGAGGTTCCCTCGACCAAGGGATCGCTCGGTGGATGAACGGCAGCTCCGACGGCGGACGAGGCGAGCAGACCATGGCTATCTACACCGTGCACGAGCCGCCACCGAGGGCGGGCGAGACTGCGACCGATCCCGAGCGTTTCGTCTTTGTGCGCGACGGTTTCGCATTCTGGGCCTTCCTGTTGACGCCGTTGTGGATGATCAGGCATCGGCTGTGGCTGGCGCTTGTGGGCTATGCATTCGTCACGATCGTGCTGCAGGTCGGCCTGCGGTCGATCGGCGCCTCGGCGACGGTCATGGCTGCGGTCGCCGTGCTCATTGCGCTGCTGGTGGGCTTCGAGGCCGCGACGTTGCGTCGTTTTGCACTGGCGCGCCGGCGCTGGAAGAGCCTGGGCACTGTGGTCGGCGACGAGCCGGAGGAAGCGGAGCGGCGATTTTTCGATGCTTGGGTCAAGGACGCCGGGCTCGACAACCCCCGGCAGGACGGTCGGCCACGGACGTCGGCCCAGGGCGCCGCCGCAATGCCGATGCTGCCGCGTACGGCGCCGGCGTCGCCCGAGGTCATCGGCCTGTTTCCGCATCCGGGAGCGCCGCGGTGACGGTGGCCATCGTCGATTACGGCTCCGGCAATCTGCATTCCGCGGCGAAGGCGTTCGAGCGCGCGGCCCGCGAGCATGGGTTGGAGCAGGCGATCGTGGTGACGAGCGATCCCGATGCGGTCCGGCGTGCCGATCGACTGGTGCTCCCCGGCGTTGGCGCCTTCGCCGATTGCCGCCGTGGCCTCGACGCCGTCGGCGGCATGGTGGAGGCGCTCAACGAATGCGTACGCGAGCGCGGCCGGCCATTTCTGGGCATCTGCGTCGGCATGCAACTGATGGCCGAGCGTGGTCGCGAATACGAGGTCGTGGAAGGCCTGGGGTGGATCCCGGGCGAGGTCGATCGCATCGCGCCTTGTGATCCGCGCCTGAAAATCCCGCATATGGGCTGGAATACACTCGACGAGTGCCGCCCACATCCGCTGCTCGGCGGCATTGCCGTCGGGCCGTGCGGACTGCACGCCTATTTCGTGCATTCGTACCACCTCAAGGTGACGGACCGTCGCGACCTCGTAGCCGAGGCGGACTACGGCGGCCCGGTCACGGCCGTGGTGGGCCGTGACACGGTGGTCGGGACCCAGTTCCACCCCGAAAAAAGCCAGCGGCTGGGGCTCGAGCTGATCGCAAATTTCCTCGCGTGGAAGCCCTGATCGGCCCATTGCCTCATGTCGAGAGTACAGCAGTGATCCTGTTCCCCGCCATTGATCTCAAGGACGGCGTCTGCGTGCGGCTCCAGCAGGGAGACATGGCGCGCGCGACGGTATTTCACCGCGATCCCGCGGAGCAGGCACAAGCCTTCGAGGCGCAGGGCTTCGAGTACCTTCACGTCGTCGATCTCGACGGCGCCGTTGCCGGGAGGCCGATCAATGACCAGGCGGTCGAGCGCATCCTCGAGACGGTCGCGATCCCGGTCCAACTCGGC
Source organism: uncultured Alphaproteobacteria bacterium (assembly GCA_963840535.1). Taxonomy (GTDB): domain Bacteria; phylum Pseudomonadota; class Alphaproteobacteria; order Rhizobiales; family Xanthobacteraceae; genus VAZQ01. The sequence goes on from CAWIZJ010000022.1 coordinate 17,568, forward strand.
GGCGGTATCCGCGACAGCGCGACCATCGAGACCTGGTTCGACAAGGGGGTCGACCGCATCATCATCGGAACCGCCGCGGTGCGCGATCCCGCCCTGGTCCGATATGCGGCGCGCAAGTTCCCCAATCGCGTCGCGGTCGGGCTCGATGCCCGCGACGGCAAGGTCGCGGTGGAAGGCTGGGCGGCCACATCCGAGCTGACTGCGTTGGAGCTTGCTCGACAATTCGAGGACGTCGGCCTGGCTGCCATCATCTACACCGACATTTCGCGCGACGGGTTGCTCGGGGGGCTCAATCTCGATGCCGCGATAGCACTCGCCGACGCGATCGACATCCCGGTCATTGCCTCGGGGGGCCTTGCCTCGATCGAGGACGTGAAGGCGCTGCTGGCACAACGCGCGCGCAAGCTCGCTGGTGCTATCGCCGGCCGCGCGCTCTATGACGGCAGGCTCGACCCGTCGGAGGCATTGCAGTTGGTGCGTTCCGCGCGCGGCACGGCATGAGCTGCGACGATCATGTTCAAGGTTCGCGTCATTCCCTGCCTCGACGTCAAGGACGGCCGCGTCGTCAAGGGTGTGAGGTTTGTCGAGCTACGCGACGCCGGCGATCCGGTCGAGGCGGCGATCGCATATGATTCGGCGGGGGCCGACGAGCTCACCTTCCTCGACATCACCGCGAGTCCACGAGAACCGCGACATCATCTTCGACGTGGTACGCCGCACCGCCGAGGCCTGCTTCATGCCGCTCACCGTCGGCGGCGGCGTGCGCACGGTCGAGGACATCCGCAAGCTCCTCGCCTCGGGCGCCGACAAGGTGTCGATCAACACCGCGGCGGTCGCCCGCCGTGCATTGGTGAAGGAGGCGGCTGAGAAATTCGGCGACCAATGCATCGTGGTTGCGATCGACGCCAAGAAGGTGTCGGCGAAGCCCGATCGCTGGGAGATCTTCACTCATGGCGGCCGCAATCCGACCGGTCTCGATGCCGTCGACTATGCGAGAGAAGTGGCCGCACTCGGTGCCGGCGAGATCCTGCTCACCTCGATGGACCGAGACGGCACGCGACAGGGCTTCGACATCGCACTCACGCGAGCGATTGCCGATGCGGTGGCGGTGCCGGTGGTCGCCTCCGGTGGGGTCGGGACTCTCGACCACCTCGTCGAAGGAGTTCGCGATGGCCACGCCACCGCGGTGCTCGCAGCGTCGATCTTCCATTTCGGGGAGCACACGATCGGCGAGGCCAAGCAGCACATGGCGCGCGCCGGCCTGCCGATGCGGCTCGATCCGTAGCCGGAAATGGCGAACAGCAGAAGGGGAGGGACCTGCCAGCTATCCCTGCGGTCGTCGGCCCAGCGCACGGCCTGCTCGAGCCGGTCGTTGCCCCAGAACAGTTCCCGGTCGGCGCAAATGAAGCTCGGAGCGCCGAAGATACCCAGCTGCCGTGCTTCCTCGGTCTGCGCCCGCAGACGCACCTTGATCACCTCGGAACGCGCGGCCGCAAGGGCGGGCTCGGGCGCGATGCCCAGTTGCTCGAGCACCGCGCGCAGCGTCCGCGGGTCGTCGATCCGCTGCCCGTCCCCGAACTCGGCACGGAACACCCCGCGGCAGAAGTCCTCGCCCCAGTCGGCATCGAGCCCCACCAGTGCGACGCGGGCCGCAAGCAGGCTGTTCTGCGGGAACGGATCGGGTCGGCGCAGCGGCAACGCCAAGTCCGCGCACAATCGCTCGAGGTCGCGCCACATATAGCGACCCTTGGCAGGATAGAGATTGAACGGGGACGTGGCCCAAGCCTGTGCCTTGAAGATCGGCCCCAGCAGGAACGGGCGAAAGCGGACCTTCAGCCTGGCCGCCAGCGGGCCGATCCGCATGACCGAGGGGTAGGAATAGGTCGAGGCGAAATCGAACCAGAAGTCGAGGACAGGTGCCGGCATGGGGTCCATGCTATTCCGCCGGACGCGGAAGGGAAGCACCGGAGGCCACACGCGCTGCGTTCGGGCGATTGCAGGTGTCACGACCGCGGGCATGTCGGATTTGCGGCCGCAAGCGAAGGTGCTATGCAGCGGCGGAGCGAGACCAATGTCGAATTTCACCATTCGTGACCTCGAGCAGCGCGTCAAGGAGCGGGCGCAGGCGAGCCAGGATGCCTCCTATACGCGCAAGCTCCTCGACCAGGGCGTGGCGCACTGCGCCAGAAAGCTGGGGGAGGAGGCGGTGGAGGCTGTGCTTGCCGCTGTGAGCGAGGACCGGGAGCGGTTGATCGCGGAAGCCGCCGACCTCATCTACCACCTGTTGGTGCTGCTTCAGGTGCGCGGGATTGCGCTGGCGGAGGTGGAGGCAATGCTCGCCGACCGAACGCGGCAGTCTGGCCTCGAGGAAAAGGCGTCGCGCAAGCGCGGCCGCAAGTCGGTTGTGCCCGACCGGCACCCCAACAAGGCGCGATCCGGTCCGGTCCGGGGCGCGTGAGCAGGGACAGTCGATGGAGCAGCGGACCACGGACCACGGCCTTTCGCCCTACCGCGTCTTTTCGCGGTCGGAATGGGCGGAGCGGCGCGAGGACACCCCGATGACGCTGAGCCCGGAGGAAGTGACGAGGGTGCGCTCGTTGCACGATCGGCTCGACATGCAGGAGGTGGAGGAGATCTATCTGCCGCTGTCGCGCCTGCTTTCCCTCTACGTCGCGGCGACCCAGCGATTGTTCCGGGCACAGCAGAACTTCCTCGGCACCGAGGATGCCAAGATGCCCTACATCATCGGCGTCGCGGGCTCGGTCGCAGTGGGCAAGTCGACGACCGCGCGCGTGCTGCAGGCACTGCTCGCACGCTGGCCGAACGTGCCGAAGGTCGATCTCCTCACCACCGACGGGTTTCTTTATCCGAACGCGATCCTGGAGCGCGAAGGCCTGATGGAGCGCAAGGGCTTTCCCGAGAGCTACGACCTGCCGTCGCTGCTGCGCTTCCTCTCCGACGTCAAGGGTGGGCGGCGTCCGGCGCGAGCGCCGATCTACTCGCATTTGGTTTATGACGTGGTGCCCAACCGGTGGGTCGAGATCGATCGGCCGGACATCCTCATCGTCGAAGGGCTCAATGTGCTGCAGACCGGGCTTCCGCCCAAGGACGGCAAGGTGATTCCCTACGTTTCCGACTTCTTCGATTTTTCTATCTATCTCGATGCCGACGAGGACGTGCTGCTGACCTGGTATGTGGACCGGTTTCTCACCCTGCGTGGCACCGCGTTTCGCGATCCCAAGTCTTATTTCCATCGCTATGCCACCTTGTCGGACGAAACCGCGGTCGAGACCGCGACGTCGATCTGGACCCGCATCAATCTCCGCAATCTCCACGAGAACATCCTGCCGACCCGGCGGCGCGCCGATCTCATCCTGAAGAAGGGCGAAAGCCACTTGGTCGAGGAGGTGGCGCTGCGGAGGTTGTGACGCCGGGGCACCGTCGCGGCCAAATTAGAGCGTGTTTCGCTGGTATCGGATCAGTTCGGCGTCATGCGCGGGCTCGTCCCGCGCATCCATGATTGCTTGTGGCGCAATAGACGTGGATGCCTCAGCCGGCCATCCTGGAGCGGCCGGATCGCAGGAGAACTTCCTCTCGAGGAGGCGGGCGCATGGGAGCGATGGACGGCAAGATCTGCGTCGTGACCGGCGCGGCGGGCAGCATCGGGTTCGCCAGCGCCAGGCTGCTCGTTGCCGAAGGCGCGAGCGTCATGCTGATCGACCGCCAGGCGCATGCGCTTGCCGACGCCGAGCGGTCGATCGGTGCCGCCGACCGGGTCGCATCGAAAACGGCGGATGTCGCGGATGCCGCGGCGGTGCGCGGTTACATCGCGGCGACGGTCGAGCGCTTCGGCAAGATCGACGTGCTGTTCAGCAACGCCGGCGTCAGCGGCGCGATTGCGCCCGTCACCGAGTATCCCGACGACCTGTTCGACACCGTCATGGCGGTGAATGTGCGGGCATCGTTCCTCGCCTGTAAGTACGGCCTGCCGCACATGAACGACGGCGGCAGCATCATCATCACCTCCTCGATCATGGGGGTGAAGGCGAATCCGAACATCGTCGGCTACGCGACGTCCAAGCACGCGGTGATCGGCCTGATGCGGGTGGTGGCAAGAGAGGTCGCACCGCGCGGCATCCGCGTCAACGTGCTGGCTCCCGGCCCGGTCGACAACGCGTTCCAGGCCGACATCGAAAAGCGGCTCGGCGACGTGATCGGCATCGACGCAACCGAGATTGATCAATCGCAACATACCGCTGGGCCGCCACGCCTCTCCCGACGAGATCGCCCGCACCGCGTTGTTTCTCGCGTCCGCCGCGAGCAGCTTCTCGACCGGAGGGGTCTACATGGCTGACGGCGGGATGAATTCGTGAGGGGGCGTGGCGAGGATGGCCGCGGTTGAGGGCCATGGGGTGTATCGGGAATGAAGGGTGGTCGGGTTCATCTCGTCGGCAGCGTCCCAATGGCGGACGCCCGCGCGGTATTCGAGTCGGTCAGTGCCGCGCTCGGCTCTCGCCTCCGTCGGATCCCGGATGGCGAGACAGGGTTGCGCGGGGATTGGATCACGTGGCTCGAACCGCTGTTCGCCGACCATCCGGCCTTCGAGCCCTCGGGCGCGAAGTTCAGGCTCCATGCCGGTGCGGAAGGCCGCACGCGGTATCGGCTGCGGCCGGGCAGGACGACTGCGGACGTGACGTTCGCGAACCTGCTCTACGGCGACGTGGCCACGCAATCCTATGCGGTGTTCGCGCAGCTCAAGCGCCAGCGCGTGATCCCGGCGCACTGCAGGTTCCAGGTCGATCTGGTTCCCGCTCATTCGGTCCTCTGGCTCTATGTCGAGGACGAGCTCCATGCGGAGATCGATGCGATCTTCAATTCAGCGGTGCTGGGCGAGATCGACAAGATCGCCGCCTCCATCCCGCACGATCAACTGGCGATCCAGTTCGACGTCGCATCGGCGGTGTTCGCTCGGCTTCAGCGCGGCGAGCCCTCGAGCTACGGCAGGACCAGGCAGGAAATGCAGGAGACATTCACCGCCATCGTGGCGCGGCTGGCCAACCGTGTGCCTGCCGATGCCGAGCTCCTGTTCCATTTCTGCTATGGCGATGCCGGCCATCGGCATGTGATCGAGCCTACCGACATGGGCGACATGGTCGAGTTCGCCAACCGGCTCGAGCGCCTGATCATGCGGCCAATTCAGCTGATCCACATGCCGGTGCCGCGCAATCGTGCCGACGACGCCTATTTCGCGCCGCTCGCGCGGTTGCGGCTGCGGGAAGAGACCGAGCTGGCGTTCGGGCTCGTGCACTTCACGGACGGCGTCGAAGGTACCAGGCGGTGACTGGCGGCCGCAAAGCGGTATGTTGCGGGCTTCGCGGTCGCCACCGAGCGAGTGTGGTTTCGGCCGGCGTTCTCCGGAAACCATTCCGGAGCTGCTTCGAATTCATGCCGAGGTGGCGGATCTCGTGTGAACGCACCAATTCACTGCGGCCGGGGACGCCCTGACGTTCCATGGGCGGCTTCAGGCCGCGCGCCGCAGCTCGTCGCCGACCGCTCGATAGGACAGCGCCTCGGCGAGGTGGACGCGCCCCACTTTCTCCGCACCGTCGAGATCTGCGAGGGTGCGCGCGACCCGCAGCACGCGGTGATAGCCGCGCGCGGTGAGCCGCATGGCGTCGGCGGCATCGCGCAGCAGTGCGAGCCCCCCGCCGTCCGGCCGCGCCGCCTCCTCGAGCACCGTGCCGTGCGCAGCCGCGTTGGTGCGCACTTGCGGGAGCCCGATCGCGGCATAACGTTCGACCTGCATGGCGCGGGCGCGTGCTACGCGCGCGGCCACCTCGCGGCTGCCTTCTGCCGGCGGCGGCAAGATGAGGTCGGCGGCGGTCACCGCAGGCACCTCGATATGCAGATCGATGCGGTCGAGGAGCGGGCCCGACAGCCGCGCCTGATAATCGGCGGCGCAGCGCGCGTTGGGACCGCGCTTGCAGGCATAGCCGGGATCGCTGGCGTGGCCGCAACGGCACGGATTCATGGCCGCGACCAGCATGACGCGCGCGGGATAGGTCACGCGATGGTTGGCGCGCGCGATCGCAACCTCACCGGTCTCCAGCGGCTGGCGCAGCGAATCGAGCACCTGCGGCTGAAACTCCGGCAGCTCGTCGAGGAAAAGGACGCCGTGATGTGCGAGCGAGATCTCGCCGGGTCGCGCCCGCCGGCCGCCGCCGACCAGCGCCGGCATGCTGGCGGAATGATGCGGCGCGCGGAACGGACGGCGGTTGGTCAGTGCGCCTCCTTCGATGGTTCCGGCCACGGAGGCGATCATCGATACTTCCAGCAATTCTGCCGGGGTGAGCGGCGGCAGGATGGTCGGCAGCCTTGCCGCCAGCATCGACTTGCCGGCACCGGGAGGCCCCGCCATGAGCAGGTTGTGGCCGCCGGCAGCCGCGATCTCGAGAGCGCGCTTGGCGCTCTCCTGCCCCTTGATGTCGCTGAGATCGACGAGCGCGCCGTCGGCCTCGCGCACCTTCGGCTCCGGCCGCGCGAGCACCTGGGTACCGCGGAAGTGGTTGGCGAGCTGGATCAGCGATGCGGCCGCGACGATCGCCATCTCCGGGCTTGCCCAGGCCGCCTCTGCGCCGCATGCGGCCGGGCAGATGAGACCTTCGCCGCGCGCATTGGCGCCGATGGCTGCCGGCAGCACACCCGCGACGGCGGCGATCGAGCCGTCGAGCCCGAGTTCGCCCAATACCGTGAAGCCGCCGAGGGCATCGCTGGGGATGGCGCCGATCGCCGCCATCAGGCCGAGCGCGATCGGGAGATCGTAATGGCTACCCTCCTTGGGCAGATCCGCCGGCGCCAGGTTGACGGTGATGCGGCGGGCGGGTAGCGCGAGCCCGGACGCCACCAACGCGGACCGCACCCGCTCGCGCGCCTCGGACACCGCCTTGTCGGGCAGGCCCACGACGTTGAAGGCCGGCAGCCCGGGCGCGACCTGGACCTGGACATCGACGGCGCGCGCCTCGATCCCTTCGAACGCTACTGTCGCGACCCGTTGGACCATTGCCTGCCCCTGCTCCCGATAGGCTAGCGTAACGCAATGGTCCCGACAAGAACAATTAGGGAACGAAATCGTGCGGCATTGGAAAGGGTGGAGATTTTCGACGGCACGTGGGCTGTCGATCCGGCGTGCGGCGACGAGGGGAGCTGTCGCCGCTGCGGCGACCTACCACTTGGCACGACTGGAAACGACTACAATTTTGCCCACGATTCGTGTTAACAGCGAGGCATCCGGGAGGGAGGCGACGCCTGGATGTCTCCCCGTATCGGGCGGAACGGCGTCGAGCAGCACAAATACGGTCCGTTTCGTCAGCTTTGCCGCTTCGCCTCGATCTTGTCCCAGATCAATGCCGCAACGTCCGGCCCACCCAGCGCCTTGACCGCCCGGATGCCGGTCGGCGACGTGACGTTGATCTCGGTCAGGAAACCGTCGATCACGTCGATGCCGACGAACAGCAACCCGCGCCGGCGCAGCGCCGGGCCGATGCGAGCGCAGATCTCGCGCTCGCGCTTCGTCAGATCGGTTTCCCTGGGCGTGCCCCCGCGCACCATGTTGGAGCGCAGATCGTCGGGAGCGGGCACGCGATTGACGGCGCCTGCGAACTCGCCGTCGACCAGGATCACGCGCTTGTCGCCGTGCCGCACGGCCGGAAGAAACTTCTGCACCACCCATTGCTCGCGAAACGTGACGGCGAACAGATCGTAGAGCGAGCCGAAATTGAGGTCCTCCTTGGCGAGGCGGAAGACGGCCTCGCCGCCCTTGCCGTAGAGCGGCTTCATCACGATGTCGCCGTGCTCGCTGCGAAACGCCTTGATCTCTGCGAGATCGCGGGTGATCAGGGTCGGCGGCATCAAGTCGGGAAATTCCATGACGAACATCTTTTCCGGCGCATTGCGAACCTCGCGGGGGTCGTTGATCACCAGTGTCCGCGGATGGATACGCTCGAGCAAATGCGTGGTCGTGATATAGGCGAGGTCGAACGGCGGATCCTGCCGCAGCAGAATCACGTCGAGCTCGCTCAGCTCCGTGCGCCGCGGCTCGCCGAGGGTAAAATGATCGCCTTCCCGGTCACGCACCTCGAGCGGCTGCACGACTGCGAACACCCTGTCGTCGCGCAACGCCAGCCGGTTCGGTGTGTAGTACACCATCGGGTAGCCGCGTTGCTGGGCCTCCAGCAGCAGCGCGAAGGTCGAATCGCCGCGGATGTTGATCCGCTCGATCGGGTCCATTTGCACCGCAATTCTCGGGCTCATCGATCCCTCACTGAAGCGATTCGGTAACGCGAACGAGACGCTGACAATTTACCTCCAGTGTTCCTGTTTCGGTGAGAATTTCGGGAGGGTGCAAGGCATTGCCGGCCTCGTGCAAGACCAGGCCGTCCTTGGCGAGCGCAAGGTCAGCGGCTCGCGTCGAAGGCGGCGGTGATGTGGCGCGGGATGCGGCCCGGAGCCACCAGCATGACGTCGAGGCGGATGTCGCGGATGCTGTCGTCGGGATGCCGCGCGAGCCAGGCCTCGGCGGCCGCCACGATGCGGCTGCGCTGGCGCTCGGTGACCGACCACGCCGCATCGTCCAGCTGCTCGCGCGCCTTGACCTCGACGAACACCAGAAGCCTTCGGCGCCGCGCGACGATGTCGATCTCGCCCACCGGGCATCTCCAGCGCCGCGCCAGGATGCGAAAGCCCTTGGCGATCAGGAAGGCGGCGGCGCGGCTCTCCGCCGAAATGCCGGTACGGAAGGCGGCCTGACGCTCCGGGCGCGGACCCTGTCCCGAAAGTGGACCGGCGCGTGGCCGCTCATCGGTCATGACCACGGTCCTCGCTCAGTGCCAGCGCCCGCTGATAGATCGCGCGGCGGGGAAGGCCGGTGACGGCGGCAATCTCGGCCACCGCTGCTTTGACCGAAAGGCGGTCCAGTGCCGGGCGCAACAGGGCATCGACGTCCGTGATCGCCGTGCCCTGCGGTTCCGGCGGCGCCACCACGATCACGAATTCGCCGCGCGTCTCCGCATCGCCGGAATATTCCCCGGCAAGTGTCGCAAGGTCGCCGCGCCGGACCTCCTCGTTGAGCTTGGTGAGCTCGCGGCAGATCGCGACTTCGCGGGGACCGAGATCGGCGGCAAGGTCGGCGAGCACGGCGGCGATGCGGGGTCCGGTCTCGAACAGGACGAGGGTCGCCGGAATGTGCTTGAGCTCGGCGATGCGGGATCGCCGCGGCCCCGTCTTGGCCGGCAGGAAGCCGGCAAAGCAAAATCGGTCGGTCGGCAGTGTGCTGACGGTGAGCGCCGCAAGCACGGCGGAAGCGCCCGGAACTGCAGTCACGCCGTGGCCGGCCGCACGCGCTTCGCGCACGAGCCTGTAGCCGGGATCGGAGATGAGCGGCGTACCGGCATCGGACACCAGCGCAATGGCGGCCCCGGTCGATAGGCCCGCAAGCAGCTTCGGCCGCACCTCGGCGGCATTGTGTTCGTGATACGGGGTCAGCCGCGTCGCGATGCCGTAGCGGTCGATCAGCTTGCGGGTGACGCGGGTATCCTCGCAGGCGATGAGATCGGAGGCCGCCAATACCTCCAGCGCCCGTATGGTGACGTCGCGCAGGTTGCCGATCGGAGTGGCGACCAGATAGAGCCCCGCCGCGAGCGGAGGTGCGATGGCAGACCCGCCGTTGAGCAAGTAATGGCGCACGGGAGGAGCAACGGGCGCGATCGAGTTCATGCCACATAGTCTAGAACGCGTCATGCTCTAGTGGATACCGTTGTCGTGCGCACGTTCTCAGCGCGCCGCCGGCGCGCGTCGGCCGCCGGCGTCGGTACCGCCGAGCGGCTTCCGTGGCAACGAGCGGCGGGCGCCCGAATTGCCAGCTGGCAGCGGGGCTTGCCAAATCGCTATCCCTTTCATTTACTTAACTTGCTCACCGACAGAACGCCCGATTGCCGGCACGGGCTGACGCCGCATGATCGGTCGGCACCGAGGAGACCGGCCCCGATGGTTCGAATGCTACAGGCCTGGAAAGCTCCACCCGCGCGCCGGCGGTGGTTGGGAGTGTTGGCGGCCGCGTTCATGCTGGGAGGCTGTTCCGGCGGCTTCTCGGTCGGGGATCTGCTTCCGGGTTCGTCGACCACGCCGCCGGCCCAAACCGGCAGCATCGGCCAGGGCCAGGTAAAAGTCGCGCTTATCCTGCCGCTGTCGGGGAGCGGGAATGCAGCGGTCGCGGCGCGCTCCATGCGCAACGCTGCCGAGCTGGCGCTCGCGGAATTCAACAACCCGGATCTGCAGCTGCTGGTGAAGGACGACGGCGGCAGCGCTCCCGGCGCGCAGCAGGCTGCGCAGCAGTCGCTGGAGGAAGGCGCGGAGATCATCCTCGGTCCCTTGTTCGCGCTCACCGTCGGCCCGGTCGCGCAGGTTGTGCGGCCGCGCGGAATTCCGGTGATTGCGTTCTCGACCGATTCCAACGTGGCTGCGCGCGGGGTCCATCTCCTCAGCTTCCTTCCGGAATCCGATGTGGACCGCATCGTCGGCTATGCGGCGGACCAGGGGCGGCGGTCGTTCGCCGCGCTGGTGCCGGACAACGCCTACGGCACCGTGGTCGAGGCCGCATTCAAGCAGTCGGTGGCCCGCCGCGGCGGGCGCGTCGTCGCCCTCGAGCGCTACCCGCTCGACCGCGCGCAGATGCAGGGGCCGGTGCGCAACGTCGCGCAGGCAGCGAGCCGCGCCGATGCCATCTTCATCCCCGACGGCGCCGAAGCCGTGCCGACGGTGGTGCAGACGCTGGTCGCCAGCGGGATCGACACCAAACGCGTTCAACTGCTCGGGACCGGCCTGTGGGAGGACGCGCAGATCTTTTCCAATCCGCAACTGGACGGCGGCTGGTATGCCGGACCGGATTCGACCGGATTTCGCAATTTCTCCGGCCGCTACCGCACCCGATACGGCCATGATCCGGCGCGTACCGCTTCGCTCGCCTACGATGCCGTCGCGCTGGTTGCCGCCCTGGTCAAGACGCAGGGCCAACAACGCTTCTCCGAGCAGGTGCTGACCAACTCCTCGGGGTTTACCGGCATCGACGGGCTGTTTCGTTTCCGCCCCGACGGCACCAATCAGCGCGGGCTGGCGGTGCTGCGGGTAACCCGACCGGCGGTCAGATCGTCAGCCCGCCGCCCAAGGCCTTCGGCGGTTCTGGGACGTAGCGCATGCTGCCGCGAAGAGGGGACCGGTTTGCGGGCTCGAACATGGCGGAACGGTCGATACTCATGCTGCCAGGTCGGCGACGACCGCGTCGAGCAGGGGAAAGCCGGCGAGCGTGACCCGCAGCATGCCGTCCGGGGTCGTTTCCACCACGCGTTGCTCGCGCAGCAACGCGATGCGGCGGGGATCGAGCGGCCGTCCGGCGAGCCGCGCATAGCGTTCGGGATCGACGCCCTCGGCGAGTCGCAGACCCATGAGCAGGAACTCGTCGGCCGTCTGCTCGCAGGTGAGCGCCTCGTCTGTCACCAGCCCATGTCCGCACGCTTCGACCCGCACCAGCCAGTCCTCCGGCCGCCGCTCGGTTGCGGTCGCGACACGGGCTCCGTCGATGTCGAGGCGGCCATGGGCCCCGGGACCGATACCGGCAAATTCGTGCGCGCGCCAGTAAGCGAGGTTGTGTCGACATTCTCCGCCCGGTCGTGCGTGGTTGGAAATCTCGTAGGCGGGAACACCGGCGCGCGAGCACACCGCCTGGGTGGTGTCGTAAAGTGCGCGCGCGGTGTCCTCGTCCGGCATCGGGAGCTTGCCCGCTCGATGCAGGACCGCGAACGGCGTGTCCTGCTCGATAGTGAGTTGATAGAGCGAGAGATGCTCGCCTGCTTCGGCGAGCGCGCGCTCGAGCTCGGCACTCCAGGCGCGCGGCGTCTGGCCCGGACGCGCATAGATGAGATCGAAGGAGTAGCGATCGAAGGTGGCGCGGGCGACCGCAATCGCGTCCAGCGCTTCGCGCACGCTGTGCAGGCGACCGAGCTGCTCGAGCGCGGCGTCGTCGAGCGCCTGCACGCCGAGCGAGGCGCGCGTGACGCCAGCCGTCCGAAAGCCTAGAAACCTGGTCGCCTCGACGCTGGTCGGATTGGCCTCGAGCGTGACCTCGACCTCGCGCGCGATCGACCAGTGTCGGGCGATGGCATCGAGGATCGCGCCGACGGTCGCGGGCTGCATCAGCGATGGCGTACCGCCGCCGAAGAAGATGCTCGAGACGGTTCGTCCGGGCACGCGTCCGGCAGTGGCGGCGAGCTCGGCCGCGAAGGCGCGCACGAAGCGCTCCTCGTCGATTGCGGCATGACGTACATGGCTGTTGAAATCGCAGTACGGGCACTTGGACAGGCAGAACGGCCAGTGCACGTAGATTCCGAAGGCGTTGGTGGTCATGGACGGCAACGTATGGCAGCGTCCCAAAGGGGTCCGAATCGAGCCTGCCCGGGTGGTAGCACGGCCCGCCGCGATCCACCCGCGCTTTCCGCCCCGGGTTCGCCTCCGGAGTTGTCGCGAGCGTCGCAGTCCCGGAGTTCTCTCCCGGTCCGTCTCGCGGGCGCAATCAGCGCCGGGATGCCAGCGGCGAGCCGCCGAGGCAAGCCTGGGCAAGCTTCAGGAAGGCGCGTGCCCGATGTGAGAGGCCCATGCCCCGCGGCGGCAGGCCGTGCTTCTCCTCGCTCGACATCTCGCCGAAGGTGCGGGACTGTCCATCGGGCAGGAACATCGGGTCGTAGCCGAAGCCGAGTTCACCGCGTGGCGGCCACACCAGCACCCCGTCGACCTTGGCCTCGAATTCCTCCAGGTAACCGTCCGGCCAGGCTACGCAGAGCGCGCAGACGAAATGCGCGTGGCGTTGCCCGGGTTCGAAGCCGCCCCGTTCGCGCAACTTGTCCTCGACCGTTTGCATGGCGCGGCGGAAATCCCTCTCGGGGCCCGCCCATCGCGCCGAACGACTGCCGGGTTGACCGTCGAGCAAATCGACGGTCAGACCGGAATCGTCGGCAAATGCCGGAAGACCGGAGCCGGCGACCGCGGCGGCCGCCTTGATGCGGGCGTTGTCACGAAAGCTCGAGCCTGTCTCTTCGGGTTCGGCAAGGCCGAGCTCCCCCGCTGACACCGCCTCGATTCCTAGCGGCTTCAGCAGTTCACGCAGCTCTCGCAGCTTGCCCGAATTGTGGGTCGCAATGACGATGCGGCCGGTGATACGGCGATGGCCGCCCATCGTCTCGTCACGATCCGGATGCCTCACATCACCGCCATCTTCTGCAGATCGACGAGCTTCATCACGCCCTTTTTCGCGAGCTCCAGCAGACCCAGGAACTGTTCCTCCGTGAACGGCACCTTCTCCGCGGTTCCCTGCACCTCGACGATCCGACCGGCGCCGGTCATGACGAAATTGGCATCGGTTTCGGCTTCCGAATCCTCGGCGTAGTCGAGATCGAGCACCGACGTGCCGCGGCAGATCCCGCAGGAGATGGCCGCAACGTGATCGCGCAGCGGCTCTCCCTTCACCATCTCACGCGTCCTCATCCAGGTGACGCAATCATGGAGCGCGACCCAGGCACCGGTGATGGCGGCGGTGCGCGTGCCGCCGTCGGCCTGGATCACGTCGCAATCGATCGTGATCTGCCGCTCTCCGATGGAGGGAAGATCCAGCACCGCACGCAGGCTGCGCCCGATCAGCCGCTGGATCTCGATGGTGCGCCCGCTCTGCTTGCCAGCCGATGCCTCGCGACGCGTACGCTCCGAAGTGGCGCGCGGCAACATGCCGTATTCGGCCGTGACCCAGCCGCGCGCCTGACCCTTGAGCCAGGGCGGCAGCCGGTCCTCCAACGTCGCCGTCACCAGCACGTGGGTATCACCGAACTTCACGAAGCACGAACCCTCGGCGTATTTCACCACGCCGCGTTCAAGCGATATCGCGCGCAGCTCGTCGGGCTGTCGGCGGCTCGGCCGCATTCGAAAACTCCTGCCTCGAAGGAACTAGCAGCGATCCTTTCTAAGTGCGCGTGCAAGGTCCGACAAGAGGTGACTGCTGTCTCGTGTCGCTGCGTAAAGCGGATGGGATCGGGTTCTGGAGAATGGTCGCGGCTCATTCCGGCTGGATGCCGGCGTCCTTGATCATCTTGGTCCACTTCTCGAGCTGGACCTTGACGAAAGCGTCCAGCTCCTCGGGCGAGCTCGAGAACGCCTCGAAACCTATGTTCCCGATCCTTCTGGCAATCTCCGGATCGTCGAGTATCTTGCGCAACTCGGCATTGAGCAATGTGACGATCTCCCGTGGAGTGTTGGCCGGCGTGAACATTGCTGCCCACGAGTCCATGTCGAAGTTCCGGACACCCGCCTCGTGCAAGGTCGGCAGCTCCGGGATCAGCTTGCTGCGCTGGATGCGGGTAACGGCGAGCGCGCGCAGCTTGTTCGCCCTGACATGCGGGAGACCGGTCGTCAGGTCGGTGAACATCATCGACACGCGGCCGCCGAGCACGTCGTTGAGCGCAGGTGGGGCGCTGCGGTAGGGCACATGGACGATGTTGATCTCGGCCCAGGCCCGCAATGTCTCGCCTGCCACCACGCCCGAGGTATTCCCGCTGGCGAATGACAGCTTGCCCGGATTGGCCTTGGCGTGCTCGATCAGCTCCGGGATCGTCCTTGCTGGAACGTCGGGATGCAGCACCAGGATGAGCGTGTAGCTTCCGACCCGCGACACCGGCGTGAAGTCCTTCACCGGATCGTAGGAGATGTTCTTCATCAGGCTCGGCGCTGCCGAGTGGGGGCTGTTGGTGCTCAGGAACAGCGTGTAGCCGTCCGGCGCCGAGCGCGCGACCTGGGCTGCCGCCAGCGCGCCGTTGGCCCCTGCCTTGTTCTCCACCACGATGGTCTGGTTGAGCGCGCTCCCGAGATGCTGAGCAAGGATGCGGGCGATCGTGTCGGTGGCGCTGCCCGGACCAAACGGAACGATCATGGTGATCGGCCTGTTCGGATAACCTCGAACGTTGCCTTGGGCGCTCGCGCCGACGCTGAACAAGGCCGCGCCAACGACGATAAGGATACGGACCAGACGGGTCATGCGTCGCTCCCTGGACTTGGCATCGCGAGGCTCCGGGCTAAACGGCCCTTCCTCGCCTAATCCCGCGCTGAACTGCGGGGAAATCATAGCAGATGCCTCCGAGGATGGGGTGGACCATTCGATCCAGCGTGAGCCGTCGCGATTTCCCTATGACACTTGATCCCCGCCGGAAGGCCGTTCGAGGCACTTCTCGCGATGCTGCGACCACCCATGGCGCGGCGCGCCGCGATGGTCCAGACTTGAAGTCGTCGAGCCCGATGGACAATTCTCCTGCCGTTGCACGGAGCGGCTCTCTTGTCCCACGATGTTCCCATAGGCGCGACCCAGGTGAGCCTCGCTCAGCTCAACGAGCGCTCGCGCGACATATTCCGTCAGATCGTCGAGAGCTATCTCGCCACCGGCGAGCCGGTCGGCTCACGCAACATTTCGCGCCTGATCACGACGCCGCTGTCTCCCGCCTCGGTGCGCAATGTGATGTCGGACCTGGAACAGCTCGGCCTCATCTACGCTCCACACACCTCGGCCGGCCGGCTGCCGACCGAGCTCGGATTGCGCTTCTTCGTCGATGCGCTGATGGAGATCGGCGATCTGGGCGAAGCCGACCGTCGCGAGATGGAAGCCAAGGTCGCTGCGGTCGGCACCTCGATGGATGCGGTGCTCAACCAGGCCTCCGGCATGCTGTCCGGCCTCACTCGCGCCGCCGGCGTGGTGCTGACGGCAAAGACCAATCTTCGCCTCAAGCACATCGAGTTCGTGCGGCTCGAGCCGGACCGGGCGCTGGTCGTGCTGGTCGCTGACGACGGACAAGTCGAGAACCGCATCATCACGGTTCCGGCCGGGCTGCCCGTGTCCTCGCTCACGGAGGCGGCGAACTTCCTCAATGCCCACGTGCGAGGACGTACGTTGGAGGGGGCCAAGGCCGAGCTCGAGCTGGCACTCGAGGCCGCCAAGGCCGAGCTCGACCAGCTCACCCAGAAGATCATCGCGGCTGGTCTCGCCAGCTGGTCGGGCGGTGAGAGCGACGAGCGCAAGCTGATCGTGCGTGGCGCCGCCCATCTGCTCGACGACCTCAAGGCGGTCGAGGACCTGGAACGGGTGCGGCTCCTGTTCGACGATCTCGAGACCAAGCGTGGCGTGATCGATCTGCTGGGTCGCGCCGAGCGTGCCGAGGGCGCCCGCATCTTCATCGGCTCGGAGAACAAGCTGTTCTCGCTCTCGGGCTCCTCCACCATCGTTGCGCCCTACAGCGACGGCGCCGGCCGCATCATTGGCGTGCTCGGGGTGATCGGGCCGACCCGGCTCAACTATGCCCGGGTGATACCGATGGTGGACCATACCGCCAAGGTGGTGAGCAAGATCATCGGCGGGTGAGGGCGTTACCCGATGATCGACCGCGTGCGGCTTGATTTTTCGCTCGCCAGCCCTGATATCCCGGGCGAGCCGAACTGCCAACAGGAACGAAACGATGCCGGACACGACCGTTCGCGCTGCGGGCGCCGCGACCGATCAGACCGATCAAGGAACCGACCAGGCCACGCTCGAGACCAGCACCAGTCCGGCTGAAGCCGAGGCATCAGCGGCTGCCAAAGAGGACCCCATGGTTGCGCTCGCTCGCGAGGCCGCCGGCTACAAGGACAAGCTGCTGCGCTCGCTTGCGGAAATGGAGAACCTGCGCAAGCGTACCGAGCGGCAGGTGGCGGATGCCCGTGACTACGGCATCGCTGCCTTTGCGCGCGACATTCTGGCGGTGGCGGACAACATGGACCGCGCGCGGGGCGCGCTCGACGCGGAACTGCGCGAGCAAGCGGACGCCGGGACCAAGGCGCTGCTCGATGGTGTCGAGCTGACCGAGCGCGAGCTGCTCAAGGTCCTGGAGAAGCACGGGGTGCGGAAGTTCGATCCGCTCGGCGAGAAATTCGATCCCAACGTGCATCAGGCGATGTTCGAGATGCCCGACCCTTCCCGGCCTGCCGGGACGGTAGCGCAGGTGGTGCAGCCCGGCTACATGATCGGTGAGCGCATCCTGCGGCCCGCGCTCGTCGGCGTCGCCAAGGGCGCTCCCAAGGCGCCCGCAGCCGAGGCGCCGGCCAATGACAATACGGGCTCCCCTCCGGCGGACCCACGGGAAGCCTCCTGACCTTACTCTTGCAACCCGTCTCTTGAACCCGTGGCCGAGCGCGGTCGCGCCTGTCGTTGCCGTGCTGAAACGCGCTATGTTCGTCGCGGCCAGCTTGCAGGGCCGCATTTCCGATTGCGCAAGTCCCGCAAGCAAGCGAGGCCGGTGTCGAGGGCACGATGCGAGTGAGCACGGATCGTTTTCTCACGACCCATACCGGAAGCCTGCCGCGGCCCGCTGACCTTATCCAGATGATGTTCGCCAGGGAGGAGGGTGTGCCGGTGGACCGCCGGGCATTGGCCGCGCGCGTGCGTGCGGCGGTGACCGAGGTCGTGCGCAAGCAGGTCGCTGCCGGCGTCGATATCGTCAATGACGGTGAAATGTCGAAGCCGAGCTATGCCACCTACGTCAAGGACCGGCTGGCAGGCTTCGGTGGCACAGGGAATACCTTCGTTTATCAGGACCTTGCCGAGTTCCCCAATCTCGCCAAGCGGGTATTCGGCGATCCCGGACGCTCGCGCCGCAAGACCCCGGCCTGCAACGCGCCGATCAGCGTGCGCGATACGGATGCGGCAAGGGACGATGTGGCCAATCTCGAGGCGGCGCTTGCCGGTGTGGACAGGAGCGATGCATTCATCAGCGCCGCGTCCCCCGGGGTGGTCTCGCTGTTCTTCCGCAACGACCATTATCCGAGCCAGGAGACTTATCTGTTCGCGATCGCAGATGCATTGCGCAGCGAATACGAGGCGGTCGCCAAGTCCGGCATCACCCTGCAGATCGACTGCCCGGACCTCGCCATGGGTCGGCACATCCAGTATGCGGCGCTCAGCCTCGAGGAATTCCGCAAGCAGGCCGGGATGCATGTAGAGGCCCTCAACCATGCGCTCGCCGATATCTCCCCGGACCAGCTGCGCCTGCACTTGTGCTGGGGCAACTATGAAGGGCCGCACCACCGTGACGTTCCGCTCGCCGATATCATCGACATCGTATTTTCGGCGCGGCCGAGCGCGGTCTCCTTCGAGGCCGCAAATCCGCGCCACGCGCATGAATGGGCTTTGTTCGAGCGGGTCAAGCTGCCCGCGGGTAAGGTGCTCATTCCAGGTGTCATCGAATCGAAGTCGAACTTCATCGAGCATCCCGAGCTCGTTGCGCAGCGGATCGGGCGCTATGCCGAGCTGGTGGGACGCGAAAACGTGATCGCCGGCAGCGATTGCGGCTATGGGACCTGGGTGGGGCAGGCTGCCGTCGATCCCGATGTGGTGTGGGCGAAGATGGCGGCACTGGCTGAAGGTGCCCGCCTTGCTTCACGCCGATTCTGGCGGTGACCGGGTATCGGGCCTCGACCTCGCACGCTTGGCTGCGCTGCGGGGAGGAGCCCTTACCTCGGATCGATGCCGTCGCGCACGGCGCGGAACCGCTGATAGGCGTCTTTCCAGGCATCGGTCCGTGCGATTCCGACCATCTGCAGAAAGCCGCCGCCACCGAAGCGCAGCCACTGCACGACAGTCAGCGCGTTGGCCCCCTCGGCATCCTTGGCGCTGGCGATGATCTGGTGGCCCTGCTGGCCACCCATGCGCAGCGGCTCGGAACTGGCGAAACGGATATCCTTGAGGTTGGGAATGGTGGCGAACACCTCGCGCGCGAATGCATCGCGATCCGAGTTTTGCGCCGGCCTACCGGGGGCGACGGTCACCAATATATGAGGCTCCAGGCTGGCTCCAGGCCGTCCCTGCGAGTCGGCGTCGCTCAGCATGATGGCGCGCCCCGGGACGACCGCACCGATCCGGAATCCCGCGAGCTCGCCGACCTTGAATGGTAGCAGGCCGAGCTGCTCATCGACCGGGACGGTGTCGCGGATGGCGAGCGTTCTCAGCGACGCGCGGATCGCAGCGTCGGGATAGCGCGGCCGCGCGGTGTCCGGGACCTGGACCGTGACCAGCGCCGTAAGTGTGGGCGAGGAGGCAACCAGGATCCATTTGCGAAGTCTTGTTTTCTCGATCTCTTGCCGCCCGATCACCAGGAAGCCGCTGCCGGACGACAGCGACATCGCCTCCCGTAATTCCAGCGTCACGCCCTGCTGTTTGAGCGCATCGGCGGTGACGGTTTTGCTCAGCTCCGCGTAGGCGTCGCCCGGAAGCGTGACCATGATTATGGCCACGTTGTTGTGGGGGTCCTCGAAGCCGAAGAAGTTTCTGCTGGTTACCATGCCAGAGGGTGGGGCGAGTCCGATGCGCGATCCGGGCGGATACGCAACCTCGGTCGCACTCGACGGCAGGGAGGCGAGCAACAGCACAAGGATCAGCGGGAGCGAGCGAAATGATGTCATGTTCGCTGCCATTCTACCGCGAACCGAGCGGCCGAAATACGGCATCCGGAATCGCCCGCCGATCGATCACTCGCCACCCAACTCCGGCAGCGTCACCCGCCGCAGGGTGAGACTTGATTCTTCCGCCCTCCCGCAGCAGCGTCGAGGACGTTGGGATGATCCGGTCGACCCCGTGATAGGCCAACCGGGCCTCGCCACCCAGCACCAGGGCGTCGCCGGATGCTAGTCGCAGCGTGCGGGTCGGATTGTTGCGGCTGGTCCCGCCAATTCTGAACACGCAGGTATCGCCGAGCGAGAGCGAGACCACCGGCGCGCGAAAATCGGCTTCGTCGCGGTCCTGGTGCAGACCCAGGCGCGCAGCCGGTCCATAGACGTTGATGAGACAGCACTCCGGCAGGTGCGGGTAGTGGGCGAGCTCGCGCCAGGCGGCGAGCGCGGTCGCGGGGATCGGCGGCCAGGGCGCACCGGTCTCGGGATGGTGCCGCTGGTAGCGATAGCCATTCCCGTCCGTGACCCAGCCGAGCGGTCCGCAATTGGTCATGCGGACGGATAGCGGACGGCCGCTCGTGGGCATGCGCGGGACATAGACCGGCGCGTGGTTCATCGCCGTGCGCAGCTCCTCCAGCAGCCGCACCTGGGCCGCCCGATCGAGGTAGCCGGGAACGAGGCGGAGGCCGGATGCGAGGGGAGGGGCGGTCATGGCGCGGCTGTCGTTGCAGATCCGAGCTTCTCAGGTGGGGGCGGTCGAGCGATTTTGCCGTTGTGGCGATGCCCAGGACAACCCGGCATCGATCCCGCCGAAGCGCGGGAAGGTGTCGAAATCTCGAGGCTCGCGATTCCGTGATCGTGTGTCTTGCGGCCAGAACCCGCCCTCCTATATGAGCCAAGACGCCGCAGGGGGCGGCGTTTGATGTGTTATTTCAGGGGGTCGGACGAGGGGTTCGCCGCGACTGTCGCGGAAATCTCCCTGACGGGTGCCGCAAGGACCCGGCCGGCCTGCCGCAGACAGAGAGGAAGCGAGCATCATGGGCAAGGTCATCGGCATCGACCTCGGCACCACCAATTCGTGCGTGGCCGTGATGGAGGGCCAGACGCCGAAGGTCATCGAAAATGCGGAGGGGATGCGGACCACGCCCTCGATTGTGGCATTCACCGATGACGGCGAGCGGCTCGTCGGCCAACCCGCCAAGCGACAGGCGGTCACCAATCCAGAGCGCACAATATTTGCAGTCAAGCGCCTGATCGGACGGCGCTACGACGATCCGATGGTGGAGAAGGACAAGAAGCTCGTTCCCTACAAGATCGTGCGCGCCTCCAACGGCGACGCCTGGGTCGAGATCGAAGGCAAGACCTATTCTCCTTCGCAGATTTCCGCCTTCATCCTGCAGAAGATGAAGGAGACCGCGGAAGCCTATCTCGGCCAGAAGGTCGAGCAGGCCGTCATCACCGTTCCCGCGTATTTCAACGACGCCCAGCGCCAGGCCACCAAGGACGCCGGCAAGATTGCCGGTCTCGAAGTCCTGCGCATCATCAACGAGCCGACCGCAGCGGCGCTCTCCTACGGTCTCGACAAGCAGAAATCCGGCACCATCGCGGTGTACGACCTCGGCGGCGGGACGTTCGACATCTCGATTCTGGAAATCGGCGACGGCGTATTCGAGGTGAAGTCGACCAACGGCGACACCTTCCTCGGCGGCGAGGACTTCGACATGCGGCTCGTCAACTATCTTGCCGACGAGTTCCAGAAGGAGCAGGGCATCGATCTGCGCCGCGACAAGCTCGCGCTGCAGCGACTCAAGGAGTCGGCCGAGAAGGCGAAGATCGAGCTTTCGTCCACCACGCAGACCGAGATCAACCTGCCGTTCATCACCGCAGACGCGTCGGGCCCCAAGCATCTGACCATGAAGCTGACCCGCGCCAAGTTCGAGGCGCTGGTAGACGATCTCGTGCAAAAGACGGTCGAGCCGTGCCGGCAGGCGCTCAGAGACGCCGGGCTGTCGGCGGCGGAGATCAACGAGGTCGTGCTGGTCGGCGGCATGACGCGTATGCCGAAGGTGCAGGAGGTCGTAAAGCAGCTGTTCGGCAAGGAGCCGCACAAGGGGGTCAATCCCGACGAGGTCGTCGCGGTCGGTGCCGCGATCCAAGCCGGCGTGCTGCAAGGCGACGTCAAGGACGTGTTGTTGCTCGACGTGACGCCGCTCTCGCTCGGTATCGAGACGCTCGGTGGCGTCTTCACCCGGCTCATCGATCGCAACACCACGATCCCGACCAAGAAGAGCCAAGTGTTCTCGACCGCAGAGGACAATCAGAACGCCGTGACCATTCGCGTTTTCCAAGGCGAGCGCGAGATGGCGGCCGACAACAAACTGCTCGGGCAGTTCGATCTGGTCGGCATTCCACCCGCCCCGCGCGGCGTGCCGCAGGTCGAGGTGACCTTCGACATCGATGCCAACGGCATCGTCAATGTCCAGGCCAAGGACAAAGGCACCGGCAAGGAGCAGCAGATCCGTATCCAGGCGTCAGGAGGGCTGTCGGAGGCCGATATCCAGCGCATGGTCAAGGACGCCGAGTCGCATGCCGAGGATGACAAGAAACGCAAGGCCGAGGTCGAGGCGAAGAACCATGCCGAGGCCTTGATCCACTCGACCGAGAAGGCGCTCGCGGAGCACGGCTCCAAGGTCGGCGAAGGCGAGCGGCGCGCGATCGAGAACGCGATGGCCGACCTCAAGGAAGCGCTGAAGGGCGATGATGCCGGCGCGATCACCGTAAAGACGAATGCGCTGGCGCAGGCTTCCATGAAGCTCGGTGAGGCAATGTACAAGCAGGCGCAGGAGAGCGCCGGTCCTGGCGGCCCCGGCGGTGAGAGTTCAGGCTCGAGCGGTTCCGGCAGCAAGAAGGAGGACGTCGTCGACGCGGAGTTCACCGAGGTCGACGACGACAAGAAGAACAAGAAATCGGCGTAAGGCCTGGCAGGAGGCGCCGTCATGCCTTCGATTTCGCAACCATCTCACCCCCGGGGCTCGAACCGGGGGTGCATCTTTTTTGAAGCATCATGAATGACCGGATAAGGTTCGGCGACGACGCTGCGGCAGCAACAATGGGGTGGAACGCGGGGATGGCCAAGCGCTGCTACTACGAAGTTCTGGAAGTGGAACGCGCCGCCGCCGATGGCGAGCTGAAATCGGCTTTTCGCAAGCTTGCGATGAAATGGCATCCGGACCGCAACCCCGGCGACAAGAGCAGCGAAGCCCGCTTCAAGGAGATCAACGAAGCCTACGAAGTGCTCAAGGATCCGGATAAGCGTGCGGCCTACGATCGCTTCGGACATGACGCATTCCAGCACGGAGGGCCGGGTGGATCCGGCGGCTTCGGCACCGATTTCGGCTCCGCGTTCTCCGATCTGTTCGAGGGGATCTTCGGCATGGCCGGTACCCGCGGCCGGACCGGCCGCGAGCGCGGCGCCGATCTGCGCTACAATATGGAGATCAGCCTCGGCGAGGCGTACTTCGGCAAGACGGCGCAGGTGCGGATACCGACCTCGGTGACGTGCGAGCCGTGCTCGGGCTCGGGTGCCAAGGCCGGCACCAAGCCCAAGGCGTGCCCGACCTGCGCCGGCCACGGGCGTATCCGCCACGCCCAGGGCTTCTTCACGCTCGAGCGGACCTGTCCGAGCTGCCAAGGCCGCGGCCAGGTGATCGACAGCCCCTGTCCATCCTGCTCGGGCTCAGGTCGTGTTACGCGCGAGCGCGCGCTCTCCGTGAACATTCCGGCCGGCGTCGAGGACGGCACTCGCATACGGCTTGCGGGCGAAGGCGAAGCCGGCGTGCGCGGTGGCCCCGCCGGGGACCTCTACATTTTTCTTTCGATCGCCTCGCATCCGTTCTTTCAGCGCGAAGGCGCCGATCTGCATTGCCGGGTACCGATCTCGATGGTGACAGCGGCTCTGGGGGGCGAGTTCGAGGTGCCGACCATCGACGGCAACAACAGTCGCGTGAAGGTGTCGGAAGGTACCCAATCCGGACGGCGCTTTCGCCTGCAGGGCAAAGGTATGCCAGTGCTGCGCTCCAAGCAGACCGGCGACATGTACGTTCAGGTCCTCGTCGAGACCCCGCAGAAGCTGACCAAGCGGCAGCGTGAGTTGCTCAACGAATTCGAGCGCTTGTCCTCCAAGGAGACGCACCCGGAGGCGGCCGGATTCTTCGGCAAGGTCAAGGAGTTCCTCGGGCGTTCCGGCTAGCCGTGAGGAATTTGCCGCTTGACCCTCGGCGCGGTGAGCATTACCGGTGGGAGCGTCGTAGGATTGCGATTTCCGTGCAGCGTTTGTCGGTCATGCCGCACCCAGCCCTTCAGCTCCTGGAGAGAAAGCTCGAAAAGCCGAAGCAACTTTTCGAGCGCAAGAAGGGCGTGTTGGAGCGGGAGATCGGTCGGCACATGCAGTTGTTCGAGCAGAGAAAGGATGCGCTCGAGCGCAAGATCGAGCAGCAGTTCGAGAATCACAGGAAGAGGTTCGAGCAGGAAATCGAGCATCAGAAGAAGAGGCTCGAAGGTCGGATTCGTCGGTTCGAGCGGAAGAACGGCATCCGCCTCGACGACGAAGTGCGATTCATCCGGACCTGGATCGAAAAGCCGCTGTCGCTGGGCGCGGTGACGCCCTCAGGGCGGGCGCTCGCGCGCACCATGGCCGGGTACATCGATCCGAGCAGACCCGGGCCGATCATCGAGCTCGGGCCCGGCACCGGGCCGGTGACCGAAGCGCTGCTGGCGCAGGGGGTCGATCAGTCGCGGCTCATTCTCGTCGAATTCGATCCCACTTTTTGCCGACTGCTGCGCGCGCGATATCCGGCGGCCACTGTGGTGCAGGGCGATGCTTATAGTCTGAGGCGGCTGCTCTCGGGGCTGCTGCAGCACCCCGCGGCCGGTGTGGTGTCCGGCTTGCCGCTGTTCACCAAGCCTCTGCAGGTGCGCATGCGGCTCCTGTTCGAGGCCTTCGGCCTGATGTCGCCGGGGTCGCCGTTCGTGCAATTCACCTACAACGCGGTCCCGCCGATTCCGAAGCGATTGGACCGGGTCACTGCGGAAGCATCCGAGCGCATCTGGATGAATATTCCTCCGGCCCGGGTATGGGTGTATCGCAGAGACTGAGCAAGGACGACAGCGGACGAACGCCCGACGACAGCCGTGCGCGTTTTCCGTAAGCTTGGACGGTCGCTGTCGTCCGCCCTTGCCGGGCCCAAGATCCCCGGTCATTTCCGGCCCGCCGCCTGAGAAATCGTACAACATGTGGCTCGCGGCGCGCGCTCGAGATGCTGACCACCTGCCGACGCCGATGACACGGTGGGCGGTCTGATGTCTCGGCGCTGAATGGCGGTGAATGTCCGCGGTGGAGCATGGCGGTGAATCTACATCCGCATGACCGGCTGATCGTCGCCCTCGACCTTCCTTCGGTGGGTGAGGCGGAGGCTCTGGTGGTGCGGCTCGGCGATTCCGTCACGTTCTACAAGATCGGCTATCAGCTCGCCTTCGCCGGGGGGATCGATTTCGCGCGCGCACTCGCCGGCGCCGGCAAGCGCATTTTCCTCGACCTCAAGCTCCACGATATTGGCAACACCGTTGCCCGCGGCGTGGAGAGCGTGGTGCGCCTCGGAGCCTCGTTTCTCACCGTGCACGCCTATCCGCAAACCATGCACGCCGCCAACGATGCGCGCAAAGGATCCGAGCTGCGCATTCTCGCCGTCACCGTGCTTACGTCCTACGACGATGCGGATCTCGCCGCCGCCGGCTATGACTTCACCGTTTCCGAACTGGTTGCCGAACGCGCCGCGCAGGCGCGCGACATCGGTATCGACGGCCTGGTCTGCTCACCTGCCGAGGCTGAAATGCTGCGGCCGCTGCTCGGACCGGGAATGGTCTTGGTGACGCCGGGCATTCGCCCGGTGGATGCCGAGAAAGGGGACCAGAAGCGGGTGATGACCCCTGCGGCGGCTATCGCCGCGGGCGCCGACTATCTGGTGATCGGCCGACCAATCGTGACGGCGGTGGATCCCAGGGCCACTGCAGACGCGATCCTTGCGGAGATCGCCAACGCCACGAGGTCGTAAAGGAGGGGAAGCGAAGGATGTCCAAAGGATACTGGATCCCGCACCTCGATGTGAGCGATCCGGAAGCTTACAAGGCCTACATGGCGGCCACTCCGGAGGCGCACCACAAATACATGAGCCGCGCGCTGGTGCGAGGCGGGACATTCGAGGCGGTGGAGGGCGCGTGCCGCTCACGCCATGTGCTGCGCGAGTTCCCCAGCTACGCCAGTGCGCTCGCCTGCTACCGCTCCCCGGAATACCAGCGCGCGAAACCGTTGCGCCTGCCGCATTCGGTTTGCGACTTTGTGATCATCGAGGGCTATGACGGCGTTCAGCCGTCGCAGCCGGCTGCGCCGCCTGCAACGTCCGTGCGCAAAGGCTATTGGATCGGGCACGTCGATGTGACCGACCCGGACGGCTACAAGGGGTACGTGGCCGCCAACGGGGCGCCGTTCGGAAGGTTCGGCGCGCGATTCCTCGTCCGTGGGGGCACGCGCGAGACCGTCGAGGGCCGGGTGCGTGCACGCACGGTGGTACTCGAATTCCCGAGCTATGCGATCGCGCTGGCCTGCTACCGCTCGCCCGACTACCAGTCGGCGGCTGAACTGCGCAAGGGCAAGGCAGAGGTCGATCTCCTCATCATCGAGGGCTACGACGGCCCACAGACCTGACGAGCCGAATGTGATGGAAGGCAATGCGCTAGAAGAAGATGTCCGAGCGAGCGATCGTGCCGAGTTGGCCACCGGCGAGGCTTCCGGGTTCATAAGGACTGGCCCGAGCCGACGTCTTCGCCCCGAGCGATCAGGAGAGAACCGATGGCCGACATGCGGTTGATCGTGGCCGGGGTCGGCGGGCGCATGGGGCGCACGCTCGTCCAGGCCATTGCCGTGATCGACGGTGTGACGCTCGCGGGCGCGGTCGATGCGCCGGGTTCGGCGGTGATCGGTCGGGATGCCGGCGAATTGGCCGGGATCGGTCCGAACGGCGTTCCAGTCGGCGCCGATGTCGGGCCCCTTCTTGATCGAGCGGATGCCCTCGTGGACTTCACCATTCCCGCCGCCACCCTGGCTTTTGCGGAGCTGGCCGCGCACAAGGGACGCATTCACATCATTGGAACGACCGGTCTTACCGGCGAGAACGAAAGGCTGATCGCGGCGGCCGGCACGCGCACGGTGATCGTCAAGTCGGGCAATTTCAGCATGGGTGTCAACCTGCTGGCGGCGCTGGTCAAGCGTGTGGCGAAGACGCTCGACGAGGACTTCGATGTCGAGATCCTGGAAATGCATCATAACAAGAAAGTCGACGCTCCCTCGGGAACCGCGCTCATGATCGGTCGCGCCGCGGCGGAGGGCCGGGGTGTCGATTTCGAGCAGCGATCGGTACGTACGCGCGATGGGCATACCGGCGCACGCTGCGCCGGCGACATCGGGTTTGCTGTACTGCGTGGCGGCTCGGTGGTGGGCGACCACAACGTGATATTCGCCGGGCCTGCGGAGCGCATCGAGCTAGCGCACAAAGCCGAGGATCGAATGATCTTCGCGCGCGGCGCGGTTCGCGCGGCGCTGTGGGCGCGCGGGCGCGAACCCGGCCTCTACTCGATGGCCGACGTGCTGGGCTTGAGAGACCTCTGATTTTCCGGTGGGATGCGACGCAGCAGCGAGGTTCCGGTCATCTCCACCGGTTGTGGCAAGCCCATCAACTCGAGCAGGGTAGGCGCGATGTCGGCAAGCCGCCCGTCCGCCAGCGAGACCCTGCCCGCGCCCATCAGCAACACCGGCACCGGATTGGTGGTATGCGCGGTGTGTGGACCGCCGGTCGCGGGATTGCGCATGGTTTCGCAATTGCCGTGGTCGGCCGTGATCAGCAGGGCGCCGCCGGAGTTGCGTATGGCGTGCGCGAGGCGCCCGAGTGCGGTATCGACGGTCTCGACCGCCTTGATCGCGGCGGCAAGACTGCCGGTGTGCCCGACCATATCGGGATTGGCGTAATTGAGCACGATCAGGTCGAATTTGCCGGAGCCGATCGCCTTCACCGCCTCGTCCGTGAGTTCCGGTGCCGACATCTCTGGCTTGAGGTCATAGGTCGAGACCTTGGGCGACGGCACCATGATGCGCTCCTCGCCCGGATAGGTCCGTTCTTCGCCGCCGTTGAGGAAATAGGTGACGTGCGGATATTTCTCGGTTTCCGCCATTCGCAACTGCCGACGACCTGCATTGGCGACGACCTCGCCCAGCACATTCGCCAGCGGTTGCGGCGGAAAGATCGTTGCAAGCAGCGCATCGAGCTCATCGCTGTATCGGGTCATGCCGGCGGCGCCGGCGAACCGAATGACGTGCGGACGAGCGAAACCGACAAAAGCCGGATCGAGCAGGGCGGAAAGAATCTCGCGTACGCGGTCGGCACGGAAGTTGAAGCAGAGCACGCCATCGCCGTCGCGCATGCCGGTAAAGTCGCCGACGACCGCAGGCACCACGAACTCGTCGCTGAAACCGCTGGCGTAGGCGTCGGAGATGACGGCGGGACCGTCCGGGAAGCGCGGCCCCTGCGCTTGTGTCAGTACGCGATAGGCCGTGTTCACCCGGTCCCAGCGCCGGTCGCGATCCATGGCGTAGTAGCGGCCGCTGACGGTCGCGATCGTCACGGCTCGCGGCAACGATGCAATCAGGC
>CAWIZJ010000023.1:0-22180 GCA_963840535.1 uncultured Alphaproteobacteria bacterium
TAGCAGCGATCCCGGAACTGCACTGTTTTGATGGAACGGAGTCAAGGATTCGACAAGTCGCAACACGGACACTTATGGCCCGCTCCTATTTCAGGCCGCTCTAATCATCGGGCAACGTGCACCTGAGCGCGCCAGGCCAGTGACATTTGCGGCCGGCCGCGCCATGCTCAAGACCAGTCCTTCCGCCTCCGGGTCTGTGACCAGAGCAAAAACGACAGCAATGGCGGCGGTCGCAGCTTTGGCCGCGTTCGTGGCAGCCGATCCGTCCACTACGAATGACTGTCGTCATTGGGCAGCGCTATGCCGCCGGGGCTGTTGATCGTCCCGCTCGCTTGCGGCCGAACTGGTGCGCCTAACGTGGACTGTCCTCGGCGCGATGCAGGAGGCCGAAGCGGGAAATGGTGGCAGATCATCAAGGCGGCGGGCATCACGGCGCAATGAGTTCAAACGCAGCGATGTAGGTCGTGGCCCCATCGTGAGCAGAAGCACTCCACTGCCGAGTCCCAGCTAATACAAAATTTTGAGGCACGTACAATCGGGCCAAGTCGTTGTCTGCGATCTGTCAGTCGATCTTCGGCAATTCGATGACCTCGTTCACGCTTCGCACGAGGTCGTATACCGCGACCTGGAGGATCGGGTAGTTTTTCTTGATCGCCATTCCCGCCTCTTCGGCAGCTTCATACGTCGCATACGATTGTTTGGTTTGCCTATCTACCTCAGCCGAAATTGGCCTCTTTCCAGCCGCTTCTGCTGTCCAACGCGCTCCTCGACGGCTTCTTCTTTGTCCGGTCTCATGGTCATTCTCTTGCTTTCGTTGCGCGATATCATCTTATGTGTCTCCTGGTTTGTGCCTTCATGACAATATCTGCCCAGCATCGGGCGCAGGCGGCCGTTCCTTCTCGGCCCTCCTGTTCTATAGCTGTCATCTGCGCAGGGGTGTGCCCTGTTTAGAGCTCACCTGAATTCTCTTAATCGCGGTCAACCGATCATATCGGAAGCGGGGTGAGATCCTTAGCTAAGGACGAGGATCAGATCGTTCGCACGATGGCCTTCATCGTACTTTTCGCCGGCGATGACCTCGATGCGCTGGCGGTGACGGACAAATATCGCAAGACTGCTATTTTCGCGTCACGGGCACTCCTATCCCGCAATGCCTCATGACTGACCTTGCAAAGGACGTGGCTGGCTCCATCCCTCATCGAGAATATACACCCTCAAGCCTAGTGAACTCGAACTACTCGTGACCTCTGACCAGCGGCATGAATGACCCCTGTTGCCGATCATGGACGCGGTATCCGTTCCATGTACGATAGCTTGTTGTCGCAGCCCCGTGTGCACGGGACCAACCAGACGCGACGACGCACCTGCTTCCCAGTTCGTCGAAATTGAAGAGAATTCCTGAACGCGCGCCAGGCAAGTGCAAGGCAAAAGCGGCCCGGCGGATCGGCCAACAATCGACGACTTATTTGGAGATAGTAGGTAGCAATTGCAAGAGGTGATCATCTGGCCACCGACATGGATCCCGAGAATGGCTGCCTTTGGATCTAGGACCGCCGACCAACAGACAATTGCCTTCACGGACCGCTGGATGGAATATCTGCAGGAGCTGCTCTTGGAGCATAAACGCAGGAAGCCAGTACTGCGGGAGCAAGATGCCTTCATCACGGCCACAACAAAAACGCCAAGCTTTTCGCTTGGACCAAGACCAAGGTGCATCAGCGCCGCGTCAAAGGACGCCGTATCAGCGATTTGTAATTCCGGGTATTAGATTTGTAATAGGGACAGGCATTTTGCCGCCCCACAACACCAGTTCTGTCCAATACACGGTCTCGGATAAAAGTAGCAACAGCCGAACACTTACGGGCACGCGAGCTAGGCCAAACATGAAACTCAATCCGCAAGACCTGGAAAAAATCACCGATCTCACGCTGGATCATTACAACGAGCGCGCCGAAGATTTCTGGGAAGGCACGCGCGATCACAACGTGAGCCAAAACATCGCTGCGATATTACAATGCATCGAAGGTGAACCGCCTTTTACGATATTGGATTTTGGCTGCGGTCCCGGCCGCGACCTCAAGGTGTTTGCCGAACTCGGCCACATCGCGGTAGGTTTGGAAGGCGCCACGCATTTCGCCGCAATGGCGCGCGCCGTGGCGGGTGCGAAGTGTGGGGGCAGGACTTCCTCAAGCTCGATCTGCCGGATAACCATTTCGACGGCATATTCGCCAACGCCGCGTTGTTCCATGTACCCAGCCAGGAGTTATCCTCGTGTGTTGCTTTAACTGTACGCGAGTCTGAAACCGCGTGGTGTGCTGTTTTCAGCTCGAACCCTCCCGGCCATAACGAGGAAGGCTGGAGTGGCGGGCGCTACGGCGTGTTTCTTGATCTTGATAATTGGCGCCGGTATTTGTCAGCTGCGGAATTTCTTCATCAGCTTCAATCACTATTACCGTCCTGCCGGTTTGCCGCGCGAAAAACAGCCCTGGCTAGCGAGTGTCTGGCGGCGAAAGGTCCAGAGCCGTGTAAGTCCGGCAGGGAAGTTATGAGCTTCTTTGAGCGTCTCGAGATAGAGGCATCCGCCGAGTGGCGCGCCTACACCGAGCACCCCTTCACCCATGGGATGGCTGATGGCACCTTGCCTGAGGCGTCCTTTCGGCACTACCTCGTTCAAGACTACCTGTTCCTTATCGAGTTTGCCCGCGCCTACGCGCTTGCCGTCTACAAATCACTTCATCTGGCTGATATGCGCGAAGCGGCGTCTGGTCTGTCGGCGATCCTCGATGTCGAGATGAACCTTCACGTGAAGCTTTGTGCAGGCTGGGGTCTGTCGCCCGCCGACCTCGAGCAAGCTCCGCCAGCAGCGGAGATGCTGGCCTATACGCGCTATGTGCTCGATGCGGGGATGCGCGGCGATCTGCTGACGCTCAAAGTGGTGCTTGCTCCCTGCGTGATCGGCTATGCTGAGATCGCGACATATCTCGCAACGCGACCCGATGCATGCGCCGCAACGAACCCCTATCGGGTCTGGATCGACGAGTATGCAGGTGCGCCATATCAAGAGGTCGCGGCGAAGGCGCGGGCGCACCTGGACCGCCTTGCCGATCTATACGCCACACCCGCGCGCGAGGCCGAGCTAATCGCGATCTTTAAGGAAGCGACCCGGCTTGAGATCAACTTCTGGGAAATGGGCTGGCGGGCGGGCGAGCGAGCGTATTGAATAACGCGCCCACTGAATTGGGGAAATGTCGTCATCTCGACGGATTGACCATATATCCGCGATATATCCGCTTGTCCCTCAACTTCGGCCGAACTCCGCATCGCGGCAAACTGTAGAGAAGTGCCAAGGCACTAAATCGCTACGCGATAACCCCGCTGCGGCGCTCAGGTCATTCGCGAAGGCTGTGTAGCAGCGGAGAGTATCGATAACGGGCCGGGGACCTCCGTCCTAAGCATAGAGGTGTCATCAACCTCGCTCAGGACAGGAGTACCCCATGAGCACATCTCCGATCAGCCCATTGCGCCAGCGCATGATCGAGGACATGAACGCGCGCAAGCTCTGTGCGGGCACGCAGAGAGGCCACATCCGCAGCTGCAAACGGTTCGCCGCGTTTCTCAAGCGGTCTCCTGACACGGCGACGCTGGAGGACATCCGCCTTTTCCAGCTGCATCTGGCGGAGACGGGCGCGAGCATCTGCAATCGCAACCGTATCATGACCGGGCTGCGGTTCTTGTTCCGGGTGACGCTGCGGCGATTGGATCTTGCCGCCGAGATCTATCACATCCGTGAGCCGCAGAAGATACCGCTGGTGATGAGCCCGGATGAGACGCGGCGTCTGCTCGCCGTCGCCAGCAGCCTCAAGGTCCGCGTGTTGCTCAGTCTAGCGTATGGCTGCGGCCTGCGCGCGGGAGAAGTGGTGCGACTGAAGGTCAAGCATATCGATAGGGCGCAGAACATCATTCGCGTCGAGCAGTCCAAGGGCCGCAAGGACCGCCATGTCATGCTGTCACCCAAGACGCTCGATCTGTTGCGCCAATGGTGGAAGGCGCGCCCGTCGCGTCACGATGCGCAAACGCCACTGCAGGAACGCTGGCTGTTTCCCGGCCGCAAGCCCGGCAAGCCGATGACCACTCGCCAGCTGAGCCGCCTGTACCACGAGGCGGCCGCCGCGGCCGGGATCAAGAAGGCCGTAACGCTGCATGCGCTGCGGCACAGCTTCGCGACCCATCTGCTCGAACGCGACACCGATATCCGCAAAATCCAGGCGCTTTTGGGACACGACAAATTAGACACGACGGCGCGCTACACGCGCGTCGCCACCGGCATGATCGCTGCCATCGAGAGCCCGCTCGATCTGCTGTCGCAGCCTCGCAAGAAGCCCCGGAGCAGGAAAGACCCGCCGCCGACGTAACCGTCGGCAGGCATGTCGCGGCCAGCGCTGGAGGTCGCGGATATCTTCCGCGACCACGGGGCGGCGTGGCGCAGAGCCAACGCCGGACATGTCAGCCTCGACCAGATGAAGGTGATGAGCGCGATCGAGCGCTGCCGCACGGCGGCGCTCGGCGGGCATGTCGCGCGCTGCGAGAAGTGCGCTCACACCATCATCGCCTACAATAGTTGTCGCAACCGGCACTGCCCCAAGTGTCAAGGCGTTGCGGCACGCGAGTGGCTGGCCGAGCGCGAGGCCGAGTTGCTGCCGGTGCCATACTTTCATGTGGTGTACACACTGCCGGGGGCGATCAGGGACATCGCCTATCAGAACAAGGCGGTGATCTACGACCTGCTGTTCAAAGCCTCCGCCGAGACCAC
The DNA here is from genome assembly GCA_963840535.1 of uncultured Alphaproteobacteria bacterium. Lineage (GTDB taxonomy): Bacteria > Pseudomonadota > Alphaproteobacteria > Rhizobiales > Xanthobacteraceae > VAZQ01. The sequence goes on from CAWIZJ010000023.1 coordinate 4,811, forward strand.
GCTGAGGATCGCGGCCACGCCCAGGCATCTCGGCGCTCGCATCGGCTTCATGTCGGTGCTGCACACGTGGGGCTCCGCGCTCACCCACCACCCGCATGTGCACATGGTCGTGCCCGGTGGCGGCCTGTCGCGGGATGGATCGAAGTGGATCGCGTGCCGGCCGCGCTACTTCTTGCCGGTGGAGGTTCTCTCGGCGTTGTTTCGCCGGCTGTTTCTGGAGAGGCTGCTCGCGGCGCACGACGCCGGCCACCTGCAGTTCTTCAACGATCACGCGCCGCTCGCCGACAAGGCTGCATTCGAGGCCTATCTGGCGCCACTGCGCAAGATCGATTGGGTGGTCTACGCGAAAGAGCCGTTCGCCGGGCCCGAGGAAGTATTGCGCTATTTGTCGCGCTATACCCACCGCATCGCCATCTCCAATCGCCGGCTGGTGTCCGCCGACAAAAAAGGCGTCGCCTTCAAGTACAAGGACTACCGGATCGAGGGACCAGGCCGCTACAAGACCATGACGCTGGCGACCGACGAGTTCATCCGCCGGTTCCTAATCCACGTCCTGCCCAAGGGCATCCATCGCATCAGACACTATGGGCTGCTCGCCAACGGCAACCGAGCCGCAAACATTGCGCACGCGCGCAAGCTGCTCGCCGTGCCGGCTCGACCAAATGAACCCGAGACGCCCGAAGCAGCACTGTCGCGTCCATGCCCGTGCTGCGGCGGCCGCATGATCATCATCGAGACCTTCGCGCGCGGCTGTGAGCCGAAGCACCGGCCCACACCAGCGCCGGCAGCGATCAGGATCGACACCTCATGATGCCGTCACCGATCGACGACCGCCATCCCACTCGCCAGGCGTGTCGGCGCTCAGCCGGCAGCGCCCGCGCTTGCCGCTGGCCGCCAGAATGCCCGGCAATCGCACCGCCAAACTCGGCGCACAACCCGCCCTCCGCTCGTTCACCCCTCCAACCACGCCACTGCCTCCAGCCAAAACGGTCGCAGCAACCGCCGCGATCACGCATCCTGCTGCCTGACCCCGCGGCCAAATCCCCATAGCGTCCGCGCACCCGCTGCCCGCGGCACCGCCACTGCTCACGTCCCGCGATTTCGTGCCTTGGCGCTTTTCGGACGCCGGCCGCCGCAGCGCGTGGAGGGCCTCGTCATCGCCGGCGTCCGAAAACCTGCACATGACCGAACTCATGCACTGCAGCAAACGAGCGTGCGGGATCAAGACGGTTCGCTCGGCAAAACAATGTGAAAAGTCGCTCCATGATCCGGGCCGGTAGAGGCCCAAAGTCGACCCTTATGGGCTTCGACAATCGAGCGACAAATCGATAGACCCATCCCCATTCCATGGGATTTCGTCGTAAAAAACGAGTCGAAGATGCGGGCGACATTTTCCGGGGGCAGGATACCTGGTCCGGAGTCTTGCACCGTGATCATTACACTACTGGGTTCATTAGGTTCGGTTTTCACTCGCAGCACTCGTGGTCGATCCGTCACGGCATCCATGGCTTCGGCTGCATTCATGATCAAGTTGAGAATAACCTGCTGCAATTGAACACGATGGCCTGACACTTGTGGGAGGGCAGGAAACAGATCGGTTTGAATCGCAATTTCGTGATGGTTCAGCTGATCTCGTAAGAGCACCATGACCTCACGAATGAGGTCGTTGACGTCGAGCGAGGACCTTCCAGGATCATCCTTCTGGTACATCGACCGGATACTTCCGATCAGCTCACCAGCACGATGACCGCATTCGACAACGCTTTTTAAAGCCGCCCGCGCTTCGTCGAGATCGGGCGTGGCCTTTGCAAGCCAACGCAAGCCCGCACTACCGTTTGCTGCGATCGCCGCCAATGGCTGGTTGAGTTCGTGAGCAATTGATGCCGACACCGCTCCAGCCGTGGCAACGCGATTCATGTGCGCCAACTCGGACATACGGCGGCGGGCATCTATTTCAGCGACAAGCCGTCGTCGATGTTCGTAGATCAGACCGATGATCAGTCCGGTTTGCAGCAGCAGCGCCGCCGCGATCAGCATGATTTGCCAGTGATATTGCTCCCAGGCGGTAGGCTGGCGAAAACGGATTTCGCTTCCCGGCGGCAGATTGCTCTCGCTGATCCCCCACCTTTGCAGCTGCCGCCAGTCGAAAATCGGCCTGACAAACTCGCCGGTGACGACGGGAATGTTCGACGCGTTTTCACCGTCGAGAATGCGCAGGGCAAGGCGTGCCGCCTCCCGGCCGATCCGCTGGGGATCGGCGACCAGACCGCCCACAGCCCCCGGCGTCGACGTGGCTTTCCAGGTCGACAATGATCGGCCGATTGGCGACCTTGGCGAGGTCCACGAGTGCATCGCGGGAAACCTAGGTCGGCTGGTCGCCGTCGTATGTCAGCGTGGTGAAATATATGATGGTCTCGTGGGGCAATGCGGCGACACGTTGTCGAAGCTCCGCCATCCGCAGGCCCCTGAGGTCGATGATTTCCACTTCGGCGGCGAGAGCCGGGATTTCCTCGTCGAAGCGCGCGCGCATGTCATCGCCTATCGCGCTTGGGCACATCGCCTACAAGCGCAATGCGCTTCAGACCAGGCGTGAGCGCCCGCGCCAGGCTCGCCGAAGCGCGGAGAGTTTGCCGCCGGACTAATCCGGTGACGCCGGGAGGCATTTTCGTTTCTGCGGGGAGCCCCGCCGCAGAAGACGGCGGGCACCTCCGGCCATAGCTCGGCGCGCACGCGCAGCATGAACGGCAGTGCTATCGTTCCCATGGCGACAATGACCCCGATCGGTCTGTCGTGGTATTTGTCTCGCAAATAGGTCTTCAAGACCGCTTCGTGCCGCGGGCCGGGGGAGCGGATGAGATCCAGGTTTTCGGCATAAATGGTGACATTCTCGCCGCTACCGGCGGTTTACGGTCAACGGAAGGCGGCTGACATACCCAGCGGCAAATGCGCGGCCCGGATCGTTCTGATCGAGATACAGCACCGAGCGTGGCAACGAGTCTGGCTCCTGCCGCGACCACAGGTGCGACAGCCGCAAGAACACAGATGACCAATCCCCACAGACCGCGTGGATCTCTCCCGCTTTCCTGGCATCCTAAAATCTGCGGATCTGGGGTCAAAAGTAAAATTCCACAGCAATAGTGCTGGTCAGAGTATCCAATTTCGCGAAGCCAGTCAGCGGGTATGCGAGCCATTTTGCAGCAGGTCGTCGGGGCGTGGCCCATCACCACCCCTCTAGGGCGGCGGGTACGCGACGTTCGTTGAGCCGCACTGGCTTGCGGCGCTTCGAGCTCGACTATGGCGTACCGGGAGCAGCACAATGAGCCGGAACAAGATTGATAGACTAATGCGTCGTTGAAGCTTCGCCCTACCACGTACGGGACCGTACGAACTATTTCATGGGGCCAAGGAACTGGAGCCAAAGCCTGATTCTTAGTTATCTGTTTAGACGTTTCGCTGCTTATCTCTACATGCGCAGTATCACTGATTAGGTCCCATGATTGCTATCGTCGATGATGACAAATCTGTTCGTGAAGGAACCCAGAGCCTAATTCGGGCTCTGGGTTTCGCCACCGCCACGTTTGCCTCGGCCGAAGACTACCTGCGATCCGACCGAGTGCGGGACACGTTATGTCTTATTACCGACGTGCAGATGTCCGGGATGAGTGGGGTCGAGCTGCATGCCCGATTGGTGGCCGACGGCCGCCGTACACCGGTCATCTTCATTAGCGCGTTTCCCGACGAAAAAATCCGCGTACACGCGTTGGATGCTGGAGCCTACGGTTTCCTGAACAAACCTTTTCAGGATGAGTGCCTCATCGAGTGTCTCGACAAGGCACTGGCGGGCGGCGGGCGATGACGTTGGTTCGGAGCGAACCTGGGTCCTGTTGTCCCCGCCAAACCAGTCTAAGTCCCGGTTCAGGGTCATTTTCGACCGAGGCGAGACCGACAGCAGGTCCCGCCATGTCGGCTATGCCCCTGAAAGCGGAAGTAAAATCAGGGTATTGGCATCTGCCGCGATGGTCTTTGTGGGTTGATCGCGTCGCCCGGCGCGTGATTCAAGCTCCCAAACCGGAGCCTCGAATCATGCGCTACGAACTCACCGACGATGAATGGGCCGCCATCAAGCCGATGCTGCCGAACAAGCCGCGCGGCGTTCCGCGTGTGAATGACCGTCGCGTGCTCAATGGCATCTTCTGGGTTCTTGCGATCGGGGCGCCGTGGCGCGACCTGCCGGACAACTTCGGCCCTTACACCACCTGCTACAATCGCTTCGTTCGCTGGCGGCGGGCGGGCGTCTGGGGCCGAGATTATGAACGCACTGGCCGGCGCCCATGACGCCGCCGTGCAAATGATCGACACGTCTATTGTCCGCGTGCATCAGCACGGTGCCTGCATCACTCGGAACAGAAGACAGTCCATGGGCCGGTCACGGGGCGGGTTGACCAGCAAGATTCATGCGGTGGTCGATACCAACGGCCTGCCGGTCCGGCTCGCGCTGACGGCCGGTGAGGCGCACGACAACCGGCTCGCAGGCAAACTCCTATCTCGCTTGAAGTCGGGAACAATGCTGCTGGCCGACCGTGGCTATGACGCGGACTGGATCAGAGCCCTTGCCGCCGACAGGGGCGCATGGGCCAACATCCCGCCAAGAAGCAATCGCAACGAGCCGATCTGCTTCAGCCCGTATCTCTATCGTGCCCGCAACTTGGTCGAGCGGTTCTTCAATAAGATCAAACAGTGTCGTCGGATCGCAACTCGCTACGACAAGCTTGCGGCCAACTACCTCGCCTTCATCCAGCTTGCATCAATCCGGCTATGGCTGCGAGTTAATGAGTTCCACGCCCTCGTACCGCTGCACAGTGATTTTGATTGCTTCAACTTGGGTCATCGAGGGGCGTCCTGACGGTGATCGATAGCACGTTGCGCAATCCCCCACCCGGCCTCGCTTCGCTCGGCCACCCCCTGCGGCGGAGGGATGTCAAAATCACGGTGCAGACCTACTAGTGCGGTGTCTTTGACGTTCCGATCAGTCTCGCGGCAGTTCCGTCATCGGAACGTCAAAGACAAAACCGCACTAGCACCATAGACTTGCTAGTGTCCCTTTGCTTCCGACGTTCGCACTCGAGCGTGCTGCAATGTGAAGCGAACGTCGGAAGCGGGACACTAGGGAATTCGTCGTCACCTAATACGGTGGCGCGCCATTTTCATGGCCGACGCATCCGATCATGATACTGTCCGCGATCGGATCGGAGGACAGCATGCGCCTGGGAATGTTCATGATGCCGGTGCACCCGCCGGACCGTGCTTTTTGGAGCACCCTCGAGGAGGATACGGAAAAGTCGCTGCTGGCGGAGGCACTCGGCTTCGACGAGCTCTGGCTGGGCGAGCACTTTTCCGCGACCACCGAGCCCATCCCCTCGCCGATGATGTTCTTCGCCAACCTGATCGGGCGCACCAGCAACATCATGTTCGGCACGGCCGTGATCAACCTGCCCAACCATCATCCCGCGATCGTCGCCGCCGAGGCCGCTCAGCTCGACCACATGAGCAGAGGCCGCCTCATGCTCGGCGTCGGACCGGGTGGCCTCGTCTCCGACTTCGAGCTGTTCAAGAATCCCGACGTCCATTCACGCAATCGGATGGTGATCGAAGCCGTGGACTTCATCAAGCGCGTCTGGTCGCAGGATCCGCCGTATGAGCTCAAGGGCGAGTTCTGGAGCATTGTGATCAAGGACGTCGTCGTGCCCAGCCTCGGTATCGGCTTCATGCCCAAGCCCTACCAGAACGGCGGACCCCCGATCTCCATCTCGCTGGCGAGCCCGGGCTCGTCCTCTGCGCGCACCGCGGCGATGAAGGGATGGGGGATGATCTCGGCCAACATCATCCCGACCTATTCGGTGGCGAGCCATTGGCAGGTCTACAGCGAGGCCTGCGGCGAGGCCGGGATCGAGCCGCGCGGCGACAACTGGCGGGTGGCCCGCAATGTGCTGGTGGCGCCTTCCGATTCCGCCGCACTCGACCGCGTGTTCGGCGAACAGGGCTCGAACCGCTATTTCTTCACCTACATGCGTGAAGTGCTGGACCGCGTCGGCCTACTGGTCATCCTCAAGCCACGCGCGGACATGCCCGATGCGGAGGCGACGGTCGAAGCCATCACCGGCGAATGCGTGACCTACGGTTCGCCTCGAACCGTGCTCGACAAGCTCGTGGCGTTCCGCGAGCAGGTCGGCCCGTTCGGAACCCTGCTCATGACCGGCCTCGACTGGGGCGGCGCCTAATGAAGCCTGGGAGCGGGAGTCCATGCGCCTGCTGGCGCAGGAGGTGATGCCTAAGTTCCGCCAGCACGACGGCGGCGCGCGCGGCCGAGTGAACCGATCGGCCGCCCCACCCACGGGTCGGATGCTCGGCCCGGGTTCGCGTCTCACTTTCCCGCACGCACCCGACGCACCCGGACGTAGAGTGCGCCTTGTCCGCCGTGGCCGGCATGGGCGGTCTCGAACCCGCCCACATAGGGGCGAAATTCCGGCAGCTTCAGCCACAGCGGCACCTGCCGCTTGAGTACGCCGCGCTCGCTCCGATCGTCGCCGGCTCCCTTGCCAGTGATGACGAGCACGAACCTGGCGTCGTCGCTCTGCGCCTTGCGCAGGAATCGAAGCAAGGCGCCGTGGGCCGCGCTCTGGGTCCGCCCGTGCAGATCGAGTGCGCGCATCGATCGATTCAGCGCCGCGCGCAAGCCGCTGTCGGACCCGGCGATCGAGCGGCTCGAGCCGGGGGCGGAGCAGGCTTGCGTGGCGGAGTTGCGGCCTCCGGCAACGCATGCCGGTCCGCGGACGTTCTCGCGTGCGGCTTGGTCGGCGGCGGCGTGGCTTCGGCGGGTTCGGCCGACACCGGCCCCCGCCGCAGCGGTGCGACCGAGCGCGTGATACGTCCCCAGAGCACGCGCTCCTCTGCGCTGAGCTTTCGCCGCCGCGGCTTGCCGTCACCCGCGGTCATGATCCCGGTCGCGAACGAGCAGGCCCAGCTTGCTGGCGCGATTTCCTCGGCGCCTTGCGGTTGGTCCGCGCCCTTGGCGGCGTCGGGCTTCGCCTTTCCATCCCCGGTCTTGACCTGGTCGTTCTTGCCGTTCCCTTTCGCGACTTCATCTTCGGGAATTTTCGGCTTGGGCTCCGGCAGTGGCATGTGCCGGCCGGCGGCGACCATGTCGAGCTCGCGCGGCAGCAGCATCACGAAGCGGCCGGGATGGCGGATGCGGCCCGCAACGCGGCCGGCATCTGCGCCGGCACCCCAATAGAGGTCGCCGCGAGCCGGCCCCACAATCGCAGAGCCGGTATCCTGCGCAACCATCAGGCGTCGAAACGGCGTGGACGGCCGGGAACCTTCGATCGGCAGGTTTGCCTCGATGAAGAACGGTGTGCCGTAGACGTGGATCTTGTCGACCGCAATCGAGCGCAGCGGCGTGAGCGGGACACCCTGCGCCCCGTTCGGTTCGCCCTCGTTCGAGAGGCCGGTGATGCGGAAGAACACGAACGAGCGATTGGTGGCGCGCACCTCCCGTGCTTCGACGCGGGTTGGCGGCCATCCATTCGCGGATGCGCTGCATCGACATTTCCTCGCGCGGGATTTGATTGCGATCGATCAGCACTCGCCCGACTGCGGTATAGGGATAGCCGTTGTGGGAATCGTAGTTGACGCGCAGTGGCGTGCCATCCTCGAGAATGACGCGGGCAGAGCCTTGTATGGAGATCGAGAGCGCCTCGAACGGGTCCTTGAGCCAGCAGATCTCGAGCTTCTGGCCGTCGAGGGCTCCATCCTCGATGGCGCCGCGATCATGATAGGGAACGATCTCGTTCTTCTCGTTGCGACGCCCGACCAGCACCCCCTTGTTGGGAAATCCGTCGGCACCCGGCTTGTGGCCGGCGGCCACCAAGTCAGCGCGGTCGCCGGTACAACGGAACGTGGAACTCCGGATTGGGAAAGCGCGAGCCCTCGACGATCGGCTCGTAGTAGCCGGTCAGGAAGCCCTCGCTTTCGCCCAAGCGGGAAATCCGTACCGGACGGAAATTCTCCTCGAAGAACGCACGCGCCCGGGCGGCTTGGGTCGGACGGGCCGCGGCAGCGCGACGGCACGCCTCGGCCAGCGCCAGCTGGACCGGGCGGGTATCACGCGCGCGCTTGGTACCCAGGAGCGGCCGGCAGCTTGTTTGAAACACAGCGAATGCAGCCAGATGATCATCGGCGGTCCAGCCCTCGATATCCGACCACGCCACCGGCTCGAGCTGGCTGTCCGGCAGCGTCAACGGCTCCTCGATGGATTGCGCGTGCGCACCGGCCGCCAGCCACAATGCGACAGCCACCATGCCTCCGAGGAATGCGACACGCACAGCCACCATCGCGTTCCCGCTCCGGTTATTGTCCGGCCTCGGTGGCTACGAGCTTCCAATTGGGATCGCGAGAGGAGAGGTCGCGTGCGAAGGTCCAGACATCGGTGACGTCGGTGACCTTTTCCGGGTTGCCCTCGATCACGTTGCCCGCCTTGTCGCGGGTAACTGAAATGAGCTGCGAGACGAAACGGACCGTGACGTGTGCCGTACGCCCGCGCAACTCGGCGCCGCTGATGTCGGACTTGTCGATCGCCACGAAGCGGGTCTCGACGGTCTCCCCCTTCCCTTCGCGCCCGCGGATGGCGGTCTCGAAGCCGTCATAGACTTCACGCGACAACAGATTCTTGAGCGCTCGCTGATCGCCCTCGGCATAGGCGAGCACGATCATCTCGTAGGCCGCGCGCGCCCCCGCGACGAAATGCTTGGCATCGAAGGTCTTGTCCTCGCGAGCGATGTTGTCCAGTCCGCCCGCCACCGCCGAGCCGGCCTCGGCGATCCCTTTCCAAGGCTCGGCCGGCTCGGTGACCTCGACGGTCTTTTGCGCGGTCTCGGCGCTCCGCCCCGGCAGGGTCACCACGTTGTCGTTGGTCGCACCACGCACCGCGTCGCGTGCGGAATAGGGATCGTATGGCGGTCGTTCCCGGCCGGTGCGCTGGCCGAGCACGCTCCGCAGTTTCAGGAAGATCACCACGGCGAGCGTAAGAAATATGATGGTCCAAAGATCCATTAGGTCTCGCACGTTCTCGGCAGCCGTGTGACTATTGGAGCCGCGGGATCAGGTGGACGCCTGCGAACAGGAAATCTGCGAAGGCAGACATCGGTTCCCACGCTATTATGTAGGCACGCGACCGCACTGATCCAGAGGCTTGCGCCGAACCGCCGGCGCCTGTCGTCGCATAAACCGGACCATAGACGATATCGCGCGCGGCGCCAACATGGCCGATGCGCCGAGCAGACCCCAGGATTGCGCCGATGTTCTTGGTTAAATGGGGCTTTATCGGGTTGATCGCGCTCCCCGCGGCGGAGCTGCTGACGTTCGTCCTGGTCGCCGCTCTGATTGGCTGGCTGCCGGCGACCGCACTCTTCGTCACCACTTCTGCGATCGGAATCATGTTGCTCAGACGCTCGGGAGCCGGCGATCTCGACCGCTTGCGAACCGCCTTGGTCGCAGGCGGCATCCGGGCGATCCGCCTGGACACCCCCGGCGCAGCCACGTTGCTGAGCGGTATTCTATTGATATTTCCTGGCTTTATTACGGACATCATAGGCGCCGCCTTGCTCGTTCCCGCGATCCGTCGATGGGCCGCCGCCAAGCTCGCACATGCGGCACGGCGGCGGCAGGCGCGGCGTGACCGTCACGTGATCGACCTCGAGCCCGGCGAATGGCGCCAAATCCAGGACCGGCGCAGGCCACGTCGATCGGCGAACCGGAACCGGCGCGGATCGAACCGGACAGTGTGATCCTTGTCCCACCGGTGCCCCTGTGTTAGCCACGCCGCCGATTGCGGCAAACGAGAGCGGCGTGAAAGGTCGGTTCGATGACAACTCCCGGCAATGGCGGCCAGGCGCAGAGTACGGACACCTCAGCCCACCCAGCCTCATCTCAGCGTTCTCGGCCAATACATCAAGGATTTCTCGTTCGAGAACCCCAACGCGCCGCGCTCGCTTGCGCCGACCCAGACACAACCCGCGATCAACATCCAGATCAATGTGGGCGTCCAGCAGCTTGCCGAGACCGACTACGAAGTGTCGCTCAATCTCGAAGGCAAGGCGGACAACAGCGGCAACGTGCTGTTCGCCTTCGAGCTGACATTTGCTGGTGTGTTCCGGGTCCAAAACGTGCCGCCGCAGACACTGCAACCGCTGGTGATGATCGAGTGCCCGCGGCTTCTGTTTCCGTTCGCACGGGAGATCATAGCCACCGCGGTTCGCAACGGCGGCTTTCCGCCGCTTCTGCTCGATCCGGTCGATTTCGTCGCGCTCTATCAACAGCGCGTCGCACAACAGCAGGGCGCGCAAGCAACTCCCTCGACCAGCTGAGCCTTCCGAGGAATCACGGCGTGGGACCGATGGCGCCGCTGGGGTCGAGATATTCCCGCCAGACTGCATTCGCCCCCAGCGTCGACAGGAACGCGAGATGGGCTTCGCGCTCGTCGGCCGTCAGCCGCGGCGCGAGCGGCTGCGGCCGCACCCGTACACATGCTATCCCGACCTGGGTGCCCGACCCGGAGATGGAGGTCTCGACCAGAATGAGCTGGGCTTGCCGGGCGCCGATCAGCTCCAGATAGACCTCGGCCAGGAGTTCGGCATCGAGCAGTGCGCCGTGCTTGGTGCGACGAGAATTATCGATCCCGTAGCGCGCGCATAGGTCGTCGAGCCGATTGGGCCCTGCAGGATGCTTCCGGCGCGCCAGCAGCAGTGTGTCCACCAGGCGCTCGCGTGGCAACAGCAGCTTGCCGGCGCGCTCCAGCTCGGCATTGAGAAAGCCGAGATCGAACGTAGCGTTGTGGGCGACCAACGGGGCATCACCGATGAAAGCGAGCAGGTCCTCGACGATTTCGGAAAAAACCGGCTTGTCCGTCAGAAAATCCACCGAAAGGCCGTGGACGGCACGGGCCTCCTCCGGCACGTCGCGCCCGGGATTGAGGTAGGTGTGAAAGCTCTGTCCGCTCGGGATACCATTGACCAGCTCGACGCAGCCGATCTCCACAAGGCGATGTCCAAGAAAGGGATCCAGTCCCGTGGTTTCCGTATCGAGAACGATTTCGCGCATGGCATCCGAAATGCAGCACGGCTTCAACGGGCGGCGGTCGGTCTGATTCGTTTCGGCATTGTAGCGACGGCATCGAGGATGGCACGTACCTGTTTGCGCGCGGCCTCGAAGCCCTGCGACGTATCCACGACAAAATCGGCACGGCGGCGTTTCTCGGCATCCGGCATTTGCTTCGCCAGGATCGCCTCGAGCTTGTCCGTGGTCATGCCGGGGCGCTCCAGGACCCGGGCGCGTTGCACCTCGGGCGGCGCCGACACCACGACCACCGCGTCGACCCGCTGATCGCCGCCGGTCTCGAACAGAAGTGGAATATCGAGAACGGCGATCTTCTCTCCGCGCATTTGCGCCTCGGCGAGCAGCTGACGCTCGACTTCGTGCACCAGCGGATGTACAATCGCCTCGAGCCGTGCGAGGGCCGCGGCGTCGCCAAGCACCCGCGCACCGAGCTTCGCGCGGTCGACCTTGCCATCTGCCGTCATGCCGGGAAAAGCGGCCTCGATGGCGGCCACGGCTTCGCCTTCGTAGAGTGTATGAACCACCGCATCGGCATCGTGGACCGGCACTCCCTCTTCGACGAAGAAGCGCGCCGTGGTCGATTTTCCCATTCCAAGCGAGCCGGTCAGGCCGAGGATGAACATTTTGCCTCGATAACTTGCACGACGACCATTCACGCTGCGAGAACCCCTTGCCGCCGCAGATATTGCAGCAGCTCGAGCAGCGGCAGCCCGAGAATGACGAAATGTTCCCCGTCGATGCGCTCGAACAGTTGGATACCAGCCTTCTCCAGCTGATAAGCGCCTACGCTCGCCGTTACGGCGGATCCGGTCTGATCGAGATATCCCTCGAGGAAGTCGTCGGTGAAGACGCGCATGGTGAGCCGAGCAAGCGCATGGTGCTCGAAAACCGTGGCACCGTCGCGCACGAGGGCGATCGCGGTGTGGAGCTCATGCGTTCGACCACGCAGGGCCCTGAGTTGCTCGCGCGCCGACGCCCGATCGGTCGGCTTGGAGAAGCGCCGCTCACCCAGCGCCAAGGTCTGGTCGGCACCCAGCACCAGTCGGCCCGGCCGGGTCGCAGCGATCGTTTGCGCCTTCTCCCGGGCGAGCAGTGCTGCGATTCCGCCAGCGTCGGGAACGGCAGCACGCCGCTCGATCGCTCGTTCGTCGATCTCCGCCGGGGCGATCTCCACGGGAACGCCGGCGTCACGCAGAATGGCTTGCCGGATCGCACTCCCGGAGGCGAGCACGAGCGGCTTTTCGGCAAGCCAGAGCGGCATCGCTCACGCAACCGGATGCCGCCGGCGATCCGCGAGCAGGCTCAACACCGCCGCTGCGGTTTCCTCGATCGAGCGGCGTGTCACATCGATGCTCGGCCAGCTATGGCGTGCACACAGTTTGCGCGAAAATGCCACTTCCTCCGCTACTGCCTTGCGGTCGATATACTGATCATCGTCGCGATGTGCCTTGAGGCCGAGCAATCGGTTCTGACGTATCTGGACGATCCGTTCCGGACTGGCATAGAGCCCCACCACCAACGGGCGGGTAAGCTCCTCCACATGGCGCGACACCTGGACGCCGGGCACAAGCGGGACGTTGCCGGTCTTCACACCGCGGTTGGCGAGGTAGATGGAGGTCGGGGTCTTAGATGTCCGCGACACGCCGACGAGCACGACATCGGCTTCCTCCAGGCCTTCGAGGTGCTGGCCGTCATCGTGCAGCATCGTATAGTTGAGTGCATCGATGCGCTTGAAATATTCCGCGTTCAGGGTGTGTTGAGCACCGATACGATGCGAGGTTTCGGCACCGAGATAGGATCGCAGCATCTGCAGAACCGGTCCGAGGATCGACAGGCACGGCAAGCTCAGCTCTCTACAGTGGTTCTCGAGCCGCTTCGTAAGCTCCTCATCGAGCAGCGTATAGAGGACGATCCCCGGCGATTCCTCGATTTCCACGAGCACACGATCGAGCTGTTTCTGGCTGCGCACCAGGGGATGGATATGCTCGACCGGCAGTACCTTTGTGTATTGCGCGGTCGCGGCACGCGCGACTGTGGTGAGTGTCTCCCCGGTCGCATCGGAGATGAGATGAAGGTGGAAGTAGCTGCCGGCACGATGGGGCATAACGACGGGACTACGTGTGAATTCCTGGGGAGGAGGCCACGGTCCAGGCGTGAGTGCAAGCCCATTGCCGACCATCATCGATTTCATTCCACATCGCAGCCATCCGGGCATTCTGAAATCGACGACTTGTGGGTATGGAGAACTTGTGCATCTTCCATGAACAATCATTGCCACTTCCTTGAATCCTGCGGATCGCCGTTGCTTCCTAACGCCCTCCCGCTGCACAGTCGGTTGCCAACAGCCGGTGGATATCCAGATCAGCGTGGATTCGTTGTGGACGCAAATGTATGAGTCAAATCAACTCCCCAAGAGCAACAGCAGGAGTTTTTAAGATTTTAATTGGGAGGAATGATCAACCGAGGACAAGGCGGTGAATAAACCTCTGCTCGATGTACTCGATCATCGGCGGCGAATGCCACCTCCACTGTGGATGATGCGGCAAGCCGGTCGCTACTTGCCCGAATATCAAGCTGTCCGTGCGAAGGCTGGCGATTTCCTCAAGCTCTGCTTCACACCAGGGCTTGCCGCAGAAGTGACGTTACAGCCGGTACGGCGGTTCGGTTTCGATGCTGCGATCGTTTTCTCGGATATCCTGGTCGTGCCGCATGCGCTGGGACAACGCGTCTTGTTTTCCGGCGGCGAGGGCCCCCGGCTCGAGCCTGTCGCGGATGGTTCCACTATGGCGCGACTCAGAGATCAGCCCGATCAGGAGATGCTCGGCCCGATCTATGAGACTATCGAGCGCGTGAAGGCCGATCTCCCACCCGAGGTCACGCTGCTGGGCTTTTGCGGAGCACCATGGACGGTTGCCACCTATATGATCGCGGGTCGTGGTACCGCGGATCAGGAGCCCGCGCGACTACTTGCTTATCGAGATCCGGAAGCGTTCGAGACGTTGATCGATCGCCTGGTCGACGCTTCGGCAAGCTATCTGGTCCGGCAAATCGAGGCCGGTGTCGATGCCGTTCAGATCTTCGATACCTGGGCCGGCAGCTTGCCAGCCGAGCAATTTCAACGATGGTGCATTGAGCCGACACATCGCATCATCGCGAAAGTTCGAGCGCAGATTCCGGGTGCAAGGGTGATCGGATTTCCCCGCGGTATAGGTACAGGGCTGTTGCGTTTTGTGGAGGAGGTACCCGTCGATGCCATTGGGCTCGACTGGACCGTGGATCTGATTTTTGCGCGCGACCAGATCCAGTGGCGTATGCCGGTACAGGGAAATCTCGATCCGCTTGCACTGGTTGCTGGCGGAACCGCGCTCGACAGCGCGGTCGATCGAATTCTCGAAGTGTTCTCCGAGAGGCCCTACATCTTCAACCTCGGGCACGGCATCCTGCCGCACACTCCGGTTGCCCATGTCGAGCAGATGGTGACACGGGTTCGCGCGTTACGGAACTGACCCATGGCCGACGTGGGGACGCAATGGATGCGAGCGGTGGTGGCGATTGCCGTCACTGCGGCAACCGCAGGGGCCCTGGTGTGGGGGGCGCCACCCGCCCTCTACCCGTGGCTCAAGGCGATGCACGTCATTGCGATCATCGCCTGGATGGCGGGCATGCTCTACCTGCCGCGACTTTTCGTCTATCACTGCGGTGCCGAACCTGGCTCCCGGCAGTCGGAAACCTTCAAGGTGATGGAGCGCCGGCTGCTCACCGTCATCATCAATCCGTCTATGGTGGTGAGCTGGGGGCTTGGTCTATGGCTGGCGTGGGCGGGCAGCTGGTTTGCCTCGGGATGGCTGCATGCGAAACTTCTGCTCGCGGTGCTACTCTCCGCACTGCACGGCTGTTGCGCACGATGGGTGCGTGATTTCGCCGCTGATCGGAATCGCCGCTCGGCGAGATTTTATCGAATTGTCAATGAGATCCCCGCGATCTTGATGATCGGTATGGTGATCCTGGTGGTGGTGAAGCCGTTCTGAGATCCACCCCTTCGTGCCGGCCATCGCCGGCCGCCTTGCCACGAACCATCCGGCGCGGCCACTTGCGTAGGAACACTTCTTTCCATATGTTCGGATCATCCCCCCGAACGCAGGCGGATGCATTCGAGTAGCGGTCCGAAGGGACCAGCCGTTGCATCGGGCCCCAACGCCTCACTCACGACCTGCGATTCCCCTCCCTGTCGATCGGCCGTTTTTTGCAGCCCGGCGATCTTCTCCATAGGACTAACCCCGTATGCGGGAAATGAAGCTCCAGGACCTCAAGGCCAAGACCCCGGCCGAGCTCGTGTCGTTTGCCGAAGAGCTCGAGGTCGAAAACGCCAGCACCATGCGCAAGCAGGAGCTGATGTTCGGCATTCTGAAACAGCTCTCCATGCGCGAGACCGATATCGTCGGCGAAGGCGTGGTCGAAGTGCTGTCCGACGGCTTCGGCTTCCTGCGCTCGCCGGAAGCGAATTATCTGCCGGGTCCCGACGATATCTACGTCTCGCCGTCGCAGATCCGCCGCTTCGGACTGCGTACCGGTGACACCATCGACGGCCACATTCGCAGCCCGAAGGAAGGCGAGCGCTATTTTGCCCTGCTCAAGGTCAACACCATCAACTTCGAGGATCCGGACAAAGCGCGCCACAAGGTCAACTTCGACAACCTGACCCCGCTCTATCCCGACGAGCGGCTGCGGATGGAGCATGAGGATCCCACCAAGAAGGATCTTTCGCCGCGGGTCATCGACATCGTCGCGCCGATCGGAAAGGGGCAGCGTGCGCTCATCGTGTCGCCGCCGCGCACAGGCAAGACGGTGTTGCTGCAGAACATCGCGCACGCCATCACCGCCAATCATCCGGAATGCTACCTGATCGTGCTCCTGATCGACGAGCGGCCCGAGGAAGTCACCGATATGCAGCGCTCGGTCAAAGGCGAGGTCGTATCCTCCACCTTCGACGAACCGGCCTCGCGGCACGTGCAGGTCGCCGAGATGGTGATCGAAAAGGCCAAGCGTCTGGTCGAGCACAGCCGCGACGTGGTGATTCTGCTGGACTCGATCACCCGGCTCGGGCGCGCCTACAACACCGTGGTGCCGTCGTCGGGCAAGGTCCTGACCGGCGGCGTCGACGCCAATGCGCTGCAGCGCCCGAAGCGCTTCTTCGGCGCAGCCCGCAATATCGAGGAGGGTGGATCGCTCACCATCATCGCGACCGCGTTGATCGATACCGGCAGCCGCATGGACGAGGTGATCTTCGAGGAGTTCAAGGGCACCGGCAACTCGGAAATCATTCTCGACCGCAAGGTAGCGGACAAGCGCACCTTCCCTGCCATGGACATCACGCGCTCGGGAACGCGCAAGGAAGAGCTGCTGGTTCCTCCCGATCAGCTCAAGAAGATGTACATCCTGCGTCGCATCCTGAATCCCATGGGAACGATGGATGCCATCGACTTTCTGCTGGACAAGCTTCGCAACACCAAGAGCAACTCCGACTTCTTCGAGTTGATGAACGCGTGATCTGCTGCGCGTAGCTACGGCTATGGAGTGGTTGGGCCGCGTCCGTTTGCCGGGAACCGCATCGCTACTTGTAAAGGCGCAGCGCCTTGAGCCGTGACGACAGCACGAGTCCATCGAGACAGGCGCTGGGCTCGCTGGGGACGCAGGCAGTCACGTCGTTGACGAGGATCGCACCGAGCTGACTGCACTCGGCATCGACGAGAAATGCGCGCACGATGGTCTTTGCAGGACGCACCGGCGCCATCTCGGTGAGGAGTCGCCGAAGGATGCCGCCATCGGTTCCGAAGGCGACGAGATCGAGCTTCATGCTCTCGATCCCGGCGTCCGACTTGTTCTCAATGACGAAGTTCAGGCGGCAGCGGTGGTCGACCGGCTCGACGCTATTGAGCTCCAGCAGGACCCTGTAGTCGGCGCCCCCGGCGCGGAGCGGCGCCAGCACGAACAGGACGACAAGCACGCGTAGCAAGCCACGCATCGAGGATGCTCCTTGATCCGTCCTTCGCTTGCGACGCCAAGCTCAAGTGGGCCGCCGGCGCTTCATAGTGTTATCCGCTTGCGCCGGGCAAGATGGCGACGGGAACGGACACGACGCCGGATCTGCAGTGACATCGAACCCGGTCATGAACGGCGGGTGGCCAGCGCGGCGGCGATAGC
>CAWIZJ010000024.1:0-43697 GCA_963840535.1 uncultured Alphaproteobacteria bacterium
TCGTGTCGTGATGTCCGCTCCGGTCAGGACCGAACTCGTGCACCGCAGCAAAAAAGCTCCGCTCACTCGATCGCCTCGTCGGCGAGCGCGAGCAGCTTGTCGGGTACCTGCAGCCCGAGTGCCCGTGCCGCCTTGAGGTTGATTATTAGTTCCAATTGGTCGGCTGCAACACGGGCAAGTCGGCAGGCTTCGTGACCTTTGAGGATCCGTCCGACGTACACGCCCATTTGGCGGTGCGAGTCGGCAACATCGATCCCATAACTCACCAATCCGCCGGCCGCGGCAAATTCGCGGAAATGGTAGATCGTCGGTACCATTTGCCGCGCAGCCAAGGCCACCAGCTTGTCGCGGCGCGTGTCGAAGAACGGATCGGCCCCCACCGCAAGCGCGGCGATCCGCTGTCGTGCAACAGTTTCGAATGCCGCCTCGATCTCGCGATCGGAGCTGGCCCGCAGGACATGAATGTTTACGTCGAGGGCGCGTGCCGCCTCCTGCACGTCTCGTTCCTGGCCCTCGAACGCCTGAAAGTTCGGATTGAGGAGAACGGCGATTGTTGTCGCTCGCGGCACCAGCTCGTGCAAAAGGCCAAGCCGCTTCGGCTCCATCGTAGAGGTCAAAATGCTTATTCCTGTGGCGTTCCCGCCCGGCCGGTTGTAGCTCGCCACGAGACCAAGCTTGACCGGATCGCCGCCGATGGCGAAGACGATCGGAATGGTAGAGGTCGCGGCCTTTGCCGACAGCGCCGCCGGCTCGCCACCGGCCGTCACGAGGACGGCCACCGGCCGTCGCACTAGTTCCGCTGCCATCGCGGGCATCCGGTCATATTGGCCCATGGACCACCGGTATTCGATCGCGACGGTTTGGCCTTCGACATAGCCTGTTTCCGCCAGGCCGCGACGGAGCGCTTGCGCCAGATGATTTTCAGACGACCGGACGCTAAGGTAACCGATCATCGGCAACGCCGGCTGCTGCGCGCGCGCCGCGAGCGGCCACGCCGCCGCTGCTCCGCCGAGCAAGCTGCAGACCTTGCGCCGGTTCATTCGAGCACCTCGTTGGCGCGCGCGAGCAGCAGCGGCGGCACAGTGAGACCAGTCGCTTTTGCAATTTTGAGATTGATGACGAGATCAAACGTCGTTGGCTGTACCACCGGTAGGTCTGCGGGATTGGCCCCCTTGAGAATGCGGCCGGTGTATAGGCCAACTTGCCGATAGGATTCCGCAGTACTGCCATAGCTTAACAGGCCGCCAGCTTCGATGCACTCGCGCCATTCATAAATAGCCGGCACCCTGTGACGCGTCGCCAGCGCAACCAATTGCTCGCACTGAGCAAAGAAAAGCCCGTTGCCGGTAACAAGCAATGCACCAACCCGATTTTGAACAAGTTCTGCGAATGCGGTCTCAATGTCGCGCTCCGTTCGCGCGTTGAGGACGACGATTTGCCGCCCAATGGCGCGGCCGGCTACGGCGAGGTCTCTGGACTGCGCATCGGCAGACGGACCGTCAGGGTTCACAAGCGCGGCGATCACCGTAGCGTCCGGCACCAATTCGTGTAGTAGTCCAAGTCGTTTCGGGTCCATCTCGGGCCCTAACACGCTAACGCCCGTCAGATTGCCGCCTGGCCGGCTGAGGCTGGCAACGAGGCCAGACTTCACCGGATCGGTGCCGCTCAAGAACACGATCGGGATTGTCTTTGTTGCAGCCTTGGCTGCATGCGCCGTAGCGTTCCCGCTGATCGCGACGATCACTGTTGCTGAGGGCGAACTAATTCAGTCGCCAACTCACGCAGTCGATCAAAGCGATTTTCGCCCAGCGGTATTCGATCGCAACGTTGCTGCCCTCGAAATAACCAGCTTCACCGCAGGCCTGTTTGAGACCCTGCCATGCGTACATTGTCTGAATTTGCCGAACCACTGCTCAAATAGCCGATCACCGGCATTGCCGGCTGCTGCGCGCTTGCCGCCAGCGGCCACGCAGCAGCCACGCCGCCGATGAGCGCGATGAAGTCGCGCCGTTTCATTATTCGATCACCTCATCGGCGCGGGCGAGCACCGTGGCCGGCATGTCGAGGCCGAGCGCCTTGGCAGTCTTGAGATTAATCACCAGCTCGAACCGGGACGGACGTTCGATCGGGAGATCGGCGGGCTTGGCGCCTTTGAGAATGCGATCCGCGTAGGATGCAGCGCGACGGAACGCCTCGTTGATGTTGGGCCCATAGCACATGAGCCCGCCGCGCTCGACCAGCACCCGCGCCTCGTAGATCGCCGGCAGCCCGATGCCTTCTACGAGCCCGACGATCCGCGCCGCATTGGCGGTGACGATCGGGGAGGAAATGAACACCAACCCATCGACCTTCTCGCTGCGCGCGCGCTCCAGCGCAGAAGCGATAGCGTCGATGTTATCGATGCGCAACGATAGCAACGTCTTGCCGAGCCTTGCTGTGGTCGTGCCGACCGCCTCCGATTGCCGCAGCGCGCTCGGCGACGGATCGAACACCACCCCGATGCGTTGCAGCCGCGGAACAACCTCGACCAGCAGCTCCGGCCACTTGGCAGCGACCTCGTCGAACAACAAGGCGATCCCGCTCAGATTGCCCGCCGACCGCGCTAGGCTTCCGCCCAGGCCGAGCGTGCTAGAAACGGCCACGATCGGAATCGAGTGGGTTGCCTTTTGCGCCGCTTCGACGGCGTCCGAGCCTGAGGCTACGAGCAGGTCGTAGGGCACGCGCGTCAGCACCGTGGCCAACCCCAGCAGCCGCTCAGGATGGCCGTCGGCGTAGGTCTCTTCGATCAGAAGATTCTCCGCCTTCGATCCATCCCAGCTCCCGCAAGCCGCGGCGGAAACCGTCGATGTAGGGGTGCGACGCGACGGTAAACCAGCCGATGCGCGCGCGCTTGGTCTGCGCCCGCGCCACGCGCGGCCACGCCGCCGCGCCGCCGAGCAGCGTGATGAACTCGCGGCGTTTCACTCGATCACCTCATCGGCTCGGGCGAGCACGGTCGCCGGCACGGCGAGGCCGAGCGCCTGGGCGGTCTTGAGGTTGATCACGAGTTCGTACTTGGTTGGCGCCTGCACCGGCAGGTTGGCCGGCTTCTCGCCCTTGAGGATGCGATCGACATAGCCGGCCGCACGCCGGTATTGGTCGATGATATCAGGCCCGTAGGATATCAGGCCACCATCGACGACGAAGGGCCCTTCGAAGTAGACCGCGGGGAGCTTGTAGACGGGCGGCCAGCGTGACGAGCAGATCGCGATGAAGCACAGCCCCTCCGCTCCCGTCACGATCACGCCGCTATTGGGGGTACCCGCGAAGGCCGCGACGGCGCGTTCGATCTCACCGGCGTCGCGCACGTTGACAGGGCTCAACTCCACGCCAAACGATGGCGCCACCGACTGGAGTGCGCCCCATTGGCCAATCCCGGCGGATATGGTGGGGTCGCGAAGCACCGCCGCTCGCGTCACGCCCGGCGCGATCTGCTTGAGTAGTTCCACCCATTTTCCGCTGATGCCGAACTCGAACAGGAGGAATCCGGTGGCGTTGCCGCCCGGTCGCGCCAGGCTATCGACGTAGCCGGAGCCGACCGGGTCGGGAACGTTGACGAATACGATGGGGACGGTGCGAAATGGCTTGCAGCGACGGCCCCATCGGCGAGCTTCCTACAGCCACGATGACCTCCGGCGCGAGCGCGGCCATTTCCACCGCATATCCGCCAGAGTCCGGTCTGCGTCGCCTGCACCCCAGCGGTATTCGATCCGCAGGTTGCGCCCGTCGGTCCAGCCTAGTTGCTTCAGGCCCTCATGGAACCCCGCAAGGCGAGCCTGCCATACCCGATCGTCCGGGGCCAACGGCGTGAGCACGCCGATGCGCCGCACCCGGTCGCCTTGCTGCGCGCGCGCCGCCAGCGGCCACGAGGCAGCCGCGCCGCCGAGCAGGGAGATGAACTCGCGCCGTCGCATGGGGCCACCCCTCACAGGGCAGCCAAAGCCTACCACATCATCGGGCTGCGACCACGCCATTGTGCATCACAGCAAAATTGATCGTTTGATGTCGGCTCGGTCATGAACGGCCCAAAACGCATCCTCCCACCAAGTTCGGTCTACCCCAAACTGCGGACATTCGCAGGCGCGGCTGGCAGGCCGGCCTGCCCGCCGACGATCCCGTTTCCGTTCAAGACCCCAATTAATGGGGTTACTCCAGCTCATTCCGACCATGCTATGGTCTAGACGGCCCCACGGATCGGAGATCCCCTATCGCCTGGGAGGGACAGCAAATGTCACTGCTCTCGGGATTCAATGTCACCTTACCGGAGGTCGGCCTCTTAGGTGAGGCTGCACTGGCAGCCTTTGCCGGTGGTGCGATCCCAGCCGGCTGGAATGTGATCACGCCGCAACAACTAGGTGTCTCTCAGCAATTCTGGGACGGGATTTATTTTACCAATAGCGGTGCGAGCGCCATCGTGCTGCAACAAGGCAACAATTGGATCGTGTCGTTCCGTGGCACCGATGGATCGAATGACATTCTCCATATCCGGAACTTGTATCTTGGGACATACATCAACCACTTCCAACCGCTACTCAATGCCGTAGCGTCGAATGCGCCAGATGGCACGAACTTTTCTTTACCGGAGCAAGCCTCGGCGGAGGTGCCACAAACCAGATGGCAAATGTCGCTGGCTCGCAATTCGGCGGCGAATTCGCTGTCAGCCACGTTTGTGGCTTTTGCCTCACCTATCATCAGCACAGCGAGCGGCATTCTCAACCTCGGGTTCGAAAACGATCCAATCTACAAAGCACTCAGTGGCTATGCCGATTTCTCTTCGAGTCTCGACAATCTCGTGCTGGCTACCTCGAATATATGCAAGGCAATTATGATGGCCTTCATCCGCTCAGACACTATGCGCACAACGCAGCGTTAAGCTCCGCTGCGTTCGCTCAGCTGCAGAGCTCGGTTTTCTTCGACCAGATGAATCCGGATTCCGTGGTTGTCTTTGATGCATTTAGTGGGGTCGTACAAGACATCACGCCTGGACGTGAGAACACCGGCGTTTTTTACCTCGGCGAGAACGTCGCAGACATCATCATTGGTCGAAACGGCGACGACCACATAGAGGGCTTTGCCGGCGACGACACGCTGCTGGGCGGAGCGGGGAATGACGTTTTGTCAGGTGGAGCTGACAACGATGTCATTTATGGCAATCTGGGTGCGGACGTAATTTACGGAAATCTCGGTCAGGACACGGGGTATGGAGGTCAGGTCAACGACACTATTTATGGAGGTCAGGACAACGACATCGTTTACGGAAATTTGGGCAACGATATCGTCTATGGCAACTTTGGCGATGATTTCGTTTTTGGTGGTCAGGATGCGGACAGACTACTTGGGGGCCAGGGCAACGACACAATCAACGGAAATCTCGGCAACGATACACTGTTCGGCAATCTTGGGGCTGACCGGTTCGTCTTCGGTCAAGGGTGCTGATGTCGTGATGAACTTTAACTTTGCCGAAGGGGATCGCCTGGATGTTCAAGGGCAGACGCATGTCACCAGCACCGCAGCAAGCGGCTGGGCCCTTATTACCCTCTCCGGGAGTGGAACAATTGAGATGGTTGGATTAACACCTTCTCAAATAGATGATAGTTTTTTTGTTTGAGATCCTGGAATCCCATCTGTTAGATGACATGCTGTCGGTCCCGTCCTCCAGCATGCGCTGGCTCTTACAGCGTGAGATCAAACCTACGGGCTGAGCAACGCCACCTCTGAGGCCGCCAAACGCTGATGTCGAACGCCTCGTGCGCGACGGCGTCTAGGACCTCGCTTCTAGCATCGAGTTGATCGAGGCCGCAGAGAAGGCCTCGTTCATGATGCCTCGCTTCGCAAGCTCGGCTGAGAACGCCGGTCATCGGGTCCGTCGCAAGACCCCCAGGGGCAGGGAGGAAATTCTGGTTTCCATCGGCTAGGGAAGTTGGGTCACTTGAGAAGGACAGCGCTGGCGTCTGGCGCGGCACAGCCACCCAAGGCGGCAAGTCCGTCAAAGTGAGCGTGGACTTCCAAGGCAACGTCGTCAGCCAATAGCACACCAATCACACAAGAACTCAAAAGGAATTATCATGACCACGACAATCTCCCGCCTCTACAATAACTACGGCGATGCGCGCGCCGCAGTCCAAAAGCTCGAAGTTGCCGGTGTTCCACACGCGGACATCGGCATCATCGCGAGCAATGCCGACAACTGGTACAGCAAGGACGGCAAGGACACGTTCCCGGATCGCGACCTCGATGGGAAGGATGACCGTGCTGAAGGTGCGGGCACTGGTGCAGCCATCGGTGCGGCCGCTGGTGGCACTGCCGGCCTCCTGACCGGTCTCGGTCTGATGGCCATTCCGGGCGTAGGACCGGTTGTTGCCGCCGGCTGGCTCGTCGCCACGCTGGCTGGTGCTGCGGCCGGTGGCGCCACTGGTGGTGCCTTGGGCGCGTTGACGCAAGCCGGGATCGGCAAAGATGAGGCGGATGTCTACGCTGAAGGTCTCCGTCGCGGCGGCGCCGTCGTAAGCGCCCGCGTTGCAGATAACGACGCCGCTCGTCTTCAGGCAATAATGGACCGTTCAGCAGTCCGCGTCGCGGATCGAGCCGCGGCTTATCGCAAGTCGGGGTGGAAAACGTTCGACGCGAACGCAACGCCCTATAATGCAGATCAAGTGAAGAAAGAGCGTTCACTCTACATGTGACGAGCGTTCTGAAGAAAAAGGGCCGTCCAGCAATGGGCGGCCTGTCGCTGCCCGGGGGCGGGCGGCTCAAGCCACGCCACATCGGGCGGCGCTCTATCTCTCGCTACGCCGTTTTCGCAGGCGAGTTGTGTGCGACCAACGCGGCCACGCCGTTAAGAGTTCACGCGCGATCCTGTCCCAAATCAAAATAGCTTCGAGGAGCGTAACTCGTTCGATTGTATGTCCGTAAATAACCCAAAACCCAAAGGAGCCCACATGATCAAGATCGCTTTCGCGCTGGCGGCAGCCGCGGCGGTACTGATGACCACCCCACCATTCGGCGGCACAATGCCGGCCGAGGCTCAAGATCTGAAGATGGCCCAAGGTGTCGATATTCAAGTCGGGCGGGACCGTGACCAAAGGAGCCGTCGCTCGCGGGATTCAGATGCCACCATCGGTATCGGCCCAGGCGGTATCACCATCGGTCCCCGGCGAGACTGCGCCATGGTGACAACCAGGATCGAGCGGCCCGATGGGCGCACGATCAGGCGCAGGGAGCGGCGTTGCGACTGAGCGCCAACGCAGAACCGCCCGAAGGGGCGCAGCGGAGGGAAATGGCTCGGTTTGGGTTCTATCTCCTACTCCTGCCCTTGTTATCCTTCATGCAAGGCCGTGCGGCAAGCCAGTCGAATCCGAGGGTGCCGGTATTACACGCACGCCCCTCTGGCGGTGCGCGGTTTTGCATAAATGTATCCGGCCTTTGCTTGGAGCTTTTGAGCTCCTGGCGATCATGGACATCAGCGCGAACACCCGCTCCGGGGAGATGTTCCGGAGGCCGCCGGTAAATCAGAGCCTGGGGTCGAACCAAAGTTCCACTTCGGAGTTCCATTAAATACGAGGGCGATTGAGGCTCAACGCTCTATAGACCTGTGCACTTTTCAACCCCGCTATGAAAGCCGCCGATGGTCGAACTTTCAGACCAGTCGTCTAAAGCTCGACTGGGAATAGTCGGGCTTGACGACATTCTATTGGGCGGGTTGCGCAGAAATCGACTGTTCTTGATCGAGGGAAGTCCAGGCGCGGGAAAGACGACGCTTGCCTTGCAATTCGTGCTCGAAGGCGCACGAGTTGGTGAGAAGGGGCTCTACATTACCTTATCGGAAACTGAGGCAGAGTTGCGGGAGGTCGTGGTCTCTCATGGCTGGTCCCTTGGCGATGGCATCGAGATTTTCGAGCTTGTTCCACCCGAAAATCTGCTCGATGAAAAGCAGCAGCAAAGCCTTCTCTACTCGTCGGACCTCGAACTTGGAGAAACGACGCAGCGCATTTTCGAAGCAATGGAGCGCTCCAAGCCAAGGCGCGTCGTGATTGACAGCCTCTCGGAGATCCGACTGCTCGCGCAGAACTCCCTTCGCTATCGCCGACAGATTTTGGCATTGAAGCACTATTTCTGGTCAGCGCGACGCAACTGTGCTCTTGCTCGACGACATGACCGCGGATGTGGATGACAAAACCGTTCACAGTGTCGCCCATGGCGTGGTCAGGATGGAAGAACTCATTCCCGATTACGGTGCGGAACGCAGGCGTTTGCGCGTTATGAAGTATCGCGGTCAGCCGTTTCGCGGCGGCTATCATGATTTCACAATAAAAACCGGCGGTGTGCAGGTTTATCCCAGGCTTGTGGCCGCTGAGTATCGGGCGCGGATGAAATCGACCGTTCTAACCAGCGGGATTGCCGCTTTTGACAAACTGCTGGGTGGAGGGATCGAGAGCGGTTCGAGCACGTTGATTATAGGACCGGCGGGGACGGGAAAGTCGCTTATGGTTCTGACCATGGCTGCCGCAGCGATAAAGCGAGGCGAGCGTGCTGCGCTGTTTATTTTTGACGAGGAGCTGGGACTACTTTTTACTCGGTCAAAAGGGATGGGCATCGATCTGGAGGCCATGCGCGACAGTGGAAATCTGTTCATCGAGCAGATGGACGCGGCGGAGGTCTCACCTGGAGAATTCGCCCACAAGGTTCGTTCATCCGTGGAAAAGGAAAACATTCGCACAGTCGTCATTGACAGCTTGAATGGCTACCAGAACGCCATGCCTGAAGAGCAGTTTCTAATCCTGCACATGCATGAGCTGCTGCAATATTTGAACCGTCTGGGCGCCGCGACTTTTTTGACGGTAGCTCAGCATGGATTGATCGGCGATATGAAGTCTCCCGTAGACGTCACCTATCTCGCCGATACCGTCCTACTGCTGCGCTATTTTGAAGCGGGTGGACAGGTGCGGCGGGCAGTCTCCGTGCTTAAGAAACGCACCGGCGCACACGAAAATACGATCCGCGAGTTCAGCATCGACAAAAATGGGCTCAAGATCGGGGACCCGCTCGACAAATTTCAAGGTGTTCTGCGAGGCGTCCCTCAATATGTCGGGGAACAGACGGACCGGAAACCTTGAACGGAACCCACGATAACCTTTCTGAGCGCGCGCTCATCCTTGCGCCTCAGGGTCGAGATGCATTCGTTGCAGCAAGAATCCTTGGCGAGGCGGGCTTGGTCCCTGCAATTTGCAACGATCTCACGGCGTTTCTGCGAGAGATTGATTTGGGGGCCGGTGTCGCGGTGCTGACCGATGACGCCATCCGCAGTGCGGACATCAAAGGGCTAGTGAGCTGGGTGGCGTCCCAGCCGCCCTGGTCGGATTTTCCTTTCGTTCTTCTGACCGAGCGCGGGGGTGGAATTGAGCGAAACCCCGCCGCCGAACGGCAAATGGAAGCATTGGGCAACGTTGGTTTTCTGGAGCGCCCCTTTCACCCGACGACGTTGATCAGCGTTGTGAAAACGGCGTTGCGGGGACGGCGACGACAATACGAAGCCCGCGCTCGACTGGAAGCGTTGCATGAGAGCGAAAGTCTTGCGCGAACCGCAGAGACGAACCTGCGCCGCTTGAACGAGACATTGGAAACCCGTGTTGCCGAACGTGCTGGTGAGATCGAGGCGGCCAATCGACAGTTGGTGTCTCAGATCGAGGAGCGCGAGCGAGTAGAAGATCACGCTGCGTCAAATGCAGCGACTGGAGGCGGTGGGCCAGCTGACCTCGGGCGTTGCGCACGACTTCAACAATCTGCTCACGGTGGTGCTTGGCAATCTCGGATTTGTTGAAAAGGGGCTCAACAGTTCTACCGATGGAAAGCTAAAGCAGCGCCTTTCCCACATGCGGCTTGCAGCCGAGCGCGGCGCCAAGCTCACATCGCAGCTGCTTGCGTTTTCCCGCCGTCAGCGCCTTGAGCCTAAACCCACTGATCTCAACGAAGCGCTGTCAAATATGCGCGATCTACTTGAGAGCTCGTTAGGTGGCAGCGTCCAGATTAACACCGTATTCCGCCCCGGTCTCTGGCGCGCGCTCGTGGACCCGACTCAAGTCGAATTGGTTGTTCTCAATCTCGCAATTAATGCACGGGACGCAAGTCAAGTTGGCGGTAGCATCACGCTAGAAACCGCCAACGCAACCGTGGGGCCTCCCGAAAAGCCCGAAGAGCCCCCTGCCGGTGAGTACGTGGCGATTTCGGTAACTGATACTGGCTCGGGAATGACCAAGGACGTGCTGGCGAAAGCCTTTGAACCGTTTTTTACCACCAAGGAAATCGGCAAGGGCTCAGGCTTGGGATTGAGCCAAGTGCTCGGCTTCGCCAAGCAGTCCGGCGGGGGTATGCGGATTGAGAGCCGCGTTGGCGAAGGCACATCCGTGAAGGTCTATTTACCCCGTGCGGCTGAGACTGACGTATTAGAAGTAATCTCAGGTTCTGTTGGCGCAGCTCAGCACCACCGCAACGGCGCAATTATTCTTCTCATAGACGATGACAGTGCGGTACGTGAGGTCACATCGTCTCTGCTCCGAGAACTCGGCTATGTGGTTATGGAAGTAGGAAGTGGCGGAGCTGCGCTTGACCTCTTAAGCAGAGAGGCAAGTGTCGATCTCGTCATGTTGGATTTTGCAATGCCTGGCATGAATGGGTTGGATGTAGCTCGGGAAGTGAATTCCAAGTATCCGACGGTTCCAGTAGTGTTTGTGACGGGGTACGCGGACAATGCCGCACTTGAGGAAATCGGCGACGCGAGAATTATCAAAAAGCCGTTCGTTGGGGACGAACTCGTCACTAAGGTACAAGCAGCCCTTGCCAAAAGTGGACATCGCCCAGGCGGGAAGGTCGTCGCCCTTAGCCGATAGCTATCGTAGTCAGGACGTCTTACTTGCCAGTGCCAACAAGGTGCGCAGGGTTTGCTGCGGTGCATGAGTTCGGTTGTTGGCAGTGAATGAGCAGGAGGGCGCAACTCCCCTCCACGGCGGCGACAAAGGACGCAGCAACCTCAGCCTGCGTGAGCCCCGCCCTCTTGCGGTTCCGTTTACCTGCCAAGGGCTCTTAAGACCTCATCGCGCAATAGGACCGGATCACGCTCGCCTTCCTTGGCAAACTCAATGATCTTCTTGGCCACGGTCAAGGTGATTGGGTCTTCCCGATTTGTCAGTCCTAGCACGCGAAGCACGTCCTCGAACGCCGCGATCAAGCCTTCGACTTCATCCGGCTCAAATGAATGGTCGTGTTCCAGTAGGAGACGTATGGGCATCGCGCCTGCTCCAGATCAAACCTCCTGTTCGCTCCGGTCAGCCGTTTAGTCCAAACACGAGGAGCCCGGTCAGCCAGAGCAGTAGGAGGCCGCCAAACGTACCGAGCCACTGCCACGGGCGCAGCCACGGCGGACCGTTGGCGGCAACTTTGTCAAGTCTGTCGATCAGCTTCTGGGTTCGTTCGACGTGCTCGCGTATTGCGTCCTGTCGCACAATCACGATCAACCCTCGCAGCTTTATTCGATCACCTCGTCGGCGCGGGCAAGCACGGTCGTCGGCACGTCGAGGCCGAGCGCCTTGGCCGTCTTGAGGTTGAGCACCGTCTCGTACTTGGTCGGCGCCTGCACTGGCAGGTCGGCCGGCTTCTCGCCCTTCAGGATGCGATCGACGTAGCCGGCCGGGGTACTGGTGGTAATGCACATAGGAATCAGGCCGCCGGCGGTGACGTAGAAGCGGTTGGAGTAGACCGCAGGCAGCTTGTGCCGGGCCGCCAGCGTGATGATCAGATCGCGATGACGCGTTGCCGACCCGCTCGCCGTCACGATCAGTCCGCCACTCGTCGAGGAGCGCGCAAAAGCCGCGACCCCGCGCTCGATCTCGCCGGCGTCGCGTATATTGATCGGGTTGACCTCCACCCTTAGCGACGGCGCCACGGCCTGGATGACGCCGAACTGGGCGGGTCCGGACATTGTAGCGGCGTACCGAAGGACCGCCGCTTGTGTCACGTGCGGCGCGATTTGCTTGAGCAGTTCCAGCCATTTCCCGCTCAGGCTGTATTCAAACGACATGAATCCGGTGGCGTTGCCGCCCGGCCGCGCTAGGCTATCGACGAAGCCAGCCGACCGGATCACCGACGATCGGGAACACAATCGGCACTGTGCGGGTTGCCTGCAGCAGCGGCCTGACGTTCGCGGTGCCAGAGGCCAAGATGACGTCCGGCGCGAGCGCGACCAATTCCGCCGCGTATTTGCGAATGCGCTCGGCATCGCCTCCCGGCCAGCGGTAGTCGATCCGCAGGTTGCGCCCGACGGTCCAGCCCAATTGCTGCAGCGCCTGGAGGAACGCCGCGTTGCGCTCCTGCGGTACCGGATCGTCTGCGGCGCCCGGCTTGAGCACGCCGATGTGCCGCATCCGCTCCGACTGCTGCGCGCGCGCCGCGAGCGGCCACGCGGCAGCCGCGCCGCCCAGTATGAATATGAATTCCCGCCGTCGGATGTGGATTGCCATGCGACCGCTCCCGACGGAGGTCGTGTGCATGCAATAGAGGGGACGATATCACGCTTTAGCGAGGAACGAATAATCCTTTTGCGTTGCGAAAGTTTGAGCCGCCCATGTCTCAGTTGGGTCATGAACGGCCCAAAACGCATCCTCCTCACTGAGGTTCTGGTCTGCCCCAAACTGCGGACATTCGCAGACGAGGTTCGGGTTGGTCTCTAGCTGCAGGCTGGGCTGCCTTACCTCAACCAGTCGCATTCACCTCCGGCACGAACAACCCATACGGCATTCGCTCTACGAAGTGCCGAATCACGGCCGTCTCGCTTCTCGGAATTGAGATCGCGAGTGTTTCTCCGGTGGCCGTCTTGAATTCGACCACATAGGTGCCATCGGGCGTCGGGCCGAAGATCATGATGCGGTTTTTAACGTCGTCATCGCCTGCCCCAATCCTCCAGCTCGCGTGTCGCCGCCTGGTGCGTCGGGTTCTTGCACTTGAGCCAGTCGCGCGAGCGGCCGGAGACATAGCGCGAGCCCAGCCGCTTCGACACGATGCCTTCGAACCCCAGCTTGCAGGCGTGCTCGAAGACGATCTCACCCGGCTCTCCGATGTGCTCGTTGAGGTGCAGGCCGAGCTTCACCTTGGTCAGCAGGATGACGAGCAGATCCTTGCGGTGCTCCAAGGCCTCACGCCGCAAGTCCGTCCCGTCCAGCTGCAGGAGGTCGAACGCGAACAGGACGACGCGGTCATCGTCGCGGCGAAAGCGCAGTCGATCGAAGGACGGCAGACCGTTGCTATCGACCGCAACCGCCTCGCCGTCGATCACGCAAGACTGCCCTGGCAAAGCGCGGACGGCCTCGGCGATCAGCGGATAGCGCAATGCCCAATCATGCCCGTTTCGGGTGAGCAGCCGCACGCGCCCATCAGGATCCCGACGAGCCATCAGCCGGAAGCCGTCGAGCTTGATCTCGTGAATCCAATTCGCGCCGGACGGCGGGCGGTCGGCGCGAGATGGTAGGCAGGGTCCGATGCCGGAAGGGCGAGCACGCAACATGCGGCTTTGTAGGAGGCCCGGCGCGAGCAGACAACGGCATCGCCATCCGGCTTCTGCTCGGGCGTTGCAACGGCCCGCAGTGGTGAGTGGACGGCACACCGTCGAGTTGATCGAGGCCCGCAAAGCGCCCCGTGCGTGAGCATGCGGCTTGGTCGCCGCCGTTTTCCGCCGTGGTAGCCGCCCTTCGCAGCCGAATCCGCCGCCTTCCGCCGTCACTTTCGCCATACATGCCGCGATTTCCGGGCAAATTCTCAGTATGAAAAGCAAATCGACGCGACAAGTGATTCGCTCCGGGTAGCTGGACGGCCTTTCCTGCTTCCATACTGCTGAATGTTACACCTATGAAGAGGAGTACGTGGATCAGGTTTTAGACACCCGGGCCCAGACGAGGGATCGGTTCGCGAGCGGGCCATTCAGCACCCAGCGGATCGGTCGTGAGGCATTGAAGCTCTACGTCCTGCCGCTGGCGGCGTATTTGCAGAGAAAAAAGCCGCCTCGGGGCCTTGAGCAGGTCCTACGCGGGCTTTCGCGCAAGCAATTAGCCTATCTCGCCCTGCGGGCCATTCTGGATCGCATCCACGCGGGCTGGGATTTGCGCAAACGGAAGGGCAAGCTTCGGAAGGTCGATAACCCGAACATGCTGTTCCGCCTTGAGCTGGGCCGCATGGTTCGGAATGAGCTTGAGTTTGCCGGTCTGCTCGCTGCCCAGAAATGGGTGAAGGCGGCCCGCAACAAGCACGCTGCGCTTGGCAAGTTCAGGCGCATCGATTGGACGGATGCCGAGTGTACCCAAGCGGGCGACTGGCTTTGGGATTGCCTTGCGGAGCTGAGATTGTTTCGACGTGGATGAGCGCGGCTTTCCCAAGTTTGCCGAAGACCATAAGGCTGCCCTGGACGACCTGGCCGAAAAGCTGGTCTTCGCGCATCCGCTCTACATGCCGTCGCTGACCGGAGCCGCCAGCATGGACAGCGTGGCGCGTGGAATACGACGACCGGATCAGCGCGGATTTTGTCAAAACCAAGGGCGATCTCGAAACCGAGGCGGCGATCAAGGCGGCATTTGCGGATGGCTCCATTGAGCCGCACGCCAGGGGAGTGAGTTCGGTCCAGCGCGTGCCGCTTAAGATCAATACCGCGATGCTCCCGCTGCTGCGGGAATTCGCCGGCGAAAAATACAAGCGCGACATCGTTGTGGCCTCGGCGCTGGGCGACACAGACGTTGTGAAATCCGGTTCGCTGCGATTTCAGAGGCCGGCTGATCCAACTGTGCGATTTCAACTACACCAGAGGCGATCCGGTTCGATCACTATTCCTGTTTGCGGAGGGCAAGAGGCTTGGGGGCAGCATTGAGTGGCTGGAGATCGCGGTTGCCAATGCCTATGGCAAAAAGGGAACGTGGCGCGAGCGGCACGAATGGGTTGCCGATAACCGCGATCTGATCAAGGCGGTGGCCCGTGCCCCGGGGCTGATATGGCTGCAAGACACCGATGCCAAGGGTGCGCCCAAAGCAAAGGAGCCCTTTTTATTCGCCGCAGCCTGCGCGGAGTATGTGGCGGCCGACACGCATGGACAGGAATACGAAACCCATCTGCCGGTGTGGCTCGATGCTTCGTCCAACGGGCTACAGCATCTCGCCCTAATGCGTGGGGATGCAAAGCTTGCCGCCGCAGTCAACCTTCAAACGCGAACCCCTCCGGGCGGCTACCGTTTATCGAATGAAACCGGCAACTCAAGTTTGTTGAAACGAGCAGCTAGGCACTTCCGCGAACTGTTCCGGTTAAGGACGTTTATGAGATCGTAGCGGCGCACGCCAAGTCCAATCTGTGCGTGGACCCGGACGCGCAATGCTGGCTCGATCACGATCTGCGTGACTTGCTCAAACAACCCATCATGACCCTGCCGTACGGCGTGACCAAGGCGGGGATGCTCGATCAGATCAAGGAGAAGTGCGAGGAGTTAAAGATTTCCGTTTCATACAAGGCAATGGTGCGGTTACGGGATCACATCTGGGAGGCCATCGAGCAGAAGCTGCCGGGCGCAATGGAGACCCGGGAATACATTAGGGGCATCGCCAAGGATTGCTTGGACCGCAAGACCTTCATGCAATGGGTCACGCCAAGCGGATTTCCCGTCGCCAATCGTTATCGCAAGAGCAAACCCACCCGCGTGCGGTTGCCTTTCTACGGTTCGAGCCTGACGATTTCGGATGACTATCTCGACGAGCCCAAAAAGCGAAAGGTGCTCAACAGCGCCGTCGCCAACGTCACGCACTCGATGGACAGTAGCCACCTGACCTTGTCAGTCAATACTGCGGTCAAGTGTGGGATCACGAACGTGATGGTCATCCATGATTGCTTTGGAGCGATGGCGCCCGACGTGGGCGAGTTTGCGGACAATCAGGCGATATGAGCTGGGGAAGATGTACCGCCGAATATAATCCGCTTACCCAACTGGGGGGCAGTCCTCCGCCGCCCGATCCAGACTTCGAAATCATGGCGGTCAGACATAGCGAATATTTCGACAGGTGATTTATGGCACGGCGTATCAAGACAGTTGCCCAGCGCATTGACGAGATGCTGGCGGACTATGCAAGGCTGGATCACGAGGCCCATCAGTTGATCGATCTCTACGTAGACGAGCTGCGGTTTGAGAGGCCGAACGTTCCGATAGGCGTGATCAAGCAAACCGCGGTCTTAAACCGTGCTGGCACCACATTGAACATCCCCCGCGCGTTGCGGGTTCTTCAAGAGCGGCACGGTTAAATCAACGAAGGCGCCCCGATTCTCCGCGCCGGACGGCGGGGCGCCGTAATGTCTACGCGCGGGCACCGACCGTTTAGTCGAACGCGCTCCCTAGAGCGGAACTCGCACGACCGTTCCTACGTGGCGGCTTACGCCGCCTCCCATCAGCAACCGAAACAACCGGTGCCTGGCAAAGAAATTGCCGGGCTGCGTTGGCGCGCGAACCCGGCAAGCAAAGGACTTCAGGCATGGATTCTCTACACGCGTGTCCCAGCGGGCGCAAGTCTAGACCCTCCCCAGTAGGCAGCACGGAACGCGCCGTCGGCGACCACGACGACTCATGGCGGGTGCTCGGGCGCGTGGCGTTGCAAGTCCTCGCGCGCATCGAGCGCGAGCGCGCTGTCCTGAGGACGCGCCAATGACTGCGGTCGAGGCGACGATCGAACCCGCGATACCGCCGCGCATCATCGACTTTGCTGAGTGTCCGGCTGCCCTGGACGATGATGGCCGCGCTGGCCGGGCCGAGGTAATTGCGCTGCGGGCCCACGTCATGCTCACCCAATTGATGGCTGAGAACCGGGCGCTCCGGGTAGTGCAATCCGTGTGCGATAGCTGTGGTGGACAGCCGTGCGTCAACCCAAGCTTTTGCGCTGGTTGCCGGCGAGCGGATGAGGTCAGGCAAGCACCAAAACCCGCCTCCAAATCGAGACCGACGCCCTCGACCACGGTCGAGGCCATCAAGCAGGCGGTGCGCGACCGCGGCGTTGCCGCGCTCGATGAACCGGCCGCCGAGCAGCGATTGCGCAGCTGCGATGTTACTGCGCTGGCCGAGATCGATCGCTGGCTATCCGAAAAGGGCCTTTCACGATGACCTATGTCTTTAAACATCCAAAACTCGACGCGTTGGCGCGAGCCACACCAGCCGAGAGTGATCCCGATCGCCCCCCGAGACCTTCGCCTGTGTGGCCGGTGTTGGAGGACGCGGCGTATTATGGTCTCGCCGGCAAGATAGTCCGGTCGCTCGCACCCCACACGGAGGCCGACCCAGTCGCAATCCTCCTGCCGTTCCTCGCGATGTTCGGCAACGTAATCGGCCCCCTCGCGCACTACCAAGTCGAAGGCGACCAGCACCGGGCCAAGCTCTTCGTCGCCTTGTCCGGCGCTACGGCCAAGGGGCGCAAGGGAACGGCGCTTGGTCGCGTGCGCCAAATACTCGCGATCGCGGCGCCGGAATGGGAGAGGGACAACATCAACACCGGGCTCTCGTCCGGCGAGGGCGTCATCTTCCACGTCCGCGACGCGGTGACGAAGCTCAACAAGGAAGGCGCGCAAGAGGTGGTTGACAGTGGTGTGCCTGACAAGCGGCTGATGCTGGTGACCGAGGAGTTTGCAGGCGCGCTGTCGGTCATGGAACGGGCGGGCAACACGCTATCGTCAATCCTGCGCGATGCCTGGGGCACGTCGCGGCTGCAGACGATGACCAAGAACTCGCCCCTCAAGGGGACGGGATCGCACATCTCTATCGTGGCGCACATCACCGACGACGAACTGCGGTCGAAGCTGACCAAGGTCGAAATGGCTAACGGCTTCGCCAATCGGTTCCTGTTCGCGAAGGTGAAGCGCTCGAAGGAGTTGCCGTTCGGGGGCGACCTTGATCCCGCAGATTCTCCATGAACTCGGTGGAGACGTGGCTGGCGCGGTCGAGAGGGCGAGGACGCTTGGTCGGCTAACCATGACCCGCGAGGCCGCCTCGGTGTGGGGTGCGGTCTATCACCACCTGTCCGCCGAGCGTCCTGGGCTGTTGGGGGCGATCCTTGGGCGTGCCGAGGCCCAGACCCTCAGGCTCGCGGTCATCTACGCCGCGCTCGACAACAGCCAGCATATCGACGTGGCCCACCTGCATGCGGCCTTGGCCGTCTGGCAGTACTGCGAAGACAGCGCGGCTCAGATCTTCGGTGAAGCGCTCGGGGACGAAGTCGCCGACACGATCTTGGCCAGCCTCATCCCGTGCGGGCAAGGCTGGGCTGTCGAGAACCGAGATCTCCACGCTGTTCGCCCGTCACGTCTCCTCCGTCCGCATCGCACATGCACTCGGCCTCCTGCATCGCCACGGCAAAGCCAGACCGGTGACAACCCAGACATCGGGCCGCCCCGAGGAAAGATGGATCCGCGTCGGGGAGGGCGAGCGATGAGATACCTCGATCTCGTCCGCACGGCCCGCGAAAGAAGCGAAATATGCGAAATAAGGGGGTCAGGGGACTCGAGCCACCGGGTGGCACCCTAGCGCTCGGCAGGGCTCGCCGGGGGCTTAATTCGCTTAATTCGCTTTTTTCGCAGCTTGAGGCGCGGTGTCCCGACTTCGTTGAGCCCGCCGATTGGCAACAGGCGGTCGAGGACGGTCGCCGCTTCCTCGCTCAATGGGGCGACCAGGCGCAGGCGCTGGGCTGGACGCCACGCGACTTGTTCGGATTGCATCAGGTCCCGGACAAGCCTGCGCCAAGCTACCGACGGCTATCACGCTATGACCAGACCGGGCTGATCTGGCTGTTGCAGGGACGGACGGTGGTGGCGCTGACCACTGACACGGCGGCGATCCAGGGCTCGAACGGCAACCTCACCGTCTATCGCCGGCACAACAAGCCGGGCCTCGGACCGCTCGGCGACAGCCTGGACGAGCTGGAGTGAGCCATGGCGCGAGCACCCTCATTCCGGCAACGAGACGTGACCCGAGCCATTCGAGCGGTGCAGGCCGCCGGGTTGCCAGTATCGGGCGTCAAGATCGATGCGAAGACCGGCATAATCGACGTTGTAACGGTCATTGCCCAAGGGCAAAATTCCGCCCCCCTCGATGAATGGATGGCGAAACATGCGCGTCCGACTGAAGGGCATTAACTCCCGGCGCAAGGTGCTCGCTGACGGTACCGTGCGCACATATTACTGGGCATGGAAGGGCGGGCCCGCGCTCAAGGGCGAGCCCGGCACGCCAGAATTCATCGCCTCGTACAATGAGGCGGCTGCGCGCAAGGTGGCGCCACCCAAGGGCGTCCTATTGGGCATCCTGCAGGGATATCAGGCGAGCACCGATTTCAGCGACCTGGCAGAGCGGACCCGCGCCGACTACGTCGCCAAGATCAAGATCATCGAGGAGAAGTTCGGCGACTTCCCGCTCTCGGCACTCGCCGATCCCGGACGCGCGGCATCTTCATGGGCTGGCGCGACGAACTAGCCGCCATGTCCCGCCGGCAGGCTGACTACTCATGGGCGGTTCTGGCCCGCGTGCTCTCCTGGGCGCTCAATCGTGGGCTTGTCACAGCAAACCCGTGCGAGAAGGGTGGGCGGCTCTACCGCGGATCGCGTGCCGACAGGATTTGGACGGCCGATGACGAGGCCGCATTCCTCAAGAATGCGCCGATACATCTTCATCTGCCGCTGTTACTCGCGCTTTGGACCGGGCAGCGTCAAGGCGACCTGCTGCGGCTTCCTTGGTCGGCATATGACGGCTCGCACATCCGACTCAGGCAATCGAAGACCGGGGCTCGCGTCGTTATCCCGGTCGGGACACCACTGAAGGCCGCACTCAACTCACGCCACAAACACAGTCCATTGATCCTGACCTCAACCGATAAGCGACCGTGGACGCCGGATGGGTTTCGAGCATCGTGGGCAAGGCATGCGCAAAAGCAGGGATTGTTGGTGTCACCTTCAATGATCTGCGCGGGACTGCGGTGACGCGGTTGGCGTTGGCGGAATGCAGCGAGGCTGAGATCGCCACGATCACCGGACACAGCCTACGGGATGTTCGTTCGATACTAAATTCGCACTACCTCCACCGCGATCAGGCACTGGCGGAGAGCGCAATCCGAAAGCTCGAAAGGCGAACGAAAACTCCCGACTAGCTCCCGACTGATCTACGATGTTCTGCGGGGCGGAGGCGAAAAATGCAAACAGAACAATGGCTGGGGGACTAGGATTCGAACCTAGATTAACGGAGTCAGAAGTCCGCTGTTCTACCATTGAACTATCCCCCAAGTCGGAGCGATCGCCTCAACTCCATGCGGCCGACCGGACGGCCGCGCCGGCAAGGCCGGCAACCCCGCGGCGCGAGCGACATCTAGGGCATCTCGTGCGCCTTTCCAAGTGCGAAAGGGAAGCGAGGCGCGGCTCGTCCGCGTCCGCCTTCGCCTTCACGCTGCCGTCGAGATCGAGCTGCGGTCCCGAAGCCATCGCCCGATCTGCGGCCAGACCCGGGCATGCGCATCGCGCCCGATCAAAGCGCCCAGGTGCTGCAGGCCGACCCCGGTCTCGCCCGCATAGTCGATCCGGGACACGTCGGTCGCCGCAACCGCCGCGACGAAGGGATCAACGGAGGCCGCAGGAGCGACCTCATCGGCTGCGTTCACCACCGTCAGCACCGGGGCCGCGACGTCGGCCGGACCGACG
The DNA here is from genome assembly GCA_963840535.1 of uncultured Alphaproteobacteria bacterium. Classification (GTDB taxonomy): domain Bacteria; phylum Pseudomonadota; class Alphaproteobacteria; order Rhizobiales; family Xanthobacteraceae; genus VAZQ01. The sequence goes on from CAWIZJ010000024.1 coordinate 20,770, forward strand.
AGCATTCCCCGCACCGGCAGCGCACCGCGACAGAAGCGGTTGTCGCGATAGAGCCATTCGACGATCTGATGGACCAGCCTGCCGGGCAGCGCCGCCTCGTCCAGCGCCCAGCGCTCCACCCGCGCATGGATGTCGAGGGCGTGCGGGTCGGCGAGGCTGAGGATCGCATCCATCATCCGCGACCAGACGAAGGTCTCGGGCGAGGCCAGCGCGCTCATCTGCGACAGCAGCGAGCCGGGGAACGGCTCGGATTCCGCCATCGCCGACGGAGCCATGGCGACGAGCGCGTCCCGGAACCGACTGGTCGACCGGCTGGAAGCAGAGCGGTGCTCCGAGCAGGACCAGACCGCCGATGCGGTCGGGTGCCGTGGCGGAGAAGATGGCTGCGAGCGTGCCCCCGAGCGAGTGGCCGATGAGGAATGGTCGCCGGCTGCGATCCGCGCCGCACACGAGCCCGATGCAGGCGTGGAACGCTTCGGCGTAATCGTCGAGCCCGTGGCCGGCGGTCGCGCGCGAGGCCGGCATCCATTCCAGGAGATGGACATGGAGGCGTTCGCGCAGGCAATGGCGGATCGCGCTGACCGCGGGAGCCAGGTCCCAGATATACGGCCGCTTGATCGGCGCCGCGACGATGAGCAGCGGGGGCGAAGCCGCACCGCCGCCGTAGTCGCGCAAGTGCCAGTGCGATCCGGAGCCGACGACGCGGTAGGGGCATTCCACGGGGCCGAGCCCCATTGCTCCCAGTGCATCGCCCTGCGCGCGACGCAGGATGTCCGTCATGGCGAACTGCGCCCTGCCGAGGACGTCCAGAACCGCCTCTGCTGGAACGGCGTGACCTCGCACCCGATGGAGCCCTTCGCCTGGGTCCGCTCGCCAAGCGCATAGCATAGCAAGGGTGCAGCCGAAGTCAGTCGCTACGACCTTCGTCTACGCGGATCGCCGGTGGTTGGCTCGAGGTTCATGGCAATTTCCCGGGTTCGGATAGGTCGCAGGAGGCGCTGCAAGGCCAATGTCGGCCTCCTGGGGTGGCATATGCACGCCCAGGTTGCTCCGTGCGCTTGCTGCCCGGAACGCGCCCGTTGCGCCGGCATGACGACGCGCCGTCGATGCCGACGAAAGGCTTGATTTTTCGGTTCCATGCGCCCATCTCGGGGGCGAGCCAGCGTGGGCGCGCCCAAGGCGCTGGCGACGACGCTGCCGCTGAAATTTCCCCTTTCGCCGAACGGCACTCGCCTGCTCCTCGGCTAACGGCCAAGGCACGGCGGACTTTCGCTTCGGGCGCAATCGGACTCCTGCGTCGCTCCCCCGCGTCGGGCGGGCGGGTTCGGCGCGGACATGTGCAACGGATATTGGAAGGTTGTTGAGATGGACGGGCTCATTCGAGAGGGGCGCGCAGGCTCCGCCCCCGAGCAGCGGGACCCGCTTGCCGAACTCTTCGACGCAAGCGATGACGGTCGGGAGCGTGCCGGGAACGGGTTGCGGCCGGCCGCCGACGTGGGGCCGGACCGGGAGGTGGCGTTCTCGCGCGATCTGGTCGACACCTATTTCCGCCAGATGGGCTGCGGGGAATTGCTTTCGCGCGAGGACGAGCTCGAGCTCGCCAAGCGCATCGAGGCCGCTCAACTCGCAGTCTTGAAGGGCCTCTACCGGGTTCCCATGCTGATCGAGCGGATCGATCAGTGGGCGGGCGAATTGCGCGCCGGCCGCCTGCGTGCACGCGATCTCGTCGATCTCGGCATCTTCCCGGGTTCGGCGGGGCACGAGGAGACGACTGCAGGCGCGGCCGACCAGCGCGCAGGGTCTCCCGGTGTCGTCGGGGACGTGCACGCAGTCGAAGACGAGGACGGCGCGCTTGATCACGAGGCGGTCCTCGTGGCCGCCATCGGCGCGCGCCTGGACCGGATCTCCGCACTCGCCGGCGAGATCGCATCCCTGAGCCGAAAGCGTGTGGTCGCGATCGGTCGCGGCCGCGACCTCGCCAAGCGGACGCAGTCGCGGCTGCAGACGCTGCTTGCAGCCTTCGCCGCCGAGATGGAAGGTCTTCGGCTTCACAACGACCGGGTTTCCGATCTGGTCGCGCAGCTGGAGAACGAGCATCAGGCCGTTCGCGATGCCGACCAGGAGCTGATGCAGCTGGCGATGGACTGCGGCGTTCCGCGCCGGGAGGTGCTCGACCGCTACCTCGGCCGCGAGCTCGATCCCGATTGGCTCGCAGCGGCTGCCCCCTCGCTGCCGGGATGGCGTGAGGTCGAGCGGCGGCATTCCCGGCGCGTGGAGGCCCTGCGCGGCGAGCTCGTCACGGTGGCCGAGCGCGTGGGCCTGCCGATGGCGGACTTCCGCGCTGCCGCCGCCGAGGTGGGCCGCGCACGTCGCGAGCTCGCGCGTGCGCGCGAGGAGATGGTGAAGGCGCATCTGCGCCTCGTCGTCGCCATCGCCAAGAAGTATCGCCGCTACAGCTCCCTCGATCTGCTCGACCTCATCCAGGAAGGCAACATGGGCCTCATGCATGCGGTCGAGAAGTTCAACCACCGTCACGGCGTGAAGGTCTCGACCTATGCGGTCTGGTGGATCCGTCAGTCCATCGCTCGCGCCATTGCCGACCAGGGCCGAACCATTCGCATCCCCGTTCACATGAGCGAGATCGCCGGGAAGGTCCGCCGCGAGCGGCGCAAGCTCTACCAGCGGCGCGGAGAGGAGGCGGCGCCGGCGGAGATCGCCAGGCGGGTCGGTGTTTCCGTCGCCCGCGTGGAGCAGGTGCTGTCGATGGTGCAGGAGCCGGCATCGCTCGATCTTCCGGTCGGCGAGGACGGGGATGCGACCCTGGGCGACCTGATCAAGGCGCCGGACGCCATCGATCCGCACACGGCGGCGGAGGCGAGCGCTCTCACCGACGTCGTCAGCGAGGCACTCGCCGAGTTGACGCCACGCGAGCAGCGCATCCTGCGCATGCGCTTCGGGATCGGCGGCGAGGGCGACCATACCCTCGAAGAGGTCGGCAAGGTGTTCGGCGTGACGCGTGAGCGCATCCGTCAGATCGAGGCCAAGGCGCTGCAGAAGCTGCGCCACCCGACCCGCGGCCGCAAGCTGATGACCTTCGCGAGCGCGTGAGCCGCCTCATCCTTCGAGACGCGCCCACGCAAGTCGACTTGCGCACCTTTGGCGCCGATGTCGGGTAAACCCGACATCGGTGGGCCCTCCTCGGGAGGAGGGCTCAGAAAGTAGGGTGGGCAAGAGCGCGTGCCGTGCGGTGCGGATCGATCACCTGCGTCGCGCGCTCTTGCCCACCCTACGCAACTCCTTGAGGAGGATCGCAGCGCGCTACGGCTTGACCAGGTCCTTGGCGCGCTCGACGGTTGCCTTCGGTGCCGCATAGAGCTGCTGCACCAGGCGTTGCACCTTCTCGCCCGTGGTGGGCGTCACGTCGATGCGGGCCCGCTCGGCCTCGGCGAGGAGCTCGCGGTCCTGCATGGTCGCGGTGAAGGCCGCACGCAGGATGCGGAGCGGCTCCGCCGCCACGCCGGGCGGGGCGAGGTAGGGACGCCCGAACATCTGCTGGCCGACGATGAGCTCGACCGCCTTCCTGTCGTCCTCGCTTTTCACGTACTTCCAGATCGGCGGGACGCCGAGCCCGCTCAGCTCCGCGTCCGCCTCCAGCCCGACCTGGACGAGAATATTGACCGACTTGTCGCGGACCCAGTCGGGACGCTGCGACTTGAGGCTCGCCCAGTCGAGGCCGCACATGCCGTCGACCTCGCCGCGCTCCATCGCCAGGAAGATGTCGGCGGTCCCCTTGTAGCCGGCCACCAGCTCGAACATGGCGCCGGTGGTCTTCCGGTGCATGTTGGCATAGTCGCGCGTCGATCCGCCGGCCGCGCTCGCGCCCATGATCGCCTTGTGCGCCAGCGCATCCTCGAAGGTCCTGACCCGGGCGCGCGCACCGCTGATGCAGACGCGCGTCGCGTTGTCGGCGCTGCCGAGATACTGGAACCTGGTCGGATCGTAGAGGGCCTGGGCGCGGTCATCGAGCAGAGGTCCCATGATGGCGCCGGGAAAGACCGCGCCGATCGCGGTGCCGTCCTTGGGCGCCACGCTATAGAGAAAGGCGGCGGCACGTCCGCTGCCGGCACCAGGCTGGTTCTTGGGGACGACGGCGGGATTTCCCGGAATGAAGCGGTTGAGGTGCCGGCCGATGAGACGGGCGTAGATGTCGTAGCCGCCGCCGACGTCGCCGCCGATCAGAAAATCGATGGTCTTGCCGGCGTAGTAGTCCGCTGCCGGCGCCGGCGTCGTCATCAGGCACGCGGCCGCAGACATGGCGGCGAGACCGGCGCGGCAGCTCCTGGGTTTCATCCCGGCATCCCCGATCGTCGTCGGCCAGCCCGGTCGAGCGGGCGCCTGCTCATTCTACCCGAATTTCGGGGATGGCGCCGCCGCCAGCGGGTGCGCGGCACCGCTCACGAGACGCGCCGGCCGCCCATCCCGAACGCGACGGTGGCAATCGCCACCAGCGCGCCGGCGGCGATGAAGAGGAACACCGCGCGCGGATGGCCGTGATCGAGCAGCTGTCCGAAGATCAAGGGCGCCACCATGCCGCCGATATGAAAGCCGGTGGTGACGAAGCCGAACACCTTGCCGAACGATCCCGGCGGGGTGACCGAGCGCACGATCATGTCGCGCGACGGCATGGTGACGCCGCTCGCAAACCCGCTCAGCGACACCACCAGGATCAGCAACAAGGCGCCCGGATCGGCCAGGCCGATCAGCGTGCTCGCTGCGCCCATCACCAGCAGGCCGATCGAAGCCACGATCTGGTGATGCCCGGTGCGTGCGGCGAGGGCGCCGCCGACCAGGACGCCGACCGCGCTCATGGCGAGCAGGCCGGTGAGGGCGGCATTGCCGACGGCGGGCGGCGTCCCGTGCAGCGCTTTCAGGCCCACGACCAGGTATTGATTGAGGCCGCCGCCGACCAGCGACAGCACGACGAAGAACACCAGGTTGAGCAGGATCGGCGGCGACAGCAGCAGCTGCCAGCCATCGGCGGTTGCCGGTGCATCCTCGCGCCGCGCGCTCGACGCTTGCGGCTGACGTCGAGCCGGCGGCTCGCCCTGCAGGGCGAGCAGCGCGGCAGTGGCGATGCCGAGGGTGGAGGCGCACACGAAGGCACCGCGCCAACCCACCACGCTCTGCATGAACAGGAGGGTCACCGGCGCAATGGCCGATCCGATCATGCCGGCACAGGTATGATAGGAGAAAACCTGGGTGATGCGCCGCGGCGAGACGCGCTCGGAAAGGAGTGCATAGTTGGCCGGATGATAGACCGTGTTGGCAAGTCCCAGGACGGCGTACATCGCCACGAACACCCAGAACGCGTCGACGAGCCCCGCCACCGCGACCGCGCCCGAGCCCAGCAGCAACCCGCCGATGAGAATGACGCGTGCTCCGATGCGATCGGCCAGGAAACCGACCGGCGTCTGCATCACCGCCGACACCACGTTGAAGACGGTGAGCGCGATGCCGAGCTCGGTATAGCTGACGCCGTAGTCCGCCCTGATGAAAACGAACAGCGGAGCGAGCAGCATCATGTAGTAGTGGCTGACCAGGTGCGCGGTGCACACGCCGGCGATCAGCCTCGCTTCGCTGGTGCGCGTGGATCCGAGGAGCTCGGTGGCCTGCGTCATCTGTCGCTGTCGCGATCCCGCGCGCCCGATCAGGCGGAAGGCCGCGCCCGCGCGTCCTGGATCGCACGCCAGACACGATATGGCGTGGCCGGCATGTCCACGTGACGAATGCCGAGCTCGCCGAGTGCATCGGCAATCGCGTTCATGACCGAGGTGAGCGAGCCGGCACAGCCGGCTTCCCCGCACCCCTTCACCCCGAGCACGTTGGTCGTCGCCGGAACCGGGTGGTTGACCACGCCGACCTGCGGGCAATCGCTCGCGCGCGGGAGCGCGTAATCCATGAACGACCCGGTGAGGAGCTGGCCTTCGGCATCGTAGACGGTCATCTCCATCAGCGCCTGGCCGATGCCCTGGATCACGCCGCCGTGCAGCTGCCCCTCGACGATCAGGGGATTGATCACCGTGCCGAAATCGTTGACCGAGGAATACCTCACCACCTCGATGACCCCGGTGTCGGGGTCGAGCTCGACCTCGCAGACATGGCAGCCGTTGGGATAGGTGGCGGCGCCGGGTCCATCGCTGACATGGCGTACGTCGAGGCTCGACGGAACACCCTCCGGCAGGTTGATCCCCGCGCGCACCTTTTCGGCGAGCTCCATGATCCCGATGGCGCGGTCGGTGCCGGCAATGACGAAACGTCCCTGTGCGAACTCGATATCGGAAACGGAGGCCTCGAGCACATGGGAGGCGATTTGCCTGCCCTGCTCGATCACCTTGGCGGAAGCCTCCACGATCGCGGTGCCGCTGTGCATGATCGATTTCGATCCGCCGGTGCCGCCGCCGGCGAGGAGCTCGTCGCTGTCGCCCTGGAGCAGACGGATGCGCTCGAACGGGATGCCGAGCCGCTCGCTCAGCACCTGCGCGAACGGCGAGGCATGGCCCTGGCCGTAATCGAGGGTGCCGGTGATGAGAGTGACGGTGCCGTCGGCCTCGAAGCGGATGCCGCCCATCTCCTTCGACGGCGGCGCCGTGACCTCGAGAAAGCTGCCGATGCCGAGCCCGCGCACGCGACCGCGCTTGCGGCTCTCGCGCTTGCGGCGCCCGAAACCCTTGGTGTCGGCGGCTTCGAGCGCATGCTTGAGCACGCCCGGAAAATCGCCGCTGTCGTAGTTGCTCCCCGATGCCACCTTGCGCGGCAGCTCGCGCGGCCTGATCTGGTTGCGCCGGCGCAATTCCAGCCGATCGATCCCCATCTCGACGGCTGCAGCGTCGATCAGGCGCTCCATGTAGTAGTTGCCTTCGGGCCGGCCGGCGCCGCGATAGGCGGAGACATGCGAGGTGTTGGTGAACACGCACTTGGTCGAAACCTCGATCAGCGGCGTGCGATAGACGCCCTGCACGTTCCTGACCGTGTTGAGCGTCGACGGCATCGGCGCGACCTGCGAGAGAAAGCCGCCCATGTTGCCGTAGTTGGTGATGCGCACCGCCAGGAAGGTCCCGTCGGCATCGAGCGCAAGCTCGGCGGTGAGCTCGTGATCGCGCCCGTGGCTGTCCGACACGAAGCTGCCCGAGCGCTCGTCGGTCCATTTGACCGGACGGCCGAGCGCGCGCGCGGCATGCAGCACGCACACATATTCCGGAAACGGCGCCGACTTCATGCCGAACGAGCCGCCGACATGGCCGGTCAGGATGCGGACCTGCTTCGGCTCGACCTGGAGGATCTCCGCCATGTTGCCCCGCAGCCCGAATACTCCCTGCGAGGGGGCGTGCAACGTGAAGCGTCCGCTCGCCGCCTCGTAGATGCCGATCGCCGCGCGCGGCTCCATCGCGTTGACCACCACGCGGCTGTTGACCAGCCGCAGGCGCGTGACATGCGCCGCCTTGGCGAACGCGGCAGCGACCTCTGCACTGTCGCCATAGTGATAATCGAGCGCCACGTTGCCGGGCGCCTGTTCGTGGATCAGCGGCGCTCCCGGTCGCGCCGCCTCTTCCGGCCGCACCACGGCGGGAAGGGGATCGATGGCGACCTCGACCGCCTCGGCGGCATCCTTCGCCTGCAGCAGCGTCTCGGCGACGACGAAGGCTACGGGGTCGCCGACCCAGCGTACCTTGTCGGTGGGGAGCGCCGGCCGCGGCGGCTGGATCATCGGGGTGCCGTCGCGGTTGTTGAACGGCACGATGCATTTGAGCGTGCCATAGCGGGCGAGATCGGCGCCGGTGTAGACGCCGAGCACGCCCGCCATGTTGCGCGCGGCCGTCGTGTCGACGCCCTCGAGCACGCCGTGGGCGACGCGGCTGCGGACCATCACCGCGTAGGCCTCGCCGGGGAGCTTGATGTCATCGGTGTAGCAGCCCTCGCCGCGCACCAGCGTCGGGTCCTCGAGGCGCGCGACCGGCTGGCCGATGCCGAATTTCATCAGGGCGAGGCTGTGAGGATCATTCTGCACGTTCATGAGCTGCGGCGCCTGTCATGCCCGCGCTCGTCGCGGGTATCCACGTCTATTTTTTCCCAAAGCAAGGCGTGGATGCGCGGAACGAGCCGCGCATGACGCCGAACTGTTTCGATACCAATGGAACGCGCTCCAGCGTGGGCCATACGGATCGATCCGCACCGGCCGGCGTGATCGGAGCGAGGCCGGCGCGGATTCGCCTTGGAATAAAGGAGGATGCCGCCGTCGACAAGGACGTGCGGGGTGGCCATGCGCTCAACGCGCATCTGTTGCGCGAGCGGTCCACGTGTTACAAGTTGCTCGATCCGATTTGGACATGGCCGCGGCCGCAAGGCCTGAAAAGGAGGCTTCGGCGCGGCAGGAAGGAGTTCGATGACGGACGAGGGCCGGGGCGCCGGCGGCCTCGGCTCTGCTCGCGAGCGAGCACCGAAGGGGCGGTCTCGATGGGGCCGGCGGTCACCCTACGGGTTTCCGCGTCAGGACGGAAGCGCGGCATCGCAGTCCGACCTATGCCGCCCTCGATCTCGGCACCAACAATTGCCGGCTCCTGGTGGCGCGCCCGACCGGCGACGGTTTCCGGGTCGTCGATGCGTTCTCCCGTATCATTCGCCTCGGCGAGGGGGTGTCGTCCTCGGGCCGCATTCGCGATGCAGCGGTCGCGCGTGCCGTCGAGGCGCTCGCCATTTGCCGCGACAAGATGCACAATCGCGGGGTCACGCGCGCACGATTGATCGCGACCGAGGCGTGCCGCGCCGCCGAGAACGGCGCCGAGTTCCGCGCGCGCATCGCCGAAGAGGTCGGGCTCGAGCTCGAGATCATCGATCGCGAGACCGAGGCCACACTGGCGGCCACCGGCTGCACCCCGCTGATCGATCCGCACGCCGACGGCGTGATCCTGTTCGATATCGGCGGCGGCTCCTCGGAGCTGGTGCGTCTCGAACGCTCGCCGCCCTGCCGGTGCGGCCCGCCGCTGCCGACGATCAAGGCCTGGGTGTCGCTGCCGGTAGGAGTGGTCACGCTCGCCGAGCGTTACGGCGGGCATGCGGTCACGCCGGAGATCTATGCCGCCATGATTGCCGAGGTCGCGACGTTCATCGACCGCTTCGTGGCCGAGCACGGGCGGCTCGAGAACGCTCGCATGCACCTGCTCGGGACGTCGGGGACGGTGACGACCATCGCCGGTGTGCATCTCGAGCTCGAGCGCTACGAGCGGCGTCGCGTCGATGGCTGCTGGATCGGCAACGACGAGGCCACGCGCGTGATCGAGCGCCTGCTTGCAATGACCTACGCGGATCGCGTCGCCAATCCCTGCATCGGTGCCGAGCGTGCCGACCTCGTGCTTGCCGGCTGCGCCATCCTCGATGCCATCCGCAATGCCTTTCCATGTCAGCGCCTGCGCGTGGCGGATCGCGGGCTGCGCGAGGGCATGCTGGTGCAGATGATGCGCGAGGATGGGATTTGGGGAGACGAGGCGAGGGCGCCGACCCTCGGCGCCTCCGGCTGCCAGGCCGTTTCGGGCGATGGTTGATGGCGCCGGGGTTTGGCGGTGAATACCGATCGCAGCGGGCGTGACCTCAAGGTCCGGGTCAAATCCAACAAGGGGCGCTCGCCGTCGTCGCGGCAATGGCTCGAGCGGCAGCTCAACGATCCTTATGTCGCTCGCGCCAGGCGCGAAGGATTTCGCGGCCGTGCCGCCTTCAAGCTGATCGAGATCGACGACAAGCACCACCTGCTCGCGAAGGGGGCCCGGGTGGTCGATCTGGGCGCCGCTCCGGGCGGCTGGAGCCAGGTGGCGGCGAAACGGGTAGGCGCGGCCGAAGGCAAGGGGCGGGTGGTCGCGGTGGATCTTCTCGCCCTGGCGCCGATCGCCGGCGTCGAATTCGATCCAGCTCGATTTTCTCGACCCGAGTGCGCCGGGTGCGATCCGGGCCATGCTCGACGGTCCCGCCGACGTGGTGCTCTCGGACATGGCGGCGAATGCGACCGGCCATCGCAAGACCGACCATCTCAAGATCATGGCATTGGCAGAAGCGGCCGCCGATTTCGCCCGGGAGGTGCTCGCCCCGGGCGGGGCATTCCTCTGCAAGGTGCTGCAGGGCGGCACCGAGGCGACGCTGCTCGCCTCGCTCAAGCGCGACTTCGCCGGCGTGCGGCACGTGAAGCCGGCCGCGAGCCGAACGGACTCGGCGGAGCTCTATCTCCTGGCGACCGGGTTTCGCGGTCGTGCGTAGCGCCGGTGAGACGGCGGCGCGGCGTTGCCCGCGACGAGGTGTTCCCCGCATTCGCGTTCGCAATGCGCCAAGCATGGACCGCTAGTGCCCCGAACCCGAAGTTCGCACAACCGTGCCGCAAATCCGAATGCGAACTTCGGGTTCAAAAGGGGCGCTGAGAATTAGTAGAGTTGCTAGTGTCCCTTGGATTCCGAAGTTCGCTCAGAGTGTGCCGCGAGTGATGGCGAACTTCGGAATCGGGACACTAGGTCAGCTTCTGATCGGCTGCCTCGGTCGGGCCGGGTGCGGGCGTGGGGGTGCGCCGCGCCAGCTCCGCGCCGGCATCGGAAGGCATCCGCGCGAAGGCGATACCCGCGCCGGCGGCGATCACGGCGATGGCGAGAAAGGCGGGCTGGAAGTCGGCGGCCGTGATCTCGGAACCTGCACGGGCCCACAGCGTCAGCTCGACGGCGAGTGCACCGATGGCGACGCCGGCCGAGATCGAGACCTGCTGGCCGACCGCGACCAGCGAGGTGGCGCGGCTCATGCGGCGGGCGTCGACGTCGGCATAGGCGATGGTGTTGAGACTGGTGAACTCGAGCGAGCGGAAGAAGCCGCCGATGACGAGCATGCCGACGATCCACGCAAACGACACGCCGGGCTGAAAGGTCGCGCAGGCGGCCACCAGGACCGCGCTGATCAGGGCATTGGCCGTGAGCACCCGGCGGAAGCCGAAGCGCCGCAGGATGACCGGGACCACCGTCTTCATCCCCATGGCGCCGACCACGTTCGACAGCGTGACCAGGCCCGACTGGAAGGCGCTGAGGCCGAAGCCGAGCTGGAGCAGGAGCGGCAGCAGGAACGGCATTGCGCCGATGCCGCAGCGGTACACGAAGCCGCCGATGACCGCCGCGCGCAAGGTCGGGATCTCGAGCAGCGACAGGTCGAGAATCGGCGCCGGTGCACGCCGCGCATGCAGCACGTAGGCGTAGGTTGCGATGGCGCCGCCGGCGACGAGGGCGATCACGATTCCGGCCGGAAGGAAATTGAGACCGAGCATGGAGCCGCCGAAGGCGAGCCCGGCGATGCCGAGGCCGGCGAGCGCGGCACCGACCGCGTCGAACGGGTCGGGTGTCTCCACCCGTACCTCGGGGATGAAGATGGTCGCCAGCACGATGCCGGCGAGCCCGATCGGGATGTTGATCAGGAAGATCCAGTGCCACGAGATGAAGGTGGTGATGAAGCCACCGAGCGGGGGACCGAGCAGCGGGTCCGATCAGCGCCGGAAGGGTGACCCAGATCATGGCGTTGATCAGCTCGCGCTTCTCCACGCTGCGCACGAGGATCAGGCGGGCGACCGGCGTCATCATTGCCCCGCCCATGCCCTCCACGATGCGCGCGGCGACGAACTGGGTCAGCGACTGCGAGAGCGCGCACCCGATCGAGCCCAGCATGAACACCACGATCGCGCCGCGGAACACCGTGCGTGCGCCGAAGCGGTCGGCGGTCCAGCCGCTCACCGGGATGAAAACCGCGAGCGAGAGCAGGTAGGACGTGACCGCGAGCTTGAGCGCCAGCGGATCGGTGCCGATATCGGCGGCGATGGCGGGGAGCGAGGTCGCGATGACGGTCGAGTCCATGTTCTCCATGAACAGGGCGACCGCCACGATCAGCGGCACGATGCGTTTGGCGGGCATGGGCCGTGATAGCGGGGGGCGACGGCGGGCGGCAAGCCTTGCGCTCCCGAAGCGAGAGCTCACTCGTTCGGCCGCCCCCTCCCAATCCTCCCCCGCAGACAGCGCGGGGGAGGGAGCAGGCGCTCGCCCGTCGCTGGTTGCCGCGGATCGGACCTTGCGGGCATTGTGTTGCGGCGGAGCTCATCCCCACATGAGCCCCGCTTCGATTTGGGAGACTCGGCCGATGATCTACATCCTGGCAGTCCTGCTTCCGCCGCTCGGGCTTCTGCTCAACGGCCAGCCGCTCTCGGCCGTTCTCAACCTCGTCATGATCGTGCCCTGCATTCTGCTGGGGCTCGCGTTCCCGGTGTTCTTCCTGGTGCCGTCGCTTCATGGCGTGATCGCGGTCCACATGAAGCGCGAGAACCGCAAGCACCGGGAGGTCGTCGAAGCGATCGAGCGGCACGGACCGCCGCCCGGCTGGCAGCCCTGAGCGCTCGGGCCCGGCGCCGATATTATCCTGTTGATGGCTCTATGAATTCCGGGGCCTGTCGTGCTATCGACCGGCGCCAACCCAAAACGGGCCGTAAAGTGGCGCGCGCGAGCGTTTCGCAGCGCGACGGGCACCATCTCAGGTCCCGACGGACGCCACCGATCGAGCTGCTGAGCCGGGGTGCCGGGAGTTGGCGATGGACGCAAGATCCAACGGAAGCCTGCGCGAAGCGCTCACCTTCGACGATGTCCTGCTCAAGCCGGGCTTGTCCGAGCTGCTGCCGTCGGACGCCGACATCCGCAGCCGCATCACCCGCGAGATTCCGCTCAACATCCCGATCGTCGCTTCCGCGATGGACACCGTGACCGAGGCCAAGATGGCGATTGCCATGGCGCAGTCCGGCGGCCTCGGCGTCATCCACCGCAACCTGGAGCCGGAGCAGCAGGCGGCGCAGGTCCGCCAGGTCAAGAAATTCGAGTCCGGGATGGTGGTCAATCCGGTGACGATCGAGCCGGAGGCGACGCTTGCCGATGCGCATGAGCTCATGCAGACGCACGGCATTTCGGGCATTCCGGTGGTGGAGGGGGCGGCCAACGGCAAGGCCGGCAAGCTCGTCGGCATCCTGACCAATCGGGACGTGCGCTTCGCCACCGATCCGCGACAGCGGGTCGCCGAGCTGATGACCAAGGACCGGCTGATCACCGTGCGCGAGGGGGTCGGCCAGGAGGAGGCCAAGAGGCTCCTGCATCAGCACCGCATCGAGAAGCTGCTGGTGGTCGACGGCCAATATCGCTGCGTCGGGCTGATCACCGTCAAGGACATCGAGAAGGCGGTGGCCAATCCGCACGCCTGCAAGGACGAGCAAGGGCGACTACGGGTCGCGGCGGCGACCACCGTCGGCGACAAGGGCTTTGCGCGCACCGAGCAGCTGATCGAGGCCGGCGTCGACCTGGTGGTGGTCGATACCGCCCATGGCCATTCGCGTCTGGTGCTCGATGCCGTCACGCGCATCAAGCGCCTGTCGAACGCGGTGCAGGTCGTCGCCGGCAACATCGCAACCTCCGAAGGCGCCCAGGCGCTGATCGATGCCGGCGCGGACGCGATCAAGGTCGGCATCGGTCCGGGCTCCATCTGCACCACACGCATCGTCGCCGGTGTCGGCGTGCCGCAGCTCACCGCCATCATGGACGCGGTCGAGGTGGCGCGCCGAAGCCGCACTCCGGTCATCGCCGACGGCGGCATCAAGTATTCCGGAGACCTCGCCAAGGCGATCGCCGCCGGCGCCGACTGCGCGATGGTGGGCTCGCTGCTTGCCGGCACCGACGAGACACCGGGCGAGGTGTTCCTCTATCAGGGTCGCTCGTACAAGACCTATCGCGGCATGGGCTCGGTCGGCGCCATGGCGCGCGGCTCGGCCGATCGCTACTTCCAGCAGGACATCAAGGATACGCTCAAGCTGGTCCCCGAAGGGGTCGAGGGCCAGGTGCCCTACAAAGGTGCAGCGGCGACGGTGCTGCACCAGCTCGCCGGCGGCTTGCGCGCCGCCATGGGCTATGTGGGGGCGCGCACGCTCGAGGAGCTGCACCGCAAGGCCGAGTTCATCCGCATATCAGGGGCGGGCATGCGCGAGAGCCATGTGCACGATGTGACCATCACGCGCGAGAGCCCGAACTATCCGAGCCGGGCGTGATGGCCCATGGCGGCAGGAAAATCGACCGATCCGTTCGCGCACGTCAAGGCGGCGACGCTGGCGCACCGCGCCAGGCACGGCTGCGGCGCCTGGCCCTACGGCAACGGCGCTCTGCTCGGCGCTCTCGCGGCGGTCGGCCGATGCCGGGCGCGTTCTCGAGCTCGGCACGGCGCTCGGCTATACCGCGCTGAGCTTCGCGCACGGGGCGCCGAAGGCGGTCGTCGACACCGTCGAGCGTGATCCCGAGCACGTACGGCTGGCGCGCGGCAATGTCGCGGCCGCCGGCATGAACGGACGGGTGAACGTGCACGAAGGCGAATTCGGCGACGTGGTGCCGACGCTGGTGCCGCCCTACGACCTGGCGTTCTTCGACGGTCATACGCCGGTGCCGCGGCTGCACGTGCAGTTGCGTCACCTGCTGCGGCCGCGCGGCGTGCTGGTCACCGCCAACCTCAACCACGGGGGCACCGCCGAAGCGGTGTGCGAGGCGCTGCTCGACCCGCGATCCTGGCTCACCGCCTTCGTCGACGAGGACCGCGAGACCGCGATCAGCATCAAGATTTGAGCCACGGTGCCGGAGCAGCTTCATGTCGATCCAGGCCATACTGCTTCCGCTGTTCGTCGAGATCGTGCTCACCTTCGTGCTGCTGTTCTGGACCGGCGGCGTGCGCACCGCCGCCGTGCGGCGCGGCGACGTACAGCCACGGGATATCGCGCTGCGCCAGCCGAACTGGCCGATGCGCGAGACCCAGATCGCCAACGCCTACCAAAATCAGCTCGAGCTCCCGGTCCTGTTCTACGTGCTGACCATCCTGGCGGTGATCACGCGCCAGGCCGATCTGCTGTTCGTGGTGATGGCCTGGATTTTCGTCGCATCGCGCCTCGTGCATGCCGGCATCCATGTAACCAGCAATCACCTGGGACGGCGGTGCTGCGGCGTTCGCGGTCGGGGGCATTGGTGCTGGCGCTGATGTGGGCGATCTTCATCCTGCGCATTCTGCTCTGGTCCTAGATGACTCCCGGTGCCCGCCTGTCCGCCGCCATCGAGGTCCTCGCCGATATCGAGGCCCGCCGACGGCCGGCCGTCGATGCGCTCAAGGATTGGGGCCTGTCGCACCGCTTCGCCGGCTCCGGGGACCGTGCCGCGATCGCGGGTCTCGTCTACGACGCGCTGCGCCGGCGCGCGTCGAGCGCCCATATCATGGGCGGACGGCAGCCCGCGCGCCGTCGTGCTCGGCATGCTGCGGCTCGAGCGCAAGCTCGACGGCGAGGCGATCGCAACGCTCGCCGACGGGGCGCGCTTTGCGCCGGCGCCGCCGAGCCCGGCAGAGCGCGCGCGCCTCGATGCCGCCGATCTCGAGG
The DNA here is from genome assembly GCA_963840535.1 of uncultured Alphaproteobacteria bacterium. GTDB lineage: Bacteria > Pseudomonadota > Alphaproteobacteria > Rhizobiales > Xanthobacteraceae > VAZQ01. The sequence continues at coordinate 36,269 of CAWIZJ010000024.1, forward strand.
GCGCGCCGCCCTGGGTGGCCGGCGACTATCCGGAATGGCTCGATCCGCATCTCGACCGTGTGTTCGGCGCCGAGCGCGTCGCCGAGGGCGCCGCGCTCGCGAGCCGCGCGCCACTCGACCTGCGCGTCAATACGCTCAAGAGCGACCGCGACAAGGTCGTCGCGGCGCTCGGCCATCTCGATCCACAGCCCACGCGCTGGTCGCCCTTCGGGGTGCGCGTTGCGCTCGCGGCCGATGCCAGGAACCCGGCAATTCACGCCGAGCCCGCCTTCATCAAGGGTTGGCTCGAGGTGCAGGACGAGGGGTCGCAGCTCGCGGCCATGCTCGCCGGCGCACGGCCGGGCGAGCAGGTCGTCGACCTCTGTGCCGGCGGCGGCGGCAAGACGCTCGCGCTCGCCGCCATGATGGCGAACCGCGGGCAGCTCTACGCGACCGATTCGGACAAGCGGCGGCTGGCACCGATCCATGCCCGGCTCGAGCGCGCGGGCGCGCGCAATGTGCAGGTGAGAACGCCGGGTTCCCCCCGCACCGGCGCGGGAGGCATGCGCAGCAGGCTCGCGGATCTCGAGCGCCGCTGCGATCTCGTGCTCATCGATGCGCCATGCACCGGCATCGGCATCTGGCGGCGCAATCCCGACGCCAAGTGGCGGGTGCGTCCCGGCGCGCTGGCGGCGCGACGCAAGGAGCAGTCCGGGCTGCTCGATCTGGCCGCTCGCCTCGTCAAGGCGGGCGGTCGCATCGCCTATGTGACCTGCTCCCTGCTGGCGGAGGAGAACGCCGACCAGGTGCGCGATTTTCTCGCCCGCCAAGCGGGCTTCGCGATCATCCCCCCGGCCGCGGTGGCCGACGCTCTGGGCGAGCGCGCCTACATGTTCCGCCGCGCGGCTGCGTTATCGGAGGTGGGTCTGCTGATGACGCCTCGCCGCACCGACACCGATGGGTTCTTCGTGGCGATGCTCAAGCTGGGGTCGTGACCTGTTCATTTTCTCGCCGGCCCGACGGCTGGGCAGGACCCCGGTTGATCGATTGACCTCGCAGCCCAAGCAGGTACGCTCGAAAATGCTGGAGATCGCGTCACTCCCGAATTCCAGGACGAGTCGCGACGGGCGGCGCAAGTGAGGGAGAGTTCGAAATGATGCCGATGCGGACGATCGTCACCGCGGCTGCAGTCCTCCTGGCGCCGCCGAGCATCGCCTGCGCCGGTCAGGCAATCTCGCTCGACGGTTCCTACGAAATGACCACTCGACTGGAACTGCCTCATGTCGAGCGCTGGGCGGTCGACCAGACCACGAAGATCTGTCTTGCGGGCGCTCCGGGCGGCGACGCCATCCCCATCCCCATCCCCATCCCCGTGCTCAGTGCAAACAACCCGTTCGCGAGCTGTGCAGCGACAAATCTCACGATCGATCGTGGTCATGTCGAGTATGAGATCGTCTGCCCGGGTCGGGCATCCGCCAGGGCCCATGCGAGCTACATCATCGGTTCCGGCGGATTTCACGGGGCGGGTCGAGATGGTGATGGCTGCGAAGAACATGCGCATGACCGAGGTCGTCCGCGCCGCGCCGGCTTGGGGCGTGCGATCACCGGCGCCTGAAATCTGCGGAACGGTTCTGACGGCGTCCTGCGCGGCCATCGGCGCGACCGGATCCACACGCCTGTGGTGAACGGTGGACGGCGATCTTGACCGGGCGCGCCGCTACCTGCAAATACTGCAAATGACCATCCTCGATTCCTCCCTCGTGCGCGGCGCCGGGCCGGACCGGCTGGCCGGCCACGACAAGATCCTCATCGTCGACTTCGGCTCGCAGGTGACCCAGCTGATCGCGCGGCGCGTGCGCGAGGAGAAGGTCTACTGCGAGATCGTGCCGTTCGGGAAGGCGGAAGAAACCTTCGCGGCGATGCGGCCGAAGGGAGTGATCCTGTCCGGCGGCCCGGCCTCGGTGCTCGACCAGGACGCACCGCTTGCGCCCCCGGCCATCTACCGTGCCGGCGTGCCGGTCCTCGGCATCTGCTACGGCGAGCAGGCGATGGCGGCGCAGCTCGGCGGCACGGTCGAGGGCGGCCATCACCGCGAGTTCGGACGCGCCGAGGTGCTGGTCACGGAGGATTCCCCGCTGTTCGAGGGGACATGGCGAAAGGGAGAGCGCTATCCGGTCTGGATGAGCCACGGCGACCGGGTGACCAGGGTGCCGGACGGGTTCCGGGTGATCGCCACGTCACCGAATGCGCCGATCGCCGCCATCGCGGACGAGGCGCGCAGGTACTACGCCACCCAATTCCACCTCGAGGTCGTGCACACCCCGCATGGCGCCGCGCTGCTGCGCAATTTCGTGCGCAGGATCGCCGGTTGCCGCGGCGACTGGACCATGCGCGCCTTCAAGGAGGAGGCGATCGAGAAGATCCGCGCCCAGGTCGGCAACGCCAGGGTGATCTGCGGCCTCTCCGGCGGCGTCGATTCGGCGGTCGCGGCGGTGCTCGATCCACGAGGCGATCGGCGACCGGCTCACCTGCGTCTTCGTCGATCACGGCCTGCTCCGTCTCGCCGAGGCCGAGAAGGTCGTGGCGCTGTTCCGCGACAGCTACAACATCCCGCTCGTGCACGTCGACGCGGAAGCGCTTTTTCTCGATGCGCTCGGCGGCGTCAGCGACCCCGAGAGCAAGCGCAAGATCATCGGCAAGCTTTTCATCGATGTGTTCGAGGCGGAAGCGAGGAAGCTCGGCGGCGCCGATTTCCTGGCCCAGGGCACGCTCTACCCCGACGTGATCGAGAGCGTGTCGTTCACCGGCGGGCCGTCGGTGACCATCAAGTCGCACCACAATGTCGGCGGCCTGCCCGAGCGCATGAACATGCGGCTGGTCGAGCCGTTGCGCGAGCTGTTCAAGGACGAGGTGCGCGCGCTCGGCCGCGAGCTCGGCCTGCCGCAGGCGTTCGTCGGCCGCCACCCGTTCCCGGGGCCGGGGCTCGCCATCCGCTGCCCGGGCGAGATCACCCGCGAGAAGCTCGACATCCTGCGCCGCGCCGACGACATCTACATCGAGGAGATCCGCCGCGCCGGGCTCTACGACGACATCTGGCAGGCGTTCGCCGTGCTGCTGCCGGTGCGCACGGTCGGCGTGATGGGGGACTACCGCACCTACGACTACGTGGTGGGGCTGCGCGCGGTGAGCTCGACCGACGGCATGACCGCCGACTTCTACCCATTCGACATGAAGTTCATCGGCGCGGTGGCCACCCGCATCGTCAACGAGGTCAAGGGCGTCAACCGCGTGGTCTACGACGTGACGTCGAAGCCGCCGGGCACGATCGAGTGGGAGTGAGGGGGCGTAGAGTAGTGTGGAGTAGATTAGGATAAAGCAGCGTATGGTTGCGATGTCGTCTCAGCGATAGTAGTCGATGGTCATCGAATGGATATCCTGCTGGCGGTCGCGCTGATGTAGGACAGCGATTTAAAGAGTTCACGTCTTCTTGCGCCTCGCTCGTTGAGCACATAGGGCGTCGTAGGCGGCCTGGAGCTTCTGTGCGACCGACGGGCCTTTCTGCCGATTTTGGACGTCCCAGGTGCGCGTGTGCGAGTTCGGACATGAACTGGTCCCATATGGCCGCGCCGCCTTCCTCCAGGAGCTGCGCCCTGATGCTCAGTTCCTCTGTCGCGGGGGTATATCGCCGTCCCCACGCGCCGAGCTGCGCGAAGACAGGCACCAGTGCGATCGCCTTCTCAGTCAGGCTGTAGATGGCCTTCTGCTTATGGGTCGGGTCATCGGTCTTTGTGATCATTCCCTGGTCCAGCAACATTTTCAGCCGGTCTGACAGGATGTTGGACGAGATGCCTTCTTCGGACTGCGTCAGCAGCTCACGGAAGTGCCTCCGTCCACCGAACATCATGTCTCGTAGGATGATAAGGCTCCATCGATCTCCAAAACTTCGAGCGAGAGGTTGATCGGGCAACCCGACCGGTGACTGCCGTCCATTCGCATCTCCAGAAAACCGCTTGCATTATCGCACCAGTTTGACTACTTTACAACTGGTTGCATATTGCAATCATGAGAGGACTGATACGGAAGGGAGTGTCTTATGACGAAGGTGCGTGTTGCAGGCTTTTCGATCTCGCTCGACGGTTTCGGAGCGGGGCCTGAGCAGAGTTCTGAAAATCCGCTCGGCAAGCGTGGGCGGGAGCTGCACCAGTGGTTCTTAGGCACGCGCACCTTCCGGGCAATGACCGGTGAGGGCGGCGGCTCGGACGGCGTCGATGAGGCCTACGCACATCGTTCGATGGACGGCTTCGGCGCCTTCATCCTTGGCCGCAATATGTTCGGGCCGATCCGCGGCCCCTGGCCGGACCAGAGCTGGAAGGGTTGGTGGGGCGCCAATCCGCCCTATCACGCGCCGACCTTCGTGCTGACGCATCATCCGCGCGATCCGATCGAGATGGAAGGCGGCACCACCTTCATCTTTGTGACCAAGGGTATCAAGGCGGCGCTGGATCAGGCGAAGCAAGCCGCCAATGGTCGCGACGTGAAGATCGGCGGCGGCGTCGAGACGGTGCGTCAATATCTTCGCGCGGGATTGATCGACGAGCTGCATTTGGCCTTGTCCCCCGTCGTGCTCGGGCAAGGCGAAGCAATGTTCGCCGGGATTGACCTGCCGGCGCTCGGCTTCCGCGTCACCGAACACCAGGCGACCGCACACGCCACCCACATCGTTCTCAGCCAATAGGAGCCCACCATGACCATTGCGTTCTACGAGCACCCGTTCTCCTCCTATGTGCAGAAGGCGAAGACGGCTCTCTACGAAAAGGGCATTCTGTTCGAGTCGAAGATGATCGATGGCTCCGAGCCGGTCGCCAGCGAACAGGCTGCGCTCTGGCCGATCCAGCGCTTCCCGGTGATTGTCGACGACGGCCAGTTCGTGTTCGAGGCGACGGGCATCATCGAATATCTCGGCGCGCTTTCCTGAGACAGCGCGGTTGATCCCGTCGGACCTGCCGCTCGCCGCCGAGGTGCGGATGTGGGACCGCTTCTTCGACAATTATGTCAGCTATCCGCAGGGGCGGCTGGTGGCCATGGCGATCGGGCGCGAGCCTGACGACGGGAAGGGCGGTGCGGCTACCAAATGGCCATTCATCGAACCTGGGGACGTCGAAGCGGCGCTACAGACGGCTTCGGCGATCGGCGATGATCGATTGCAGAAACAGACTGTAGGGCTATGTTGTCCCAGATGCCTTCACCCACGGCTCTTCGGCACAGCGCGCCCGTTGGTTCATGACTGGTTTGAAGTCTGGAAACATCCCGAGCTGCGACACTTTTCGTACTCAGCAGCTCTGATACCGAAGCCCAGCGTTAGAATTGGCGTCCTACCCGCGGCCGCTCCTGCTCCCGCATCCGCTCGATGGCACGCCGGGCGGCGTCCCCTCATCGCAGCGCAGGTGTAGCCGTGCACGACTTCTGGGCGGCGCTTGGATGGGGCCGGCTTCTTACTGGTACGCAACATCCCGATAAAGATAGGCGGTCGATCACGAGTTTAGTCGCGCCGAAACCCTGGCACCGGTTATGGTGCCAGGGTCCCTTTTGCCGGATGGCGAACTTCCTTAGGAGGGGTTGCACGCGCATCCAACGCCATTTCAACGTCGCGTCGGTCAACGAGGCTCGCAACCAAACCCATTCTCACCGGATCTTCGCCGACCGCGAAGACTATGGGGATAGCGCTCGTCGCCGCCTTGGTCGCCAGCGCAGCAGCATTTCCGAAGCAGGCGATCACGGCGACCCCTCGACGCGCCAGATCGGCCGCAAGCCTGTGGTCGCGGAGGACCTTTTCCACCGGATCACGTGCGATCCACTCTGGCAGCGTCTCAGTGCCCCTCGAGGAAAACATAATTCTGCCAGCTCCGCATGCGCAGCAGGATTTCCGCATCATCGCCACGTGGTGCCAGTGCTCGGTATAGATCGCCACCTGGGCCGGGCGCCGAGCGGGATCTGATAGTCGGACATGTCGTCCTTGATGTCGATGATCGCGAGCGCCCGACCGCCGCCGGCCAGTCCGCCTCGATCAGCCCCCCGTCGCGAACTGGCCGGCCATGATCGCATCCACGACGTGCGCACCTCGCCCTGAATACGCGCCCTGGCACGGCATCGAAGGCGACTCGGCCGCGTCGCCGGACTTGACCCGTGTAAGGAATTCTGTGGAACGCCGCGCCCAGCTCCTGGTCGCGCCTCGGTATTGACGAAGACCATGGCAGTCCGAGGGGCGCGGGGATCACGTACATTCCCGGCCGCAAGGCGAGTGGGTGAGAACCCGGCGCCCTGGCCCGCGTCACGGTCTGTTCGAGGTCGAACTCGGCATCCCCCAATTCGGCGGCTCAGTCGCGCCACCGCGGGGTTGACGCCGCCGATGTTCGACGCGTAGGCGAGCCGGGCGCGCTCCTCCTCGGCGCGGCCGCCGCGAGAGACTGCCTCGACGTTTCGAGATTGCACGAAAGTGTCGAGCGTAGCCTGTGCGACCACCCCCCTTTCGAAAGCTGGGCTTGGCGATCGGGTCTGCTGCGCCAGCTGGAACTGCGCTTCGACCCTTTCCGCGCCCGCGGTCGCCTGGTCGAGCGTGGCCTTGAGCTGTCTCGCGTTCTGGTCGGCTTCCGCGAGTGCGGCTTGCTTTTGAGCGACGACGAACTGGTAGGGTGCCGGATCGATCCGGAACAGGACGTCTCCTTCTTTGAGCGGCATGTTCGCCTGCACCGGCACATCGATCACGCGGCCTTTGACCAACGGCAGGATGGGCGTCACCGCAAAATAGATCCGTGCGTTTTCCGTGAAAGGATGATTGTAGTTCATGATCAACAGCAGCAAGGATACCGAGGATCCCGCCGAGCGTCGCAGTCGCCAGCGACCATTGGTTCACCGGTATCCTGAAGATTTTGAAGATCACGATGCAGATCGAAACGTAGATCAGGACGAGTAGGAGTTCCATTAGCGGCCCTCTCTTTCTTTACCTAGCGTTTGCAGCTGGGCATTCCGGGGCCGAAGTCTCGTCGACCTCTTTCCAGATCCGATGGCGGCGGCGGGGCACTGTCCGCCGCGGATTCGGCGGAAAGCCCCAGCCTCGCTCGGGACGATACGCCATCGCCCAGATCCACAGGAACGGCCACAGCGCATGCAGCGTGAACAGGCTGACCCATCCGGCGGCGTGAATGGCGTCCTGGTGCGGATGATCGCGCGACTTTGCAATGATATGCGGATGTCGTGGATGGCGATGATGCCGTAGAACAGCACCACCACGACGAAGACCAGGATGCCGAGAGCGAAGTAGTTCAGGAAGGATCACCCATGATCGCACTCTCCTATGGAGCGAGGCATTTCGCCGTTCCACCACGGACCTTTAGACTATAGCACTCTGGAACGGCGAATGGGCTCCAGCCACGTTGGCGGGCGACGGCCGATG
>CAWIZJ010000025.1:0-17824 GCA_963840535.1 uncultured Alphaproteobacteria bacterium
GCTCTTCACTAGCCACGCCGATAGGTCCTCCTCAGTCTAGCCCCGATCGGCAACAATATGGGACGATTCTTTAAGCGAGCGCATTCAGGATCTGATCTTCAGTTCCGAGCAAGAAGCTGTTCATTGGATAGGGAACGAGTTGGACGTCGTGGGTAGCACGGGAAAACGAGGGGATTTCACGCCGCGCGGACGGGCCACGAAAAGAAGTACAATGGGAGCATGATTACGGCGGTGTAAGTCATGCTGTCCCTGGGGCCTTGATCAAAGTATAGTGATCGAGGCGGAGCCGTAGACGGCTTCCATCGTCAGCCTTAATATAGCGCGGTAGGGAGCGAGCGCTTCCCCGCGATGATCTACCTCGAACTGGCGATTATTGTCATACTCATCGGAATCAACGGCTTGCTCGCGATGGCTGAGCTTGCCGTTGTGTCAACACGGCGCTCGCGCTTGCAAGTGCTGGTCGATCGGGACGTACTTGGGTCGCGGCGCGCCCTCGCACTCGCATCCGATCCGGGCAAGTTTCTTTCGACAGTGCAGATCGGCATTACCCTGGTCGGCATATTGTCAGGTGCGTTTTCGGGAGCAACGCTCGGCCTGCGACTGGGGCAATTCTTTGGCTTTCTTGGGTTGCCGGCAGGTGTCGCGGAAGCTCTCGGCGTGGGATCGGTTGTTGCGGCCATCACCTACGCTGCGTTGGTCATCGGAGAACTGGTTCCCAAGCAGATCGCGTTGCGTAACCCGGAACGGATCGCAGTGAGGGTCGCGCCAGCAATGACCATGTTGGCACGGTTCGCTTCCCCGCTTGTCTGGCTGCTGGATGTTTCAGGGCGGTGGGTCTTGCGAGTGCTTGGATATAAGTCACTGCCCCAGCATCGGGTCACCGATGAAGAAATCCGGACCCTGATTGCAGAAGCTGAAACCGCCGGATTGATCGAGCCCGACGAGAGAGCCATGATCACCGGGGTCATGCGATTGGGTGATCGTTCGGTGCGCGCGGTCATGACGCCTCGTCGTGAAGTGGATATGATCGATCTATCTGACGGTTCGGTGGATGTTCGAAGGGCAATTGCGGAGAGCGTACATTCGCGGCTGCCGATTCACGAGGGCGAACCGGATCAAATGTTGGGGGTCCTGCAGGCCAAGGACCTGCTCGATGCGTATCTGGGCGGGGGCCAACCGGACATTCGCGCCCATATCCAGCGGGCACCGACCGTTCCCGACACCGTCGATGCTCTTGACGTGCTGGATGTCATCAAGAATTCTCCGGTCCACATCGGACTTGTCCACGATGAATACGGACACTTCGAAGGCATTGTGACAGCCGCCGATATCTTGGAAGCGATCGTCGGTGAGTTCAGAACCGAGGAAGGGTCTCCCGAACCCGAAGCTGTTCGGCGCGACGACGGGTCATGGTTGATCTCAGGCAGCATGCCCGTCGATGAGATGGCAGACCGGCTGTCGATCGTCCTCCCGCCGGAGCGGCCATTTCAAACGACTGCGGGATACGCGCTTGAGCGTTTCGGCCATTTGCCGGCGATCGGAGAGAGTTTCGACGACCAGGGCTGGCGCTTTGAGATCGTGGATTTAGATGGCCGGCGCATCGACAAGATCCTGGCCAGACGCATCGTCGGTGAACGCCGGCGAGCGGCGGTCTAGGAAAAGCCCAACTGAGCGGCCTCCGTTGCGTGCCGCGGCGATCGCATCGACGTTGAGCCGAACGAGCTCGGCCATGATCTCCTCGAATCGCTCGCTGCGGCCCTCCGCCCAGCGGTAATCGACCGCAATTGTGCGACCGTCAACCCAGCCGAGTTCCCGCAGCCGTTGCGCAACCACGGCCGCCCATGGCTAGCTTGGAACCGAGCGTCGGCGCCCGCCCGCTGTTCGGTATCCCGGCTGGCGGCATCCCGGTCGAAAATTGAAAAAAAACGAGCCGCACGCCTTTCACTTAGGCTTCCATTCGCGCGCAAGCCGCTGTGCCTCCGCAATCTGCGCCGGGGTCATGCTCGCTGCGACAGTGTCTCGCTCTTTCGCGGCTTTGGCCCGGAACTCGGGGATATGCTCGGGTGTCTGCTGCGCAGCGGCGGCTAAATTGAACCACATGTGCGCATGAACGTAGTCTTGCGGCACTCCCAGACCCCGAGCGTAGGCTACACCGAGGTTGTAAAGGGCCGAGGCTATGACCGGGTCCGTTGGATGGGCAGAGTCGGCAGCCCTGCGCCACCACTTCACGGCTTCCGCATTATTCTGCGGCACACCCCGGCCTTGATCGTACATAGTCCCTAGGTTGAATTGGGCCGTGGCATCTCCTTGATCGGCAGCTTTACGATACCATTTCGCGGCCGCAACATAGTCCCGAGGCACACCGGGGTGGTCGCCTTCTGCGTATATCAGAGCAACGAAGAATTGGCTGCGGGCGTCGCCCAGTTCGGCCGATTGGAGGTATATCTTCCATGCCTGAGCATGGTCCTGCGTCACACCATAACCGTTGTCGTACATGGTCCCAATGTCGAACAGCGCTCCGGTGTGACCCTGATCGGCGGCTTTCCGAAACCACGCCATTGCCTCGACATAGTTTTTCGGCACGTCCCCGTGCCCTCCTGTCTTGTAAATCGAACCGAGGTAGTGTTGAGCGTTGGCGTGGCCCTGCTCAGCGGCTTTCCTCGACCATTTCGCGGCCTCGGCCCCGCTCCGAGGGACGCCCATGCCATTACTGTACATGATTGCAAGCACGAGTTGCGCCTCTGGGGTTCCCTGCTCCGCCAGGGGCCGCAACAGCTTCAACGCGGTCGCATAGTCACCTTTGACAATTGCGGCTTCCGCGTCCTGGATAGGCCCAGCGATGCACGGAGTGGCGACCTGCAAGGACAACAACAACACAAGTGCTACAAACCCAGCCTTCGCGATGTTTCTCATCTGCGCCTCATGCCCCAATGTTGGGTGACCCGCGTCACAAGCCAACTACGGCGGAGGTAGCGCAACGCGATGGGGGCGGTGAGACGACGGGCACGGGTACGCAACATGCTCGGAGAATAGCGCGCCGCCGGATGCCTCGCCACGCCCCCTGAGGACCCGAGGAGGACGTCAGGGCGTTACCGCTTCGGCCGTCCGGTGCGCACGGCCAGCGGTGGCCGCATCGCCTCAAAGTCAGCCGCTGCCAAACCGGAGGAGCGGCCTGCGATGCGTGAGGCCGAACCGACTATTGCTTGTGCCTCGGCACCATCTGCGTCGACGAATTGATCACCGCGTGGATGCTGCGCGCGTATTCGATCGCGCCGGCCACGTCCATGTCGAGCGCGGTGCGCGCATAGTCCTTGCATCCGACGCGGGCCGGCCGTGGCGCGCGCATGATCTGCGCCGTGAGCGCCTCGACCGCGGCCTCGAGCCCGGCTTCGGGAAAGACCTCGCTCACGATGCCGGCCTCGCGCGCACGCGCCGCGCTCACCACTGCGGTCGACCACACCAGATAGGTCAGCGCCTTGCGCGCCACCCGGTCGACCAGGGCCGACATCACCATGGTGGGCATGATGTTGTGCGCCATCTCCGGGACCTGGAAGGTGGCGGTCTCGGCGGCGAGCGTGATGTCGCAGACCGCGGCGATGGCGCAACCGAAGCCGAGCGCGCGCCCCTTGACGACCCCGATCACCGGGACCTCGCAGCGCCGGAAGGCGCCGTAGCAGTTGAACACCACGTCGTTCCTGCGGCGCAGCTCCAGTGCCTCGGGTTGCGCGCCCGGCGGACGCTTGCCCATGGTCTCGCGGCCGACGCAGAAATCCTCGCCTGCGCCGCGCAGCACCACGAGCTCCGCGTTTTCGCCGGCGCCGAGCAGAAGCCCGGTCAGCTCCACCGCCATGGCGTCGGAGGCGGCATTGCCGATCTGCGGCCGGTTGAGCGTGATCTCGAGGATGGGGCCTCTGCGCGCGGTGAGAATTTCATCGGACATGCGCTTCATCTCCTTTGAACCAGCAAGACCGAGGTGGTCGACCACCCCGGCAACGTTCGTTATCATGGTACCGCGGGTCGGGGAAAAACCGTCACACGGTTTTCGCGCGGTTTCCCGATGGTTTGCGGCCACACGGGCTGCGATAATGAACCTGCTTGATCTCGCGGAGGTCAGACTCGTGGCCGACCAGCCGGCGACCCGCGAGCCGACCCGGCAGAGAAGAAAGCCGGCAACGCGGAATTGGAGGAGTAGCGTCGATGACCGATAAGTCGAATTTTACTCCCGATGAATGGAAGCTTGTCTTGGAGAGCGTGATGATGGCCGGTATCGCCGTCACGGCCGCCGATCCCAGCGGGCTTTGGGGCACGCTCAAGGAGAGCTTTGCAAGTGGAAGCGCGCTCGCAAGCGCGAAAATGGACGCAGGCACAAATGCGCTCATCAAGGCGGTCGTGGACGACTTCGGCACCTCCGAAGGGCGGACCATCACGCGTGATGGTCTGAAGGAAAAGCTCGTCGGCAGCAAGCCCGCCGAGATCAAGGCCAAGTGCATCGATACGCTGCGCCAGGTCGGCACGGTGCTCGACGCCAAGGCGCCGGGTGACGCCGCCGCCTTCAAGGGCTGGCTGCACCAGATCAGCCGGCATGTTGCCGAGGCTGCTGAGGAGGGTGGCGGATTTCTCGGCATCGGCGGCGTTCCCGTGAGCGACGCGGAGAAGGCCACCCTGACGGAGATTTCGGGCGCACTCAGAATTGCGGCGTGACCTCGCGGCTGCCCGTAGTCGAGGATCCGGTTTCATGTGGCATACGGCGGGCATCGTCCCGTGCGAGATCCATGCCTCACGCCGATGCATGCCACGTGCGTGTCGGATGCCCGCGAATCGCGGGCATGACGACGAGTCGGTGCAAGTGATCGGAACGCGCCAGGCGGTGGGAGCTCCGCTCGCCCCGCCGCCGCCATCTCGAGCTCATGTCGGGGGCGTCGAACCGATGGCGGCATGAATTGCAGTGCAATGCCGTACGAGGTTGGGATGCGCCACCACGAACTGCCGCAGCGGGGTATCGATCTCGTAGAAGTAGATATTGGCGATGAATCCGTAGATGGCGGCGTCGATGCTGGTCGGCTTCGGCCCATGCAGGTAACCGTCGACCGGGATGAGGTTCGCAAGCACTTGCAGATCCGCGAGCCCGCGCGCGTAGGCAGCAGGCGGAGCGAAGCGGCCGATGCCCTGGTAATAGTAGCGCTGAGAATTGAATTCTTGCGCCTTGCGCAGGCCCGCTTCCGTCAGGATCGGATGCTCCCGGCGCAGCGCGTCGCTGAACGCCGGCCAGAACCGCTCGTCCTTCCAGCGTGAATACGACATGACCCAATAAAGATCGTCGAGCATCCGCGTGATCAGATGGCTGGTGTCGCGCTGCGCGGCTGTCAGGCCATCGTCTATCTTCAGGTGATATTTGGAGGTGAGGTGCGCAATGATCGTGTCGCTGTCGCCGATCGTCTCGCCGTCGTCTACGATATAGGGAAGCTGTCCGCGTGGTGCCGCCGACGCGTCGAAGATGTGCTCATGCGTGAACGGCACGCCGGTCAATTTGAGGAACGCGAACACCTTGAGGCCGTAGCCGTTGTTATCGGCGACGCCGAACAATTCGGGATAGGAATAAAGGGTGATCATGGGATTCAACGCGGCCGGGGATGAGCGACGGAGGATAACTGATTCCGCGCTCCCACTATCGCGCCGCAACACATTATGCTTTCCTTTCCCGCCTGCTTGCGCGGTAGGCGGGTAGTCCGCCGCGCCGAGCCGGGATACCCATGAGCGCGTCCACTTTTCGCCGCGACTGGATCACGAGGCCGATCTTCCGGTGGGCGCGGCACGCGCTGCCGACTCTCTCCGACACCGAGCGCGAGGCGATCGAAGCCGGCGACGTCTGGTGGGATGCCGAGCTGTTCGGCGGCAATCCCGATTGGGCAAAGCTCCTGGCCTTCCCCGCGGCGGTCCTGTCTCGCAGAAGAGCAGGTGTTCCTCGACGGTCCGGTCGAGGAGCTCTGCCGCATGCTCGACGATTGGCGCATCAACTGGGAGCTGTGCGATCTTCCGCCCGAGGCGTGGGACTATCTCAAGCGCCACAAGTTCTTCGCCATGATCATTCCGAAGAGCTACGGCGGTCTCGGGTTCTCCGCCTACGGCCATTCGGAGGTCGATCCGCAAGCTGTCCACCCGTTCCATCACCGGCGCGGTGACCGCAATGGTGCCGAACTCGCTCGGTCCCGGCGAGCTGCTGCATCTGTTCGGGACCAAGGCGCAGCAGGACTACTGGCTGCCGCGGCTTGCGGCAGCCGAGGAGATCCCCTGCTTCGGGCTCACCAGTCCGGAAGCGGGCTCGGATGCCGCCTCCATGCTCGACAGCGGTGTCGTTTGCCGCGGCAGCTGGGAGGGCCGTGAGGTCCTCGGCATCGAGCTCAACTGGGACAAGCGTTACATTACGCTCGGGCCGGTCGCCACCGTGCTCGGTTTGGCGTTCAAGCTTTACGATCCCGAGCACCTGATCGGGAATCGTGACGAGATCGGCATCACGGTGGCGCTGGTGCCGACCAACCTGCCGGGCGTGGAGATCGGCCGCCGGCATCTGCCCTCGCTGCTGGCGTTCCAGAACGGTCCGACCCGGGGTCACGACGTTTTCATCCCCATGGACCATGTGATCGGCGGCGTCGAGCAGGTCGGCGAGGGCTGGAAGATGCTGATGAGCGCACTGGCTGCAGGCCGCGGCATCTCGCTGCCGTCGCTGTCGGCGGCGGCGGGTGCGTTCGCCGCTCACGCCACCGGCGCCTATGCCCGCATCCGCGAGCAATTTCACGTTCCGATCGGCCGCTTCGAAGCGATCCAGGAGCGCCTCGGCCGCATGGCCGCAACCGCCTATCTGCTCGACGCCGCGCGCCGGCTCACCTGCGCCGCCATCGATCACGGCCACCGGCCGGCGGTGATCACCGCGATCATGAAGTCGCAGGCGACCGAGCGCATGCGCGCGGTCGCCAACGATGCCATGGACGTGCATGGCGGCAAGGGTGTGCAGGAAGGTCCGCTCAACTATCTCGGCTCGCTCTATCGCGGTGTTCCGATCGCGATCACGGTCGAGGGTGCCAATATCGTCACCCGCGCCCTCATCCAGTTCGGGCAAGGCTCGATCCGCAGCCATCCTTATCTGCTCGCGGAAATAACCGCGCTCGAGGACGGCGACCACGCGCGCGGCCTCGACCGGTTCGATCGTGCGCTGTGGGGGCATGTCGGGCACAGCTTCGCCAATGCGTTGCGAGCCTTCGGACGCGCCTGGACCGGCGCGATGCTCGCGCCGGCTCCGGACGCGGGCGCCGCCAGCCGCCTCTACCGGCCGCTCGGCCGCTACGCCGCCGCCTTTGCGCTCGCCGTCGACCTGGCCTTGCTCACGCTGGGTGGCGGGCTCAAGCGGCGCGAGATGGTATCCGCCCGCTTCGGCGACATACTCTCGGAGCTCTATCTCTTGTCGGCCGCGCTCAAGCGCTGGGAGGACGAAGGCCGCCAGCAAGCCGATCTGCCGCTGCTGCAGTGGTGCATGGAGGCGGGCTTCGCCACCATCGAGGCGCGCTTCGACGAGCTGTTTGCGAACTTCCCCAACCGGCCGGCGGCCTGGCTGCTGCGGTTCATGGTGCTCCCCTTCGGGCCGCGGCGCCGGGGACCGTCCGATCGGTTGACGCAAGCCTGCGGCCGGATCCTGCTCGAGCCCTCGGACACCCGCGACCGGCTGACCGCGGACATTTTCCACGGACAAGGCGACGACGGCCTCGCCCGTCTCGAGCGTGCTTTCGCGCTCACCGTCGCGGCCCAGCCGCTGCGCGACCGTCTGCGCAAGGCGCATGTCCGCGACATCGCCGCGGCGCGGGAGCGGGGGCTGATCGACGACGCCGAAGCAGGTAAGCTGCGTGCCGCCGCCGAGGCGGTCGCGATTGCCGTGGCGGTCGATGATTTTGCTCCTGAGGAGCTGTCGCTGCGCCGTGGCGTGGGACACGGCTCAAGCCAAGAGGTGGGAGGCGGGTCATCGCAAGCGATCTCGCGACCGACGGCCGCGGAGTAGCCGGTCGCCCGGTCTACATCGTCGACGGCAGCCGCACGCCGTTCATCCGCGCGCGCGGACGGCCCGGTCCGTTCACGCCTGTCGATCTCGCGGTGGCTTGCGGGCGACCGCTGCTGCTGCGCCAGCCATTCGCAGCGGACGCCTTCGACCTGGTCATTCTCGGCTGCGTCAACGTCATCGCCGACGAGATGAATCCAGCGCGTGTGGCGGCGCTGCGCCTCGGCATGGGCGAGGCCATGGTCGCCTTCACCGTGCAGATCAACTGCGGGTCCGGCATGCAGTCGGTCGATACCGGCTGCCGCTACATCCGCGACGGGCGCTGTGATCTCGTCCTGGCCGGGGGCGCCGAGGCGCTCAGCCACTCGCCGCTCTTGTTTCGCCGCCGCGCGGTCGACTGGTACGCACGGCTCTACGGCGCCCGCGACCTCGTCTCCCGAGCTGAAGGCGGTCGCCGGGTTCCGTCCGTCGTTCCTCGTGCCCGTCGTCGGGCTCGAGCGCGGCCTGACCGATCCGATCGTCGAGCTCAATATGGGCCAGACCGCCGAGCTGCTCGCACACCTCTTTGCGGTGTCGCGACGCGATGCCGATCAATATGCGGTCGAGAGCCATCAGCGATTAGACCGCGCGCACAAGGACGGCTCCTTCGCCGGCGAGCTCGAGCCGGCCCTTGCCCGCGACGGCGAGGTCTACGATCACGACGACGGCGTGCGGCCGGACAGCACGGTCGAGAAGCTCGCCGAGCTCAGGCCCGCCTTCGAGCGGCCGTGGGGCAAGGTCACGGCCGGCAACAGCTCGCAGATCACCGACGGCGCCTCGTGGGTGATCCTGGCATCGGAGCAGGCCGTGCAGAAGCACGGACTTGAACCGCGCGCGGTGATCGTGGACAGCGAATGGTCGGCGCTCGATCCCTCGATCATGGGGCTCGGCCCGGTGTTGTGCTCGACCGCGATCCTGCGCCGGCATGGGCTTGCGCTCGCCGATATCGGACTGTGGGAATTGAACGAGGCCTTCGCCGCGCAGGTGCTGGCGTGTCTCGCCGCCTGGCAGGACGAAACGTTCTGCCGCAAGGTTCTGGCAACCGAAGGTGCGGTCGGCGCCATCGCCCGCGACAAGCTCAACGTGGACGGTGGCGCCATTGGGTTGGGCCACCCGGTCGGCGCCAGCGGCAACCGGATCGTGCTGCATCTGGTGAACGCCATGAAACGGCTCGGCATCAAGCGGGGCATCGCGACGGAATGCATCGGCGGCGGGCAGGGCGGGGCCATGTTGATCGAGACGGTATAGATGGGACAGGTCTGGAACTTACTCGCGCCGCGCAACCTCGAGCTCGGTCCGCTCGCTCCCCGGCAGGCGGGGGCGGGAAGGGAGAGCGAATGGAGGAACTTCAAGCTCGCCCGCGCCGCGGATGGCATCGCCTGGCTCGCAATCGACAAGCCCGGCAGCAGCGCCAATACGCTCTCCGAGGACGTGCTGACCGAGCTCGACGATGTGCTGGTGAAGCTGGAGGCTGCCCCACCGAAAGGGCTGGTGCTGCGCTCGGCCAAACCGGCGGGTTTCATTGCCGGCGCCGACATCGGCGAGTTCCGGGCCATGACCGACGCTGCCGCCGTCGAGGCGCGGCTCGCTTCGGCACTTGCGGTGATCGATCGGCTCGACCGGCTCGCGCTGCCGACGGTCGCCGTCATCCATGGCTACTGCCTCGGCGGCGGCCTCGAGGTTGCGCTCGCCTGCGACTATCGCATCGCGGTCGAGGATGCACGGCTCGGCTTTCCCGAGGTGATGCTCGGGCTGCATCCCGGCCTCGGCGGCACCGTGCGCCTCACGCGCCTGATCAACCCGATCGAGGCCATGACCGCCATGCTCACCGGCCGCAACTTGCGCGCCGGCCGTGCAAGATCGCTCGGTGTGGTCGATGCCGTCGTGCCCGAGCGTCATGTCGCGGCGGCGGCCTCGGCGGCGGTCGGCGGAAAACTGAAGTCCCGGCGCGGCGGCGTGCTCGTCTCGCTCGTCAACACCGCCCCCGGCCGCAAGCTCGCCGCCAGGCGCATGCGCACCGAGACCGCCAAGCGCGCGCCGATCGATCACTACCCGGCGCCGCACGCCCTGATCGATGTCTGGGAGAATCACGGCGGCAACTCGCACGACTTGCAGAAGGCGGAGACGGCCTCGTTTGCGCGCCTGGTGACGACCGACACCTCGCGCAACCTGGTGCGCGTGTTTTTCCTGCGGGAGAAGCTCAAGGGCCTCGCCGAGGGCACCTTCGACGGCGGGCGCGTCCACGTCGTCGGCGCCGGCGCCATGGGCGGCGACATCGCGGCGTGGTGCGCCTGGCACGGCTTTGCGGTCACGCTCGCCGACATGAAGACCGAGCCGCTTCGCCCGGGCGCTGGCGCGCGCCGCCGAGCTCTACGGCAGGATCGGCCACAAGGGTACCGAGATCCGCGATGCGCTCGACCGGCTCATCCCCGATCTGCCGGGCGAGGGCGTGCGCACGCGCCGATCTGGTGATCGAGGCGGTTCCGGAAGTGCTCGACCTGAAACGCGCGATCTACGGTTCGATCGAGCCGAAGATGAAGCCGGGTGCGATCCTCGCCACCAACACCTCGAGCATTCCACTGCAGGAGTTGCGAGCCGGTCTGACGCGGCCTGATCGTCTCGTCGGCCTGCATTTCTTCAATCCGGTGTCGCGCATGCAGCTGGTCGAGGTCGTGAGCCACGACCAGGTATCGCCCGAGGTCGTGGACCAGGCGCGCGCCTTCCTCGGTCGCATCGATCGCCTGCCGGCGCCCGTCAAGAGCGCGCCGGGCTTCCTGGTCAACCGCGCGCTGACCCCCTACATGCTCGAGGCCATGGTGATGCTGAGCCAGGGCATCAAGCGCGAGACCATCGACGCCGCCGCCGTCGAGTTCGGCATGCCCGTGGGCCCGATCGAGCTCGCCGACACGGTCGGGCTCGATATCTGCCTGCACGTGGCGCAGACGCTCACGGCGAGCCTCGACCGCCCGTTGCCCGAGCCGACGCAGTCCTTGCACGACAAGGTTGCGGCCGGCGAGCTCGGCCGCAAGACCGGCAAGGGTCTCTACGAATGGAGGAAGGGGGAACCGGTCAAGGACAGCGAGGCGCCGAAGCCGGCACCCGAGGTGACCGACCGCTTGATCCTGCCCATGCTCGACGTCTGCGTCGCCTGCCTGCGCCAGGGCCTGGTGGCGGACGAGGACACCGTCGACGGCGCCATGATCTTCGCAACCGGGTTTGCGCCCTTCCGCGGCGGGCCCATGCATTATACGAGGGCCCGTGGCGTGGCCGAGATCCGCCAGACGCTGTGGGAATTCTCGCAACGCTATGGTGAGCGCTTCCGGCCCGATCCGGGCTGGAATGATCTGACCTGATGCGCCGCGGCGGCCGCCCGACTCAATTCCAGGACGCGGATCGTGTCGCCGTCGCGATCATCGAGCGCGTCGGCAACACCATCATGCTGGCCCTGCCGCTCGGGCTGGGCAAGGCCAATCACGTGGCCAATGCCTTGTTCGCGCGTGCTGCGGCGGATCCGTCGATCCGTCTGCGCATCTTCACCGCGCTCACCCTCGAAACGCCGCGCGGCCGCGGAGGTCTGGAGCGCCGTTTCGTTGCTCCCTTGGCGGAACGCGTGTTCGGCGGCTATCCCGACCTCGCCTATGCCGCCGCCCAGCGCGCCGGCCGACTGCCGCCCAACGTGGAGGTCGACGAATTCTACTTCCGGGCCGGCAGCCGTCTCGACGTCGCCGCGGCGCAACAGAGCTACATCTCGGCCAACTATACCCACGCCCTTCGCTACGTGCTGGAGCGCGGCGTCAACGTGGCCGCCCAACTGGTGGCGGAGCGGTCACGCGACGGTGAGAGCCGCTACAGCCTGAGCTGCAATCCCGACCTCACCATCGATCTCGTTGCCGCCCGCAGGCGCGGAGCCGCCGATTTTGTGCTGGCGGGGCAGGTCAATTCCGAGTTGCCGTTCATGGGCGGCGACGCCGAGCTCGCCTCCGGCGAGCTCGACCTGGTGTTGCGGTCGCCGCAGACCGATTTTCCGCTGTTTGGGCCGCCGCGCGAGCCGATCGACGTCGTCGAATATGCCGCCGGCCTGCATGTCGCGCGCACCGTGGTCGACGGCGGCACGCTGCAGCTGGGCATCGGGTCCCTCGGCGATGCGGTGGCACAGGCGCTCATCCTTCGTCACCGGCACAACGCGCGGTTTCTCGAGCTGCTGGCGCGGCTCGATCCCGCCGATCGGGCTCCCGCGTCGTTGCGCGAGAGCGCGCCGTTCGCGATCGGTCTGCACGGCCTGAGCGAGATGTTCGTCGAGGGGTTCCTCGACCTCGTGCGCGCCGGCATCCTCGTACGCGAGGTCGACGGCACGGTGCTGGACGCGGCGTTCTTTCTGGGCTCGCGCTCGTTCTACCGGGCGCTGCGGGAGATGCCGGACGCGGAACGCTCGAAGCTGCGCATGACGTCGGTCTCGTTCGTCAACCAGCTCTACGGCGAGGAGGCCGCCAAGCGGCGCGCCCGCGTCAAGGCGCGCTTCGTCAACAACGCCATGATGGCCACGTTGCTCGGGGCAGTGGTGTCGGATGCGCTGGAGGACGGCCGGGTGGTGAGCGGGGTCGGCGGGCAATTCAACTTCGTCACCCAGGCCTTTGCGCTGGACGATGCACGCTCGATCATCGTGCTGCGTGCGACGCGCGAGGCCGGGGGCCGCATCACGTCGAACATTCGCTGGAGCTACGGCCACACGACGATACCGCGCCACCTGCGCGACGTCGTGGTGACGGAGTACGGGATTGCCGATCTGCGCGGGAAGACCGATCGCGATGTCATCGGCGCCATGCTGGCGATCGCCGATTCCCGTTTCCAGGACGATTTGCTGCGGCGCGCGAAGGACGCCGGCAAGATCGAGCGCGAATTCGAGCTGCCGGCCGGCTGCCGCGACAACACTCCCGAGCGCATCGCATCGGCTCTGGCACCGGCCCGCGCAGAGGGCCTGATCCCGCCGTTTCCCTTCGGCACCGATTTCACCGTCACCGAGCAGCGGCTCATCCCGGCGCTGCGATTGCTCGCTGCGGTCTCGCCGTTTCGCCTCGCCCGCCTCGCCGCCGGCGGCTTCTCGGCGGGCAAGTCGGCCGAGACCGAAGAGTGCCTCGTGCGAATGGGCCTGGACAAGGCATCGGCTCCGGCCGAGCTGCTCCATGCCGCACTGCTGCGCGGCGCGCTCGCAGCGACGAGCCACCGGTAGCCGCGGGAGGGCATGAACAGGGAGGCGGCTCCGTTGTCGCTGCGCTCTTTCCCGGCCACAAGCTACGCGCTATGGGAATGCGAGGTGGGGCCGAAGACAAGAAAATGTCGACCCGTCGATTCCCCTCCCGCAACCCGAGGACCCGTGCAAATGACCATCTCGATGTACCAGACGTCGGTTCCCGTCTTCGTGCAATTCCTTTCCAGCCTCTCGGCGGTGCTGGACAAGGCGGCAGCCTTTGCCGAGGCGAAGAAGATCGATCAGTCGGTGCTGCTCGATACCCGGCTCGCGCCCGACATGTTTCCCCTGGTGCGGCAGGTGCGGGCGGCGACGGATCACGCCGTCAACGCCGGCGGCAGGCTGTCCGGCACGGATCTTCCGACGTTCTCGAACACCGAGGCCACCATTCCCGAGCTCAAGGATCGCATCGCCAAGGCCATCGATTTCCTCAAGGGCCTCGAGCCGGCGCAGATCGACGGCAGCGAGAACAAGGAGATCAAGATCACCTTCCCGAGCGGCGCGGTGCGCGAGTTCACCGGGCAGTCGCTCCTCCTCACCAACTCGCTGCCGAACTTCTTTTTCCATTGCACCACCGCCTACGACATCCTGCGCCAAAGCGGGATCGAGCTCGGCAAGCGCGACTTCATGGGCACGCCGGTGAAGCTCTAAGCAGGATGGGGCGGCTTGAGCAGCAATGCTCTCGCGGACCACGTCTGCAGCTGGCAGAATCGGACGTGCGACCTCCAAGAGGCGTTCGGGTTTTGACCCAACCGGTCATCTACCGCTCTCGCCAAGGGCTGATGGGTTGCAAAAAGTTTTCCTAACGCCTCCTGACGCACACTCGCGAATTTCGATATCCTGTAATCCGCTTTAAGCTTGGCACGGGACCAAATGAACTTCGATCACTTAAGGCGGCGCGATTTCGTCGCGCTGCTCGGCGGTGCGGCTGCGTGGCCGCTTGCGGCGCCCGCGCAACAATCCAAGATGGCGCGAATAGGCGCACTCTACATAGGAACCGCGGACGAGGAGTTGTTCAAAAAGGAGCTCCGGGGAGGACTGCGTGAGCTTGGCTACGTCGAGGGGCAGAACATTGCATTCGAGTTTCGCTCCGCGGAAGGAAACCTGGCTCGACTTCCTGACCTCGCGGCCGAGCTTGTCCGACTAAAGGTCGATGTCATCGTGACGGTTTACGTCCCGCCCTCGCTGGCGGCGAAGCAGGCCACACGGGATATCCCAATCGTAGCAATTGTGGGTGACCCGGTCGAAACCGGCATCGTTTCCAGCTTGGCGCATCCTGGCGGAAACATTACCGGCGTGTCTCTGATGGCGCGCATTGGCTGGAAAAAGTGTAGAACTCTTCCGCGATATGCTGCCGTCGATGCGGCGCGTGGGCGTATTGGGCCACGCTACAAATCCTGTATTCGCGAAGGCCATGCTTGACGAAGTTCTCCTCGCCGGTGCCCCGACAGGCACAGAAATACAGCCCGTCGTGATGGTCCGTGGACCTGACGAGTTCGAAAGTGCGTTTACGAACATGATACGAGAGCGAGCAGAGGCCGTCGTCGTCCAGGGCAGCCTGGCGATCAAACCTTTGACCGATATGGCGATCAAGTACCGTCTGCCGACGGCCTCGACCCCGCGCGCGTTTGCGGATATCGGAGGCCTGATGTCATTCGGGGCCGATGGACCCGCCTCGTTTCGGCACGGTGCAAAGTTTGTGCAGCGGATTTTACGGGGCAGGCAGCCGAAAGACATTCCTATAGAGCAGCCCACGAAGTTCGAGTTGGCGATCAATCTCAAGACTGCGAAGGCAATAGGCCTCAAGATTCCCGAAACGTTCCTGCTGCGCGCGGACGCAGTGCTCGAATGAACCGCCGCGATCTCATCTCGCTTCTCTGCGGCGCAGCGGCGGCGTGGCCATTCGCGGCACGTGCGCAGGAGCGGGGGCGCCGGATCGGCGCGCTTACTGGCATCGCGCTCGTCGCAGCCGCGCTCTTCACTTTTCCGGCGGCGACGCAGCCCAGAGAGCCGATCAAGATCGGCTACAGCATGGCACTGACGGGCGGGCTCGCCCCCAATGGCAAGTCCGCGCTTCTGGCCCAGAGGATTTGGGAAGAGGATACCAATGCCAAAGGCGGGCTGCTCGGCCGTCCGGTGAAGCTCATCCATTATGATGATCAGACCAACCCGGCGACGGTACCCGGCATCTATACCAAGCTGCTCGACGTCGACAAGGTCGACCTGATCATCGGCAGTTACGGCACCAGCTTTGTGGCGGCGGCAATGCCGATCGCCATGCAGCGAAAGAAGGTGTTCATTGGTCTGATCGGGACCGCGGTGAACAGTGAATTCAATTATGTGAACTACTTCAGCATGATTCCGACCGGGCCCGACCCGAAGCCATCCTACACCAAAGGCTTCTTGGACCTGGCGGTGCGGCAGAACCCGAAGCCGCAGACGGTCGCGATCGTGGCGGCCGACACGGGTCACGGCCTGTATGCTTGTGAAGGGGCGCGCGAAAACGTCAAGGCGACCGGCCTCACCATCGTCTATGACCGGAGGTATCCAGCGGCAACTGCCGACTTCGCGCCGGCCGTCCGGGCGATTGCGGCGACAAATCCGGACCTCGTCATCGTCTGCTCCTATCCGCCCGATTCGGTCGGCATGGTGCGCGCGGTCAACCAGATCGGCTTCAAGCCGAAAATGATCGGCGGCGCCATGGTCGGTCCGCAGAGCACGGCGATCAAGATCGAGCTCGGTCCGCTGCTCAATGGCTGGACCAATGTCGACCTCTGGCTGCCGGTCCCAAAGATGCAGTTCGCAGGCGCGCATGAGCTGATGAAGAAATACCAAGCGCGCGCGTCAGTCGAAGGCGCGGATGTGCTCGGCAATTACATGGCGCCTTGGAGCTATGCCCAGCTCCAGGTCCTCCAGCAGGCCGTCGTAGCGACCGAGAGCCTCGACGACGCCAAGCTCGGCGACTACATCCGCGCCAACACCTTCAAGACCGTGGTCGGCGACGTGAGGTTCGGTGCCAACGGCGAATTGACGCAGTCGCGCCTCCTACAGGTCCAATTCCAGAACATCAAGAGCAATGACCTCGCCCAGTTCAAGGACATCTCGACCCAGGTCGTGGTGGCGCCTGCCGAATACGAGTTCGGGCAATTTGATCTATCCGTACGAGAAGGCAAAGTAAGCCCTTGCTGCCACGTCCCAGAAATCAGGCGCCGCGCTGAACAACTCGACGGCGCAATGGTCTCATTCGATGATCTCGTCGGCGCTGGCCGACAGCCCGGCCGGCACGTCGAGGCCGAGCGCCGTCGCGGTCTTCAGATTGATCACGAACTCGAACTTGGTCGGCTGCACAACCGGCAGGTCGGCGGGCTTCTCGCCCTTGAGAATCCGGACGGTGTAAATACCGACCTGACGATAGGCGTCGGCGAGGCTCGTGCCATAGCTCGCCAGACCGCCGGCCATGGCAAAATCACGTCCCTCATAAATTGCCGGAATAACGTGGCGCGCCGTCAGCGCAACGATTTGATCGAGCCGGCTGTTAAAGAACGGGTCGGAGCCGACCAGCAGCGCTCCAGCGCGTGATTTAGTCATTGTCGCGAACGCCGTGTCGATGTCGCGTTCGGAACTCGCGCTCAGGATATTCAATTGTTGCCCGGCGGCGCGTGCGGCCTCCTGAACGCCCGTCAACTGAGTTTGGAAATTCGCGTTGGTTGGATTGAGCAGCACCGCGATCAACGCAGCCGCCGGAACCAGCTCGCGCAGGAGGCCTAGTCGCTTTCCTTCGAGAACTTGCTGGAAAACGTACACCCCGGTAGCGTTGCCGCCCGGCCGATTGAGGCTGATGACCAGGCCAGATGTGACCGGATCGGCGCCGCTTGCGAAGACAATTGGAATCGTTGTGGTTGCCGCGTGGGCGGCGAGTGCCGCCGCGGTGCCCCCCGTCGCGACGATCATGGTCACGCGCCGGTCGACCAGATCCCCAGCCAGGGTCAGAAGTCGATCGGTTCGACCATCCGCGGAGCGGTATTCAATCGCCACGTTTCTGCCCTCGACGTAGCCGGCGTCTTTCAAGGCTCGCCGGAATGCCGTCATCAGGTGCCTGTCGGGTGATTGGCCATCGAGGAATCCGATCACAGGCACCGCGGGCTGCTGCGCGCGCACGGCGAGCGGCCAAGCCCCTGCGCCGCCGAGAAGGGTTACGAATTCGCGTCGTCTTAAGCGAGTGGTCCGCATGTGCCCCGCCGGTCAGGGAACCGCGTCGCATCCTAGTTAGAATGACAAGTCTCGGTCAGGGGGTCTATGGCCTTGTTGGCAGTGCTCCGGCAGCGCACCGAATGTCCTGCTCGAGCGGGGCGGTGCGCGAGTTCACCGGGCAGTCGCTCCTGCTCACCAACTCGTTGCCCAACTTCTTTTTCCACTGCACCACCGCCTACGACATCCTGCGCGAAAGCGGGATCGAGCTCGGCAAGCGCGACTTCATGGGCACGCCGGTCAAGCTCTAG
>CAWIZJ010000026.1:0-57155 GCA_963840535.1 uncultured Alphaproteobacteria bacterium
GGTGCCCAATCCGTCGCCGGGCACTGGCGTCACACCTCGCTCTTCGCTTTCGTTGCGGGCTGCTCGACCAACGGTAAGTCCATAAGCTGTTGAAATTCCTAAGTTTTTTACCGTTGGGTTCGTTTGGCCAACGCGACTTGCCGCCTGGTCGCAGCGGCGTCCCCGGCAGCGGTCCATGGGCCGGCGAGCCTCGCCGTCGGCGGTACCGGGCAACGGCGTATTGCTGTATTTTCGCAGTATTTTCAGCGGGAGACGGAAGACCCTGCGCGGTCCGTTTCATTGCCTTCCATCCCGTGCGAGATTATATCCCTGTACCGGAATAAAATCGTATTGTCAACCAAGACATACGGTTGAATTCGAGTTGACATGCGACGTTGGCGTGAGAAATTGATGCCGCGTGGAATCCAGAGACCATGGGTCAGCCGGTCATGGATTTTCTCGCGGCCTTGCGGCCAACGCGCGAGCACGGGAAACGGGATCGTCAGCCTCGCCAACTCGATGAGAATGAATACGTTTCTGTCCCGCTTGCGGCCGTCGCCGGCGAGCCCGCGGCCGGCGTCGAGCCTGATTGCGGCGGGCGACGCCGCCCGCGATGCGCGCGAGTGGGCGGCGGCCGCAGGCTACTATCGAGAGGCGCTGCAGCTGGAACCTGCAGCCGCTCATATCTGGGTCCAGTACGGACACGCCTTGAAGGAATTGAAGGACCTGCAAGGCGCCGAGGCGGCCTATCGCAAGGCGCTCGCCATCGAGCCGCAGGCCGCGGACATCCACCTCAATATGGGGCACGCGCTCAAGTTGGCGGGCCGGCCCCAGGATGCCGCCGAGGCCTATTTCCAGGCCCTGACGCTGGATCATGCGTGTGCGGACGCATTGAACGAGCTGTCGGCCTTCGGCCGGACGCGCGCGGAGATTCGATCCCGTCTGGCATCGAGCCGCGGCAACGTCGGGCCGGATCCGGACGTGGAGCCTGATGCGCATCCCCATTTCGTTTTCGACATCAGCGACCTGATGCAGTACTTCAAGGACAATCGGCTGCCGACCGGCATTCAGCGCGTCCAGATGGCCATCATCAATGCGCTCCTCGACGATCCGAGGGGGGATGTCGTCATCGCGATCGTCTGCTTCGACGAAGCGGATGAGAGCTGGGTGACGATCCCGCCGCCCCTGTTCCAACGGGTCACGGCGCTCGCCGTCAGCGGCGGAAACCCCGAGGCGCCCGAATGGCGGAGCGCGCTGCGTGAATTGCGAACCCTCATGGCGGTCGCTGCTCCGCATTCCTTTTCGTACGGCGCTTTCCTCGTCAACCTGGGCACTTCATGGTGGCTGCAGAACTATTTCCTGCTGGTTCGCGAGCTGAAGAACAGCCGTGGCGTTCGCTATTTCCCGCTCGTCTACGATGTCATTCCCGTGCTCGCTCCCCAGCACTGCATCAAGCCGCTCACGCAGGATTTCATCAGTTGGCTGCTCGGAGCGTTCGATCATGCCGATGGCTTCTTCGCGATCTCCCGCTGCACAGCGGTCGATCTCGGCAGGGTCGCGGCGTTTCTCGGGCATGCCGTCCCGCAGGCTGCGGTGATCCCACTCGATGCCAGACCCGAGCGCATGAATTGCGCAAGCGAGACCGGGCAACGCGTTACGACGCGGCAGGGCCCGACATGCTCGAGGCCGGCCCGCGAGCCGTACGTTCTGTTCGTGTCGACCATCGAGTTGCGCAAGAATCACCTGCTCGCCTTCTCGACCTGGCTCTCCCTGCTCGAATTGCGCGGGCCGGCACGAACACCGAAGCTCGTTTGCGTCGGAAATCACGGATGGATGGTCGATGCCGCGATCGCCAGGCTCAAATCCAGCGAATTGTTGCGACAGAAGGTGGAGTTGATCTCGAGAGTGTCGGATGCGGAATTGAGCGAGCTCTACGAGCATTGCCTGTTCACGATCCTGCCGAGCACATACGAAGGGTGGGGCCTTCCGGTCACCGAGTTGCTTTGCCACGGCAAGGTTCCTCTGGTCGCAGACTTGTCGTCGCTGCCCGAGGCCGGCGGCGAGTTCGCCGACTATTTCGATGTCCGTTCCGAGCGTGACTTCCAGGAAAAGCTCGAGCGACTGATCGACGACGCGCCGTACCGGGAGAGCCGCGAACGGAAGATCCGCGAGGAATTCGCACCGCGTTCGTGGCGGCAGATCGCCGAGCAGATGGTCGACCATCTGCTGGCCCAACCGCACGCCGGTCAAACGCCGACGGAGCACGACCAGCCCGCCTTTCCGGTGGAACTGACGCGCCACTATTCTCTCGCGCGCAATCGCGAGACGATGATCTGGCCGGGAATGCGGACCGGCGAGATCTATCGCACCGGAACGGGATGGTGGGCGCCCGACGACTTCGGCAGCTGGATCAAGCCTGGCGGTGCCGAGCTGGCGATGCGACTTCCGGCCGGCATGGAGGGGGCCTGCCTGCTCTATCTTTTCCTGCAAGGGCAGCCGTCCGAGGCGACCCAGCCCGCGAGCACCACGATCGACATCGCGAAGGGTCCGTCGTGGACGGGGGAGGTCGATGCGGGTGCCCGCCGCACCGTCAAGATTGCGCTCGGCCGCGATTTCGTCCGTAACGGCTCGATACGGATTCGGATCGCGGCGAGCACGGCATTCGATCTGCGCCACAACACCAACGACAAGGACGAACGCGTCGTGACCGTCGGACTGTGCGGGTTCTATCTCTGCCGGGAGGACGACCTGCATGGCCGGCTCGCACTGATGGAGTGCCTCGAGATCGGGGACATGCGTCCCTTGAACGGGCAGTCCGGGCGGCATCTCCCCGGCATCCATCAAGTGCCCTCACCGGCCTGAAGGGAATCCCCGCGCGCGCGCAAGCAGCGCTACGCCGTCGCGCATGGAGACAAGCTCGTGCTCCGCTACGAGCCCGTTTTTGCAAGTGCGGTCTCTACGGCCGGATCTTGCGCATTCGAAGCTCGTCTTGAATTAATGTTACTCGGGGTCCTCCCCTCAAAATCCTTTTTCAACAGCATCGCCCCAACTCGGACGTTATGCCGATCTCGTAACCAAACTGGTTCCCGGCCTCTATGGCAACATCGCGTCAAGGATGACTTTTTAGGCAGAGAATACGATCGCTTGAAGGGACATGCATCGCGGACCGGTGCCAAATTCACGGCGATATTCCTGCGCAATCGCATCGACAATTCGTTCAGGCTCGATGCCGCCGCCGCGCTGCCGGACTTGATCGATGATCGGGCTGCCATAGACCAGCCCGCGCGCGAGCATCTCTGGGTCTGGGAGCTGCTTCTCCAACCTGACAACGAAAGCGTTGATGTCGACGAATCCCGCGTCGATCAAGAACTCTTTGATCGGTTCGAAGCGATATGAGTACGGCACACTTTGGAACTGAGGCGGATCAACAGAAAAAAAGCTCCCCGTGACCTCGTGTGCAATTCTGCCGAACGGGTTGTGGCGATGCGAATCCGAGATGTTGAACACGTACGTGGCCGCCAGGGGCAAGGACGCGATAAACCTCGCGATAGGATTTGTCTTTATCAGGAAAAAACATCACGCCGAATTGGCACACGACCGCATCGAAGCTGGCTATCCGTGAAGGGCAGCGCCGTGGCATCAGCAGGCTGAAATTCGACTTGCTCGTCAGGTCGAAACTTTGTGCGCGCGATTTCGAGCATTGGCGGATTGAGATCAGTCGCCGTCAAGCGTACGCCGAGCAGGCAAGAGATCGCGCAACCGGCGAGTGACAATCCCGGTGCCGGCCGCTATCTCCAGCACCCGCGCCGGACTGAAAGCGGCGACACGACGCGCGATGTCCGCGGCATAGTCGGCGAAAATCAGCGGCCCCAAATTACGATCATAATACTGCGGTATGCTACCAATGAACTCCGCTTCATCGTCATCCATAATGATCTTCCGTAATTTCCACTCAGAGCATAGCGTAAGGCAGAATTTGAACAAAATTCGCGAATCCAGAACAGTTGTACAACCAGCGCCCACCAGTACCTAAAGCGGCGACGGCGGCAAGCCTATGAAAGGCAGCACATTGGTGGCTGCGAGCAGCATCCCCTTGAACAAACCATCGCTCCGGAGGCATCCCGCGATGCCAACAACCGGATATGAAGCAACGGATTGCGGTCCGGTGACTCTGGCCGGATATGTCAACGTCATCCCTTCGGCGGTTTCGGTGCAAGCAATGGCCGCTGCTGGCGCCGACTGGATCACAATCGACCAGAGCATGGACCTGTCGGACCGGAAGCATTGCATCCATGATCGCGGCCACCACAGGCACTCGCTGTGCGCCACTGGTGCGGGCGCCACGGCGCGATGAGGCTTGGGTCAAACCGGCTGATGCCGGCGTGGTCTGAGTGAGGTCCGGTTGTGGCGGAAGGAGACATACGGGAGCTGGCCGAGAGGAGGACAACATGGCCGTTCACAAAGGTGTAGGTCACTATGGCGCGCCGATTACGCTGGACTAGGCCAAGAAAGCGATGGCCGCGGCCGAAGCGAAGGCCAAGCAGAATAATTGGAATGTCGCTATTTCGATTGTCGACAGCGGTGGCCACGCGGTGATGTTACAGCGACTCGATGGCACACAACTTGCCTCGATTTGTATCGCCGAGGGCAAGGCTCGTACTGCGGTCGAGTTTCGCCGGCCAACGAAGGCGCTTGAGGACGTTATTGCAGGTGGTGGCGCGGGGCTGCGCTATTTCACCGTACCAGAGGTCAATCTGATGGAAGACGGCGAGCCTTCGACTTAACCGCGTGTGACACCAGATTGATAACCCCGATCGGCTCACCATCGCGCAGCAACGCAACGCCAAGAACCGTTCGAAATCGACCGGCCCTCTGGCGCTCAAGATCGGTGTATTCGGGATCAGCCATTACATCTTGGACATAGACTGTGCATCGAGTAAGTATAACCTGCCCGATAACGTTGCCCTGGCCGGGGCTGACCGGGTGCTCGCGCTGATAAAGGATGAAAGCTGGGTCGCCGCCACTGGCGGATACTAAACGGGCCTTGTCGGCATCGAGCTTCCAGATCAAGGCATACTCCGGCTGGCACAGACGCCGCGCGCTTTCAGCAATCGCATCGAAGACAGGTTGGGCATCGGTTGGCGATCGGCTAATGACGCTAAGTATCTCGCTCGTCGCAGTTTGATGTTCGAGCGCTTCTGCGGTTTCCCGCCTTTGCGCCTGCACCTCGTCGAACAGCCGCACGTTCTCGATCGCGATCACCGCCTGGTCGGCGAAGGTGGTGACCAGCTCGATCTGCCTCTCGGTGAATGGCTGCACGGCTAGACCGGTTCAGCGCTATCACGCCGATCGGGACTCCTTCCCGCAGCAGTGGAACGCCGAGCATCGTTCGAATGCCAGCACTCAAAGTGCGCGGGATTGGTATATTCGGGATCGGCCTGGATATCATGGATATGAACAATCTTTCCTTCGAGCAAGACCCGACCGACCATTGACCCTTGTCCCGCTTCCACCCCTTGACTCTCGCATGGACGTCTTCCACTCCTCGGTGTGCCCATAGCTGGCAGCGAGATGGAAGCGCATGTCACGGGGGCGCCAGATGCTTGTCCGTTCCACCTCGCAAAGCCGCGTCACCGTATGCGCAAGCGCATCGAGTACTGCTTCCAAATCGAAAGTTGAGCGACTGATCACCTTGAGCACGTCGGCGGTGGCAGTCTGCTGCTGCAACGATTCGCGCAGCTCGTTGAGCAGCCGGGTGTTCTCGATGGCGATGACGGCTTGTGTGGCGAAATTGCTGCACCAGCTCGATCTGCTTGTCGCTGAAGGGCCGCACCTCCTGGCGATAGATGGTGATCGTGCCGAGCAGCGCACCTTCCTTGACCATAGGAACGGCGAGAGTGGTGCGAGCGCCGCCGAGGTCGGCCAAGGCAACCAGCCTCGGATCGCCTTCGAGATATGGCGGCATCGATCGGATGTCATCGATTTGCACTACCTGCTTGGTCCTGCGAACCTCGGCCATGCCGCTCTTGGGATGAACGCGGAACGGCATGTGCTGGGTCGCGGCGAGTGCAGGCGGTACGTTGTAGACCGCGGCCATACGAGTTAAGTCTCCATCGTCCCGGTGCAACACCCCGAACTCGGCACCGCAGAGCCGAGTGGCATTCGCCAGCATGGTCTCGAACACCGGCTCAAGCTCGCCGGGCGAACTTGAAATGACGCTCAGCACCTCTGAGGTGGCCGTCTGCTGCTGCAAGCGATTCACGCAGCTCGTTGAGCAGGCGCGTGTTCTCGATGGCGATGACCGCCTGGTTCGGCGAAGTTGGTGACCAACTCGATCTGCTTGTCGGTGAATGGGCGGACCTCCTGGCGGTAGATGCCAATCGCTCCTATCAGCCTCGCCATCCTTGAGCATTGGCACGACCAGAAGCGTCCGAGCCCCCGGCCGAGCCTGACCAACGGATGGCTGTCAGGGTTTATCGGCCGCGATATCGCTGACATGCACGACGTGCTTCGTGCGGACGGCGCGGTCGAGCGTAGGCGCCGCAGCACGGGGAATGAGCGAGCTGACGTTGCCTTTCGTCGGCCATGCGCTGGCGGCGCGATCGTGCAGCGCTACCCGTCTAAAACCGTCACCCTCGCACAGCGCCATGTTGCCGAAGCTCGCCTCGACAAATGCGGGTCGCGTTCGCCAGCATGGCCTCGAAGACCGGCTCCAATTCACCCGGCGAGCTGCTGATAACCTTGAGCACATCGGCTGTAGCGGTCTGCTGCTGCAACGATTTCGCGCAGCTCGCTGAGCAGGCGCGTGTTCTCGATGGCGATGACGGCTTGGTTGGCGAAATTGGTGAGCAGCACGACCTGCTTGTCGGTGAACGGCCGCACCTCCTGGCGGAAGATGTTGATGGTCCCGATCAGCTCATTGCTCCTTGAGCATCGGAACCACGACAAGGGTTCGCACATCGCCGAGTTCGACGGCAGCGACAGCCGCCGGATCGCGGCCGATATAGGCCTCGTCTGCCCTCAGGTCGGCAACGTGGACGACCTGCCTGGTCCTCACCGACGCGGCCAGTCGGCGATTTTCGAGTCCGCACGCAGCGGCACCTGCGCTGCGTGCCTCGACCAGCGCAGGCGGGGTATTATGCGAAGCGGCGATATCGAAAGGCGTCGCCGTCGCGGAGATACAGCGTTTCCGAAATTAGCCCCGCAGATGCACACGGCGTTCGCCAGCATCGCCTGAAACACAGGCTCCAGCGCGCCGGGCGAACTGGAAATGACTTGCAGCACCTCGGAGGTCGCTGTCTGCTGCTCCAGCAATTCGGATAGATCGTCAGTGCGCTGGCGCAGCTCGTTGAGCAGCCGCGTGTTCTCGATGGCGATGACGGCCTGCGCGGCGAAATTGTTGAACCAACTCGATCTGCTTGGCGGTGAAGGGGCGTACCTCCTGGCGATAGATAAGGATCGCGCCGACCAACTCGCTCTCCTTGAGCATCGGAACGGCGAGCACGGTTCGGGCACCTGCTAGCTTGGCAAATTTCGCGCCGGTGGATGGCCTCGATGGGAGTGATATGGGTAATCCGGTCGACTCGGATGTCCGCGACTTGGACCGGCCGCTTGGTCGTCAATGACGCGTCCGAGCATAGTTCCGGGATCGGGGTCGGATCAACGGGATCGCGCCGCCGCTCTTCAGCATACGATGGTGGTGCACCATGCAACGCGACCACGCAGAAACGCATCGCCTTCACGCAGCGACATGACTGCCGAACTTGGCTCCGCAAATGCTGTACTGCGTTCGTCAGCATGGTCTGAAAGACCGGCTCCAGTTCGCCGGGCGAACTAGAGATGACGCGCAGCACCTCGGAAGAGGCAGTCTGCTGCTCCAGCGCCTCGCCCAGCTTCTTTTCCAGATCGCGAGCGCGCGCCTTGAGCTTCCTTATCAGCGCCGCTTGGGATTTATCCGACCGAGCGACGCGCGCTCTCGCCTTCGTTCCGGTCGAACGAAGCTTGCGGCCGTGCGTTCGCTTCTTCGCGCCCTTGCGAGACAAGGTCGTCACCTCGACCGGCCGTCGAACTCCCCTGGACTGATCTCCCAGCCGGAGGGCTGCCTGTTAGACCATAACATGGTCAGGGTGAGCTGTGAGTGACGGAAGCAGTAGCACATGCATGTGGGGCAGCTCGCCGAGGCGGCGGAGTAAATTCCCTGGCTGCTGCGCCAGGGACGGACCACTGCGCAGGTTCCGCCACAACGGCGCAGGACCTGCGGCCGGCTTCGTCACCCGGCGCGGCGGGCTTCGGTGATCTCCCCCGCAGCATCCCGCTCTGGGCAACATACGCCGAAGCGGACCAGTCGGAGGTGTCCGATCAACAACGCCGACAGCCCTGCGGCCCCCGTCTCCTATTCTGTGGGGGCGCGGCGGGCAACCGCGGTGGTCACTCGCTGCCGCGCACAGTGCGCGGCGCCCGACCAACTCAGCCCTGGACGGGTGCGGCGCGGCGTTCGAGGAGGCGAGGACGAGCGACCCGGTCAGTCGGCTGTAGCTTGCCCGGCAGGAGATCGACCACGTCTTCGGCGACGGCTACGCGCAACAGCATCCCGAGCTGGTGGGCCGTCGTGGTGCAGACTGCCGCCAGCGATTGGGCCGCGGCGCGCCTAGCCGTCGCGATCGAGCGGGTGGCGGTCGCCTTGCTCGCCGAGGAGGAGCCGCAGCGCATCGTACCAGCGGCACGGAACCTCAGATGGTCGGGGCCGCCTCGACGGCGTCGTCTTTGACCCGCCGGCGCGAATTCCGGCATCACCCGCTCGGCGAACAGCCGCATCGAGCGGCGCGCCTCGCGCACGTCGATGGTGCCGAAATTGATCTGCAGCGAGGCGTGCTCGAACCTGCCGATCGTCGCGGTGACGCGGGCGATGATAGCCCTGATCTCGTCGGGCGTGCCGACCCAGGCGCCGCCGGCCTCGATCTGGCCCTCAAGCGTGAACGAGCGCAATTTGCGCATGGAGGTGTCGTAGTCGCGATAGTCCTTCGAGGTGGTGCCGCGCGTCCAGTCGCCGACCGCCTCGTTGAGGGCGCGGAAATACTCCTCCAGCGGCGGGCGCGCGATCTCGCGCGCGCGGCGCGCATCCTCGTGACAGAACATGTGGAACGCCACCATCACCTCGCCGTCGCCCGGGATGGCCGGCCTCGCGCAACGCCTTGCGGTAGAGCTCGAGCAGGTGGCCGATCGGTCCGATCGGGATCGCCATCAGCGCATGGCCGCTCTTGCCGGCGAACGCGAAGGACTCCGGCGTCTGGGTGGCCGCGATGTAGAACTTCGGGCGCGGCTTCTGGGTCGGCCGCGGCAGCGAGGTCACGCCCTCGAAGGCGTGGAAGCGGCCGCGATGGGTGGCATTCTCCCGCGTCAGCAGCAGCTCGATCTGCTCCAGGCCCTCGCGGAAGCGGGCCTGCGACTCGTCGGGCGAGATGCCGAAGCGCCGGAACTCGTGCGGCAGGAAGGCGCGGGCGAACCCGACGTCGAGCCGTCCGCCCGAGATGCCGTCGAGCATCGCGATCTCGCCGGCGAGCTTGAAGGGATGGTTGAACACCGGCAGCACCGCGCCGGTGACCAGGCGCATCGTCTTCGTGCGCTGCGACATGGCGGTGAGGAAGACGATCGGGTTCGGGCTGTAGCCGCCGTAGCGGGTGAAGTAGTGCTCCACGGTGCGGGCATGGCTGAAGCCGAGCGCCTCGGCCTCCTCCACGATCGCCAGCGATTCCGCGTAGTAGTCGGCCGCGCTCTTGTCGGTATGATCGACCGCGGGAAAGAACTGCACACCGAATTGCATCTGGCGCCGTGCTCCCGTTGCGCTCGCCATCGTGGCCCGGATCGCGATGCGGGCAAACCGGCGCACTATGGGTCCGGTGCGCGGCAGTTCGCGAGCGCGGCGGACCGGATCTACGTGACGCGCACCGGTGAGCGTTGCGACCGGCGTCGGACGTGATCTAGACTTCGAGAACGCCCCCTCGATTTCGGGTGACGAGAAAGGTCCAGCGCCATGTCCGCACCAGCCGCCGGCGGCGATATCGACACGCTTCGCAAGGCCTGGAGGGATGCCAATCTTGCGCCGCTGTGGGAGAGCAAGCTCGCGCACCGCCCGCCGCCGCCGCCGGAGGCATCGTACCTGTGGCCGTGGGAGACGATCCGCCCGCTGATCGGCGCGGCCATCGAAGTGGCCTCGCCGGAGGCAATCGAGCGGCGCGTGCTGCAGCTGGTGCCGCCGCATCGGATCGGGGAGGACGGCCAGCAGACCTCGAGGACGCTCGCCGCCAACATCCAGATCCTGCTGCCGGGCGAGAAGGCGCGGCCGCACCGCCACACCATGAGTGCGTTGCGGTTCGTCCTCGAGGGCTCGGACGCGATCACCATCGTCGACGGCAAGTCGTGCCCGATGGAGGAGGGCGATCTCATCCTCACGCCGGCCTGGACCTGGCACGAGCACGTTCACAACGGGAGGGCCCCGATCGTCTGGCTCGACGCGCTCGACGTGCCGCTGCACCACTACATGGGCACCGGCGCGTTCCAGCCCGGCCCGGTGACCGGGCTGCCCGAGACGGTCGCGGACGCGGCGTTCGCGGTCGCCAATGTCGTGCCCGACACTGCGCTACCCGCCAGGGACTATTCCCCGGTGTTTCGCTATCCCTACGCCAGCGCCGCCGCCGCGGTCGCGGCAGCGCCGCCGGCGCGCGACGGATCGCGACGCGTGCGCTACGTCAATCCGCTGACCGGCGGCACCGGCATGGCCCTGATCGACTGCTTCCTGGTGCAGCTCGATCCCGGCACCACCACGCTGCCGTTCCGCACCAGCGCCAACTCCGTCTGCTGCGTGGTCGAGGGTATGGGCGAAAGCGAGGTGGGCGGCGACACCATCCGGTGGCGCAAGCGCGACGTGTTCACGCTGCCGCAAGGCAACCGCATCGTGCACCGCTGCGGCGAAGGCACCGCGCGCCTGTTCCAGGTGTCCGATCGCGACATCTATGCCCGGCTCGGCCTGCTCGAGGAAGAGTACGGCAATATCGCGGCCTGAACCGTCGAGGGTTCGGTGCGGCCGGGACCATGGGGCGGGTTCCATCGGGTTCGTCATTGGCGGCATGCCCGTTCGGCACGTGTTGATCGGCGGCGGGCAGTGCTATAAGGCGCCCCGCCCCGCCTGGTGTGATGTGCCCGACCGACCCGCTGTCATGGCCAATGTCGTCGACGAAAATGCCGCGCCGGCCACAGCCGGTCCGGCTCACCGCACCGCATCCGGGAGCGGGTCCGACTTCTGGGCGCTGACGCTCGGCAGCGTCGGCGTGGTCTACGGCGATATCGGCACCAGCCCGCTCTATGCGTTTCGCGAGGCGGTGCTGGCCGCGCACGGCGGCGGGCCGATCACGCGCGAGGGCGTCCTCGGCGTGCTGTCGCTGATCGTGTGGTCGCTGATCGTGGTGGTGACCCTCAAGTACATCGTGATCCTGCTGCGCGCCGACAACAACGGCGAGGGTGGCACGCTCTCGCTCACCGCGCTGGCGTTTCGCGCGCTCGGGCGCCGCACCCCGCTCGTGCTCATGCTCGGCGTCATCGGTGCCGCCATGTTCTACGGCTCCTCGCTGATCACCCCGGCACTATCGGTGCTGTCGGCAGTCGAGGGCCTGAAGATCGCGCATCCCGGCTTCGACAGCTACGTGTTGCCGCTGGCGGTGCTCATTCTGCTCGGACTGTTCGCGGTACAGTCGCACGGCACGGCCAGGGTGTCGGCGTTGTTCGGACCCGTCACCGTCATCTGGTTCGTCGTGCTCGCCGTCATCGGCGGCATCCACATCTTCGACGAGCCCGGCGTCTTTGCCGCCGTCAATCCGCTCTACGCCGTCAATTTCCTGGCCGGCAACGGCATCGTCGGCCTGGTGACGCTGGGAGCGGTCTTTCTGGTGGTCACCGGCAGCGAGGCGCTCTACGCCGATCTTGGCCACTTCGGGCGAAAACCGATCCAGGCGGCCTGGCTGTTCCTGGTGCTGCCGGCGCTGCTGATCAACTATTTCGGACAGGGGGCGCTCGTGCTCGCCAATCCGGCCGCGATCGACGATCCGTTCTATCGGCTGGTGCCCGAAACGCTGCTGCTGCCGATGGTGGCGCTGGCCACCGCGGCGACGGTGATCGCCAGCCAGGCGGTGATCACGGGCGCCTATTCCATCACCCGGCAGGCGATCCAGCTCGGGCTGCTGCCGCGTCTCGAGATCCGCCACACCTCGGAAGCGCAGTTCGGGCAGATCTACATGCCGCGGGTCAACACGCTCCTGCTCGCGGGCGTGCTGCTGCTGGTCGGACTGTTTCGCACGTCCGGCGCGCTGGCGCACGCCTACGTCCTGGCGGTCTCCGCCACCAGCCTGACGGCGTCGCTGTTGGGCTTCATCGTGATCTGGAAGCTCTGGCACTGGCGGCTGTGGACGACGACGCTGCTGATGACGCCGTTTATCGTGGTGGACGTCACCTTTCTGCTGGCCGCCATGATGCGGCTCCTCGAAGGGGCCTGGCTGCCGGTCGCGTTCGGAGCCTTGGTCGTGCTGCTGATGACGACCTGGGGACGCGGCACGAGCATACTCGCCCAGAAGACCCGGCGCATCGAAGTGCCACTCGACACCTTGCTGCCGCGGCTGCAGGAGAAACCACCGCACGTCGTGCCCGGTACCGCCGTCTTCCTCACCAGCACGCCCGAATTCGTGCCGACGGCGCTCCTGCACAATCTCAAGCACAACAAGGTCCTGCACGAGCACAATGTCATTCTCACCATGGTCTTCGCCGATACGCCGCACGTCCCGGAGAGCGAGCGGGTGCGGATCAAGCCGATCACCAAGCAGTTCAGCTGCGTGACGCTGAAGTTCGGCTACATGGATTCTCCGAACGTGCCGAAGGCGCTCGCCGTCGCCCGCCGGCACGGCTGGCAGTTCGACATCATGTCGACGTCGTTCTTCCTGTCGCGGCGCGCGCTGAAGGCGGCCGCGCATTCCGGCATGCCGCTGTGGCAGGACCGGTTGTTCATCGGGTTGGCGAAGTCGGCGAGCGATGCCACCGACTTCTTCCAGATCCCCACCGGCCGGGTGGTCGAGGTCGGCACCCAGGTCACGATCTGAGCACGGCCGGCAACCGGCACGCCGAAAATCGCGGGGAGGCGCGGAGCGATCCGCCGTTTCCAGTGCTCTTGATTTCTCGACCGCCACGCGCGACATGGGAAACGGCGGCGATGCACGCCCGCCGCAGCAGCGGGAAACGCCATGGCGGATGATCCTCGCGTCCACAACCTGACCCCGGACGATGTCGCGCGCGGTCTCGCCGAGAACGGGATTCTCCTGGTCGATGTCCGCGAGCCGAAGGAGACCGATGTCGAGCGTTACCCGGGGGCGTTCTGCCTGCCGATGTCGGAGTTCGACCCGGCCGCGATCCCGGACCCGCAGGGCCGGCGGGTGGTGTTCGCCTGCCGCTCGGGAAACCGCTCGGTGACCGCGTCGCTGGTGGCGCAGGCCGCGGGGCTACCCTACGACGCCCATCTCGCCGGCGGCATCATCGCCTGGAAGGCGCTCGGCCTGCCGACCGAGAGCTAGCCGGCCTGCCGATCGCGTCTCCAACCATGATCTCAGGATCCCTGTTCATGCAACGACCCCTCCGTCTCGCCCTCGCCACCGCCGCGATGGCGGTCGCGGCCGCCGCCGCTCGAGCGCAGCCGGTCGTCAACGTCTACAACTGGACGGACTACATCGCCCCGACCGTCATCGAGGACTTCAGCCGGGAGAGCGGGATCAAGGTCCGCTACGACACCTTCGACAGCAACGACACCCTGGAGACCAAGCTGCTGGCGGGCAAGTCCGGCTACGACGTGGTGGCGCCGACAGCCTATTTCCTGGAGCGCCAGATCAAGGCCGGCATCTTCCAGAAGCTCGACAAGGCGAAGCTTCCGAACCTGGCCAACGTCTGGCCCGAGATAGCAGAGCGCCTGGCGCGCTACGATGCCGGCAACCAGTACGCCGTGAACTACATGTGGGGCACGACCGGCATCGGCTACAACGTCGAGAAGGCGCGCGCGGCGCTCGGATCGGCAAACGGGATCGACAGCTGGGATATCGTCTTCAAGCCGGAGAACCTGGCGAAGTTCAGGGACTGCGGCGTGCACATGCTCGATTCCGCCGACGACATACTGTCGGCAGCATTGAAGCATCTCGGGCTCGATCCGAACACGTCCAGAGAAGCCGACCTGCAGAAGGCTGCCGATGTGGTCGCGCGCATCGCCCCCTCGGTGCGCAAGTTCCACTCCTCCGCTTATATCGACGCGCTGGCGTCCGGCGAGATCTGCCTGGCGGTGGGGTTCTCCGGCGACATCAAGCAGGCGCAAAAGCGAGCCGCGGAGGCCAAGCGCCCGTTCCAGATCGCCTATGCCATCCCGAAAGAGGGTGCCCAGTTGTGGTTCGACAACCTCGCCATCCCGCGTGACGCCAGGAACGTGGCCGAAGGCCACGCATTCATCGACTACCTGCTGCGGCCGGAGGTGGCGGCGAGGAACTCGAATTTCATCTCCTATGCCAACGGCAACCTGGCGAGCCGGAAGCTCATGGACAAGGCGATCCTCGAGGACAAGACGATCTATCCGGATGCGGCGATGATGGGCCGCCTCTACACCTACCAGGCGCACGATGCCAAGACGGTGCGGTTCATGAACAGGCTGTGGACCCGCATCAAGACCGGAAGGTGAGGGGGCCTGAACCTAGCCGGGAACCGTCGTCTCGGCGGTAGCGCGGGAAGCGGGCATTCATCCGAGCCAGCTCTATGGATGGCGCCGGCGCGGGCTGGCTTGGCGGCGGCAGGCCTGATCGATGTGGAGTTCACGAACGTCGCGCGGATGGGGATCACCGGGGTGGTCGATCCGCAGCCCTGCTACGTCGAGCGCGACGATTGCCATGCTGACAGCAAATTCTGCCGAGGTTGGACCGCTGCCATCGTCGAGACGGCCTGACGCGGGTCCCCGTGGCAGAGTTGTCGGCCACGCGCGTGCGCAGGTCCATGCCGTACGTAGGGTACGTTCGGCAGGCTATGGCTGCGTGTGCGCCAATTCCAGGTGTCGTTTTCGACGGCGCGCCTTCTTCGGCTTTGGCGATACCTGCGGACGCTCCGTTGGCTCAGCCAAACCCAGCCCAGAGATGACAGCCGATCCCTCTTTGAATTCTACGACTATCTTGAGCGCGCCGCCCATTGCTTCCACGTAACTTTGAAGGGTGGAGATCAACAAGTCACTGCGGCTCTCAAGTCGGGACACACTGTCTTGGCCGACGTTGAGTATGCGAGCCATTTGCTGCTGGGTAAGTTCTCGCGCCTTGCGAAGCTGTTGAAGGGCCATTTCCTCCCCGATCAGCTGCCGGGCACGACCCTCGATCCTGGCACGCCGTTCCGGCGACAAGCCTCCGATGATTTGATTGATGTTCTTCATGGCGTTAGTCCTTCGCTGCCTTACGACGTATGCTCGCAATATGAGCCGTGTATCTCCGATATCCCATCCACTTGGAATCTGAGCTCCTTCATATTGCTGAACTCGGACCCTTGCAGCGTGTCGACGTTCGGCCGCCCAAGTTGGGGACCGAACTGGCTCAACATCTTCAACCGAGCCAATAGCTCGTCCTGAATGTCCTCCGAGAGTTCTTCAAACTCCGGCTGGAACTCGCCATGGAATAAGACTTGCCATTTCATGCTTGGATAATGCACTAAAGAACATATGGTTTCAA
This sequence comes from uncultured Alphaproteobacteria bacterium, assembly GCA_963840535.1. Taxonomy (GTDB): domain Bacteria; phylum Pseudomonadota; class Alphaproteobacteria; order Rhizobiales; family Xanthobacteraceae; genus VAZQ01. The sequence continues at coordinate 15,753 of CAWIZJ010000026.1, forward strand.
GTCCATATTTTTCAATCCCAAGAATTGTTTGATCACCCAAATTTGCCGTTTTGCCCTCGGCCTCTTTTGGAAGCGACGTAAGGATTTTAACGCCACCTGCGATGCACCCAGAGCCATTGCTCGGGGTGCTCGCGCGCCCAGCCTTCGATCACCGAGGTCACGGCCTGCATGGTCCCGGCGACGTCGATGCGGCCATCGCGGTCGCGGCAGGGCTCTATCTCGTCGGTCAGGTCGACGCGGAAGCGATGCCGCTCGGGCAATCGCACGGTGCGCGTGCCGTGAATTGGGCACTCGACGTGGCGCGCCAGGCGCGCGATGAACGGGTTCGCCTTGCAAGGGCGGCCGAAAAACGTCACGTCGACGCCATTGACGTAATGCTGGTCGACCAGCATGGCGACGTGGCCGTTGCCCTCCAGCACGCGCAGGAGCTTGAGCGGCGCGTCGAGCCCGGTGGGAACCAGGCTGCCCATGCTGCCATGACGGATGTCGATGACCGCATCGCTCACGGCGCCGATGTTGGGCCGCCGATAGAGCACGGTGGTATCGAGCCCGTACCGGGTGGCGACCAGCGCCGGCAGCTCCCAGTTGGCGAGATGGGCGGCGAAGATCAGGGCAGGCTTGCCGTCGCGTCGAAGGCGGTGGAAGCGGTCGTAGGTTTCCTGCGTGTAGAGGATGTCGCCGATCCCCGGTTCGCCGGGCTCGAGGATGACGAGGCGATCGATGTGGGCGAACTCGGCCGCGACGCGGCCGAGATTGTCCCAGACTCCGCGCAGGATGGTTTCGATCTCCTCCGGCGACTTCTCCGGGAACGCGGCCGCGAGATTGGCACGGCCGATCCGGTGTTCCTTGAGGACGGGACCGAGCGTGCGCATGACACGTCCGGCGAGATCGGCCGTGCGTCTGCGGTCGGTCGCGCGAACAGCCCGCAGCATCCCGGTCGCCAACGATCCGAGCACGGCGTCGGCTGCCGCCTTGACGCGTGCGCCGGCCCGGTTGGCGAGCTGCCTGGGCTCGATCATGGTGGGCAGCTCGTCAAGAGCCGACGATGATCCCGCATGCCTCCCGGCTTATCATCTTCCATCAACGAGTTGCAGCCGGTTCGCGGGACTTGTTGCAGGCTTTGTGTCCCCGCCATGCATCATCGCTGCTGCCACCTCCGGCACGCTTGGCGCTTTCCCGTGCCGCGATCCGTCCCTGCTGTCGGCTCCGGGGCTTCAATATGCGGAGGTCTGCCGCGGAAGCGAACTCGCAGCAGTCGGTGCCTGTGCGTCGGCAGCTCCCGCTGCTGCGAGCCCAGCGAGGCCGCCAGTCACCGCTCCCAGTCGACCGACGTCTTCTTGAACCATGCGCAAGTGGATCCTGAGTCGTTGCAGATCGACTTCGAATGGGCGTGCAACCTTGAGCGAGCGCACGTCGGACTCGATCTCGGCGAGTCGCATCTGATAATCGGTCAATCGGGATGTGTCCGCGCGCTCAGTCAGCTCGCGTTCGAAGTTTCCCAGCGCTCGGTGCAATTTATCGATACGCCGACCGAGCAGCCATCTGAAAAAGCGAGGCGCGAGGCCAATGACGGGAATCAGCGTCACGACGATTGGAATGACAAAGAATAGGATTCGGTTGAGCAGTGAGGTCAGCCAGAAGGACGTGTATCGCTGCCAGACGGTCGAGCCCGAACGGTAAAACGCCTGTGCCGTTGGAGAAAGCGGCAAATCATTGGGTTGCTCGGCCGGGAATTCACCGAGACGATTGAACGGACCCGCTGGCCAGTGGACCTCGCGCATGGCTTCCAGCAGCAAATATTGCAAGGCGGGGTGAAGATCCTTTCGCACGAGCAACCTGTTGCGGGAGGCGAGCAGGTCGATATCCGAATCCGGAATGTCCCGGGCCAAGCTGATGAGACCTCGCCATAACACCACATGCTTCAGCCCAGGGACCGTTTTGGCGATGGCTTCAGCCTGTGCGACGCTCATCAACCGGATGCCGGGGGCGCCGAGTGCGCGCTGCAAGAGGATGCCATCCAACGAACTTGGAAAGATCGCCACATCGATTTTGCCTGCGATCAATGCATCGATTGCCTCGGTGGGATCCAGATCGGAGAGGGGGGTGGAAGCATCCAATGCGTCGGTGGCTTTCAGAACCTCCAAGATAAGCGATCGTAGGGCGGTTCCCGGCATGCCGATGGAAAGGCGCTTGCCCCGGAATTGGGCGAAAAGCGTAATAGGCTCCGCGTTCCTGTAAAAAATGAATATCGCTGCATCGAATATTCCACCCAGAGAATGGAGGGTGTCCGCATCGACCGGTTGCGTGATGCCGAAGGTGGCGAGGGCCGCCTGCACCCCACCGGCGGTATCACGTAGCAGATCAAGGTTCTCCACTGCGCCGGCGGAGTAGCGGATCTCCAGCTCGACGCCATGGCGCGCAAGTATGCGTGCGTATTGCCTCGCAAAGCTGTCGTACCCGGATCCTGCCGCCCCGGCCGCGATTGCGAGACGACGTGGTGGGAGTGGATCGATCAAGCGATAGGAGACGTATAAGGCGGCAAGGACAATGGCCACCGCCGGAATCACGATAATCAAGGGAGATCTAGGCCACATCTCCGTACTCGGATGAACTCGCGCGTTCGCCGAGCTGCCATCACTACCTCGAGCAGCCGTGCAGCGCTCCTTACTTCGCCTTCGTACCGAGCATAATGGGATCAGTCTGAACAAGTTTGAGCGATTTGACCATCTTCTCGGTAGCGGCCTTGTATGTTTTGAAATGAGGCGCTTCCAGATGCGTCCTGTATGCATCCATATCCCGATAGATCTCGAAAACCCTGACGCGCGCGGGATGATCTTTCGATCTGCTCCTTGACCGCAGCTTTATACGTCGAGTGGGCATCGGGCATGGCCCTGGCCGTCGCCAGACCCATCCCTGAGGCAGCTCCCGTGATCAGTGCGACTTGATTTACAAATGAGAAGTTCACGACAAGCCTTCCTTCGGTTAGGTGGCCATGGTGGCGGAATGCGCGTGCGCCGATCTTCGGGTTCAAATAGGGCTGCCGCTGTACGGTAGCAGACCATTCAAAGAGCAAAATCATTTGCGATATTGTTCGTCGCTGACCTTTTCCATCCAGTCGACGGTCTTGCCGTCGAGCGCTTCCTGGATGGCGATGTGCGTCATCGCCGTTGTCGGCGTCGCGCCATGCCAGTGCTTCAGACCGGGCGGAAACCAGACCACATCACCAGGCCGAGCCTCTTCGATCGGCCCGCCCTCGCGCTGAACCCAGCCGAGGCCAGACGTGACGATCAAAGTCTGGCCGAGCGGATGCGTATGCCAGGCGGTGCGGGCGGCCGGCTCGAAGGTGACGCTGCCGCCAGTGACGCGCGCCGGATCGGGTGCCTGAAAAAGCGGGTCCACGCGGACCGCGCCGGTGAAATATTCTGCCGGTCCCTTGCGAGAGGGTTGTGAACCGCCTCGTGTGATCCGCATCGTTCCATTCCTTCCTTGCGCCGTGACACTCGGTGTCTGTGCGGCGGCAGCCCGGGCTGCTGCCAGCCCAGCTACGCCACCCGTGGCTGCAAGAATGCGTCTGCGTGTGATCATGGCACCTTCGACCCGGTTGCTTGGAGCACGCTACGGGATTGCGGCGTGCTTCTTGTCATGTCGGAACTGGGGATCCTCGGTGCTTTCGAGTTTTTCACGCCTTCCATGCGCCGCTCTCCCTGTTCGGCGGGCTCACCCGTCGCCTGATAATTTAACGCGTGGCTCACAGGCGACTAGTGTCCCGCTTCCGACGTTCGCTTCACATTGCAGCACGCTCGAGTGCGAACGTCGGAAGCAAAGGGACACTAGCAAGTCTATGGTGCTAGTGCGGTTTTGTCTTTGACGTTCCGATGACGGAACCGCCGCGAGACTGATCGGAACGTCAAAGACACCGCACTAGCCGCTAAAATCGGCATGGACTTATGAGCAGGGGCCATCAATGCGCCGCGGAAATCTCGATGACCTTCTGGCCTTTGTCGCGGTAGCGCGAGAGCGCAGCTTCACCAGGGCCGCAGCGAAGCTGGGCGTTTCGCAGTCGGCGCTGAGCCACACCGTCAGAGAGCTCGAGACCCGGCTGAAAGTTCGCCTCCTGACCCGCACCACCCGCAGCGTTTCGCCGACGCAAGCGGGCGAACGTCTGTTGCGGACCGTGGGTCCGCGCTTCGAGGAGATCGAAGCCGAGCTTGCGGCGCTCGGTGAGCTCCGGGAGAAGCCCGCCGGCACCATCCGCATCAACGCCACCGACTACACCGCCGACACGATCCTGTGGCCGAAGCTCGCGAAATTCCTGCGGCAGTATCCCGATATCAAGGTCGAGGTCACGATCGACTACGGCCTCACCGACATCGTCGCCCAACGCTATGACGCCGGCGTGCGCATCGGCGAGCAGGTAGCGAAGGACATGATTGCGGTGCGTATCGGGCCGGACATGCGCATGGCCGTCGTCGGAGCGCCCTCGTATTTCAGAAAGCGGTCGGAACCGAGGAAGCCGCAGGACCTGATCGGTCACGACTGCATCAATCTGCGGCTGCCGACCCATGGCGGCCTCTATGCCTGGGAGTTCGAAAAAGGCGGCAGAGAGCTCAAGGTGCGCGTGGAAGGCCAGCTCATCTTCAACGGCACCAATCAGATGCTCAACGCGGCGCTGGCCGGTTTCGGCCTGGCCTATGTGCCGGAGGACCTCGCGCAGCCGCATCTCGCCAGGCGCCGTCTCAGGCGGGTGCTCGCGGACTGGTGCCCTCCCTATGCGGGCTTCCACCTCTACTACCCCAGCCGACGGCAGTCCTCGGCGGCCTTTGCGCTGCTGGTCGATGCGCTGCGGTACCGCGGCTAGGCGAGACCCTCTTCGGCGTTCGACTTCGCTCGCGCTCACTCCGCCTTGAATCCGGTCGCCTTTGCAATACGGCCCCATCGCGCGATCTGGGCCCGGATGCCCGCTACGAATTCCGGGCCGGATTGGCCTGAGACATCGAACCCCTGCGCTTCGAGCTTGGCTCGAATCTCCTGGTCCGAATGTGCCTTCTTGGCCGCCTCCAGCAGTTGGGCGACAGCTTCGGGTGGCGTGCCGGAACGCACCAAGAGGCCAAACCATACCGTGGCGGTGAAATCGGGATATCCGAGTTCCGCAAAGGTCGGTACGTCGGGTAGCAGGCGCGAGCGCGACGAGCCGGTTGTCGCGATGGCTGTCAGCTGGCCTGCACGCACGGCCGGCACTGTGGACTGCATCTGGGCAAATCCCAGGAGCTGGTGGCCGGCGATGAGATCCGTCGTCTGCGGTGCAGACCCACGATACGGCACGTGGGTCAAATCGAGGCCGAACCGTTCGGTGAGTTGGTAGCCCAGGAATGCGGACGGCGTTCCGGGGCTCCACGATGCATAGCTGAGCTTGCCGGGGTTGGACTTCACCCACGCAACAAGCTCGGTGAGGGTCTTGGCTGGGACGGACGGATGGGTCACGAGAACCGGGGATGATTCGACGCCCTTGATGAGCGGTAGAAAGTCATCAATAGACCAGGGGAGCCTGCCATATACGCTCGGGTTGATCTCGGTCATGGCGGCCGTGCCGACCCATATGGCGGTTCCGTCCGCCGGCATCGTCAACATGTATTGGGCGGAGATGTTACCGTTTGCCCCGGGCTTGTTCTCGACGAGCGTCGCCCGTCCGAGAAGCTTGCCCATATGCTCCGCGACCAGCCGAGCATAAGGCTCGATGGCGCCTCCGGCGGGTGCCCCTACCACGAAACGGATCGCTCGCGCGTCGGACTGCGCGAGAGCCGGGCTGACCGCGAAAAGGCAGAAGCCCGCCGCCGATAAGATGGCACGCAATCTCATGGCGTTTCCTCCTGTCGTCAGGTTGCCCCGCTCGGTTCCGAAGAGTCGTATCTGTTCTGACTGCCTGTCGCCAGGGAGCTGCGCGGGCCGCTGCCCCTGAGATTGCCCTCATGACCGACTGTCGTGCTAGCGCGGACGCTTCTCGAACACGTCCTTTGCGACCGGCAGCGCCGAGAAGACGTTGGGCCAACCAACGTAGAAAGCCAGGTGGGTGATGACCTCCGCGGCCTGCGGCTGCGTGAGGCCGTTGTCCATCGCCCTGTCGAGGTGGGAGGGAAGCTGGGCAACCTGGCCGGAAGCAACCAAGGCACTGACGGTGACCAGACTGCGATCACGCGGGGCAAGACCCGGACGCAGCCAAAGGTCGCGGAACAGGACGTCGGTGGTGTACTGTACGATCCCCGGAACCACCGGGCCGAACTGCTGGCCGACACGCGCCTCGCGTTGCGCCTCGGCGGCCTCGTCGAGCGGCAGAAGTGCACCGGAGGCCGCAGGCAGCTGTTCAGGCCCGATCCTGCGCCCGGCAAAGACGTCCTTCGCGACCGCAACTGCAGACATTGCGTTCGCCCAGCCGGAGTAGAACGCGAGATGCGTGACGATCTCGGAAATCTCGGACGGTTCGACACCGTTATCGAGCGCCAGGTTCAAGTGGTAGGGCATCTCGATCGTCTGGTTGCGCGCGATCAACGCGGCGAGCGTGGCGATGCTGCGGTCGCGCGGCCCGAGACCGGGACGTTTCCACACGTCGCCGAGAAGACGGTCCTGCGTGTATGCGTCGAGCGCCGGGGCGACCATCCGCACATCCTCACGCGTCGGCATCGACCTCGATGTCGGCATGGCTCTTGTCTCCTCCGCTCGAGCCCATGAAGCAATCAGAGCGAGCGATGCGATCGTCGCAGCGAGCGGTTTCATTTCTGCCTCCTGTCAATCTCGCGCGTGCTTGCGGCTGCCGAGAACGACCTCTGTTATAGGCGGCGGCGCGGCGTGCGATTAGCCGGCAGAATTCGCAAACACCTATGAGCACGGCTCATGGGTAGCAGCCGCGGCGGGCGCCGACATTTGGCGCCGTCGGGTTAAGAGCATCGTCAAAAGCCGACGACGATCTTGCCGAACACCTGGCGGCTCTCGAGCCGCGCCAGTCCGCGCTCGAACTCGGCGAGGGGAACCTCGGTGTCGATGACCGGCAGCAGTCCATGCGCCATCTTGGCGAGGCTCTCGCGGATGTTGCGGATCGAGGCGCCGAACGAGCCGAGGATGCGGTATTGCTGCTGAAACAGCTGCATCAGGTTGATGGTCGCCGAAGGGCCCGAGGTCGCGCCGCAGGTGACCAGCCGCCCGCCGCGCTTGAGGCACAGGAGCGATCCATTGAAGGTCTCGGCACCTACGTGCTCGAACACCACGTCGACGCCCTTCTTGGCCGTGATCTTGCGCACCGCGCCCTCGAAGCGCTCGGTCCGATAGTTGATCACGTGATCGGCGCCCAGGGCCGCGGCCTTTTCCGCCTTGGCCTCGTCGCCGACGGTGGTGATGACCCGGCACCCGATCGCCTTCGCCATCTTGATCGCGACCGTGCCGATTCCGGAGCCTCCGGCGTGGACCAGCACGCTCTCGCCCGGCTCGAGCCTGGCATTGTCGAACAGCATGTGCTGCACCGTCGCGAATGCGATGGGCGCACAGGCGGCATCGCGCAACGCGACCCCGGCGGGAACCGGGATCACCAGCCGGGCCGGCATGTTGACGAGATCGCGGGCAAAGCCGTCGACATGGAAGCCCATGATGCCGCCGACGTGTTCGCACAGGTTGTCACGGCCCTCGCGGCAGGCCTTGCAGCTGCCGCAGGTCAAGGCTCCGTACATGACCACGGGTTCGCCGGGTCTCAGCGCGACGGCATCGCGACCGACGGCGGCGACCTCGCCGGCCGCCTCGACGCCGACGACGATCGGCAGCTTGCGCCTGGCGAACGCCATCCCGCGATAGCCCCAGAGATCGAGATGGTTGAGCGCCACCGCCTTGATCCTGACCTGGACCTCGTCCGCGGCGGGGGCGGCAGGGGAAGGCAGCTCGGCAAGCGCGAGCTTGCGATCGGAGACCAGGGTCAGCGCCCGCATGCGTCACGCCGGCTCGCGGCTCATCACCAGCGACACATTCTGGCCGCCGAAACCGAACGAGTTCGACAGCGCGTGCCGCACCTCGGCGTCGCGCCCGGTGTTCGGCACCACATCGAGCGGGATCGCGGGATCCGGTATCCTGTAGTTGATGGTCGGCGGCAGCCGCTGGTGCGCGAGCGTCAACAGCGTGAACACCGCCTCGACCGCGCCGGCGGCCGACAGCGTGTGTCCGATCATCGACTTGTTCGACGACAGCGGGACCGATCGCGCGCGCTCCCCGAACACTCCGGAGACGCCGATATATTCCATCTTGTCGTTCTCGGGGGTGCCGGTGCCATGCGGATTGATGTAGTCGATGTCGTCGGGGACGAGGCCGGCATCCGCAATCGCATTGCGCATGCAGCCGATGATCGGCTTGCCGTCGGGGCTCGAGCGGGTGCGATGGAACGAGTTCCGCCATCTCGCCGCATCCCGCCATCACCCCCAGTATTTTCGCACCGCGCGCCTTCGCGGATTCATAGCTCTCCAGCACGAGGGCGGCGGCGCCCTCCGCCATGACGAAGCCGTCGCGGTTCTTGGAGAACGGCTTGGCAGCATCCTCGGGCGGATCGTTCGAGGTGGACAGCGCCGACAGCAACGAGAAGCGGATCAGGGCTTCCGGATTGACCGAGCCGTCGGTGCCGATGCACAGCGCCGCCTCGGCTTCGCCGCGCCGGATCGCCTCGACCCCGAGCTGGATGGCGGTCGCGCCCGAGGCGCAAGCGGTCGAAACCGAGATCGGCGAGCCCTTGGTTCCGAAACGTTCGGCGAGATGCTCGCCCACCGAGCCGAACAGGCAGCGCTCGTGGATGGCATGAAAGCGGCCCGAGGCGCTCGCGCGCAGGAGATCGTCGTATCCGACGGCATCGTTGGCGCCGGAAGCCGCAGCCAAGGTCTCGCGATGGAGCCATTCGATCTCGACCGGTGCGACCGCCAGCATCAGCGGGCCTGGAAAGTCGCCGCGGTGACCGATGCCGGCTTCCGCGATCGCTTCCTCGGCCACCATCATCGCCATGCGCTCGCCGAGCTCGGTCGAGCAGAACGGCTCGACCGGGATGAAATCGACCGTGCCGGCGATCGTCGTCTTGAGCGCCGCGTTGGGGAAGCGTGCAATACGGCGGATGCCGGATTCCCCGGCGCTGAGCTTCGACCAATTGTCGGCCTTGCCGGCGCCCAGGGAGGTGATGATGCCCATGCCGGTGACCGCCACGATCGGCCGTCCGCTCTTGTCGCGCCAGGACGCCATCACTTGCCTCCTTCACCTCACCGCTTCGACCAGCGCCATGCCTTCGCCGCGCCAATGGCCGACGGAGGTGACGACAATCTGATCGAGCGGCCCTTCATACCCGCGTTCGACGCCGGAGGCGTCCACCGGCGGAAACAACTTTTCGCGACCGAGCGCGAGCGTTGCAAGCGCAATGTTCATGACGAATTGCGGCTCGAAGCCGTGGCCGAGAGCGCTGGCGGTCGCCCGCACCGGCACCTCGGGGAGGGTGCTCAGCCAGGCGCGTTCCTCACGGGTCGCGGGCTCCGCACCGGTCGCTCCGGAGAGCACCGCGACGCGCCCGCTCGCGATCCGTGACGCGAGACCATGCCACATCTTCGAAAGCGCGGCGGTCACGGCTGCGGGCTGCCGGCTCGATCGTTCCGACGTGACCGCCGACAATCGGCCCAGCGGCCTGGCGCTGCGCGCCTCGGCGTGGGCGCGCGCCTCCAGCACGAGAAATGCGCCGAGCGAGCCGAGCACCATGCCGCCGCCGACGGCTGCGCGCTCCCAGACCGGCCGAAAGCTCCCGCGCAGCATGTGTCCGCCGGCATCGTAGAGCAGCAGCAGGTCCTCTCGCTCGCCGTTGTGCGAGCCGCCGACGAGCGCGATCTCGCTCTGTCCGGCGGCGATGCGCGCAAGCGCGATACGCACGGCGTCGACGCCGGCCGCCTCCTCGCCCATGAAGGTGCGGGAGGACCCGGTGACGCCGTGGACGATGGAGATGTTTCCGGCCAGCAGATTGGAGAGCTGCGCCAGGAACAGCGTCGGCCGCAGGTCGCTCATCAGCCGCTCGTTGAGGTAGACGCCGGGATCGGTCGCCTTCGCCATGTTGGAGAGGATCGTGCCGTCGACAGAAATGTCGCGCTCGCCGCCGCCGGCGGCGACGATCATGTCCATGCGCGCGAGCAACTGCGCGTCCCCCTTGACGCCGGCATCCGCGAGCGCAAGCCCGGCCGCATAGGTGCCGATGCGCTGCCACGGCTCCATCTGGCGCTGGTCGCCCCTCTTGGGGATCTGCTTGTCGAGGTCGAGCGGCGCCAGCGGGTGGACCAGGTAGGGAGCAAAGGCGTCGGCATCGATCGCGCCGCGCCGCTCGCTCAGCCCCTGCCAGTGCGCATCCGCCCCTTCGCCGAGGCATGACACGAGGCCTATCCCGGTAATCCAGGCTTCGCGCGTTGCCTCAGCCATGGGCACGCGTCCCCATCGGAAATTCGACGATCGCGGCCATTTTCTCCATGCTGGCGCGGAACTCGTCGTTGGGGAAATCGGCCAGACGAAAGGTGATCTCGGCGTTGGCGACGAGCTTGCCTTCGCAACGAATGTCCGCCTTGGCCATCGCGAAGCCGGAGCCTTCGTGCACCAGCTTGGCCGAGAGCGCGAGTGCCTGTCCGGGCGTCACGAACGAGCGCAGCTTGGCCTGCTTGAGGGCGGCGAAGAACGGCATGCGGGTGAACCCGGTCACCCCGATGACGAGCCAGCCCGCGGTCTGTGCCATGGCTTCGATGAGCAGTACGCCCGGCATGAGCGGATAGCCCGGAAAATGCCCCTCGAAGATGGTCGAAGCGGTCGGGACCCGCGCTTCGGTACGGATGGTCTGCTCGGCAAGATCGAGATCGACGATGCGGTCGATCAGCTGAAAATACTCGATGCGCATGCGAGCGCGTCAAGCACTCTTGGCAACGACAAGCTCGTCGATGCGTGAGCACAGATTGTCGAGCTGGAAGTACTGCTCGGTGGTCGCCTTGCCGTCGTTGACCTCCTGCGTCCATTGCTCGAGCGGCATCTTGATCCCGAATGCCTTGTCGATCGCGAACGCGATGTCGAGAAAATCCAGGCTGTCGATGCCGAGGTCGTTGATGGCGTGGCTCTCCGGCTTGATCGTCTCGCGCGGGATGTCGCACGTCTCCGAGATGATATTGGCCACGGTATCGAAGGTCGAAGGCATCAGTAAATCCCTGGTCCAGCACGCGTTTTCGCACCGCGATGCCGGCATGCGATTGCGGGTCGGATCGCCCCGGAGCGGCCCATCGCCCCCGCGAGAGGCGGCGTGCCCGTATAGCGAAGAGGCGCCGCAAGTTCAATGGCGGCGGCTGCAGCCGCCCTGTCGTAGGGCGCGGCGCAGGATTCGGCAATGTCGCGCACCGCCTCCGACAGGGCACCAAGTCCAGGTTAACAAGATGGGGCCCAGCAGCGCGGCGCAAATTCTCGGAGTTAAATCCTGACGCGAAGGGACTCGGCTTGCGTGTGGCTTCCTCTTGTATTCGGCACTCCCAGCCAGCCCTTGAGGGAAAAAGATGCCCTGAACGCAGCGAAAATTGCGAGCGGTTGTGATCCCGATGCCCGAAATTAACCTGACCTCGGTGCCCTGCCGCCTCCGAGGCGTACTCCTTGCAGGTGATCGGGAAGAAGCGGTCGCCGCCGTTGATTTCCTTCTGCATGGAGGGAGGAAATGCGAATCCGAAGAAGCACGCCCCGATCTTTCCCATCTTGCGCGCATGCGAACGACGAGAGTCGGAAACATCGGCGCGTTGAGATGACGCCGATCGCGCGCATCGCCACTCCGTTGGAATCGGCCGGGTCGTGGTCGCATCGCAGCAGACGGTTCGGCCTCATCCTTCGATGACGCGCCACGCAAGTCGGCTCAGCCGACTTGCGCGACTTTTGGCGCCGATGTCGGGTAAACGCCGACATCGGTGGGCGCTCCTCACTTCGCTCTCCCCAGCGAGCGCGAAGCCCGCCCGGCTGACGGTACGACGATACGCGCCGCCGCACGATCCAACAACGAAACATCCCGATACGCCGTAACCTGGCACCGATTGCGATCACATTCGTTCACCAATGACACGGAAAAAGTCCGGAACCACAGGCTCGGATCGGAATTATGGGAGCACGGGAAGGATCGCGCGGGAAGCAATTAGGACAGCGTTGCTGTCTCATTTATGCCGCAATGCAACATCAGGAGCCTTGCCGCTCGAAGCGGGCGGCCAAACGGTGCCGTCCGCAACGAAAAGGAGACACGAGGTGAAACTCAAAATCGGAATCGTGCTGTTCGTTGTTGCTGCATTCCTGTCGTCACCAGGTTACGTCGGATACGCATTGGCCGAAGGTCCATCCGGAATTGCTTCAGTCTATTCCACTGAAAGCGGAAGCGGGACCGCCAGCGGCCAGAAGCTTAATCCCGGTGCGCTGACCGCCGCCCACCGCACCCTGCCATTCGGCACCAAGGTCCGGGTGACCAACAAGAAGAATGGCCGTTCGGTGGTCGTCACCATCAACGACCGCGGCCCGTTCATCAAGGGTCGGATCATCGATCTCACCCCTGCAGCGGCGAAGGTTCTCGGGTTTTCCGGGCTGACCCAGGTCTCGCTCGACATCGGCGGTTAGCGCAACATCGCGGGAGCGAGGCGTGGATGCGCGGAACGATCGGTCGTCATGGCCGGCCCTCGTGCCGGCCATCCACGTCTTGTTTGCCACACGAAAGACGTGGATGCGCGCGACGTGCGCGCGCATGACGGTGGATCAACTTGACCGGAATCCGCTCTAGCGCTCGAGCGCCTTGACGTCGATCGGCGTGCAGTTGCGCCGACCGGACAGGACGCAGTCCTGGTTCTTGCGCATCTCGGCAATCTGGATCGCAAGCCAGCCCCCCGCGATCGCCAGCAGGATCGTGAACATCAAGGCTGCGAGGTTCACCAGCATGCGGTGACGATAGTTGTCGTCGCTGTCGCCGCCCTCGTACTTCGCCAGACCGTCGACCGGCGCGGTCGGCGGCGGCGGCGCACGCAATTGCCGGCGCTGTGCGCCGGGTGTGCCCGGCGGCCGGAACGGCAGCACCCGGTGGTCTTGGTCGGAGGTCTGGGAGCCTTGAGCTGTCACGTCGGAACAGGCCCACGGATTTGGTCACCAAGTCCTGGTATCTGCGCTTGCGGCCGAGAATTCAAGGTGAACCTGCCGGCGGAGTCGCGCATCGACTTGAAAAAAATGTCATGTTCGAATGCTTGTCGAGGGCGCTTCCTCGCGATACCTTTATGACAAATTTACAACATGGGTGATGGGCCATAGCCCCAATTGCCCCGCACCTTCCAGGAACCTGCAGCTGGAAAAATAAATGCCGCCGAAGCGCGGTCGGGTGGCGAAGCTGCCCATGGAAACCCGGTCCCATGGACCGGGAGAGGAAACGTGTCTGGCGGTGGGGTGGCGGCGGGCGACGGTGTGACGGTGTTGATGCACGACGCTTCATGGACGGCGCAGTTCTTCTCGCTGCTGGTCCTTCCGTTCGCCCATGAGGATCTCGCCATCCTGCTGGGCGGATATATCGTGGTGAACGAGATCATGCCGGTGGCGCTGGTGGCGCTGTGCATCTACGGCGGCATGGTGGCGAGCGACTTTGCATTGTACGGGATCGGCGCCGGTGCGAGGCGGTTGCCTTGGCTCACCCGGCTCGCGGTCAACGATCGCGTGCAGGCATTCGCCGAGATGCTCAAGCGCAATCTGTTCGGCCTGGTCGCGCTGTGTCGCGTCGTCCCTGGCGTGGTCTTCGTGATTTTCGTCGCCTGCGGCTGGACGCGCGTGCCGCTCGCTCGTTTCGCGGTTGCGAGCCTGGTGGTCTCCGCGCTCTATCTTCCGCTCATGCTCTGCATCGTGGTGTTCTTCGGCGAGGCGCTCGACGATCGTGCCGGGTTGTGGACGTGGCCGCTCCTGCTGTGCGTATTGGTGGCAATCGGGTTCGTGCGCCGGCAGGTCTTCGCGTTTCAGGAGACATCGGAGCAACCCGCGATCCAGGCCGCGACCTCGAGGGGGGCGCGGATGATTGCAGATATCGCCGGCCGCGCGCGCAGGCTGGCGCCTGCGGACCGGATTCCCCTGGGCCTGTTCTACCTGCCGCTGATCTTCAGCTGGGCCGCCTTTGCCCTCCGCTACCGGTCGCTCACGCTGCCGACCGCCGCCAACCCGGTCGGCCGGACGGGGGGCTCATGCGGCGAATCGAAAAGCGACTATCTCTTCGCAGCCGCGGCCGGCGCGCGGCAGCGGATCGCCGATTTCACCGTCGTGACGCGTAGCGTCGAGCCTCGCACGCTCGATGTCGACTCGAACGTGCGCGGAAATCCTTGTCTGCCGCCGGACTGGCGTTTCCGCTCGTTGCCAGGCCCGACATCGGCCGTCAGGGCTTGCGCACCATCACGGACATGTCGGAGCTGCGCGAATGCATCCGCGCCATCCTGGGCGGCCAGAAGCTGATCTTTCATCGGTATGATCCCGAGGCGGGGGAAGCCACGGTACTGTACGCACGGCTGCCGGGCTCGCGGAGCGGTCGTCTTCTCTCGCTTACCTTCCGCCGTGATGGGCACGTGATTGCCGATGACGAGGCGCGCGCCCGCGACGGACGCGGCTACATCACAGCCGCGCTCGAAGCACAGATCGATGCCATCGCGCTCGGGATGCGCGAGTTTCATTTCGGTCGTTTCGACTTCCGCTTCGCTTCGACTCCCGAGCTGATGCGGGGGAAGGTCTCTCGGTGGTCGAGATCAGCGGCGTCGGCGGCGAAGCCAGCGATATCCGCGACCCGTCGTTGTCGCTGCTCGAAGCCTACCGCCGCCTGATCGAGCAGCAGCGGATCATGTTCCTGATCGGCGACAAGAACCGGACGCGCGGCTTCGCGCCGAGAAGCTGCGCCGATGTCGTGAGATCCCTCGCAGGGCTGCATCATGTCGGCGGCCGCGGCTATCCCGCCTCGGCTTGACCTGATCGCACAGCGGTGGACGTGCGGCTCCTCGTCCCCTACATCTCGCCCATGCAACGCCATTTTCCATCCGCAGCGCTACTCACGGTCACGCTGTGCGTGTCGTCGATCGCGACCAGCTCCGCAAACGCTGCCGACTACAGCATCGGTACGCTGCGGATCGCCAACCCCTGGACGCGTGCCACGCCCAAGGGGGCCTCGGTTGCAGGCGGTTACATGACCATTACCAACAGCGGCTCGGTGTCCGATCGCCTGGTCGGCGGCATGGTCGCGGTGGCCGGCCGGTTCGAGGTCCACCGGATGGTGATGGAGGAGGGGGTCGCCAGGATGCGGCCGGTCGTCGGCGGACTTCGCATCGAGCCGGGCGAGACGGTCGAGCTCAAGCCCGGCTCGACGCATGTGATGCTGATGGGGCTGAAGCAGGCGCTGCAAGCCGGGCAGAACATCAAGGGCACGCTGGAATTCGAGAAGGCCGGCAAGATCGACATCGAGTACGCGGTCGAGGCGATCGGTGCTGCGGCGCCCGCCAAGGGCGGCCACGGGCGGCATTGAATTCCTTCCCGATCCGCCGGGATCATTTCTCCGCAAATGCAAGCGGCTCGCCTTCCGGGGGCGACATCCGAAACACGTTGAGGATCATCGATATCAGGACGTAGTAGCCGAGGATGCCGACGAGCTCCACGGTGGCGGCGTCGCCGAGCACGGCGTTGACGCGCTTGTAGTTCTTGTCGCTCACGCGTCGCGTCCGGTAGAGCTCCTTTATGAAATCGTAGATCGCGCGTTCGTCCTTGGGTGCCGATCTGGGCGTCCGACCGGCGTGAATGTCGCGGATGGTCGCGGACTTGACACCGGCACGTTCGGCCTGGGGCACGTGGGCATGCCACTCGTACTGTGCGCGCCATATTTTCGCGGTGCAGAGGATCGCAAACTCCGACAGCCGCGGATCGACGGCCGTGTTGAATCGGCAATGGCCGCCCAGTCTTTGCGCGAGCTCGCCGAACGCCGGTGCGTGCAGGAACACGGCGAAGGGTCCGCGAATGTTGACGCTGCTTCCGCGCGGGCCCGAGCGGATGGAGTCGAGCAGCGCGCGCTGCTCGCGGGTGAGCGCCTCCTCGGCGAGCACCGGCACTCGCGGCGGCGGCAGTTTCTTGGCGGGCTTCCTGGCAGGCGATCTGGCGGGCATCGGGCAACCTCGTTGCGGTGGCTTGTTCCGGTGGAGCCCGTAGACGTACACTCTATCGATCCCGGAGTCAGCGCCGGGCGGCGGCGTCAGCTCACTTGAACAGCAGCGACTTGATGATGATCGGCACCGCGTTGGTGACCTCGATGACGTTGCCGATGTCGACGTAATCGAATTCCTTCAGTTGCACGCCGTCGATGGCGATCACGTCGGCACGCGGAGCGATCTCATTGCGGATGAGGCGTCCGAGGCTCTTGCCGACATCGCCGTCGATCAGAAGCACCAGCGGCAGATCCTCCGCCAGCGTCCGCGGCAGCGCGGCGCAGATGCCGGACGCGACCGCGTGCAGGCGGGAATGCGAAGGATCGCCACGCCACGGGAAGGACAGCGCAACCGGGCTTTCGCCCTCCTCGACGTCGGCGCGGGCGAGCGCCTCGCGCACCGCCGCGGCGACGGCGTCGGCGGCGATCTCGTCGGCAAGATCGACCCTGCACGCCAGCACGGGGAGGTTCTGCAGCGGCAGCTTTTCGGGATCGGCGATCAGGATGGTGTTGCCGCTGATCTGGACGGAGAACTGCGCGGCGCCGATCACGGTGGCGCGGATGCCTTGGCCGGGATCCCAGACCGGTGGCAGATCGCGACGGCGCGCCAACACGTGGCGCAGCTCCTCGGCCAGATCGAAGCCGAGGTCGCCGAATCGCCGGCTCTCGCGCTTGTAGAGGTATTCCGCGACTCCGCCCGAAAAGGTCACGGCATCGATGCTCTTGTTGGCGAGCGCGGGCGGCCAAGGCTCGGTCACCAGCAATCGGCAGGCGAGCTCGCCGGGTCGGCGCAGGTCGACGAGGCCGGTCACCATGCGCGCCATGCGCGCGGCGATGCGTCTGCGGTCCGGCGGCGGCAGCGGTTTGCCCGAGCGAAAGCCCGATGCCCAGCGCCGAGGCGATCTCGCTTGCCGGCGGCTCGACGCGCGTGAGGCCGGTCTCGTCGTCCTCGACGATCAGCCGGCCGCCGATCGCAACGGCGCAGGTTGCGAGGATGCTGCCGTTCTCGACGAGGGCGAGCTTGGTGGTTCCGCCGCCGATATCGACGTTGAGCACGGTTGCATTGCGGCCGCGCGACAGCGCGATGGCACCGGATCCGTGTGCCGCCATCTGGCATTCCATATGGTGGCCCGCGGAGGCGCAGACGAACTTGCCGGCTTCTTCCGCGAACAGGTCGGCAATGGCGCGCGCATTGCGGCGCTTGAGTGCCTCGCCGGTGAGGATGACGGCGCCGCTGTCGACCGTCTCGCGCTCGACCCCGGCGAAGGCGTAGCAACCGCCGATGAAGCCTGCGAGCTCGTCGACGTCGATCGTGTAGTCGGGCCGGTAGGGCGTGAGCAGGATCGGCGATTGCCAGAGGATGCTGCGGCTGACGACGACGAAGCGGCTGGACAACGCGGTCGACAGCCGCTGCAGATGGACGCGTGCGAACATCAGATGCGAGGTCGATGATCCGATGTCGATCCCGACCGTGGTGAGCTCGACATTGTCGGTCGCCCAGGCGACTTCGTTGACCGCGGTGTCTGCGGGATCGACGTGCAGGTGATCGAATTCGAGGTCGTGCATGGTTCTCCGCCGGGCGCCAGCCGATTGGCCGGTCGAGGTGCGTTCGCCACGGCGGAAACTCCTACCCGCACAGTCGGGCGCCGTCGCGGCGATCAGGCTGCTTCGTCGATGAACTTGCCCATCCCCGATTTCACGCCGTGCCTGGCGAGCTCCGCCAGATAGACCTTGTGGATGCGCGGGTCCTGATGCTCGTACTCGATCTGGCAGCCGCCGTCCTTCACGCTCACGTCCATGCCGAGGAATACCCGGCGCTTGTCGGAGGTGAACGGGTAGCGCAGGTTGCCGAAGGCCACCGCGAGATAGCGCGCCGGATCGGGTGCTGTGTTGAAGTGCTGATGGAACATCTGGTCCGGCGGCGCGAACACCCAGCCGTGCTTCCAGTCGATGCGCACGAAGTCGTTGTCGCCTTCGTACCACAGCAGCGAGAAGCCGTGCCCGGTCACGGCGAAGACGTGGAAGTCGGCGCCGTGGCGGTGCGCCTTCTTGTAGGTGCCGACCGGCATCTGCGACGTGTGGGCATGCATGGTGCCGTCGGCGAGGATGAACATCATGTTCGATCCGCCGGCGCCGCGCTGATCCCAGGCCTTGAGCTCGAAACCGGCGAGGTCGGGAACGAAATTGGTCTCCCACATGTTGCGGCCGGGCCGTACCGGAATGAACTCGCCTTCGCCGCTGAAGTATCCGGCGGCGCCCTGCCGCTCGGGAAACTCGTAGGCATTGTCGAAGACGAAGGCTGCGTTGTGAAACAGATTGAGCATGAGCGCGAGATTGTTGGTGGAGGCGAGGCGGGCGCGCTCGCGTCCGCTCGAGTTGAAGTGCCGATAGCGGGCGTTGAGGGGCAGCGCGAACAGGCTCTTGGGCCCCCATTCGAAGCTGTGCTTGCGACCGTCGCTGGTCTCGATGGTCGTGTTGCCGTGGCCGGACAGGACGTAGACGACCTCCTCGAACAGGTGCTTCTGCGGCACCGACTTGGCGCCGGGGGCGAGGTCGAGCACGAAGATCGATACGAAATCGCCGCGGCCCTTGAGGTGCACCAGGCCTCCCTCGACGCCGAAGCGCGGCCAGCGGGCGGTCGGCACGGCGAGCAGGTCGGTGCCGAAATCCTCGGTTATCGGCACGCCTTCGTTTGCCGCCCAGGTCGCATAAGGGTCGAGCAGCATCCTGGGATGGCCCAGGTCCGTGACTGGCTTGTTCATCGTGCACCTGCCTTCATGGTGCGGGGCGATGCGGTCGTCTCCCCGAGAACGCCAGTCTAAGCAGAATGCGACAGCTTGACCAACGGACTGTTCTCGCGGGCACGTCTGCACCCGGCAAGACCGGACGCGCGACCCCCAAGGAGGCGCTCGTCTGACATCGAGTTTGCTGGACACATATCGGTCTACGGTCCTTGCAACACCGCTTACCGGGATGACGAGGATATGACCAAGCCTATATTGATGCTTCATGGGAGTGCGGACGATTGGGTTCCGGCTGCTCCATGTCGGGAGTTCGCTGCACGTCTGGCAAAAGCGGGCAAGGATGTCCGATTTATCGAGTATGCAGATGCACATCACGTCTTTGACGCGCCTGCACTGCGACAGCCGGTCAAGTTTGCGCAGGGTCTTTCCAATCGTCGGTGTGCCCTTGCCGAAGGCAACGAAGGCATTGTCATGAATGTCGAGACGAAGCAGCCGTTCGACGCAAACGACTGGTGTCTAGAGAGAGGCACAACGATCGCCTACCACGAAGAAGCTCTGAAGAAGGCGCAAGAAGACGTCAAGGCCTTCTTGAAAGAGGTCTTCAAGAAATAAACTGCTATCGATGCGCCCCGGCGCGACTCATGCTGTTCGCAGGTCTGGCGACTCACGATCAGCGCTGACGCAATCCGCTAAGCGAGACGCAATGCGACGCGCGCGAAGCCACCGACGGCCGGCGCCGCTTGACGTCAGATGCAATTGAAAGCGTCGTACGTCTTCGGGCTTGGCGGTGCCGGGAGAGCGGCCGAGAATTTTGCGAAGTCCTTGACGCTTCGCACATAGTCGTGCTGGGTCTTCTGGCCAAACTTGCGGATCGCCATGTCTTCGATCATGCGCCGGCGCAATGGGCTGATGGCCTTGTCGGTCATGGAGGTGCTCCTGTCTTGGGAGAGGCTGTTGCAACCGCTCGATCTCAAGACAGGGCGCTTCCATCCCGCCACTGCGTTGTTATTGTCGCACCCGCTATCTTCAGCGCCTGCCGCGCGAGCGGTTTAGTCCAGTTGACCCAACTGAGACATACGCGGCTTTGGATTGTTGCTGCGCAAACTGACTTTGACCCTCATTCCGTTACTCGCATTTCCTTGGTGTAATCGGCCAAAGCTGGCGCGGGTTCGGGCGAACCAATGAAACGACGCGATTTCATTACAGGAATTGCATCAGCGATGTCGTGGCCGCTCGCGGCTCGCGCGCAGCAGTCGGCGATGCCGGTGATAGGATTTCTCAACAGCCAATCGCCTGACACTTACGCGGACCGTCTGCGCGCATTTCACCGTGGCCTGAAGGATACCGACTACGTCGAGAGCGAGAACGTAACGATCCTATACCGTTGGGCCGAGAATCAACTCGATCGACTACCGGAGCTGGGCGGCCGATCTGGTCCGCCGACGGGTTGCCGTCATCGCCGCCGGAAATACCCCTTCGGCGTTGGCGGCCAAGGCGGTTACCACGATGATCCCCACAGTATTCACCGTCGGCGCCCAACGTAATGCGGTGCCGCAGTGGGAGGCCGCATCGAGGATGTCAGCCTGCGGGGCCCGTGGCGGCGCGGGAGACCGGCCTGATGTGCGCGAACATGCTGCGGGCGTTCCAGGTTGGGAAGGCTCTTACCAGCGACGGCGGGCCGTCGAGTTGGATGCGGCCCTCGCCGGTGGCTTGGGCCCAGGTGAGCTGGCCGGCGTGCCATTTGACGAAGGCTTCGGCTTCCGCCGTGATGTAGAGGTCCTCGTCGAAGCCGGGGTACGTCTTGCAGATCTCGGTGTCTCCGAGCTCGATGAGTAGCCAATAGCGCTCACGGCGCGGCCGGCCGGTGAAGTCGAAACGGATGACGACGCGTCGATCCGGGAGCCGGTCTCGGCGGAGCGCGTTGCACATCGACCACAGGGCCACAAAGGGGTCGAGGTTCTCGGGGGCGATCTCGAGCCAACGCGCACCCCACTCGCCGAGCGACTGGCAGACCGTGAAGAGGTCGTGGCCCGCAGACGTGAGCTTGTAGTGGTGCCCGCGCCCGTCGGGCTTGGGTGCCGACTCGACGACACCGAGCCGTTCGAGCTGCTTGAGCCGCTGTGAGAGCAGGGTACGGGAGAGTCCGGGCGCGCCCTCCAGGATCTCACTGAAGTTTCCGCAGCCAAGGTACAGGTTGCGGATGATCAGCGGTGTCCAGCGCTCGGCGAAGATCTCGGCGCCCCGAGCGATGGGGCAGTATTGGCCGTACGTCCTCATAACGGCAGTGTTGCGCACCCGCCTTCGGTTGTGGAGTCCAGATTCTTGACTATACGGCCGCGGTCCGCCGTGGTCCGATGTGGCCTCTCGAAGAGAGGAGGACACGATGACGACACCGACGCCCGCGGAAGTCGGCCACGGGAGCAAGGAGCCAACCGTCGTGGAGATCGACGGGTTCCGAGGCCGGCTAATCAGTGCCGACCACGCCGACTACGACATCGCCCGTGCAGTCTGGAACGGTGCCATTGACCGGCGCCCGCACCTGATCGCCCGATGCATCGGGACCGCCGACGTGGTCGCGGCCGTGCGTTTCGCCCGCGACCACGATCTGGAGATCGCCATACGGGGCGGAGGCCACAACGTGGCGGGCACCGCCATTTGCGACGACGGGATTGTCATCGACCTCTCTGCGATGCGGGCCGTGCGGGTCGATCCCGCCGACCGCAGGGCCTGGGTGCAAGGTGGTGCGCTGTGGGGTGACGTCGACCACGAGACGCAGGCGCACGGTCTGGCCACCACCGGCGGAATCGTGAGCCACACCGGAGTCGCCGGGCTGACCCTCGGCGGTGGCGTCGGCTGGCTGATGCGCAAGCACGGCCTCACGGTCGACAACCTCCTCGCCGTCGACGTCGTAACGGCCGACGGCGAGCTGCTGCGGGCGTCCGAGGACGAGCACCCCGACCTGTTCTGGGCGTTGCGAGGCGGCGGCGGCAACTTCGGCGTGGTCACCTCGTTCGAGTTCCGCCTCCACTCCGTCGGGCCCACCGTCCTGGCCGGGCCCATCCTCTGGGACGCGACCGACGCCGGGGAGGTCCTCCGCTTCTACCGCGACTTCGTCCGCGACGCTCCCGACGAGCTCGGCACGGTCGTGAGGTTCGGCGCCGCGCCGCCGCTACCGGTCATCCCCGAGGATCTGCACTGGCGCCCGGTGGTGATGGTCGGTACCTGCTACGCTGGGCCGATGGAGGACGGTGAGCAGGTGCTCCGCCCGCTCCGCGCATCCCGGACTCCCCTCCTCGACCTCGTCGGGCCCGCGCCGTACGTGGGATTCCAGAGCGCGCTCGACTCGACCGTCGTCCACGGTTGGAACTACTACTGGAAGTCCACCCACCTCCCCGAGCTCCGCGACGACCTCATCGACGTGATCACCGAGCACGCGTTCTCCTGCTCGTCGCCGCGGTCGTACGCGGCGATGTTCCATCTGAACGGGGCGGTGAGCCGAGTGGCCGAGGGCGGGACGGCGTTCGGGAACCGGCAGGCGTCGCACGCAATCACCCTCGATGGTGTGTGGCGGCCCGGCGAGGACTTCGGCGACCGGGACACCGCCTGGACGAGGGGGTTCTTCGCCGCCCTCGGCCGCTTCCGCGAAGGCGTCTACGTCAACTTCCTCGGCGGCGACGAAGACCCCGACCGGGTCCGCGAGGCGTACGGCAACTCCGTCTACGACCGGCTGGTGGACGTGAAGACCACGTACGACCCCGACAACGTCTTCCACCACAACCAGAACATCCGCCCCGGCACCGGCACGCGCATCAGCGGGACCTCTAGGGCGTGTCCTCATTAACGCACAGATGTCGGGAGGGCGCCGCAGAATCCGTTGCGAGCGCTCGCCGGGCGGGATTTCGGGAGGCGGCGGCGTCGCCGAGTACGCGTACACAGCGCGGGGGCGCTCAGTAAATGAGCGTCCCTACCGCGATCTTTACACACTCAGATTGCTGCGCTTGCTCACGGCAGGTTGTGGCACATAGCTGCCCAGAGCGTAAACGATGACATGTCCGCAGCTGGCGAAAGCTGACGCTGCACCTCGGCGCATCTGTTGATTCAACCGACCGAAATTTGCGTAGTCGATCGACGACCTCGCATCCAGCCGGCGCATCCGCGCCTCCGCGCACGAATGCGACCGGGGTTCCCGGCCGGCGATCGCGCGTGCTAAGCAGGCCCTGCGCTGCCGCGCAGGCTCCGGCGAGCCGCTTCCCCGGAAGATGCGAGCGGCGGTTGCTCGACGAGGATCGGGGGAATACCGGGAAAATGGCCAAGCTGCAAGCTGTCGTTCGCATGCGGGCTCTACGACCGCATGCAGCCGCTCTATACCGGCGAGGTCAAGGTCGAGGGCGTCGATCTCAATTTCATCGCCATCGATCAGCCGCGGCCGATTTTCGACCGCATGTCCGGCGGCGAGGAATTCGACGTCGCCGAGTACTCGAGCTCGGAATTCGTTCAGCGCTTTGCGGCCGGACAATGCCCGTTCGTCGCGATTCCGGTCTTTCCATCGCGCGCCTTTCGTCATGGCTTCATCGCCGTCCACCGCAAGGCCGCCATCCAGCTCGCCCAAGGACCTCGAGGGCAAGCGCGTCGGCGTGCCGTTGCTGACCATGACTGCGGCCATCTACATCAACGGGCTGCTGCAGCACGAATACGGCGTCGATCTGCGCAGGATCCACTGGGTGCAGGGCGCCATGAACACCGCAGGCGCACACGGCAGCCCCAGCGTGCTTCCCCTGCTCGATGCCGTCTCGATAGAGCACAACAGGTCGGGCAAATCGATGAGCGACCTGATCGAGGAACGCGCCGTCGACGCCACGCTGGGCACCAGCCTGCCCGAGGCGATCCGCACCAACCCCGACATCGTGCGGCTGTTTCCGAACTATGTGGAGCTCGAGAAGGAGTTCTACAAGCGCACCAGGATCTATCCGATCATGCACCTGGTCGCCATCCGCAAGCAGGTCTACGAGAAGTACCCGTTCGTGGCGACCAGCCTGTACACCGCGTTCTGCAGGTCGAAGGCGATCGCGCTGGAGAAGATGCTCAATCTTCGGGCGCTGCGCTACATGACCCCCTTCCTCATGCGCGACATCGACGAGATCTTCGAGATATTCGACGGCGATCCCTGGCCCTATGGCCTCGAGCCCAACCGGCCGACGCTGGAGGCGTTCGTCACCTATCTCGCCGATCAGTCGTTGATCGCTGCACCGGTTCCGGTGGATGATCTGTTCGTTCCGACCTGCTAGCCCGGAATGGCCGGGCGCGGCGTCGTCCTCGCCCGCGATCAGGAGCAGCTGAGGTTCAATCCGGACATGAGCAACCTCGACGCCGTCATTGGGGATCTCGTCATCGCCAACCGCATTCTCGCCAAGGAGGACGTGGTGGATGCCTACGGCCACATCAGCATCCGCCATCCCGGCGATCCCAGGCATTTTTTCCTGGCGCGGTCGGTGGCGCCGGATCTGGTCGAGCGCGACGACATCGTGGAGCTGGGGCTCGACGGTCAGCCGGTGCGCGACGAAAAGCGGGCGCTGTATCTCGAGCGGTTCATCCACGCCGCCATCTACGAGGCGCGAGCGGACATCAATTCCGTCGTTCACGCCCATGCCGAGGACATCCTGCCGTTCGGGATCGCGCAGGCGACGCCGCTTCGTCCGGTGATCCATTCCGGCAGCTTCATCGGCGCCAAGGTGCCGGTATGGGACATCGCCGACAGGTTCGGCGACACCAACCTGCTCGTCACCAACATGGAGCAGGGTCGCGACCTGGCGAAGTGCCTCGGCGACAGCAACGTCGCCCTGATGCGCGGCCACGGCTTTGCCTCGGCCGGCCGCTCGCTCATCGAGGTGGTGCGGATGTCGGTCTATCTTCCGCGCAATGCCCGCGCCCAACTGCGCGCCCTGCAGCTGGGCGGAGAGATCAAATATCTCTCGCAGGGCGAGATCGATGCGCGCAACCGCGGCTATAGTCCATACTCGCTGGAGACGTGGCGGGCCTGGGAGTATTGGGCCAAGAAGGCAGGCTGCAGCCACCTGCTGACCAGGCCCGGGCAGGGGCACGAGAAATAGCGAATAGCGAGCCGGCCAGGGAGCGCAGGCAAAAAGGGGTAGGCCTCGTTCCCGTAACGAGACGCGCGATCCGGGTTACGATGATCCACGGAGTGAGCCATGAGTCCGACACCGGAGAAGCTCGACAGCTATCTGTCCGGCCGCTGGGTGCACGGTGAGGGGGTGGAGACGCGCCTCGTCGATCCTGTCAGGGGTGACGAGCTGGCGACCGTGTCGGCGAGGGGCGTTGATCTTGCGGATGCGCTCGCCTACGCGCGCAAGCAGGGGCAGGGCGGCCTGCGCACTCTCGGCTATGCCGAACGCGGCAAGCTCATCGGTGCCGTCGCCGACGTGCTGGTCGCCAATCGCGCCCGCTACGAGGAGATCGCCATCGCCAATTCCGGCAACACCAGGACCGATGCGGCGATCGATATCGACGGCGGCATCGGCACGCTCAAGTACTACGCCCGCCTCGGTGCCGGCCTCGGCGCCGGCGTGATGTTGCTGGACGAGAAGCCGGTGCGGCTCGCCAAGGCGGAGAATTACCAGGCCATTCACCTGATGGTGCCGCGTCGCGGAGTGGCCGTTCACATCAACGCCTTCAATTTCCCGAGCTGGGGGCTATGGGAGAAGGCTGCCGTGGCGCTGCTTGCGGGCATGCCGGTGCTCGCCAAGCCTGCGTCCGCGACCGCGCTGCTGGCGCACGCCATGGTGAAGGACGTGATTGCCGCGAGCGTGCTGCCGGATGGCGCGCTCAGCCTGCTGTGCGGCGGCGCCGGCGGCCTGCTCGGATCGCTCGCCGGCGACGACGTCGTCGCCTTTACCGGTTCCGCCGACACCGCGGCGCGGGTGCGCGGCCACGCCAATGTGGTTGGCAGAAGCGTGCCGGTGAACGTCGAGGCCGACAGCATCAATGCGGCGTTGCTGGCGCCCGGCTCGGCGCCGGGCGGCACCGCCTTCGATGCCTTCCTGCGCGAAGCGGTGCGCGAGATGACGGTGAAGGCCGGGCAGAAATGCACTGCGATCCGGCGCATCTTCGTCCCGAGCGCAATGGCCGGCGCGGTCGCCGAGGCGCTGGCCGCCAGGCTCGGGAGCACCCGGGTCGGCGATCCGCGTCGCGATGACACCCGCATGGGGCCGGTCGTCACGCGCGCCCAACAGGCCGCCGCCTTCGACGGCATCCGGCGACTGGCGGCGGAGGCCAAGGTGGTCTGCGGCGGCGCCGATGCGCCGGCGCTCGACGGCATCGACCCCGGCAGGTCGGCGTTCGTGGCGCCGACCCTGCTCGCGCTCGCGGACGCGAGCGCGCCGAGGCGGTCCACGAGGTCGAGGTCTTCGGTCCCGTCGCGACCGTCGTGCCCTATCGCGACCTGGACGATGCATCCGCGCTCATCGCGCGTGGGGGCGGGTCGCTGGTGGCCTCGGTCTACGGCGAGGACAAGGAGCTGCTGATGCGCATCGTGAGCGAGATCGGTCCCGGCCATGGCCGTATCCTCGCCGTCGATCCCGCGATCGCGACCGCCCATACCGGCCACGGGATCGTCATGCCGCAATGCAACCATGGCGGCCCCGGACGAGCGGGCGCGGGCGAGGAGCTGGGCGGGCTGCATGGCTTGCGCTTCTATCATCAGCGGCTGGCGGTGCAGGGATCGAGCGACCTGCTCGCGGCGCTGCAGGCCAGGACGGCGAGCCTGCACTGACATTCGGCGCGGCGAGGGGATCCAGTGTCGTCATCCAAGGAAAGAGCGGCGCGCAGCTTCGTCGAGCGCCAAGGGCTGTGGGGCGACGAGCAGTTCGAGGCGGCGGCCCATGCCGACAAATGGATCGAGGAGCACGGGCTCGAGGTCGTTCGCCTGTCGTTTCCCGATCAGCATGGCATCCTGCGCGGCAAGACGGTGATGGCGAACGAAGCTGCGCATGTCATGCGCAACGGCTGCTCGATCACCACCACGCTGCTGGCGAAGGACACCGCCCACAAGACGGTGTTCCCGGTCTTCACGCCCGGTGGCGGCTTCGGCATGCCGGAGATGGAGGGCGCCGGCGACTTCCTCATGGTCGCCGATCCCACCACCTTCCGCGTGCTGCCCTGGGCGCCGCAGACCGGCTGGGTGCTGTGCGACATCTATTTCGAGAACGGCAGGGAGGTGCCGTTCTCCACCCGCCATCTCTATCGCCGCGCGCTGCACAAGCTGGCCGAGGCCGGGTTCGATTACATGGTGGGCCTCGAGATCGAGTTCCACGTGTTCAAGCTCGACAATCCCCGCCTGCGCCCGGACGACGCCACCTGGCCGGGCGCGGCGCCCGAGGTCAGCCTGATCTCGCAGGGCTACCAGTATCTCACCGAGACGCGCTTCGACCAGGTCGAGCCCATCCTCGAGACCGTTCGCCGCGAGGTGGTTGCGCTCGGTCTGCCGTTGCGCTCCGTCGAGGTCGAGCTCGGCCCCAGCCAATGCGAGTTCACCTTCCATCCGCAGGTCGGGCTCGCGCCGGCCGACACCATGATGCTGTTCCGCAGCGCCGTGAAGCAGATCTGCCGCCGGCACGGCTATCATGCGACTTTCATGGCCCGGCCCAAGGTCGCGAACGTGATGTCGAGCGGCTGGCACCTGCACCAGTCGCTGCGCGACCGGCGCACCGGCGCCAATGCCTTCACTTCGAACGACGGCGAGCCGGTGTCGCGCGATCGGACGGAGCTTTCTCGCCGGCCTGCTCGCGCATGCACGCGCGGCCGCGGCCTTCACCACTCCGACCGTCAACGGTTACAAGCGCTATCGCAGCTACTCGCTTGCGCCCGACCGCGCGAACTGGGGGCGTGACAATCGCGGAGTGATGGTGCGGGTGCTCGGCAGCCCGGGCGAGGCGGCGGCGCGCCTGGAGAATCGTGCCGGCGAGCCTGCTGCCAATCCGTATCTCTACATGGCCTCGCAGATATACACCGGCCTCGACGGCATGGAGCGCATGCTCGATCCCGGCCCCTCGGCGGACACGCCTTATGAGACGGAGGCGCCGCGTCTCCCCAAGAGCCTCGAGGAGGCATTGCGCACCCTGCGCAACGATACCTGCCTCGCCGACGGCCTCGGACGCAATTTCGTCGACTACTACCTGCGCATCAAGGAGGCCGAGATCGCGCGCTACGAGGCCGAGGTCACGGAATGGGAGCAGCAGGAGTATTTCGAGCTGTTCTGATGCAGGATACTCCATCGCCTGATCGTGCGACGGAGAACTTTCGATGCCACCCATCCCGGTTCTCGATCGACGAAGCCTGCTTCGTGCCCTTGCTGCGGCAGGCGCGACGGCCGTGCTCGGGCCATCGGTCGCATCGTCCCGGCAACGCCCGATCCTGAGCCGAGCCATTCCATCGAGCGGCGAGATGCTGCCTGCCGTGGGGCTCGGCACCTGGATCACGTTCAACGTTGGCAACGATACCCTGGCTCGCGATACCTGTGCCAACGTGATGCGGGCATTCTTCCAGGCCGGCGGGCGGCTCATCGATTCGTCGCCGATGTACGGCTCG
The DNA here is from genome assembly GCA_963840535.1 of uncultured Alphaproteobacteria bacterium. Taxonomy (GTDB): domain Bacteria; phylum Pseudomonadota; class Alphaproteobacteria; order Rhizobiales; family Xanthobacteraceae; genus VAZQ01. The sequence goes on from CAWIZJ010000026.1 coordinate 44,328, forward strand.
TCGCAAAGGGTGATCGGCTACGGCCTCGACAGGCTCGGCAGACCATCGGACCTGTTCTCTGCCGACAAGGTGTGGGTCGCTCCCGGCGGGCGCGGCCCCGCGCAGATCGAGGCATCGCGCCGATCCTGGGGCGTCGAGGGCTTCGATCTGCTGCAGGTCCACAATCTCCTCGCCTGGGAGGCGCACCTGCAGACGCTCTTCGCCATGAAGTCGGCAGGCCGCCTGCGCTACGTCGGGATCACCACCTCGGAGGGACGACGGCATGGCGAGATCGAGCGGATCATGCGCACGCAACCGATCGATTTCGTGCAAGTGACCTACAACGTCCTGGATCGCGCCGTCGAAGGCCGGATCCTGCCGCTGGCGCACGACCGCGGCATCGCCGTCATCGTCAACCGGCCGTTTCGCGAAGGCGAGCTGACCAGGGCGCTGCAACGCCACCCGTTGTCCGGTTGGGCATCTGAAATTGGGTGCACGAGCTGGGCGCAGGTCATCCTCAAGTTCATCGTCTCCCATCCGGCGGTGACCTGCGCCATTCCGGCGACCACGCGTGTCGATCATGTGCGCGAGAACCTGGGCGCCGCCGAAGGCCGCCTCCCGGACGCGGGCCTGCGCGCCCGCATCGCCGCCGACGTCGAGAAGCTCTGATGTCGGAGTGGTGGACCTATTCGTTATCGGATTTCCTGTTGTTCTCCCCGCGCACCTACTACCGGCTGCTCGAGCTCTACAATCTCGCCATTTGGCCGCTGCAGATCGTCGCCTTCGCATTGGGCGCGGTCATTCTCCTGTCGTGGCGGGGCGAGGCCCGCGGGCGGAGTGCCGTCGCTGCGCTGCTCGCGGCGTGTTGGCTCTGGGTGGCATGGGCATTTTTCTGGGAGCGTTACGAGACGATCAACTGGGCTGCCAGCTACTTCGCCGCCGGCTTTGCGATCGAGGCGCTGCTCCTGCTGCGGGCGGGTGCCATCGGCGACCGGTTGCCGCTGCGGACCGGGGCCGATCCCGCCGGCGTCGCCGGCCGCGGCATCTTCATCTTCGCGCTGGTGGTTCAGCCACTGATCGGTCCGCTGCTCGGGCGGTCCTGGCTGCAGACCGAGGTTTTCGGCACCGCTCCCGACCCCACGGTTGTCGCCACGCTCGGTGTCCTGGTGGCGGCGCAGCGGAAGTATTGGGGGCTGCTCATCCTTCCGCTCGTCTGGTGCGCCATAAGCGCGGCGACGCTGTGGGCGATGCAAGCTCCGGATGCCTTGGTGATGTCCGGCGCCGCCGCACTCGCCACGGCGTTGACATGCTGGAAGACATCCGCGCGCACCCATCGGTCGACGGCGGGATGAAAAGCGTCGGCACGGGTTGGCCGCCGGCGCTCGCGCGCCTGTTCTCGCGTCGATGTCTCCAACAACATGAGTCTCTCCGTTGATCGACGGCGCGGGTTCCACGCGCGCATACTTCGTCCTGGCGCGAGCCGCGGGAACAATGGAATCCGCCCTGGGCTGATTGGCATATTCGTAGGGTAAGACAGCACCGTCGCGCGTGGTCGGCGTCGTCGATTGTCATGTCACAGCCCGAGTTCCGCCTCAGTCGCGGCCGTGAATGATCGTGCGTTCGCCGGGGACGGGCGAGGGGCGTCGGCACCCGGGATGCGCCAGGGGCGCGAGGGTTGCCGACTGCGAACGCGACGGGGCATTCCGTGAAGCGGTTTGCGGGATCGATCCTTGATTCGATGGCAGCGCTGCAGGCGCGCGGCGTGGCCACCTACGCGCTCGAGCTCGCCGTCGTCGGCACCATCTGCTTACTTCTGGCCAAGGTCGGCGGCATGCTGGTCTCGGTCCATGTGAGCGCCATTCCGATCTGGCCGGCTGCTGGTTTCGCGGTGGCCGCCGTGGTGTTGCGAGGATTGCGGATCTGGCCCGCGCTTCTCGCGGCCGGCTTGATTGCGGGACCGCCGGCCGATGGTTCCGGCATCGCGCTCGCCGGATCGATGTGGGCGGCGTGGATTTTCGCGAGCGGCCAGACGTTGGCGGCGCTCTTCGGCGGCTATCTCATCGAGCGCTGGTCGCACGGTCGCGGAACGTTCCAGTCCGCGGCGGGAATCGCCAAATTCGCGCTGATCGGTCTCGGGCCGACCGCGATGGTCGCGGCAACCGTCGGTGCCGGCGGCGCCGGCCTTGCCGCGCAGGCGGATTGGGCGAGCGTGCTCGGGCTGTGGACCGCCTGGTGGCTGCGCGATGCGGCAGGAGTCCTGGTCGTCGCACCGGTGATGGTGCTGTGGGCTGACTACGACGTTCGCGCGCTCGATCGCGACGGCACGCTGGCCGCAGGCGCCGCATTCGTCGCGGCCGGCGCCATCGGCCTCGCCGCCTTCAGCCCGCTCGTCGAGCAGACCGTCCACCGCGGCGTCCTCGGTTTCCTGGTCGTGCTGCCGCTGCTGTGGGCGGCATTGCGTTGCGGCCAGCTCGGCACCGCGACTACGGCCTTCATCGTCTCCTGCTTCGCCGTCTGGGGGACGCTGGCTGGCGGCGGTCCGTTTGCGGCGGCCGATCCTCATGAATCGTTCCTGCTGCTCGTCGCGTTCCTGATCGGGATGCCGCCGCTTGCCCTCGCGCTCAGTGCCGAACTGGCGGTGCGCGATCGCGTCGAGTCGCGGTTGCGTCAGCAGGAGATGTTCCTGCGCGCCATGTTCACCCAGGCTGCGGTGGGCATCGCCCAGGCCGACCCCGGCGGCCGCCTCAACATCGTCAATCGTCGATTTTGCGAAATGTTGCAGCGGCCGGCGGCGGAGCTGCGGCAGATGCACATCGAGGACCTGGTCGATCCGGAGGATCGCCCGCACCTGCTCGACATGCTCCAGCAGGCCGTTCGCACCGGTGAAGGCTTTGCGGTCGAGGCGAGACACGTGTTGCCGGACGGCTCGCGCCTGTGGATCAGGAACAGTACCTCGGCGATCATCGATCAGGACGGTGCGGTCCGCTACCTCATGACGGTGGCCGAGGACGTGACGGCCCGTCGCCTCGCCCACCACACGCTGCAACAGGCGCACGACGATCTGCAGCAGACCGTGCACGAGCGGAGTGCCTCGTTGCGCAAGGCGCACGAGGTGCTTCACACCGAGATCGCGAACCGCAAGCGAGCTCGAAGCCGCGCTCGAGGTCGACATTGCCGAGCGCCGCAAGACGCAAGAGGCGCTGATGGAAAGCGAATGGCGCTTCCGGATGGTGATCCAGGGCGTCACCGACTACGCGATCTTCATGCTCGACCGCGAGGGTCGCATCACCAACTGGAACCTGGGCGCCCAGCGCATCCACCAGTTCACGGCCGCGGAGATCATCGGCGAGCATCTGCATCGGTTCCATTCGGAGGAGGAGCGGCACTCCGGAGAGCCGGCACGCGCCCTCCAGGTCGCCGCCTACGAGGGCAAGTACGTGACCGAGGGCTGGAGGCTGCGGCGCGACGAAAGCCGGTTCTGGGCGAGCGTGCTGATCGAGGCGATCCGCGACGACGCCGGTGCGCTCGCCGGATTCGTCAACATCACCCGCGACATCACCGAGCGGCGCGAAGCGCAGGCCTCGCTCGAGCGGGCGCAGGAGCAGCTCGCCCAGTCGCAGAAGATGGAAGCGCTCGGCCAGCTGACCGGCAGCATCGCCCACGACTTCAACAATCTCCTGATGATCGTCAGCGGACATGCCCAGCTGTTGCGCCGCCGCCTCACCGATCCGAAGCACCTGCAGGCGATCGACGCCGTCCACTCGGCCGCCAACCGCGGCGAGAGCCTGACGCGCCAGCTGCTTGCGTTCTCGCGGCGGCAGCCGCTCAATCCCGTCATCGCCGATCTCGGAGAGCGCATCGAGGCGGTGCGCGAGATGCTGGTCGGCTCGTTGCGCGGCAACGTTCAGCTCGAATGCCACATGGCGGAGGCGGTGTGGCCGGTCGAGGTCGACATTGCGGAGCTCGAGCTCGCCCTGGTCAACATCGCTGTCAATGCGCGCGACGCCATGCCGGGCGGGGGAACGATCACGCTCTCGGCACGCAACGTAACCCTGAGGAAGAGCGACGAGGTCGACCAGCTCGAGGGCGATTTCGTGGCGCTCTCCATGGTCGATACCGGCGTCGGCATCGCGCCCGACGTGCTGCCGAAGATCTTCGAGCCGTTCTTCACCACCAAGGCGCTCGGCAAGGGCACCGGTCTCGGGATTGTCGCAGGTCTACGGCTTCGCCCGCCAATCGGGGGGCACCGTGGTGGCGACCAGCCGGGTGGGCAGCGGCACGGCGATCACCATCTACCTGCCGCGCCGGGAGGCGGTCCCGGTCGACGCCGTAGAGGCGCCGACAATGCAGCCGATCGTGCCGGGACAGGGCACGATCCTCGTGGTCGAGGACAATGCCGAGGTTGCCGCCGTGACCGCGTCGCTGGTCGAGCAGCTCGGCTATCGGACCCTGCGCGCCGACAATGCCACCGATGCGCTCAACTGCCTGCAGCAGGGCGAGCAGGGCGAGCAGGTCGACCTCGTGTTGAGCGATATCGTCATGCCCGGCAGCATGAACGGGATCGCGCTGGCGCAGGCCATCGGCAGCCGCTACCCGCAGATCCCGGTCCTGCTCACCAGCGGCTACAGCGACATGGTGCAGACCGCGGCATCCCAGTTCGCCGTCCTGCGCAAGCCGTTCCAGCTGCCGGCGCTGGAAAAGGCGATCCGCGAGGCGCTGGAGCGCGGCGGCAGGCAGGACAGCGGCGATCGCGTGCTGCAGTTCTCGCGCTGGCGCGGGGCGAGACGGGAATGAGTGCGGCGCCGGTCCCGGGAACCCGGGCTGCTGTACTGTTGGCGTGGCGCCCGTCCGATAGGGTCGTTCAAATCCATACTTCGCGGTGCATGCGGACCGATCGCGAGATCACGCTCGCGACGAGCGGGCCCGTGGAGAATGCTTCAGCGAGCGGACGACAGCCGCCGGCCCACGCGCCGATACCGGTCAGTCGACGTAAGGTGTCCGATCGTCGTCGGTCCTTACCGGCACCAGGCTCGGAGCGAGCCCGAAGGCGCTGAGCGTTGCAAGGGTCGCGACATATAGAACGATCCACATGGCCTGATCCCCCGATCACGAATCCTGCGGTGCAGGTTCCCCACCCGGAACCGTCGCCCTCAACGGTGGTAGAAATGGGGCTTCCCGCGGAAATCGTTCGAGTGTGATTTTCCGGCACCAGCCCCGTGAGGCGACCCATTCCCTCGCTGCGGCACGGGAGGTAGTATCCCTGGGCGTGGAGGTGTCCATGGGCATCACGCTCAACCACACGATCGTGCCGGCACGGGGCAAGGAAGCCGCCGCGCGGCTGTTCGCGCGAGTTTTCGGTCTGACCTACGACGGCCCGGACGAGTATTTCGCACCGGTGAAGGTCAATGACACATTGACGTTCCTGTTCGACCAGGACGCCGATTTCGAAAGTCACCATTATGCGTTCCACGTTTCCGACCCCGAGTTCGATGCCATCTTCGATCGGGTCCGGGAGGCCGGCCTCGTCTATGGCAGCGCGCCCTGGAGTGCCGACGATGGCAAGCTCAACAGCTGGGGTGGCGGGAAAGGCGTGTACTTCAGGACTCCCGACGGGCACCTTCTCGAGCTCATGACCGTACCGCAGTGACCACCTATCGTGCCGCTTCGTGACACACGGCGGTCGCGGCGGTTGGCACAAGCAGCGCTGCGGTCAGCTTGGCGCCGATTCGGTCCAGGATGACGGCATGAGCCCGGTTCACGATATCTTCCATGGAAGGTGTGTCGGCAAACATCGCCGTGGCCCGGGTCAGGAGCTCGTGCCGGGTGGGCAGTTGCGGCAAATGCCAGCTGGCGAGCACGTCGGCGGCGCGATGCTGCGCCCCTGCGAGCTTCTCCTGGAGGGCGAGAACGTTGTGCCCGGACACCGCTGCCATGATGGCACTTACGATGAGATCGGGATTGAAGCTGCTCGCCAGTTGTGCCGCCGCGCGCTCGATCACGCGAGACCCGAGGCGCTGACGATTGCGACGCACGGCCAGGGGCGGCGTTTTCAAATCCCACACGATTCCGGCCCACGACAGCAGCCTCAGGATGTAGAAGGTTGCATCGATCTCCCACCACCTGAAGCCCTGTCGAACGCTGCTCTGGTAGGCATGATGATTGTTGTGCCAGCCTTCGCCCATCGTGAAGAGTGCCAAAAACCAGTTGTTCCGAGAATCGTCGCCCGTCACGTAGCGCTGCGTGCCGCTTACATGCGCCAGCGAATTGATGCAGAAGGTTGCGTGATAGACCGCCACGGTGCTCCAGAAGAAGCCAACCACTAGACCGGGCCACCCGGCAATCAGGACGCAGAGCGCGCCGAGAGCAACGGCAGGCACCAGCTCGTATCTGTGCAGCCACATTAGCTCGGGGTAACGAGCCAGATCGCCGACCTTCACCAGATCGACCGCAGCGTGCCGCCTGGCAAAGATCCAGCCCAGATGGCTGTACATGAAACCTCTGTGCCGGGGGGAATGCACGTCCTGCCCGGTATCGGAATGCAGATGGTGATGCCGGTGCTTGGATGCCCACCAGAGGACGCTCTTTTGCGCGCTGGTCTGCGAGAGGAATGCCAGGACGAACTGAAATGCCCGGCTGGTGCAATAGGCCCGATGCGAGAAGTATCGATGGTACCCCGCCCCGATTGCAAAAATGCGCAGCCAATAGAGCGCGACGCAGATGACCAGCGATTGCCAAGTGATGCCTGACCAGATCACTGCGATGCAGGCCAGATGCACCAATACGAAGGGGATCGCGGATGGATAGATGATATCGTCGTGCCGGCAGGCGCCGACGTCTTCGTCAATCATCAGTCAGCTCCGCCTCCCTCGCTCCGTCTTGACCTTCTTCGGCGGGTCGGCAGCCTCCCTTGCCAATCGCAGGGCTCGAAGTCGCGCGGTCTTGGCGGCGACCGCAAGTCCTTCGGCTTGGTACTCCCGCATTGCCAGCGCCGCATCTCTCGCCCGTTCCTCCTTCATCGAATCCTTCGCCGCCCCTACCTGCCGGTTCTTGATGGTCGCCATTCGCGTCTCCCGAGCATCGGACAGGAAAAAGCTCATGCGTGACAAAGGGCGAGCCCGTTGCCACGCTGACCGGTCAAGGGGGGATGCGCAGAGATCGCCTGCCGAGAACCCGCCGGTTCTTCGATCAGCAAGAATCGTTGTTGGCTCACCCGACCTTGAGGTTTTCGGCGGACTCCTTGCCGCGGTTGCTGACGATTTCGTATTGAACCGTTTGACCCTCATTGAGGGTGCTCAACCCTGCACGCTCGACAGCCGAAATGTGAACAAACACGTCCTTGCCGCCGCCTTGAGGTTGAATGAAGCCGTACCCCTTGGTCGGGTTGAACCACTTTACTGTTCCGGTAGCCATGCTGGCCTCCTCGCGTTCTATGGCTTTGGTGTAGTCGCGCGTAGTCCGCGCAGTGCGTCAGTTGATCCGAGTTTTGGAGATGACTTGAGAAGACCCAACTCGGGGAGCTTAGCAAGGCAGACCGAAAACTTGGTGGCTCATTTGTAAGACTGCAGGAAAGACAGGTCAATGCCGCCTGGCCGGGTCGCGGCCGGGTCGCGCCGGGTCGCCACGGTATCCGTGAACACCAGTATATTGCTGCCGAACGACCAGCTTGCCGGCCTGACCGAGACCGTCTTGTGAGAATGACCGAAACAGATCGCGACGGCGGCGCCCGGCCGGCGCCGGGAAGGCGGCTCTTGTCGGTTTGGCCGGCGAATCGTGACCGAAAACCCACGGCCGACGACTTTCGGGAAAATGCGCCCAACGCTCTATATGTCGCCAAGTTCCGTCACGACAGTTGCGGACACCGGATGGCACAGATCCCTCTCGCAAAGGTGATGAGAGGCGAGAACCGTCGGAGATCGACGCGACGCCTCACCTGGAATGGCTCGCAGTGGTAGCCTCCATCGCGGCGGCGGTCCTGGTTTTCGCAGTCCTGTTCTCGAACGCTGCCCTGACCTGAGCGTAAGCCCGGACCGGGGACGCTGCGGCCCGCCCGTGCGGATCGTCATTGCGCTGCGACCGCGCAGCTGCCGTCTCGGACGGGTCACAGTCGCTTACCGAAGTAGAGCATGCCCGGAAGCGCGTTTCGCCCGTAGGGCGGGATCGTCCTGAAGCCGAGCGCGCGGTAGAGGCCGATGGCCGTACTCATCTGCGGCAGCGTGTCGAGGACCATCTCTCGGTACCCGGTCGTCCTGGCGAACGCTATCGCCTCGCTGGCCAACGCCCGGCCCGCGCCGCTTCCGCGCCGTGCAGGGCGCACGTAGAGCCGCTTCATCTCGCAAGCGCCCGGCCGGTCGAAGGGCCGCACGGCCACGCATCCGATGGTCTGCCCGCTCCCGTCTCGGGCGAGGAACAGTGCGCCTTGGGGCGAGGCGTACTTGTCCGGCAACATCGCCAGCTCCGCCTCGAAACCCTGGAACGCCAAGTCGATGTCCAGCGCTGCCGCATACTCGCAAAACAGCGCGCGAACTAGGTCAAGGTCGGCGTCACTCCGCACGCGAACAACCGTCAATCCCATCGGACCCACAGCGATGACGTGCTATCGTGGTTCACGTCCGCTACGCGATATTCACGCGGCGGCCGATTGCCCGCGGGCGAGATCGCGGCGCGTGGATGTCCGGGTGGGCGACAGGAGGCAGCGTCGCCACCGACATCCTGTCGAAGTTCAGCAGCTGAATTCCGGGTTGGAGCACCATTGTGATGCCCGCAAACTCGTTGCCGGGGACAAACGTGAGATCCACGACGTGAGATATGTAGGCTTCGATCGGGATCCGTACGGAAATGTTCTTGTTCGACACGAACATGTCGAGGTGCCCTGCCATTCCCGGCCACCCCTTGCCCGACAGCAGGACGCTGACGAGACAGCGCGCAACGGGCGACACGGACAGCGTAGCGTGCATCTGGCGAAACACCCCGTTGCTCTCATGCTCCGGCGGGGCCCACAGGAGCCGGCCTCCCCATACATCGAAGGTATCGGCGCCGTGGACGCTCAGAGCAGCCGGGGGTGAGTCGTTGCGGGGGTGATACGGTGTGAGGTCGTACGAGGGTCCACCGAAAATCGACGAATCGAAGACATGGCCCAGCCGGGATAGGCGCCGGGCTCGGGACAGCGGCGTGACGGGACGGTCCAGCGGGAACGTTCGCAATTTTCCGCGGTCGAGATCGGCGGTGTGATGGGCCCACTGCTTGTCCTCTTCGAGCTCGTCCACCCATCGGCGCAATCGATTGACGTCAGGTGCCTTCATGGTACGTGTCCCCGAGGTTGGCAGGGAACCTGGAGCGGCCACCGGACGCTAGTGTCCCGATTTCCGAAGTTCACCAGCACTCGCGGCATACTCCGAGCGAACTTCGGAATCAAAGGGACACTGGCAACTCTATGATTCTAGTGCCCCTTTTGAACCCGAAGTTCGCCATCGGATTTCGGCACGGTTGTGCGAACTTCCGGGTTCGGGGCACTACCCCGCCGGATCGGTTCTGTGCATCACACCGATTGCGCTCGCCGCCCCGCATCCCCATCTAGGGCCGCGGAGGACCGACCACGATGACCACCACCTATGACCTGGGCTTCGACTTTGTGCGGCCACGTTCCCGTGGCGCCCGCATTGCCCGGATCGACGCGCTCGCGACCCTGCTCGACACCGCGCTCGTCATCCCCGGCACCGGCGTGCGCTTCGGCGTCGACGCGCTGATCGGGCTCTTTCCCGCCGTTGGCGACATCGTCACCACGGCGCTATCGCTGTTCATCGTGCACGAAGCCTACCGGCTCGGCGCGCCGGGCCACATCATCATGCGCATGCTGGGCAACGTCGCAGTGGACGGCGTGCTCGGCGCTGTGCCGCTGGTCGGCGATGCCTTCGACGTATTGTGGCGCGCCAACCGGCGCAACATGCGATTGCTGCGCGAATGGCTGTCTCGGGAGGAGGGGCGGTTCTAGCTCAGTTTCCGCGCGATCCGCCGCTCCACCGAGCGAGGGAGAGTTCTTGGCGCTGCTCGGGAGCTCGGACAGCAGCGTGGCCGCTCGCTGTGCGTGCACAGCAGCGAGCGGTGCCGGTGATCGGATTCGTCAGCGGCGTATCACAGGATGGATCCTCGGACCGCCTGAAGCGCCGCGAGCTCAGGCGACGGCCCCGGCGAAGAGGCTCTTCTTGATGACGGCGTGAACGCCCCAGTTCCCGTCGACGACCTGCGTGATGCCGAAATCCACTGCAATCGACATCAGCGAGATCGCCTCGTCTTCGGTGAGACCCTTGGTGTTCATCAGGAATGCCCGCATCTTGCGGAAGGCATCCTTCAGCGCGAGATCGACCGACGATTTCTCGTAGATCACCGACTGGGCCTTCTCGCCGAGCTCCTGGAGATAGTTCGCGTAGCTGAACCCGTGCAGCACCCATTCGTCCTGCGTCTCGAGCAGAGGATAGTCGAGGCTGGCCAGCGAGGTTCCAGCCAGGGTCGCCTTCTTGTGGAGGAGGATCTGGAACGTTCCCGTCAGCGAGCACTCGATCGCCGTGCCGCACAATTCCGAGTCGCCCTGGGAGGCGTGCGGATCGCCGGCGGACAACAGTGCTCCCGGAACCGCAACCGGATAGTACATCGTCGCGCCCTTGCCGATGCGCCAATTGTCGATGTTGCCGCCGAAATAGCCGGGCGGGATGGAGTCGACGACGTCCGCTTCCTTCGGGGCAAGGCCGATGACCCCGAAATGCGGCCGGATCGGAATCCGCACGTTCCTGAGGATGCCGTGGTTCTCCCTGACCTTGCTGTGGTCGACCGGGACGCCCGGATAGTCGATGGTCGCGTGCACCACGCCGAAGGGATCCGTCTGCGGCGTCCATTGAAAATTGTAGACGGCCTTCGCCCAGTTGCGCTGTCCGGTGGCGTCGATCTCGTAGATGGTGATGACCTCGCGCGGCTTGGGGTCGGTGATCAGCTCCTTGTAGTGGAAGCCCCACCATGCGGCGGCGTTGCTGCCGAACGACTTGCCGACGTGCGCCGGATTCGCGCATGGCCGCGGCTTCACGTCCATGATGCGCAGCTCGATGATGTCGCCGGGCTCGGCGTTGCGCACGTACACCGGGCCGGTGCAGATGTGCACTCCGAGCCCTTCGCCTGCGCCTCGCCCCAACAGCTTTCCGTCGATCGGACCGGCGCCGCGCCGATTGACGCCTTTTCTGTCCCGGGTCCACAGGTAGACGCTCTCGGCGCCGGGATCGCCCTTGACCATGCGCTCCGCGTCGTCGTTGGCATGATGGGTCAGGGTCTCCATGGTCACGTAGTCGCCGGAATCGATCTCGACGACCGGCTTGAGCAGCTTGCTGAAATAGCCCCAATGGACGGTTTCGGCGGTCGCCGGCACGTAATGATGGTTCGGCCTGCCCTGCCGCGCCCCGACGGTCTGCGCCGCCGCCGGCGAGACCAGCGACACGCCCCCGGCAGTCAGTGCTGCCGCGCCGCCGGTGGCGGCGAATGCGCCTTTCAGGAAGCTGCGCCGTTCGGCGTCGAGATCGTCGAGTAGCTTCTGGCGGTGGAGCTCGAATTCCGGACAATTGCGATCATCGCCTGCACACATTGGATGGTCCTCCCGCAGATGGTCGAACATGTCGGCGGCTTGGCTGCCGGGAAGCCTGATCGCCCATGCAGCACTTGTGCCAATCCCCGATCATGGGCTGACAATAAGCCGATCTTGCCTCCGAAGACCAAGGGGGAGCAAGACAAGACTCGTGACCGGCGCGCAAGAGCGCGCGTGGTAACCGCCAACCTGCTTAATGCGGCATCAGTCTGCGGCCGGGATCGCCGGGATCTTGTGCAGTGACGCTCCGCGCGCTGCAGCCAGTGGAGATTCCTTCATCTGCGGGCTACCATCGTAACCCTCGCAACGACCGTCGTGTGACCAATGACCAAGCGCTCTCGAGTGGCAGCACGATGAAAGGGCCGTCCGCAGCGTTGCTGATATCCATGGTCAACCTCGTCGGCTGTGCGGGCCCGGTCGAGCTCCTTTTCGCCACTCCCAAGTTCGTCGACCATCTCGACGGCAACTACAAGCGCCTTGCGGCCTGCACGTATGAACGCCTCGCCCGGGAGCGCGGTCAGTTGTCCATGACCGATTTGCAGGACCAGCAAACCGTCAGAATTGTCTTGACCAAAGGCCCACAGGCATACGTGAACCTCTCGTTCACCGATGAAGACGAGGGGAGACAGACGCGGCTGGAAGTCACGTCGAGCTCTTTCCCCAGCGAGCACGTACTCGCCCTGGCTCGGGCATGTGCGGCCTGACGGCGAGCCCCGCGAGGACGAGGGCGCAACTGCGCTCGCCGAACTGACGGCGCGGGTGCAGCAGGACGAGCGGGCTGCGGCCGATCGACGTGCCGAGGACGCCGGCCGCCGCCCATCCCGACGGCCGGATGGCCGCCGACGTTCCTGCACGACCATGAACGGCGAAAATTCCGGAGAGTGTGATGTCGGTCACAGCAGCGGCAACCCAAATCGAGAGATGGTCCCGCGTATGACTGCTTTCAGCCAAGGAGAAGTTCCATGCGAAAAGCGGTGTTCGTCGCGGCCGTGCTGGCGGTGTTGCCTCTGACCAGCATCACCGCGCATGCGCAATACGCGCCATGGTGTGCCTACTACTCGCTGGGCGGCACCAATTGCGGGTTTCATTCCTACGCCCAGTGCCAGGCCGCCATATCCGGGGTCGGCGGGTCCTGCAGCCCGAACCCGAGCGCCGGCGGGGGGCAGCGTCCGCGCTACTGACGAGCAGGCGGCGACCGGGGAAGAGACCTCTGCGGGCGCCTCTCTCGA
>CAWIZJ010000027.1:0-37121 GCA_963840535.1 uncultured Alphaproteobacteria bacterium
CCGAAGAGAGGATTGGACCGCACGCCAAGTGGCCGCCAGACGACGAAGCCTGGCGCACGCACATGGGATTGTCGCAGCAAGCGGCCGTCGACGCCCGCGGCGTCTGCGATCCAACGGAGGAGACGAACTCGGTCAATGACGGCGATGTGAAGGCGCTGGTGAGACTTTCGCGTTCAACGACGCCGAGTGGTGGCGGTTCTCCAACCACAGCTCACGCGCGTTGATATAATTGCGCCCTCTTTTGCGTCTATGCTATTTCAGGTCGGGACCTGATCTGACCAAGATGAACGTCAGATGGACCTAGATGAACGTCATATGAACGAACTTCGACTAGGCAATGCACAAGAAGCGGACTAGGATTGCAGCTCATTCCCGACATCTGCTCTCAGACATAGGAGGGCCCCATTATGGTGCGCGCGAAAGCAAACTTCGAAGCGAAAAGGCCGGAGGACACTACCCGTATTCGGGGCGGCGGGGGTGTCTTTGGCGGTGGCGGGCGGCGCATCGGCAACTGCGCCGACCGCGAATGGACCGTCGGAAGACACCGCACCGCTTCCCGCAATCACTCTCGGTGAGGAGGAAATCTCCGACGTCAGCCTGGCGACGTTCTATGTCTTCGACAAGGAAAACATCCAGCTCGGCCAAGGCCTGAGACTTGCGGCACGCGGCTGCGGAGGCTGCGGCTGCAGAGGCTGCGCGGCCCGAGGCTGCGGAGGCTGCGGAGGCTGGCGGCTGCGCGGTACGAGCCTGCAGAGGCTGCGGGGGCTGCGGCTGCAGGGCTGCGCAGTACGAGTCTGGAGCGGCTGCGGAGGCTGCGCAGCCTGTGGCGGGGGCTGCGCACCCTGCTGGATACTCTTGGGCTGGAGCTGAGTCCGTGTCTGCTAACGGAAATGAGAGGCCGGTGGGAGGTCGCGTCCCGTCTGGACTGCCATGCACTGACCTCATGACGGGCGATCACGGGAACAGCTTTACGCTGCACAATAGCAAAGACGTTCCGCAGTTCGCGCCGAATTTCAACGTCTATGTGCTGCCACCCGATGTCGTGTGCCTCTATTCTGAGGACCGGAAGTTCTTCCTTCACGGCGAGCTCTTTTGTGCGCTGGCGTCCGCCATAGGAGAAGGCGGAAGGAGCTTTCGGGAGCTCGTTCGCGAGCTGGAGCAGGATTTCCGTCCGACGCAATCCACGAAGCCCTGAAGCGGCTCATCAGCCGCCGCCATATTCTCCCGGCATCGCGCGCTTCCGCCGGCGCGCGTGGCCGCCTATTGGGCGAGCCTCGGCCTGTCGCCGGAGACCGCGGAGAGAAATCTCCAGAAATGTCGTGTGCGCATTCAGTCGATTGACGTGCAGGGTGCAACGGAGCTCGACGCCGCCCTGAGAGGGCTGGGCGTCCGCATCGTAAAGCGCTCCCCCGACCTGACAGTCACGCTGGTGAGCGATTATCTCGAACCACGACTGGCAAATTGAACCGGCAGCATCTGTCGGACCATACGCCCTGGATCCTCGTCCAACCTTCCGGCATTTTCCCCCTGGTGGGACCGGTGTTCAACCCAGGCACGAGCGCCTGTTGGACTTGTGTTGCCGATCGCATGAAACGGAACCGGGAGGTCAAGGCGCTTCTCGACCGCGAACAGGCCCGCTGCGTCGCCGTTTCGCCTCTGGCTCGGCACACGTTCGGACAGAGTGGCATCCAGCTTGCAGCCGTCGAGATCGCGAAAGCGATCGCAACCGAATTTCGCACGGAATTGCGCGATCACATCATCAGCCTCGATCTCTTGGGCTCGACCACCGTCAAGCACTACGTGGCCCACCGTCCGCAATGCCCGAGTTGCGGCCGAAAGAAGCTGCGTGATCCGAGGCGGGCGCCGGTCCCGGTCGAGCTTGGCGCTGGCGGCAGGCTTGTCATGACGAGCGGCGGATACCGGACCGTTTCGGCGAGCGCCACGGTTGCACGTTTCCGCAAGCACGTGAGCCCGCTCACGGGCGTGGTCTCGCGCCTCGAGCGGATCGAAGCCGACCTGCCCTTGAACACCAACTACTATGCCACCCACAATTTTTCGGCGCCCGCCAGGACGGTCAATGAGCTCAGGGCAGGACTGAGCGGCGGCGGCAGCTTCGGCAAGGGCAGCACTGCCGAGCAGGGCGAAGCCAGCGCGCTCATGGAGGCGATCGAGCGTTATTCCGGGATTTTTCAGGGCGACGAGATCAGAGTGACAAGGCGGTTCACCGATTTCCCGTCAGGCGATGCCATTCTTCCGAATGACGTCCTGCTGTTCAGCGACGCGCAGTCTGCGGGACCAGACGCTCGACGACCGACCGAACGGGGCGCCGTCGGCGCTGGCCCTTTTCGATCGATCGGCCGAGATCGAATGGTCGCCGGTCTGGTCTCTGCGCGACGAACGCTTCAAATATGTTCCGACCAGCCTCTTGTATTTTTTCTACCGGGGCCCCGGCGCAGATCCACGCGGATTCCAACGGCTGCGCGGCCGGCAACACACTCGAGGAAGCAATCGTCCAGGGTTTCCTCGAGCTGGTGGAACGGGATGCATACGCAATCTGGTGGTACAATCGATTGCAGCGGGCCGAAGTCGACCTCGGCCAGCTCGACGATACCTACGTCCGTGATCTGCAAGACCCGGCTTGCGGAAACCGGACGCCGGCTTTGGGTGCTCGACGTCACCAGCGACCTCGGGATTCCGAGCTTCGTGACGATATTGCACTGGATGCAACGACTCGAAGGAAAATATCGAGTTCGGATCCGGCGCGCACTTCGATAGCCGAATCGCTTTGCTGCGCGCACTGACCGAGCTGAATCAGTTCCTGTCCATCGGTCTCATGGGAGGCGGGACCGGAGAGAAATCGAGCCTCGATGGCGCCACTCCGTTGCGCCTGCAGGACCATCCCTTCTTGATGCCGAGCGACACTCCAGCGGTCCAACCGGCCTTCGGCTCGAAGTTCGGCCGTCTCGACACGCGCGAGCAGGTGACCGCCTGCGTGCGTCTCGTCGAGCGAGAGGGCCTCGACTTCCTCGTCCTCGATCAGACGCGCCCCGACATCGACGTGCCGGTCGTCAGAGTGATCGTTCCGGGACTGCGGCATTTCTATCGCCGCTTCGCGCCTGGCCGGCTTTACGACGTTCCGGTAAGGCTCGGATGGCGAGACCGGCCGCTGTCGGAAGACGAGCTCAATCCAATTCACCCCCATACCTGAGGGCCAATCCCGGCTTGCGCGCTCCCGAAATAAGGCGAGGTCGACGGGCTGCGTCGCCAACCTGTCCGCCCGGCTCGGCGGTCATGTCACGCTCGAAGCGCAGGCGAACGGAGAAATCTTCGCCTGCTTCGATGGCTATTCAGTCGGGTTGGGAACGTTCAGCGGGGGCGCCGCGGACCGCGCGCAGGATCTGCGCATTGGTCTGCCGCTCGCCTCGTTCGGGTCAAGCCGCCGGACCATCGACAAGGAGATTCACCTGTTGGTCCGGAGATTGGCCAGGCACGGTCTATTGGAGTACCGCCTCCAGCGTTCACGAAACGGCGAGGACCAGGTCGTCATCGAACCGCAGGTTGCCGATTATTGGCCGACAGCGCCACAGCTCGGCAATGCCGACGTTCTCGTCCTGTCACGGTTCGCCTACATGCGACGGCGCGGCAACGAGATGGTGCTGGAATCGCCGCGCGCCGGCGCGTTGTTCAGGATTTGCAATCCGAAGATTGCAACCGCCATCGCCATGCTGTCCACACCCCAGCAGATCAAACGGCTCCGCCGGCAGGACCGTTTTCCCGGGCTCGAGCTTCTTGCCCTGCTGGTGGGTTGCCAAATCCTGTTCAAGATCGACGCCGCCGGCGACAGCGGCCCGCGACCGGCGGAGGGTGACCACAACCTCGTTCTTTGGGACTTTCACGATCTTCTGTTCCACACGCGCAGCACGGAAGGCCGACACGCAAACCCGCTGGGCGGAGTTTATCCTCATGCGGGCGTCATGCCTCCGCTGCCGGCGGTGCGGCCCCGCTGGCCCGGAAAGCGGATCGATTTGCGCAAGTTCTCGGCCTCGCATCCGGAGGCACCCTCTCCGATCGCAAAGCTCCTGCGTGAACGTCATTCGACCCGTAGCTTCGACGACCAGAGACCGATCACGCTCGCCGAGCTTGCGCGCTTTCTCGACAACACCGCGCGTGTCCTGTCGAGCTCGAGAAGCAGGGTCGACCTGGGCGACGGCGGTCCGTTGGTCGCGTACACCGTCAGGCCGTATCCATCGGCGGGCGCCGGCTACGAGCTCGAGCTCTATCTGGCGGTCGACAAATGCGAAGGGCTTGCCCGAGGATTCTATCATTATGACGCCGGCGGACACGCCCTGGTGCCGATCGGCTCCCGCACGCAGGAGCTCGATGCCCTGTTGAGGGGAGCCGAATTTGCGATGGACGCGCCAGCCGCACCTCAAGTCCTGATCACGCTTGCCGCTCGCTTTGGCCGGATGTCATGGAAGTACAGCTCGCTCGCATATGCGCTCATACTGAAGGACGTCGGCGTTCTGACTCAAACGCTCTACCTGATGGCGACCGACATGGGGCTCGGCGGATGCGCGATCGGCAGCACCAATATCGACCTGTTCGCGAAGATGACGGGGATCGAATTCCACGTCGAGGGGACGGTCGGCCAATTCGCGCTTGGTCGCGGCTCGAAGCACGGGAGCTGAAGGGCCTCCGTGTGGCCCGTGCAGCGGTCACGCCAACGCCAACTGCACCGCTCGCGGGGACGCGCGTCTCATCTACTCCATGGTTCCCGCCTACCAGGACCATCGTCGGCCGCGCGGGTCGGAAGGATCGCGCGATGCGACACGCTCGAAATAGCCGACGGCCTTGCGGCCCCGCCTTCCCTCCAGCGCGAACATGGCGCCCTGAGGGTCGGTGCACTGGACAATCCAACTGCCGCCCGGCACTTCAAACGGGCCGTCGAGGACCCGGCCGCCCGCAGCCTTCACGCGCTGCCCTGCCGCATCGAGGTCGCCTACGTTGAAATAGTAGAGCCAAAAGGATGCCGGAATCGTCGGGGGCTTGGTGAGCATGCCGCCAATCGGCTGCCCTCCGGTAGAGAACAACTGGTAAGTGCCCATCTCTCCGATATCGGCGTCCGCTTTCTGCCAACCGAACAGCTCGCCGTAGAAAGCCAACGACTTTTCCCAATCGGCTGCGAGCAGCTCATGCCAGCCGACGCGACCCGGCCCGTCCAGCGCGCAGGGTTGCGCACGGCCGGGATCACGCCACTTGAACAACGCCAGCCTTGCGGTCTGCGGGTCCGTGAAAATTGAAAAGCGGCTGATGTCGGCAACGTCCGTGGGCGCGACGTGCACGGCTCCGCCGAGGCGCTCGACAAGGTCGGCGGCGGCGTCCACGTCGTCGACCCCGACATATCCAAGCCAACTCGGGTTGCCGCCGTTTTTCCTCGCGTCCTCCGGCAGGTCCATCAACCCGCCCACGACGGCGTTTCCAGCGGTAAATAAGGTATAGGCCCTGCCGGGCACCGACGCGTCCAGCGCGCCCCACCCCATGACCTCGGCGTAGAAGGCCTTGGCAGCCTTCACGTCGGTCGTAATCAGCTCGTACCAGGCGAACCGGCCATGAGAATCGACCACGTTTGCTTCTCCAGTGCGATCCTGCAAGGACGTCGCCACGCCCTGCATTTTCGTCGAGCCTGCGCATCGCAGGCTCAATTCCTGCAGCGTAATCTTGGCGGGTCCGCCGGATCGCGTCAAATTACCTAGCGATTTCAACGTTTAACCAAGCCACTTGCAATACCGATACGGTTCAGATATATCGATATATATCTTAGCTCTATCTGAGGATCACATCATGATTAAAAACGACAACGAACGTCGCCGCCGGCGATTCGGACGAGGCGGGTTTGGATTTGGAAGAAGCGCGCATGGCGGCCACCGTCATGGACGAGGTGGCGGCGGACGCCGCGGCCGCATCTTCGATCAAGGCGAGCTCCGCTTCGTCATCCTGCAGCTGATCGCCGAGAAGCCGCGCCATGGCTACGAGATCATCAAAGCGATCGAAGAAAAGCTCGCGGGCTCATACAGCCCGAGCCCCGGCGTCATCTATCCCACTCTGACCTTGCTCGAAGAAGTCGGCTACGCGACGGTAACGGAGAGCGACGGCAAGAAGCTCCACACGATCACCGAACAAGGCTCCGCGTACCTGGATGCCAACAGGGCGTCGGTCGATGCCGCCTTCGCTCGCATGGCCGAAGCAAGATCGGAACACGGCGGCAGCGCAGCGCCGCCGATCATACGCGCCATGGAGAATCTCGGCCTCGCGCTGCGTCTGCGCCTCGCGCGCGGTCCGCTCACCGAAGAGCAGAACCGCGCGATTGCCGCGGCGATCGATGCCGCCGCCATTGCGGTGGAGCGAAGTTGAACCACACTACAGCGCTCGAGGCGCGCCGCAGTCGAGCCATCGAGTTGATGCACGTCGGTGCGTGAAAAGCGCGACCCGCGTTCGGCCGCCGCAGAGCAGGCGGCGGTTGCGGCGCGCTCGCGCGCGCTCTATACAAAGCCATGTCCGAGCACAAAGTGAGCTTGAAGTGGGAGCGCGGCGGCGTCGAGTTTTCGTATCAGAAGTATCCGCGCGATCATAGCTGGAGCTTCGACGGCGGCCATACGATGACGGCGACGGCGGCGCCGGCTTTTCTCGGCAATTCTGCCAATGTCGATCCCGAGGAGGCGTTCGTCGCTTCGCTCTCGAGCTGCCACATGCTCACGTTCCTGGCGATTGCGTGCAAGCAGAGGTTCGTCCTCGATTCGTACGAAGACGAGGCGGTTGGCTATTTGGAGAAGAACGCCGACGGCAAGTTGGCGATCACGCGGGTCGCGCTGCGCCCGAAGATCGTGTGGAGCGGCAATAGAGCACCCAGTGCGGGTGAGCTCGACAAGATGCACCACGCCGCCCACGAGAGTTGCTTCATTGCCAACTCGGTACGAACCGAGGTGACGGTGGAGAAGCGCTAGAGGCAGGGACCGTCGAACCGGCCGCAATTTCGAGCGAATCTCCCAGATGATGGCAGTCGGGACGGAACCGATTTGGGGAGGGGGACTTGCAGCGACGCACTTTCACGACCGGCGCAGCGGCCGTGCTCGCCGCCGCCGCCATGTGGCACGCTCCAATGTCTACAACCAGGTCGTTCCGTTCGTGCCCTTCACCAAGCTCGAAGGCGAGGCCGAGGGCACCCACAACGGCAATCGCAGGAATTGAGATTCGATGGTGACGGCAGCATTGGCGACGACCAGGCATCTCCTCGCCGGCGCGGCGGGCGCTATCGGGCTCGTGGTGGTGCTGTGCGGCGCCCCGGCAGCGGCCAATCCGTACGATCCCGATGGACGCCTCAACTCCCCGATCGGCAGATTTTTCGGCTCGTTCGGCGCGCCGAGCGGACGCGGCACCGTGGGCTTCTCCGGCGGTCACGGGCCCGGCACCATCGTGATCAGCACCAGGGAGCGCCGGCTCTATTACGTGCTCGGCAACGGCCAGGCCCTGCAATACGCCATCGGCGTCGGCCGCGTCGGCTACACCTGGAGCGGGGTGACGCGGGTGAGCTCGAAGCGCGAGTGGCCGTCGTGGACGCCGCCGGCGGCCATGCGCCAGCGCCGGCCCGACCTGCCGCGCCACATGGCCGGCGGCGTCGACAACCCGCTGGGCGCGCGCGCCATCTATCTCGGCTCGACGCTCTATCGCATCCACGGCTCGAACGAGCCGGAGACGATCGGACAAGCGGTGTCGTCGGGCTGCTTCCGAATGACCAACGAGGACGTCATCGATCTCTACAACCGCGTGCGCGTCGGCAGCACGGTGGTGGTACAGCATTAGACCAGCGTCGCCCGCGCCATTTAGCGCGCGAGCCCCTTGCCCGCCAGCTCGTCGAGATAATCCTGCCAGTTGGCGGCGTGGTTCGATCCGAGGCCGAACAGGTAGTCCCAGCTGTAGATGCCGGTCGAATGCAGGTCGTCGAACACCAGCCGTACCGCGTAGTTGCCGACCGGATGCACCTCAAGAATGGCGACGTCCTTCTTGCCCGCGACGGTCTTGCGCTCGTCGGGGGAATGGCCCTGCACCTCGGCGCTCGGGCTGCGCACGCGCAGATATTCCGCGCTCAGATCGAAGCGCTCGCCATTGTCGAAGGACACGGTCAGTGTCCTGCGGTCCTTGTGCAGGCGCAGCTCCGTGGGCCAGGGCTTCGGCGCACCGTCGCTCATCGTATCAGGTGTATTCCAGGTCGGACTTGAGCGCCACCAGGAAGCGCGCGGCCTCGCCGCCGGTCAGAGGTCGATGCGCCGGATCACCCGACGCTCGCCCACGGCAGCGTTGTACCAGGCATTCAGCGAGGGCTCGGCGGCACAGGCTCTGGCGAATCGCCCGCACCAGCCGCATGTGACGTCCTCGCCGGCGCGCCAATCCTCGATGTCGGCCTCGTCGATGATCCACGCCCTCGGCGAATTCGACCGGCGGAGCTCCCACCTTGATGAGTTCACCCTTGGCGCCGAACAGGCGCGCGATACGGCCGTTCCATGGCGAGGGCACCTCGACCACCGCCTTGTCGGTTTTCCACCGAAACCACTGACTGATCCCCACTAATTTGATATGCTGAGCTCGAGCCCCGGCTGGCAGGGATTCGATGCAATTCGATCAACTGAAGCGCCGCGAGTTCGTCACCCTTCTCGGTGGTGGGGCGGCGTTATGGCCGCTCACCGCGCGCGCGCAGCAGCCTGGCAAGATTTACAAGGTTGGGCTGCTCGGAGGAGCCGGACCGGTTGCATCCACGGATGAGCGCAGCAAGGCCATGCTCGCGGGACTCGCGGCACGCGGCTTTGTCGAAGGCCGAAACCTCCTGGTCGAAGAACGGTGGAGCGAGGGACGCGCTGAGCGGCTGCCCACCCTCGTGGACGAGCTCAAAGCCGCCAACGTCAATGTAATCGTGACGTTCGGCTATCCATCATCGTTAGCCGCGAAGTCATCAGGATTACCGGTTGTCATCGCGGGAGCGGGCGATCCAGTCGCGACCGGCCTGGTGGAAGGACTGGCGCGTCCGGGCGGCAATGTCACGGGCGTGACCGAAATATCGACCGAGCTCAGCGCCAAACGGCTCGAAATCCTGAAAGACGCTTGTGCCGCGCCTGCGACAGGTCGCCATGCTGTGGAACGCAGCGGACCTCGGAATGACCTTGCGCTACCGGTCGGCCGAGAATGCGGCCCGCATTCTGGGATTCAAAGTGCAGACCTTGGGCGTTCGCGAGCCGGATGACTTCGACCATGCCTTTGCAGAGATGACGCGGGATCGGCCCGACGCCATCCTGATGGTCTCGGATGCTCTTACCAACCTCAATCGCAGACGGATCATAGAATTTGCAGCCGTCAACCGCTTGCCATCGATTTACGAGACGGCCGCGCTGGTGCGTGACGGCGGCCTGATGTCATATGGGCCGAACCCGTATGCCGTCGGCGAGCGCGCCGCCCATCTCGTTGCACGAATCCTGCTTGGATCACGGCCGGCCGATCTGCCGCTGGAGGTTCCCACTCGCTTCGAGTTCCTCGTCAATCTGAAGACCGCACAAGCGCTCGGCCTCGACCTGCCGCCGAGCCTGGTTGCCCGCGCCGACGCAGTGATCGAATAGCGCCGGCTGTCCGCACTGGCTAGCCATCGAGGGCCGCGTGCCCGAGTGACCGTCCGACGCCCGTTTCTGTCACATCACGACGATCCCGCGATGGAACGGCCTGGCCGCAATCAATTCCCGATGGGGCGGTGGCCGATCCCCTCCGACCGATCGGCGGGCGGATCGACATGAAAGTCGATGACACAGACGCCGCCCGACTTGAGCACCGCGACCCCCTTCGAGATCGCGGCCTTCACCGCGGCCGCGGTGTTTACCGGTCCGATCCCGACCGCGCCCTGCGCGTCCGCGAGCTTGGCGATGTCGGGAGCGGGATCCTTCATGCGCAGCCCGATCCAGCGGTTGCGCACATCGCGCCCGCGCCGACGTGCCACCGTTTCCTGATGCAGCTCATCATTGAAATAGGAGCGATTGTTGTTGACGAGCACGAGCAGAGGGATGCGGTGGCGCACCGCGGTCCAGATCGCGGTCACGCCCATGCAGAAGTCGCCGTCGCCGAGCATGGAGACGGCATGGCGGCCGCATCGGTTGAGCGCCAGCGCCGCACCGACGGAGAGACCGGGTCCGGAGCCGAGCCCGCCGCCGCCGTCCTTGCCGAGATAGGCGAGGCCGTTGCGGAACGGCCACATGTCGACCGGCCAACCGCGGCCGAGGGTGCAGAAGGTGACATTCTCGGGATCGTTGAACTCCGCGCGCAAGGTCGCGGCGATCCGCTCCATGCTCACGCCCTCGCCGTCGACCGTGGCGGGCTTCGTCGCCGCGCGCGGCTTCCACGGCTCGCGGCCACCGGCGTGGCCGAGCGCCGCCAGGAGGTCCGCCACCACCGCGTCGCCGGTCGCCGCCATCGCCACGTCGACCGCCGGCAGCGACTGGTATTCCATGTTGGCGCCGGTGTGCAGGCTCGGATCGAGGGTCGCGGCGATGATCCTGGCGTCGACACTGCCGGCGGCCCTGGCCTGCCGCAGCGCGCCGCCGAGATCGACCCAGTCGAGCGCGAGCACCACATCGGCCTCGCACAGCAGATCGCGCGCCGGCCCGGGCAGGACATTGAACGGCGGCAGATGATGTGCGGGATGGTCGGTGGGGAACATGGCGCCCTGCTTGAGGTCGGTCACCACGCAGGCGCCGATCCGCTCGGCGAGATCGATGCGAGGCCGCCAGAACTCCGGCTGGCGCGATCCGCGCCCGAACATGATCACGGGCCGCTCGGCGCGCTCGAGCAGCGCCGCCGCCCGTTCGATCGCGGGCGCGGCGGGACGCGACGGCTGGCGGCGGCTGGAAGCGCGCGACGTCGGGTCAATCCGGCTCGCGCTCGAGCGGCGCCTCCTGGAGCCCGGCGTCGAGGCAGACATAGACCGGCGCGGTCGGCGCCGTGCGCGTGACGATGCTGGCGCGGCACATGGACTCCACCAGCGCCTGCGGCGAGGACGGCTGGTCGTCCCACTTGATGATCGACCGGACGTAGGCGCCCTGATCGCGCGAGGTGTGGATCCAGTCGATCCACGGACGGCGCAGCTCGGCATCGAGCGGGCCGGTCGCCCCCAGCACGATCATCGGCACGCGATCGCACCAGGCGTTGAACAGGCTCATCATGCCGTGCAGCAGCCCGACGTTGCTGTGCAGCACGCAGGCCATCGGCTCGCCCGTCGCCTTGGCATAGCCGTGCGCGATCGCCACCGAATGGTCCTCGTGCAGGCACAGCAGAATGCCCGGCTGCTCGTTGCCGAGGTGATTGACGATGCTGTCGTGCAGGCCGCGATAGCTGGCGCCAGGGTTGAGGCTGACGTAGGGAATGCCGAGGCGGCGCAGCATCTGGGCGGCGACGTCGCTGCCCCAGGCGACACGCCCGTCGGGTTCTCCCTCGATCCGGTCGAGCTGCATTTTACCTCTCGACAATCGCACCGTCTCGACGCTGTGCTCCGGCATCATGCCGGGCAGCGCGTTCGAGCCGGCGCGGACCAATACGACGGATCGGTCCGATAGCGCAGCAAACGGCTGCAGGTTCACAAGCTGCGGCAACGGCGCCGGATCCGGCCGGCGGACCCGGCTTTCCCGCCGCCTGATCTTCTGCTTACATGACGGGCAAAAGAAGTGGAACAGAGGCAGTCCCGAGGGTCGAAACGGACTCGGGGAGGGGCGGCAGCGAGATGGGAGCTCTAAGCGGCGTGATGCACGCTTTGATTCTCCGTTTTCCTTGATCTGACCGAGAAGGGCCGAATGCATCCGAACCCGGGCAACCCGGGTTCGGGATGCGCGCGCGATCGATTTGCGGGAGGGCGGCCGAGATGGAGAGTATCGCGGGGGAGATCGGCTACATGGCCACCTCGGCGGGCAAGGCCTTCCTTCTGCTGATGGAGCCCCACCGCCTGATGTTCCTGGCGCTGGGCTGCATCATGGGCCTGGTGCTCGGGATCGTCCCCGGCATCGGCGGTCTCGCCGGCACCGCGATGCTGCTGCCGTTCACCTTCAACATGGACCCCTACTCGGCGTTCGCGCTGCTGCTCGGCCTCGGCGCGACCACCGCCACCGGCGACCCCATTCCCGCTGTCCTGTTCGGCGTGCCGGGAGGCGCCGCCTCGGCGGCGACCGTGCTCGACGGCTTCCCGATGGCCAAGCGCGGCGAGGCCGGCCGCGCGCTCAGCGCCGCCTACATGTCCTCGCTGATGGGCGGAATATTCGGCGCGCTGCTACTCGCGATCAGCATTCCGATCCTGCGCCCGGTGATGCTGTACATCGGCTCGCCGGAGCTGCTCGCCTTCTCCATCCTCGGCATATCCATGGTGGCGGTGCTCTCCGGCAACGCGCCGCTGCGCGGGCTCACGGCCGGCTGCTTCGGGGTGATGATCGCGATGATCGGCACCGATCCGCAGACCGGCACCCTGCGCTGGACCATGGACAGCCTCTATCTCTGGGACGGGCTGCCGATCGTGCCGCTGCTGCTGGGCGTGTTCGCGCTGCCGGAGCTGTGCGACCTCCTGATCGCCCGGGTGGCGATCTCGTCCGACACCAGCAAGGCCAACATCTACAAGGGCCAATGGCAGGGCGTGAAGGATTGCTTCCGCAACTGGTGGCTCATCCTGCGCTGCTCGTGGATCGGCGGCGGCATCGGCTCGATCCCCGGCATCAGCGCATCGGTGGTCGACTGGCTGGCCTACGGCCACGCGCTCAAGACCGAGAAGGGCGCCAGCCAGACCTTCGGCAAGGGCGACGTGCGCGGCGTGATCGCCTCGGAGAGCTCCAACAACGCCAAGGAGGGCGGCGCGCTGGTGCCGACGGTCGCCTTCGGCGTTCCCGGCAGCGCCACCATGGCGATCCTGCTCGGCGCCTTCCTGATCCACGGCCTGGTGCCGGGCCCCGACATGCTCACCAAGAATCTCAGCATCACCTATTCGATGGTGTGGTCGGTGGCGCTCGCCAACATCCTGGGCGCGGGACTCTGCTACGCCTTCAGTCCGCAATTCGCCAGGATCGCGACCCTGCGCTACACGCTCATCCTGCCGGCCGTGCTCGGCATCGTCTACATCGGCGCGTTCGAGGCGAGCCGCCAGTGGGGCGACCTGATCACGCTCCTGTTCTTCGGCCTGGTCGGCTGGATCATGAAGCAGTGCAAGTGGCCGCGGCCGCCGCTCATCCTCGGCGTGGTGCTGGGCGACACCATCGAGCGCTACATGTTCATCTCGATCGAGCGCTACGGGCTCGCCTGGATGCTGCGTCCGGTGGTCGCGGCGCTTCTCATAGTGGCCATCGTCGGCCTGGTGCGCCCGCTGCTGCAGGATATCCGGCGCCAGGGCGGTCCGGGCCGAATGCTGCGGAGCTTCCAGGCGCCGCGCTTCCATCCCGCGCAGCTGTTCACGCTGTTCATGATCGCGGTGATCGGCACCGCGGTGGCCGTCGCGCTGCGCTGGGATTTCAGCGCCAAGGTGGTGCCGCTGGTGGTGGGCACCGTGGCCCTGACAGCGGCTGCGCTGAGCCTGTTCAACGACCTGTGTCGCAAACCGGAAGCGGCAGCAACGAAGGGTCTGGCGGGAGAGCTCCAGCACGGTGTCGAGCAGAGGATCCACATGGACCTGACCTCCGACACTGGCCACCTGCAGGTGCGCGAGATCATCGTGCGGGCGGCCTGGTTCTTCGGCTATCTGATCGCGTTCATGGGGGTGATGGGCCTGATCGGGCTCATCCCCACGGTGGCCCTGTTTGTGATCTTCTTCATGCGATGGGAAGCACGCGAACGCTGGACGCTGGTCATCCCCTACGCCGTGGTGCTGGTCGGCTTCATCTGGTTCACCTTCGACTACGTCATGTCGGTGCCGTGGCCGCCGACCCTGCTCGGCAAATGGTACCCGGCGTTCAAGGCGATCCCGTCGGTGTGACACTGACCAGCCCGGCATCGAGCCGCTACTGACGGCCCGCCATGGACTCGCGGCAGCGCAATGAAGCGGAGGGCGGCGCGGCTCGAGTTCGAGACCGGGCTGTTCCGCTCGGCGGCGAGCACGCTCCAGGCGAGATCGCTGGCGATCGTGGGCGCATCCGAGCGGGCACGCTGGCCGCGCGAGATCGCCGGGAACCTGCGCGAGTTCGGCTATCCCGGGCGGATCGCCTTGCCCAATCCGCGGCAGACGCAGGTGTTCGGCGAGCGATGCTTCGCGTCGCTGCGCGATCTGCCGGAGCCCGTAGACCATGCGCTGGTGATCGTGCCGGCCGCGGCGGTCCCCGGCGTGCTCACCGACGCCGAGGAGGCCGGCGTCAAGTCCGCCACCGTCTATGCCTCCATGATCGGCGACGGCGACGACCCGCAATCGAAGGCGCGCGGTGCATGGCTCGCGCACTTCGTCGCGGAAAGCCGCCTGCGCGTCGCCGGCCCCAATTGCATGGGCGCCTATTCCTTTCGCAAGCGCCTGCTCGGCTATCCCAACACCGACCTCTGCCGGCTCGCACCGGGCCCGGTGGCATGCATTTTCCAGTCCGGCGGCCTGCTGCAGTTCTGGATGCAGGCGGCGGCCGACCGCGGGCTGCGCTTCTCCTATTGCATCACGTCGGGAAACGAGCCCGATCTCGGGCTCGCCGACTATCTCGACTTCGTCATCGCCGATCCCGAGCCCCGCCAGGTCGTGCTGTTCGTCGAAGGCATCCGCCGGCCGCAGGCGTTCATGCACGCCGCCGGCCGCGCGCTCGCCATGGGCAAGCTCGTTCTCGCCGTCAAGACCGGCGCGAGCGCGAGGTCGCGGGCCGCCGCGCAGTCCCACACCGGCGCGATCGCCGGCGACTATGCCGCCTACCTCGCAATGTGCGAGCCGCGCTCGCCTTCGGGGGCGGGCGGCTGCCGAAGGGACCGCGCATCGGCTTTGTCACCACCTCGGGAGGAACGGTCGATCTCCTGCACGACTATGCCGAAGCCAACGGCGCCGCCGTGCCCGACTTCGCGCCGGCGACCAAGGCGGCGCTGCTGCCGCTGATGCAGGACGGCATCGCGCCGAGCAATCCGCTCGATGTCGGCATCCCCTCCACGCTCGAGGTCGCCGCCGATCTGTGCACGATCGCGGTGCGCGATCCCGATGTCGACATGGTGGCGTGGGCCGCGCCGATGCCGCGCCGAGCCGATGCCTGGGGCGACGTGACGCCGCTGCGGCAGCTCCTCGAGCGCACCGACAAGCCGGTCGTCGCCTTCGCACGCATCGCCGCGCAGCAGGCAGCCGGCTTCCCGTTCCTGCAGGGCATCGAGCCGACGGTACGCGCGCTCAACGGCCTGTGGTTTCATGCCGCGCGCGCGGGCCGCCGGCCGGCCGCGGCGGCGCTTGCCGGCTGCGGCATCGCGCTGCCGAGAAGCGAGGCGGTCGCGAGCGCGGACGAAGCCGCGGCGGCGGCCGAGCGAATCGGCTTCCCGGTCGCCTTGAAGATCCGCTCGCCCGACATCGTGCACAAAACCGAGGCTGCCGGCGTGGCGCTCGATCTGCGCGATCGCGCCGCCGTGATCAGCGCCGCCGACATGCTGGCGGCGTCGGCGCTTGCTGCGCGGCCCGACGCGCGCATCGACGGCTTCCTGGTGCAGGAGATGGTGACCGGGGTCGAGGCCATTGTCGGCGCCCGCAGCGATCCGCATTACGGTCCGCTGCTGCTGATCGGCGCCGGCGGTGTGCTGGTCGAGCTCGCCGAGGATGCGGCATTGCGGCTGCTGCCGGCGACGCCGAGCGACATCGGCGCGATGCTCGACGGCCTCGCCCTCACGCGGCTATTGGCCGGTTTCCGCGGGCGACCTCCAGCCGACCGCGGCGCGCTCGAAGCCGCCGCGGTCGCGCTCGGACAATTCTTCCTCGACCATCGCGCCCGCATCGCGGAGATCGAGATCAATCCGCTGATGGTGCGCGCGGCGCGCGAAGGCGCCGCCGCAGTCGACGTGCGCGCGGTGTGGCGGGACGACGTCCGGGGAGCGTAGCAAAGGCGACCTTCACGGCGCACATCGAAACGCACGCCGTATCGGTTGTCCGCTTGTCACCACGACGGCCGGGCGGCTGACGGCGCCGCTGATCCCACGTCGCAACGGCGCGCCTCCATCGGGAGCGCCCATCGGGATTGCGTTCCCGGCGTCTGCGCTATATTGTACACAAGCAGGCACAAGGACAAAGGCTATGCGCTCGACCACCTTTACGGTGCGGGTCGATGCTGCCGCCAAGAAGCGGCTGGAGCGATTGGCCAGGAGCACGGGCCGTAGCCGCTCCTTCCTCGCGGCCGAGGCGATTAACGAGTACCTCGCCGTCAACGAGTGGCAGGTTGCCGGCATCAAGCGAGCGATCACGTCTCTCGATCGCGGCGAAGGGATTCCGCACGAGCGGGTAGAAGATTGGGTCACATCCTGGGGCACCAGTCGAGAGCGGCCGGTCCCTAAACGCTCATGACCCTGGTCTGGTCGACCGACGCAATCAACGACCTCGCCGCGCTGCGCGCCTACATCGAACAAGACGATCCTGCAGCCGCACAACGCGTCGCACTACGCATCATCCGGAACATCGAAACGTTACTTCCCGACAACCCCGAAATGGGGCGACCCGGCCGAGTTCCCGGAACACGTGAGCTCGTGATCCCGAGAACGCCGTTCCTCGTCCCGTACCGGCTGGTTGATAACACGATCCAAATTCTGCGCATCTTTCACGGCGCCCGTCGTTGGCCCGAGGCTCTTTGAGGGAAATGATCAAGAACAAATCGAGCAGAACGATCGACGCGCGTTCCGGTCGCGCGCCCATGATCTATGGCCAAGCCTTCCCATCCGCTGCGTCGCCGAGCGCCGCAATGGTCCGCAACGCGATATCGTGCATCAAGCCGATCCCGGTCAGGTCCCGCCCGTCGGCGAGCGCCTTGGCGACGATCGCGAGCTCGCGCCAGCAAAGGTCGTCCTCTTCGGGGGCCTCGCGCATCCACAGGGCCGTCCGCAGCAGCAGATCGGCCCATTTATCACGTCGTCGCGGCATGACGGTCTGCAATAGATAGACGGCGAGCTTCGCCCGTTTGCCGCCCGGCGCGCCCGCCACCAGCCGCGCGATCTTCGGGCTGTCCTCGTACCAACACAGTGCGACAGCCTCGAGGTCGGCGAGCTCGCCGCTCCTTCGCAGCACCGTTTCGACGGCCGTGGCCTCGTGCATCGAGGCCGGGATCTCGGCCATCAGGGCGGCGAGCGTGGCGGCGAAGTCCATGCGCACGGGTTGCCAATCCGCACCCCCGAGGGTCTCGGCGACCTGGAGCAGCCCCAGCGGCGGCGCCTGCCCCTTCCCGACACCGAGCGCCAGATGGTGCCCCACGACGCGATCGAGATAGGCTCGCGATACGGGAAGGGTGGGCGCGTCCATGCCGGCTGCGGCCATGCTCGCCTTGATGCGGCGGCGTGATTCCGGCTCACCGCTCCAAGCATCCGCCACTCCTCCTTTGGTCAATATCGACGAGATCCGCTTTTTCCTGCCGCCGGCCGGCGACAGCAGCAGGAACCCTTGTGTTGCGGAGCCGTCGACGGCGGTAGCGAGAATCGTCTCGGTGCAGCCCGCCTTCCACTGCGCGCAATCGATCCCGGCCGCGCGCGCCTTGCGGACGACGGCATCGACCGCGGCGCGCTCGTTCTCGCGCCGCCAGTTGCGGATCGCGATCAGTCGCCGAACATCCGTCGGCGACAGCGCGGCGGCGACCTGCGCCAGCGCGCCGGCCACCGCATCGCGCACGATTGGATCCGAATCGAGCAGGAACAGGACCGCGGCGCTGCGGGCGTCGGACGTGCCTTCGAGCGCGAGGCCGGCGGCGAGCGCACCGCGCGTCTCGACGGGCATGGCATGACCGAATTCGGCCATGGTACCGACCACCGCGAACGGATCGCCGTCGCAGGCTTCGATGACCCCCGCGAGCGCAGCGCGGATACCGTCCAGAGGCGGCCGGCCCCGGTCATCATCGACGCGCTTCGTCGCCGGCGACGCAGCGGTCAGCAGCGGCGACGCCGGGATCTTCGATTGGTGCAGCGCTCCGCCTACGAAGGCGAGCATGCGCGCATCGAGTTGGCCGGCCTCCGCCTGCGCGGCGACCCCGGCTTGAAAATCCGCGATCAGCCCGGCGGCATCCGCATAGCCACGATCGGTGCGGTAGCGCAGGCGCTCCAGCAGCCCCTGCAGGAGAAACAGGTAGCCGCGGGCAAGGGCTTCGTCCCTGCCGGTCGGAGGCATGTGACGAGCCGCGCCCGCAAGGGCGGCCAAGAGCTCGTGCGGCGAGCTTTCGAGATACCGATCGAGAGCGAGCGTGGTGACGGGCGGGCGGCCGCTGCCGAGCGCGTCCGCGATCCTCCTCGCATGCTGATCGATCGGGGAGTCCTTCGGCCGGGCGCGACCCATCGTAGCTTCTCCTCGTCGCATCCTCGTCGGATCTCAGGCTGGGCGAATCGAGTGCAATGTTACGTCCGGATCCAACCCCAGTCCCATCGAAGTCGAAGAAATCCACTGCCAGCATTCGGAGCATCCAAGCCGCGCACGCGACGGTTCCGGAATCGAGCGGACGGTTTCCGCCGGTCGCAGCCGCGGCGGCGGATAGGCGATCCGCACCGGGACGGCTCGCCAGCGGCCTCGCCTGGCTCGCGATCTCCGGTGAGGATGCGCCCTACCTGATAATAACCGCGCGTTTGTCGGGCGCGCTGGTGCGCGCCAAGATCGAGGCCGTCACCGGCTGAATCGCGACCGCCTCCGAAAACGGCCTCCGCCGCCCATCTACTGGAACGCCACCTCGGCAAGGCTTCTGAGCTTGCGCGAATGCAGCCGCTCGCGCTCCTGCGATTTCAGCTTCTCCAGCGCCTTGAGGCCGATCTCGAGATGCTGGCCGACGCGCTGACGGTAGAACTCGCCGGCCATGCCGGCAAGCTTGATCTCGCCCTGCAGCGGCTTGTCCGAGACACAGAGCAAAGTGCCGTAGGGAACGCGGAAGCGAAAGCCGTTGGCGGCAACGGTCGCCGACTCCATGTCGAGCGCGACCGCGCGCGACTGCGACAGCCGGCGCGTGATGGCGACATGGTCGCCGAGCTCCCAGTTGCGGTTGTCGACGCTGGCCACCGTACCGGTGCGCATGATCCGCTTGAGCTCGAAGCCGGAGAGGCCTGTCACCTCGCCCACCGACTGCTCGAGCGCCACCTGCACCTCCGCGAGCGCCGGCACCGGCACCCACAGCGGCAGCTCCTCGTCGAGCACGTGATCCTCGCGCACGTAGCCGTGCGCCAGCACGTAGTCGCCCAGCTTCTGCGTGTTGCGCAGGCCGGCGCAGTGCCCGAGCATCAGCCAGGCATGCGGCCGCAGCACCGCCACGTGGTCGGTGATGTTCCTGGCGTTCGACGGGCCGGTGCCGATGTTGATGATCGTGGTGCCGCCGCTGTCCCTCGCCACGAGATGGAAGGCCGGCATCTGCGGCGTGCGCTCGGGCGGCACGCCGACGGGCCCCGCGCCGCCCAGCCGCGCATTGCGCGTCGTGATGTTGCCGGGCTCGACGAAGGCGTCGCCGTCCGGATGGCCCGACCGCATGCGCTCGCGGCAGATGAGGGCGAACGCATCGACGTAGAACTGGTAGTTGGTCAGGATCACGAAGTTCTGGAAATGCTCTGGGTCGGTGCCGGTGTAGTGATAGAGCCGGTGCAGCGAATAGTCGACACGGGCGGCGCGGAACAGTGCGAGCGGGGCCGGCGCAGCCGGCGGCAGATCGAGCGTGCCGTTGACGATGGCATCGTCCATCGCCGCGAGATCCGGCGTGTCGAAGAGATCACGCAGCGGCCGGTCGTCGGATGGAAAGCTCGCGGCGATGTTGATGTCCCGCCGATAGGCGAAGTGAACGGGGATCGGCTCGTCCGACTCGCCGATCTCGACCGGCACGCCGTGGTTCTCGATCAATAGCCCGATCTGCTCGACGAAGTAGGCGCGGAACAGATCGGGCCGCGTCACCGTGGTCTCGTGCACGCCCGGGCCGGCGACGAAGCCGTAGGACAGGCGCGAGTCGAGCAGCGAATGGGTGGCGGTGGTGATGCGCACGAAGGGATAGGTGGCGCGCACGCGCGCCGCGGGCGGCTCACCCGCCGCGTAGGCCGCGAAGCGCTCGCGCAGGAAGCCGGCATTGCGTTCGTAGATCTCCTCCAGCCGGGCGACCGCGGCGGCCGCGTCGATGAACGCCTCGGTGGCGATCCGCGTGGGAGCGAGCACGTGCCGCGCGATCGTCATGCGCCTCTCCTGGCCACCGCGCCGGGCGATCCGGCAACCGATGCGCGACACTCGGTCACACCGCCTGTCCAGCCGCGGGCAGCAACGCGGATCGCGCGGCACGAGCGGGCGACGGCGCACGCGATTGCCGAACGTTAATGCTGCCGTCACGTCGCGGCAATGCGGCTCCCTTCATCTAGCCGGCCAGCACGGCGCCGCCGGCGCCGACCATCCACATTGGAGACGTCATCGTCATGACTCCCGTTTCTACCGTAAGCAAGCCGCGACGCGCACTGTCGGCGCGTCGTCTCATTCTTCTTGCGACCGTCGCCGTCCTCGGCGCCGGCGCGATCACGATCGGGCTCGACGGATCGCCCCAATCGGTCCTTCCTGCGATCTCGAAGGCGGATGCCGCGCAACGTCCGGTCGGCTTCGGCGAGCTCGCCGAGAAGGTGAAGCCCGCCGTCATCGCGGTGCGCGTCAAGCGCAACGCCGAAGCGAAGGCGACGGGATTCGAGGGCGAGCTCTCGCCCGATTCGCCGATGGAACGCTTCATGCGCCGCTTCGGCATGCCCGAAGGAGGCAACATGCCGGACGGCCAGCGTGCGCCGCGCAACCGCATGATGACCGGGCAGGGCTCCGGCTTCTTCATCAGCGCCGACGGCTACGCCGTGACCAACTACCACGTCGTGGACAAGGCGCAGAGCGTCGAGATCACCACCGACGACGGCAAGATCTACGGCGCCAAGGTGATCGGGACCGATCCGCGCACCGACATCGCGCTGATCAAGGTCGATGGCCGCAGCGACTTTCCGCATGTCAAGCTCGCGGACAAGGCACCGCGCGTCGGCGACTGGGTCTTGGCGGTCGGCAATCCGTTCGGCCTCGGCGGCAGCGTGACCACGGGCATCGTGTCCGCACGCGGGCGGGACATCGGTGCCGGCCCCTACGACGATTTCATCCAGATCGACGCGCCGATCAACAAGGGCAACTCCGGCGGCCCCACCTTCGACATGGACGGCAACGTCATCGGCGTCAACACCGCGATCTTCTCGCCCTCGGGCGGCTCGGTGGGCATCGGTTTCGCGATTCCCGCCGAGACCGCGAAGTCGGTCGTCGCCCAGCTCAAGGACAAGGGCATGGTCCAGCGCGGCTGGATCGGCGTGCGTATCCAGCCGGTCACCGCCGAGATCGCCGAGGGCCTCGGCCTCAAGGCGAGCGAAGGCGCGCTGGTCGCCGACCCGCAAGCGGACGGACCCGCCGCCAAGGCCGGCATCGTCGCGGGCGACGTGATCACCGCCTTGAACGGTCAATGCCGTCAAGGATGCCCGCGAGCTCGCGAGACAGATCGGCGCCATGGCTCCCGGCGCGACCGCCAAGCTCACGATCTGGCGCAAGGGCGAGGAGCAGAGCCTGTCGCTGACGCTCGGCGAATTGCCGCGCGAGCGCGAGGCGCGCGCGGCAACGCCGGACGCGCCGGCCGCCGACGCGCCGAAGCTCGGCATGATGCTCGCTCCCGCGGCACAGGTTGCCGGCCGCGGCTCCGAGGGCGTCGTCGTGATGGAGGTGGAGCCGGACAGCATCGCTTCCAGGCACGGACTCAAGACCGGCGACATCATCCTCGATGCGGGCGGCAAGAAGGTCACTACCCCGGTCGACGTGCGTGAAGCCATCAGAAACGCCCATAAAGAGGGCAAGCGCACGGTGCTGATGCGGTTGAAGTCGGACGACACGACGAGGTTCGTCGCGGTCTCGATCGCTCGCGCCTGACCGGGGTGGGGGCGTTCCGCCCCGTCCGCCGCATCGACCGGGCGGAACGCATGCCGGGGAACGGCCGAACGGCCGTCCCCGGCGCCCCTCAGGAATGCCGGGACACGCCACACGCGGTGCCACGCCGACCGACAGACTCGCACTGTCCAACTACGGCGCAGTCGCGGCAAGCACGCGGTCGACCTCCGCGAGCAGCGCCGCCTTCCCCGGCGGCGGCATCAGCGAGGCCGCGATGCCGTTGCGGACGATCGCCGCGATCTCGCCGCGCCCGAGCCCCAGTGCCTGCGACACGGCGCGATAGTTCTGGTTCACATAGCCGCCGAAATAGGCCGGGTCGTCGGAATTGACCGTCACCACGAGGTCCTGGTCCAGCATCCGCCGCAGCGGATGATGGGCGAGATCATCGAAGACCCGCAGCCGCACATTGGAGAGCGGACAGACCGTGAGCGGCGTTTGCTCGCGGGCGAGCCGCCGCACCAGCGCCGCGTCCTCCATGGCGCGCACGCCGTGATCGATGCGCGCGACGCCGAGCACGTCGAGCGCTTCCCAGACGTAGCTCGGCGGTCCCTCCTCGCCGGCATGGGCCGAGAGGAAGAAACCGGCCTCGCGGGCGCGCGCGAACACGCGCCGGAACTTGCCCGGAGGGTGACCGGCCTCGGAGGAGTCGAGGCCGACCCCGACGATGCGGTTCCTGAACGCCAGCGCCTCGTCGAGCGTGCGCTCCGCATCCGCCTCGTCGAGATGGCGCAGGAAGCACATGATGAGGCTCGCCTCGACGCCGAGCCGCCGTCTGGCGTCGGCAATGGCGCGATCGAGCCCCTCGATCACCGTCGCGAATGCGACGCCGCGCGCGGTGTGGCCCTGCGGGTCGAAGAACATCTCGACATGCCGCACGTTGTCGGCACGGGCGCGCTCGAGATAGGCGAAGGCGAGATCGTAGAAGTCCTGCTCGGTGACGAGCACCGACATGCCGCGATAGTAGAGGTCGAGAAAATCCTGCAGGCCGCGGAACCGGTAGGCGTGACGCAGCGCCTCGACCGACGGATAGGGCAGCTCGATGCCGTTGCGGCCTGCCAGCGCCAGCATCATCTCCGGCTCGAGGCTGCCCTCGATGTGGATGTGCAGCTCGCATTTCGGCAGACGCTCGATCAGCGCATCGGTATCGTGCATCGCCTTGCTTCTCCCGCGACATGGCGAAGGCCGCAGCGGCAGCCTACAGGAAAGCGGGCGGATCGGGTGTCCCGGAAATTGTCGCCCGAGGCGGTCTCGAGATCGATGATCGGATCGAGCTGGCCACGAGACCGAGGGCAAGACGTGCCAAGTGTTGCCGGAAAATGGCCGGCTTCTGCCGCTATCGCCTGCGCCGACACGACGACAGGACCGGAACACCATGACCGATGAGCTGGTATTCTATACAAACCCGATGTCGCGCGGACGCGTCGTCCGCTGGATGCTGGAGGAGGTCGGCGAGCCCTATCGCACCGAGATCCTCGAATTCGGCACCACGATGAAGGCGCCGGACTACCTCGCGATCAATCCGATGGGCAAGGTCCCCGCGCTCCGTCACGGCGAAACCGTGGTCACGGAGTGCGCCGCAATCTGCGCCTATCTCGCCGATGCCTTCCCGCAGGCGGGACTTGCGCCTGCGCACGGCGAACGCCTGCGCGGTCCATATTATCGCTGGCTGTTCTTCGCCGCGGGTCCGGTGGAGGCCGCAGCCACCAACAAGGCGTTCGGTCTGGAGGTGCCGGCCGAGCGCAGGGGCATGGTGGGTTATGGCAGCCTCGCAGACGTGCTGGAGGCGCTCGAAACCGCGATCGCCGGACGCGAGTATCTCGTCGGAGATCACTTCACCGCAGCCGACGTCTACGTCGGCTCCCATATCGGCTGGGGCATGCAGTTCGGCACGATCGAGAAGCGTCCGGCGTTCGAGCAATATTTCGGGCGAATTGGCGCGCGACCGGCCGCAGTACGAGCAAGGGAAATCGATGATGCACTCATGGGGAGCCGCGCGCAGCCGGGGCCTTCCTCGGGATCATAGATCGACTGCTCGACCAATTCGACTGATCCACCGCCGGACGCGAGTGGTCGCTGGCTATTTTCCCGAAGAAAGCGGGACGGGCCGTCGATCCGCCCGCCCATCCAAGGCGCGAAGGTCGGCCCGTAGCCGATCGGGATCCGCACCCGGAAGCTGCCGATCGACCGCAGCATGCGTGCGTCGCCAGATCGGGACGGCGCTCGCCAGCAGCGCCCGCCCCGCGGGCGTCAGGTTGAGCCGTCAACTCCGCCGGTCGTCGGAGTCGACCGTAACCTCGACGAGTCCGCGCCGCTGCAACGGCTTCAGGGCGGCGGTGAGCGTCGTGCGATCCATGACGAGCCCGGCCGCGACCTGTCCGATGCTGGGCGGCTCGGGCCGATTCAGCGACATCATCATCGAGAACTGCCCGTTGGTAAGGCCGAGGGGCCGAAATGCTTTGTCGAAGCGGCGGGCGAGCGCTCGGCCCGCACGATGCAAGTGAAAGCACAGGCAGGTGTCCCGGACCAGGCGAGTGGCCTCGAATGGAACCTTGGCCGCCATGGGCATGCCATATTTATGTTGATATCAACGTTTCATGTCAAGTGACATGCCCTTGGCAGTGGAGGAGGGACGCCGATCATGAGCCAGATGAACCCCGTCGTTCACTTCGAAATGCCGGCGGGAGACAGAGACCGCTTGACTGCTTTCTACCGTGCGGCCTTCGGCTGGAAGTCGCAGATGCTCGGTCCCGAGATGGGCGACTATGTCCTCGTCACCACGGCCGAAATCGGACGCGAAGCCGGGGGCTCCGGCCGGCGCCATCAACGGCGGCTTCTTCCCGAGAAAACCCGACTGGCCGGCGCAATATCCGTCGATCGTCATCGCGGTGGATGACATCGATGCCGCGATGCAGCGGGTCGGCAAGGCCGGCGGCAAGGTGCTCGGCGCACCAATGGAGATCCCCGGCGTCGGCCGATACGTGTCGTTCTGCGATACCGAGGGCAACCGGGTGAGCATGTTGCAACCGACCCGGATCTGAAAGGAGAGACATGTCGATCAGCACTCGGAAGATCACGCCGTGCCTGTGGTTCGATACCCAGGCGGAAGAGGCGGCGAAGTTCTACGTCTCGACCTTCAAGAATTCGAGGATCGGACAAATCAGCCACTACGGCGAAGAAGGACACGAGATCCACGGCAAGAAGGCAGGCTCGGTCATGACCGTGGAGTTCGAAATCGAGGAGCAGAAATTCGTAGCTCTCAACGGCGGGCCGCACTTCAAGTTCAACGAGGCGGTTTCCTTCCAGGTTCAATGCGAGACGCAGGAGGAGATCGACTACTTCTGGGACAGGCTCGCCAAGGGCGGCGAGGAAGGACCTTGCGGCTGGCTCAAGGACAAATTCGGTCTGTCATGGCAGGTCGTCCCGAAGGCGCTGCCGCAGCTGCTGACGGACGAGAATGTGGAGAAGGCGGGGCGGGTCATGAGGGCAATGCTCCGGATGCGAAAGCTCGACATCGCGGCATTGAAACAGGCCCACACCGTTTGAGGAGTGCAGTTCCCGCAACGCACCGAGATCGACAAGGAGAGAATCATGCCAGTCACACCCTACCTGTTCTTCGACGGCCGCTGCGAAGAGGCGATCGGCTTCTACAAGAAGGCGATCGGCGCGAAGGTCGAGATGATGATGCGATTCAAGCGAAAGCCCGGAACCGCCGCCGCCCGGCATGGTCCCGCCCGGCAGCGAAAGCAAGATCATGCACTCGTGCTTCCGCATCGGCGACACGCAGGTGATGGCGTCCGACGGCAACTGCCACGGCCAGCCGAAATTCGAGGGCTTCTCGCTCTCGGTCAACGCCGAGAACGAGGCCGATGCCGATCGCATGTTCGCCGCGCTCGGCGAAGGCGGACAAGTGCAAATGCCGCTCGGCGAGACATTCTTCGCCAAGCGCTTCGGCATGGTCGCCGACCGGTTCGGCGTCGGCTGGATGATCATCGCCGGGCCGAAGAATCCCTGAATGATGGCGAGCAAATCCAACACCGTCCGTGACGGTGCCGACTTGGTCGTCTCGCGCCTGCCCTGTCGGGGCACAATATCACACGGCTGCGCCGGTCACGACTGCGCTGGCCCCTGGTTCAGGCACAGTCGAGCCGTAACCCTCCGCACGGATGCGGTTGTGTAATGCCGATCGCCGCCGAGGCCGGGAAGACGAGATCGAAACGGCCATCCGAACCGTCAATCGTCGCACCGACCGGGCCGGCATGGCTAATTCCGTTCGTCGTCGTCTTCGGGCTGAGGTTGTTGCTGTTGCTGCAAGACCGCCGGCCGCAATTCGCCGGTGGCTATCGGCGAGGGCCCGACGTCCTGCTCCTCCGCCAGGCGCAACCAGACCTGGGCCATCAGCATGAACTGGCCGCGGGTCTCTCCGCTCGAGATCGTGCGTGCCAAATTGAAGCACTCTTGCGCAAGTCGCCGATACTCGGCTGCTTTCTCACTGGTCAAAGCCCTTTCCCCATTCGGTCGCAAAAGCTGAAACGCCGGACAGGGGATAACGTTCCCGAAAATTATTGGCAGACGCTTGGAAATCTTTATGGACGCCTTGGATTAAGTCGACCCCTTGGGAATCCACGCGGGAGGGGCTCAGGATGGCGCCAGAAAAGCGGGCGGCATCAACACCATCCCTCGGTCGAGCTGCGACATTTGAACAAGAGCCCCGCCTCGAGCGCCCGCTTGGCGGTCGGTCGCGGCGCTCGTCCCAGATCACTTGGGAACGAGGTGCGGATCTCCGTCGGCAGAGCCGGGCGGCGGCACGATCCTGAGGCGGCCGCCGCCGGGGGGGTCGACCTCCATATCCCGATCGATGCCGGCGGGAGGACAGATGACCCCGGCCGAACGGGCGAGCTTGTCGCTCAAAGGTTCTGTGCCGTCCGCTCCGAGCGAGGGTGGCTCGCCCTTCACGTCGGGCGGACAAGTGGTGCCTTGTTCCGGGGAGTCCTCGCGCACCGATTGGGCCGCCACACTGCCAGCGAGGGCCACCGATATCGCGACGATCAGGGCACGAGCAAAGCCGCGGTTGCACACCAGCACGAGCAAAACTCCGACCTCACAGCCGGATCAGCTCCCCCAGTAATACGGGACCCGGTAGTGATCGTGCAGCTCCTGCTCCCGCTTGCGATCGCTCCAGTCGTATTCCGGATCGCGTGAGAACGTCGGTGCCCGTTGCAGCTCATCGACCGTGATGTCGGTTCGATATCCGCCGAGACTGGTGTCATACTTGAGCTTTCCCCAAGGGATCGCATGCTCCTCGGCGCCGATCCCGAGGAAGCCTCCAAACGACATGACCGCGTAGGCGACCCGACCGCTGAGCTTATCGATCATCAGCCGTTTGATGCTGCCGATATCCTCGCCCCGTATGTCGAGCACCGTGGTGCCTTCGACGCGGTCGCTTTCGATCAGGGGTTTACCCGTCCGCGCCGCATTTGCCCGAGCTCGAGTTTGAGTTTGATCCATAGCTGCTCTCCACCAGAGTTCGTTGTGCGTTGCAGCTGAAACGCACAACGCAGCCGATCGGTTCATCACCGCAGAGCAAAAAGAGACGCCTTCCCGGGGCGTTCTTTCGTCCCGGGCCGGGAACTCGCTCTTACGCCCATGGTTCCATCCCCGGCCAGTGCGTCACGCTCCGAGGAGTACCGCATTCCACCCACTCGACCGAGGCCGACGACCAATCGACGCATTTCGAGGACATTCAATGGCAGACCAGAAAGACGAGGGCCCTCCTCTAGCCCCCGACATCGACCAGACGATCGTCGATCTCGATCCGCATGACGAGAGCTCGGACCGGCTCCGGCGCCGCCTTCTGCTCCGTCGCTTCTGGCAGAGCGCCACCGCCTTCTGGGGCCCGAACGGCGGACGCTTGGCGTGGGTGCTGTCGGGCGCGATCCTCCTCACCATCCTCCTCAATCTGGCGGCGGCCTACGGCATGAATGTCTGGAACCGGGCGATCTTCGACGCCCTCGAGAAGCGCGACGGCAACTCGGTCTTGTTTCTGTCCCTGGTCTATTTTCCGCTGCTGGTTGCCAGCGTCCTTCTCACGGTCATGCAGGTCTACGCCAAGATGACGACGCAGCGGCGGTGGCGCGGGTGGCTGACCCACCATCTGCTCGATCGCTGGCTCAAGAACGGCCGCTACTACCAGCTCAATCTGGTGACCGGCGATCACAAGAATCCCGAATATCGGATCGCGGACGACGTCAGGCTCGCGACTGAATCCCCTGTCGATTTCGTCGCGGGCGTCGCCACGGCGGTGTTGTCGGCGGGGACCTTCATCGTCGTCCTGTGGACGATCGGCGGCTCGCTGTCGTTTCGCATAGCCGGCGTCGATGTCACCATTCCGGGCTTCCTGGTCGTAGCTGCCGTCCTCTACGCGGTGCTCGCGAGCGGCTCCATGGTCCTCATCGGGCGGCGCTTCGTCACCGTGTCGGAGAACAAGAACCAGGCCGAAGCCGAATATCGCTATGTGCTCACGCGCCTGAACGAGAACGGTGAAAGCATCGCAGTGCTCGGCGGCGAAGAGGAGGAACGCAGCGCAGTCGACGGATCGCTGCGAACGGTGATGCATCGTTGGCGCCAGATATGCTTTCAATGGATGCGGACCACGATCGTGTCGGGGACCAGCGGCTACATCGCGCCGGTTCTACCGATCATGCTGTGCGCGCCCAAGTTTCTCGACGGATCGATGACCCTTGGTCAGGTCATGCAGGCGGCGTCCGCATTCACCATCGTGCAGGCTGCATTCAATTGGCTGGTCGACAACTATCCACGACTTGCGGATTGGACGGCGTCGGCGCGCCGCGTGTCGTCCCTGATGGTGTCGCTCGACGCCTTGGAGCGCGCCGAGAGCGGGGAAGCGGTCGGCCGGATCGAGCGTGGGGAGACGGCCAAGGCGGCGATGCGCCTCGCCGAGCTTTCCGTCACGCTCGACGACGGCTCCGCGGTGGTCAAGGACGCCGAGGTGGTGATCGAGCCGGGCGAACGGGTGCTGGTCACCGGGGAGTCCGGCAC
Source organism: uncultured Alphaproteobacteria bacterium (assembly GCA_963840535.1). Lineage (GTDB taxonomy): Bacteria > Pseudomonadota > Alphaproteobacteria > Rhizobiales > Xanthobacteraceae > VAZQ01. Next base: position 29,192 of record CAWIZJ010000027.1, read on the forward strand.
CGGCAAGAGCACGCTGGTCCGCGCCATCTCCGGGTTGTGGCCCTGGGGGCGAGGCACCGTCGAGGTCGCCAGCGGCGCGAGAATGATGCTGCTGCCCCAGCGTGCCTATGTTCCAGTCGGCACGCTGCGGCGGGCGGCCACCTATCCCGAGCCCCCCGAGTCCAAGGACGATGCCGAGATCGCGAGAATCCTGAAACTGGTCGGGCTCGGACATCTGATCGAGCGTCTCGACGACGACGCGCCATGGGATCAGACGCTTTCCGGCGGCGAGAAGCAGCGGCTCGCGTTCGCCCGAATCTTCCTGCACCGGCCCGACATCGTCGTGCTCGACGAGGCCACCTCGGCGCTCGATCCGAATGGCCAGGACGGATTGATGGAGCTGCTCGCCAGCGAGCTCCCTAAATCGACGGTCGTGAGCGTAGGACATCGGCCGGAGCTCGAGGCGTTCCACAGCCGCAAGATCGTGCTCGAGCGTGCCCGCGGAGGCGCCAAGTTCGTCACCGACATCCAATTGATCGCCAAGCCACGCGGCCGGCTGATCAGAAAATGGCTGCGGCCCAGGCGCCGCGCGGCATAGGGAGCCGAGCACAGTGCGATCGATCGACGTAGCAGCGTGAATTCCCTCAGCGGTGCTTGGTGTCGCGCACGAGCGAAGAAAACCGTTCGGGAGAAATGAGTGACGGCTGGCAAAGACGCATCGCGTACGGACGACCACGATTGCTAGATCGCCTGGAACATTGTTCCCGCCTGGCTGGCCTCACATGAGGGTTGCGCGAGGTTTGCGCGTGAGCGAGTAGTTCTCCCGGAACCAAATTCTTCTCCGAACCGTTTCCCCCGTGATCCACCGATCCGGGAGATGCGAGATGAAAACGATATTGCTTGCCGTGGCGACCGTGGTCGGCGTCGCTGTCGCGGCTACCGTGAGCCCCGCACCTGCGCCGGCGCAGGACATTTCGATCCGCTTCGGCAGCGGCAATCACTGGCGCGGAGGTGATCACTGGCGTGGGGATGATTATCGGGTGCGTCGCGGGCATCGGCTTGGGCGACACTTTGCCTCCTGCCGCACCGTGATCCGCGAGCGACGCGGACCGATCGTGATCAAGAAGGTGATCCATCACTGCTAGCCTTCAGCCGCCGACATCGCTGTTTTCTTCGAAGAGCGGCGGACGCACACAAGGCGGCCCCCTCGATCACCCAATGATCGTTGGCAGGTGAGGCGCCGGGGTCACATTGTGGGAGCAGTCTGTGTCGCCTCCCAAGTTGGGAGGCGACAAATGTCGTCGGGGCGCTTACAGCGTCCTTGCGGCCTCCACCATGTTCTCCATCTTGGCCTTGAGCACCGGGATGTCACGCGGCGGGTGGCGCCCGAAGCCACAGGAGGGCGAAACCCATAGCCGCTCCTCCCCCACGACGCGCGCCCAGTCGGCGAGCCGCTCGCGGATTTTCTTGACCGGCTCGATCATGTAGCTGCCCTCGTCCACCAGCCCGACCGCGAGCTCCATGCTGTTGGGCAGGGCTCTGAAAGCCTCACGCTCCCAGAATTGGCTGAAATATTTGACCTCGATCGCGGCCACGTCGATCACGCCCTCGAGGCGCTGGAGAATCTCGACCCACGGCGCGCAACGCAGCGTCGGCGAGATCGGCCGCCCGTTGAGGTTGCCATTGCAGAAGTGCACCGACTTCTTCGCCTTTACGCCCTCGAAACAGGGCACGATCAAATCGGCGGCCTCCTTCGCCGTCATGGTGCCCATATTCACTTCGACGGCGAAGATCGGCGCGTCGAGCTGCACATTGGGGCAACCTTCGTCGGCCATCCCGCGCAATTCGGCATTGATGATCTTGTTGATGTTGGCCACCTGCGGCTTGAGCTTGTCGAGCTGGTCGCGGCCGGCGACCGCCACTTCGTAGGCGGCGACCACGGCGGCCTTCTTGACGCCACCAGGCAGGTTCTTCTCACGCCGGAAATTGGCCAGATAGCCGAGCCCGTTGGGCGCGGTGATCTCGCCCACGATGCTGGCGTGGGTCATGTCGTCGTAGTCGAAGACGACGGCTTCCTGCGGCTTGTCGACTTGGAGGCCGGTGAGGCACTTGTACATGTGCAGGATGAACTCGTCGGTGAAATATTCTCCCCCGGACCATTCATCGAGGCCGAGCGCGCGCTGCTCGGCGATCGCCTTGCTCGCTACGCGGTCGAGGACGGCCTCGCCGGCCTGCTTCGAGAGCTTGCCATCGTGGTAGGCGCGCAAGTCCGCTGCGTCCTCCGGATAAATCCACCACGATCCCACCACGGTGGTGCGCACAGGCATCGTCTCCTCCCACATTGATTTCGTATTGTTGCAGCGCGCTTACTATCCGCCCGTATCCCGCGAAGGTCAAGCTTCCGGCCCACGAGTTTGAATCTGGCGTTCCGTGTTGACACGCACAACGCGCAATATCTCTTGTGAGGGGCGGTCGGACGCTTCAAACTGGAGCGATCAAACGTGCGGCGGAAGGGCGCGGTGATGGAGCCCCGGTTGAGTTGACGCCCTGCGCTGATCGGCTGACACGGGAACAAGGGAGGAAATTCCAATGCACAGGTCCTACCCGAACATTCTCGTCGCGTCGGCACTGGCCGTCGCGGCGGCCTCGTGCGCCACAACCGTCAGCGCTCAGGACACGATCAAGATTGGAGCAGTCGGCCCGAAGACCGGTCCCTTGGCTGTCGGCGCCGCAGTCACGCATTGGCCGAACATCGACTATTGGGTGCACACCGTAAATGCCCGCGGCGGGCTCAAGCTCAAGAACGTGCAGAAGAAGATCGAACTGGTCACGTATGACGACCGCAGCCAGCCGGGCGAGGCGATCAAGGCAGTCGAGCGCCTGGCGACGCTCGACAAGGCGGATTTCATCCTCGCGCCCTATGGCACGGGTTTCAATATCGCCGTGGCGCCCATCTTCGACAAATACGGCCACCCTCAGCTCGCCGCAACCACCGTCACCGATCAGGCTCCGACCCTGACCCAGCGGCACAAAGGCCTGTTCTTCGCCCAGGGCACCGTCACCACCTACGCCACGCAAACCGCCGAGCTGCTCGGGGACCTGCTGAAGGAAGGCAAGATCGGCAAGGCACTGGCGATGGTGAACGTCGCCGATGCGTTCGGGATCGAGATCGCCAACGCATCACGACCGATCTTCAGGAATGCCGGGTTCGCGTTCGTCTATGAAACATCCTACCCGATCGGAACGCAAGACCTGGCGCCGGTCGTCAAAGCCGTGAAGGCCGCGCGGCCCGATGCTTTCGTCGCCTGGTCCTATCCACAGGACACCTTCGGCCTGACCGAACAGGCTAGCATCGAGGGCCTCGACGTGAAGATCTTCTACGTATGCGTCGGCGCGGCGTTCCCGTCCTATGTCGGGAAGTTCGGTGCGAGGATCGAGAACGTACTGGGTGGCGGCGGCGTCGATGCCGGCTTGCCGGCGGTGAAGGCCTATTATCAGAAACACAAGGAGGTCACCGGCAAGGACGCAGACTTCTGGGGCAGCCCCACCGTGTTCGCGACTTTGCAGGTCCTCGAACAGGCGATCGAGAAGGATGGAACGCTCGATCGCAGGGCGGTCACCGAAGTCATCCGCACCACGGCGTTCGAAACCATTGTCGGCCAATTCAAGTACACCAACCAGAACAACGAGGGCTACTGGACCGTCGGACAATGGCAGAACGGCATATTCCAGGCGGTCAGGTCGACCGGCCGCCCGATCACCAGCTCGATCCGGCTCAAGACGGGTTGGTAGAACGAGAGACATGTCCCCGCTGCTCGACGACGAGCACTTTTGAGTTTCGCCTCATCCCCGCTGTTGTCGCTTGGTCAATCAGGGGCGATGTCGGGGTTGCATGAATGAGGCGGCGTTCTCGGTGCGCTTGGCGGTGCGTCCGCCTAGAGGCCGATCGCGGCTGGTGCCGCAGGTCACTTGTCGACTGGTCCGAGTTGAGCGGATACGTGTTGCCAAATTAGCCGGGCCGCTAGTCCATTACCTGCGATGTTCCAATGAGAGTCGTTTGGTCGGTAAAGCATCTGGTTCAGCGATTGGGCAATGAATTCCGGAGTCAAATCAATATGGTCGATCGCTAGTTCCTCGAAATCTTGCGCGCAGCAATCTGTTGGGTAGCGCGAAGTCGAATGATGCCGGAGCAAGGCCAGACCGTACGATGACCCGCGTCTGCAGCGGCCGATTGACCTGCATCTCATCTGGAATTAGGACCACCGTCAGCCCAATGTTCCGGTGGTCGCACAATCGCTTCATTTCCGAAATGTACGACAGAGTCGCCGCGAAGCGATTTTCGAGCGTCGCGTCGTCGCGCAGGAAGATGCTGCTCCTCTGGAGCTCAATCTGCAAATAGGCATCGTCGGTGAATACGCGTCCATCATCCTCATATGTCGCATTTCCGTGCATGATCTGCCCCTCGAATTTACTACGACGGGCGAGGACATACGAGATCAGGGATGCCACGTACGAATAGCTGACTAGGCTCCTTCTCTCGACCTCCTCGAAATCATTGCCGATGAAAAAAGAAACGAGAACCCGGTCCGGGTCGAGCGCAAGCCCCTCGTGGACCAGCAACGACAGATAATCTCTGGGCCCTATTCCCGGAATGCCCATGTTGATCAGTTCGACATTGCGCCCGCTCTGCTTCAGGTCCTGCTCGACCAGGGTCAGGTAATTGTATTCGTAGGGCACGACCCCGAAGGCGAAGCTGTCTCCGAGGCCGAGGATGCGAACCGTGCCTGCGGCTTTCCTCGTGTTGAACTCGACGTCCTTGAAGCCTCTGGAATTGAGGTGGAAAGAAGCCCAATCCGGTGCATAGGGCTTGCCGCGATATCGATTGTAGGAATCGCTGTAATAGATCGGCAACGGATCTACGTAATTGTAGATCCTGAGGCTCAGCTCGCCCAGCGCGATCGTGATCAGTGCAATGATCAGAACGTCTCGGCCGTTTCTCGAAATGGTTGTCAGCGACGGCATGTGAACAGCTGCCAACTCATGCTTGGGCCGGGCTGCCCTTGGCCGCAAGCTGAGTGAGGATGTCCTCCGTAGGACATGTGGAGGGGCAGGGCAGTGAAGTAGGCGGAATCGGGTGGGCTGCCGTCAAGGCTCGAGCGTAACCGGCGGCGATTGTTCAACACGACGACCCATGGTGCGTCCTACGGAGGATATCCTCGCTCAGCTTGCGGCCAAGCGGCCGGCGCGGGAGGGGCGATTCTACCTCCTGGCATGGATTGGCGCTCCCTAGGGGACTCGAACCCCTGTTTTCGCCGTGAGAGACGCGTAACCAGGACATCGGCGACCGTCAGCGAACATCTACAAACATAACCAAGTCAATTGCTTAGTGCGCCACCGTCCGCTAGAGTCTGGCGCGAACTGCCCCCGTGCTTTGGAGAAAAGTTGGAGAAATGCGATGGCGCGCTCGGCGCGCAAGACGTCGCTCGAGAGCCGCACCGCCCGCGCGCAGTTGCCAATGCGGCGCGCGCCCTACTTCGTGAAAATCGCCAAGGGCCTGCGTCTCGGCTACTACCGCGGCTCGGCTGCCGGAACCTGGATCGGCCGGCGCTACCGCGGCGGCGGTTTCTACAACACGGTCGCGCTCGGTCTGGCCGATGACCTGACCGATGCCGACGGCAGCAAAATCTTCGACTTCTGGCAGGCGCAAGGCGCCGCCCGGCAATGGGCGGAAAAGCAGCGGCTCATCGATGAAGGCATGGTCCGGGGCGGGCCATACACCGTGGCGGGGGCAGTGCACGACTATCTCGAGGCGGTCCGCGCCGAGAAGGGACCTGCAGCTGAGCGCGGCGCCAAATACATTTTCAACGCGTCGGTTCTACCGGAACTGGGACCTATCCTGGTTGAAAAGCTGACGGCCGACCGCCTACTGCGCTGGCGCAACAGCGTCGCGACACGCCCCAAGAGGGTGCGTACCAAACGGACGGCCGACAAGCCAGCCACCCGGGAAGTCGCGGACAGTGATGACGCCCGGCGCAAGCGTAAAGCGACAGCCAACCGGGTCCTCACCATGCTCAAAGCGGCGCTCAACCGCGCCTTCCAGACTGGTCGCGTGGCATCGGATCAGGCTTGGCGCCGAGTAAAGCCTTTCGCGAGAGTTGACGAAGCGGTCGTGCGCTATCTGACTGGTGACGAGGCTCGACGCCTCGTCGACGCCTGCGCTGCGGATTTTCAACCACTCGTCCAAGCCGCTCTTTTAACTGGGTGCCGATATTCCGAATTGACGCGCCTCAAAGTGGAGGCATTCAATCCCGACAGTCGCACCGTCTCGATCCGTCTGAGCAAGGGCAGAGGCCGTCACGTTACGCTTGCAGACGAGGGTTTCGATTGTTTCCTTGCCTGGACCCGTGGCCAACCGCCCAACCGGCATGTGTTCCTGCGCGAAGACGGCGGGGTATGGGGTCCATCGCATCAGCAGCGTCCGCTCGAGCAGGCCGGCAGACTTGCTGGGATTTCACCGCCTGTCACCTTTCATGTGCTCAGGCACACCCATGCCTCACTCCTAGCAATGCGTGGGGTGCCCATGGCCGTCATCGCCAAGCAACTCGGCCATGCCGACACGCGCATGACGGAAAAGCACTATGCCCATCTGTCACCGAATTATGTTGCCGAAACGATCCGAGCGAATTTTCCGAATCTCGGCATTGGCGAAACGCTCAAGGTGGATCCCGTCGAGGATGGCGGGAAAAGCTGGCTGAAGGGCTGGTCGCTCTCAGCTCCATTGCGTGGACGTGAAATTTAGACCGTCGCATTGAGCGTTCGCCGTCGCACGGGCCGGGGTTCGGAGGAAGCGGCATGAAGGGGCCGTTGCGGTGCAAGAGCAAGTCAATGACGCACACTGGTCGCTCGCGATGGCCCTCGCCTGGATCACCTACCGGACCGAGCAGGCCGTCATCAATATCAAGGGCGACACAGGGTGGGCGCCCACCGAGGCGGCAATCCGCGATCTGCTGTCTGCCCTGCGATCGGGCCAACTGATTGCTCATGGTATGTTTGAGGGCGAGCGGATACCCCACCCAATCGAGACGGCCGTATGGTCTACTTTTGAGATCGTTGTTGAACCGATGATGTTTGTCGGCCACATGTTTCTTCCGACTTTGGGCACGCATGTCGTTATCGCGCAGAGGATGGGCTCTCCGCAAACCCAGCTGCTAAGCCCCACCGTGCCAGCGGCCAAAATAAGGAAATTGTGGCCGGCCGCTAAGCGAACTGCAGCCGCCGCAACGCAATGCCAAGAATATCTCTTCACTGAAATGAAGCGGTCCTTGGATCGTGCACCGAAGCCAAAGTCTGAGTTCCTGACAGATTGCCAAGCTCGCTTCCGGGGTCTCAGCGAGCGCGGCTTCGAGCGGGCTTGGTCCAATGCAATCAGACTGACCGGCGCGGTTGGCTGGAGCAAGGCCGGGCGGCGCCGGAAAACATCGCAGTAGCTGTGCAACGCTATTTCAGCGTTAAACCGTTGCCGTATCACTACAAAAAATCACCGCGCTAAAATCATCACACAAGATTGTACGTGCGCTTCCTTTTGCGAATTCAAGTTCGTGGCCATTTTTCGAGCATGCGCAAGCGTCGTGACGTTCACCTCATCGATCTCGACGATCGCCTGACCGTTCCCATCGAGCGCACTGCCCACGTGCTCGATGTCGGTCGGAGCACCGTGTATGAACTCCTGCGCGCCGGGAAGTTGAAGGGTGTGAAGTTCGGGAGGGCCCATCGGGTCGTTGTGCAGAGCATCCGCGACCTCGTCGCGGAATCCTAATACTGAGAATGCAAAGCTCGGCGTGAATGCCGGGCTCTGCCTCGCAACCAAACCCGCCGGCCACGGGCAAGCCGTGGCGTGCGTCGCCAGCGAAGTTCGCGCACGGAATGAACTGCGTGTGGAGCGGAAAATGGC
>CAWIZJ010000028.1:0-14572 GCA_963840535.1 uncultured Alphaproteobacteria bacterium
CATTAAGATGGCGCCAAGACCTTGACAACAAGACCCGGACAACAAGCCATCACGGGAGGACGCGACATGCGGCGGCTCGCCTATGTGACCCTGATCACCCTGCTGGCCGCCCTGCCGCAGACGGTTTGGGCGCAACAAGGCCAGAAATGGGTCGTGAGCTGGGCGGCCTCCGCCCATGGCCCCTACCCGATCGGCAATCCCTCGGCGCAGCCGAACCAGACATTCGCCTTCCCATCGCCCGCAGCGGGAGCGAACGACCAGACCTTCCGCCTGATCGTGCGCCCGGACATCTGGGGACAGCAGGCGCGCCTGCGTTTGACCAACGTGTTCGGCACCAAGCCGGTCACCTTCGACGGCGTCTTTGTCGGCCTGCAGATGGGCGGCGCCGGGCTGGTCAACGGAACGAACCGGCCGGTCACCTTCGGCGGCAAGGACAGCGTCACGGTGGCGCCCGGAACGTCGGTTTGGAGCGACGCGGTGGAGCTCGCCTTCGCCCGTGATCCGGCGGCCGCCGCGGGGCTGGCCGGGCGCAAGCTCGCCGTCAGCTTTCACGTCGCGGGCGAGAGCGGCCCGATGACGTGGCACGCCAAGGCCCTGACCACATCCTACGTCACCGCTCCGGGCGCCGGATCGCAGGGCAAGTCCGAGGACGAAGCGGCGTTTCCCTACAGCACCGCATCCTGGTTCTTCCTCGATGCCGTCGACATGATGGCGCCGCCGGAAAGCTTCGCCATCGTGGCGTTCGGCGACTCGATCACCGACGGCACGGCCTCGACCATGAACGGCGACGACCGCTGGCCCGACGTGCTGTCGCGGCGCCTTCACGCGATCCACGGCAACGCCATCGCGGTGGTCAACGCCGGCATCGGCGGCAATCAGATCGCCGGCCCGACCGAATATGGCCCGCACAAGCCGTTCCCCGGCGGGCCTTCGGCCAGACAGCGCATCGAGCGCGACGTGCTCGATCTCTCCGGCGTCGCGGCCATGATCTGGCTCGAAGGCATCAACGACTTCAGCAAGAACGGCAACGCCGCGCTGGAAACGGTGCAGGAGAGCATGAAGGAGATCGTTGCTCGAATTCGCGCGCGGCGGCCGGACCTGCGCATCATCGGCGCCACGGTGGTCAGCGCGCTCGGCGCATCGAACGCCGCGCACGGATTCCCGGAGCAGGACGAGAAGCGCAAGGCGCTCAATGCGTTCATCCGCAGCTCGGGCCTGTTCGACGGCGTGATCGATTTCGACAAGGCGACGCTCGATCCGGGGACCGGCGGGCTGAGGCCCGAATTCGTGCCCGACAGCACGACCGGCGGGCCCGGCGACAAGCTGCATCCCAACCGCGCCGGCTATCTGGCGATGGGAATGTCGATCGACCTTGATCTGCTGCGGTCGAAACAGGAGGCGCGCAGGTAGCCGCTACGCTGCGGGAACCAGTCCCGGCAGCGCCAGCACCAGGGCGCGGAGGGCATCGCCCCGCACCTCGAAATTGCGGTACTGGTCGAACGAGGCGCAGGCCGGCGACAGCAGCACGACCGGCTCAGAGGGTCGAAACTTGCCGGACTGGATCTTACCGCACGGGGAAGCACCGGGGAAGCACGAGCGCCGGGGCATTACGGCCTGATCTTTGGTTCGTAGCGATAGTCTGCAAGCCGCTTACGGGCTTTTGCCAGTTCGTCCTCCGTAAACAGGCTGTGCCATTTGGGTGTCTCCACGACCTCCGCCTCAACTGTGAGATCGAGCCTGCCTCGTTCGTACAGGGCGGTGTAGCCATCCGAAGGTTTCGGCGAGTTGATCAGGAATTTCGCGGTTGCAAGGCCACCCCTATCATTCAACATGCCCAGGAAAATGTTGGCGGAGTAGTCTGCTTCGTCCTTTGCTCTTCGATAGATCGAGAACATGGCGGCATTGAATTGGTCGGTGAGGTCCGGCATGGCGTGGCTCTCTTAGTTCAGTCAGGCAATTTTCCGACGCCGCAATGAGAAGAGAATGAAGGTTCCGGCCTCAGGCGCGGATTCTCGCAGCGCTTCCTTATAGGCCACAGTTCCTGTCTGCTCGCCTTGATGGAAGCCGCGTACGAGAAACCAATCGTTGTCTTCCGGCGGTATTAGTTCAAGGGACCGCAAGAACTGTCGCTGCTCAGGAGGCGGACGCAGGGTCGCTGCGGGCTCCTCACTGAACAAAGGCTCCCACGTCGCCCTTTTGCTTTCAAACAGATACTCGAAACGGGCAAATACCTGGTTCCAAACCTTGACGCGGACTTGCTGCATTCCTGGGGAGGTTCGGGGGCGGAATGGTGGAGTGACTCGCTTGAGCACAGGATTCGTTCTGTTGTCGAAGTACCAGTCGGCGCGAAGTTCAACGCCGCCTTGCTCGTCTTCGAGACCGAGCACCTGGCACCACAGCGACGCCGTCGCTTCATGGAGCCGCGCAAGCCCCTCAAAAGGAGTGCTCGGCCGTTTTTGAAAAAGATAAACGTGAACCTCGGCCTGAAACGATTGAATCCGTCCGAGCGCTTCTGGAATTTCGAAGTAGATGATATCGCCCTCCTTTGGAAGCGCTCCCTCGACCTGCACCGCCAAAATGACGATCGTTCTCTTGCCTTCGTCTTCCCGGGGCTGATCGTCGAACTTCGCTCGCAATCCGTCGATGAATTGCGTACTCCACCACGAATAAGCTTCCTTCATTCCGGGTATGTACGGCACGGACTGGGTAACGCATTCGTCGATGTGTTTCCGGATCGCAAGGATTTCCGGTGAGCTGGACGGGCCGTCAATCAGGATGCCTGCCTCGCCGTTCAAGCCCAACAACGCAAAGCCGGTGAGGTTGTGTGAGCCGACGAATGCGCACGCGCTGCTGTCGCCCATATCGAGAAGATAGACCTTGCTGTGCAGCATTGGATGATATCGGTAGAACCGGTGCCTGGCTTTCGCGCCGGTTGGGCGTGAGTGCCCTAAATGCACGAAGAAGCGATCGAGCGGAACGCCCGATGCGATGAGCCGATCAAAAGCTTCATAGGCGCGATAGGTCCCGGCTCCCACCACAATGTGCTTCAGTTTGGCCGGACTGGCACGAAGGGGCGGAGCGACTGCTTCAATTCCTTCGACAGTTACAAAGCCGGAAACAAGGGATGCCGATTGGCACTGATCGAGCCGCGATTGCAGCAGTGAGCTGATTTCGCGCTGTGGCTTATCGAACAGGACCTGCACCTGTGCCGACATCGAGCCCTCCCCGACTGGCCGCTGCTAATTCTCCAGAAACACTCCGCTGAATGGCTAATTACTTGCCGACACCGCGGCCTGCGACACACCCGCTGTCGTTATGGCCGAGCCTGCCGAGTGGAATGCTCCCGGCCACCCACCATGTGCCTCTATGACTTTGTCGATCTCTTTCATCAAGCGGATGGTCTCGGTAAGGGCGACGATGATCTTTTGGTAGTGGGCGATGTCACCTCGCGAAAGCGGCTGATCTCTGCGGTCCTTTAGCCATTTTTCGCAGACCTGATAACCGCCGACATGGAAGCTCCACACGGGCTCACACACGCCACGGAAGCCGATGGTTTGCCCCTTATCGATCCATACGGTATCGCTCGACCATGAGATTTTTTCGACTTTGGGATTCACCCCGCCGGTGAACTCTGTGACAAATTTGTCTAACTTCGGGGATTCCAAAAGATGCAGAGCGACCACTTCGCCGCCGAGCTGGGCCAATGCGCGCAGCAGCGTCACGTTGCCCGTCAATGGCAGACGTGGGAAATCGACTTTCAAAAACTCCGCGTAGCGGGTTCTGTAGCCGGGACTGTGAAATACGGCGTAGGCACAGTGGAAGATGTCCTCAGGTGTCAGCCCACTCGGCAAACCAAAATTGCCGCTCGTCTTGACTTCAAGTTTTTGCGCCCACGAAGATAAAATCTTTGGATTGAGGTTTGGTCTAATTTCGTCCTGCGAGAGGCTCTTTTGCCGCGACGTGCTGTCATCTGCTAGGTAAAGCGGAAATACCGTGCAGCTTCGTGAAGATTCCGCCGTCTTCATTTCAGCTAAAAACTTGGAAACGAACACTGCATCGAAAATGCCAGTTGCCTGGATTTCGAGCGCTCAACATGGCGATGTTGGCGTGCAGCATGTGCCGAAGCGTGGGGTAATTTTGAGTCACCCTTCTCGATGATGGCCGGGTTATAATATATCCAGCGGAAGTCAAAAGGTCGGTAAGTTAGGCGCTGAACGAAGTCTCTAATTTGATCAGCTTTGATTTTGCCCTGCGCATCCTTCAGCTTCCAATGGGCAGTGTCAGTGATGCCGTAGCGTTCACGCAGCAATTCCAAACGACGCTCAGATGCAATATCTGAGATTCTGGCAACGAGGGCCTCCTTTTTATGATCAATTACAATACCGTCTCGGTGAGTCTTTACGCCACAGGAGAGCCGCATCGAGCAGCTCCACCACTTCGCTCACGCCCAGTTCGTCAAAATCGATGCCCGGGCCGCCTGCCTTGCCGCGCCGACCGCCCACCTTGAGGAATGTTTCCATCAGCTCCCGTAAGAATGGGTTTGTGCGCATGTGGGCGGCGAAATCATCCGCGGTCTTTTTTTTCGGATCGGCAATGCGCGCAGAGAGCAATCCATATGCGATTGTCTGAGCATACATGTCGGCGAAGCCGGCGGCATCTAGGTCGTGAACAAGCGCCTCCTGAAACGCCTTCATGAGCTTCGTGAGCGGTCCGGCCTCAGTTTCGATCGCGAGCGCGGTGCCGATGCGATCGCGGATCGCGCGGGCCAGTTCCGCCAGCCGGATCGACAGATCGCGTGATGTTGTGACGACCTCACGGTGGCGAAGCGTGAAGGACGCGCGCCAGCGCGTCCGCCACGATTCCACATCGCTATCGTCATCGGGCCACGCGAGATTCTGTGACAACTCTCTCGCGACGACGTCGAGGTGCAAAGGCGTATCGAGATTGTCCCAACCGAGGACCTTGAGCGTTGGAAGATCGGTATCGTCCTGAGGCTTCGAGAAGTGCGCGAAGCTGATCTGACGCTCGTCACCCAATCCGTAATTGGACACGAACAGCAAATCGTCCGCCGCCCACGCCTGCCGTTCGGACTCTGTTAGCCGAAGCACGCTTCTTGAGCGCAACTTGGCTCAGGATACGACGTAGGGCGATGACGGGGAGCCGTTTTGGCTCAAACTTGACGAAGAAGATACCCCAGGGCTGGCTCGGCCTAAGCGGACGCAAGCGCCTGATCTCCTGAATCTTGGCTGCGTTCTTCGCATCGATGCCCAGCTCCTCCGGGCTGTAATCGAACGTCAGCTCCTCGAAATCATCGCTTTCGATCGGCCAACCCATCTGATCGCGCAGATAACGCACGAGCTGATCGAAGCGCTTGATATTCGCGAGTTCGGCGCGGTGATCGACTGGCATCACTAACCCTCGTTCAGCTCCATCCAACACCTAAGCGCCGGCCTAATGCCCACTGGCGCATCGATTCGCTTCAAGTATGAGTTCTTGATGTGCTTCTCGACATTACTTCGAATTTCTAGGAGAGTTTTCTGCTCGACTGTACAATGTCGCGGCGTATCAGGCTTGGAGCGAATGCTGTCGACGATTTCTGCCGGCTCTTCGAGAATTGCACTTCGGTCCAGGTCATAGAGATACCAGCGCGTCGTGCCCGCCTCCTCAGTGAACTCACCCACCTCCTTGTCGAGGGCCGGAAGCGCATTGGCCTGCACCCGGTTCCGAAGACACCGAGTTAGGTGTTTTGATGGAGCCGGAGGTGGGTCATGGAGAGACGGAAGTTTACACGGGAGTTCAAGCTTGAGGCCGTGCGCCTGATCAAGGATCGAGGCGTATCCTATGTGCAGGCGTCGCAGGACCTGAACGTTCACGCGTCGCAACTGCGCGATTGGGTGAAGAAGTTCGCCGACGATCCGCAACACGCGTTTCCTGGCCATGGCCAGATGAAGCCCGAGCAACTCGAGATCGCGCGGCTCAAGCGCGAAGTGACGAAGCTGAAGGCGGAGCGGGACATTCTAAAAAAAGCCGCGGCCTACTTCGCGAAGGAATCGACGTGAAGTTCTCCTTCATTGCGAAGCACCGGGGGATCTGGGCCGTGGACTGGATGTGCGGGGCGCTCGGTGTCTCGCGGGGTGGCTTCTATGCCTGGCTGACACGACCACGCAGTCAGCGCAGCCGAACCGATGAAGAGCTTGGTGCGAAGGTTCGCTCCAGCTTCCTGGCGAGTGATCGGACCTACGGCGCCAGGCGCGTGTGGCGAGACCTGCTGGCGGAGGGGCTGTCGTGCGGTCTGCACCGGATCGAGCGATTGATGCGATCACAGGCTCTCAAAGCACGTCCGCGCCGGCGCCGCCTGCCGCCTGATCTGGGTGAGCGGCAGGCGGGCGCCGTCGCTCCGAACGTGCTCGATCGCACCTTTGAAGCCGCCGCTCCCAACCGCAAATGGATCGCGGACTTCACGTATGTCTGGACAGCGGAAGGCTGGCTCTATGTGGCCGCCGTCATCGACCTCTTCTCCCGGCGTGTGGTGGGCTGGTCGATGAGCGCCGCAATGACAGCGCAGCTCGTCACCGATGCCCTGGTGATGGCGATCTGGCGCCGCGGCAAGCCCGATGCGCTGCTGCATCACTCCGATCGCGGCAGCCAGTACACCAGCGAACAGTTCCAGCGGCTGATGGCCGACAACGGCGTCGTCTGTTCGATGAGCCGATCAGGCAACGTGTGGGACAACGCCGCGATGGAGAGCTTCTTCTCCTCGCTGAAGACCGAGCGCACAGGCAACAAAACTACAGGACGAGAGATGAAGCGAGAGCAGATGTGTTCGACTACATCGAGCGCTTCTACAATCCAAACGAAGGCACTCGACGATCGGTTATCTGAGCCCTATGGAGTTCGAGCGGAAGGCCGGATTAGCTTAACCGCGTGTCATTCAAACCGGGTGCAGGCCAACGAAGGCGGTAGCGTCCGGATGTTTTGGTTTGAGATCGGAAATTTCGTCGCTGAGGGTGATCTCATAGCGTCGAGTGTCCTGTCCGGCTGGTACTGTCCAAACGAGCCACGTGGTATGGGCTTGCCCGAATACACGCTTATCGGCCGCAAGGTAGTTCTCTCGCTTATCGAGGACTTTAAAGCCTTCCGAAATTAGGTAGCCCTGCACAAGCGACGACAGATCCATAGCTATTTCCTCTATTCTGTTCTGTCCCTTCTTGCTTCCGAGCCTCGACAGCTCGTGCGAGAATTCGTAATCGAAACATCGGGATTACAAGCTAATCCGCGCGTCTTAGTCTAGCGGGACGGGTATTATTGTCAGCTAGTCATTTGCTGCAATCGCACTTCTTTGCGATGGCTCTAGTGCGGGCTTCCTGTGCTTCCCGGCTTGAAATTTCAATCTAATCCGTGGCTTAAGGCTCACAGCGAACGCTAGGGTAGCGGTTACGCCACCGGCTCCAGCCCCGGCAACGCCAGCACCAGCTCCCGGAAGGCGTCGCCGCGCACCTCGAAATTGCGGTACTGGTCGAACGAGGCGCAGGCCGGCGACAGCAGCACGACCGGCTCGGCCACATCCGCCGCGGCGGCGTCGCGCGCGGCGAGCGCGACCGCCCGCTCGAGCGTGCCGGCGACCACGTGCGGCACCTGCCCTTCGAGCTCGGCGGCGAACGGCGCCGCCGCCTCGCCGATCAGATAGGCCTTGCGGATGCGCGGGAAGAAGCCGGCGAGCGAGGAAAGCCCGCCGGTCTTCGGCTTGCCGCCCGCGATCCAGAAAATATCGGAGAAGCAGGCCAGCGCCTGGGCGGCGGAGTTGGCATTGGTGGCCTTGGAATCGTTGACGTAGAGCACGCGGCCCTGGCGGCCGACCTGCTCCATGCGGTGGGCGAGGCCGGGAAACGACGCCAGCCCCTGCTGGATCGCCGGCGGCGACAGGCCGAGCGCCAGCGCCGCGCCGGCCGCGCAGGCGGCGTTCTGCGCATTGTGCACGCCGCGCAGCGAGCCGATCCCCCCGAGCAGCGCGAGCGAGCGCGCGGTGCCGCCGGCGGCCTGCATGATCTGCCCGGCCTCGACATAGAGGCCGTCGGCGAGCGGCCGGCGCACCGAGACGCGCACCACCCGCTTGCCGGCGCGCTCGATGCGGTCGGCCGCGGCCTGGCACCAGTTGTCGTCGACCCCGACGATGGCGCTGCCGTCCGCCTGCACGCCGGCGACCAGCCGCTCCTTGACCTCCGCGTAACGAGCAAGCGTGCCGTGGCGGTCGAGGTGATCCTCGCTGACATTGATGAGGATGCCGACCGAGGGATCGAGCGTCGGCGCCAGGTCGATCTGGTAGGACGAGACCTCGATCACGTGCACGCGGCCCATGCCCGGCGGCTCGAGCGAGAGGATCGCGGTGCCGATATTGCCGCCGACCTGGACCTCGTGTCCGGCCGCCTGCAGCAGATGCGCCGCGAGCGCGGTGGTGGTCGATTTGCCGTTGGTGCCGGTGACGGCGACGAACGGCGCCTGCGGCGCGTTGGCGCGCCGCTCGCGGCAGAACAGCTCGATGTCGCCGATCACCTCGACCGCGGCGGCGCGCGCCAGCCCCACCGACCAATGCGGCGCCGGATGCGTCAGCGGCACCCCGGGGGCGAGCACCAGCGCGGCGATCCGCGACCAGTCGACGTGCCGCAGATCGGCGGTGGGGATGCCGGCGGCGGTCGCCTTCGCGACGGTCTCGGCGCTGTCGTCCCAGCCGACCACGTCGGCACCGCCGGCCAGCAGCGCACTCGCGCTCGCGAGCCCCGACCCGCCGAGGCCGAACACCGCGACCTTGCTGCCGGCGAAACTGGTGACGGGGGTCATGGCTACTCGCCGACGCCGTGCGCGCGACGCCCCCTCCCCACCCCTCCGCAGGCGGGGGGCAATCGCATTTGGACGCGGGTGATCAAGAGTTCCGACTGTGTCGAAACGTTCTCGGCTGTCATTCCGGCCGAGCGACCCGGGCTTTGCCCGGGGAGCGAGAGCCGGAATCCAGTATCCCGAAGCGGTTCGACCATGACGCCGGCCTCGGGTTACTGGGTCCCGGCATAGCGCGTCGAAGACGCGCGTGAACGCGCTTTCGTCGCGAGCCCGGCGGTGCCGGGCTCGCTTGGCCGGGACGACACCCCGTATGGAATGAGTTCTACCCAACAAAAGGTCACCGGAGCTTGAGCGTCGACAGCCCCGCCAGCGCCAGCACGACCGAGATGATCCAGAAGCGGATCACGATCTGCGGCTCGGTCCAGCCGAGCTGCTCGAAATGATGGTGGATCGGCGCCATCCGGAACACGCGCTTGCCGGTGAGCTTGAACGAGACCACCTGCACGATCACCGACACCGCCTCGAGCACGAACAGCCCGCCGACCACGGCCAGCACGATCTCGTGCTTGGTGGCGACCGCGATGGTCCCGATCATGCCGCCGAGCGCGAGCGAGCCGGTGTCGCCCATGAAGATCGAGGCCGGCGGCGCGTTGAACCAGAGGAAGCCCAGCCCCGCCCCGATCACCGCCCCGCACACCACCGCCAGCTCGCCGGTGCCGGCGACATAGTGGATGTTGAGGTATTCGGAGAAGAACGAATTGCCGGCGAGATAGGCGACGAAGCCGAAGCTGAGCGCCGCGATGATCACCGGCACGATGGCGAGCCCGTCGAGCCCGTCGGTGAGGTTCACCGCGTTGCCGGCGCCGACGATGATGAACGCGCCGAACACGATGAAGAACCAGCCGAGCGGCAGCACCAGCTCCTTGAAGAACGGGAAGGCGAGCGAGCTCGCGAACGGCTGGCGCCCGAGCAGCGAGATGAAGTAGCACGCGGCGGCGGCGATCAGCACCTCGATCAGGATGCGGACCTTGCCGGACACGCCGGCATGGGTCTGCTTGGTCACCTTGAGGTAGTCGTCATAGAAGCCGATCGCCCCGAAGCTGAGCGTCACCCCGACCACGATCCAGACGTAGCGATTGCCCGGATTGGCCCACAACACGGTCGACACCACGATCCCGAACAGGATCATCAGCCCGCCCATGGTGGGCGTGCCCTTCTTGGTGACCAGGTGCGATTGCGGCCCGTCGCTGCGGATCGGCTGGCCCTTGCCCTGGCGCAGCCGCAGATTGTCGATGATCCAGGGCCCGAACAGGAACACGAATACGAGCGCGGTGATCATCGCCCCGCCGGTGCGGAACGTGATGTAGCGCAGGACGTTCAAGGGGCCGATGGTGTCCGAGAATGCGGAGAGCCAGTAGAGCATGGGCGTCAGCCATTCATGGTTGAAATCCGGGCGGGCACCACGACCGGCGCCGCGCGGCGGGGATGGCGGCTTTCGAGCGCCTTGACGATGGGCCCCATCCGGGAGCCGAGCGATCCTTTGACCATCATGGCGTCGCCCGGCTGGATGGCGGCAAGCACCTGCGGCTCGAGCGCGGCCGAGGTTTCGGCATAGCCGCCCCGGCGCTCGGAGGGAAGGGCGTCCCACAGGCTGCGCATCAGCGGCCCGCAGCAGAACACGAGATCGATGTCGTGGGCGACCACCGGCTCGGCCAGTCCGCGATGCAGGTCGGCGCCGCCGGCGCCCAGCTCCAGCATGTCGCCGAGCACCGCCAGGCGGCGGCCGCGCGGCCCCACCTCCGACTGCCCGAGCAAGGCGAGCGCCGCCCGCATCGAGGCCGGGTTGGCGTTGTAGCTCTCGTCGATCAGCAGCGCCGCGCCGCCCGGCAGGTCGAGGGTGACGCGGGCGCCGCGCCCCGCCGCCGGCTGCAGCTCGGCGAGCGCCAGCGCGGCGAGCGCGAGATCGGCGCCGACGAGCGCCGCCGCCGCCAGCACCGCCAGCGAATTGAGCACCACGTGGCGGCCCGGGGCGCCGAGCTTGTAGGTGACGTCGTGGCCCAGGATGCGGGCCTGCACGGTCGAGCGGTCGGCGTGCAGCGAGCACTTGATGAGCCTGGCATCGGCCTTGGCGTGCTCGCCGAACGACACGATGCGCCCGACCCCGGCGTCCTTGGCGCGATCCGCCAGCCGGGCATATTGCGGATTGTCACGGTTGATGACCGCGCCGCCGCCCGGCTCGAGGCCGAGGAAGATCTCGGCCTTGGCGTCGGCGATGGCGTCGAGCGAGCCGAAGAATTCGAGGTGCACCGGCTCGATCGTGGTGACGATCGCCACGTGCGGCCGCACCAGGCGGGTGAGCGGCTCGATCTCGCCGGCATGGTTCATGCCGAGCTCGAACACCGCATAGCGCGCGCCCGCGGGTGTGCGCGCCAGCGACAGCGGCACGCCCCAATGGTTGTTGTAGGAGGCGACCGAGGCGTGGGTCTCGCCGTCGCGCGACAGCGTGAGCCGCAGCGCCTCCTTAGTTCCGGTCTTGCCGACCGAGCCGGTGACGCCGACGATCTTGGCCGGCGAGCGAGCGCGCGCGGCGCGCGCCAGATCGCGCAAGCCGTCGAGCACGTCGGGCACCACCAGCAACGGAGCATCCCCGGCAAAGCGGTGGCGCTGGTCGGCGGCGACGACCGCGAGGGCGGCGCCGGCCTCGAGCGCCGCCGGCACGAAATCATGGCCGTCGCGATTGTCGCCCTTGATGGCGAAGAACGCCTCGCCGGACGCGATGGAGCGGGTGTCGATCGAGAGGCCGGGAATGGAGTCGGGCAGCGCGCCGGTGCGCGTGGCGCGCATCGCCTGCGCCATCGCCTCGACGGTCCACAGCGGCCCAGTGGTCATATCGCTGCTCCGACAAGCAGATTATAGCTACAATTTGCTTGATCGCGGTTCGATCCGAGATTACTATGGGCGATGTGGAACCGAAGCCTCTGTACGGCTGGGACGAGGCGAAACGAGCGCTCAATCTTGCCAAGCACAAAGTTCACTTCGCTGCGGCCGAGAACTTCGATTGGGTGCATGCCGTGGTCGAAGTCGATGATCGAGAGGACTATGGCGAGCTTCGCGAACGCGCCATCGGCTGGATCGGGGAACGGCTTCACGTCCTCATTTTCACTCGTCGCGAGGACTTGATCTGGATCATCAGCCTGCGCAAGGCGGAGAAATCGGACGTCAGAAGATATGTCGAAAAGAGCAAATGACGGTTGGGCGGCAGCACGACGCAAGGCGTTACGCCAGCTTGCAACAATGACCGACGAGGAGGACGCCGAGATCAGAGCTGGGGCGCTCAGCGACCCGGAAAATCCCCCTTTGACGGAAGAGATGTGGGCCCGCATGCGCCCGGCGGTCGAAGTCGCGCCCGAGATCGTCGCTGCGTATCGCCGCCGTCGCGGGGCACAAAAGGCGCCGACCAAGCAGCTCGTCTCGATCCGGCTCGATCGCGACGTGATCACGCACTTTCGCAAGCGTGGTCCGGGCTGGCAGCGCCGTATCAACGAAACGCTGCGCAGGGCGGTAAGGCTCAAGCCGAAGGATCGTGCGCGCAACATCACGGAACCTTCCCCTCGAGCGCGGCGGCGACCGCCTCGTGGTCGCTGAACGGCAGCACCTGTTTGCCGACGATTTGGCCGGTTTCATGGCCCTTGCCGGCGATCAGCAGCACGTCGCCGCGGCGCAACTCCCCGATCGATGCGCCGATCGCCTGGCGGCGGTCGCCGATCTCGATGGCGCCGGGCGACGCCCGCAGGATGGCGGCGCGGATCGCCGCCGGGTTCTCGCTGCGCGGGTTGTCGTCGGTGACCACGACGCGGTCGGCCTGCTCGGCCGCGATCGCGCCCATCATCGGGCGCTTGCCGGGATCGCGGTCGCCGCCGCAGCCGAACACGACCGTGAGCCGCCCCGCCGCGTAGGGCCGCAGCGCTTCGAGCGCCTTGGCGAGCGCGTCGGGCTTGTGGGCGTAGTCGACGAAGATCGGCGCGCCGTTCTTCTCGCCCACCAGCTCGAGGCGGCCCTTGGCGCCCTTGAGCTGCGCCAGCGCCGCGAACGTGTCGGCCGGCGCGCTGCCGGTGGCAATGGCGAGGCCGGCCGCGACCAGCGCGTTCTCGACCTGGAAGGCGCCGGGCAGCGGCAGGCGCACGCGATAGTCGCGGCCGCCGAAACCGACCGTCAGCGCCTGCGCGAAGCCGTCGATGGCCGCGTCGATCAGGCGGAGGCCATCGCCGCGGCGCCCGACCGTGACGATCCGCAGCCCGCGCCGGCGCGCCGCCGCCGCAACCGCATCGACGTGCTCGTGGTCGGCAACGATCACGGCCGCGCCGTGCGGCTCGATCAGGTCGGTGAACAAGCGCAGCTTGGCCGCGAGGTAGGCCTCGAGCGTCGGGTGGTAATCCAGGTGGTCGCGGCTGAGATTGGTGAAAGCGCCGGCCGCCACCCGCACGCCGTCGAGCCGATGCTGGTCGAGCCCGTGCGAGGACGCCTCGATCGCCAGGTGGGTCACGCCTTCGCCGGCAAGCTCGTCGAGCGAGCGCGCCAGCGCCACCGGATCGGGCGTGGTGAGCGAGCCGTAGATTTCGCGCGTCGGCGTCACCAGCCCGACGGTGCCGATGCTCGCCGACTTTTCTCCGATCGTGGACCAAATCTGGCGCGTGAAGGCGGCGACCGAGGTCTTGCCGCTGGTGCCGGTGACGGCGGCGATCACCCGCGGCTGGCGGGGAAAGAATTTCGCCGCCGCCAGCGCCAGCGCGCGGCGCGCATTGCCGACCTGGACGAAGGCGACGCCGGCGGGGAGCGGCGTCGGCGGCGCCCGCTCGGCCATCACCGCCGCCGCGCCGGCGGCCAGCGCCTGAGGGACGAAGCGCATGCCGTCGTCCTTGGCGCCCGCCACCGCCACGAACAGGTCGCCCGGCTTGACGGCGCGGCTGTCGGCGCACACGCCGCGCACGTCGAGCGCGGCAAGGCGCGCGTCGCTGACGGCATCTGTGGTAAGGAGATCGGCAAGCTTCATGGCGACTTCGGGATGCCCTATCCTTTTGCTCCGGCGTCATCGCCGGTGCAAGCCGATGATCGATGCCACCATGCACAAACCGCTTCCAACGAAGCCGCCGGACGGAGTATTCTTCGCATCATGACCAAACTTTTGGAAAAAGCTCTCGAAGCCGTGCGCCAGCTGCCCGCGGACAGCCAGGACGAAATCGCACGCGCCATGCTCAATATGGCCGGTCAAGAGGGCGAGCCCGAGGACATTGACCCGACGCACCTGTCCGATGTTCTGGAAAGCCTCGCTCAAGCCAAGCGCCGTGAGTTTGCAACCGATGCCGAAGTTGAAGCCGCGTTCCGCCGCTTCGACCGATGAAGCTTCGGTTTACCCCGCGTGCCACTGCAAACCTCATCGAGATCGCCGACTACATTCACGCCCACAATCCCGCGGCGGCGCAACGCGTACGCGCTGCAATTTATGAGAGCCTGCAATGTCTGATCTTGTTTCCTCATGTCGGCCGGCGCCAGAAGACCGAAGGCGTGCGCAAGTTGGTGACGCGCAAATATGCCTATCTCGTCTATTACACGGTCGATGAAGCAGCCGAGGAAATCGTTATTCTCAACGTAAGACACCCGGCGCAAAGACGCGAGCACGAGGATGTGTGATCTAGGCACTCCCAAGCGGCGCGAATGCGCATGCGCATTTGAAGATGCGAGC
>CAWIZJ010000029.1:0-222282 GCA_963840535.1 uncultured Alphaproteobacteria bacterium
CGAGCGCGGCCACGCCTATGTGGTCGACGCGCAGGGGCGGCTGATCGCGCATCCCGACATCAGCCTCGTGTTGCGCAACACGGAGATGTCGCGGCTCGCGCAGGTGCGCGCGGCCCGCAGCGGCGTAAGCGGCAGCCCATCAGAGACTGTGCAGGAAAGCGAAAACATCGAGGGTCGCAAGGTGCTCACGGCCTTCGCGCCGGTGGCGCCGCTCGGCTGGCTCGTGTTCGTCGAGCTGCCGGCCGACGAGGCCTATGCGCCGCTTTACGCGGCATTGCAGCGGTTGGCTTTGGTGCTGCTGGCCGCGCTCGGCTTCGCGGTCCTGGCCGGGATGTTTCTCGCTGGGCGTATGGTCGGTCCGATCCAGGCGCTGCGGACCGGCGCCGCGCGCATCGGCAGCGGCGATCTCAGCCAGCGCATCGCCATCAAGACCGGCGACGAATTGGAGGTGCTCGCCGACCAGTTCAACGACATGGCGGGCCAGCTTCAGGAATCCTATGCGGGCCTGGAACAGAAGGTCGAGCTGCGCACGCGCGAACTGAGCGAGTTGCTTCAGCAGCAAACTGCGACTGCCGACGTGCTCAAAGTGATCAGCCGCTCAACCTTTGATTTGCAGGTCGTGCTCAACACGCTGGTCGAATTCGGCAGCTCGACTTTGCCGTGCCGACAAAGCAGCTATCCGGCTTGTCAAGGACGGCTCCTACCATCACGTGGCGAGCTACGGCTTCACGCCCGAACACGAGGAGTACATGAAGCATCATTCGCTAACGCCGGATCGAGGATCGGTCGTTGGTCGGGTCGTGCTCGAAGGCAAGGCTGTTCAAATCGAAGATACTAAGGCCGATCCGGAGTTCAGGTTGACGATGGGATCCGGGTTCGCAAATGACGTGCGGACCATCCTCGGCGTTCCAATGTTGCGTAACGGAATTCCGATCGGCGTGCTGGTCTTGACGCGAAGCGACGTGCAGCTCGTTCACCGACAAGCAAGTTGAGCTGGTGACGACTTTTGCCGACCAGGCCGTGATCGCGATCGAGAATGTGCGGCTGTTTGACGAAATTCAGGACAAGAGCCGCCAGCTCGAAATCGCGAGCCAGCACAAGTCGCAGTTCCTCGCCAGTATGAGCCACGAGCTGCGCACACCACTCAACGCCATCATCGGGCTGACGGAGATGATGGTCACCAATGCGGCGCGCTTCGGCACGGAAAAGGCTCAGGAACCGTTGCGCCGTGTGAATCGCGCCGGCACTCACCTGCTTGGTCTCATCAACCAGGTGCTGGACCTCTCGAAGATCGAAGCCGGCAAGCTCGAGCTCAGTCTTGAGTCGGTGAGTTTGGCCCCGCTGATCGACGAGGTCATCGGCACGGCGCGGCAGCTTGCCGAGCAGAACAAGAACCGTCTCCTGGTCGAGAGCCAGGAGAACCTTGGCGCCCTAAGTACCGATCCCATGCGGCTCAAGCAGATCCTGCTCAATCTATTGAGCAATGCTTGCAAATTCACCAAGCAGGGCGAAGTGACCCTGCGCGTGCGAAAGGTGGTCGATGGACACAGTTGGGTCGAGTTTGCGGTAGCCGATACCGGCATCGGCATGACGCCCGAGCAGCAGGCGAAGCTGTTCGAGGAATTCACGCAGGCCGATACCTCAACCGCACGGCAGTACGGCGGAACCGGCCTTGGTCTTGCCATCACACGCAAGCTTGCGCGCATGATGGGCGGCGAGGTGACGGTGGCGAGCGAGCCGGGCAAGGGCTCGGTCTTTACCGTCCGCTTGCCCGCCAGCGCGGACTCGCGGGCAGAGAGCTCGCTCGGTCCGGATGGCAGCCGGCCGCCCAGCACCAATTGCATTCTCGTCATCGACGACGATGCTACAGCGCGCGAGCTCATTTCGGATCATCTCAAGGCAGAGGGCTTTTCCGTCGTCGCCGCAGCGGGCGGATTGGAGGGGCTCAAGCTGGCCAAGGAATTGCGGCCGACCGTGATTACGCTCGACGTGATGATGCCCGACCTCGACGGCTGGTCGGTGTTGGCGGCCCTCCGGCAGGACCCTGAGCTCGCCGAGATCCCGGTCATCATGGTCACAATCGTGGATGAACATCGCCGCGGTATTGCACTCGGTGCGGCCGGCTATCTCACCAAGCCGATCGACCGCGACCGGCTGCATCGGCTGGTCGGCCGCTTTCGGGCGCCGACACCGCCCACGCGGGTCCTGTTGGTTGAAGACGATCCGGTCCAGCGCGAACGGGTGGGCGCGTGGCTCGAGGGTCAGCAATGGGTCGTGCAGGAAGCCGCCAACGGCCGAGAGGCCCTGGCGTGTCTGCGAGAAGGGAAACCCGATGTGATCTTGCTCGATCTGATGATGCCCGAAATGGACGGCTTTGCCGTCGTCGCCGCCCTGCAGAAGGCGGTGGAGTGGCGGCACATCCCGGTCATCGTCATCACCGCGCGCGATCTCGACGCAAAAGAGCGGGAGCGGTTAAACTCCGGCGTGCAATCCGTATTGGTGAAGGAGACGTTCCGGCCTGCCGACTTGGTCGAGCGCATCCGCCGGCTTGTGCGTCCCAATCCGACAGCGGGCAAAGAAATGGAAGCGGCATCGTGATCAAAGTGCTTTACGTCGAAGACAACGACGACAACGTCTATATGCTCAAAATGCGGCTAGAGCTGCTGGGCGATTTCGAGGTTCTGGCGGCGGAGGACGGCGAGAAAGGTTGCGAGATGGCCGTCAGCGAGCGGCCGGATGTTATCCTGATGGACCTCGAAATGCCGGGGATCGACGGGTGGGAAGCCACACGGCGACTGAAGGGCAATCCACAAACCCACGACATCCCGGTCATCGCTCTGTCCGCACATGCACTAGCCGGCGAGCGGGAAAAGGCGATAGCCGCAGGATGCGATGACTTCGATACCAAGCCGATCGAATTCGAGCGGTTAGTGGCGACCGTTCGCCGGCTTTTGCTGGTCCGGAAAGTGAAGACCTAGGTGACGGCACACTGTGGGCTCTGATCAGTTCGGATCACCGGCGAGCCTGACCAACTCTGGCTGAATTGATGAGCGCGGCGCGGAATTGTCGATACCTTGGGCGTTGCACCGCCAAGGCCATCGGTGTCGAATTGCTGACGGCGATACTGCTGCGCGCCGACGAGGTGATCGAATGATGTGAAGCGAGTGGGAGGTGCAAAATGAAACTTCCCCGCCGACAATTCCTGCATCTGGCCGCGGGCGCTGCCGCGCTCCCGGCAGTGTCGCGATTTGCGTGGGCGCAAGCCTATCCGGCACGGCCGGTGCGCTTAATCGTTCCCGCTCCCGCTGGCGGCGGCTACGATATCGTCGCGCGTTTGATGAGCCAATTCTTGTCGGAGAGCCTCGGCCAGCCATTCGTCGTCGAGAACCGGCCGGGCGCGGGCACCAATATCGGTACCGAAACGGTCGTGCGTGCGCCCGCGGACGGCTACACGCTCCTCTTGGTCGCTGCGGCCAATGCGATCAATGCGACGCTCTACGAAAACCTCAAATTCAATTTCATCCGCGACATCGCGCCGGTCGCGGGCATCATGCGCGTGCCCAATGTCGTCGTAGTGAACCCATCGGTTCCAACCCGGACAGTTCCCGAGTTCATTGCCTACGCCAAGGCCAACCCGGGCAAGATCAACATGGCATCCGCCGGCAACGGCACCACGTCTCATGTAGCCGGCGAGCTATTCAAGATGATGGCCGGCGTCGATATGGTGCACGTCCCTTATCGCGGCGGGGGACCCGCACTCACCGACACGCTCGGCGGGCAGACGCAGGTCTACTTCCCCCCGTTGGCGCCGTCGACCGGGGTATGATAGTTCCGGCGCACAGACGAGGCCGTGCGGCTAGCACAGCGCGCGCCGGGTGCTGATGACGATGGCCGATCCGGTTGAGCAGAGGACCAGCACCCGTGAAGCCCAGCGCCTTTCGCATTGAGCGTCTGCTGGCCAAGGTCGAGCCGAAGTCGAGCGCCGATGACTGCGGGCGCGCCGGTACGTCTTTCATCCTGACGAGGTCGCTGAGGCAGAAGCGCAAGGCTTGCCCTACGTGCTCGTACCCAGGGTTTTGAGCAGCCGGGAACGGATGGAGCGGTATGGAGAGCAGTCCCCCGCCGATCCAGGTGATCGACCGTACGGCCGTAGGGTGAGCGATCGTGGGTCTGGAACGCCTCGGGCGGCATTTCTATGGGCCATCAGTGTTACGCCGTCGCCACAGCGGCCGCCGTAGTCATCGATCCTGGCGGGCGATGCCACGTTTTGGTCACGGTATGGGAATGCGCTTGGGGTCGGGGCAAGCCACTGGCCTTTGGCGCAGCACGGGGGGCATCATGGCCAACGTCGTCAACGACTTTCTGCTGTTCTCCTGTTTGGCAGCATTCGTCACGGGGATTGTCCTCGCGGCCGCGAGTTTGCTCATCTGATGCAGCCATCTGCTTAGCGACGCTCCTCGGGCGGTGTGTGCAAGTACGTGAGAATATTGCTGGCGATTGAATAACAAAGCCAGCCAAGCACAAGTCCGCCTATCGCAATGCCGATTTTGGTCCAGACGCCGGCTGGCTTTTCCAGGAAAAATGCCGCCGCCATGCCGCCGATGACCATACCTGCCCCGACGTTATTCCAGAACGATGCCGCCAACCTGACTCGCTCGTTGCGCTGTACCGTTGAGCTGCTTCCAAAATGATCCTCGAGCCGCATGTCCGTCCTCCCGTGGTCGCCGGTTGACAGGCGCTGAGATAAATAGCCGAAGAAGCAATAGAAATTCGTCGACCAATCCAGCGGGCCGCCAAAGCAAGAAGCCGCAGACCCGCGCAGTCACCGTTGATTCTGGCATTGCGCTTCCCAAAGGATAAAGACGTTTATAGGCACGCGGCGGAATTGGTCGCGCTGGCGCCGGACGTTATCTTGGCCTCTGGCGGCACGGTCGTGGGGGCGTTGCTCAAGGCGAGCCGCACCACGCCGATTGTGTTCACGCTGACCGTCGATCATCTCGCTGGCGGCGCGGTACAAACTGCCCGCAATCTACTTCCAGCACTTTTTCGTCAACTCCGGCGGGTTGGCCGCTTATGGGTTTGATCCCATCGATCCGCACAGACGCGCGGCCGCTTATGTCGACCGCATCCTCAAGGGCGAGAAGCCCGGCGACCTTCCATTGCAAGTTGCGACCAAGTACGAACTCGTGATCAACCTCAAGACCGCCAAGACGCTCGGCCTCGACGTGCCGCCGACCGTGCTCGCCCGTGCCGACGAGGTGATCGAATGAAACGCCGGCAGTTCATCACGGTCCTGGGAGGCGCGGCGGCGTGGCCGCTCGCGGCGCGGTCGCAGCAAGCGGCGATGCCCGTGATCGGATTTCTGCACCCGACATCCCGCGAGGAGACTCTCAAGCGGCTCGAGGCCTTTCTCGCGGGCTTGGCCAAGGCGGGCTTCGTCGACGGTCAGAACGTGACCATCGAATACCGCTGGGCGGACGGGAGGATGGACACGGGCTCGCGCGGCTCCTTGTGCTCGTTAGGAGCCCTGTCGTCCCCGGCTCAGGCGGTCGACGCTGGGCTTCGACTAACACCTGCGCAATGTCCCTGCTTCACGTGCACGCTTGCCGCATCGACATAGATCGCGGCTGCCGGCTCTCCAACTTCAGGCCCCCGTAACGACCGTCCGATGCTACGCTGGTCGCGTAAGCAAAGGAGTCGCGGCTGGCTGTGACGCAGTGCCGGGCTACTGGGTCGCCCGCTTGCGCGGGTGACGACAAGCCAAGAGGCGGCGCGAAACGCCGCCGTCACATCCCCCGCACGTTCTCCCCGATCCAGCCGATGATCAGGTCGGCGATCGCCAGGTTGTTCTTGTCCAGCATCAGCATGTGGCTGTTGCCCTTCTGGCCCGCCTCGGGGAGCAGCAGGTACTTGGCGGCGCCGCCCGCCACTTGAAGCGCCTTGATCGTGCCGACGCACCCGTTGCGCCGCGTGTCGCCGTTTGGGCCGGGGGCGCCTTCGCTGAAGTCGCCCCACACCGCCAGCATCGGGACCTTCTTGAAGGTGTTCGCGATCTCGTCCGGCGTGGCGGGCACGCAGTTGCCTTCGACGTTGACGAAGGCGCGCACCTTGGCCGCGTGATTGCGAACGAGATCCATACCGTAGGCGCCCGACTGCGAATGCACCAGCACGACCGCCGGGCCGATCTTGTCGAGCAGCGCCGCCAGCCCCGCGACCGTGTTGGCGCCGGCGCCGGGCAGCGTGCTTTCGGTGTTCGGCACGAGCTGCGAGACATACTGGTCGAGCGCATCGAGGGGGAACTGCGTGCCGGGATGCGGCGTCGGATGCGACGGCCCGATGCGGAAGAACACCCAGGCGAGTTCGCGCGTGGCGATCAGGAACTCCGGCAGCGCGGCGGCGTTCCCCTCCGCCTTGGCGCGGTTGACCGGCGTCGGGTCGAAGCCGGAGCGCGCGCGGCCGGCGTGATCCACCACGTAGACCGGGAAGCCCTTGCGCGCAAAGTAGGTCGCCCAGCCTTCGCGCCCGTCAGGCGTCGTCTCGTAGGCGGCCCCGGTGTGGACGGCGCCCGGCACCATGACGATCGCCGGCCCGCTCACGGTCTTGGGGATGAGATACTGGACGTACATCTGGCCGGTCTTGATCTGTCCGGCCGGAACCGGGCCCGTGGGGCCCGGGCCGGGATGGGTCGACTCGAGCGGCCGTCCGCCGACGAAGAAGCTGCCGAAGTCCTGCAGCTCCAGCGGGCCGCCGAGCGAGCCGGCGGTCGCGGTGGAGACGGTGGCCAGCAGTAGCATGAGCGAAAGCGATAGCCTGCACGCGTCCTTCGATTCCCTGACGATGATCGTCATGGCGTTCTCCCGCCTCGTGAGGACACTGTCGTCCGTTGCGCTTGGACAGCGAGCGAGAATTGTAACTCCGTCCCGCGCAGCGGGGAAAACTATTTCAACATCGAGGCAATCGTGGGCATAGCGTGTGCCGATGTCCCGGTCACATCGCGTTCTAGACGCAGGACAGAGCTGACGTTCACACGTCCCAAACCTGCTGCCCACATCGTGCAGGAACGTCGGGATGGGTCGAGGCGTCGAACAGCTCAATCCCGGATGGCGCTTCGCTCATCCGGGCTGCGTCCGAACTAGCGGCCGCCGCAGGCGCGCACGCAAGCTGCCGAGACCGCGCGGGCTAGGGCTTTCCGATCTAACCTGATCATCGCGCAAGCACTCGGGCTCACCGTGTCGCCGCTGCTACTCACCATCGCCGACGAGGCGATCGAATAATCTGGCCAGTGTCCGAGTGACGAGCGCGTCAGTGGTTGCAGTCGCGCCGTATCGCAGCGGCGAGACTCGCCTACCAGCACCATGCTCGATCGGGTTGTGGCCGTGAGCTATCGACTGGGCGCCAGGGACGCGCAAGTCGGGGATGTTTTATTGGGTGGGTCCGCCTAGTCTAGGCCGCCTTCTTGCCCTCGGCGCGAGCGGCCGTTGTGCCGCGCGCAGCCAGCGCCTTGAATTCGTCGACCGTCATGACGTGAGCGGTGGAGAACGCAAGAATGCACAGAGTAGCCTTATGCACCTCCTCCGCCGACATGGCCCCTTGGCCAACGTCGGGATAGTCGAACGATCCGGTAGCATCGGACAGGAAGACAACCTTGTAATTATTGAACATCGCGTCACGCGCAGTGGCGTGGCAGCAGTTTTCGGTGGTCGTTCCCGAGATGATCACGGTGGTGATGCCCCATTCGCGCAAGATGAGGTCGAGGTCGGTGGCGAAGAATGCGCTGTAGCGATGCTTCTTGATGATGTGCTCGCCTGAAGCCGGAGCGAGGCCGGGGAAAATCTCCGCGCCTGATGTTCCGTCGACCAGTGTCGACCGATCGGCGATAGGCGAATAGAGATCATCGTAGAGCCCCATGTCGGATCCATCGCGTCGATGGACGTGAGCTGTATAGATGACTCGGATGCCCTTTTCCCGGCAGAAATCGAGCGTTGAAGCCAGCCTTGGCACCATTGCGGCGGCTGCCGCAGATCGGAGCTTGGCCCCCTCCGCCACGAAATCATTTTGCATGTCGACGACGATCATCGCCGTCTTGGTCGGATCGATATGATCGAGCTGATATGGCATGGCTGCTTCTCCTGCGTGGGTCCGGGATGCACCATCACCCGAGCTGACCCGAACGATAGCAATAATTCGAATTGCCTGGAAGCTGGCTAAGTCATTCCTGCAGTCCCGGATTGAGCTGGCGTTCCGGTAACTGGGGACGCGCGCGCGGGAAAGCTGCAATCCGGCATCGAAGGCCGCCATCGTAGTAATAACCGATGTCAAACTGGCCCCAAATTCGGAGTCCATTTCAGGTCGCGGTACACGACCTTCATGGCTTCAAATCGGTCCGAAGACCTGACGTCCGCCGAGGAAAGTTCGTTCGATCCGGATGTCCTTGAGACGATCCAGATCGCAGGTCAGCGGGTCTTCCGCAAGCACAGCCATGTCCGCGACCTTGCCGACCTCGAGCGATCCAAACCTGTCCTCGTTCCAGGTCAGCTGATGCCCGCTCTGCGCCGCCATGCGCAGCGCCTCCTCCCGGGTCAGGTGACTTTCCCCGAGCTGGCGCTGGCCGTCCTCGTCCCAGCGCGCGATCGCCTCCCATGCCGCCCACAACATCGAGTAGGGCACGCCGTCGGTCGAAAGCGCGACCGGTACGCCGCCGTCCAGCAGCCGTCGAATCGGGATGCCGTCGCTGCCGAGCTTGTCGAGGCCGTAGCGATCGCCCGCCATCCAGAGGAAACCCGGCACCACCGTGGCGATGACGCCGAGCGCCTTCATGCGACGGATCTGGGCATCGGTCGCTTGGTTGACGTGGATCATCACCCAGCGCCGGTCGCGGATCGGCACCTCCTTGTCGATCGCCTCGTAGGCGCTCAGGCCATATTCGATGTCGCGGCTGATCACGCAATTCACCCGCAGCCCGAGCCGCGCCGCTTCGATGCCGAGCTTCACGAACCGCTCGGCGGTCATCGCCTGGTAGAAATGCCCGGCCCACTGATCGTACGGATATCCCGCGGCGATGATGTCGGCGACCGTCGCGTCGGCATGACCGCCGAGATTGATGCCTTCCACGCGCAGGATGTCATCGCCGCGGCCGCGGCCGCCGGCGGGGCCAGCATAATGATAGAACAGGTCGACCAGCCGTTTGTCGTCGAAGGCCGCGCTCGGCATGCTGACCGGGGCATGCATGCGCAAGGGCATCGCATTGCGCTCGGCGTTCTCGCGGTAGGCGCGGATCACCGTTGGCGTGAGGCCATGCCCTTCATAGAGCGAGGTCGTGCCCGCAGCTACATAGGCATGCGCGCCGAGCCGCACGCTCTCGACGCGATCGCAATATTTGAAGCGGGGCAGATCGCGAAACAGCGTGTATTCCAGGACCGGCACGAAATTGCGCTCGAGGAAGACGCCGGTCGGCTCGCCGCGTGCATCCTTCAAAATCTCGACATTGTGCGGCGCACGGGTATCGCGCGTCACGCCGGCACGCGCAAGAGCGAGCGAGTTGGCGACCGATGGAAACGGACGACGGCTCCACCAACCCCACACCGCGCGAATGTAGACCGCATGGTCGGGAGCCACCGCATCGAGGTCGTACCGGGTTGGAAAGCGGCCATCGGTCAATTGGTCGGGGCGACTGATATATTCGTGCGGCGGCTCCCCCATCGGCATCAGCACGATCCATTCGCCGGCCGGTGTCGTCTGCGCTGCTTGCTTCACGACCTCGACGATGTCGGCCACCGAATGAAGTCCGGCAATCGGGATGCCGCCTCGCGCCTTGAGACCTTCGCGGTCGGCATGCGGATGGGCGTCGAAGAGCCCTGGCAGTACAGAACGGCCCTCGAGGTCGATGAGTTGGGTTGTGGGAGCGGCATCTTTGAGGAGCGCCGCGTCGTCGCCGACGGCCGCGACGTGACCCGATCGCACCGAGATGGCTTGCGCCAATCGTGAGCTACGATCGAGCGTGATGATCTTGCCGCCGTGCAGAATCAGATCAGGAGGAAGCATGCATCGGCATTCTAATGCATTTTTCTCACGATGGCCTCGCTTCAGCATTTGCCCTTCCAACGGCGTAGCTTGCCTTGCGCCGAAGAGGTAATCGGGCGTCACATCGCGGCAAAGCCCTGCTCATCCGATTTCGTCTTTTGCGTGATGCAATTTGGTATATCATTCCCTCGACAACGGGCAGCTTAAGCCCAGGCATTGCAGGGAGGACAAGATGAGTTTGCGGCAAGTTCTGTTTTCAACTGCTGCCGCAATCGGCATCGCCGCGATGGCGGTTGCCATGCCGGCTCCGGCGGGCGCACAGCAGGCGGCGGTCGAGATCGACAAGGACGACATCGGCGGCGTGGTCACCGGTCCGAGCGGGCCGGAAGCCGGGGTCTGGGTGATCGCGGAGACGACCGAACTGCCGACCAAGTATGCCAAGACCGTCGTCACCGACGATCAGGGCCGCTACGTCATCCCGGACCTGCCGAATGCCAATTACCAGGTCTGGGTGCGCGGCTATGGGCTGGTGGAACTCGCCGAAGATGCGTGCGAAGCCCGGCCAGCAGCTCAATCTCACCGCGGTGCCGGCGCCCAACGAGCGGGCGGCGGCGCACTATTATCCGGCGATCTACTGGTACGCGATGATGAAGCTTCCTCCGGAGAAGGATTTCGGCGGCTCGACCGAGATCCCGAAGAACATCACGCGGGAGACCTGGCGCCAGCGCATGGGCAACGTCGACTGCATCGGCTGCCATCAGCTCGGGCAGGAAGCGACGCGCACCGTCCCGGCGCAGCTTGGCGAATTCAAGACCGGCGCGGAAGCGTGGATGCGGCGCGTCGCCTCCGGACAAACCGGCGAGTTCATGGTGAACCGGCTCGCCGGACAGCTCGGCGGCGTGCCGTTCAAGTATTTCGGCGATTGGACCGACCGGGTCGCCAAGGGCGAGCTGCCCAAGGACAAGCCGCAGCGGCCGCAGGGTGTGGAGCGGAACATCGTCGTCACGTCGTGGGAGTGGGGCACAGAGAAGCAGTTTACCCACGATCTGATCTCCTCGGACCGGCGCTATCCGACCGTCAATGCCTACGGTCCGCTCTACGGTTCGCCCGAGTACTCGAGCGACGATATGCCGATCCTTGATCCGAAGACGCACAAGGCGACGTTCTTCAAGATGCCGGTCGCGGACCCGAACGCACCCGAATCGTTCGGACCGCCGTTCCATGCCTCCGCCGTCGCGAAGCCGACGCAGCCCTCGGCCTACTGGGGCGAGGAGAAAATCTGGAGCCAGCGCGCCAACAACCACAACGGCATGTTCGACAAGAGCGGCCGGGTGTGGTTCGCCGCGGCCGTGCGCGGGATCGATAATCCGGCCTTCTGCAAGAAGGGTTCGGACCATCCCTCGGCCAAGGTGTTCCCGTTGGACCGCTCGGGGCGCCAGGTGTCGATGCTCGATCCCAAAACAATGAAGTACAGCTTCATCGACACCTGCTTCGGGACTCACCATCCGCAGTTCGGCTACGACGCCGACGACACGCTGTGGCTGTCCGGCACCGGCCCGGTCGCCGGCTGGGTCAATACCAAGCTGTGGGACGAGACCGGCGACGCCGCCAAGGCGCAGGGCTGGGCGCCTTTCGTGCTCGACACCAACGGCAACGGCAAGGTCGACGAATGGACCGAGCCAGACCAGCCGGCGCAGGCGGGCAAGGACATACGGATCGCGGGCTCGGGTCCTTACGCCGTGATGCCGCACCCGACCGACGGCTCGGTCTGGTACACCCTCAACGTGTTCGCCGGCACGCCGGGATTCCTGCGCTTCGATCCGAAGACCAAGCTCAGCGAGTTCTACGCCATCCCGAAAGAAGGCATCGGAGTGCGCGGCGGCGACATCGACAAGAACGGCGTGCTTTGGGGGTCGGGCTCGAACGGCACTCTCATCAGCTTCGACCGGCGCAAGTGCAAGGGTTCGCTCAATGGGCCCGCTGCGACCGGCAACCACTGCCCCGAAGGCTTTGCGTACTACAAGTACCCCGGGCCGGCCTTCGAGGGCTTCGAGAACGGGAGCGCAGAGGCGAGCTACTACAGCTGGGTGGACCACCACAACACGGTGGGGCTCGGCGACAATGTCCCGATCTCGACCGCCAACCTCAATGACGGCTTCGCCGCGCTCAAGGACGGGCAGATGATCATGCTGCGCATCCCGTATCCGCTGGGCTTCTTTGCCAAGGGCTTGGACGGGCGCATCGATGACCCGAACGCCGGCTGGAAGGGCCGCGGGCTGTGGAGTACGAACGGCGACCGCACGCCCTGGCTTAAGGAAGGCGGCAAGGGCGCAAAGCCGCGCGCCGTCCACATCCAGGTGCGGCCCGATCCGCTGGCGCACTGAGCGGGCGCACATACGATTCGTTGGGGCCGCGCCATGCGCGGCCCCAATGCGTTTCCGTTTTAACATGCGGTCTCGCTCGCTACACGCCAGCGGTTCCCTGACAAGGTGATGGGATGAATTTGGCTACTTCCGGCACGTTTGAGACATGCCGGCCCGTCCGCTAAACGGTCGCTATCGGAGGCAAAGCGGACGACATATGCTCAATGTGAGTTCTTCTCACTTTGACCCAGAACGGACTCTCTGGCTTTTCCCGTAATTCATCGATAAGGCCTAATGGAATCCAAACTCGTGGGCACTTGTCGGAATGGCGCGACAATGTCTTACGGGTGGCGGCCGCGACGCCGTCCTGCAGCCAAAGGCCGCCGGCCGCGTTTGCTCGATCCTTCGCCATTCCGTCCGCCCGAGCTCGCAACCAGGCTTTCGAGAAGCGCCTTGGCATGGATCAGGTCGGCCGTCCCGAATCCTTCCGTGAACCGATCATAAATCGATTGCAACAATGTCAGGGCTTCATCACCACGACCTTGTCCCTGCCAGAGGCGCGCAAGATCGCATGTCGTGCGTAGCTGCCAGGAAAGGGCCTGCTGGCGCCGTGCCGTTTCCAGGCTCTTGACGAGCAGGTTCTCGATTTCGTCGGCTGCGGCGCGCTCGGTCGCCTGCAACAAGCCGGCCTTGATCCGCAGCACCTCGGCGACGGCCCAGCGTTCACCGGTCTCGTCCGAAATGGCGAGAGCTTCTTCGATGGTCTTCGGCGCGGTATCGCTGCGGCCTGCCTTGGCGTGAGCCTCGGCTTTGAGCGCAAGGAAGATCGGCAGCCACAGGCGCGCGCCGGTCTTGCGCCAACCCGCCAGCCCCTCATCAAGCTTCTCGATCCCTTCGTCTGTCTTCCCCCGGCATGCAATTGCCCAGCCATCGAGAATCCGCCCGCCTGCCGCCCAGAACGGAAAGTCGTGCTCGGTGCAGATCGAAATGACAGCGTTGGCGTAAGATTGCGTATCCTCCGGGCAGCGGCGGAAGATATCCATCATGCCGCAGGCATGACAAATGGTGTATGCCAGCGTAAACGGATGTGACGACGCGTCAGCGCGCTTCTTCGCCTCAGCCGCGACCGTCGCCGCCTGATCGACATATCCGAGATGCCACAGCGCCCAGCACAGATAGCTCAGGGCGGTCGCTCCGATGTCCTGACCGTAGAGGTACTTGGATTGAGAATGGTGCTCGGGATCGTATAACTCCCGAGCACGCTCGAGGTGCTGTCGCCCGACAGCAAATTCGCCCATCTGCACATATGTAGTGCCGAGCGTGCGATGGGAGAGGCAGAGTGAGGCGGTCTCGCCATGCCGCTCCGCTTCGGCAAGAAACTCCGCCGCCGCCCTCTGCTGCATCGCGACCTCACCCGCGACGTAATTGCACGCCCATATCCCGTAAAGAATGGCGCACGTCTGCGACACCTCGGTGTATTCATCGGTCAACGCCTTCGCCTGCAGCAGAACTTCCCTCGTTTCTGGGGCGGCATAGCCGCGGCCGGCGATCATCGCCTGGGCAAGCATCACCTGCAGTTCGAGCGCTTTTCGCTTGTGCTCTGGACCGTCGGGAAGTGATTGCAGAAGTTCCAGTGCGAGCTTCAGATGCCCAATTGCCTCCGCATTGGCCGAACTCTCGTTCGCACGCTGCCCGGCTTTTCGCAGGTAATTGATGGCCCGTTCGGTGAGCCCTGCTTGCGCCAGATGATGCGCCATAAGCTGCGGCTGTGTCTCTGCCAACGCGGCGAATTGGTCTTCGAGCGCGTCGGCGATGTTGCGATGCAGCTCCTGGCGCCTCCCCCGCAGCAAGCTCGCGTAAGCTGCCTCCTGCAGCAAAGCGTGCTTGAAGGTGTACGTGGAATCCGGTGGTTCGCCGCGTTCGAAGATCAGTCCGGCGCGCGTGAGTTGCCCAAGCGCCGACTGCAGTGC
Source organism: uncultured Alphaproteobacteria bacterium (assembly GCA_963840535.1). Classification (GTDB taxonomy): domain Bacteria; phylum Pseudomonadota; class Alphaproteobacteria; order Rhizobiales; family Xanthobacteraceae; genus VAZQ01. The sequence goes on from CAWIZJ010000029.1 coordinate 14,354, forward strand.
AATGCCGGAAATTGGTGCGACAGCGGCGAGCAGGCGATACGTGAATTCACGACCGATCGCAGCGCCGATCTGGGCAATCTCCTTGATCGCGTTGAGCCGATCAAGACGCGCCATCAATGAATCATGCAGCGTGGTCGGAATGGCGAGACGCGGCAGCGGGCCGACGGTGATGTAGCGATCCCCTGCATCCTGGAGCAGCCCGGACTCCAGCACCATCTTGGTGAGCTCCTCGACAAACAGGGGAACCCCATCGGTCTTGCTGATGATCGGCTCGAACACTTCGGCTGGCAATTCCTTGCCGCCCGCGACATCCCGGATCATCGCGCTGAGCTTTGTCGCGCCCAAGTCGATTGAGCTGGATCATTGTCACGTGCGGCTGATCGAGCCACGGCGGGAAGAACTCGGGCCTGAAGGTGATCAGGAGAAGCACCGGAGCCGTCTTGACCGCCTCGATGAATCGATTCGTTGCTTCCAGCGTGGAAGGATCGATCCAATGTGCGTCCTCGATCACGAAGAGCACCGGCTTTGTGCGCGCAAGGGTCAGAACTTGACGGGTCAGGGCTTCGATCGTGAAATCTTTCTTCCGTCGCGGCGTCAGGTCCAACGCCGGATAGCGTCCGTCCGTTGGAATCGACAGCAAGGCGGCATAGAGCGGGGCGTCGGCCAATATCTCTGGACCGATCTGGGATAACAGGGCCTCGAGCTTCTCGAGCTTGACCTCGGGGGGATCGAGTTGTTGGAAATGCGCCGCATGTTCGTGCTGGATGATAACCGGATAAAATGGGCTGTTGGTGTGATAGGGAGAGCATTGGAGTCGTATCGGCACATGTGCATCATCCGCGATCCGATCCAGTAGAATCTTGCTGATGCGCGACTTGCCGATGCCGGCCTCGCCACACAGCAGAACAACCTGACCCTTGCCGCCCTTGGCGCGCTTCCACAGACCGTACAACTGGTGCAGCTCATTCTGCCGGCCGACAAACCGCGTAAGCCTCTTCGAACGGATCGCCGCGAAACGGCTTTCGCCCACTCGTTCCCCCAAGACCCGCCACGCCGTCACCGGCTCGGAAAGTCCCTTGAGTTCGAACGGTCCCAGCTGCTCGCACACGAACACATCGCCCAGCAATCTCATGGTGCCGGCGGCCACGACTGTGGTGTTGGGGGCTGCCACGCTTTGCAAGCCAAATGCCAGGTTCGGAGTCTCTCCGACGACCATCTGCTCCTGCGCCAACTCCTCGCCGACGGTGTCACCGACGATGACCAAGCCGGTCGCTATCCCAACCCGCACCTGCAGCAGGTCCCCGGTCGGGAGCAGGAGCTGACTGACCTTCGCCACGAGGTCAAGCCCGGCTCGCACCGCGCGTTCAGCATCGTCCTCGTGCGCCTGGGGGTAACCGAAATAGGCGAGGAGTCCGTCGCCCATGAATCGGGCGACGTACCCGCCCATCTGAGTGATCGCCGCGGCGCAGGAACCTTGGAATCTGCGGGTCACGTCGCGCAGGTCCTCGGGATCGAGCTTGACCGCCAGAGCCGTCGAGCCGACGAGATCGCAAAAAAGGACGGTCACCTGCCGTCTCTCGGCCTTGGATTGCGCCAGGGGGCGCGCTGGCAGCTGGGGCTGGGCTCCCGCCTGAGAGGGCAGCGATCGCTCTGAGAATCCGTTTCCGATGCCCGAGCGCAACGCCCAATTTCTCCAGATCGGCTTCGGTTAAATCAGGCAGGATATCAAGATCGATGGCGTTCTCGGCAAAGACGGTCGCGTACTGCGCGAGCCCGATCCCATCAAGCCAAGTTGTTATATGGTCATTGGCGCTCACTGTCGCGCGCTCTTCCCGCTCACCGGCAACAGGCGCCAGACGCTGCGCTCGGTTTGCCGCACTCTTAGCCTGCCGTAGAAGGGCTGGCAGGTCCATGCGGCGGACCTGAATTGTTCTGAATCGAGGTGGGTCGGCCGCTCAACGTTACTGGGAGGCAATTCGCCGTTGGCGGCTATCCTCGATGACGTAGGCGCCCCTCTCGCACAAATGACGCTCAGCATCTCGGACGCCGCAGTCTGGCGCTGATACGCGTCAATCAGCTCGCGTTGCAGCCATGCGTTTACTGTCTTGAAATCGGCAGCGGCTTTCGGGCGCCGTCGTCCGGCCCCGGTTGTTCGTTTCGCCCGCGTGCCCTTCGTCATGGTGACGTAGCTAGCGTGCGCGCCCCGAGCCAACACGGGGCCGCTCCGCCGAACAGTGAAATGAATTCCCATTGCCTCATCAGGTGCCCGCGAAGCGGAGCCTTACGCCAGCGGTGCAGCATTTAGCGGGCCCCGACCACAGGTTGCCAAAAGATCGGGGCCCGGCGGCGCAGGGATGGCTGACATCCACCGCTGCCCTAAAGCCGCTCGCCATTATGCCCGGTGCGGGACCTCTAAGGCGCCTCCCATTTGGGGGGTATCGGCCGTTTCCGACGAGATGCGCGAGCTGATCGAAAGCGAATGGCCGGAGCTAATGTATAAGCTGCCGCCGCGCACCCCCCGAAGCCTCACTGACCTAATTGTGCTGCAAAAGCCACACTCCATTTGAATCCGCAGCGTTTGGTTAATCGGTAGTGTGGCACGACCGCGGCTCTAGTCGGCTATAGCAGAATGCCTGTCGAGCGCTCGGCCCCCTCCTTCCGCAACCCCGAGCCGGGGGCCGCCCGCTCAAAACCCCGCCGGGGGGCGCTTTGGCGGGGTTTTTCTCTCTGCGCTCTTTTTTTCGCCCCCATCGCCAAGCCCTTCGGCGACGGCGCGGCCGCAGGCGCGGCGGTGTAGCCCGCAAGACGTCCCCGATGACCGCTAATGTGCAGGGTTTCGGATGCCGGCGATGATTGATGGCGCTGCGAGCAACTGGCCGGCGTCCGAAAGCCGCCAAGGAAGGAACCCGCGGGCGATGGTACGCGGAGGCTGGCGCGCACTCGGCTATGGGGATTTGGCTGACGCGGAAGGTGTGTGCGAGGGAGGACAATGCGGTTGGACGCGAGCAATGAGGCGGGTGGCAGGCAGCAGCAGCTCGGGTTGGTGATCGCGACGAGCGCTGGAGGCGGCTGTTGCGAGCTTGCTTCGATGGCGGGACGGCACGTTTCGGCGGATGTGGTCGCCGCCGGTCCGCGACCAGCACCGTGCGAGGTTGTCAGCCTGTCGTCGCAGCACAGCGATCGTGGTCATGACGTGTCGATCCTGATGGCGACGGTTGACGATGATGGTTGGTGGCGCGGCTGGCAGCCGCGCGCGAAGGTCTCGATGATGATCATGCGGCTGCCGCAGCACGGACAGGGATGCGAGAGGGTCGGCGGCTCGTTGGGATCGGTGGCATCCGCATCGGCAGGCGGGTCTTGAGGCTTTGGCACCGCGAGCAGCTCGCGTGCGCGCGCGACGTTGTCGGCGCAGGAGGACTTGGCGAATAGCCCGTAGTGACGGATGCGGTGGAAGCCCTTCGGCAGGACGTGGATGAGGAAGCGGCGGATGAACTCATCGGTTGCGAGGGTCATGACCTTGTACCGCGCAAGGGCCGGTCAGAGCGGCGACCGGAAAGAAGTATCGGTCCATCTCCTACACGCAGAGATATTACGGGAGCGCCCCATGGCCGGATGACGGTAAGAACTTCAATCTCGCGACCCATGCCGATGATCTCGCCAAGCTCATCCAGTCGCTGAACGCGGGACCGGCCCATATCGTCGGCTGGTCCTATGGGGGCGCGGTGGCAGCGATCGCCGCGCTAAAGAATCCGTCAGTGGTCCGTAGCCTTATCCTCTATGAGCCGGCCCTTGGCTCTGTACTGCCTGCTGACAGCCCGGAGGAGAAAACGGCACGCGAAGATAGGGCAAAGATCTTGGCCCGGCCACTGCCGCGGCCAAAGCGGGCGACGCCGCGCAAGCGGTCCGGCTGTTATACGAGGCCATTTACCAGCTCCCGCCCGGTAGTTTCGAGGGCCTGCCGCAATCAACGAAAGCGGGGGTGCTTGAGAACGCCAGGACGCGTCCGCTGTCAATTGCGGCGCCACCGCCGAATGTTACATGCGACGCTCTGAAGGCTTTCACCCGACCGACACTCGTCATGTGGGGGCAAAAGTCTCAAGCTTACTTCGCACTGACTAGCGAAGGAGTCGCAAGCTGCGTGCCGGGGGCTCAGCGGGTCATCATGCAGAACGTCAACCACAACGGTCCAGTTCGTGATCCGGACGCATTTAGCGCGGCCGTTCTCGAGTTCCTAGCGAAGCGTTAGGGATCTTGATTTTGAGCTCTGACCGGCGCAGTGCATGGGAGCAGCATACGCTGCGCCGATCGAATCCTTCTCGCAGTTTCGCACGGATTGAAAGTTATGGCGGCCTGCGCGCGCGCAAACTTGAGGTGACAAATACAAGATCTTGAAAGGCGCCAAGCCCGCCGAAATTCCGGTGGAACAGCCGACCAAGTTCGATTTCGTCATCAACCTGACCACTGCGGAGCCCTCGGACTCACCGTGCCGCCAACGCTGCTCGCCCGCGCCGACGAGGTGATCGAGTAAGTGCACTCGGCACGTATTTGCTGCGCTGCATGAGTCCGGTTGTGGCACATCGCGTCGGTTCGCGGCAGTGCGGCAATACGGCCGGAGTCGGGGGGAAGCAGACATGCCAAGGACATCGCTCAGCCGACGCGTGAGGCCGGGCGCAACGTCGGCTGTACCTTCCTAACAAATACAAACTGCGTGGGTTAAGCCTACGATCGTTCGTTCGCGTAGGGGACCGCGCTCAAACTGGCCGACCAAAGACCATCTAACCAACCCTTGCGCTTTCGGACTTCGGCCTCAAGCCAAACTTTGTGGTAATCCACGCACTTCTGCGAACAAAAGCTTTTGAACCCTCGACGCTGCCGCACAAGTCCGAACTTGCCATAGCAGTAAGCGCAATGGTTATTCATGGCTTCCTCCGAATGGCGTCCGGCTCTAATCCGACGCCGCTGAGGTGACAACCGCGCCTTGAGGCATTGATCTAACTCGAACTCGCGGGAACTCGATAGGAGTTCATGATCGCACGGCTCGTATCTGTCGAATAAACAGAAAAACCCGAACGACCGGCTCGGGCTTTACCGTGACACAACGAGGGCCGACACTCGCCGACCAAAACAACTTTGAGTTCAAGTGACCCGACTGAACGCCTTGCTGACACCGGCCTTGACCGGCTCGCTCGCGTCGACCGCCGTCTTCTGCGCTATCACAGTGAGTTCCTTGGTCTGAACCGAGAGGGCATCAAACTGCTTGCGGGCGTGCGCGGTCGACAGCTCGACAACTTCCGCCATCGACTTCACGGCCATCAGTTCACCATAGAAGCTGAAGGCCGCGTTGGTGTTTGTGCGGGCAGCCTCGATTAGTTTGAGGCCGTAATCCGCGGCACCCTTCGTAGCGATCGCGTAGGTCGCTTCGAGGGCGTCGGTGGCCTCTTCGGCTGCCGCCTTCATTTTCTTGTAATTCTCCTGGGCTTGCGACGCTCCTTTTTCGGCGAACTCGCGAAACGCCTCCGGGATTTCCACCTTCGGCATCTCGAACTGAGGGATTTCGAACTTCGGGATCGCAAACGTCGCGTTAGTTGTCGCAGACATAGGCTTTGCGGTTTTGGCCTTGGCTTCTGCCTCGGTCATCAACAGAGATCCTTCGTATAGGGCATGACAATAGGCTACCACTCCTGCCCTGAACTTGGTGTGGGGCTTGGTACACGTTCCCGCAGCCACTCGGATCGTAAAGGCCCGCCGACTGGTCGCCGTGTTTCGATAGGGATGCAGATAGGGCACGACGTGTTGCAATGCAATAGTATGCTGCCTCGCAAAAGCGTATTTCTGCATTGCAAAATCGATCGGCCTTGGCCGATGCCAACTCGGCTGCCAGCGCCGTCAGAGCTCGCAATGGTTCCAAGTCCACGGTCGACGTGGCGAGCGTCTTCGTAGATGCTGTGCGGGATTTTTGCGCTCCGGCGCCTTTGGGCAGCACTTGGGCGCCACGATCATCTGTCCTTGCGCGATAGAGGACAGGCTTCGGGTCGAGGCCGTTGAGCTTGTCTGTAAATCAGCGCGCCCGAATGACCCTTTTCGGCGCCGAACCGTGACCCTGCATTGCGCTTGAAATGAGAGCAGTGACAAAGGGATGTAACACAAATACCGGGGTCCGCGTTGGACGCCGATCTCAAATTTGACCCCACGCCGCTCCACAATCCAGGTCTCGTCACCAATGCAACCCGGCAACAGTGGTGGACCGCTGACGGATTCGAGCGGAGTTGTCATCGGCATCAGCAAAGGCGTCCTGGGTACGCTTGAGGCTGCCGTGGCCGCCGGCGGTGCCGTACCCCAGAACGTCAACTTTGGGGTCTCGTCGGGTACAGCGGTCGCCTTTCTCGGGACCCGCAACATCGACGCCGAGATCACCACCGGAGCCAGCAAATTGGAACCCGAAGCCATAGCCGAGATCGCCATGAAGTTTACCGTGCAAATTTCGTGCGATTGAAGTGCGAAACGCGCGGGCAACCGCGCGTCTGCGGCGTTGGGCATGCCGCACTGGCAGCCCGGTGATGCGCTTTAGCGCCTGGGCCTGGGTAGGTGGCCTCCCGACCTACGCCACCCGTCACCGCGCCTTGGGCCTCGGTTTCACCTTATTGGGCCTGCCGCAAAAGTAAGGTGTTCGCTTAGAAGCGCCCGAGCCATGGGCACTTCTAGCTGGTAGAGAGAACATACAACTCATTTCAGAACGATTCAGGTCCATCCCAAGGACCCCTTACCCTCCCTATGGCAGGCTGGAGACGCGACAAACCGCCTGCCTGCGGTGTTCGCTTGCTGGTACCATGAGCGGCGGCCAATTCCGGGAGGCAGTCCGCAAATGAGCAACTGTGATCTTGTCGCAGCGAGATCGCTGATCGATTTGGCCGCGTCAAGGCTGGCGCTTCGCACCCCCGCGCTGTGCGCGGCTACGGCCTTGACTTGGCCAAATCGACCGGCGCAGCGGCTACCGTGCGGTCGGCACGCTGTGCCGACCGCTGGAGCGGTCGACCCAAGGCGTGTCGTCGCGGAGCATTGCGTTGAGCATGGTGATCATCTTATTACGCATCACCGCCACGATGACGACCTTCGGCTTCTTTCCGGTGGCCACGAGGCGCGCCACGGTCGAAATCGAATGTTGGTTGGAAGATATCGGCGTTGTTTGCTAACAGCCATGGGTTCGCCATGAGCGGCATTGCCGAGTGGCTAGCATCGATCGGCCTCGAAGAGTACGCCCAGCCCTTCGCGAAAAACGCCATTGACCTCTCGCTCGTCCGCGATCTGACAGAGCAAGACCTCAAGCACTTTGGCATCCCGCCCGCGCATCGCCGCAAGATGCTGCAGGCGATCGCGGAACTTGACGAGGAGGCCGCTCTCACAAGACCCCGGACTTCGGCAGAAGTGTTGCGGCCGGACGGCGAGCGACGCCATATTACGGTGATGTTTTGCGATCTGGTTGGCTGGGCGGAACTTTCGGCACGCCTCGATCCAGAGGATTTGCGGGCGGTGCTCGGTGCTTATCACGCCTGCATCGCTGAGGTCATCGGCCGATACGAGGGCATCATTGCCCGATATATGGACGGCGCGCTCGCTTATTTCGGCTATCCCCAGGCGCACGAGGATGATGCCGTGCAGGCGACGCGCGCCGGGCTCGCGCTGGTCGACGCTGTGGGTAACCTCCGGACAGATATCGGTGCCGAGCTACAGGTCCGCATTGGGATCGCTACCGGCATGGTGGTCGTGAGCGATCTGGTCACCGAATGCGCTGCTCATGAAGTTTTTGGTGAGACGCCGAACCTCGCTGCGCGCCTACAATCGCTCGCCGAGTCCGGCATGGTCCTGATTTCTGCGAGTACGCACCGGCTCACCGGTGGGCACTTCGCATACCGCGATCTCGGCCTTGTCGCGCTTAAAGGCTGGGCGGAACCGACACGGGCTTGGCAGGTGCTCGGGACGAGCGGAGTGGAGAGCCGCTTCGAGGCGACGCACAAAGCCACGCTGCCGCCGCTGCTCGGGCGTGATGAGGAGATCGAGCTGCTGTTGCGCCGATGGAAGTATGCCACGCAAGGTGAGGGCCGCGTTGTGGTGCTTACGGGAGAACCGGGTATCGGCAAGTCGCACATTGCCTTCGCGCTTGACGAGTGGCTCCGAGCCGAACCACACGTCACGTTGCGCTATTTTTCCTCAGCGTATCACATTAACAGTGATCTGTTCCCATTTATCAGCCAACTCGAACGGGCTGCCCGGTTCGACCGCAGCGACTTGCCCGCGGAGAAGCTCGCCAAGCTGGAAGCCCTGCTCGCCCAATCCGCCGCTGATGCGGACCACGTGGCAGTTCTGGCCAACCTTCTGTCGCTGCCACCCAACGACCGCTACCGTTTGCCAGAGCTAAGTCCGCAGAAGCGCAAGCAGAAGACATTGGCGGCGCTCTTGGCTCAGCTCGATGGCTTGGCAGCGCGGCAGCCGGTGTTGATGATCTTTGAAGATGTCCATTGGATTGACCCAACCTCGCTGGAGCTGCTCGCGGCTATAGTGGAGCGGGTGCCAAAGCTTCGAGTGATGCTGCTCATTACTGCGAGGCCCGAGTTTTCGCCACCTTGGCCAAGTTATGCCTACATGATGACAGTCCCGCTCACCCGCCTTAGCCGACGCGACGGGGCGGCATTGGTCGAGCGGGTGACGGGCGGCAAATCGCTACCCGAGGAGGTGATGAGCCAGATCCTCGCCCGCACTGACGGCGTGCCTCTGTTCGTTGAAGAATTGACCAAGACGGTGCTGGAAAGCGAGCTCTTGCAGGAGCGGGACGGCCATTACGTGCTTGAGCATCCCTTGCCGTCGCTCGCCATCCCGATGACATTGCACGACTCGCTGATGGCGCGTCTCGACCGGTTGGCACCGGTGCGTGAGGTAGCGCAGATCGGCGCGGTCGTTGGTCGCGAGTTCTCCTACGACCTGTTGAGCGCTGTAGCCGGGTTGCCTCGTGAGAGATTGGAGGACGCGCTTGGCGAGCTGGTTCGGGCGGAGTTGATCTTCCGCCGGGGGCAAATACCGCAGGCGGTGTATAGCTTCAAGCACGTGCTGGTGCGGGACGCCGCATACGCCGGCCTGCTGAAGAGCCGACGCGTGCAGTTGCACGCCGCGATCGCGAGCGCGTTCGAGCAATCGTTCCCGGAAATCTTGCAGAATCAGCCCGAAACCCTCGCGCTCCATCTCACAGAAGCGGGACTGACCGAAAAAGCGGTGGGATATTGGCTACAGGCTGGCAAGAACGCCGCCCTACGCTCCGCCAACCTCGAGGCCATCGCGCATCTGGAGCGAGGTATCGAGGTTTTAGGCCATTTGCCCGATGGCTTGGGCAAGGACAGGTCCGAGCTTGACCTCCAGTTCGTCCTGGGGTCATGCCTGATCGCAACTCAGGGACCAGCCTCGAGCAAGGCGATGGCGACCTTCACCCGTGCGCGGGAGCTGTGCGAGCGCCTCGGAGACCCGCCCGAGCATCTTCAGGTCATGTTCTGGCTGACCACTGCGAGCGTCGTGCGCGGGGAGCTGCCGCAGGCAAAGGAGACGATCACAGTCTTGCTTGATCTCGCCAGCGCGCGCGGTGATCGACCGGCGTTGCTCAACGCGATGCGCGGGCAGGCGATGATCCTCCTTTTCATGGGACATTTGACCGCGGCCCGCGAAGCGATCGAGCGGGCCGTCGACGCGTTCAACGCCAGCAGCGAGGAGGAGAGACTGGCGGCGCGGGCGGCCGGCCAGGATGCCGGAGTGGCCGACCTGTCCCTGATGTCGTGGGCTCTGTGGCTGCTCGGCCACGTCGATACGGCAATCACGCGAATGGTCGCCGCCTTTCAGCGTGCCGATTCCATCGAGCACCCGCACACGCAGGCCTATGCCTGCTATTACGCATCCATTCTCCACGCTCTGCGCGGAGAGCTGACGATCGCGCATGGGCACGCCGAGCGCTGTCTCACATTATCGGAGGAACATGGATTCCGGCAGTGGCGCGGCTTGGCGCACGCGGTGCGCGGCATATGCGCAATGATGCTTGGTCCCTCACCCGGCGCGCTCGAGGAAGTCAGGAGTGCCTTGGACGGGTATCGTGGCGCGGGCTATCAGCTCGGCATCACGGCGCTGTATGTCCTGCTGTGTCCCGCCTTGTTGCTCGGTCACGAATTCGAGGCTGCCTTGGACCTGATCGAACGGGGGCTCGAAACGGCCAACCGCAACAGCGAACGCATATTCGAGGCCGAATTGTACCGGCTGAAGGCGCGCGTGCTGCTGGACCGCGGCGGGCCGGACGCTGCCACCGAGGCGCAATCACTCCTCGACCAGGCGTTGATCACGGCAAGAAGCCAACAGGCCAAAGCCCTGGAGCTTCGAGCCGCCAGGGATCTTGCCGCACTTTGGATCGATCAGGGCAGGCGCGAGGAAGCGCGCCATGTTCTCGCGCGCATTTATGGTTGGTTCACGCAGGGCTTTGAGACGCAGGACCTGAAGGAGGCGCAGGCTCTGTTCGAGCAGCTGCGGTAGTCCAACGCAAGCAGCGTCAGCGCTCCGGCGATGCTGGGGACAGAGCACGCAATGGCGAGGCGCGCGCAGCGTTGGGCCCGCCATCGCGGGATTTGCCCGTCGAAATGTTGCGCAACATAAACTTGAAAATTTGATTTTTAATCAATCGGGCTCGGCCAATTGGTTGCGATCCAGTGCTAAGCATCAGTTTTTTCTTCTTTTTTTTCTGCTGTCGCCGCGGCGGCGCGCCGCGGCGGCTGCGCTATCATCCCTTTCTCGTCCTTGCCTTTTTCGTTTATGAATCGCACTGCTCCAGTCTGGTTCGTGTCGCCATTAGTCTCTTTCATATACTCCTTGTAGGCCTCGTCCGCCGCTTTGTATCCGGCTGCTCGCCCGCGATCGAGATTCTCGTGAGACCACTTGAAATTTATGTCGTGGGATACTTGAATCTCTACGATCGTACCCTTCCATTTCTTCTCTTCTCTGACGTGATATTTGAACAGCTTGACGTCGTCTTCGCCCACTGTCGCGGCGAAGAGCTGACATAAATTTCCCAGGGAATCATGCAGGTTCTCTGGCTTGCGAACTTGTTTTGCATCAACGATCCGATTGACCCAGATTTCGTCCAAATCCTTGTGATCTTCCAGCAGCCGCTCGAAGTTCACTGTATCGACCAAAGCTCCTTCACAATAGGTGTCGCCGTCGATCTCTACGGTTCCTTCAATGAAAGGCAGAGCTGAACAAGCGCAAAGGCTTGCGGAGCTGATGTCTTTGTACCCATCGCCCTTCTCGTTGGAGAATAAGTCGAGTTCCTGCTTCGATAGGTTCCATGCGTTATGATAGATGAATGGCTTCTTGTCCTCGAACAGTCGCTCGAATTTTATGCCTTTCATGAAAATACTGTCTGGATAGTAAATCCTGGACAGGCCGTTGACCTCGGACAAGTACATCAATGAGGTCCAATAACGGACGAAAGGATTAGGCGCCATTACGTGATTGAGTATCCATTGATTGATATCTCCCTCGTCCCATTTGAACCATTTATCGCGGTCCGACAGCATCGACATCGTTGCTTGGGCGGAATCCATCATCCTGTCCGGGAGCCATACATTCTTATAATTCTCCGGCTTGGACAGAAATCTCATCAAGGCCCGTGTGTTGCTGAACCAATCCGGTCCAAATACGGTGTTTACCGGAAAGCGCTCATAGGATTCATCATCCCGAAACACGTGATCCTTGAAGAAATTGTACGTTTGTTCGACCTCTTTGCGTGGATCGCATTGATTGTAGACAAGCCCTACCCATGCGCCGATGCACGACAATGCCCATACATCAAATTTTATTCCGTCCTTGGCAAGACGGTCTAGCACGCCGATATGCAGCCCTGCCGCAGGTCCACCACCAGCCAATGTAATTGCTCTCTTCATCGGAAGCTCCCTCTCTACCCCACAGTCTGGTGGGCGCCATGATCGCGTAGCCCAGCAGCGTCGCTGCTGGAGAGACATCGTGATGATGACGCGCCGTCGGGCCAATTCAAGCCCCTACAGTGTCAAACCAGCCCCAGGCCAGCACGGGGCGGCAGGGGTACGAGGTGATCGAATGATCGGGCGGCGCGAGTTCATCACGCTGCTCGGCGGCGCGGCGGCTGCGTGGCCGCGGGCGGCGCGCGCGCAGCAGCCGGTCGCGTTGGTCGGCTTCCTCAGCAGCATTTCGGCTGCGGACCGCCCCCACCATACGGAGGCGTTCCGGCAAGGCCTGAACGAGACCGGCTATGCCGAGGCCCGCAACGTCACGATCGAATACCGCTACGCGGACAATCGAATGGATCAGCTGCGGCCGCTGGCGGCCGACCTGATCGCTCGCAAGGTCGCCGTCATCGCGGCAGTCGCGGGCAACAATACGGCCTTGGTCGCGAAGACGCTAACCTCCACGATTCCGATCCTCTTCACCAGCGGCGTCGATCCCGTCAAGGCTGGTCTAGTCGCGAGCCTCAACCGGCCGGAAGCGAACGTGACCGGCGTGAGCTGGTTCGCGGCGGAGCTTGGGCAGAAGCACATTGAGGCGCTGCATGAGCTCGTCCCCAAAGCCGAACTGATTGCCCTGCTACTAAATCCAAACAATCCAGAAGGGGCGTTCTACGAGCAATCCGCGCAGAACGGCGCACGCGCTCTCGGACGGCGGCTGCTTGTCCTCAAAGCCGGCACGGTACCCGAAATCGACGCGGCGTTCGCAACGCTCGCGGAGCAAGGGGCGCATGCTGTGGCTATCGGCTCTGATCCGTTTTATGCGGCGCGCCTCCGGCAACTCGCTGTGCTGGCGGCGCGGCATGCGGTTCCGATGATCTCGACGGCTCGTGAGCTCCCGGCAGCCGGCGGCCTGATCAGCTACGGCAACAGCGTAACCGATGCCTATCGACGGGTCGGCATCTATGCCGGCCGCATCCTCAAGGGTGCCAAGCCCCCTGACCTGCCGGTCGACCGCGCCACGAAGTTCGAGCTCGTGATCAACCTCAAGACAGCCAAGGCGCTCGGCCTTGAGGTGCCTCCAACGCTGCTCGCGCGCGCCGACGAGGTGATCGAATAGCCGCATGGCGCACGTTCGTTGCTGCATCTGCTCACGACCGGTTATGGCACATCGCGTCAAATGAACCGTGCGCCCAAGATGTCCGGGTTGTTGGGATAAGCAAACTCGCGGCCGATGCCTAATCGACGCGAATGACCCCATTCGGACATCGGCCCGCTGGCGTATCAACAGCAGTCACCTCGATTCAGAACGATTCAGGTCTGCCCCAAGGGTTACAGTGGCACGTTCTGTCATCACGGGCTGGTCAGGAGGCGTGCTCGTGACCCACTTTCCTCCCCGTGGTGCCCCAAATGACTAGACCTGTCCACGGCATGACGTGACGACGGCCTCCGACGAGCCATCGTGCTGCGGCGTACCCTAGGTGCAGCTGAGGCGGAACTGCGCCACGTCCGGCACACCGAACATTGGCGCAGCTCCGCTCGAGTGCGATTCACCTCCCAAAACGCCCTAGAAGAGCGCGTTGGGGTTATAGAGCTCCTTGGCGTTCTCCGGGTTGACCACCCGCACCGGCGGGGACGAGTCCTTCTGCGCGGGCTTCTTACCTGCGAGCAAGTCCATCATTGTCTTGAAGCCGACCTTCGCGATCTCGTCGGCCGAGTTGACCCCGGTGGCAACGAAGTTGGAGCCCTTCATGATCTGCTCGATCGCCGCCTTCTGGCCGTCGAAGCCGAAGATCTGGATCTTTCCGGAGCGCCCGGCGTCGGCGATCGCCTTCTGAGCGCCCAGGCACATTACGTCGCCCTCGCAGAACACCGCGTCAATGTCCTTGTGCTTGGCGAGCATATCTTCCATGACGCGGATCCCGCCATCCTCGGTCCACTTGCCGAACTCCGGTGCGAAGGTGACCTTGATGCCGGTGTCCTTCACCTTCGACAAGACGCCGTCCCGGCGCGAGTTGCCGGTGCTGTTGTCTTCCGGGCCGCCGCGGATCATCAGCAGGTTGCCCTTGCCGCCCATTCGCTTGACGATGACCTCGCCCACGCCCGCCGCGGTGTTGAAGTTGTCCACGCCGATCCAGGCGTCGTACTCGCCACCCTTGAGTTTCCGGTTCACCAGCACGAGCGGCTTGCCGGCCTTCTGGATTGCGGCCATGCCGCCGGGCAAAGCTTCGAGCGGACTGATGTTCATGATCAGGCCGTCAACTCCCTTCGCCAGCAGGTCCTCGATGTCGGAGTTGACCTTGGCGACGTCACCGTTGCCGTCGGCGACGAAGGTACGCACGTTGTGTGCACGGCCTTCGGCCTCCAGCGCCCGGACCATGGCGATGAAGTACGGTGCTTTCATTTGCAAAGTTACGATGCCGATCCGCGTCTCCTTCTGTGCAGCAGCGGGCGCAGCGATAGCCAGCAGACTGCAAAGACCAACGATCATTGCTGTCCAGCGTTTCATTGTCATTCTCCTCCACTTGAATGGATGAACCTACTTAGTCTCCCTTTTTGTCGCGACCAGAAGCACGGCGAGGATGATCACCGCGCCCTTCACGATGTCCTGGTAGAAGGATTTCACGCCCACCAGGTTGAGCAGGTTGTTGATCAGGCCGAGCGTGAGCACACCGAATAGCGTGCCACCGACGCTACCGGCACCGCCGCCGAGTGCTGCGCCTCCGATCACGCAAGCAGCAATTGCGTCGAGCTCGTAGGCAATGCCGAGGCTCGGCTGCGCAATGCCCAAGCGCGAGACGAGGATCGCGCCCGAGAGCGCCGATAACGCGCCCGAGAGCATGTACGCGATTACTACTGTGCGTTGGACGTTGACGCCTGCGAGGCGCACCGTCTCCTCGTTGCCGCCGATCGCCACGGTGGCGCGGCCGGCCGGCGTGCGGTTCAGGTAGCACCAGACGAGCGCGTAGCAGCCGAGCATGATGATCATGCTCAATGGAACCGCCCCGACCAGAGTCGCGCCGAGGTCGCGAAAGCCGGGATGCGACGGTGAGAGCGGGACCTCGGTGTAGAGATAGACGCAGCCGCGCACGATGCCCATTGTCGCGAGTGTAATGATGAAGGACTGCAGCTTGAAGCGCGCGATGATGAAGCCGTTCATCAAGCCAGCAGCGGCACCAGCGGCGATCGCGACCGCGAGCGCGGCCCCGATGCCGAGCTGGTCGGCGATACCCGCGAACAGCACGCCGCCGAGGGCTACCACCGAGCCGACGCTGAGGTCGATGCCGCCGGTGAGGATCACGACCAGCATGCCGAGGCTGATCAGCCCGTTCGCGACCACCTGGCGCATCAGGTTGCTCATGTTGCGCTCAGTGAAAAAGGCTTCGGCAAACCAGGCGCCCGCGAGTAGCAGCGCGACGAGGCCCGCGATGAGGCCGAGGTCGAGCGCGCTCAGGCGCGGCTCGCCGCCGGCGTACCACCAGTTTCCGAGGCGCGCCACGAGGCCCTTAGCCTGCATGCGATGCCTCCGCCCCGCCCGCGGCGCAGGCCAGGATCTTCTCCTCGGTCGCCTGTTCCCGCGCGAACTCGCCGACCAAGCGGCCTTCGCGCATGACCAGGGTGCGGTCGCACATGCCGAGGATTTCCGTCAGCTCCGAGGAGATCAACAAAATTCCCATGCCGTGCGCTGCGAGATCCGCGATCTTGGCGTAGATCTCCTTCTTCGCCCCGATGTCAACTCCACGTGTCGGCTCGTCGAGCAGGAGGATGCGCGCGTGTGTGAGGAGCCATTTGGCGAGCACCACCTTCTGCTGGTTGCCACCGCTCAGCTTGCGCGCCAACTGCTCGATATCAGCAGGGCGCACGTCGAGCTCGCGCACCTTCGCCTGCACAAGTGCGCTCTGCCGGCGGCGATCGAGCATTCCCCACCGGCTGATGGCGGGGAAGCTCGCAAGGCTCACGTTGTCGCGGATCGACAGCCCCAGAACCAGGCCGTCGCCGATCCGGTCCTCGGTAAGCATGGCGATCCCGGCACGCAATGCATCTCGCGGCGAGCGCGGGCGCAACGCGCGGCCCATCACGCGGATCTCGCCCATCCGAGGCCGGTCGGCACCGTAGACGCAGCGCGCGACCTCGGTGCGGCCGCTGCCCACCAGGCCGTACAACCCCACGATCTCGCCTTCGGCCACAGAGAACGAGACATCCTTGAAGGAGCCGGCACGGCCGAGACCATGCAGCGACAGCAGCTCGCAACCGAATTTCGGGGCCCGGCGGGGAAAGATGTCCTGCAGCGGGCGGCCGACCATGAGGCGGATCAGCTCGTCGCGCTGGGTGCGGCGCGGATCCACGGTGCCGACGAGCGCCCCGTCCTTGAGCACCGTGACCCGGTCGGCTATCGCGTACAGTTCGTCGAGGCGATGCGAGATATAGAAGATCAGCACGTTTTCCTCGCGCAGGCGGCGAATGAGCGCGAAGAGTTTCGTCAGGTCTTCCTGCGCGAGAACGGCCGAGGGCTCGTCCATGATCAGGATCCTCGGCTTCACCGCCACGGCTTTGGCAATCTCCACGATCTGGCGCTGGGCCGCGCTGAGGCGCGCGACGCGCCGCCGCACGTCGATACCCTGGAAGCCGATGCGTTCCAGAATTTGCCGTACGCGGTCGTGAGCGGCTGCCCAGTCTATCCACCAGCCGAAGCGGTCTGTCGGCATGGCGCCGAGTAGGACGTTTTCCGTGATGCTGAGGTTGGGTACCAGGTTGGCGTGCTGGGCCACCATGCGGATGCCGAGCTGCTGGCCGCGCAGAGGGCTTGCGATCGCCTGCGGCTCGCCGCCGAGGCGGATTTCACCCGCGTCGCACTGCACTGCGCCGGTCAGGATGCGCGAGAGCGTGCTCTTGCCCGCGCCGTTTTCGCCGACGATGGCGTGCACTTCGCCGCTCTCGGCGGTGAAGTCGACCGAGCGCAGCGCTTGCGTGCCGCCGAAGCGCTTGCTGATGCCCGTCATGTGTAGAAACGGGGTCACGCCGGGAATACCGAAGCGGCCTGTCGGCATGGCGCCGAGTAGGACGTTTTCCGTGATGCTGAGGTTGGGTACTAGGTTGGCGTGCTGGGGCACCATGCGGATGCCGAGTTGCTGGCCGCACAGAGGGCTTGCGATCGCCTGCGGCTCGCCGCCGAGGCGGATTTCACCCGCGTCGCACTGCACTGCGCCGGTCAGGATGCGCGAGAGCGTGCTCTTGCCCGCGCCGTTTTCGCCGACGATGGCGTGCACTTCGCCGCTCTCGGCGGTGAAGTCGACCGAGCGCAGCGCTTGCGTGCCACCGAAGCGCTTGCTGATGCCCGTCATGTGTAGAAACGGGGTCACGCCGGGAATACCCCCTCATAAGCAGCGCGCGGCCAAGCGAATGCAGCGCCGCCAAGCAGCGTGATGAATTCGCGTCGGCGGATCACTCGATCACCTCGTCAGCGCGGGCGAGTAGCAGCGGCGGCACTTCGAGGCCGAGTGCCTTGGCGGTACTTAGGTTGAAGACGAGTTCGAACTTGGTCGGCTGTTCGACCGGCAGATCGGCTGGCTTCGCCCCGCGCAGAATTCTATCGGCATAGTCACCGGCGCGGCGGAACAGGTCGGCGGCGTTCGCTCCGTAGGACATGAACCCGCCAGCTCGGAGAAATATGCGATCCGGGTAGACGGTGGGCAGTCGCGCACCCAGCGCAAGCGTGTTGATGCGGGCGTGGTGCGCGTTTATCAGCGCGTCGCCACACACGTAGAGTGCCTGTGTATCGTCCTTGATCGTGGCGATGGCGGGCGCGATATCCTCGGCACGCCGGATTTCGAGCCGGTCGAGGTCGAGGCCAAGCATGCGGGCGGCGGACAAAATTTCGCCCATCTCCACCACCGAGGCGGGGTAGTCGACATTGCCGAGGATCGCCAACCGGCGAAGACCGGGCAGCACCTCGCGCAAGAGTTCTAGCCGCTTGGCGGCTAGTTCGGTCGCCTGCATCGACAGGCCGGTAACGTTGCCGCCGGGCCGCGCCAGTGACGCGACCAGCCCGGTCCCAAGCGGGTCGATGGCAATCGCAAAAACGATGGGAATGACCGATGTGGCCTGCCTTGCGGCCGGGACTGCGCCTCCCACCGTGACGATAACATCGACCTCAAGCCGGACGAACTCGGCTGCGATTTCGCGATAGCGCTCGCTGCGCCCTTCCGCCCAGCGATACTCGATGGCAACCGTGCGCCCATCGCTCCAGCCGAGTTCGCCAAGTCGCCGCACCAAAGCGGCGATCCAATCGGTCCAAGCTGAAGGCGTGCCCGCCCCCAAGATCCCGATGGTCGGCAGCTTCGCCTGTTGCGCACGCGCCGCTAGCGGCCATGCCGCCGCGCCGGCGAGGAGTGTGATGAACGAGCGCCGGTGCACTGCCCGGTCCCTCCCGTGCGTCCGACCGAAAGGATAGCATACCTCGGCACGGCAGGAGACTGCTGCGCTGCGGGATTTCAATCCAGCCGATGACAGCCTGGGGTCGATACTGTTGAAAAAGTCACCGCGGAAAATAAAACCGGTAAGGCTCAGCCCGAGCATAAGATTTCCGCTTTACCCCCAATCGCGATCGTTTGCGGATATGGCAAACGCTTCTCATGAGTTCCGGTAGATCGTTCAAACTGTCGCTGTGATCAGGAAACTGTCGCGCGATGGCAAGATAACTTCCGTCGGACAGCCCGCGTGCCAGCGTCGCGAGCTACAACGGCTTACCGCGAATAGGGCCAGATGCAATATGCATTTTATTATTGACTACATATTGCGATGGTGGTAGGAAGTGCTCACCTTGCTCACGAGGGCCGTTTTCTAGAGGCGATCCCGAAGGCGGAGCGAGATTGGCGTCCCGCGGCTGCGGCTCGCAACCGCAGGCTCGGGAGGTGCGGAAGCCGACCGCCGGGCACTACGACCCGGCCGCGAGGAGCTCGCTGTACGTCACCGGAGGAAATGCCGAGTGACGGAAGCGCGGATCCGCATCGCAAGAGTGCCAAGGTGGAGCGCCGCAAGGCGCGGCGTCCCGCGCACGGGACGCAAAGGGCGCTTCGCAAGCGCCCGGCGTGCCGCGTCATGGCACGCCCGCCGGATGCCGCTGCATCCGGGCGCCTGGCGGCGCTCCGCCGCCCCTCCTGATCGGGGCGGATGAAGAACACGATCAACACCCGGGCGCGCCGCGCCGCGGGAACGGGAAAGGCTGTCCGCAGGGACGGCGGGCTGTTTCAAATGGTGAAAGTACGCGATAGCCATCCTCCGAGTTGCGTTGGCCAAACGAAGCCAAGTGACGAGAACGGCACACCGGCACCTGTCGGCACCAGCCGCGCGCAACGGTTGCGATCGACGAATGCCGCCCGACGAAGCGGCTGCTCGATATCGCCAATTGCGATGCACGGCCGACGCGGGCGCCCCGCTGAAAATACAGCGAGAATACAGCGGGGGGCCCATTTGCGCGGCCGGCATGACGCGCCACGGTTCTGCTGGCTGCGGACATGGTCCGCGAGAGCATCCGTTGGTCGAGCCGTCCCATTCTGCCTATGCCTTGGCCTTGGCCCACAGGTCCGGGCGCAGCGCCTTCTTCCAGTCCGGAATGGCGGAGATCTTCTTCTCGCGCAGCAGCAGCTCGGCATCCCGTTGCAGGCCGGGCACCAGGTCGGCTGGGAAGCCCGGATCGACCTCGACCTTCGCCAGCGCCTTGGAGAAGGTTTCGCGCGACATGCTGTAGCCCTTCGAGGCGAAGAACGCGTGGATCACGTCGGCGACCTTGCCGGGATTGTCCTTGAAGTCGCGCGCCACCTCCTGCCAGGCCTGCAGATAGGCGACGACGGTGTCCGCGTGCTTGTCGACGAAATCGGGGGTCGCCGCCATGAACACCGGTATCCTGTCGTAGCCCGAGAAGTCCATCAGCGAGGTGCCGATGCCCTCGGCAACCGCAATCTCGTTGTAGGGCTCGACATTGACCATGGCGTCCACCGTCTTGGCCGCCATCGCCGCGACCATGTCGTTGACGTTCATGCGGACCTCCTGGAAGTCACCCTTGCCGAGGCCGGCGTTGCGCGCGACCACGTCCATGAACAGGTTGCCGATGGAGGAGCCGGTCTGGTTGGCGACCTTGCGTCCGCGCAGGTCCTCGACCTTGGCGATGTTGAGGTCCTTGCGGGTCACGATCTGCGCGGTCTTGCCGACGTATTCGATCAGGGCGATGGCGACGAGGCCGCCCTTGTCGTGGCCGATGATGAACGAGGGTCCGGCATAGGTGCCCATGTCCACCTGCCGCGCCACCATCTGCTGCATGGTGAGATTGCCGGACGGCACCGCGAATTCCTGGAACTTGATGCCGCGCTTCTCCAAGAGGCCGGACTTGAGCAGATAGTAGGTCGGCATCCCCCAGATATTGGTCTGATAGCCCTGGCGGATGGGTTCGAGCGCGAGTGCCGGACGGGCGGTTCCGAGGCCGGCGGCCAGCATGCCGGCGCTGGCAGCGAGGTATTGCCGTCGTGTCATGATGCTCATGGACGTTCCTCCTTGGGGCTGGTCCGATCGGCGTTTCCGCCATTCACTGGTCGAGCTGCATCCCGAACTCGCGGATACTGGCAGCGACGTCGTCGAGCGTCTGCGTGATGACTTGCCGCAGCTCTGCGGGCGTCGACGACAGCGCAATCGACCCGCCGTTCTCGATCAAGGCGCGGTATTCGGGCATGCCGACGATCGACGCGATATGGCGATGCAGCAGATCGATGATGGGCTGCGGGGTGCCGGCGCCGGCGCAGATGCCGAGCCAGCCGAAGCGCACGAAATTGATGCCGTGCTCGGACAGCGTCGGGATCTCCGGCAGGTGCTTCAATCGCTCCGGCGCAGAGACGGCAAGGATCTTGAGCTGCTTCGACTGGTACTGCGGGGCGATCGCCAATGTCGGCGACACGTAGAAGTGCACGCGCCCGGCGATCAGCTCCTGCACCACCTGCGGGCCGCCGCGGAACGGGATCCGGTTCATGGTGATGCCGGTCAGCTTCTCGAGCTGGCGCGCCAGGATCTCCTGTGCGGATCCGGCGCCGATGGTGGCGTAGCTCACCTCGCCGGGACGAGCCTTGGCGTATTGCACGAACGCTCGCGAGATCGTCGGCGGGGATCGAGCTCGCCAGAGCGAGCCCGTAGTAGTACTTGGTGACGAGAGAGATCGGAGCGAGATCGCTCAGCTTGAACTGGGGATTCCTGTAGACGCCGACGTTGATCGGCTCGAAATGCGTGCACAGCAGCAGGTGGTAGCCGTCGCGCGCCTGGCCGAGCACGTCCCTGGTCGCCAGCATGCCGGCCGCCCCCGGCTTGTTCTCCACCACCACCCGCTGGCGCAGCGCCTCGCCGAGCTTGTCGGCGATGAAGCGCGCCGGAATGTCGGTCGGCCCGCCGGCACCGAAGCCGACGACCAGCCGGATCGGCCGCGTCGGATAGGCCTCCTGGGCCGGCGCGGCGGCGGCCAGCGTCAGCAGCGCCAGGGTGCAACACAGCTTCGTCGGCAGGTGAGGCATGGGGATCCCCGGTGTTCTCCGATCCCTCGCTATCGGGCGCGGGCGGCCGTGTCCTGGCCGAGATGGCGCAGGAGCTCCTTCTGATAGTCGAGAAACTCGACGCTGAGCGGGTCACGCGGGCGCGCGAGCCGGATCGGCACCTGCGTCTTCACCATGCCGGGATGCGGCGTCATGACCACGACGCGGTCGGCAAGGTAGACCGCTTCCGCCACATTGTGCGTCACGTAGACCACGGTCTTGCGCGTCTCCCGCCACACATCCGCGAGCAGCCGCTGCATGTCGTCCCGGGTGAGCGCGTCGAGTGCGGCGAAGGGCTCGTCCATCAGCAGCACGGACGGATTGTATGCGAGTGCACGTGCAATGGCGACCCGCTGCTGCATGCCGCCGGACAAATGGTGCGGATAGGACTGCACGAACTTCTCGAGCTTCACCAGTGCGAGCTGCTTGCGCGCGATCTCCTCGCGCTCGGCCTTCGCCATGCCCTTCATTTCGAGGCCGAACGTCACGTTTCCGAGTGCCGTGCGCCACGGGAACAGCTGGGCGAAATCCTGGAACACGATGCCGCGATCCATGCCGTAGCCCGTCACCGCGGTTCCTCCGATCCGGATCTCGCCGGCGCTGGGCCTGAGAAAGCCGGCGATGATGTTGAGCAGGGTCGTCTTGCCGCAACCGGACGGGCCCACCAGGCAGAGGAACTCGGAGGCGTCGATGTCGAAGCTTACGCCTTCCACTCCGGACACCGCGCCGGCGGGCGTATCGTAGACGAGCGAGACGTCACGGACCTCGATATGCGGCATCGATGGCGCCACCCTGAGGCATCTTCCCGAGCAGCGGGCATCGCTTCTCGAGAAGCAGCAGGCAACGACCCTCCATGAGTTCCTCTCCGTTACCGATCCGCTTCGGATCGCTGTTCGGCTTGCAGCGACACCGTGCCTACACCGGAGCTCGGGGCTCGGCTATTGCGATTCCGCAAGGCCGGCGGCGCGAATGACCTTGCCCCAGCGGTCGATCTCCGAGCGCACGAAGCTCCTGAGCTCGTCGACCGGGGGACTGTCGATGCGGGCGAGGCCCATGCTCGTGAAACGCTGCTCGATGTCGGACGTCGCCGTGACTGCCTTCAATTCGGAATGCAACTTGCGAACAACCTCGGCCGGTGTTGCGGACGGCGCAACGAACATCAGCCAGCCCCCGGCGTCGTAGCCGGGCAAGCCCGCTTCCGCGAGCGGCGGGATCTCCGGCGCCGCCGCCGCCCGCACCGCCGAGGACAATCCGAGCGCCCGCATCTTTCCTTCCCGGATCAGGGGCAGCGCGGGCGGCAGGTCGACGAACATCGCCGGGACCTGTCCACCCAGAAAATCGGTGATCGCCGGCGCGCTGCCTTTGTAGGGAATATAGGTGATATTGATGCCGGTCAGGCTCCTGAGATATTCGGCGCACAGGTGCGCGGGAGAGCCGGTTCCGGCGGTGCCGAAGGCGAGGTGGCCGGGCCGGTCGTTGGCGAGCCTGATCAGATCCGCCATCGAGCGCACGGGCAGCGAGGGCTGCACCACCAGCACGAAGGGCACCACGGCCACGCGGGCGAGCGGCACGAAGTCCCTCGCCGGATCGTAGGGCAGCGCCTTGTGCAGCGTGGGGTTATAGGCGAGCGCCGAGCTGCCGCCCATCAACAACGTATATCCGTCCGCCGCCGCCCTCGCCGCCGCCGAGGCGCCGACCACCGTTCCGGCGCCGGCGCGGTTCTCGACCACGACCGGCTTGCCCCATCGCTCCGACAGCTTTTGTGCGTAGACGCGGGCGACGATGTCGGCGGAGCCGCCGGGCGCGAACGGCACGATGATGGTCACCTGGCGGGTCGGATAGTCCTGCGCAGCGGCCGACGCCGGGCCAGCGAGCAGTGCGGCGAGGATCAGCGGGAACGTGCGCCTCATGGCTTCCTCCTTGTCGCAGTCAACGCTTCATCGCGCGATCGAATCGCCATCCCGCCTCATCCGGACACGCGCCTTCAACGCGCCTGCTCGCCCGGTGACTTACCCTTTCGCCGTTCGCACCATTCCCCAGCGCAGGACGGTGGCACGCTCGAGCGAGCCGAACACCAGCCGCTCGAACACGAACCCTATGCAACCGATCACGGCGAGGGCGGCCAGCATCACGTCGGCGTTGAGGAATTCCTTGGCGTCGAAGATCACCCAACCCAGGCCCCAGTCGGAGGCGGCGAGCATTTCGGCGCCCACGACGGCGATCCATGCCCGCAGGAACGCTTGCCGCAGTCCGGTGATGATGAACGGCGACGTGCCCGGAAGGATCACCTTCCAGAACAGCGCCCGCTCGTCCGCGCCCATGGCGCCGGCGGCGCGCAGCCACAACGGATTGACGGCGCGCACACCCGACCAGGCGTTCAGCAGCATGGGGAACAGCGCGGCATAGAACACGATCAGGATCGCCACCGTGTTGCCCAGACCGAACCAGAGAATGAAGAGCGGCACCCAGGCGAGCGATGGGATCGGCATCAGTGCGCTCGCGAGCGGAAGAAAGAAATTCTCGACCGCCCGTACCCGGCCCATCAGGATTCCGAGCGGCAGCGCCACCAACACCGCGAGGCTCAACCCGAACAGCACCCGATACATCGTATGGAAGGCGTGCTCCAGCATGGTGCCGTCCAGGAGCATCGTCACCAGCGTGCCGGCGACCTTGGGCAGCGTCGGCAACAGCGCCGGCGGAAACATCCCGCTCCTGGCGACCGCCTCGTAGAGGGCGGCTGCCAGCAGCAGCGTGATTCCCGCGCGGTAGGCCGAGCGTGCGCGATCGGAGGTCACGACATCATCCCCCAGCGAACGACGGTGTATTGCTCGAGCCGCTGGAACACGAGCTTCTCCAGCGCGAGGCCGATCACTCCGATCACGACCACGCCGGCGAGCATCACGTCGGTGTTGAGGAACTCGCGCGCGCCGAAGATCATCCAGCCGAGCCCCCACGGCACCGCTGCCAGCATCTCCACTCCGACCAGGATGCGCCAGGCTTGGGCCAGGCCGAGCCGCAGTCCGGTGAGGACATACGGAAGTGCGCCCGGCAGGATGACGTGGTGGAACAGGCGCCGGTCGTCCGCACCCATGGCCTGGGCCGAGCGCACCCAGACTTCCTTCACCGCCTTCACGCCGGTCCAGCTGTTGAAGATGATCGGAAAGGCCGAGACGAACCCGACCAGCAGGACGGTGGTCATGTTGCCGAGCCCGAACCAGAGCAGGAACAGCGGTGCATAGGCGATCCCCGGAATCGGCGCCCCGATGCTGACCAGCGGAAGAATGATGTCCTCCGCCCGGCGCCAGCGTCCCATTGCGAAGCCGATGGCCACTCCGCCCACGGCTGCAAGCGCGAACCCGGCGATGAGCCGTACCAGGGTGTCGAGCACGTGATGCGGAAGGATGCCCGCGGCGGTGAGGCGGATGAAGGCGGCGGCCACCTCCTCGAGCGGAGGAAACAGCTTGCGCGGAAAGATGCCGAGGTGCGCAGTGATCTCCCAGACCAGTGCAACCACCAGGAACGGGAATGCCGTGCGCGCAACGATACGCAGCCGGCTTTCGCCGTGCGCCGCCGAGAAGCCGGCAGCGACCACGCTGGCCGGTGCGGTGGGTGCAAGGTCGGACATCGAGTTTACGATAATGCGGGAGCGCCCGCGCGGCACAAGCGCAGGTTGTTCGTTACATGCGCCGCGTTCCCTGCCGCCTGCGTGCGGCCGCGATCGCACGCCCGCCCTGCAGCGCGATCAGAACGACGCTGCAGGCGATCAGCAGGGCGGCGATCGGCCGGGTGTAGAACAGGCTCAGCGTGCCTTTCCCCACCAGCAGCGCCTGACGGAAATTGGTCTCCAGGATATTGCCCAGCACGAAGGCCAGCACCAGCGGTGCGGGATCGAGATCGACCTTGCGCATGAGATAGCCTGCGATGCCGAAGCCGATCATGATGACGACCTCGATGACGTTGTTGGATAGCGTATAGGCACCGATCACGCAGAACACGATGATCAGCGGCGCCAGGATCGAGCCGGGCAGGCGCAGGAGCTGAACGAACAGCGAGATCAGCGGCACGTTGAGCACGATCAGCATCAGGTTGCCGATGAGCATGCTGGCGATGAGGCCGAAGAAGATGTCGGGCCGGTTCGCCACCAGGGTCGGGCCCGGGGTGATGCCCTGGATGAGCAGCGCACCGAGGATCACGCCCATGACGGCGTTGGCGGGAATGCCCAGGCTCAGCAGCGGCACGAACGACGACTGCGCCGCCGCGTTGTTGGCGGATTCCGGACCTGCGACACCTTCGATAGCGCCGTGTCCGAAACGCGCAGGTTGGCGGGCGAGCCGACGCTCCATCACATAGGAGGTGAACGACGACAGCGTGGCGCCCCCGCCCGGCAGCAGGCCGAGAAAAAATCCGAGCCCGGTGCCGCGCAGGATCGGTAGCAGGCTGATCCGCCATTCGGCGCGGTTGGGGAGAAGCTCCACGAGCCGTCTCGGCTGCGCCACCGGCTTGGCGGCAGCGGCGCCGCCTTCGGCCATGACCAGGAGTTCGGCCACCCCGAACACGCCCATCGCGAGCAGCGCGATGTTGAGCCCATCGAACAGGCTGAAGATGTGAAAGGTGAAGCGCTCGGTGCCGTAGATCGGGTCCTTGCCGACGGTCGAGAGCAGGAGCCCGAACGCCACCATCAGCAGCGCGTCGGTTCGAGAGCCCGAGGACAGCTGCGTCACCAGCAGCAGGCCGAGCAGCACCAGCGCGGTGTATTCCGCCGGCCCGAAGGCGAGCGCAATGTCGGCGAGGGCAGGGCCTACCACGAACAGCGCGGCCGTTACGATGGTGCCCGCAATGAATGAACCGAAGGCGGCGATCCCGAGCGCCGCGCCGGCGCGTCCTTGCCGCGCCATGGCATAACCGTCGAGACAAGTGACGACGGCCGAGGCCTCGCCGGGAAGGCGCACCAGGATCGCCGTGATCGATCCGCCGTATTGCGCGCCGTAGAAGATGCCCGCCATCATGATGACGGCCGAGGCGACATTCATGCTGAAGGAGAACGGCAGCAGCAGCGAGATCGTCGGCACCGGTCCGAGCCCGGGCAGAACGCCGATCGCCGTCCCGACGAACACGCCGACAAAGCAATAGACGAGGTTCTGCCAGGTCAGCGCGGTGGCAAAGCCGAGCGCGATCGACGCCAGCAGATCCATCGCCATCACTCGAGCAGGTTGGCCCACAGCGTGCCGGTGGGCAGCATGGCGCCGAGCCAAAGGACGAACAGCACCTGGCAGCCGACGATGGTGCCGAGCGTCAGACCCAGCGTCGCACGCCACGAGTAGCGCTCGGCGAAGCGCAGGATGAAGGTGATCGCGATCGCGGTGGCGACGATGAAGCCCAGGACCTCGAGCGTGCCTGCGTAGAACACCAGGGCACCGAGATAGGCGGCGACCCGGATCAGCCCGCTGCGGTCGCCCGCTCCTCGAGCCGTGCACCCGCTCGCGCGTCGTCCAGTCGCCCAGAAGACCGATGGCGCCGAACGCCACCATGCCGAGCGACGCGAGAAACGGAAACAGGCCTTCGCCCGGCGCATTCTGCCGCCACAGGCCAAGTCGCAGCGAGGTCGCGAGCGCGAGCACGCCGAGCGTTGCCAGCACCGCGTGGCCGATCATGCGGGCGCGGGGCGAGGCGGCGGGCGCTTGCTCGCTCACGCCGCCCTCCGGGGTTATTTCGGCGCGAGGCCGGCCCGCTTGACTGCTTCGGCATTGCGCACCAAATCGGCCTCGAACATGGCCTTGAACTCGGCGGCCGGCAGGAAGCGTGCGTTGGCGTTGAGTTTCTCGGTGGCGGACTTGTAGCCATCGCTGGCGACGGCATCGGCACAGGCCTTCTGCAGCCGCGCCACCACGGTGTCGGGTGTCTTGGCCGGCACTACCAGGCCGCCGGCGCTGAAGGCCTCCGACGGATAGCCGAGCTCCTGCATAGTCGGCACATCGGTGAGCGCCGGAATTCGCTCCTTGGTCTGCGCAGCGAGCACG
The DNA here is from genome assembly GCA_963840535.1 of uncultured Alphaproteobacteria bacterium. Lineage (GTDB taxonomy): Bacteria > Pseudomonadota > Alphaproteobacteria > Rhizobiales > Xanthobacteraceae > VAZQ01. The sequence continues at coordinate 41,933 of CAWIZJ010000029.1, forward strand.
ACCAGGTTGCCGGCCTTGGCGACGGCGGTCGATTCCGACATCGCCATGACGGTACCGGCGAGCATCGCCTGGGTCATCGGTCCGGCGCCGGTGAAGGGCACATGCACGCCTTCGGCCTTGATGGCGCTCAGCGCCGAGAGGATGCCGAGATGCGGCTGGGTGCCCGGTCCGGGCGATGCGTAGATGAGGTTGTCGTTCTTCGCCTTGGCGAAGGCGACGAAGTCGGCGAACTTCGAGAAGGGTGCCTTGGGCGAGGCGATCAGGACGTAGGGTACGTAATAGGTGAGGCAGACCAACCGGAAGCTTTCCATGTCGTAGGGCAGCTTCTGCACGTGCGGCTGCGCGGTGAGCGGGTTGTTGGGCGTGAGCCCGACGGTGTAGCCGTCGGGGCGCGCGTTGGCGACCTCGATATTGCCGATGGTGCCGCCGGCGCCGCCCTTGTTCAGCACCACCACCGGCTGCCCCAGCGCCTTGGCAAGCTCCGGCTGGAACGCGCGTGCCATCAGGTCGGTATTCCCGCCGGGTGGGAACGGAATCACCAGGTTGATCTGCCGGCTCGGAAACTCCTGTGCCGCCGCGTCGGCGGCGCACAGCGCGCCGGCGAACGCGATCATCATCGTCCTCGACTGCGAACGCATGTCGTCCTCCCCCTGTTCGGACGCGCTCTCTTTCTCGAGGCGCCGCCGTTCGGGCACGGAGTGCTCCTGCGCGAACGTCGCTCATCGCTGCCGCAAACACAAGCCTGCAAGCGACCGCATGCGTGCCGCGCGTCCGCCGCAATAGATTTGCATGAGCGAGGCTGTTACCACCGACGCGCCGCCGGTTCCGGGTTTGCCCGCGATCGGCAATATCGAGAGCGCAAGTGTCGGCCGAGTGCGGTGCGTGGATTGAGCAGGTTCCCACAGAAGGGTTTTGCCGCCGTGCTCGCGATGGCGGGAACGCTCGCGGCCGGCGTCGCGGGTGGCGTCGCCGCACGCTATGCGCATCTGCCGCTGCCGTGGCTGCTGGGCTCGCTGTTCGTCACCATGGCACTGTCGCTCCTGGGTGCTCCGGTGCGGCTCATTCCCTGGGGCCGGCCGGCGGGAACGCTGGTGGTCGGCGCCGCGACCGGCCTGCAGTTCACCGCGGCGGTCGTCGCCAAGCTGGTGACGCTTTCGCCTCTGATCATCGCTGCAGCCCTCCTTTCGACCGTCGTCGGCGCCCTCGGCGGTCTCATCTATATCCGGCTGACCGGTGTCGATCGTACCACCGCGTTCTTCGCCACGGTCCCCGGTGGCGTGATCGAGACACTCAACGTCGCGCCGCAATATGGCGGCCAGGTCGAGCCCATCATGGTCGCTCAGACGACGCGGGTGGCGCTCATCGTCGTTTTTGCGCCGTTCCTGGTGGTCTCGCTCGCGGGCGGCGCAACGCAGAGTCCGCAGTCCGGCGCGCCGCTGGCGTCGTGGCTGCCGCTCCTCGCCCTGCTTGCGGCCTCGGCCGCCGTCGCCGCGCTGCTGATGCGCACGCGCTCGCCCAGTGCCTGGCTGATCGCTCCGCTGCTCATGGCCGCCGGTGCGAGCCATCTCGGCTGGGTCGAAGGCCGAATGCCCGATCTTCTGCTCATCGCAGCCCAGGTCGTGATCGGAAGCGCGCTCGGCGCCCAGTTCCGGCCCGAGTTCCTCACCCGGCTGTTCCATCTGCTGTGGGCCTCGTGTGCCGTCGTGTTGTTCGCAGCCGGCTTCATGGCGTTGTTCGGCGCCGCCATTGCGTGGCTGATGGAATATCCGGTGCCGACCATGGTGCTGGCCATGGCGCCCGCCGGCATCGCCGAGATGGTGCTCACCGGAAAGCTGCTGGGGCTCGATTCGACCATGATCGCCGGCTTCCAGCTCATGCGGATCATCATCGTGCTGATCTGGTGCCGAACCGCGCTCGTGCTGTTCCGAGCGTCTCGCCGACCGCATCTATGGGAGCGAGAGGCTCGGTCATCGATGATCAGTAATCGGGCCGATCCTCGCGGGGTCGGGCACTATTGACTAGCGATGAGCGATCACTGATCACTGACCTCTGCTACGACCGAGCAAGGAGAAGTCGTCATGAGCAAGCGGCAGAAGATCGGCTGGATCGGCATGGGACGCATGGGCTATCCCATGGCCGAGCGCCTGCTCAAGGCGGGCTACGACGTCTCGGTCTGGAACCGGACGCGCGCCAAGGCCGAGCCGCTGGCCAAGGTCGGCGCGACGGTGGTCGACAATCTGCTCGAGCTCAAGGACGTCGATGTCTTGTTCTCGATCGTGTCGACCGGAGACGACCTGGAGCAGGTCTATTTCGGCAAGAACAGCGTCACCGGCCACGGCGGCAGGCTCCCGAAGGTCTTCGTCGATTGCTCGAGCATCGCGGTCGAGGAGTCGGCCGCAATCCGCGACCGGCTGCAGCAGCTCGGCAGCGAATTATGTCGCTGCCCCGGTGAGCGGCAATGCCAAGGTGATCAAGGCCGGCAAGCTCTCCGCCGTTATGTCCGGCAGCGAAGCGGCCTGCAAGATGGTCACCCCGATGCTGGAGACGATCGCCCCGCAGGGGGTGTCCTATGTCGGCGAAGGCGAGCTCGCGCGCATCTGCAAGATCGCCCACAATGTCATGCTCGGCGTCGTAATCGAGAACCTGATCGAGATCACGCTCCTGGCCAACAAGATGGGAGTGCCCCGCCACGCCTTCCTCGCCTTCATGAACAACAGCGTGATGGGCTCGATGTTCACGCGCTACAAGTCGCCCGCGCTGGTCAATCTCGACTGGACAACCACCTTCACGCCCGAGTTGCTGCGCAAGGACATGGATCTGGGGCTGACGCTCGGTCGCGAATGGGACGTGCCGATGCCGGTGACGGCGGCGGCGCGCGAAGTGCTGCAGACCCACTTCGGCGTGGCCACGCTCAAGCCCAAGCCGGAGGAGTATCTGCAGAGGGATTTCGCGGCGCTGATGGAGACCATGGCCCTCGCGGCCGGGATGAAGCTCGCGAGCGAGAACAAGAACGTGCCGACCGGATTGGAGAGCTGAGCGAGCCGGCCGATCCTGGGGTGGAAGCGGGATGGAAGCCACCCTTCATATCGGCGATGTGCTGCGCACCCATGCGCATATCTCGCCTGATCGGACGGGTGCCCGCGACCTCTCGCGGTCGATGACGTTTCGCGAGTGGAATGCGCGCTCGTGCCGGCTCGCCAACGCGCTGTTGGGACTGGGCCTGCGAAAAGGTGACCGGATCGCGGTGCTCGCCTACAACTGCGTCGAGTGGATGGAGATCTATGCGGCGACGGCGAAGGCCGGGATCGTCGCCGTGCCGATCAACTTCCGCCTGATTGCGGACGAGATCCGTTTCGTCGTCGAGAACTGCGAGGCGCGCGCCCTGATCGTGCAGGACGATCTGCTGGAGCCCGTCGAAGAGATCCGCATCGACGTTCCGGTCGAGCAGTACATCCATTTCGGCGGCGAGGCCACCCCGGCGGGCTATCGGTCCTACGAGGCGCTCATCGCCGATGCGCGGGAGGCCGAACCGGCGCTCGACGTGCGTCCCCACGATCCCTGGACGCTGATGTACACGTCCGGCACCACCGGCCGACCCAAAGGTGCCATCCGCAGCCACGGCGCCGGCGCGCTCCTCTCGCTCGTCACCGCGATCGAGCTCGGCTTCGGTCGGGCCGACGTTGCGCTGCTCGCCATGCCGATGTGCCATGCGAACTCGCTGTACTTCGCCTCGACGCTCACCTATTGCGGCGGCGTGTGCTCGATCTTCGACCGCAAGAGCTTCGATCCGGAAGAGTTCCTGCGCACTCTCCGCGCCGATGGTGCGACCTTCACGTCGCTCGTGCCGACGCACTATGTGATGATGCTCGATTTGCCATCGAACGTGCGCGAGAGCTGCGCGACCAACGGCGTCACCAAGCTGATGATCTCGTCGGCGCCGGCGCGGCGCGAGACCAAGCAGGAGATCATGAGATACTTCCGGAATTCCGGACTGTTCGAGCTTTACGGTTCGACCGAGGCCGGATGGGTCACCATGCTGCATCCCGATGAGCAGTTGACGAAGCTCGGCTCCGTCGGCCGCGAATGCGTCGGCAGCGGCGCGATCATGCTCATCGGCGCGGACGGGCAACTGGTCGGAGGACGGGGAGGTCGGCGAGCTCTATTCGCGCACCCCGTACGCCTTCGACGGATACTGGAGGATGCCGGAAAAGACCCGCGAGACTTTTCGTGGTTCGTATTGCTCGGTAGGCGACATGGCGCGGCGTGATGCGGACGGCTACTATTATCTCGTCGACCGCAAGAGCAACATGATCATCAGCGGCGGCGAGAACATCTATCCGTCGGAGGTCGAGCAGGTGCTCGGCGCCCATCCGTTGGTCAAGGATGTCGCCGTGATCGGGGCAGCGGACCCGAAATGGGGGGAGCGTGTGCACGGCGTGGTGGTCCTGCGCGAGGGTGCTGCCACGACCGAGGCTGAGCTGCTCGCCTGGTGCCGGGAGCGGATCGCGGGCTTCAAGCGTCCGCGCGCGATCTCGATCATTCGCGACCATGAGATGCCGCGCACCGCCACCGGCAAGATCCAGCACGGAGTGCTCAGAAGCAGGATCGTCGAGGTGATCGGCGAGTGATCATCGCGGCGTGGACGGGTGTGCCGCTGCACCTGCGGAAGATGCGATCGGGTTGTTGGTCATGGATGGAGAGCAGGAGCGATGAGCGAGGCGGAGATCGTGACGAAGGATCTCGGCGCCGGCGAGCTCGGTTGCGCGACCTGGATCGCCCGGTTTCTGAAAGCCCGCGGCGTCGACCGCGTCTTCGGCCTGCAGGGCGGTCACATCCAGCCGATCTGGGACCGGGTTGCGCGGATCGGCATTCGCATCATCGACGTGCGCGACGAGGGTGCCGCGGTGCACATGGCGCACGCGCATGCCGAGCTCACCGGAACGCTCGGGGTCGCCATGGTGACGGCGGGGCCGGGCGTCACCAATACCGTCACCGCCATCGCCAATGCGTCGCTCGCGCGCGTGCCGGTCCTGCTCATCGGTGGTTGCCCGGCCACTGCGCAGGCCAATATGGGTCCGCTGCAGGACATTCCCCATGTCGATATCCTCAGGCCGGTGACGCGGACCGCACGCACGGCGCGGATCGCGGAGCAGGTGATCCGCGAGCTCGACGAGGCGGTCGCCCGCGCCGAGGGGGACGAGCCCGGTCCCGTCTATGTCGAGATCCCGACCGACGTGCTGCGCTCGGATATCGCTCCCGGCCTCGTTCTCGACGACTGGATGAAGCCGAAATTGCGCCGCGTCCTGCACCCCGATCCGGCGGCGATCGCCGAGGCCGTCGACGTGGTGTGGTCGGCGCGCCGCCCGCTGGTGATCACCGGCCGCGGGGCGCGCGGCGCCGACGCTGCACTGGTCCGGTTTCTCGATGCCAGCGGGGCGTTCTATCTCGACACCCAGGAGAGCCGGGGCCTCGTGCGCTCCGATCATCCCGCCTTTGCCGGAGCAGTCAGGGCGGCGGCGATGGCCGACGCCGATGCGGTCGTCGTCATCGGCCGCAGGCTGGACTACCAGCTCGGCTACGGCTCGCCCGCGGTGTTTCCGAATGCCCGCTTCGTCCGTATCGCCGATTCCACGAGCGAGCTGACCGACAACCGGCGCGGCAGCCCGGAGATCCTCGCCTGCCCCGCGCTCGCACTCGATGCCATGGTCGCGGCGGCCGGAAATCGTCCGCCCAATGTCGATCCCGCATGGGCCGAAGCGCTGCGACGCCGTCAGCGCGAGCGCGCAGGCCGCAGCGGCGGCGCCGCGCCTGGGCGGCGACGGCAAAATCCATCCGCGCTGCATCTTCGATGCGATCGCCGATGTCGCCGATCCCGACTATATCGCCATTGCCGATGGCGGCGATCTCCTGAGCTTTGCGCGCATCGGGCTCGCCGCGCGCACCTACATGGATGCCGGCGCCTTTGGTTGCCTCGGGGTCGGGGTGCCGTTCGCCATCGCTGCCGCGCTGGCGTTTCCTGGCCGGCAGGTGATCTCCGTCAACGGCGACGGCGCATTCGGAATCAACGCCATGGAGATCGACACTGCGGTGCGTCACGATGCGAAGGCGGTCTTCATCGTATCGAACAACGCAGCCTGGAACATCGAACGTTATGATCAGGCGGAAAACTACGGCGGCCGCGTGATCGGGACCACGCTCCGACACTCGGACTATGCCGGCCTGGCACGCGCGCTCGGCGCCTACGGCGAGCGCGTGGAGGACCCGGCTGCGCTGAGTGGAGCACTGCGACGCGCCCTCGATTCCGCGCCCGCGCTCCTCGATGTCGTGACGTCTCAGCAGGCGGTGTCGTCCGACGCCAGGAAAGGTCTCGGCTTTGTTCCGGACTATCAGCCGCTCACAGCCTGGGATGATGCGGAACGGCGCCGGCGACTTCCCGCAACGGGGACGGCACTGCTGAGGCGCGGCCCACCGTTGCAGGGCGCCGGGGCGCGCGCAGATCATTTGGCGCCCTCGGGCGGCACCACCTTCATGACGAAGGATGTCGGCTTTTCGTTTGCCCCGAATGGGCCGGGAACCTTGTTCTTCACCTCGGGGAGGCTCTTGAGAAACGCGGCAATCGCAAGCGCGTCCTCCTTCGTGAGGCTCTCGAACGCTTTCCAGGGCATGATCGGAGCAAGCACGCGGCCGTCGGGCCTGCGACCGGTCTGCAACGATGTCACGATCTGCTCGTCCGACCAGTTGCCGAGCCCCGTTTCCTTGTCCGGCGTCAGGTTGGGCCCATGGAAGACGCCGAGCCCGGGAATCTCGAAACCGACTTCCGATCCCCCGAGATAGCGCGCATTGTCCGGTTTGCCGAAGAAAAAGCCGGGCGTGTGGCAATCGGTGCAGCTCGCGAGCGTGACCAGGTACTTGCCGCGTGCGATCGTCTGCTGGTCCGCAGCCTCCACCTTCCGCCACGGGACCGACGATGCAGCGACCACCGTCAGCACCACCACCGACATGAGCGCGCGGACAAGCGTCACGCGCGCGATTGGCAGCTTCCACGTCTGCCCAGTTCCTCCCCGCGAACCGTTCGGTGCCATCGTCGTCCTCCCTGCTTTGCCGCCCCTCGGTTAGTGGTGAAGATGCTTATAGCATGCCGCAGCGTGCGAGGTGTCGGCGATGATGTCATGGCACGGAGCAGACGGTGCCAGCCAACGGTGCTCGCGAGACGAGTTCCGGGGCCGCGCCAGCCGGCGACGCGCGTGACTGGCGACGGCCCTTGCTCCGGCTGGTCGTTCGGGTCAAGCTGTTGCAACGGCAACCCAGTGACAGGAGCCGGGCATGTCGAAGGCAGAGGTCTCCGGAACCAATCCGAATGGAACGGCCGAAGAGAGGAAGGCATCGATGAAACAGGTCGCGCATTTGCTATGCGCCTCCGCGGTTGCGCTGGCCGCGGTCGCGGTGATCCCGCAAGTCGCCCGCGCCCAGGCCTATCCCTCGCAGGATGTCAATTTCGTTTGCGGGTTCGCGGCCGGCAGCGGCGCCGACATCATCGTGCGCTACTTCGCCGACAAGATGCGTCCGCTCATGAATCGCACCATCGTGGTCCAGAACAAGCCGGGAGCGATCGGCAATATTGCGACCGAGTTCGTGGCGCGCTCCAAGCCCGATGGGCATACGATCTACGTGACCGGGGCGAACTCTGTCGCCGCCAACATGCATCTGTTCAAGAAGCCGCCGGTCGACGTGGCCAATGCATTTCAAATCGCCGCGACCATCAACCAGGCGACGATGATGGTGGCCGTTCGTGCCGATGGGCCATGGAAGACCGTGGCCGACCTGACGGCAGCGATGAAGGAGAAGGGCGACAAGGCCAGCTACGCCTATGCCAACCCGACCTCCCGCGTGCTCGGTGCGATGTACAAGGAGAAGGCGGGCCTGCAGGCGGTCGAGGTGGGCTACCGGACCGGAGCCGACTATCTCAACGAGCTCTATTCCGGGAAGATCGACTACGCCATGGTCGACAATGTCCAGGGCATGGCGCAGGCGAACTCCGGTCGCATGCGCCTGCTTGCGGTCGGTGCCGACAAGCGAATGCAGGCGGCTCCGGACATCCCGACCATGACCGAGCTTGGTTATCCGATGAACATTCGCAGCTGGTGGGCGGCCCTGGTCCCGGCCGCGACGCCGAAGCCGGTGGTCGACCAGCTCAATGCATGGTTCAGCCAGGTCGTGCGAAGCGAGGAGACCAGGAAATTCCTCAACGGCATCGCCAGCGATCCCTGGGTGAGCACGCCGGACGAGGGGCAGGCCTATTTCCTGCAGCAGATCAAGGATTGGGCCGAGTACATACGGATCGCCAAGATCGATCCGCAAGGGTGAGCAGGGATCAGCGCGCGGCAATCGCCGCCTTCACCAGGTCGTCGGCCAGGGCTCGAAATTTGTCCGGCACCAGTGCGCCGAGGTCCTTGCTGCGCCGCGAGCGGAACCCGCTCCAGCCGAGTTGCAGCCGCAGCTCGTTTTGCCGTGAGATGTCGAGCGCGGCGAGATCGGGCCGCGCGCTCAAGCGGGGCGCCTCCGGCAGCGGTCCGCGCGCCGCCTCGAACGCAGCCATCATCGCGACCAGGGCTTCGTCATCGAAGGGCCGGCCCATGAGCTCGACCCCGACCGGCATGCCGCGCCAGTCGAGCCCGGCCGGAAAGGCCGCCGCTGGCATGCCGGTGGAGCTGGCGATGAAGCACGTGATGCTCGTGGATGTGTCGCTGCGCGCACCACCGCGGCCATCGACCGGGTAGAGCAGGGCGTCGAGGCCCAGACGGTCGAACGCCGCAAGCGTCTTGCGTCGGTTGTCCGCAATCCGGTTCTCGGCTCGCTGCTCCAACCGGGTGGAAGCGGCTCCTGCCGCCACGCACTCCTTGGCGCTCCACTCCGGGCGGATACGGCGGGAGCCGCAGACGTCGGCCCAACTGCGGCGGGCGGCGGGGTAGCTGTTGAACGCTGCATCGACCTTTCTCGCGAAGCCTTTGAGAAATTCCGGCCCCAGCCGCGCGTCGAAATCGTTGAGCTCGATCCCTTCCACGATCTCGGCCCCTGCCTGCCGGATGATGGCGATTGCCTGCCCGAAGATTCTCCGCGTATCGGCATCGGCGGGTGCCCACGGATCCTTCTTATCGAGGCGGCGCAGGACACCCACGCGCATGCCGCGCAAACCGCTCCCCGCGCCGGAACGCCAGCCGTCGCCGGCGACCGCGAGCCCGGCACGCAGCGTGGTGGAATCGCGCGCGATCACGCCCGGCACGCCGTTGACGAACCCGATCGGGAAGATTCCGCCGGTATCGAAACGCTCGTAGGTGGCGCGCAGCGAGACCGCGCCGTTGTACACTGCGGGAATCCTCAGCGAGCCGCAATTGTCGCTGCCGACCGCGAGCGGCACCAGTCCCGCGCCCACCGCCGCGGCCGAACCGCTCGACGAGCCGCCTGCGCTTTGTGCGGTGTCGTAGGCATTGCCGACCCGGCCACCGGCGCCGGACAACCCGCGAATACCCATCGCGAACTCGTCCATGTTGGTCTTGCCAACGACGACCGCGCCGGCGCTGCGCAGCCGCGCCACAAACGGCGCGTCGCGAGGCGGCTGGTTGCCGATGAGCGCAAGCGATCCGACCGTCGCCGGCATGTCGTAGGTATCGAAATTGTCCTTCACCGCGACCGGCATGCAGAAAAGGGGGCCGGGCGGTTCTCCGCTCGCCGCCCTGCGATCGAGCGCTTCGGCCTGCGCCACCGCATTGGGATTGAGCGTGAGGAACGCGTTGAGCGGCGGGCCGCGGCTGGTGTCGAGGTCGCGGGCGGCGATGTCGGCGAGAACCGCTTCGATCACGGCGGCGCACCGGCCCGCTGTCGGGACGCCGCCCTGGGCGTGTGCCGCTGCGACCGTGAGCGGAATCGACGAGGCCGCGAGCAATATGCGAGGCAGGGCGGATCTTGCCGGGGAGGTCATTGGCTTCTGCCGTGGTCGCGGATTTCGATCTCTGACCGCCATGCTCCGTGACCCGATCGCATGCCACCATCGGCGAGCAAAGGCGTCAATTCGCCGTTGCCGAACCCCGAAAATCCAATAAGAATTCGACAAGAACAACAAGACGAAAGCGAGGTAGGGCGTGCTGAGCGCTGAAAAGAACCGCATTCTCACCCAGGTCGGCCCGGGCACGCCGATGGGTGATTATTTGCGACGCTATTGGCAACCGATCGGTGGCGCGAGCGAGCTCGACGCGGAACCCGATCAAGGCGATCCGCCTGATGGGTGAGGACCTCGTGCTCTACAAGGATCTCGGTGGCCGATATGGGTTGCTCGACCGACACTGCCCCCATCGCCGCGCCGACCTCTCCTATGGCTTCGTCGAGCAGGCCGGCATCCGATGCAACTACCACGGCTGGCTGATGGACGAGAGCGGCGCCTGCATCGAGCAGCCCTATGACGATACCGTCAATCCTCGATCGCGCGCCAAGGAGCGGTGTGGAACCAAGGCCTATCCGGTCAAGGAATGCGCCGGTCTGCTGTTCGCCTATATGGGACCGCAGCCGGTGCCGGAGCTGCCGGTGTGGGAACCGTTCATATGGGAGAACGGCTTTCGCGAGATCGTGCTCTCCGATGTGCCCTGCAATTGGTTCCAGTGTCAGGAGAACTCCTGCGACCCCGTGCATTTCGAATGGATGCATGACAATTGGAGCCTTCGGCTCGCCGGCAAGGCCGGTCCTTATGCCGCAAGGCATCTCAAGCTCAAGTTCGAGGAGTTCGACTACGGCTTCATCTACAAGCGCGTGCGCGAGGATTCGGACGAGCGCAATCCCTATTGGACGGTGGGGCGCGTCGCGCTGTGGCCGAACGGCTTCTATCTCGGCAACCACTTCGAGTGGCGCGTGCCGGTCGACGACGAAAACACGCTCAGCGTCGCCTGGTTCTTCATGCGCGTTCCGAAGGGTCGCGAGCCGTACGTGCAGGAAACGGTCCCGACCTGGGTCAGCCCGATCAAGGACGAGAACGGCCGCTGGATCTCGAGCCATGTCATCAATCAGGACATCGTAGCCTGGGTGGGGCAGGGGGCGATCGCCGACCGCACCAAGGAGAACATCGGAGCGAGCGATCTCGGCATCGCGATGATCCGCAAGCGACTGTTCGACGAGCTCGACGCCATGGCGCGCGGCGAGGAACCCAAGGGGATCCTGCGCAGCGCCAATGCGGCGAGATGCGTCGAGCTGCCCTACTTCCAGAAAAAGGAAAGCGTCGAAGGCATCACGCTGGAGGAATTCGACAAGTATCCCCTGTTGAAAACGCGCTTGAAGGCGTTTCGGCATTGCTACGGGCAGCCGGCGGATGTGCGCCGGGCATTCGAGCAGGCGATGGGAATCGGAGAGTAACCGGAGCATCGTTCTGCACGGCCCGCGCCCGTTTCGGCCATCCCGGTTGCGACGGCTCGACGCAAGAAGCCCGCCGCGTTGCCGCGACGGGCTTGGACCAATCAATGCAGTTACGGGGTGTCTGGCTGCGCCGATCGGTCCGCGGGAGCCTGCTCAGCTCGGCAGCAATACAGTGTCGACCACGTGGATGACGCCGTTCGATTGGAACACGTTCTGGGTGGTCACCCGCGAAGCATTGCCCTTGCTGTCCCAGATGGTCAGCTGCTGACCCTTGAACTCGAAGGTGAGCTCCTCGCCTTCCACGGTCTTGATCTTGACCTTGCCTTTGGCCTTGGTGGAAGCCTCCCAGAGATCCTTGATGGAATAGCGCCCCGGCAGGACATGGTAGGTCAACACCGCAGCGAGCTTCTCCTTCATCTGCGGCTTGAGCAGCGTTTCGACGGTGCCCGCCGGCAGCTTCGCGAACGCAGCATTGGTCGGTGCGAACACGGTGAACGGTCCGGTCCCTTGCAGCGTCTCGACCAGGCCGGCCGCCTTCACCGCGGCAACGAGCGTGGTGTGGTCCTTGGAGTTGACCGCGTTTTGAATGATGTTCCTCGAGGGATACATCGGAGCGCCGCCGACGGTGACGGTCTGCTCCTTCTTGGTCTGTGCAAGCGTCGGGGTCGCCGCTGACCGCGGCGAAAGCGAGTGCCGCAGCGGCAACAGCCGACGGCAGGGCAAGTCGAGAGAGTTTCATGTCGTCTTCTCCGTGTGTTTGCAATCGCGCCGCTCCAGCGGCCTGCGATGGAGTTACGGGAGGACGAGATGCACGGATGCAGCAGGGATCCCGGCGGTCATCGAGCCGACGCGCCGTTCGCGTCACAAGCTCGTGAGCTTGCCGAGTGCCACGACCGGACCGGTGGGCAGTCCGGTCGGCGAGCCGCCCGGCGGCTCGAGCGACACCGCCAGCGCGGCATCCGGCGTCAGGCGTCGGGCGAGCTCGGGCGGAATATCGAGCCGGATCGGCCTGCCTGCCTGTATGAGCCCGAGCGAGCGGGGACGGGTTTCCCCCGCCGGGATCAGCCACAGCTCGATCGCGCGCGGATCGTTGGTGAGCAGCGAAGCAGGGACCACCATCAGGCTGTTTCCGGACGCGGTGACGGCGGCTACGAAGTTGGGCTGGTCGCTGGTTCCGCTGAGCGTTGCTATCAGCGGCGTGCGCGCGGCGGGAACGAGCCCGAGATAGGCCAGCGCCGCGATGCTGGCAGCCGCCAGTGTCGCCGAGCCGATGGCGAAGCTGCGCCAGAATGCGAGGCTCTGCCACAACGATGACGGACGCCCTGCCGCCGGCGCGGCGATCGCCGCCTCGATGCGCGACCATGCATCGCGCGGCGGCGCGACCGGCGCGATCGTGTCGGCGAGCCCGCCGAGCCGCTCTTCCCAGAGGGCCACCTCGGATGCCAGCGCCGGCTCCTGCACCAGGCGGCGCTCGACCTCGCGCCGTTCCTCGGCGCCGAGCACGCCCAGCACGTATTCGGCAGCGATCAAGGTGCCGCCGTCAGCCGGGCCTATGGTGCTGCTGTCGCTCATGCTTCGAGACAGGCCCTCAGTTTCAACAAGCCGCGCCGAATCCAGCTCTTCATCGTCCCGAGCGGAACGGTCATGCGTGCCGCCAGTTCCTCGTAGGTCGCACCTTCGAGGAAAGCCGCCCGAATCGCGGCCGACTGGCGCGGCTCCAACTCCTCCAGGCAACCGGCGAGGCGTACGTGCTGTTGCGCCAACTCGACCCGGTCGGCTGCGGACGGCGCCGGATCGTGGATGGCTTCCGCGGCTTCGATGGGCTCGGTGCGGCGGCTCATCGCGCTCGAGCGCAGCCGATCGATCGATCGATTGCGCGCGATCGCCACCAGCCAGGTGATCGGGCTGGCCCGGCCGGGGTCGAAGGCGGCAGCCTTGCGCCAAACCGTCACGTAGACGTCCTGCAGCACGTCCTCGGCCTCGCTTCTGTCATTCAAGATACGAAGGCACACGCCAAAAAGCTTCGCGGACGTGTCCTGATAGACCAGCCGCAGCGCCGCACGGTCGCCGGCCGCGACGCGCACGAGAGCGGCGGCAAGCTGGCTGCGCGTTGCCTCTGCGTCCATCGGTTGCCCGGTCACTGGCCGCAACAGATAACTGCCATCCCCGCCTCGGGCGGCAGAGAGGCGATGCCCGCAACCTGTCGCATATCTCGGTTGCCACGTCATCCCGCGGGGGTCGCTCAGGGTAGGCTCGACGCGCCGGCGACACAAGCTCCTGAGCTTTCAGCCATCGTTCCTATATGGGTATTTTTTCGTAGGGCCGACGAGTGCACGTCCGGCGCATGCGCGGGCAATGGAAGCCGCTCCGATCATGGCTCGTAGGCGAGCTGACTCTCTCTGACGACGCGCTCGTGCGGCTCGTTCGCGCTCTTGATCCGGTATTGCAGATCGTCGCCCTCGGGCGGGAGCAGGTGGGTGACCTTGTAGACTGCGCTGATCGCCCCGCGGCCGTAAGGCCCGGAGGTGTAGAGAACGTTCTGACCAATCTTGAACTTGTGATCGCTCAAGTCACCCTCCATGCTCCGGAAAGGAATCGTGCGCGGTCAGCCGCTGCGGCGGGCCAGGCAGGTTCAGCTTGTCGGCTTCATGGCGAATCATAACATGAAACGGATTGGAAAAGGACCATTTGAAGCAAACGGACGGTCTGAAGCGATGTCGAGCCCATCCTTGGCCGGTATGACTGCCAGCGTCATGCGCCTTCCCGTCCCGGCTGCAACCGCGCTGCTGCTGTTCCTGTCGACGGGCAGTGCGCAGCGCGCCGACGCGCAGGCACCGGTACCTGCCGGCTTCGTGGATGCAGTCACGGTGGTAGAAGGGCTTGTCGTCGACATGCGCTATTCCGCCGACAACAATTTCGTCGGCGAGAGAATCGACGGCTACGAACGGCCGCGTTGCCTGCTGTCGACGCGGGCCGCCGTATGCGCTCGCCCGCGTCCAGCGCGATCTGGGCTCCCGCGGGTTCGGTCTCAAGGTGTTCGATTGCTATCGGCCGGTGCGCGCGGTCGCCCATTTCATCCGCTGGGCGAATAGGATCGACGATCTCAAGCGCAAGGCCGAGTTCTACCCCGATATCGACAAGCGCGATCTGTTCAGGCTGGGCTATATCTCCGCGCGATCGGGGCACTCGCGCGGCTCGACCGTCGATCTCACGCTGGTCCTGCGTGCGAACAAGATCGAGCTCGACATGGGCACGATCTACGACTTCTCCGGCCCGCGATCCCGGATCAAGGACCGCAGTGTGAGCATCGAGGCGCAGAGGAACCGCGCGCTGCTCGTTCAGGCGATGGCCAATGGCGGCTTTCGGCCCTACCATAAGGAGTGGTGGCACTTCACCCTCGCAAACGAGCCGTTCCCCGATACCTATTTTGATTTTCCGGTGCGGTAGGCGCTCGCGTCCGTTCGCCGCCGTCGGCATCGCACGGCGCAGGATCAGAACCGCTCCACCCAGGGCCGCAGCTCCACCTCCCACGCCCAGGCACTGCGCGGCTGGTTTATGAGATGGAGATAGGTCGCGGCGATGGCGTCGGGATCGAGCATGCTGTCGGGATTACCCGGCGGATCAGGCCGTCGCTCGCTCCTGATGCCGCCGTCGACCACGACATGCGCGACGTGGATGCCTTGCGGCGACAATTCGCGCGCCATGCTCTGGGCAAGCCCGCGTAGCGCGAACTTGCCCATGGCGAAGGGCGCCGATTGCGGATAGCCCTTCACCCCGGCGGATGCGCCCGTGAGCAGGATCGCCCCCCGTTTCCTCGGCAGCATCCGCCGCGCCGCCTGCTGGGCGACCAGGAACGCGCCATAGGCGGTGATCGCGATCGCCTTTTCCACGTCGGCCGCATCGAGCTCGACGAACGGGCCGCGGGTGCGGAAGCTGGCATTGTAGATCACGATGTCGGGTGTGCCGAGCTCGGCGTCGAGGTCCGCGAACAGCCTATCCACCTGTGCGCGCTGACTGGCGTCGCATTGCCATGCCCGGGCGCCGGTCTCCTGCACGAGCGCATCGAGATCACCGATGCTGCGGGCGGCGAGCGCCACCCTGATCCCCTCCTTGCTGAGCGCCCGCGCCAGCGAGGCGGAGAGTCCCGAGCCCGCACCGACGATCAGGGCGGTATTGCTTTTGACATCCGACATGGTCGACTCCAGTGTGCGCCCCTCGCAACGGGACGCAAGAAACTAGCATGTAGAGGGGATCGGCAGCGATGGCGCGCTTTCTGATCGTGCTCGGCCTCGCCAGTCTCGTGATCGGCTTGCTTTGGCCGTACCTGAGCAGGCTCGGCTTGGGTCGGCTTCCCGGCGACATCGTGATCGAGCGAGACGATGGGGCGTTCTATTTCCCGATCGTCACCTGTTTGCTGTTGAGCCTGGTATTCAGCCTGGTCTTGTGGATCGTGAATCGCTGACCCCGGGGAAGTGCTGGATTCCCGAATGGATCCGCTCGCGTCCGCGATAGTCCGGCCCGGCTCGGGACCGCGCCCCGACCATGCCGGCTTGGTCCCGATGGCGAACGTGCCCTCGATAGTGCCGACCGCCAGGGGGTCCATGGATCAGGTCGATTCCGGCCTGGAAGGGTGGGCGTTGTTTCGGCTGCCGAGCGCAACGCGGGCGCCGATGTCGGGATCGGTCCGCGCGTCCACCTTCGACCGAATAGAATGGATTGCACGTAACTCGGATTTGTCGACTGGGATGCCGAAGCGGCGCCGCCGGCACCGGGATCGCCCCATCGGCGGATGTCGACCTCCTCGGTCTTGGTCGCATGCTTGGCGCCGAGCACCTCGTTTTCCGCCTTGATTGCGGTCATGGTGACCCCCGAGCTTGTGCTCGACCAGCACCACCTCGTTGCGGGCAACACCGCGGTTGTCGACGTAGATGAAGCGGGTCTCGGTCTGGCGGTCGAAGCTGTTGAAGACTGCGTGCCCCGCAAACGTCCCACCGGGCAAGGAATGCCCGGTTCGTAGTTACTGTGGGGTTAATGCGGGCCGCAAAGGTGCCGGCGGTGTGCTGGCGTGGAATGCCGCGGCGCCGCGATCCGAGCCGCGCGAAAACAACAATGCCGACCATGCGGCCGGCCTCGTGGGCACGTTGATCGGGATCCTACTATCGGTACTGCTGAATGCGCGTGGTGCGCAGACCGGCGAGGCCGTGCTGATCGATGGAGTACTGCCAGGACAGGAACTCTTCGACCGTCAGCGTGTACCGGCTGCAGGCCTCCTCGAGCGAGAGCAGGCCTCCGCGCACGGCGGCCACCACCTCGGCCTTGCGGCGGATGACCCAGCGCTTGGTGCCCGGCGCCGGCAAATCCGCAATCGTCAGCGGGCTGCCGTCAGGCCCGATAACATACTTAGCCCTCGGTCGAAGGGGCTCCGTCATGAGATAACTCACGCACTCGACTGAACCATGTTACCGGCCGAATGTATCCGCCGCGGCTTAAAAATTAACTAAGCATACCCGTGCAATTGGCCCAACTGTACCTATGATATACGAGCGCCCGACCCATTCGGGCCGCGCTCACTTTCGGGACGGAAACGTGCTCAACAGCCTCGACCTCGAGGGTCGGCCACAGGACACCCGCGTGGTGGTCGCCATGTCGGGCGGCGTCGATTCCTCGGTTACGGCCGCACTGCTCAGGGCCGAGGGTTACGACGTCGTGGGCGTGACCTTGCAGCTCTACGACAATGGCGCGGCCACCCATCGCAAGGGCGCCTGTTGCGCCGGTCAGGACATATACGACGCCCGTGCAGTGGCGGAGCGTATCGGCATCCCGCACTACGTGCTCGACTACGAGAGCCGCTTCAAGGAGATGGTGATCGATCGCTTCGCCGCGAGCTATGTGGCGGGCGAGACGCCGGTGCCGTGCGTGGAGTGCAACCAATCGATCAAGTTCCGCGATTTGCTCGAGACCGCGCGCGAGCTCGGCGCCAAGGTGTTGGCGACCGGCCATTACGTCGCCTCCCGCATGCTGTCGGATGGCGGGCGCGCGCTCTACCGCGCGCGCGATGAGGAGCGCGACCAGAGCTATTTTCTTTTCGCTACCACCCGCGAGCAGCTCGAGCTCCTGCGTTTTCCGCTCGGCGACAAGAGCAAGGCGGAGACCCGCGGATTGGCGCGCCGGTTCGGTCTGGCGGTGGCCGACAAGCACGATAGCCAGGACATCTGCTTCGTGCCCTCCGGCCGCTACACCGAGGTGATCGAGCGGCTCAAGCCCGGTGCCGCCGAGCCTGGCGATATCGTCGATCTGGACGGCCGCAGGCTCGGCCGCCATTCCGGCATCATTCATTTCACCGTCGGCCAGCGCCGCGGGCTGGGCATCGCCGCCGGCCATCCGCTCTACGTGGTGCGGCTCGACGCGGCGGCGCGTCGGGTCGTGGTCGGACCACGCGAGGCGCTGCGCACCAGCCGCATGCGGCTGCGCGACGTCAACTGGATCGGCGACCATTCCATCGACCACGCGCTGTGCGTGGGTTGGCACGAGGTCTTCGTCAAGGTGCGCTCGACCCGTCCGCCGCAGCCGGCGTGGTTGAGCCGCGGGGCCGGCGGCATCGAGGTCGATCTCGTTGCCGGTGAGGATGGCGTTTCGCCCGGTCAGGCCTGCGTGTTCTACGATACGGCCGACGGTCAGGCGCGCGTGCTCGGCGGGGGTTTCATCCAGAGCGCGGTCGCGGCTATCGAAGCATTGCATCCGCGCGCGTCGCGCGCGTCGGCCGGCGCCAGCCGGCAGTAGCGCTGTAGCTTCCATCCGGGCTGCGAGATCCGCACCAAAAGGCATCGAACGAGTGATCGGGGGGTGATGGCGGACGAAATCGAGCTGAGCACGGTCGCGAAGGCCTACGCGCGCTGGGCGCCGATCTACGACCTGGTGTTCGGCGCGGTGTTCGACGCCGGCCGCAAGGCGTCGATCGCGGCGGCCGAACGCATCGGCGGTCGCATTCTCGATGTCGGCATCGGCACCGGGATGTCGCTGATGAACTATTCGCCGAGCAACCGGATTGTCGGAGTGGACTACTCGGAGCCGATGCTGCGCAAGGCGCACGATCGCGTGGTCGGGCACAAGCTCGCCCATGTCGAGGCCCTTGCGGTGATGGATGCGCAGCATCTGGGCTTTCCCGACGGCTGTTTCGACGCGGTGGTGGCGCAATACGTCATCACCACGCTGCCCGATCCGGAAAGGGCGCTCGACGAGTTCGTGCGCGTCGTGCGACCAGGCGGCGAGCTGGTCCTGATCAATCATCTCGGTGCGGAATCCGGCCCCCGTCGCCTCTTCGAGCTGGGCTTTGCACCGGTGGCGCGCCGGCTCGGCTGGCGGCCGGAATTCCGCTGGAACCGGCTGGCGCAATGGGCCGCGCGCCACGGGGGCGTGCGCCTGGTCGAGCGACGCCCGATGCCCCCGCTCGGGCATTTCTCATTGATCCGCTTCGAGCGGGCGGACGCAAAGCCGATGGCGAAGGACGCCCGGCAATACGCCTGATGCGGCTTGGCGATATCTCGCTCGTATCGAATTTTCTGCTCGTGCGCGGGATCGCGCGACGTCATCGCGCTTCGGGCTGGGTATGCCGACGCGCCTGTTCCACCAGCGCCGGCGGTGTCTCGTAGAAATCTGCGAACATCTGGGCCGTCTCCTCGCCCGGGATCGGATCGAAGTCGACCTGCATTCGCCTGGCGTCATCGACCAGCGCGGGGTCCTTCATCGCATCCAGCATCGCCTTTCGCAGCACCGCCACCCGCTCCTTGGGAGTGCCTGGCGGGGCGGCGAGCGGTCGCGCCAGCTCGGTTTGCCGGAAGATCACGTCGGCGACCATCTCCTGGTCTCTCGACTTGAGCAGATCGTACACTCGCGTCGCATCCTTGAAGTAGGGCACGCGATGGCGTCCGAACTGGACGACGATCTTGAGCTCGCCAGCCTGCACGTGCTGGTCGAATGCGCTGCGCACCGAGGATTCGAACATGCCGCAGCTGCCGTCGACTTCGCCCCGCATCATCGCAAGCGAGACGTCCTTGGTGCCCTTGTAGCCGTAGATGACCTTGACATTGGCCCCGAGCACATTCTTGAGAAATAGCGCATGCTGGCTGGTGATCGCGGTCGGCGCGGTCGATCCGAGCAGCACCGTTGTCTTTGCTCCGATCAGGTCGGGCAGGCTCTTGATCCCCTGGCGGGCGCCCATCCACACGCCGCAACTCGCGATGTCCCGGTGCAGGCTGCCGATCCATTGGAAGCTGCGAGGGTCGTAGGCGGCCTTGGTGTTGCCGAACAGCGGCTCGAGTGCGGTCGAGGACGCGAACACACCCAATACCGAACCGTCGCTCGGAGCCTGTTGAAGATGGCGTTGGCCACATTCATCGAGCCCGCGCCGGGCAGATTCTGCACGACGACCGATGGCGTTCCCGGAATATGCCGGCCGAAATGGTGGGCGAACAGGCGTGCCGTGGTATCGTAGCCGCCGCCGATGCCGAAGCCCACCTGGATGGTGATCTGGTTGCCTTTGTAGAAGTCCGACACCTTATCGGCACAGGCGGACGGAACGAGGATTGTCGCCACCAGAAGCGCCGACATTGCGTCCTGATTCCGCAGGAGCGCATGGGCATGGGCATTCCTTCCGTTCGATCGGCTCATGGAGCCGGCAGCGTTTTCGCTACGCGAAATCCCACGTCGCTCGCCCGGTCGTCGGGGCCACCGCGGAACCGCACGGCTGCCCGCAGGAGCCGGGCGTAGCTCAGCCAGGAGCCGCCACGCAGGGCACGGGCACGACAGTCGCCCGATGTCCAGGCCGAGCCGTCAGCGGGCGCGCCGCGCAAGCCCTGCCCGTCCTGGAAGCAGTCCTGCGTCCATTCCTTCACGTTGCCGAGCATGTCGTGGAGGCCGAATTCGTTGGGAAGGAAACGCCCCGCCGGAGCGGCATGGGCATGGTCGTCGCGGCAGGCGACGAACTCCCATCTCCTAGTGGTGCCGGGCAGCTCTTTCGCAGCCTGATCGAGCACGTTGCCGTAGGTGCACAGGGCATTCTCGTCGTCACCAAACGGGAAGCGAGGCGCCTCCGCCGGTCCGGGCCGCGCTCTCGCCGCGTATTCCCATTCTGCTTCGGCGGGCAGCCGATAGCCCTTGTCTCCCGTCTTTCTCGCCAGCCACTCCACATAGGCCTTGGCATCGCGCCAGCTCAGGCAGGTCGCCGGATGCGATCCCGTTTGTGAATAACCGGGATTGCGCCACGAGCGGCCGGCGCGGCCATCGAAAGTGCCATTTTCGAACGTCCAGCAGGTCGAGCCGGAATCGTATCCGGCCTCGCGCACGAATTCCGCGAACTGATCGACCGTCACCTCGAATTTTCCGACCGCGAAGGGCCGCGCGAAGGTGACGACGCGCTGCGGGCCTTCCCAGCTGTTGCGACCCTTCTCGCTCTCCGGCGAGCCCATCATGAAGGAGCCCGCTGGCACCACCACCATCTCCGGACAGCGCTCGCAATCCCGAAAGCTCTCGGCGGGCTTGAGCGCGCGCTCCTGCACGGGGGCGAGCGGTTGCGCCCAGACCGGCGCGTCGACGGCGCACAGCAACAGAATGGAAACCAGCGCGACGAAACGGTGCATTTTTCCTCCCAAATCTCCGGCGAGCGAACCAGCCGGGCCGCCATTGTAGCTCCATTGTAGCGGAGGAGACTTGCACTGGGCTATCAGGGGCGAAGACATCCCTGCCGAACTCTGTAGCAGCCGGAGGGGACCTCGCCGGGAGAGAAGAGAATAGGATCGGGCCCGCTGCGCGTCACCTGCGCAGGAAGCCGTTCGAGCAGGCGCACGACGCAGGCGAGACCGATGCGCATAGGCGCGGCAGATGCCGTTCGCTATCATCGTGGCGGCCCAATGACGGAGTGACGGATCGCGCCATGTCCCAACCCCCCGAAGCCATCATCCAGGACAAGAAGCGCCCCTTCACCGGGGCGGAGTTTCTCGAGTCGCTGCGCGACGGGCGCGAGGTGTACATTTACGGCGAGCGGGTGAGGGATGTCACGACCCATGCGGCGTTTCGCAATGCAGCGGCCTCGGTCGCCCAGCTCTATGACGCCCTGCACGACGAAAGCACCCGGGAGGTGCTCACCGCGGCGACCGATACCGGATCCGGCGGCTACACCCACAAATTCTTCAAGGCGGCGCGCTCGCGCGAGGAGGTGATCGCCCAGCGCGACGCGATCGCGGCCTGGGCCCGCATCACCTATGGTTGGATGGGCCGCAGTCCCGACTACAAGGCCGCCTTCCTCAATACGCTCGGTGCCAACGCCGAGTTCTACGGCAAGTTCGCCGACAATGCGCGCGCCTGGCACCGGCGCGCGCAGGAGGCGGTGCTCTATCTCAACCACGCCCTGGTCAATCCGCCGATCGATCGCAGCAAGCCGGTCGAGCAGGTCAAGGACGTCTACATCTCCATCCAGAAGGAGACCGACGCCGGCATCTTCGTCTCGGGCGCCAAGGTGGTGGCCACCAACTCGGCGCTCACCCACTACAACTTCCTCGGCCAGAACATGGGCCAGGAGATCACCGATCCGAGCATGGTGGTGATGTTCATCGCCCCCATGGACACTCCCGGCATCAAGCTCATCTGCCGGTCATCCTACGAGCTCGCCGCTGCGGCCACGGGGTCGCCGTGGGACTATCCACTGACCTCGCGCTTCGACGAGAACGACGCCATCTTCGTGTTCGACAACGCGTTCATCCCGTGGGAGAACGTGTTCATTCATCGCGATGTGCAGCGGCTGAAGGATTTCTATCCGCGCTCGGGATTCGTCAACGGCTATACCCTGCAGGGCTGCACGCGGCTCGCGGTGAAGCTCGATTTCATCGCCGGGCTCCTCGCCAAGGCCGCGCGCGCGACCGGCGTCGAGGCATTCCGCGGCGTGCAGACGCAGATCGGCGAGGTGATCGGCTGGCGCAACCTGTTCTGGTCGCTGTCGGACGCCATGGCCTGCAATCCCGAGCCCTGGGTCGACGGCGCCGTGCTGCCCAACATCAGAGCGTCGACCGTCTATCGCCTGTTCATGACGGAAGCCTATCCGGCGGTGCGCTCGATCGTCGAGAAGGTGATCGCCTCGGGCCTGATCTACCTGCCCTCCCATGCCCGCGACTTCAAGAACCCGGACATCGACAAGTACCTGGCCCGCTACGTGCGCGGCTCGAACGGCATCGACTACAAGGAGCGCATCAAGACCATGAAGCTGCTCTGGGATGCGATCGGCAGCGAGTTCGGGGCGCGGCACGAGCTCTACGAGATGAACTATGCGGGAAGTCACGAGCTGGTACGCCTGTTTCCCCTGCAGCAGGCGCAGGCCTCGGGCTCCCTCGCGGAGATGGAGGCGCTCGCCGACAGGTGCATGGCGGACTACGACGAGAATGGCTGGCGGCACTGCGCCTATCGTGACGGCACCGACGTCTCGATCCTCGGCAGGCCGTGAGGCGGCGCAATTCGGCCGGCATCAGCCGACGCGGATCACCACCTTGCCGAAGTGCCGCGCCGCCTGCAGGTGCCGGAACGCCGCGCGCGCCTCCTCGAATGCAAACACCCGGTCGATGACCGGCTCCATCCCGCTCGCCGCGATGGCGCGGTTCATGGCCTCGAACATCTGCGCGGAGCCGACCGAGATGCCCTGCACATTGGCGCGGCGCGAGAAGATCAGCATCGGGTTGATCTCGGCGGCGCCGGAAAGGACGCCGATCAGGGTGATCCTGCCGCCGATGCGGATGGCGCGCAGCGACTGCGCGAGCGTGGCGGGCCCGCCCACCTCGACCACGTGATCGACGCCGCCGCCGCTCCATTCCACCGCGGCCTTGTCCCAGTCGGGCACGCGTCGGTAGTTGATGCCGTGGCTTGCGCCGAGCTCGCCTGCGCGCGCGAGCTTCTCGTCGCTCGACGAGGTGACGACCACCTGCGCCCCCATCAGGCGGGCCAACTGCAGCGCGAAGATCGAGACTCCGCCGGTTCCCTGCACCAGCACGGTCTGGCCGGCGACGATGCGCCCGTGCTCGGCGAGAGCGTGCCACGCCGTCACGGCCGCGCACGGCAGCGTGGCGCCCTGCTCGAACGACAGGTGGGCGGGCAGCTTGACCACCCCGTGCTCTTCCAGCACGGCGTAGTCCGCGAGCACGCCGTCGATGCTGCCGCCGAGCGCGCTCAGATGGGTGTCGGCGGCCATCGGCCCGGCGACCCAGTTCTGGAAGAAGCAGCCGGCGACGCGATCGCCGGCCCGAACGCGCCTGACGCCGGCGCCGACCTCGACCACCTCGCCGGCGCCGTCCGACAGCGGGACCAGGTTCGGCTTCACCTGCATGCGATAGGTGCCGAGCACGATCGCGAGATCGCGATAATTGAGCGAGCAGGCCATGACCTTGACCAGCACCTGGCCGGGCCCCGGCCTGGGCGCGGGGAGGTCGACCTCGACCAGGGCGTCGATGCCGGTCGCTCGCGGCAGTTGATAGGCACGCATGTTGTCCTCGCGAGTTGCCCGCGCCCGACCGCGCCGCGCGCCGTCCCGTGGCGCTCCGATAGAGGATGCCGGCGAGCGAAGGCAAGGTGCTCGCAAGGCGCTCGTCGCGTGGTTGACGTGAAGCGAGCGCTTCCCCGCGGCGTCACCGGTCCGATTCGGGCGGGACTGGCAACACGTCCGGGCCACGCCCAATCTTGCCCGACTCGGGTGCAACTTCAGGTGCTTGGAGGGAAGTGCCGGTTGACCCGGGCGGGGCTTGCCGTACCGCTGGTTGTGCGGCCTTGAAGGATCGGCCGCCAGATGCAATATCCCGCTATCCGGGCACGGCGTGCGTCTGCGCAGAAGCGACCAAGTGTCGCCGACCAGGCAGGATTGGATTAGTGCCTTCGACCCTTGGCGGGGTAGCTCAGCTGGTCAGAGCGGCGGAATCATAATCCGTAGGTCGCCGGTTCGATCCCGGCCCCCGCTACCACCGAACCTGGAAGATCTCTCCCTTTCCCACTGCGTCGATTCAAAGCGACGTGTCTCTCGTAACGACTGGCAGGCAGGCCAGTTCGGCAAGCCGAACTCGTTGCTGGGCGACATAAGGGGGGACACAGCGAACCCCGCACGGCCAGTCGTCATAAGCAGTTGTTAACCTACTGAAAATATTGTTGCGGAGGAGACAGGGACAGATCCACGTACGGAGAAAGTTGATGAACGCTCCAACATCTTCGGAAGCTGCCGAGAAATCGCTTCCTGTGTCGTCGGATGTGGAGGCGGAAATCAGCAGATTGGTGGGGCAAAAGATTCCAAGACCCCTCCCTCAGATCGAGACTGATGCCGAACGAATCAGATCCTCCGTCGCGCGGTTGACTTCAAGTTCGATCGGCGAACTCGGAGAGCTGACGTCCGAACTCCAGGAACTGCAAGAATTCCTGAGGTCCGAGGTTGAGCGCGTGGAGGGTGAAATCGAGAGCGCGCTGGCCGGAATCAAGATCATAATCGAGACCATTGCTCCCTGGAAAAGCACACCCGCCTCGTTAGCGACTCCAACAAGCGCTCGTCCCGTTCGTGCGGGCCCGGCGGCTAGTTTTGAAGCCGCGCAAGCGCGTCGGTGAGCGCACCCTCCGCTGCCACGTCGCGAACAAAGGGGACCGAGCGATTTGCCCGATCGCCCGGTAAGCGGCGCTCGGCTGCCGCGACGCTGCGAAAGTTCACCGGTTGAACGATGCGCCCCGCGTCAAGAGCCCGCCCGAGTGCTTAGACACCGCGGGGGCGACGCAAGCTTCTGCCGAGGCATCGACGGACTTGCCGCCATCGGTTGACACGCCGGTTGTCGAAATCGTGATCCGGGCGGGCCCCTTCACCATGAGCAGGCGCTGCGTTCGATAGTGGCAGACACGCAGTTCGCTGTTCGCCAGGAGATCGATCCTGGTCCGATCGCCGATGATGTCGAGAGCGCCCAACAGGACCGGGGCCCCGCGAGCCAAGGCCACGACCCGCCCGCTCGCTGCCTCGACATATGCAACGTCGGTCACGGTTTCCTCAGCCGCCGACGGAGAGAGGCCTGCGCCCAGGCCGATGGCCGCCAGGGCGACCGCGGCCGCAAATTGGCTGATTTCCCTCATGGTGTCCTCCTGATCGAGAACCCGGTGAAACCCCCCGACTGAGCCGCACGGTACGTACGGCGCAGCCGTCACGATGTGATGGCCATCACACAGATGCGGTTTTCGGAAGCGGGCCGATTTGTACGGCGAACGCGGGGCTTCACCCCGGTAGTCGGACGTAAATTCAGGGTCGCTGTGCGGACCGAGGCGAAAAAAAAGGCCGCCTGGGAGTGTAAGCGGCCCTGAGTGACCGCGCAGCCGGCGTGTTCGGCCGTCGTTAGGCCTTTTCCATCCGACCCCACAACACTGGGACCAGGAAGGGCGTCCCAAGCGCGACCGCGACGACTGCGAAAGCCAACATATCGAGCGGCATGGTGGTCTCCCTCCGCTTAGCCGGGAGCTCCGGCGCCTTTCATGGGACCAGAATGCCGAAGCACGGCTTGGGCCGATGTGATGGCCATCACAAAATGGTTGATAGGGAGGGCCGCCTCCAGGCGGCACCGTGGTCCATGCGTCGCGGCCAAATGCCCCCCGATGGCCAATATTCCTCGCTCTGACCCACTGGGAGACATCGGGGGTGCCCCGGTTCGTTCGTTGAGCCTTCGGCCTAGGTTTGCGCGCCGGTCGGCAGGCGCACGGTGAAGATCGAGCCCTTGCCCGGCTCGCTCGCAGCCGTCACGTCGCCGCCCATCATGCGGGCGAGCTTGCGGGTGATGGCGAGCCCCAGCCCGGTCCCGCCGAACCGCTGGGCGGTGGTGGCCTCGGCCTGGCTGAACTCCTCGAACAGCTTGGCCTGCTGCTCAGCGGTCATTCCGATGCCGGTATCGGAGACGGCGAACTCGATCCAGCTCGTCGACCGTCCCGACGCGCACTCGCAGCGCGACCTCGCCCTCCTTGGTGAACTTGCAGGCATTGCTCAGGAGGTTGAGCAGGATCTGCCGCAGCCGCATGGAATCGACGGTCAGGGTGCCGAGGTTCTCCTGGCACTCCACCACGAGCCTATTCTTGTTCTGCTCGGCGAGCGGGCGCGCCGTACCTATGACTTCGTCGATCAGCGGCGGCAGCTGCAGCGTCTGCGGGATTGAGCTCGAGCTTGCCCGCCTCGATCTTGGAAAGGTCGAGCACCTGGTTGATGAGGCCGAGCAGATGGCGGGCGGCGCCGAGCACGCGGTCGAGCGGTTCGAGGTCCTGCTGCGCGGCCTCCGCATCCTCCCGCAGCATCTCGGTGACGCCGATGATGGCGTTGAGCGGCGTGCGCAGCTCGTGGCTCATGCTGGCGAGGAACTGCGACTTGTGCTGGCTCGCCGTTTCGAGCTGGCGGCTCTTGTCCTGGATCTCGTCGAACAGCCGCACGTTCTCGATCGCGATCGCAGCCTGGTCGGCGAAGGTTTCCATCAACGCGATCTGTTTATCGGTGAACGGTCTCACTTCAAGTCTGTAGATGGTGATGACCCCCACGAGAGCGTCGCTCTTGAGCATCGGGACCGCGATGGTCGTCCGGATCGGGTCCGCATCCCGCACGGCGTAGGCATACTCGGGATCGGCCTGAACATCCGGGACCTGCACCGTTCGCCGCTCGAGGGCCGCGCGTGCCGAGATGCTGTGTCGTCCAGGAGCGATCGGGCTTCGACGCACGAATTCCGTGACCTCGGGACCTGCGTTGTAGCATGCTGCCATTCGCAGGAACTCACCGTCGAACCGGAACAGGAACCCCCTGTCCGCTTCACATAGCCTGACAGCGTTCTCCACCAGCGGTCTCGAACACCGGCCTGAGGTCGAACGCCGAGCTGCTGATCACCTTGAGCACGTCGGCGGTGGCGGTCTGCTGCTGCAGGGATTCTGCGCAGCTCGTTGAGCAGGCGGGTGTTCTCGATGGCGATGACTGCCTGGGCGGCGAAATTCTTGACCAGCTCGATTTGCTTGTCAGTGAACGGACGGACCTCCTGGCGAAAGAGGCTGAAGGTGCCGATCAGCTCACCCTCCTTGAGCATCGGGACGCCGAGCACGGTCCGCGACCTCCCATCTCGACGCCGATGACGTGCGCCTTGCTGACGCGATAGGCCGGCTCGGCCTGCACGTCCGCGATTTGAACCGTCTGCTTGGTCGCATGCCACGCGCCCGAGCGCGGTCCCGGGATGATCGGGACCAGCGGATGGCGCCGTCGCGCCTCGATGAACGAGGCCGGCGATGCACCGTGCAACGCAACTGCGCGGAAGGCATCGCCTTCGAATAGATACAGCACGCCGAACTTGGCCTCGCAGACTCGTGTCGCGTTGGCCAGCATCGCCTCGAACACCGGCTCCAGCGCGCCAGGCGAGCTGGAGATGACCTTGAGTACCTCGGAGGTCGCTGTCTGCTGCTCCAGCGCGTCGGTCAGATCGTCGGTACGCTGGCGCAGCTCGCTGAGGAGCCGTGTCTTCTCGATGGCGATGACGGCCTGGTTGGCGAAGTTCTCGACAAGCTCGATCTGCTTGTCGGTGAACGGCCGCACCTGTTGGCGAAGGATTGTGAACGCTCCAATCAGCTCGCCCTCCTTGATCATCGGGACTGCGAGAACGGTCCGATAACCGGCTTCAACGGCAGCCATGACAAAGGGATGGCGTTCGTTATAGGACCGCGTCGTCCTGATGTCCGCGAGCTGGACTGCCTCCTTTATGACAGCGACACGCGCGAGGGGCATGTCCGGCGGTGGTCGTTGCAATCTATCTCGCGTGCGCGCCTCGACATAGGCGGGCGGTGCGTTGTGCGTGGCAACCGCGCGGAAGGCATCTGCCTCGCACAGATACAGCGTACCGAACGTGGCCTCGCAGATGCGAGTCGCGTTCGCTAACATAGCCTGGAACACTTGCTCCAGTGCGCCCGGCGAGCTGGAGATGATGCCGAGCACCTCCGAGGTTGCAGTCTGCTGTTCCCGTGCCTCGATGAGTTCGCGTGTGAGAGCTTCGAGCTTTTTTTCCAACTCGGCCCGTGATTTGCTCTTATCGCCTACACGCTCTCTCTCCTTCGTTCCGGTCGAACGAAGCTTGCGGCCGTGCGTTTGTTTCTTCGCGCCTTTGCGGGACAAGGTCACCTCGACCGCGTGATGAAATTGCTCAAGGCATGATCTCCCAACCCGGTGGGTCCATCTAATGGACCATAGCATGGTCGGAATGAGCTGGAGTGACCCCATTAATGGGGTCATAAACGGAAACGGGCGCCGTCGGCGATCAGGCTGGCCTGCCCGCCACGCCTGCGAATGTCCGCAGTTTGGGGTAGGCCCACTACACGAGGACGATGCGCTTCGGGCCCGAAGCAGGAAATCGCAATGCCAACGTGGTAGCCTCCTTGCTCTCTACTATGGGAGGGCAAGTTGGAGCTCGTGACACATAAGAAATTCAAGGGCAGCCGCTTGATGCCATGGGGAAAGGGCACGGTCGTCACCGGCGCGAGGGGTTTTGTGTTTCTTGCCGGCAACACAGCAACCCCTGACAATTACAATCCGTTCGGACAGGGGGCCGGCGCGGTTGTCGATGCGGCGGCGCAGTGGCGTAACGTGCTCACCAACATCAAGTCGGATTTGGAGGAACTCGGCAGTTCGCTCGAGCATCTCATCAGGCTGACGCTTTTTGTGAAGGGGCCATTTCCCAATGGCGGCGTGCTGGGCTCACCAAATTTTCGACAAGACGTGATGGATGAATTCTTTGCTGAGCATTGCCCAAAGCACTGCAGTTACAACAACCCGCCGCCGTCGGAGTTGATCGGGGTTGCGGCACTTGCACATCCTGATCTCGTCGTCGAAGTCGTTGCGGTCGCGGCGTTGCCCGGCTGAGTTTTGACCTGAAAGGCTCGAACCCGTTGCGCCCAGCGGGGAATGTGAAATCATGCTCGCGCACGAGATTTCATCCCATGGGGTGGAGGATTGGCCATGCTCGAGCGGTTCGTGCTTCTCGCAATCGCAACGGTTTGCCTGGTTCCGTCCGGCGCATCGAGCCAACCGACAGGGCAAGGGCTCGACCCGGTATCGGTGGTCGCGTTTCCGGGCGCCGGCAACTGGCTGATCAGGATTGCCCAGGGCAAGGGCTATTTCGCGCAAGGAGGCATCGAGGTGAGCCTGACACCGACGCCCAACTCGGTGTTCCAGATGACCAACCTCATCGAAGGGAGGTTCGACATTGCCATGACCGCGATCGACAACGTCATCGCCTATCTGGAGGGCCAGGGCGAAGTGGCGCTCTCGACGCAGCCCGATCTCTTCGTGTTCATGGGCGGCAGCGCGGCCATACCGGCGCTGGTCACGCTTCCAGAGATCAAGACCTACCAGGAGCTCAAGGGGAGGACGCTCGCGGTCGACGCCGTGAAGACGGGTTACGCCTTCGTGCTGTACGACCTGCTCAAACGCAACGGTTTGCAGCCGAGCGACTACAAGGTCGAGCCGGCCGGGGGGACCACGGCGCGCTGGCAGGGCCTGCGCGAACGCAAGTATGCAGCCGCGATCCTCAACCCGCCCATCTATCATCTCGCGAAAGCCGATGGTTTCAACATCCTGCAGTACGCGCGCGACGCCTACGGTCACTACGAGGAGACGATCGGCGCAACCCGGCGCTCATGGGCCAGGGCCAACGAGAGGAAGCTCGGCGCCTATATCAAGGCGTACGTCGCCGCGGTCGAATGGCTGCGCGATCACGGAAACAAGGACGAGGCCGTTGCCATCCTGCGCAAATCATTTCCGCAGCTGTCGCCGGAATTGGCCGACGCAACCTACGCGGATGTCATCGGCCCGCGCGGGATCGCGGCGAAGGCACAACTCGATATCGCGGGCATTCGCAAGGTGCTGGAGCTGCGCAGCGAATACGGCGAGCCGAAAAAGCTGCTGACCGATCCCGCTCGCTACTACGACCTGAGATACTACGAAGCGGCGATCCGCTAGGCGGCAAAGTAGGTGGCGACGCGGGATATCGCCAGCAAGGGAGAGGGGCCACGAACTCGCAGCGCCGCCAATAACCTACTCTTGGAAAAACGCCGGCCTGGATGAGGGACGAACCGATTCTAAGCCGGCATCGCAAGGTGCCGCTGGTGACGGAGCTTCAGAAACGCCGGCCTAGGGACGGCCGATATGCTCAACGAGATGCTGCTTTGTGAGGAGCTGTTCCACACTCCCAGCGGCGTCGCATTCGCCGATTTCATAACAGAGGGCCACCGAGAAACCTGGCCCATTCGCAGCAAACGTTTCCGAAACTGGCTGCGGCGCCGCTACTACCACGCGACCGGGTCCGCGCCGAGCGCAGCGGCCATCCGGTCAGCGCTCGATCTGCTCGAAGCCCGCGCGCAATTTGATGGTCCCGAGCGCGCGGTCAATACCCGCGTCGCCGAGCATGCCGGTCGGCTCTATCTTGATCTTGCCGATGAGCATTGGCGCGCCGTTGCGATTGGCCCCGACGGCTGGCGAGTGCTTGGATGCCCGCCAGTGCGGTTCCGTCGAGCCCCTGGTATGTTGCCGCTGCCGGTACCGGAGCGCGGCGGATCGATCGAAGCCCTGCAGTCCTTCCTCAATCTTTCGAACCAGAACGACTTTGTGTTGGTCGTCGCATGGCTGTTGGCCGCGTTGCGATCGAGCGGTCCCTATCCGTTGCTCGCAATATCCGGCGAGCAAGGCTCGACGAAGACAGTTCTATCAAAGCTCCTCAGGGCGCTGGTCGATCCCAATGTGGCCCCGGTCAGAGCGCTCCCGCGCGAGGAACGCGAGCTGATGATTGCGGCCAATAATGGCCATCTGCTCGCCTTCGATAATCTGTCCGGCTTGCCGGCCTGGCTCTCCGATGCACTCTGCCGGCTTGCGAGCGGTGGCAGTTTCGCGGTCCGGCAGCTCTATACCGATGATGAAGAGGTGCTGTTTAAAGCGGCGCGCCCCACCCTCTTGAACGGGATCGAGGATATCATTGGCCGCTCAGATTTGGCCGACCGCGCGATTTTTCTGACCTTGGGGCCGATTGGCGAGGAGCAGCGCCGGTCCGAGACCGAGCTTTGGCGGGAATTCGAACTTGCGAGGCCCGCGATCCTTGGGGCCCTGCTGGATGCGGCGGCCCACGGTTTAAGAGCTGTGGGTTCTGTTCACCTCGGCCGGCTACCGCGAATGGCCGACTTCGCGCTCTGGGCCACGGCCTGCGAAACGGGTCTCTGGCCCGCCAACACCTTCACTCGCGCCTACGCAGCAAACCGCAAGGCCGCGATCGAGGGCATCATCGACGCCGATCCGATCGCCGCTTGCGTGCGCGAGTTCATGAGCGAGCGCCCCTCCTGGACGGGTAGCGCCGCCGATCTTCTGCGGGTCAGCGTTGAACGCAGCAGTGATCGTATCCCGAAGGACGGCACTGGTTGGGCGAAAAACCCCCGCGCCCTCGCCGGCCACTTGCGTCGCGCACAGACGTTTCTTCGCGCGCTCGGTATCGAGATTGCGTTCAGTCGTGAAGGCCGAGCCGGAAGCAGAGTAATTCGGATGCATTCATCTCCCGAAAACACCGTCAGCACCGTCAGCATCGTCAGCGATAGTGGATCCGGAGCCGACCCAGAACAACAGCCCTGAGGTCCGGCATATCCCGTTTGCGACGACAGCTGTCGACCTGGCTCGCGCCCACCCCTGCAGGTGCCCAGTAGGGCCGCAGACGATGCTGACGGTGCTGACGCAAGGGCCACCTTTCCTTTCGGGCAATTGGGCGAGTGCACGGGATGCCTCCTCGGCCTTCAGGCCAGGCAATCGGCTGATGTCTTTTTGATGGCTGATCCTGCCGTTACGGACCGAGCACGCGCCGCACATCTGCAAGAGCCCATTCGCAGGCGCTTTGATTGCCGGCGTGGTCCTCTGCGCGCGCTTGTGCCAACGCCGCCAGCCCGCGCTCCGCCCGTGCTCCTTCTCCAAGTCTTTCTTCGGCCGCCGCAATCGAATCCGGTGTCGGTTGGTGATGCATTGTAGCTGCGGTGCTTTCGCGCCCGGCTGGACCTGCCGCCGCCGTGGCTGCGCTGGCAGGCATTACGTGAGCACAAGTATGCAGCGGCGATCCTCAACCAGCCGATCAATCTTCTTGCGAAGGCCGATGGGTTCAACATCCTGCAATATGCTCGGGACGCCTACGGGCACTACGAGGAGACGGTTGCCGCAACCCGGCGTAGCTGGGCCGCGGCCAACGAGGGCAAGCTCGTGGCCTACATCAAGGCGTACGTCATCGCGGTCGAATGGCTCCGCGATCAGCGCAACAAGGACGAGGCCATTGGCATCTTGCGCAAGATCTTTCCGCAACTCTCGTCCGATCTGGCGGCGGCAGCCTACGCGGATGTCATCGATCCGAGGGGCATCGCCGCCAGGGGCGCAACTCGATATCGCGGGCATCCGCAAGGTGCTGGAGTTGCGCAGCGAATATGGCGAGCCGAAGAAGCTGCTCGCCGATCCCGCCCGCTACTACGACCTGCGATATTACGAGGCTGCGACCCGCTAGAACCGGGCTTGCAGCTGCCGCGCTGCCCACCACGATGTGGGTCCTGGAACATGGCTTGCGCTTAACGGCGACGTACCGGTCGATCAACACGCGCACATCGGGGCGACTCTGTCTGTGATCGCCATCACAGAACGCAGGCGATCCTTGCGCAAGCATATCTCCTGAACAGGCGCGACCGCTGCGCCGGCCTGGGGCTACGGACACGTAATGTCGCGGGCCGCCGCGAAAGGTGTATGTTTACGGTCGGCGACACTTGATGTGCGGGTTTGAGCTATGGACGCGCAGGAGGCTCGCAAAGCGTTGCGGCCTGCAATGCCCACCCCATCGGAGCCCCGGAGTCGCGCTCCTGCGCAATCTCGCCCCGGAACGGTAAGAGGCTGAGCGGGCGAGATCAACGGACGAACCGCATTCGCACGGTGAGCCGATCGCCTTTTTCGCGAGATGTTGCGGGGCGGCTACACTCGCGGCGCGCCCGCAAAGGTACTTGCCAACTTCACGGCCGCAATGCCTGGTTCACGACGGCAATGCCTGGTCTTGCAGCTTGATCGGTGACGTACGATGCCGCGCCGCCACGATCTTGGCCGCTTGTTGCAGCATGCCGCGGTCGACCGCCTTCCAGGAGCGCAAGTCCCTCGCCAAGCCTCTGCTGGTCGAGGGCCTTGCGCCCGGCCTCGAACTTGGCCAGTCCCGGATCATCTTCGGGCACCAACGCATAGATTGCCTCGGGTCTGGCGAAGCCACGGAGCTCGACGTCGTCCACGCGCACCAGGATGTCGCCGCCGAGTGCGCCGTTCGAACCCGCCGTAGCCTTCATGATCATCTCGGCGGTGGAGGCCGCCACCAGCAGCGGGAGCCCATAGAGATCGGGAACCTTCTCGAGGCGGAACGTCTCGTTGACCGCCGGGCCGATGATGGTGAAGTTGCTTCTCTGCTCGGCGCCGAGGTCGCCGACATAGACCCTGCCGGAGCACACGACGGCGCGCGCCGTCAGGCGATGCCGGATCGATGCTTCGGCGTTGTTGACGGTGCCGATGATCTCCTTGGCTGCCGCGAGCGCTTTTGTCGCGTGGTCCGGCTCCTCGGAGAGCCCGTTCCAGAACGCCAATACCGCATCGCCGAGAAACTTGTCGCTGCAGCCGTCGTGGCGATCGATGGCGGCGTGCATCAGGGTGAAGTACCGGTTGGCGGTGCGAACGACTTCCGAGGCCGTGAGATCGGGCCGGTTCGAGAACGACGTGAAGCCGACCAGGTCTGCCAGGAGGATCGAGACCTCTCGCTCCTGGCCTTCGCCGGGGTCGGCGAATCCGCTGCGCGCCAGGGTGACGAGACGTGCGGGGGGCAAATAGCGGCCGGCGGTTCGATATAGTCGCCTGAAGAAGGCGCGGTGGCGGACCGACCGCACGGCGAGGATGATTCCGAATGCGAGGTTGGTGCCGAGGATCGGAAATCCCATCGGCAGCCACAGGTCGGCGAGGACGAAGGCGGCGGCGCCGACCAGGGCGCCGATGATGGCGGGCCCGGCGAGCCCGATACTGACCGACCGCATCAGCTGCATCAGCACCGCAGACGCGGGCGCGACATCGCGTTCGCCGATGATCAGGGCGCTCTCTTCCCGAAAGGCCATGAACGTGAACAGCAGGGCGAGGGCTGCGCCGGCGGTCAGGCGCAGCCAAGTCGGTGCAAGTGTGATCGGCCGATCGCTCGTCGCCGATTGGATCGCAGCGATCTGCAGCAGTGCCCCGGGGCTGTTCTCCGGTTCCGGGCGCTCGAACAGGCCCGTGCGCGGAGAGCAGCGATCTCCCGCCGGAGTGCGCGTAGCATGACCCAGAAAGTGCGTGGGCCCGCGGTGCTCGTCCTCGCCCAGCACAGCCGTCCCCACGACGACGATCCGACCTTCGACGGCTTCGCGAACACGACGAGCACCTTCCGCCGAGGAGAGGCAGTCCAGCAGGGTTCGCGAGGCTGTAGGTCGGCGTATCGCCCAGCGGGGCGTGCGGCGTGATCAGGATCCGATCCGCCGAACGAAGCCTGGCGAACGCTCCAGCCGGCACCGAGAGCGGCGAAGCCGAGCGCGATCCGCCCTTCGGGCAGACGGACGAGCGGCGCGGTGCTGCGGACCCTGCCGTCCGACTCGAGCTGCAGGTCGAGAGCGCCGATGCGTGATGCTCCCACCGCCCTGGCAAACGCGGGGGAGGGCGGAACGCTGGGGAACCGTCCGAGGACGATCAGGTCTCGGTTCCGTTCCAGGCTTGCGATCAGGCTTTGGTCATAGTCGGGCAGCGTGTACGAGCCGACCTGAAAGTCCGCCCCGGCATAGGCGAACACCATGTCGAAGGCGATCCGCCGCGCTCCGGCATCCGCCAGGCCGTCGATCAGCCGGGCCCAGACCGGCTGAAACAGAGGCCGAGGGAGTGCCGCAAGCTCGGGCGTCGAAAGCGACGCATCGTCGATGGCGACGAACACCGCCGGTACCGTCGCTATCTCGCGACGCCACGGCTGGGAGAGCTTCAGCGTCAGATCGTAGAGCAGGCCGTTGGGGCCGCCGAGGGCGGGGAAAAGGCTGCTGCCGTAGGTGCTCAGAGAACCAGCCAGCCCGCACCCTGCGACCAGAAGGAGCGTGGTCAGTCCCGAAACGAGTCTCCAGTTTCGGATGCTCCAGTCGCCGAGATCCACAAGCGCGGCCTTACCGGACCACGACGATCAGTGGCCCGGTCTGGTTTGCTCGGCTCGCCTGCAGCAGCATCTTGAGTTCGTTACCGTCGTTCTGCTCGACGACGAGAAGGTACGACTTGCCCTCATCGAGGGACGGCCACGCCGTATTGCGATCGAACGTTGCCAGGGTCGTCCGCTGCAGGTTGTCCCAAAGCGCTACCTTGCGGATCGCCTTCGATCCTTGATTGACGACCTTGATTCTCGGACGCAGCGGGACATTGGCGGTCGCAAGTCCGACGTTGCGCGCGACGAAACCTCCCTGGAAGGTCGAGACCACGGGTGCGGCGCACGTCTCCGAGGTGGTATCGATCGCCTTGCTGTTTTGCGCGGTCGCACCGGATGCGGAGATCGAAGCTTGCAGCGGCCCCTTCAAGCGCACGATCTTGCGCGTTCGGTAGTGGCAGATGCGAAGCTCGCTGTTGGCCTCAAGATCGAGCCTGGTCGGGTCGCCGATGATATCGAGGGCATCGAGCAGCGTCGGGGTTCCTTGCGCGGAGGCGACCACGCGTCCACGCACGGTCTCCACATACGCGACGTCGGGCTTGCCGCCCCCTGTGCCGCCGATGGCGATATGCCGGCGGCGGCGAGACCCAGGGCCGAGGAGGATGGCCTTCACGATTGCCGTTGTCGCCTTCCCGTTGCGTCCACAATGGGGAAATCGGGGTCGCATTCTTCGTCTCCTCGGACGGATCGATCACGAAGCATCGCCGTCAATCCATTGCTGGAGGTCGCTGCGGCCGGTTTCCCCACTCCGACCTCTCGCGATGCCCTCCCGCATGCCGACAGATCTTACTTGTCGGCGGTGTTGACGATCTGCACGCGGCGGTTTTCCCCCGCGAAGGGACTGGACGAATTCTTGAGGTGGCTCTTGCCGTACCCGACCGTCACCAGGTCACCCGCCTGGATCCCGTACTTCTCCGACAGGAAACGCTTCACCGCATCGGCACGTCGCTCGGACAGGCCCTGATTGTAGGTGTCGCCGCCCTTGGCGTCGGTGTGACCGGCGAGGATGAAGGTGCGACCCTTCAGATCGGCGCTGGTGAGCGCCTCGCCGAGCGCCGTGACCTGCGGCAATGCCTTGGATCCGATGGTGGCCGAGTTGTAGTCGAACGTGATCTCGAGATCGATGCTGGGCTTGTCCTTGGCGATCGACACGATCTTCTCACGCTCGTTGGCCGAGAGCGAGCGGGTCGTTCTGTTCCGCAAGGTCTCGATGAAACGGGTTTCGTCCTCGGCGCGCGCCGTGTCGGCGGGCGACGTCGAGAGCCCGCGCGTAAGCCTCGGGGGCTTCAATGCCTTGATGATCTGTTCCGCCGAAGGCTGCTGCTGAGCGAGCGCAAAACCGATGCCCGTGGGCAATGCCAGTCCGGCGGTCAAAACCAGACAGGTCAGATTTTTCGTCAAGTTTCTCGGACTTGCGAGACATTTCGTTACCCTCCTGGTATTCCACTCGGTTGTCAGCGCACGCCGTAGCTGGCGAATTCCTCGGCGATGTCGGACTGGATCGCCTTCGCCGCCGCGATGTCGCTGTTGCCACCGGCGGAATTGCCGCTCCGCAGCTTGGCAATGCCACGTCCATACAGGGACGAAGCATGCCGCGGATCGATCCGCAGGGCCGAGTCGTAGTCCGCGATGGCCTTGCTCGGCTGACCCAGCTTCAGGCTGACAAAGCCGCGGCTGTCGAAGGCATCGAGATAGCGGGGGCGGATCTGCAATGCATCGTTGCAATCCCTCAGCGCGGGCTGCAGCTCGCCGACGACTGCGCGCGCCCAGCAGCGGTTGTTGAGCGCCTCCGCATCCTTGGGATTGAGCCGAAGGGCCTGATCGAAATCCTTGATGGCGCGGTGGAAGTCCCCGTGCTGCGCATAGAGTTGACCACGCTTGTAGTAGGCGGCCACGTCATTGGGGCTCGATTGTATGCGCCGGTCGAGGTCCTGGATGGCGGGGTCGTCCAACCCGGGCGTCCGGCTTGGGCGAGGGCTCCAGTTTCGCGAGCCGGTCGCGCGCGAGGTCGGAGTAGGATCCCGAGGGATGCTTGTCGATGAAATCTTCCCACGCCTTCTTGGTTCCGATGCGCTCCGCGGACTGGTATGCGCGGCGCGCGTCCGCGTCGGGTCGGGCGGCGGAGAGGGCCTCGGCCCTGGCCGCACCGGCGTCGAATCGAGCTTCGCCAGCCGGTCGCGCGCGAGGTCGGAATAGTGTCCCGATGGAAACTTGGCGACGAAATCCTCCCACGCCTTCTTGGTTCCGACGCGCTCGGCGGATTGGTACTCTCGCCGCGCATCCGCATCGGAATCCGGCCGCGGAGGAGCGGGAGGTCGTCTATCGGTTTCGGCGGCCTTCTGGCCCTGCACGAACGAGAAGTCCTCGACCAGCGACGAGGAAAACCACGGCGCCTGCTCGCCGCGCGAGGCCCGCGATACGCTGAAGAGCGTGCGGTTGAAAACCTCCTCGATCTTGCCCGGGCTGCGGATCTCCTTGAGCAACTCGGTCACGAACAGCGGGCGGTCGCCGTCCCTCGCCACCATGCTCGGGGCGGCAGCATACATCACCGCTGTATTGTTGGGCGCAATGACCGGGGCAAGCCCGGCCGGAACACTGCGGAAGCGACGCTCGAACGGATTTCTCCTCGACGCATCGATTATCGCAATCTTGACCCGGGCGCCTTTCGAATTCATCTCGGCCAGAACCGTATCGAGACTGTATCCGTCACGGCGTACGTCGGGCTCGGTCCAGATCTGCGCGTTGACCGGAACCATGTAGGTCTGCCGGTTGGACTGGACTCCGTATCCGCTGAAGAAAATCAGCGCGACCGAGCCGGACTTGATCTTGCCGTAGAATTTCTCGATGGCGGCTCGCATGCCCTCCTTGGTGAGATTCTCTCCGATGTCGACATCGAAGCCGTGGCGCCGCAACTCTTCGGCGAAGGCACGTACGTTGCCGAGCGTATCCCGCAACGGCGTTTCCGCGTCCGGATAATCCGCGTTGCCGATGGCGAGTGCGACGCGCGCCTCGCCGCGCTGTGCCGAAGAGGGTTGAATCCCGGTCGTCGCAGCCAGCGCCAGCAGGAGGATGATGAGGACAAAGCGAGGAGTCATGTAAGCCATTTGCGTTCGTTCCCATCGCTCGCGAGCTCGGCGTCGACCGCAATGAGGTCGTGGGGCAGCCACGCCCGACGCAGTGAACTCATCCTGGACCCAACGTACAATATTCAGCAGTCGCGCGCGGCCTTTCTCGAGGGGCCACATAGCGGCTGGTGATGCCAAAATGAACGGCAAAATCATACCCGCTCACCCCCGAACAAGCAAATGTCGACGCTGCATGATCCCGCGACCGTTGATCGCTCGGACGACTTTCCTCGCATCTCGGCAGCTCTGCGTGCGACGCCATCGATTTTCAATGCTGTCCACATGCCAAGAGAGCCCGGCGGGCGGCCGGGCTCTCTCGAAGCCTTCGTGGCGGATGAGCGACGGCTACTTGGTTTCGGCCTGCGCCAGTTGATCCACCGTGTTCATCGCCCATTCATGGGTGCAGACATCCCTGAACAACACCACGCCGTTTTGATTTTTTTCCTTGGTCAGGCAGCTCGGCACGATCGTGGACGATTTCGCGTCGACGTTGGTGGAGTTGACGGCCCATTCCTTGGTGCAGGTGTCCCTGAACCGGACCGCGCCGGTATCCAGATACTCCTTGGTCAGGCAGGTTGTGGTCGGGGTGGAAGTTGTTGCAGTGGACGCGGGGGTGGACTTCGTCGCGTTGGCGACGCTGGTCGAATGGGCACCCTTGGTGATATTGGCCGACTGGGTCGCGGTCGCGACGGCGGCGGTTTTGACCGGCGCCGCGGCCGGGCGCTCGCGGCTGGCCGACTTGGAGTACTGCTGGGCCTTCGGTTTGGCACTGGCGGTCCTGGTGACGGGCTTGGTCACAGTCCGCTGCGGGGCGCGGGATTGTAAGCCGTCGAGTAGCCGCCGAGACCTGCCGAGTAGCCTCCGAAGCCCGACTTGCACATGGACCCGGCTTCGGCGGCGGTGGCCCCGCCGAGGGCGATCGCCGCGACGGCGGCAAAGGTCAGGAGCATGGTTCGGTTCGCGAGCATCGTTGCCTCCTTCGGGCGGGACACTTATCCGTTTCGATGGCGCAACCGTATGGACGTTCGCGTTCCCGCGAAGTGACTGGAGTCACAAAAGTGCGCTTTGTCCGGCGCCTGGTGGCGGCCTCGGTACAGCCTTGCGCGGGCCGGCGCGTCTCGCTGGTGCCACGATCGCTCGTCAAATAAGCTCATCTCAGATACAGCGAGGGGTCCTCGACATGCGTGGGTCACGCGGGAAGATTGTCGTCGGCGCCTTGATCGCCGTAGTCGTGTTGGCTGGTGCCGCGCTGGCGCTACGATGGCTGTGGCCGGGCGTCGCAGGACCGGGCGCCTGACGCTGGTGGAAATGCCGCCGCTCGCTCCCGTCACCCGCAGCTCGCGGATCGTGATGCCCGCTGTAGATCGCGCTCTCTGCGGTTCGTGACGTCATGGAGCGGGCGCCCCGCGACCTCTCCGGCAAGCTCGAGATTCCCATGGGCCCGTTCGCGGGCGGCTCCGGTTCCGGTCCCGAGATCTCGTGGTCGTTCGCGCGCGGGACGTTCGCGCTGGCGGGAGGCACCGACGGGCTCTTCCTGTCGACCGCATTGAACGGGGGACTGCGCGCCACCGGTCAATTTGGTCTGCCCGGGGGCATCGGCGGTCCTCCTGGCGGGTTCCCGACCTTGACTCCTCCGCCGGGCTTTCCCCCTCTGCCGCCGGGCCTCGTTCCCCCCGGCGGAATTTTCGGCGGCCGCAGCCAGGCGGAGCCGCGAAGCCAGAACGAACGAACGTCGGAGCAGCGCGTCGGCGTCCGCGGCAATGTCGAGCTTACGATGCGCCCCACTCTGCTGCCGGGATGGCGGTTCCAGCCAAATCTCAGAGCGCAGGTCACCATCGAGGACGCGTCTGCGACGATCATGGGGATGAACCTCAACCTGTCCAAGGAAACCAGGCCGATGGTCGAACGGGCCATCGCCGAGCAGGTCGCGTCGTTTCAGGAGCGGATGGGCGACAATCCCTTCATCGAGCAGGTTGCGCGTCAGGAATGGTCCAAGATGTGCCGCTCGATCTCGCTCGGCGCGGTCGCCGCCGGCATGCCGAATCTCTGGCTGGAAGTGCGTCCGACGCGGGCCTTCGCCGCCCAGCCCGCCATCGACCGGTCCGCGGTCACGCTCACGTTCGGCGTGCAGGCCGAGACTCGCATCGTCCCCGCGCAGACCAGGCCCGATTGCCCATTGCCGGCGCAATTGGAGATCGTTCCGCAAATGGAGCGGGGCCGCGTCAACATCGCGGTGCCGGTCGACATTCCCTTTACCGAGATCAGCAAGCTGATGGAGGCGCAGCTGCGTGGAAAGTCCTTCCCCCTGGACAGGAGCGGCGCATTCACGGCAACAGTGCAAGGCGTCAATGTCGCGGCATCCGCCGGCCGGCTGCTGATCTCGTTGCGGGTCAAGGCGAACGAGCACAAGAGCTGGTTCGGCCTCGGCGCCGAGGCGACCGTCCATGTCTGGGGGCGGCCGGCGCTCGATCGCAGCCAGCAGACGCTGCGGGTCGAGGAGATCTCGCTCGACGTTCAGTCGGAGGCAGCCTTCGGCGTTCTCGGCGTGGCGGCGCGCGCGGCGGTTCCCTACGTGGAAAAGGTGCTTTCCGAGAACGCTGCGATCGACCTCAAGCCACTCGCGGCGAGTGCACGCAAGAGTATCGAGGCGGCGATCGCCGATTTCCAGAAGACTGCGGACGGCGTACGCGTCGACGCCGTCGTCACCGACCTCCGCCTCGGCGCCATCGAGTTCGATTCGAAGATGCTGCGCGTGATCGCCGAAGCCGACGGCGACGTACGGATCGTGGTGACCGCGTTGCCGGCGCAGTGATAGCCGCTTTGCTCGCCGCCGAGATGTGTTACGCGAGAGTGGGCTGGGCCCGATCAACGTAACCGGGGCGGTAATCCGATGGCCGGCATCGAGATACGGGAGTACTGCGGCGATTTCGACGACCTCGTCGAGCTCAAGCACCGGGTTTGGATCCCGCAATACCGCGGGCGGATGTGGTTCTCGCTGCCCGACGGGCCCACTATGCGATCTTGGGCGCAAGGTGGCGGCTGTATTGCCGCCTATCACGGAACGAAGATCATCGGCAGCATTTTTTCCATTCCCTATTCCTTGCGCATTCGTTCTTCGGTGCTCTCCGTTCCGCTGATCACCGGGTTCACGGTTGATCCCGATCATCGGCGTGTTGCCGTGCCCCTGGTCGAGCGCATTCGCCGCCTCCACGCGGAGCGCGAGATCGCGTTCGGCATCGGAGGATTCGGGGGCGATCGGACGTCGGCCTCGTATCGCTTCTGGACCAGGTACTCACGCGCCTTTCCGCAGAAGTACCATTTTCTCTTCCGAACGGGTCACTGGTTCAAGATACTGGCGCCCGGCGCCATGGCGCGTGCAGGCATCACGTCGTGGGAGCGGCTGGCCAGCAACACGCTGGGCCACCTGTTCTGCCTGACCCCGCAGCGCCATGATCCCCATGTGCGTCGATGCCGTGTGGGAGATGTGGAGCGATGCGCCGAGATGCTGGACAAGGCCTCTGCCGATTTCGACTGGGCCATGGTGTGCTCGGCCGAACAGTTGGCGAAAGAGTTGGAGGATCCTGCATTCGAGACGCTCGTGTTCGAACGGGAAGGATATGTTCGGGGAATGGTACGCTACCGCCGCTTCGTGACCTACGGTCGGCAGCCCGTCCCCGCCGCGGTGATCGACTTGTGGGCCGATGACGGGCTCACCGCAGCGCAGCGCGTACGATTGCTCGGCCATCTCTGCAACCATCTGCGCGAGCGTGATGTGCAGGTGGTGGTCGCGCTGCGGTGTGCGATGATGCCCACCTCCGCCTTCGCTGCCAATCTATTCATGCCCACTGCACAGCTACACGTCGCCGCGCTCTTGACGCGGTCCGAGCTTGCACCGGCTCCGCCCAGGACATGGAGCTTGGTGCTGACGTGATCGTTGGTACCGGTGTAGGAAATGCGTCGGTGAAGGGTTCGGTGAGCTGCGTTGGTTGCGATCCCCTCGCCGATGATTATCATCCGTGCGGGGAGAGCGCGGTTGTGTCGGAGAGCGCCGAGAGTCCGGCGCGAATCCGCCACGGAGACCATGCCAAGTGGCCTATAGCTTTCGAATTTTCGAATTCGATCGAGCACGTAGATTTGACCGAGTGGCAGCGAATACAATCCGCATGCAACGGCTCGATCGTCGCGGACCCGCGCTTCATCGCGGCCATAGAAGTCGGCATCAAGCAGGTCGACAAGTTCTGGTACATAGTCCTTTATGACGAGCACCGTGCTCCGGTGGCCTGTACCAGCGTAGCTGCCGTGGCGATGGACCTCGCGGATCTCGCCGATCCGGGTCTCGCGCGGATCATTCGGCTCGCACCGTCGCAATTCTCACGGCTGCGTCATTTGAAGCTTCTCATCTGCGGTCTGCCGATCGGGACTGGTCTCCATACCCTGGCACTCGCTCCGCACTGCGAGAGCTCACGGGCTCTTCCTGTGCTGGACAGCGTCGTGTGCGATCTGGCGAATGCGGCCAAGGCCGATGGGATCGTATACAAGGAATTCGGAAGTGGCGATTTGCCGTGGACCAGGCCTCTTTTGGAGCTCGGGTATCACCAATTCGAGACGCCGCCGTCATACAGTTTCAGCTCGGCGTTCGAGGATTTTACGCAATACTGTGCGGCCCTGAGAAATCACTATGGTAACCAGATCAAGCGCTCGAGGCGCAAGCTGAGCGATGCGGGACTGGAGACCGTCGTACTGAGCGCGCCGGAAGAGATCCTGCGCGCGTACACTTCCGAGGTCCACGCACTTTATCATCAGATGGCCGACAGGGCCGCCATTCGAGCGGAGGCTATTCCGATCGAGTTCCTGCATGAGTTGACCTCGCGAATGGACGGCCAGATCGAGCTCCTCGCAATCCGCAGGCACGCCAGGATCGTTGTTTTCAGTTGGTGCCTGGAAGCGCAATCGACGTACTACACGATGTGGGGAGGTCTCGATTATCGGCTCAACGATCAATTCGATCTCTATTTCAATCTGCTGTACGCCCTACTCGATCGTGGCTTGCAGAAACGCGCTTCGACAATCGTGTTCGGCATAGGATCCGACATCGCCAAGAGCAGGATGGGCTGTCATTCCGAGCCCCTGTACTTTTTCGCGAAGGGGCGGGGGCTGGCGATGTCATTCATCGTCCGTGCTGCCGGGAAGCTTCTGTTCGCACCCAAGTCTGCCCCGGCTCCGTTCAGAATCTTCAAGGATCGAGTCGTCGAGGGTCCGAGGCGGCGGAGACCATGACAAGTGGCTTATAGCTATCGGATATTCGATTCGATCGAACACGTGGATGTGACCGAATGGCAGCAGGTGCGATCGGCATGCAACGGCTCGATCTTCATGGATCCGCACTTCATCGCGTCGGTGGAGGTCGGCATGAAGCAAGTCGACAAGTTCTGGTACATCGTCGTCTATGACGAGAGCGGTGCTCCCGCAGCCTGTACCAGCGCATCCGCCATGGTGATGGATCTCGCGGACTTCGCCGATCCGGATCTTGCGCGCCTCATTCGATTCACTCCACTGCGATTTTCGCGGCTGCGCCGCCTGAAGCTCCTCATCGGCGGGCTGCCGGTCGGGACCGGGCACCATATCCTCGCGCTCGCGCAGCGCTCGGCAAGCGCACGGATCCTTCCGGTGTTGGACAAAGTCATCTGCCAACTGGCGGACGAGGTAAGGGCCGATGCAATCGTCTACAAGGAGTTCGGCGAGGGCGATTTGACGTGGACCGAGCCGTTGCTGAAGCTCGGGTATCATCGGATTCCGACACCGCCGATGCACTTCTTCAAACCGGCGTTCAAAAATTTTTCGCAATATTGTGC
Source organism: uncultured Alphaproteobacteria bacterium (assembly GCA_963840535.1). Lineage (GTDB taxonomy): Bacteria > Pseudomonadota > Alphaproteobacteria > Rhizobiales > Xanthobacteraceae > VAZQ01. Next base: position 86,591 of record CAWIZJ010000029.1, read on the forward strand.
AGCCCTGAGGGCGCACTATCGTAAGCAGATCAACCACTCGAGACGCAAGCTGAGCGATGCGGGGCTCGAGATCATCGTCCTGAGCGATCCGGAAGAGATCGTGCGAGCGTACACGTCCGAGGTTCATGCCTTGTATCATCAGATGGCTGACAGGGCCACGATGAAGGTGGATGTTCTTCCGATCGAGTTCCTGCATCAACTGGCCTCGCGGTTGAAAGGCCAGGTCGAGCTGCTCGCAATACGTAAGGACACCCGAATCGTTGCCTTCGGTTGGACTCTCCATACTCAATCGTCATATCATGCGATGTATGCGGGCCTCGACTACCGGTTCAATCACGAATTTGATCTCTATTTCAACCTGATATATGCCATGCTCGATTGTGCTTTGGCGAAGCGGGTTTCGACGATCGAGGTCGGCCTGGGTGCCGATGCCTTCAAGGCCAGGATCGGCTGCTATTCCGAGCCACTATACATCTTTGCGAAGGGACGGGGACCGCTGATGTCGCTTGTCATGCACCTCGCCGGAAATCTGCTGATCGCGCAGAAGCCCGTCTCGGCTCCGTTCAACATCTACAGGAATCGAGTCGTCGAGGGTTCGAGTTGACCGTCCCACGCTCGCATCGCGCCCGGCGAGCGAAGATCGGACGACCTGCAGGTTCCGTGAGGATGCCGCCGCCGTCTTGCACATCGAGCTGAGCCGAGCATAGCAGATAGGATGCTGCTTCCTGTCTGTGATGGTCGTCACAGAACGCACGGCATATTTGCGCGAGCTTGGTCGCCGAAACTGGTTCTGGAGCTTCATGCCCGCATGCGAGGTGACCACCATGATCGAGCGCTTGTCCGCACGCGCGAGCATTCCGCCCAATCGGGAGGGCGGTTGACGCCGCCATCCGAGTTCTTGCATTCTAAGCTTCGAAAGTCGGGCCATCCTCCATGAGCGCTGTTGAACCGATCGCGATCGTCGGTATTGGCTGTCGGTTTCCTGGCGGCGTGAGGAGCACCGACGATCTATGGAAGCTTGTTGTCGGAGGGCGTCGACGGCGTCGTCGATATCCCCGAAGAGCGCTGGCACCTGCCCTCGTTGTATCACCCGGATCCTGCCAAACCGGGGCGAATGATTACGCGCCGGGGCGGGTTCCTGGATCACGTCGATCGCTTCGACGCGGAATTCTTCGGGATCAGCCCGCGCGAGGCTGCGCGTGCGGATCCGCAACAACGGCTGTTGCTCGAAGTCGCCTATGACGCGGTCGAGGATGCCGGCCTGACCATGGCTTCATTGGCGGGCAGGCGGGCGGGGGTGTACGTCGGAATTGCCACCTGGGACTACAGCTTTCTGCAGATCAAATCGGAGGAGCGCGCCTCCGTCGATGCCTACACCAATATCGGTACCGCACTTTGCATAGCGGCCAACCGGATCTCCTACTTCTTCAATCTCGTCGGTCCCAGTCTCGCCGTCGACACCGCGTGCTCGTCGTCGCTCGTCGCCACCCATCTGGGTTGTCGGAGCATCTGGAACGGCGAGTGCGAGATGGCGTTCGTGGGCGGGGTGAATGTGCTCGTGCAGCCCGAGGTCACCATCGGGTTCTCCAAAGCGTCCATGCTCTCCCCGGACGGACGTTGCAAGAGCTTCGATTCCCGCGCCAACGGTTATGTGCGCGGTGAAGGTGCCGGCGTCGTCATTCTCAAGCCGCTGGCCCACGCGTTGGCCGACGGCGATCAGATCTACGCGGTCATTCGCGCGACGGCGGTGAACCAGGATGGCCGCACCGCCGGCATCTCGTTTCCAAACCGGGTCTCTCAGGAAGCATGCATCGTCGATGCCTTGCGGCTGGCTGATATCCCACCGGATTCCGTGCAGTACGTGGAGGCACACGGGACCGGAACTCCGGTGGGCGATCCCATCGAGGCGGCCGCGCTCGGGGCGGTCTACGGGCAGGCGCGTAGGCGCGGGGACCATTGCGTGATCGGCTCGATCAAGAGCAATTTGGGGCATCTGGAAGCGGCCGCCGGCATGGCGGGGCTGATCAAGACCGCGCTCTGTCTGCGACACCGCCGGATTCCAGCCAACCTGCACTTCGAGCGTCCGAATCCGCAAATCCCTTTCGACGATTTGCAATTGCATGTTGCGCAGCGGCTGCAACCGTGGCCGGAAACCTACGGGCAGCCGCCTCGGGCAGGCGTGAATTCCTTCGGTTTCGGCGGCACCAACGGACATGCGGTCCTGGAAGCGGCGCCGGAGACCGACCGCACCGCGCGCCCTCGCTCGGACGACGGCCGCGCGTGGATGCTGCTGCTGTCTGCGCGCAGCGCGCCCGCGCTGCCCGATCTGGCACGCTCCTATCTGAGCGCGCTCGGCAAGGAGGGTCGCCTGAGCGGCGAGACCTTGCGCGACGTCTGCTTTACTGCAAACGCCAAGCGATCTCATCACGAGTTCCGGCTGGCAGCTGGTCGCGCATGACCACGCCGAGTTGGTCGAGCAGCTCGAGGCGTATCTGCGGGGAGAAGAGCGCGCCAACTGCTCGACTGGCCGCACCTCCGGCATGCCGCCGACCCCTGTCTTCGTGTGTTCGGGAATGGGTCAGCAATGGTGGGCGATGGGGCGCGAGCTGCTCTCCGAAGAGCCGGTCTTCCGCCGAGCCATCGAGGAGGTGAGCGACCTGTTCGCTCCGCTTGCCGGCTGGTCGTTGCTGGAGGAGCTCACCGCCGACGAGCAGAGGTCGCAGCTGCGCGGCACCCGTTTCGGGCAACCAGCCATCTTCGCGCTGCAGGTCGCGCTGGCGGCGCTATGGCGATCGTGGGGCGTCGAACCCGCCGCCGTCCTCGGTCATAGCGCAGGCGAGATGGCGGCGGCGTACATCGCCGGCGCCCTGTCGCTGGAGGATGCCGTTCGAGTCACTTTCCACCGCAGCCGTCTGCAACACCGCTTGGCCGGACAGGGTGCCATGCTGGCGGTGGGGATCTCCAGCCAGGAGGCCGCTGCGCCTGGTGGAACGACATCCGCAGGCCATTTCCATTGCTGCCGTCAACGGTGCCCGCTCGGTCACCCTGTCCGGCGATGCGGCGACACTCGCCGAGATCGACAAGGCTCTCAATGCGGCGGACGTCTTCAGCCGCAGCCTTGCAGGTGGACGTGCCGTATCACAGCCCGAAGATGGAGCAGCTCGAAAACGAGCTGGTGGAATGCTTGCGCGATATCCGGCCACGACCGGCATCGACGCCGTTCTATTCCACGGTGACCGGCACGGCGTTGCGCGGGGCCCGAGCTGGATGCGCGCTACTGGTACCGGAACGTCCGGGAGCCGGTGCTGTTCCACGAGACGCTGGGGAAGGTCATCGAAGCAGGGCATCGGGTGTTCGTCGAAATCGGCGCACATCCCATTCTTCGGCACGACATCGCCGCCTGCTTGAATCAGAAGGCATTGCAGGGGCTGAGCACTGTGCTCGCTGCGCCGGGAGGACCGCGAGCGAGCGGCGCTGCTGGGTTCGCTCGGCCGATTGTATACCCTCGGTGCCGAGGTCGATTGGCGCAAGCTCTACCCGGGCGATGCGACGGCGATCAGGCTGCCCGACCTATCCGTTCCAGGCGGAGCGCCACTGGCGTGAGTCCGAGCAAAACCGCCGCATCCGCATGAGCCGACCGGTTCATCCGCTGCTGGGAATTCGGCTCGAGGCATCGAAACCGTGCTGGAAATCGAACTTGGATTCGGTCGACTTGGATTATCTGCCGGACCATCGCATTAGCGGCTCGACGGTTTTTCCGGGTGCGGGATACATCGAAATGGCTCTCGCGGCGGCCCGGGAAATCCTGGGACCGGTTCCGTGCATGCTGGAGGACATCGAGTTTCAAAAATTTCTGGTGCTCGATCAGAACGTCACACCCTCGGTGCAGCTCGAGCTCGATCCCGCTTCGAGCGAGTTCGCCGTCTACGGTCGCACCGATGATACCGATGGTTCTTGGGATGTGCATGCACGCGGATGGCGTGCGGCAACTCATCGGACTGCCCCCGATCGAGGTCGACCTTGCGCCCATAAGGCAGCGTTGTACCGAGTTGTTCGACCGCGAGGAGTGTCAGCGTCGATTTGCTGCTGCCGGCTATCATTATGGACCGACGTTCCAGGGGATGGAGCAACTGTGGCGGGGCGAACGGGAAATGCTGGCCGCGGTTCGCGTCCCGAGCGGCTTGAACGAGCATCTATCCGACTATCGATTGCATCCTGCTGTTCTCGACGCTTGTTTCCAAACGATGCTGGCGGCCTTTCCGACCTGGGCCAACGAACGCGGCCTGAATGGCGAAATTTTCGTGCCGGTGAAGGTCGAACGCATCCGCTTTCACGCTACGCCTGCAACCCGCATGTTCGCCCACACCCGGGTGACCAACTTCAGTCCGACCGAGCTGAAGGTAGATCTGCGGGTCATGGATGAGGCTGGCGGCTGTCTCGTCGAGGTGCAGGGCCTCACCGCTCGGAAGGCCGGATACCGCGCGCGAAGACTGAGCAACACTCTCTACGAATACCAGTGGAAGCCCAGTCCCCGAGAGACGGCCCGCGCCGGGCGGGACTCGAATCAGCTCCCATCGCCTCAGATGCTGAGTGCCGTCATGCAGGAGGAAGGCGATATCCTGCGGCGACGGTTCGATCGCGCTCGATTTCAGAACGAGTTCCAGGCGCGGTCCCGGGCGGTCGCAGCCGGCTACGTCGTACGCGCGTTGCAGGAATTGGGCTGGTCGCCGATGCCGCTCGGGTCGCTGCCGGTCGAGGAGCTGGCGGATCGATTGGGCATTGCCCGGCACTACCACCGATGGCTCAGAGCTGATGTTGAAGGAGTTGACCACGGCCGAAGCTGCCTCGACCGAGGACCCAGCACTTCCTTTGGAAGGCGCTGTGGGACGACTTCCCGGAGTGTCAAGCCGAGCTGAAGCATTTGCGGCTTTGCGGAGAGAGCTTGTCGGCAGTGCTGCGGGCCGACGTCGATCCGCTGAACCTCATCTTCCCGGAAGGGTCGCTCAGCGCTGCGGAGATCCTCTATCAGGATTCGCCGACCTTTCGCCTGAACAACCTGCTGGCGCAGAAGGCGGTCATCGAAATCGCTCGACGATCGCCGAAGGGCAGGGCGTTGCGGATTCTGGAGATAGGTGGTGGAACCGGCGGGACGACCAGCTTTGTCCTTCCGGTGCTGTCGGAACATTGCACCGAATATGTGTTCACCGACGTCTCGCCACGGTTCACGGCGCACGCTCAGCACAAGTTCGCCCGCTACCCGTTCGTGCAGTGCCGGACGCTCGATATCGAGCGTGATCCGGTCGAACAGGAATTCGAAGCGCATTCCTTCGACCTGATCATCGCCTCCGACGTCCTGCACGCCACGAGGGACTTGCACAAGACAATCGATCATTTGAGGCAGGTCCTCGGCTCGCGCGGCACCATGCTGCTTGTGGAGTTGACCCGCCCGTGGCTGTTCATGAGTTTGATCTTCGGAGTGCTGAAGGGTTGGTGGCTGTTCGAGGATGACGTTCGGCTGGACGAGCCATGCATTTCACAGGACGCATGGAAGAGCCTGCTGCATGGCGCCGGGTTCAGCGACGTGGTCTGTGTCGCCGATTGTCCGGCGGTCGAAACTGCCCAGCATTCAGTGATCCTCGCACGCGGCCCGCAACTGACGGCATCGCCCGCACTGGCGCCGAGCAATGGCGTAAAACCAAGAGCGTGGCTGTTGTTTTCCGACGCAGGCTCTGCCGGCCGCCCGAGCGTTGGAGCGGAGCTCGCTCTCAAGCTGCGAGAGCGCGGGGACGCCGTCATCGAGGTGACGCACGGCGCCGAGTTTCGGCGACGCGATGCGTCGGCCTTCAACATCCGCGCTGGCAATTCCGATGACGTCAGACGTTTGATGGCGAGCGTCGGCAAACAGGCGCCGCGCGTCGCAGGCGTTGTTCACCTCCGCAGTCTCGACGCGGAAGCCGCCGACGCGATGACGAGCGATGCCCTCATGCTGTCGGCGAAGCTGGGTTGCGTCGAGGTGCTGCAGCTCATTCAGGCGGTTGCGGCCGCCGAAAGTCTCGCAGTCGACGGCATCTGGCTGGTCACCCGTTCGGCGCAGACGACCGGTGGCCGAGTCGGTACGACCCAGGTGGCGCAATCGCCGCTCTGGGGGTTGGGCAGAGTCGCGATCAATGAATATCAGAACTTGCGTTGCCGGCTGGTCGATCTGGCCACCGGTTCCGGCGAGGAGATCGAGTCGCTCGCCGAGGAATTGACGGTCGAGAACGAGAACGAGAACGAGGATGAGATCGCCCTCCACGGCGAGTTGCGATATGTGCGCCGGCTGGTGCCGGTAACCTCGGCCACCGTTCACGGGATGGGCCGGGCAACTGCAGGAGGTCCGCAGGCATTCCGGATCGAAGTGCCGCGGCCGGGTATCCTGGACTCGATCAGCGCCCGCGCATGCCGAGCGCATGGTCCCCAAATCCAACGAAGTAGAGATCGAGATCGCCGCCGCCGGCCTTAATTTCATGGACCTGATGCTCGCGATGGGAATGCTTCCCCCGGAGGTGACGGATGGCCCCGCTCGCAACCTGCCCGGCCTGGAGTGCGCCGGCCGCGTGGTCGCCGTGGGCGATGGGGTGTCGGACTTCGCCGTCGGCGACGAGGTGATAACCGCCGCAATGCCCGGCAACCTGGCGACCCACATCATCGCGGATGCGCGGTTCGTCGCGCCCAAGCCGCGCCACCTTACATTCGAACAGGCGGCGACGATCCCCATCGCTTTCTTCACCGCGTTCTATTCGCTTCATACGCTCGGGCAGCTGCAACCTGGAGAGAGGGTGTTGATCCATTCGGCCACCGGCGGCGTCGGGCTGGCGGCGGTGCAATTGGCGTTGAAGGCAGGGGCGATCGTCTTTGCGACCGCCGGCTCGCCGGAGAAGCGGGAATTGCTGACGGCGCTCGGAGTGCCGCATGTGATGGATTCGCGCAGTCTCGCCTTCGCCGACGAGGTGCTGACCTTGACCGAAGGCGAGGGCGTCGATCTCGTGCTGAACTCGCTCTCTGGCGATGCGATCGACAAGGGACTCTCGATACTGCGGCCGTACGGACGGTTCATCGAGATCGGCAAGACGGACATCTACAAGAATCGCAAGATCGGAATGCGGCCGCTGCGCAAGAACATTTCCATGTTCGTTGTGGACCTGCTCGGCTCACCGCGGCCGGAGTTCGCCCGCTCGCTCATGCGTGAAGTGATGGGACGCTTCGAGAGCGGTGAGCTGCGTCCGCTGCCGCACCACGTCTTCCCGGTCACGCGAATCGCGGACGCATTTCGCGACATGGCGCAGGGGAGGCATGTCGGCAAGCTCATCATCTCCATGCAGGACCGCGCGGGGCTGCGGGTCGAGCGCGATGCCCGGCGGTCCTTCGCGATCGATCCCGACGCCAGCTACCTGATCACCGGTGGTCTCGGCGGCTTTGGATTGGCGGTCGCCAACCACCTCGCGCGGGGCGGGGCCCGTCATCTGGCCCTGGTCGGGCGCAGGGGCCTCTCGCCAGCGACGGAGCCGTCGGTGGAGAGCCTGCGTCGGAGTGGTGTCGAGGTGATGGTTTGCCAAGCTGATGTCACCGATCGCGAGCAGGTCCAGCGCGTCGTTGCCGCCGTTCAACGAATGGCCCCTTTGCGCGGCGTCATGCACGCCGCGATGGTGTTGGACGACGCGCCGATCGAGCGGCTCACCGAGGAACGCATGTGGAAGGCGATGGCGCCCAAGATCATGGGCGCGTGGCATCTCCATGCACTGACGGCTGAGATCCCATTGGACTTTTTCGTGCTGTTCTCGTCGTTCGCATCGATCGTCGGCAATCCGGGACAGGCCAACTATGTGGCGGGAAACGCGTTTCTGGATGCGTTGGCCTATTACCGAAGGGAGCGCGGGCTTCCTGCCCTTGCGATCAACTGGGGAGTCGTGGGCGAGGTCGGACATGTGGCGGCCAGCGCGGAGATGACCGATCGACTGGCACCGGCTCGGCCTCAAGGCCATGCCCCTTTCCGACACGCTCGATGCCCTCGAGCGAACTGATGTCCGGCGACGCCGTGCAGGTCGGCAGTGGCGGACGTCGAATGGAAAGCTCTGTTGCGGGCGACGGGAATGCGCGCCTCGGCACGATATTCCGCTCTGGTCGGCACCGGAGTCGGAAGAGAGCCACTGAGCTTGAGCTCGGGGGTGCACGACATACTCGAAGCAGAACCAGCCGCGCTTCCATCGCTGGTGGAGACCTATATCAGGGATCACTTCGCGCGGGCAATGGGAAGCGCGCCGGGCCGTATCGACTGCCAGCAGTCACTGCGCAATCTCGGGATCGATTCCCTGATTGCCGTCGAGATCCGAAATCGCGTCAATACCGATCTCGGCGTGAATATTCCGCTTGCGAAACTGATGCAGAACGAAAGCATCAACACATTGGCTGCTTACGTCGCGGAGCGGCTGCTCGAACGCAATGCCGGCGAAGTCTCCAAGAGCTCGACCGGTGCCGATGTCGGACGTTGCGCTCAGCGGCGCGGATGCCAGCAAGCTCCTCGAACGCATCGACGAACTGACCGACGAGGAGGTCGAGCACCACTTGAGATTGCTCGAGCCGAAAGGTCAGGTCTGATGCCTGGCGTCGGGCTGGATCAGCTCACCAGGGCGCAGAAGCGTGCGTTGCTGGCCGATCGCCTGCGCAACCAGAGCCGTCTCACGGCATCGGGAGTGGCGCTCTCCGGAGGAGACGTACCACCGAGAGAGGAACGAGACGAAGGCCGTAGATCTTTTCTGGACGATGAGGTCATCGCGCTCGCTTCCGTCAAGGATTGGCATGCCGAGGAGCAGGATCATTATGTAAGGTACGTCGCGCCGTACAAGGGATTCCTCTATCAACGCCTGGGTCTCGATAAGACGTTCGTGCGTGGGGAGGGATGCTACCTGTTCGACGCGGACGGAGTTGGCTACGCCGACTTCATCGCGCAATTCGGTGCCGTACCGTTCGGGCACACCCCACACTCCATATGGCAGGCGCTGGAAAACACCCGGCACGAGGCCGTGCCGAATCTGGTGATCACGTCGATTTCTGCGGCGCAAGGCGAACTGGCTGCGCAACTGCTGGCGATCGCTCCGACCGGGCTCGCGCACGTCGTGTTCACGAACAGCGGCGCCGAGTTCGGTCGAGGCGGCAATCAAGCTCGCCCGCTGTCGCACCGGCCGGCTCGGGATCCTGTCGGCACGCAACGGCTTCCACGGCCTCACGCTTGCGGGCATGTCGGCAACCGATACGTCGATTCTTCCAGCGCGGCTTCGGCGCGCCGGTTCCGGGGTTCGATCTGGTGCCCTTCGGCGATCTCGAGGCGCTCGAAGCGACGCTGGCGGCAAGACCCGGCTTCTTCGCCGCGTTCATGGTGGAGATCATTCAGGGAGAGTCGGGGATCCGTGTCGCGCCGCCCGGCTATCTGGCCGCTGCCCGGGACCTGTGCCACCGGTACGGCGCGCTGCTCATTGTCGATGAGGTCCAGACCGGGCTCGGCAGGACCGGGAGACTGTTCGCCTGCGAGGAGGAAGGCGTGACTCCCGACATTCTCGCGCTTGCCAAGGCGCTCGGCGGAGGCCTGATACCGATCGGCGCCTGCCTCTACACCGAGGCCGCCTACACCGAGCACTTCGACCTGCGGCACGGTTCCACTTTCGCCGGCAACACGCTCGCGTGCCGGGCGGCACTGGCGGCCATCGCCGAATTGACCAAGGACGACCAACGAGCTGGTGCGCAGGTGGCTGCGATTGGAGAGCGCCTGCGGGAGCAATTGCGCCAACTCCAGAGCGAATACCCGCTGCTGGTCAGGGAGATTCGCGGGCGCGGCCTGATGCTCGGGGTGGAGCTCGACTTCGCCAGTCGCCGAGCAACCAGAACAGGCTGCTCTCGCTCCTCCAGGAGCAGGGCTTGCTGCTGTACATGGCGGTCAGCTACCTGCTCAATGTCGAGCGTGTCCGGATCGCCCCGTCGTTTACCCACGGCACCGTGCTGCGCATCGAGCCTCCGCTGATCGCCGACGAGCCGCATTGTGTGACCATCTCATCGGTGCGCTGCAACGGCTGCTGGACGTACTTGCAGCGCGGCGACTCCGGCGAACTGCTCGGGCACCTCATGGGCAGATCCCGCTGCCGGCATGCTGCCCCGATCGAGCGCGACGGCGCGCGCTCCCGGCCTGCGACCGCGGCGCAGTGCGCAGAGCACGCGCTTCGCCTTCGTCGCGCACCTGCTCGAGCGTCGACGACTTCCGACGTTTCGATCCGACGCTCAAGCCATTCAGCGATACGGAACTGGAAGACGTTGAGAGTCGCGGATCACCGAGTTCATGAAGCCGTGTCCGTTCGACGATCTCGCCGTTCGGTCGGCCGATGGCGGCCAGGCCATCGGCGAGCTGATAGCGCTGCCATATCTGCCGTCCGAGCTCGTCGCCTTGCCGCAGGACGAGGCGGTGGAGCTCGTTCAGAAGGCGGTCGATCTGGCGGCGGAGCGGGGTGCCGAGGTGGTCGGCTCGGCGGGGTTCACCTCGATCGTGACCTACGGCGGACTGGCAGTGCAGGCGCCCGAGGGGTGAGGGTAACCAGCGGCAACAGCTACACCACCTGGTCGGCGATGCGCGCCGTGGAGGCCGCCTGCGCCAATTACGGCGTTTCGCTCGCGAGTTGCGCGGTCGCGATCGTCGGCGCCACCGGAGTGATCGGCCAGGCGCTGAGCCTGCTTTGCGCCGAACGGGCGGCCGAGCTGATCCTGATCGGCAATCCTCAGGTCGAGACCAGCATCGGACGACTGCAGCTGGTTGCCGAGGACTGCAGGCGGCACGTGTTGTCGCGCGCCGCGCCGGGCACAGGCTCCCTCCCGGTGACGTCGCGGAGCGGCTCGTCGGCCGGCGCGCGCTGGCGGCGCTCGATCCGGGAATGGGTGTGACCATCACCACCGATATCGAGCGGCACCTTCCGCGGGCGCACATCGTGCTGACGGCAACAAGTGCCGTGCAGCCCTTCATTTCCGCGCGCCATCTGCGAAACGGCGCCATGGTCTGCGACATTCCCGGCCGTTCAATGTGGCATCCGGCCTGTGCGATGAAAGACCAGACCTGCATTGGGTCGATGGGGGGCTCGTGCGGTGCCGGATGAGTCCGTGCTGGGGCTCCTCGAGGAGCCGGACCGGAGCAACGTGCTGGTACGTGCGCCGCGGAGACCATCATCCTGGCCCTGTCCGGCTTTCGGAGCGAGCATCTCTGCGGGCGGCTGGACCCCGCAACCATCGAGGACCTGGGCCTGATCGCCGCCAAGCTCAGGGGTTCTCGGCCGCGCGCTGACTTGAGGTCTCGCTGGGACGGCGCGGCGCGCGCTTACGAGACAGGGCTGCGGTGCTCAGCAGGGGAATTGCTTTTGGCTTTTGTAGGCCTATTGCAAAGGGCTGCGAACAGGATTCTCGAAAATGACTCCCGATTTCGGAAGGGGGGTCAGATGGGCAAACTCAAGAAGTATTTCAGGAGATTGCGCGATCCACGGGCGGCCAATGCATCTTATCCGTTGCTGGAGGTACTCTTCGTTGCACTGGCGGCGGTGCTCTGCGGGGCCAAGAGTTGCACGGACATGTCCGACTTTGGTCGGCGCAAGGTAGACCTGCTGCGCCGGTTTGTGCCGCTGGAGAAAGGTGTCCCGAGCCACGATGTGTTCAGCGACGTGTTTCGCATGCTGGATCCCAGAGCCTTCGAGCGGGTGTTCCGGGACTTTGTCGCAGCATTCGCCAAATTCCACAACCTGGATTTGAGCGGCGTGTTCGCGGTCGACGGCAAATCGTTGTGCGGCGCCTACTGAGCGAGGCAAGAGCGCCCTGCCGGTTCACTTGGTCAACGTCTTTGCGGCCAAAGCCCGCGTGGCGCTGGCCTCGCGAAAGGCGCCCGGCAGAAACGGTTCGAGGCGGCTCTGGAAGTCCTCCAAATGCTGCGGCTGAAACGCAAGATCGTCACGGCGGACGCGCTTTTTTGCAGCCGTCCCTTCGCCAAGACGGTACTGGACCAGGGTGGCAACTATGTGCTGGCGCTCAAGAAGAACCAAGGCAAGCTCTTTGCGGACGTCGAACGCCGCTTCGCGCGCAAGGGCGAGCGAGACACGGCCGAGCAGCTTCAGGAGGCAACGCACGATCGCCGCGAGAAGCGACGGGCGACCATCATGCGCGACAGCAAGCTCGCCGAGCTGCACAATTTTCCCGGCATTGCCGCCATCGCCGAGAATCACGTCTTGGCGGCGGTGCAAGGGATACCCTGCAGGCAAGCCGTTTGTCCGATACTTCATTCTCTCCACATACGTATCGGCCACGAGACTGCTCGAGATCGTCCGCTCGCACTGGTCCGCTCCAGAACCAGCTGCACTGGATACTCGATGTCGTCTTTGCCGAAGACGCCAATCGCGCCAGAAAGGATGCAGCACCCGAAAATCTCGCAGTCTTGCGCAGGCTCGCCCCTCAACCTCCTTCGAAGCCCACCCAGAACCGATCTCGATGCGCCGCAAAATGAATGCCGCAGCATGGGACGACGCCTTCTTTCTCAGCCTTGTGGGCCAAAAGCGATAGCCCTGCGGTGCTCAGCGGGCTTGCCGGCCATATCGATGTCGCTCTTGAATATGTTCGAGGGCGGATGCGGCGGCACCTGCGCGATCATGACGCCGGCGCCATAGTGGATGATCCGCGACATCAGCGGCCCCAGCCCTTTGGCGAACACGTAGAGCGGCTCCGAATAGCAGCCGATCCGCGCCTTGAAGACGCCTGCGGACTGCCCGACCTCGATCCGCGACACGCCCTTGCGCAAGGCGCGGTCGAGGCCCGCATACATAAGGTTGAAGTAGAGGTCGAGCTCGTCGTTCAGCCGATAATCGAGACCGGCATAAAGCATGCTGTAGGTCGAGCCGGCGTGCAGGCACCAGCCGAACGCAATGATCCGCGCGTCCCTGGAGTATGCGACGAGCTCGATTTCGCCGGGAAGCCGGGACGTCAGCTCCTGGAAAAACTCGATCGGAAGGATTTCCAGATCGGCCTGGCCTTGGCGGCCATCTGGTGGTAGAGCGCGTGGACCTCCGGCGTATACGCCCGCAATATCTCCTGCGGATCGGTCAGGATGGCTAGCTTGACCCCGGTATTCTTCAGCTTCCGCGTGGAACGGTTGATCTGCTGGCGGTAGCGCGTCTTGAGCGCCGCGCAGTAGTGCGCAAAATCCGGGAATGAAGGCCTGAACAGGTGCATCGGCAGGCTCGGGATGCAGCGATAGCCGAGGTTCAGCAGCGGGTTCATCCATTCCAGGTCGTCCGTGCCGAACTCCTTGAAAGCGACCACGTCCGCGGCGGTGCGCGCCGCCAGATCGCGTATCGCCGCATCCAACAGCGGGAGGATCTGCGCACCGGCACCGGCAGGCGTCAGCGCCAGGCACTTCTCGCCGGGGGACCCCGGCAGTCCGCACATCATCACCTTCAGCTTCCGGAATCTCACAGCACTCCCGGCACATGCCGGATGATCCGCGCCAGACGCGGATCGGCCAAATCCGCCAGATCAACGGTCATGGCGGTCAGACAGGCGCAGGCGGCGACGGCCGTCGTCGTAGACGATGACGTGCCAGAACCGGCAGCTCTGCTTCATGCCGGCTTCGGCCGCGGCGACGAAGCAGGGGTCGAGGAAGATCGACGCGCCGGATTCGGAGCGAACGCGCTCCCAGGAAGCCAGATCCACATCGCCGATCGAATTGAAGATCCGATAAGTGTAGGGCATTCGCGCGGCCCGCCCCGTCAGGTTTCAAACACCACGAGGGCTTGCGGCGTCGGCGGCAGCGGACGCGCCGTGGCCCCGCGAAACCCCGCAAGCCCGCGCGATCTCGTCCAGATCGCCGGCGGTATAGGCGTCGCCGCCCGGAGTGGACACGAGCATCAAGAAGGCGAACGTGGCCTGCAGCGGCGGCGAGACCCGATCCGCATTGGGGACGAACTCGACGGCCAGCACCCGCCCCGCCGGGGAGAGACTGGCCTTGACCTTGCGCAGCAGTGCAACGCACTGGTCGCGATCGAGGTGATGCAGGAAGTTCGGCAGCAATACGAGATCGAATCCGCGGCCCCACTCCGCGTCGAAGGCGCTCCCGCGATCGTGCGCAGCCGGTCGTCGACCTCGGCGGCCCTCGCATTCTCGCGCGCCACCGCAAGGACCTCCGCCCAGTCCACGGCCGTCACGACCACGCCGGCAGCGCCCTCGCGACCTCGATGCCGTAGAGGCCGTGTCCGGCGGCGACGTCGAGGACCGTGCGCGGCGGCGTGGGCAGCGCGGCGACATAGGCCGCGACGCGCTTGGCCGCCGGAGCCGCGAGCGGCACCATGGCGTTGGCGAAGCGCACCCAGATCGGATGATCCGAAGCGAGGTTGGCGAGCCCGCTCGAACCACCGCGGCGCACGTATGACACCGGATCGTTCAAGGCCAGCGTGAGCATCTCCGGCGCCGCGAGAAAGTCGATGCAGCTGCCGAGCGCGGGCGGCGACGATCGGTCGAGAAATCTCCTGGCCGACGGGGTCAGGCCGTAGCTCGACTCCTGCTTCGCCAGCAGGCCGATGACCGTGAGGTAGTCGCAGAGGATGCGCAATCCCCGCGGCGCGGCGCCGGTATGCGCGGCGAGCACCTCGTGGTCATCGTCCCCGCCCCGATCAAGGTGAAGATATCGAGCTTGACCGCCGCCGTCAGCGCGGCCGTCTTCTGGTACGCCAGAACGGCGTCGTAGACGGGATTCTCCGGAGGGGAAGCTCATTCGCCGGTCGCCGTCGTCCTGCGAACTTCCGCTCAGAGGACGCCGCGTGTCGTTCGTCCTGCCTCTGGAATTGCCGATGCTCTGCAGGCGGGCCCGCAGATAGCTCGTCACCGCCGCGGCATGGCTGGCGACCCGGTCGTCACGGCTGCCCGGCAATCGATCAGCTCGACATCGGCGCTGACCCGCCGCCAGGCCCGCCCTTCGTACTCGGCTCGGGAAGACGAGCAGCGGCACCGCCAGAGGCGCCGGGACATACTCGCCTCGCCGTGCCCGTCCATGGCTTGCTTGCGCGCGATCCGGCCGACAAGCGACAGGAGGAATTGCACGGGGCGATACGCGGTGATGGTCGGCGGGTCGACCAGCGCGACCAGCGCGACCTCGTGTCCGGCGGCCACCAGCAGCCGCGCCGCTTGCAAGGCAACCAGTGCCCCATTGCGATAGCCGCCCAGCCGATAGGGTCCGCGCGTTGCGCCTGCAGGATCGCCGACAATTGGGCGGCTGCGGTATCCTGGATCGATTGCGGCATCGTCTTGCCGTCCGATGACCATTGCAGGCGATCGCAAGGACCGGCTGCTCCGATCCGAGGCCGCGTTGCCAGATCTGCGACCAAAGCGCTGCCGGCGGCATCGCCGTCATGGAAGAACATCAGGGCAGGCCGACCGTCATCCGTAGCGGCCGGCACAGGTCTCTGCGGGCGCCGGCCGTGCGAGCGAGTCGCTTGGCCAGCTGACGGACGGTGGACACTTCGAACAGGATCAACTCGGGCAGCTCTTGCCCGGTCAGTTGCTCGACCTCCATATGCAGGTCCATCGCAAGGAGCGAGTTGCCGCCCTTCTCGAAAAAATCGTCGTCGACGGAGATGTCTTCGGATTTCAGGAATTTCTTCCAGAGCTGCAGCAGCTCCGCTTGCCAGCTCTCGGCCGCCGGCGTCTGCGCCGAGCTCGCCTTCGGCCCGCGCTCAGCCGCTTGCGTTGCACCTTGCCGGTCATGCCTTTCGACAACTGGTCGACGATGTCGATGCGGCGCGGAATCTTGAAGGCGGCAAGCTGCGAGCCGAGAAATTCGCGCAGCTCCTCGCCGGTGACGCTCGCAGCCGGATGCAGAACGACCGCCGCGGCGACGTCCTCACCCAGGCGCGGATGCGGCACGGCATAGGCCGCGGCTTCCGCGACCTGCGGGTGGCGCTTGAGCGCGCGGTCGATCTCGAGCGGCGCGATCTTCTCGCTGCCCCGGTTGATCAGCTCCTTGCGGCGGCCGCGGATGGTCAGAAATCCCTCCTCGTCGAGGCTGCCGATGTCGCCCGTTCGAAACCAGCCGTCGACGAAGACCGACCGGTTGAGCTCCGGGGCGTCGATGTAGCCGGACGTCACGGTCGGGCCGCCCACCAGGATGTCCCCCTGCTCGCCCGGCGGGAGCCGGCGCCCGTCCTCGCCGACGATCATGACGATGTCGGGCGACGGGATGCCGCATGTGCCGGGCTTGTACGGACCCGGCGGCGGCAGATTGGAGGACACCTGCGCGGTTTCACTGGAGGCATAGTGCTCCAGCACCGGCACGCCGAGCGCCGCCCGCAGGCCGTCGTGCACATCGATCGGAAGCGGCGCGCCGCCGGAGGCGATGAAGCGCAGCGAATGCATGCCCCGCACGTCGGCTGCGATTTGGCCTTGTCGAGGATCGCCAGATGCAGCGTCGGTCCGACCGAGTACCAGGTGGGCGCGAGCTCGCCGAGCCATTCGGACAAGCTCCACTTTCGAAGCATTGGCGGGAAACGCGACGCTGCCGCCGGTGAGCAGCGGGGTGAGCAGCGTCATCTTGACGCCGTTGGAATAGCAGACCGGCGATGCGCACAGGCAGCGATCCTGCGGCTCGAGCGCGAACCAGCCTGCAATCGCTTTGCAGCAGCCAGCATGTTGCGATGGCTGAACGGGACCAGATTCGGATCGGCGGTGGTCCCCGAGGTCTGCAGGATGAATGCCGGCGCGTCCGGGTCGGGGTCATGGAGGGGCAGAGCGGGCCCAACCTGCGGCGCGACCAGTCGCAAGCCGAGCTTGCCGTCGTCTGCGGCGACTCGCCTCGATGATCGCGATGCCTTGTTGCTCGGCGGCGGTGCGGGCCGCCGTCTGCTGCCGCGCGGCAAGAGCACCGCGCTCGGGCGAAGAAGGATCAGACGCGCCTCGATTTCGGGCAGGGTCAGCTTGGGATCGAGCGGCACCGCCACGGCCGAGCAGGCCGCCGCGACGATCGCCAGCGCCGCCTGGCACGTGTTGGGAATGGCAACCGCGATCCGGGCGCTCGCATCGAACCCGGCCCGGCGCAAGCAGGCGCGGACCTCGTCGATCTGGTCCTTCAGCTCGCCGATAGCAGAGCGGGCGCAAGCCGGAGGCGACGATAGCCGCTTGCTCCGGACGAAGCTCGGCATGGGCACGGATCGCCTCGCCGATCGTGCGCGGCTCGCCGACGCGGCTGCCTGCTCGGGCGCGGCGAGGGGGCGCCCTTCGCCCAGCCGACCGGCTCGGGCCTGGCGCAACCTGCACACCGTTGCCGGAAGAACCCACACCAGGATCACGCATGTCCGTTTCTCCGCGCAGCGTGCATCCCGAAGGGTTCTCGCTTGCGGTGTCGATGCATCTGCGTCCGTCGCCGAGCCTGTCCGAGCCATCCGCACCTTGCCGTGCCGAACAACGCAGCGCGGAATGACCATAGCGCGCAGCTATCGCAGCCCATGTGATATTGCATCGCGGCACACGCCGTCGCTGGCAACACCACGGAACATGGCTTTATCCGTCTGCCGATAGGCGTGATTTCGTCCGCAAGATGATCGTTGCAAACTACATTGACACATATGTGTCGCGCAACCCCTCGGCGGTTTCCAACTGGTTTCCAACCCGGCGGCGAACCGCGATCGGCTCGTGCATTTGCGGTATCGGAGCGCAACTGCAGACGCCTTCCCCGCCGGTCACGTCACCACCATGCTCCAGGTTTTCGGCGGCGACAGCGAAACGACGCGCTGCGTGAAGAAGGCGCCGACGTGGAAATGCTCAAACCCCGGCAGGAACAGGTTCGCCAGGAACGCCGCGGTCGGCATCATAGCACAGTGCGGCGCGATCACGAGATGCACGCCGCGCTCGCGCAGCTCGCTGCAGAGATGGCTGACCAGTCGCACGCGCTCGGCGGCGGTGAGGTCGTCGGCCCACAGATCGATCAGCGCCGTGCGTACCGCTTCCCGCCCCTCCAGCACGAGGCAATGGTAGCTGACCATCCCTTGAACGCGTCCGTCGCGCTCAAAACCAGGGCCCCCAATGCGGGATTCCCGAGGTAGTGCGCCAACTGCTCCGGCGGCCACACCAGCGCCCAATCGAACCCCGCCGAGACCTTGTCCAGGAACTGTGCGCAGCGCTCCAGATCCGCCGCGCGGTAAGGCCGCACGTGCGGATCGCGACCATGCGGGGTCAGGCGCAGCAGCGGGCCCAGGGCGCGGCCGGCCAGCCGCTGCCACGTCTCGAGCGCCGCCCGTGTCAGTCCGCGCGGCGCCAGGAACTTGGCCCAGTAGCTGCCGCGAAAGAGAAAGCGAAGCTTCTGCGGAAAGGTTTGCGCGTATTTCGTCCAGAAGCGCAGGAGATCCGCTTCGGATCGTTCGGAACCATGCCGATCGCGAACGCAATCCCGCGCTCCTCGCTGTGGCGGCGCAGGTGCTCGACCATGGGCAACGCCAGGCGCCGATGGTCCGGGATCGACGGTCAATGCAGTGTAGAGCGCGACCGGGTATACCGACGAGCCGATGCGCAGGGATGGGAAAGGAAAAAGACGCTGCCGACGAGATTCGTCCCATCGTAGGCCGCCGGGCACAGCGCCCCGCTCTCAAGTCCCACGCGCCAGCGCAAGAACGCCGCATCCGGTACCGGCACCAGGCGCTGGCCGCCATACTCCGCGACCCATACCCGGCGCACTAAGCTCGGCGATGTCTTAAAATCGCCGCGATAGTCCTGCAGTCGACGCCTTGCATGGAATTACCGTATCGATTGCGCTCGATGCTCGAGCGTGTGGCTTGCGCCGGTAGTCATGTTGGATATATCCGCTTCCAGCTTGATCATTGCGTCCTCCAGCGATCGGTCGAACTGCCAAAATTCCAGGAAACTCTTCTCGCTGGCGAGAAAGCACGCCTTAATATGGTCGGGAAAGATCAGGTAGTGGCCGGCGAGGCAGCCTTGCGCGCAGCCTTGAAGAAGTTCCGAACCTGCCCATGCAATAGATGCCGGGCAGGGCAGGAATATTGGAGGCGCCGATGTCCGGCGAGATATACTTCCTGAAAATATCGGGGACGAACAGCTTGAACAGCGCCATCCCGAGCAGGGCGTGAAGCCCTAGCGGTGTAGAGATAGAAATAGGCGTAATGCAGCGGATAGTCGCCCGATCTGATCACGGCCATCGCTTTTCCGTGTGCATCGAGTGCATCGAGCAGCGCCGGCCTGGTCTGGTCGCGTAGGAACTCGACGATCTCGTCGGTCGTGCTCAGGTAGCGTGTGATCGACCCGAACTTGATGCCGCGCATGTCCGCGAAATTGTGCACGGTCGGGATCTTCTTGAATTTCTCGTAGTATGCCAGATGCGCGGCGACGTGGAAAAACGCATCGGGACTGACACGCAGCTGCTTGATCCCGTCCCTGCCGATGGCCTCCACTTCCCTATGAGCGGGAGCCTGCACGAATATCCCGCAATCTTGTCCTTCAGTTTGGCGAGCGGAAGTCTGTCGAAATCGATCGTCTGCAACTTCAATCTGGCCACGCTGTCCTAGCGCTCCCCCGCGATGATCGGCGGAATATTCCTTCGCCCGCGAGCTAACCGCACGAGGCGAACCTGGCAGCGAACACGCCTTCGATTTCGGCGAAGAAATTGATCGTAGCGCCGGCATACCCGTTTTCGAGCACACCACCTGGAGCGATTTTCTGTAGTCGCGGTTATGGTGGTTGCGCATATGCAAGTCTTGCGCCGGCCTCGTTCTCGTCCGCGGGGGCATCGATATTGTCTATCGCCAGCAGAAATATCGCGTCGTCGATGGCCCTTATCGATTCGTCGAGCCGGCCGCATAGAAAATCGCTTCCGAGGACCTCGCGATATTCGTGGTGATCGGGCCATAGGATTTGCAGGGGCCTTGTCGGTTTCCGCCGCACGATCATAGACATTGATGCTGGACAGAATCCGCCCGGCCGCAATCATCGCGCCGCCGCCGTCCAGGACATCGAGCCTGTAGTAGGCGCCGTCGACGGCGACGACGATGTGCGAGCTGTCTTCGGCAGTGCTTGATCTGCTTGCTCCATTCAGATCCGGCTCTCCGGATATTGGCCGTCCTGCCAAAAAAATTGTGGCTGCGGTAGTTGTCGATGACCGCCCCGCCGCTCGTCTCCCGCTCCACGGAATTCTCCAGCAGCGACTGCCGGTACTCGAGCGTTCCGAGCACAACCTTGGCGGCACGCTGCGCGAGCGGGCCGTCCATCCTCTCGAACAGGATGGAGACGCTGAATTCGGGGTAGATGCCGCTGAAACCCTTGGGCACGGTCTCGAGGTCGAACGGATTTATCCCTCGCTCGGCGAGCGAGATCATCTTCAGGCGGTTGTTTTCGGCGGGGCCGATGATACCAAGACGCTCGAGCAACCAGAGAAACCGCCTTCTCTTGCGCGGTCCGTCGATGGTCGCTTCCGCGATCCTGGCAAATATGGCATCAGCCGTGGGGAACGGATCCATGCGCCGCCCGGCACGCCATCAGACCGGGTGCACAAGCGCAATTCTCGCGGGCTCGGACGTTGGCATCCGCCACCCGCGAGACTTCGGCGCGCCGCTCAGTCGTCCTCGCCCTCGAAAAAGGACAACGGCGACGGTATCTCGCGCACCACGATAACGACCGGCTGTGCCGCCGACTTGACGGTGCCGGCCTCGACCAAGTCGCCGACGATGCGCTCGACGTGGGTGAAGAGCTTGCCCTGTCCTTTGCGCAGGCGCTGACACTGCCGTGCTCGATTGCGCCTCGCCGAGGTCGACGATGACGATCTGGACTTGCCAGCCTTTTCATGCTCGCGATTCTCTGCTCGGCCGGTGCTCGTTGCCGGATTTGCCATTCGTCATTCTCCTCATCCTCTTCGTCGTCGTCGTCTCTCAACTTTGAACTTGGTCAACTTGAAAGGCACCGCCTTGCGAATCTCCTTCATAGCTTTCCGCTGCGCCTTCATCAGGTTCCCGACGGCTCATCGAACATCCAGGTGTTTCCGCCCTTCGCGACCGCGACGAGATGGCGTTGATAGGCTTCTTGAGCGGCGATCACCTGCGCCTTCAAGATGTGTCTGACGGTTCGTTCGAGCCGATGTAGTCCGCGCTGTCGTCGTCTGTCATCGCTCTCATAGACGACGTTGGCCTTCGATGTTCGCCGCTGCCCTGAACAACGGTGACACGTCTGACGAGCTTGTCCATGGTGTCCTTCCTGGCCGGGGAGTGAAATTTCGGTCGCCACGCTGGACGATTCGATCTGTGTCCCGCGGAGGTCGGCAATCGCTTCGCACGACCGTCTGGGCCGCGAGCTCGGCCCGGGTTGCCGAAGATCCAGCTCCTTCCTGCTATCTCCAGCCGTGAAAAATTCCTGGCCTTAAGCAACTCATGGTAGCCCGGCATCCACGGCTTCGGCAACCGAGCATCGCTATCGGGGACGCGCCGGTCCTGTCGGAAGCCGATCCGCGGCCGAACGGCCGGGCGACGTAGTCGATCGGCGGACGCAGCGGGAGTTTTCCGGCCCGTTTGACCTGGAAACATGTCGGCCTGTGCAGGGTGAACGGCCCGGAAGAGAAGCGCGGCGACATCCGGTTTCGAATCTCGCGGTCCGGTGCATCGGCCCAGATCCACGCGATGGTCTCGCTCGACGGCGCACAATGCAGTCTACAGCGGAGCTTTCTCCGGGAACTCGAGCGGGCACATGGATTGCCCGGACGCCCAAGGGCGTCCCGATCTCGATTTCGATCAAGTGATCGACGCCTCGAGCGGGCGATCCGCGGTGGCGCTGCGTCGAGCTCATCGGTCGCGACCCAGCCTGGTGTCGGGAAGGCTCAAGCGAATCATGATTCTGCGGATGATCACCAGCGCGACTGCAATCAAAGCCAACTGGACCCAGCCGAAGCTCGTCGCGTGTTCGAGAATCGGTGCCCAGTCGATCTCGT
Source organism: uncultured Alphaproteobacteria bacterium (assembly GCA_963840535.1). Taxonomy (GTDB): domain Bacteria; phylum Pseudomonadota; class Alphaproteobacteria; order Rhizobiales; family Xanthobacteraceae; genus VAZQ01. Next base: position 108,603 of record CAWIZJ010000029.1, read on the forward strand.
GACCGAACCATCTTCTTCGAGATCCAGTTCGCGACCAGGCCGATGGCGACCGCCAGCCCACCAGATAGCCGAGCTTGAGAAACAGGGATGCAATGTACGAGATCTTTCCGACGATGTTCCTGAAATGGATGATCGGGGTCTCGATGTTTCGCTGCAATTGAAAGAACATCAAAGTAAGCATATCGCCGAATTCCTCCATTTGGAGGTAGTCCATGTCGGTGGGCCCACGCAGTCGCTCCTTGAAACTGACTTTCACACGCGCGCGTGCCTCCTTCGCGCGCTCGCGCTGGTAGACCTTGCCATTCCTTGACGATGTCGATCTCTCTGTTCAGGCGGTGGATGATGATGTCGTAGGAGAACGTCGTCCTGAAGAACAAGATCGCCTCGAAACTCGCAGGCAGCGAGAATTCGCGCGCCACTTCGAGGAAGCGAAGCCAGCCCTGTGCCGCGCTCTTCTCCCACCATTCGGCGTCCTCACTTTGCAGTGCATAGACCGCATCGGAGTAGATCTTCTCCATCTCGATCCGCACCCGTTCGACATCCATGGGCGGAAGTGGCCCGAGGAAGCGCCAGCGATGTATTGACAATCCGTCCGATGTCGCCCTTGGCGGTGTGGTACGGCCAACTCGCGAAACAGTTTTCGCGTTTGGGTCGAGAACCTGCCGATGGCTCCGAAGTCGATGAAGCAGATCTTGTTGTCCGGCAGGATGATGAGGTTGGCCGGATGCGGGTCGGCGTGGAAGAAGAGCTCCTCCTGCGTCTCCCGGTTCATGATCACTGACGATCTTGCTCGCCAGCTTCTTGGGCTCGATGCCCTGACGGCGCAGTCGGGCCAGGAATTGCCGGTCGTTGCTGTCGACGGCCGCCAGGAGCTCCCACATCCACACGCCGGACACGAACTCGCTGACCATCACTTCTTCGGTGCAGTACTGGAAATGCACCCGTGGCGCGGTGACGTCCTTCTTGCGCTTTTCCGCGCGTCGCCGGAAAATGTCGGTGTAGCGCGCTTCCGCACGGAAATTCATTTCGTTGAAGAGGATGGTCTCGAAGTCTTCCCGGAAGCGGCGGTCACGCCCGGCGCAATGATGGTGAGCGTCTCGCCCACGATCAGAATCCAGTCCAATGCGCGCAAGATCGGCGGCGATCAGCGGACCGATGCCGGGCCGCCGCACCTTCACCGCCACGCGCTCGCCGCGTCTTCAATTCGGCTTGGAAGACGCAGGCCAGCGAAGCAGATCCGATCGGCACGGGGTCGAAAACCTCGAACACATCCTCGAGCGGCCGCCCCAGATTTCGCTCGATGATCTCGATTGCCTGCTGCGTCGGGAAAGCCGCTGCCTGGTCGAGCATCTTGCTCAGCTCGACGCAGTAGGCGTAGGGCAGCATGTCGGCGCGCATGGACAGTTGCTGCGCGAGCTTGGCGAAGGTCGGGCCGGCATCCTCGAATACTGGCGCAGGCGAACGGCTCGCCGCTCGATGCTGTCGCGACCCGCAGCACATCGAGAGATTGCCGAAGTAGAAGTGCAGGAACGCCCGCAGCCAGACGAACAGCCTCCCGATCGGCCGGATGATGCCGGGCTTGAAGGTGACGGGCGGCGCGCCCTGGGCAGGGTCACGACGGCGCTGTCGACCGCGTGAGAGACCTCGCGGCGCGGCATCGGCTGGACGACGGCCGGGAACGTCGTGACGGGCGGCGTGCTCGCGCGGCGCCGCAATAGCTCGGTGATGCGGGCGAAGTTCATCTTCGGATCACGCTGGCGCGACCAAAGGACGTGGATGCCGTGGCGTGGCATGCCTGGCATGGACAGTTCGGAAGCATCGCGGCGTCCCTCCAGCTCCTGGACCGACATTCATCCATGATTTTCCGCGAAATTCAAATCCGGTGCCGCCGGTCGCCGCCGGCGACCCGGCACATCGTGGCGATGCCGAAATGGGTCCGCACGCCGTTTGCGCACCGGCATCTGACGCCAAATGTGCGGCATCAGCGACGACTTCGATGTCTCGCCCGCGCCCTGGACGCCACAATTCGGCAATGGTAACAGACTTGATGCTGCCATGCTGGACGAGCGGGCGGAGGCCAAGTGGTCCGTGGCGCTGTCGGGCGACTAGGAGCCGTGGGGTCTGATCGAATGATGCCCGTGCGCCGGCAGTTGGTTCGAGTCCTCTTTCACCACGATTCTGATCGAGGCGGAGGCCGCCCATGGCACTCAATATTTCCGCATGGTCGATTCGGCATCCGATCCCTCCCATCGTCATGATGGCTGCGCTCGTCGCGCTCGGCTACATCAACTTCGTCAAGCTGCCGATCACGCGCATGCCGAACGTGGATGTGCCTCTCATCACCGTTGTGGTCTCGCAGTTCGGAGCCTCGCCCGGGGAGCTCGAAACGCAGGTTACCAAGAAGGTCGAGGATGCGGTTGCGAGCGTTGCGGGCGCCCACCACATCAGGTCGGCGATAACGGACGGCGTCTCGAGCACAACGATCACCTTCCGATTGGGGACGGACACCGATCGCGCGCTCAACGACGTGAAGGATGCCGTCACGCGCGTCCGCGGCGAGCTCCCGCGCGGGATCGACGAGCCCCTGGTTCGGCGCGTGGACCTCAGCGGCCTGCCCATTCTCACCTATGCCGCCATCGCTCCCGGCAAGACACCCGAGCAGCTTTCGTTCTTCGTCGAGGATGTGGTCAGCCGCGAGCTGCAAGGGATCCGTGGCGTCGGCAGCGTCGAGCAGATCGGCAGCGTTCAGCGCGAGATCCGGGTGGGACTCGATCCGATCCGGCTGCAGGCAGTCGGATTGACCCCCCTCGACGTCAGCCGGCAACTTCGCGGCAGCAACGTCGACCTCGCCGGTGGACGGGCCGAGATCGGCGGGCGCGATCAGGCGATCCGCACCCTCGCCGGGGCCAAGACCCTAGCCGACCTCGGTGCGACCACGATTGCCTTGCCGACCGGAGGCGAGGTGCGGCTGGACAATCTGGGTCTGATCACCGACACCATCACGGAGCAGCGCACCTTTGCGCGCTTCAACGGCACGCCGGTCGTTGGCGTGAGCATCGTGCGGGCGAAAGGCGCGAGCGACGTGGTGGTCGCGGATGCCGTCGCCGCCCGCATCGACGCGATCAAGGCGGCGCATCCCGACGTCGAGCTCAAGCTGATCGATTCGTCGGTCACCTTCACGCTCGGCAACTACGACGCGGCGATGCATACGCTCTATGAAGGCGCGATCCTGGCCGTGATCGTGGTGTTCATGTTCCTGCGCGACTGGAGGGCGACCCTCATCGCGGCGGTCACCCTTCCGCTGTCGATCCTGCCTGCGTTCTGGGTGATGAATGTCCTCGGCTTCTCGCTCAATATCGTGAGCCTTCTGGCGATTACCCTCAGCGTCGGCATCCTCGTCGACGATGCCATCGTCGAGATCGAGAATATCGTACGCCACATCCAGATGGGCAAATCGCCGTATCGCGCGGCGCTCGAAGCGGCCGACGAGATCGGTCTGGCGGTCATCGCGATCAGCTTGACGATCGTTGCGGTGTTCCTGCCGGTGGGCTTCCTGTCCTCCGCACCGGGCCAGTTCTTCAAGCAGTTCGGCCTGACCGTCTCGGTGCAGGTGCTGTTCTCCCTCCTCGTCGCGCGGCTCATCACGCCGATGCTCGCGGCCTATTTCCTGACGCCGCACCAGCACAAGGAGAAGCCCGACGGACGCATGCAACGACTCTACACGCGCACGTTGGGCTGGTCGGTCCGGCACCGGTGGATCACCGTCATACTCGGGCTGCTTCTGTTCGTTGCGGCCATGGCGAGCACGGTCCTCCTGCCGTCGGGGTTCATGCCGGCTACGGATAGCTCGCGGTCGGTCCTCGTTCTCGACTTGCCGCCGGGCTCCCAACTCGTCGATACCGAGGCGGTTACGGAGACGGTCGATGAGCGAATACGCAAGCGCCCGGAGGTGGAGAGCATCTTCGTCGACGGCGGACGAATTCCGCCGGCCCTTCTGGATGTCGGCAAGGCCGCACTGACGATCGTCTATGTCCCGAAAGCGAAGCGATCGCTCTCGCAACAGCAGCTCGAGCAGGCGATCACGCGGGATCTCTCGGACATTCCCGATATTCGCTTCTGGTTCCTCGACGACAACGGACTGCGCAATGTCAGTTTGTTGGTAAGAGGGGAGGACAACGCCACGGTCGCGAATGTGGCGACCGAGCTCGCCGGTCAAATGCGAAGACTCTCGATGGTTGCGAATGTCGTTTCGGGCGCCGCGCTCAACCGGCCGGAGCTGAGGATCCACCCGCGGCGGGAATTGGCCGTGCGGCTCGGCGTGCCGACCGAGAACCTGTCCGAGACGATCCGTGTAGCCACCATCGGGGATGTCGGGCCGGCACTTCCAAAGTTCGATGCCGGGGACCGGGCCGTCCCGATCCGGGTCCTGCTCGAGGAAAACGCGCGCGCCGATCGCCAGGTCCTCGAGCAGATACGGATCCCGTCGCAACGCGGCGCGGGGGTGCCGCTCATCGCGCTCGCCGATTTGAGCTTCGGTGAAGGCCCGACCAGCATCACTCGCCACGACCGCCAGCGCTACGCCAGCGTCGAGGCCGATCTCGTCGGGGGCGCCGCGCTCAGCTCGGCCCTGGAGGCCATCAAGGCCTTGCCCGTGATGAAGAATCTTCCTCCCGGCATTGCCGTCCTCCCGGGCGGCGATGCCGAGCTTCAGGGCGAGCTGTTCGAGGAATTCGGCACCGCGATGCGCAACGGCCTGATGGCGGTCTATATCGTGCTGGCCATCCTGTTCGCGAGCCTGCTCCACCCCTTGACCATCCTGCTGTCGCTGCCGCTGTCGATCACCGGCGCCGTCGCCGCCCTCCTTGTCACATACCTGCCGATGACGTTGCCCGTGATCATCGGCATCCTGATGCTCATGGGGATCGTCACCAAGAACGCCATCATGCTGCTCGATTTTGCCATCGAGGCGATGCACGCAGGCGCCGAGCGCACGGCGGCAATCATCGAGGCATGCCGCAAGCGGGCCCGCCCGATCATCATGACGACCATCGCCATGGTCGCCGGCATGTTTCCGAGTGCCTTGGCGTTCGGAGCCGGCGGAGAGTTTCGGGCACCGATGGCGATTGCGGTCATCGGGGGGCTGATCGTATCGACGCTCCTCTCGTTGCTGTTCGTGCCGGCGCTCTTCACCATCATGGATGATATCGGGCGAGGCATATGGTGGCTGTTCGGCCGCTTCGTCGGAAAAACCGACGAGCCGACCGAGGGCGATACGGCGCATCCTCCGGCTGTCGTCGGCGTGCCATCGCCACGCGACAGCGGTGCCGACGTTGATCGCACGCCCGCGACCGTGGGCCAGCCGGCCCTCTGACAAGCATCATCCTTCCCGTCCGGCTGCGCGGGCGCAGGCGCATAAGAACGGGCGTCAGCGCCTGGGCCTGCGCCCGGTGCGAGTTACGACGACCTTGATCGGCTTCGACATGATCGGCGGATTATGCGGCACATGGTTTTCGTCGCCGAGCAGGAGTTGAAGCGTGTGCGTCCCCAGAGGCAGCGTCACGGTTGCTTCCGTTTGCCCCGCGCCGAAGTGCAGATGGTTGAAGTCGTTTGGTATCGGCTCGTCGAGCGGTGGCAGCTTGGTGTTGACCAAGAGATGATGATGGCCGGTATTGGGCTTCTCGATGCCGGCCGGGGCCACGCCCATGTTGGCGAGGCCAAAGCGAATGGTCGCCTTTGGGGGTAGCACCGACCGATCCTGCAGGCCGACGAAGTAGACCCTGGCATCGGTTGGCGCCGGCTTGCGGGCGGAGGGGTCGACGACGCGGACCTTGATGCGGGGCGAGATGACGGGCGGCGTGTGCGGGACGTGATCCTTGTCTCCCATCACCAGCTGCAGGGTATGTTCGCCGGGTTTCAGGCTGACCTCGGCCTCGGTCTGGCCGGTACCGAAGTGCAGGTGATTGAAATCGTTCGGGATCGGTTGATCGAGCGGCGGCAGGTCGGTGTCGATCAGCAGATGATGATGGCCGGAATTCGCGCGATCCGAGCCGGCCGGTGCAACACCCATGTTCCTCAGGCCGAAATAGATGGTCACCTTGGGAGGTATGACCGCCCCGTCCTTGAGATCCGAGAAATACACCTCGGCTCCGGCTGGAGACGGGGTAGGACCGCCGGTCAATGCCGGCGCGGCACCCTCTGCAACCCGCACCCGGATGCGGGGTGACATGACCGGGGGTGTATGTGGAACGTGGTCCTTGTCACCGACGAGCAACTGCAAGGTGTGCTGGCCCGGCCTCAGGGTAATCTCCGCCTCGGTCTGGCCGGTGCCGAAGTGCAGATGGTTGAAGTCGTTGGGAATGGGCCGGTCGAGGGCGGGCAGCTCGGTATCGATCAAAAGGTGGTGGTGGCCCGAATTTGCGCGATCCGATCCTGCCGGTGCAACGCCCATGTTCCGCAAACCGAAATGCACCTTGAACTTGGCCGGAACGGTCATTCCGTCCTTGAGATCGACGAAATAGACTTCGGCGCCCGGCCCGGATGCGGTCGGACCTCCGCTCCGCTGCGCCTGTGCGACGGCGCCGCCGCTGCAGGCGAGCAGCAACGTCATGACGAGGTTCACGTAACTGTAGGGCCTGATCCCGATCATCCCGAGCACATGCATGGCTGCATCCTTCCGTGGACTCACCGTTCGCGTCGCGAATCCCATCTACTCGACCTGCTCAGAGAGAGACAGCAATCTAGGTGAACTCGGTTGTGCTGGGAAGCGCAGTCCGTCGTCGGTGCGGTAGGTGACACGCAACCGCACCTGCGATTTGCCTGAGTTGCTGCCGCTGGGCGCGTTGTCGCAGCGGGCGAATATGAGCCGTGCCATCGTCACTTGCAGGCCTTTGCAGGCGAGTTGGAACCACTTCCCCTGTTGTCCGAAACCGGCATTCCGTTTACAGTGACTGGCACGCGAAATTGGCGAAAGCTCGGTCGGCATTGGGTCGTGGAGACCTCAATGCCGGGACGGGATGTCAGGAGGCGACGAATTCGGCGGTAGAAGGGCCCTTCATGGTGGCAATGAACCGATATGGGAGGCGGCACGAACTAACGGATAAGATCAGGTCCCGTCGGAACAGAGGGCGCGGGATCAATATGCGGCTGCTGTTTTGGCTGGGCTTGACGGTTGTGACGACGATGCTGACCTCATCGGCGCTGCCACAGCAGAGAGCCGCACGGGTGGCACTCGTTATCGGAAACGCCAGCTACCCGGACGCCAGTACGCCGTTGACCATTCCGACGAGGGACGCACGCACTCTCGCCGAGGAATTCCGGCGCAGCGAATTCGATGTCGATCTCAAGGAGAACGTCGGCAAGGAGGATATGCAACGTGCGATCGATGCCTTCAGCGGCAAGATCCGCACTGGCATGGCGGCGCTCTTCTATTTCAGCGGATACGGCATTCAGGTCGCGAGGCAGACCTACCTTCTTCCGGTCAACGCGCAAGTCTGGACCGAAGCGGAAGTGCGCCGCGACGGAATCAGCGTCGATGCGGTGCTTGCCGAGATGCACAGGAAAGGGGCAAAGGTAAAGATCGTCATTCTCGATGCGGCCCGAAGAAATCCGTTCGAGCGCCGCTTCCGCTCGTCTGCGGCGGGGCTGGCGGGGCTCGATGCGGTCGATGGTACGCTCGCAATGTATTCCGCTGCGCCGGGCAAGGTCGTCAATGACGGCACCGGCTCGAATAGCCTTTTCGTCAGCGAGCTGATCAAGGAATTGCGCGTCCCCAATCTCACTGCCGAGGAAGTATTCAACCGAGCCCGCATCGGCGTATCCCGTGCGTCCAACAACGAACAAGTGCCGTGGGTGGCTTCCTCGCTGGTCGAGGAATTTCATTTCGGCACGGCCCGTCCGGTGGCGGCGCCCGCGCCGGTGCCGTCCCCCGCTGCGACGCCGAGGCCGGCACCCGCCCCCGCCGCCCGGGCATCGACGCCGACCGAGCAGGCGCGTACCGGCACCAAGGCCGGGGACCTGTTTCGTGATTGTCCGGATTGCGCCGAGCTCGTGGTCGTTCCCGTCGGGTCGTTCGACATGGGCTCGACATCCGAATACGAGAGTCCAGTCCGACGCGTGACCATCGCGAAGCCCTTCGCCATCGGACGACACGAGGTCACTTTCGACGAGTGGGACAAGTGCGCGGACGACGGCGGGTGCAAGTTTCGGCCCGAGGATCGTGACTGGGGGCGGGGCAGGCGCCCGGTCATCAACGTCAGCTGGCTCGATGCCAAGGCGTTTTTGACCTGGTTGTCGCAAAAGACCGGGCAGACCTATCGGCTCCCGACCGAAGCCGAATGGGAATACGCCGCCCGCGGCGGAACGACCACCCCATACTGGTGGGGTCGCGACGTCGGTTCCGGCCAGGCCAACTGTCGGGAATGCAAGGGCGGCGACGCACAGAGGACATCCCCGGTCGGCTCGTATAAGCCCAACCCTTTTGGCCTCTATGACACCGCGGGCAATGTTGCCGAGTGGGTCGAGGATTGCTGGAACGACAATTATCGCGGCGCTCCGAACAATGGCTCGGCGTGGACTGCCGGGCAATGCAGGCTCCGTGTCTTGCGCGGCGGCGCATTCGACAGTCAATCGAGATATCTGCGCTCGATGGCGCGCTTCAGATACGACATGGATGTACGATATGTCGCCAACGGATTTCGAGTCCTGCGCGAGCTACCATAGTTTCGTCGATGCACGTCGATGATCGCCCTGTCTGCGAAGGCAGTGAAACTCAATCTCGGATCCTCATGATGAAGGCTTTCAACCCATGACCATCTCAGCACGTGCGCTCCTGATGGCGGCGGCCAGTTGGGCCGCAATGTCGTCCGCAGCCGCCCAGACCTCTTCGTCTCCCGACACACAGGCCTCCGTGACCGTGGTCCGCGCCGCGAAAGCCTGTTTCACCGAAGCCATCCGCGTCACGGGCTTTCTGGTGGCACGCCAGGAAGCTGTCGTGACTCTCGAGGTGCCGGGAATGAAGATCTCCGAGGTCCTGGTAGGTGAGGGGGATCGGGTGACATCCGGTCAGACGCTCGCTCGCTTGACACGCCAGTCGACGGAAGGACCGGATCCCACGGCCGGAAGAAGCGGTGCCAACACGGTGAAAGCGCCGGCTGCGGGTGTCGTCACGCGAAGCACGGCCGTCGTGGGAGCGACGGCAGCTCCGTTTGCCGCCGAGCCGTTGTTTCGCATCGCCGTCGACAACGAAATCGAGCTCGAGGCGGAAGTGCCGAGCGTCCATGTACCGTCACTGGCTGCCGGACAGACGGCACGCATCGAGATCAGCGACGACCGTGAGCTGTCGGGACGCGTTCGCCGGGTCCCCGCCGTTATCGATCAAGGGCGACAACTCGGCCGCGCCAGGCTTTCCCTGGAGCGTAACCCGTCGCTTCGACCCGGCATGTTCGCCGGTGCAACGATCGATGCAAATCGAAGCTGTGGCATATCGGTTCCCCGCTCGGCGGTGCAGCACCGGACCGAGGGCACGAGTGTTCAGGTCGTGCGCGATAACTCCATCGAGAAGCGACTGGTTCAGGTCGGACTTCACTCCGATACCCAAACCGAGATTCGTGACGGGCTGCGCGAAGGCGAATTGGTCGTGGCGAACGCCGGCAGCTCCCTGCGCGATGGCGACAAGATCAAGCCCATAGTCGCTGACGGACCGAAATAGGGCAACGTTGACGCGAGCGACGTCCGATGCAGGAGGTGCCGCGCAGGAGCTGGTGGAAGGGGCTATTCGGAAAATACGTTCTCTCGTTTGTCGGACTGATCCTGCTCCTGCTGCTCCTGAACGGCGTCCTCGAGACGTGGTTCCTATATCGCGAAACCACGCACTTGCTGTCCAAGTCCCTGTCGGAAAAGGCCGAGGCTACATCCCGCCGCATCGAGCAGTTCGTGTCCGAGCTGGAGCGCCAGATCAGCTGGGCGACGCGGGCCAGTGCCACCACCATCGAGGAGCGGCGCTCGGACTATGCCCTGCTGCTTCAGCAGGTTCCTGCCATCGACCGTCTCGTCCAACTCGACGGAATGGGAAAGGAGCAGCTGAGGCTCACCCGCACGGAGCTCGTCCTTGCAAGCGGCATCGATTACTCGGGCAATCCGCGGTTCACGCAGACCCAGGCCCAGCCGATTTGGGTGTCGGCCGTCTATTTCGATGGACTTGATCCTTACCTGACGATTGCAATGCGCCATTCCGGCCGGAATGCAGGCTCGACTGTGGCCGAGATCAATCTCAAGTTTCTGTCGAGCTTCATCGAGACGGAGCAGATCGGCAAGGACAATAGTGCCTATGTGCTCGACCCCTCCGGCCGGGTGCTTGCGCAATCCAACTCCTCACGCCCGCTGGGCAGCGATTTCAGCACCCTCCCGCAAGTCGCTGCCATGGCGCAGAAGGCCGGTGCCGAGCCCCTGCAATTCGGACGGGATACTGACGGACGGGAGGTCTTGTCCGCCGTCGCCGCTCTGCCGCGGATGAGCTGGCTCGTGTTTTTCGAGCAGCCCCTGAGCACGGTGCTGCAGCCGGTCTACAGCTTGTTGTTCCGTACCGGCTGGCTCCTGCTTTTCGGCGTAGGGCTTGCGGTCCTCGTCGGCGTGCTGATGGCGCGCCACATGGTGGTTCCCATTCGCGCATTGCAGGTTGGTGCACAACAGCTGGAGGCCAGCGATTTCGGCCACCGGATCGCCGTGAGGACCGGTGATGAGATTCAGGATCTCGCCGACCATTTCAACCGGATGGCCGACCAGCTGCAGGGCTCGTACGGCAGGCTGGAGCAGAAGGTCGCGGAACGCACCCGCGATCTCGCGCAATCGGTCAGCGAGCTGAAGGCGTTGGAAGAGATCGGCCGTGCCGTCGCTTCTTCGCTCGATACCAAGGCCGTGCTCGCCACCATCATAACGCGCGCGGTAGAGCTCACGCGGGCGGACGCCGCAGCCATCTTCAGCTACGACGCGTTGGAGGACGTCTTCGAGCTGGCCGAGGCATACGAGCTCGATCCGGCGCTGCAGAGCGCCATCCGCGCCGTCCGCGTCAAGCTCGACGACAGCATCCTGGGTCTCGCCGCCAAGAAAGGCGAGCCGATCACCGTTCCCGATCTTGCGAACGCGCCGAACTATCCGCTCAGGGATCTCGTTCTATCCGCCGGGTTCCATTCGGTTCTGGTGGTGCCGCTGCTCGGACAGAGTGACATCCTGGGAGCTCTGGTGTTGCAGCGCCGCGCGGTCGGCGATTTCCCCGCAGACGCGGTCGGGCTCATGCGAACCTTCGCCCACCAGTCGGCATTGGCGATGAACAACGCGCGGTTGTTTCGAGCGGTGGAGCAAAAGGGACGCGAGCTGGCCATCGCCAATGATCACCAGGCTCGTTTCTTCGCCAATATGAGCCACGAATTGCGTACACCTCTGAACGGCATGCTCGGATTCTCCGAGCTGCTGGTGGATGGAATCTACGGGCCGCTGCCCGACGCCGCGCTGGAGGTCCTCGGGCGCATTCAAAAGGATGGAAAGCATCTCCTGGGCTTGATCAACGACGTGCTCGATATCTCCAAGATCGATGTCGACCAGCTCAGGCTGTCGCTCGAGGACTACTCGCTGCAATCGATCGTCGAATCGGTGGTTGCCTCGACCGGATCGCTGGCGCAGGCAAAGGCCATTGAAGTCAAGACCGTCGTATCCCCGGACCTGCCGATCGGGCACGGCGATGAAAGGCGCCTCACGCAGGTGTTGATGAACATCGTCGGAAACGCAATAAAGTTCACCGATACCGGCTCGGTCGAGATCCGCGTCGACGCGGCCAACGGCCATTTCGCCATAGCGGTGCAGGATACCGGCCCCGGCATCGCGTCCGCGGATCAGGCTCGGATCTTCGAAGAGTTCCAACAGGTCGACAACAGCAGCACGCGGCAGAAAGGGGGCACGGGACTGGGCTTGTCGATCGCCCGTCGTCTGGTCAATGTGCACGGCGGGCATATCGACGTGCAGTCGACGGTCGGTGCCGGCACGACGTTCAACATTGTCGTTCCGGTCCGTGTGACGGAGCAGAGGCCAGCCGCATGAGCAAATGCATTCTCGTCATCGAGGACACCGAGAACAATCGGCGCATCCTCAACGATCTGCTCACCAATGCCGGCTTCAAGGTGGTCGAGGCGATCGATGGGGAAAAAGGGGTCGCGATGGCGGCCGAGTGCCGGCCCGATCTCATCCTCATGGACATTCAGTTGCCGGTGGTCGACGGCTACGAGGCGACGAGACGGATCAAGGCCAATCCGGATCTGCGGCATATTCCGATCATTGCGGTCACATCCTATGCGCTGTCCGGTGACGAGGCTAAGGCGATTGCGGCCGGATGCGACGGATATTTCGCCAAGCCGTTCAGTCCGCGCGTCATTCTCGCCAAGGTCCGCGAATTCCTCACCTGACGTGGAAAGGGCGCGGCTTGCGAACTCCCCCTCGTATCCTCGTGGTCGACGACAACGCGACCAACCTGGAGCTCCTTCGGGTTCGGCTCAACACGATCGGCTACGAGGTGTTCACCGCGATGGACGGCGAGGAGGCGCTGGCGCGCGCGCACGACCTCGAGCCCGACCTTGTTCTGCTCGATGTGATGATGCCCAAGCTCGACGGCATCTCCGTTCTCAAGCAACTCAAGCAGGACGTGGCGCTGCGCTTCGTGCCGGTGATTCTGGTGACCGCCAAGGCCGATACCCGCGACATCGTCCAGGGTCTGGAGGCCGGCGGTGACGATTATCTCACCAAGCCGTTCGAGCACGCCGCGTTGGTCGCTCGCGTCCGGTCCTTGCTGCGTATCAAGGAGCTGCACGATACGGTTCAATCGCAGGCCATGCAGCTCAGGGAGCAGACCGAGCAGCTCGCGAGCTGGAATCGGCTGCTGGAGCAGCGCGTAGCCGAGCAATTGTCGGAAATCGAGCGGATCGGCCGCCTGCAGCGATTCCTGGCTCCGCAAGTGGCGAAGGTGATTGCGTCCTCGGAGGAATCCGAATCCCTGCTGCTGAGCCATCGGCGGGAGATCACGATATTGTTCTGTGATCTGCGCGGGTTTACCGCCTTTACCGAGACCTCCGAGCCCGAAGAGGTCATGGCCGTCCTGCGCGAATACCACGAGAGTCTGGGCGAGCTCATCTTCCGATACGAGGGCACTTTGGAGCGGTTCTTGGGAGACGGCATAATGATCGTCTTCAATGATCCGATCCCATGCGACGATCATACCGAGCGCGCGGTTCGGCTGGCCCTCGATATGCGAGAGAAGGTCGACGGGTTGGTCACACAGTGGCGACGTAGGGGATATGATCTCGGCGTCGGCATCGGCATCGCCGCCGGATACGCGACATTGGGTCAGATCGGCTTCGAGCATCGCCGCGAGTACACGGCGACTGGCAGCACCGTAAATCTCGCTTCACGGCTTTGCGACGAAGCACTGCCGGGTCAAATTGTGATTGATCAAAAAGCCTTCAACTGGGTCGAGGCGTCGGTGGAGGCCTCCCGCATCGGTGATTTGAATCTGAAGGGGTTCACCCGGCCGGTCGCCGCCTTCGAGATATTGGGTTGGCGGGGGCCGCCGCAGGCGGCATCGGCGTCGCCCGTATCCGAACAATAGCGCACGGCGGTGCGCCACTCGGAGTTGCGTCGTCCGGCTTGAGCGCAGCTTGGCAGTTCCCGCTCACGTCGGACTGGGCCGAACATGGGAAAAGCATGACCAACAATCTGCAGCAAATCCTCGGCTTCTACGACAGAGACTGGCACCCCCTGGTGGCTGAGTATTACGGCCACAGCAACTACATGAATTACGGCTATTGGACTGCGGAGACCAAGAACCAGGCAGAAGCGTGCGAGAATCTGATCGGCACGCTGCTCTCCATGATCCCCGACAAGAAGGGCAACATCCTGGACGTGGCCTGCGGCCGCGGCGCATCCACGCGCCATTTGCTGCGCTACTATCGGCCTTCCGATATCGTTGCCATCAACGTCTCGGAGAAGCAGCTCAGGCAGGCTTCGGAGCTGGCCCCGGGTTGCACCTTCCTCGTGGTCGATGCCGCGCGCCTGGAGTTCCCCGACTGTTCCTTCGACAACGCGATTTGCGTGGAGGCGGCGTTTCACTTCGACACGCGTGACAGCTTCTACCGTGAGGTGTTCCGCGTGCTCAAGCCGGGCGGCCGGCTCGTCACGTCGGATATTCTCGGTCCCAAGCTTTGGCAAAGGACTGTTCCCGCCAATGCGCTGGTGAGTCCCGGCGAGATCGCCGACCACCTCGCCGCCGCCGGCTTCAAGGATGTGCGGGTCGTCGATGCCACCGAGGAGTGCTGGAAGAGCTTCTGCCGTCACATGCGCGCCTGGCCTCGCCAGGAGCGCCAGGCCGGCCGCATGGACCTGGCGACGTACGTTCGTGCCTTGCTGTTCACCTACTTCGTCAGCTCTCTCTACAATCTGGGCATTCGCTACTATGTGCTCACTTCCGCGCAAAAGCCGTGAGGCTCGCCGACCTGGTCATCCCGCGTGCCGGGCGACGTAGCGACGCTCCTATCGGGGCTGCCCTTCCGCGGGAATGATGAAACTCGGTCATCGGCTCTGCCTGCGACGCCATGATCGGTCCACGATCCGGTATACTTGCCGCTGAGCCGCAATTGGGCCAACATTCGACAATGATGGTCGAAGCTGACGAGACCAGCCCGGCGGCTCCCCTGGTCGTCGAACCGATGGTCCAGTGAGGTCGCCGTTGATTGCGCGCAGATTTGACGTACCCTTCGCCGGACTATCGGCTGGCCGGCGAGCCGGGTCGTTCCAAGCCAAGTTTTGTCCTTGCCGCAACGTGCTTCCCGGCTTGCTTGCCGGCGCCGTTGCCGCGGCTGTATCGGCCGCATTTCCCTCGCAGACGTCCGGCGCCGAGCGCGATGCGAACGTCTCCGACGAGATGGTGGTGACGGTGGTGCGGACGAAGAACGCGTGCTTCTCCGACACCATTCAGGTCACCGGGGTGCTCACTCCGAGAAGCGAGATACTGGTGCGTCCGGACCGCGACGGGCTGCAGATTTCGCAGGTGTTGGTCGAACCCGGCGATTCGGTCGTTTCTGGACAAGTATTGGCGCGTCTGACGCCGCCTGAGGGTCAGTCCGGCAGCGGAGCATCCGTCACGGCGCCTGCGGGGGGGGTCATCAGCGCCAGGAATGCCGTCGTGGGAACAATGGCCTCCACCAGGGCAGACCCCCTGTTTCGCATCGCGGCAAACGAAGAGATGGAGTTGTTGGCCGAAGCCCCCATCAAGACTCTGTCCCGGCTCGCGCCCAATCAATCTGCAAAGATCGATATCATCGGCGTCGGCGAATTGAGCGGCAAGGTGCGGCATCTCCCGACCGCGATCAACCCGACAACACAACTTGGCCAGGTCCGTATCTTCATCGGTCGCGATCAGCGGCTTCGGATTGGTGCCTTTGGTCGCGCCATGGTGAATGTCGGCAGGCGCTGCGGCGCCGCCATTCCTTTTTCGGCCGTCCTCTACGGACCCGGTGGCGCGGTCGTGCAGACCGTTCGCGATGGCCGCATCGAGACCCGACGCGTGAACGTCGGTCTGCTCGCCGCCGGACAGGCGGAAATTCGCGAAGGACTCTCGGAAGGCGACATGGTCGTCGCGCGCGCCGGCGCATTCGTTCGCGACGGGGATCGCGTTCGGCCGGTTACCGCCGGCGGCACCGCCGCGGGGCGCTGACCCGGCCTGGGACCGAGATAGGGTTGCCGCAGGACGGCTTTGCCATGCGGGCGAGACGCAGCCCGCGAGGAGGGGGGCGCGCCCGATCGTCAAATCCCTGATTGGACAATGAGTTAAACCGAAAACGCATTGCCGTGATTGAAATCACAGCCCTGCCGGGGGCGGCGAGGCATAACTCCGACATCGTCGTCGGGTGGCGGGAGCGCCATCGTACCCCAGGAGGCTGTCATGACCAATATTCGCCGTGGAATGTTCCTCGCCCTGCTGCTGAGCGCGCTTCCGAGCGCAGCCCTTGCCGAATTCAAGGCGACGCCCGCGCAGCTGTCCGCCTGCAGGGGGGATGCGTTCAGGCTGTGCAGCGGCCACCTCACGAGCATGGACACCGTGGCTGCCTGCCTGATGTCCAAGAAGTCCGAGCTCAGCCCGGGATGCCGGGCGACATACGCCGGTGGCGGGAAATCGGCCGCGAAGAAATAGCGCCGTCATCGACTGACATCGATCACGACAGAGCATGCCGAGCGCGATCCGCGCTCGGCATCGGCTTTCGGATTGCCGCGGCACCGTCCGCGCCGCGGCGCCGGTGGCTTGCGTCGGCGCATGAACTGCTCGCCGGCAGGGTTGGCGCCGCCCGGGTGCTGTCGGACGGTTCGATACCGGCGCATCGGCTGTGGGGGTGCCCTCCGCGGGCTCGCGACCCTCCAGCACATCGAGCTTCTTCGACTGCTGCTCGACCGCGCGCAAGGCCAGCCAGTTCGTGAACGCGGAGACGTCGATCGTGCGTTTGACGGCATCGATCGGTCCCTTGAGGGCGACCACGATCTCCGGCCAGGTCTTCGCCGGGGAACCGGGCATGGCCGACAAGGTCAGCCGCGTATCGATGCGCGCCATCGGCCAGGTTGACGAGCGCGTTCACGGCAAGATCGACATCTGCTGTCGCCAGCACCGGATTGCTCAGCATGCGCGCTTGGCCGCCCTCGATGCTGATCCCGGATTCGGCGCGGCGAATGGCGAGCGCGCCGCCCGCGAGCGCGGAACTCATTCTGTCCCCCACTCGGGTCGCATCGATCGGCAGGCCTCGATCCACCGCGCGGATGAGGGTTTCGAATGCCGCCGGGTTGAGCCGCGCCACACGCCCATTGTTGAGCGTCATTCTGCCATTGCCTTCCAGGGCGCCGATCAGCGCGATCGGGCTCATCCCCGTTCCCTCGGCCGTAATTTCGAGCGCGAGTCGGCCCGAGATTGCTCCATCGCCTGGAAACAACTCGGCGACGTTCGCATCGGTCAACTTGAGCACGGGTGCGGGCAATCAGTCCGGGGCCCTCGCGCAGGAAAATCAGCTCGCCGGCAAGGCGACCGTCGGCAACGTGTGCATCGCTTACGCGCAATGCAAGCTGCAACTCCCCGAAGTAGAGCGTCCCTTGGAAGTCGCGCGCAACCAGCTTGGGCAAGAGGGCGATGCGGCCGGCCTTCAGCATTATTTGTCCGCCAATGCCGCGCACACCTTCCCTGAACGGCTCCGCCGACCACAAACCGCCCGGCGCTTCGCTCGAGCCGGTGGCCGGTACCCCGGCGGCCGTACCAATCGCGGCCGCCAGGTCCAGAGCGCCGACCTCTACATCGCCGTCCAGATTGATGGGCTGCTGCAGTAGCTCGACGTCGAGCCGCCCGGCCACGGTCGCACCGGCGACCGTTCCCTTGATGTCGCTCAGGCGCAGCCGGCCTTCGGCCAGTGCCAGCCCCAGCGAGACCGACGTCGGCAGCACCTCCGGCTCTCGCCCGGAAGCCGCTGGCCGCGGCGATCGGAGGTTGGCATCCGCAATCTTGATTTCCATGACTGCGGCCGGGCCCGTTTGCGGTGGATACACGGACCCTGCCATTGACCGCAGCGTTGAGCGCACCCGCGGCAAGTTGGCCGTCGACCGCAAGCTCCCCGTCGAGCGGTCCCTTCGCTGCTACTCTCAATCGTCCCGGTCGCTTGTCCGCGACAACGAGGCGTTCCAGACCGATCAGATCGATCAGGGTTGCGCCATCGTCCGCATCCAGGCGTCCCGCCACGTTCACCTCCGCTGCCGCCAGCGTGGCGAGATCGTCGACCCTCCAGGCATCGCTGGCGATACCGGTATCGCCTTGCAGCGCGACCAGGAAGGTCCCGGCACGGCCGTCGATCTTGAACTTGGCGGTCGCATTGGTGCCGCTGTTACCGGCTGCGGCCGGATCGAGCGCGAGCGACCCGCGCAGCGCAACCGGGCTCAGGCGCCCTCCCAGGCGGCGAAGCTGCTCCGCCGCCTGCGGAGCAAGCTTCTCGAGCAGTACCGTCACGCCCTCGAGCGAGCGCGCATCGAGGTTGAGCGTCACGGCGCCACGCGGCGATGGTCCCCTCGTATCGATGCGGCCCTTGGCCGCCAGCGCCATGCCGCCGACATCGGCGATGGCCAGCTCGTCGATCTCGAGACCGTCGGCATCGATCCTCATTCTCACGTCGGACTGCTTGATCTCGATGCCGCCGAGCACGGTACGGCCGATCTGCAGCGCCAGGGTGCCTTCGCGCGGTCGGTCGAAATTGGTGTCGCCCAGGATCGCCTTTGCGATCGCTTGAACACGGTCGACATTGAGCTCGGGCGCCGTCAATGCGGCTTCGATGCGGGCCGGTCGGTCGCTGCGGGTCCAGGAATAGGCCAGGCTTCCGAGCACGGTCATGCGGTCGACTTCCGCATTGAGACGATCGATGGCGATCCTCTCGCCGTCCAGCGAGAAATCGCCGCTCAGGCGGAATGAACCGGCCGCGGTCGTCTGCAGGTCGGCGCGGTCGGTCAGCCAGGCCAGGAGTGCCCGCGGATCACCGGACTCGATCTTGACGGGCCCTTTGAACCCCAAACCCCTGGATGAGGTATCCAAGCGGCCGCCGAGTCGCACCTGGGTGAGGCCAGGAACGCGCAATTCGAGCTTGTCGATATGCCAGGTCTCGCCGTCTGCTCTGAATTCGGCGCTCGCGCGCTGGAGCGTGCCGCCGGCGACCGTTAGCGCCTCGATGTTGAGCCCCAGCTTGAGAGGAAGTGGCCACCGCGGCGCATCGGAGAGAGCGACCGCCAGCGCCTTGATGGCGGCAATCGGCCGGCGCCGAGTTTCCTCCGGCAGCGCGACCGCGCGATCGAGGTCGATTTGCGGTGCAGAAAGCGTTCCTTCGACCTGCGGGTTGCTGCCGAAGGTCAGCTTCGCGTTGCCGCGCAGCTTGATTGCCCGCTCGTCCCAGCCGTACTGGAGCTCGATCTGCTCGAGGTCGGCAGCGGCAGCCGTTGCCTTTGACGCGAGAGGTCAAGAGTCCACGGCGGGTCGGTGATCGCTCCGTCGGGTGCGCGGCCCACCTGCCGCGCAAACGTCATGTTGCCCTCGAAGCGGGGCATGCGACGGTCGATCCAGATCGAGAGATTGACGTCGGTGGACAGCGATCGGTCGGCCGGATCGATGTTGAAGCGGATCCTGAGGCTGCCGTCGTCGGCCGTCCGGCTCATCACCATGCGATACGGATAAGAACGGCCGGCAGCCACGAACGATCCTTCGCCTCTGACCGGCCCGGCCAGGGAGCGCAGCGAGCCCGCAAATTCGATCTTGTCGAGCACGAGTCGCGCGCCGCTGGCATCGTCGGCGAGAGCGGCGCGGCCGTCCTTGATGCTGAGCCGCTGGATCGAAACCTCTTGCGGCGCGAATCCGCTCGAAGGCAACGGCCAGCGGACGCGGCCGGCAGCGTCCAACCCGATCTCGAATTGAGGCCCCTCGAGCCGAGCGTCCTCGACGCGCCATTCTCCGCGCACCAGGGCGCCGAGATCATATTCGAGGTGCAACGCGCGCGCGCGTACCTTGCTGCTGTCGCTGCGACTGCCGAATTCGACGTCCTGCAATGTCAGGGTCGGGGTGGGCAGCAGGCGAGCATCGATTCGACCGGCACTGCGGAACTCGAGACCGGTCAACTGCTCCGCCCGCGCTTCGATCACCGCGCGGTAGCGTGACCAATCGATGAACAGGGGACCGGCCAGCGCCGCCACGAGCGCCAGGATGATTACGATCGCAATACCGAGCAACGTCGTCTGCACCGCGCCTCCGCCACGTCTGCTGCTCCGGGAAATCTAGCACGAGGGTGTGCCGGACGCACCGCAATCGCCGACGAGCACCCTAGCACGGACGCGTGATGGTCGAGCCCTTGATGCCGGCGCACAATCGACGCAGAACGGCGCCGACTGTGCGCGGAAACGCTTGGCGAACCCTCCTCCTTGCGGATCGAGGGTTCGCCAGGACGCTCACGCAACCGATCGAAGCACACATGGAACGGCGTCAACGTATCCCCATCCGGCCAAACGACATGCTGCGCCCCGCGCCCCCTCCCATCTGGCCGAACGATGGGCTCCTGCTCATCGCGGGAGATCCGAACGACTGCTGCTTGAAGGACGAGCTTGCCTTCATTCCCGTCGCGGGGGACATCGACGTTGCTGCCCCGAACGACGGCGAGGAACTCTGCTTGATGTTTCTCGACGACGAGATGTGACTGGTCACTCCCTGGTTCAGGCGAACTCGAGAGGTGTCCGTAGTTCCCAGTGTGACCTTGGGCTTGTCGACGGTACCGAGCGTCACCTTGGGTTTGTCGACCGTCCAGCCACCGGTGCTTTTCGGTTTGTCCCGCCCGGGCGGCTTATCGCTGCCGGCAGGTTTATCGTTGCCGGCCGGTTTGTCCGTTCCCCCGGTTGGCTTGTCGGTTCCCCCGGTCGGCCTGTCGTTTCCACCGGTCGGCTTGTCGTGTCCCTTCGGCGGCCGTGGAACGTACACGATCGGGGGTCGCCGCGGGACGACAACGATCGGCGGAGCCGGATCCGTGTAAACCACCGTAGGCGGATTGTTCACCACCACGGTCGGTGGGTTGTTCGTCACCACGGTCGGTGGATTATTGGTCACCACGTTGGCAGCCGCTGGAACGGTCGGAACGGAGGCCGCGTTCCCCCTCGGCAGGTCGGTGCGCTTCTGACGCGGCAACGGACTCGAGGGCTGGCTGCACGGGCAGGTCGCCGCGGTGGCAAAAGCGGAGCCCGCGCTGGAGACCGATCGGGCCAGTGTCCTTTCGAGCAGGCGATTGGCGGTCGTAGCGAAATCGCTGCTGCCGTAGCTGGCGAGGAAGGCCTGGTAGGATGCGGCCGTATTGATAGTGACCGCAGTGTACCAGGCGATCATCACCTGTCGCCGAACCAGGATGGTGCGGACGACGGGCGCGGTCGGCTGGGACGAGTGGAGCGCCAGATACGCCTGATATCCCTCGACCTTGTCCTCGCGGATCACGATGTCATAGGCGTCGCGGGGGCTCTTCGACCTCAGCTCTCTCTTCCAGGCATCGACCGACCGGGATTCCGACCCCGAGGTTGCGCTGCTGCTCGGCCCGCCCGCTTTCACGGGTGTGGGCCGTTCCTGGCCGGCCTGGGCCGGGAAGAACGCGAACTCCGTTGTCAGGGAGGAGCTTTCATAGGGGACCTGCGTCGGGTCCGTCGCCTTGCTCACAGCGAGGCGGACGCGCTTGAGCGCCTGCTCGATCGGCAAGCCCGGCTCCTGTCCGATCTCTATGAGCGCCGTCGTGAACGGGCTGTTCGCACCATCGCCGTCCACGGCCTCGGTGCCGGGGGCGGTCGAGTACGATACCAGCGACCCTCGCGGGGCGTCGACCATGGCAAGTCCGCGGCCCGCGGTCTTGTTGATGGCCGAGAACGGATTGTTGCGGCAGGCATCCAGGATCACGATGCTGCTCTTGCTCTGGATTGACGACAGCGCGTTCATGACGTCGGCAAGCCGCATGGCCTGCAGCGGCACGTCGGCTTCGCGCTCGATCCGGGCATCGACCGGGATGAGGAAGTTCTCGCCGTCGACCTGGACGCCGTGGCCGGCGTAGAACACCAGCGCCACTGTGTCCGGCCCCTTGGCGGCAGCCATCCTGGTGAAGTCCGCGACCGTCCTGCGCATGTCGTTCTGCGTGAGATTGGGCGCCTGCACGACCTCGAAGCCGGCGGAGCTCAGGAACCTGGTAACCGCCCTGGCGTCGTTGATCGGGTTCGGCAACGCCGATACCGAGGTGTAGTCCGAGTTGCCGATGACGAGCGCGATCCGGCTTTCGGCCAGCGCAGCGCCGACGCTGATCCAGCAGGTCGAGGCCAGTGCGGCGAATTTCAAGAGAAAACGTAATGACATTGCGCGCCTCCATTTTTTCGGCAGCGTATCGTGCTGCGACCCGCAGAGCCCATGCGGCCCTCGACCCTACGGGACCACGATGATCACCGGAGCTGTCCGGGTCATCGCGCTCCCCTTGAGCACCATCTTCAATTCGCTGCCGCCGCGGCGCTCGACGACGAGAACGTAGGATTGACCATCGTCGAATGTCGGGCGCGCCGAATGACGGTCGAAAGTCGACAAGATCGTCTGCTGCTCCGCGTCCCAGAGTACGATCCGATTTATCGGCTCGGCACCACGATTGACGACCTTGATTCTCGGTTGCAGCGGCACGTTCATCGTCGGCAAGGCCAGGCCTCGCAAAACCAAACCGCCCTGGAAGCTGGACGTCACCGGCGGGAGGCAGGTCCCGGCGAGGGCACCGACGGCGCTCCCGTTCGCCGCCGTCACGCCGTGGGCCGAGATCGACGCCCGCAGCGGCCCCTTCAACGTCAGCAGCTGTTGCGTTCGGTGATGACAGAGACGCAACTCGCTGTTCGCCTGGAGCTCGAGGCGGGTCTGGTCGCCGATCATGTCGAGCGCATCGAGCAGGACCGGGTTTGCCCGCGCGGTAGACACGACGCGCCCGCTTACAGCCTCGACATATGCGACGTCCTTTGCGATCTCCTGCGCCGTCGACTGCGAGGTGCCGACGACTGCGACGATGCCGATGCTCGACAGGACGGCTGCGGTCCTCAGTAGAATGACCGCAGCCGTCGCCAGTCTATCGTTGCATTTGCGAGATTCGGGAGACTGCGCTCGCATCTTTCATGTCCTCGGAATGCAGTGACGGGTACCTGCGAACAGGCGCGACGGGTATGGCCGCGGCGCCACCGGACGACTACTTGTCCGCGACGTTGACGATCTGGACGCGGCGGTTCTCGCCGGCGAGGGGGGCAGTCGGGGTCTTCAATTGCGACTTGCCGTATCCGACCGTTACCAGGTTGCTCGGCTCGATCCCGTATTTCTCTTGCAGATGACGCCTTACCGCTTCCGCGCGCCGCTCGGACAGCTCCTGATTGTAGGACTCGCCGCCCTTGGCGTCGGTGTGGCCGGCAACGACGAAGGTGCGACCCTTCAGGTCGGCGCTCGAGAGCGCGTCGCCGAGTGCGGCGACCTGCGGCACCGCCTTCGATCCGAGGGTGGCCGAGTTGAACTCGAAGTTGATCTCCAGATCGATGCTCGGTCGATCCTTGGCGATGGCTGCGATCTTGTCGCGCTCGACGGTGGTCAGCGAGCGCGTCGCCCGGTTGCGCAAGCTGTTCACGAAGCGTGCATCATCCGCGCTGCGGGCTGCGTCGGCGGGCGATGTCGTGAGACTGCGCGTGAGCTTCGGGGACTTCAGGGCCTTGATGATCTGCTCGGCCGAAGGCTGTTCGGCAGCGAGCGCGAGCTCGATGCCTGCGGGCAGGGCCAGGCCCGTAGCCAGGACCAGGCAGGCCAGCCTCAACTTCCTGCTTCTGCGATTTGCGGACATTGTTCCTCTCCGTGTTTTCCTTTCGTCGCCGTCCTGGCGGCTGGCTCGCGCCGCAGGAATCGACACTGATTGATCGAACGGTACGGTAAGGGTTGCACCGGCAGCGTCGGGGTGATGTGACGCGGATCACAGAAACGTTGATTGCCGTGGAGTTCCGGCTCTGTTCCGCAAGCGCCGCTCGTGCCGTGCTCGGGGTCGAAGCCCGTGTCGCGCCGCGCAATCTATTGAATTGATTGGAAATACACGTGTCGCTTAGGTGTCGCAGCGAAGCCCTGCGACCGGCCGCCAATTCTCCGGAGCAATCGGCGCGGCCGCATGCTGGTCGACTGACCCCTCGCGCGCTACGCTCGGATGCGCCGGAGTGCCGCGAAACGAATGGCACATTCGGGTAGGATGGTGCTGACCGGAATGCGGTTGGGTCGAAGCGAGGCCCCGCCCCAGTCCCCGACCGAGGAAGATCATGACGATCGCAACTTTCGTGATCCTTTATGTGATTGCCTGCCTGCTCACCGGGCCGCTCGGCCGGCAGCGCCGGATGGGATTCACCGGCACGTTTCTGCTGTCGCTGCTCATCACTCCGCTGGGCATGATGCTCCTTCTGCTCCTGACCGGTCCCTCGTCCAAGGTGGAATGGCGTCGGCGCCAGGACTAGTGCCCCGAACCCGAAGTTCGTGCCGCAAATCCGACTGCGAACTTCGGGTTCAGAGGGGCGCTAGAATCATAGAGTTGCTAGTGTCCCATTGATTCCGAAGTTCGCTCAGAGTGTGCCGCGAGTGCTGGCGAACTTCGGAATCGGGACACTAGCGCGGCCGTTCGGTCGTGTCGGCGATCGGCAATGACGGCGGGTCGAGATGGAATTCGGCGTCCAGTTCTTTCCGGCGGTCGGGCCGACGCAAAAGCCGGCCGAACAGTATTGGCGCGAGGCGCTGGCGCTAACGCGGCTCGCCGAGGAGCTCGGCTTTTCCAATGTTCGCACGGTCGAGCACTATTTCCATTCCTACGGCGGCTACAGCCCGGATCCGCTCATCTTTCTCAGCGCCGCCGCCGCGGTGACACGCTCGATCCGCCTCATCACCGGCGCGGTGCTGCCTGTTTTCAACCATCCGCTCAAGCTCGCCGGGCAGATCGGAATGGCGGACGCGATCTCCGGCGGGCGCGTGGAGATAGGCTTTGCGCGCGCCTTCCTGCCGCACGAATTCGCCCGCTTCGGCATCGCAATGGACGAGAGCCGCGCCCGCTTCGATGAAGGCATGGAACAGGTTCGACGCTTGCTCGAGGAGGAGCATGTCAGCGTGGAGGGCCGCTTCCACAGCTTCAAGGACGTGACCTCGCTGCCGCGCCCGACCCAGAAGCCGCGGCCGCCGTTCTGGATCGCTGCGCTCTCCACGCCGGAATCGTTCGAGAGTGCCGGCACGCTCGGCCATCGTCTCATGGGTATCCCGCTTGCCGGTGCGCACATGGCGAGCCTGCTGCAGGTCTACCGTGAGGCCTGGGCGAAGGCTGGTCATCCCGGCCGCGGCCGGGTGATGCTGGCGTTCCACATGTATTGCGCGCCGACACGCGAACGGGCCGCCGCCGCCGCGCGGGCGCCGCTCGATCAGTATCTCAAGTCGATCGTCGACGCCGCCTCGGAATGGATGTCGGGCCTCTCATCGCGCGACTATCCGAACTACCAGAAGATGATCGAGATCATCTCCAAGGAGACCTTCGAGTCGCAGGTTGCCAAGGGCGCCGCCTGGATCGGCACGCCGGACGAGATCATCAGCACGATTGCCGGCTATGAACGCGAGGTGGACGGGTTCGAATCGGCGTCGCTGCAGGTGAATTTCGGAATGATCGGGCTGTCCGAGGCGCAGTCGTCGATGCGGCTGTTCGCCCGCGAGGTGATGCCGCACTTCGCACGACGTCCGCAGCCCGAAAGGGCGCCTTGAAGGAGGGCGGACAAGGCACCTTCGCGCCATCCGATCTCGCCCGCCCCTGCTGCGCGCCCTGTGCGTGCGCAGTCCTGGCCCTCCGAACCCTCTTGGGGGCGAAGCGGCGCCGGGATACGATGGCAGTGAGCACGAGGCACGGGATACCACGAGGAGGATCGTCATGGCTGTTGCCGCCGTCGCAGAGAGCACGTTCAGAGGCGACATCGCGACGCTCGATGCGCTCTACCAGGAAGCCGCGCGCGTCGGCCTCACGCCGGGATGGGTGCGGCGCGATAAGCCGATCCTGTGGTCGCAGCCGGCCTCCGAATTCGTGCCGGCGCATTGGCGCTGGGCGGATGCCAGGTCCGGCCTCGATGCCGCCGGACGGTTGATTGATGTCTCGCTGGCGGAGCGCCGCAACCTGGTGATGCGCAATCCGGCGCCGGGTGCCCGCTTCGAGACCACGCGCACGCTGGTCTGCGCCTACCAGATGATCCTGCCCGGTGAGAAAGCACCCTCGCACCGGCACTCGTCGAATGCCCTGCGGGTCATCATCGACGGCCGCGGTTCGTTCTCGACCGTGAACGGCGAGAAGATGCCGATGGAGACCGGCGACGTCGTGCTCACGCCGGGCTGGTGCTGGCACGGCCACGGACACGACGGCAACGAACCGGCCTACTGGTTCGATGGCCTCGACGTGCCGCTCGTCCATCTGCTCGAGCCCATGTTCTACGAAGAGCATCCGCGCAGGCATGAAGAGGTGGAGAGGGTGGTGATGGACTCGCCGTTTCGCTTCACCCGCGAGACGATCGCCCGTGGTCTCGATGATGCCGAGGCCGATCCCGAGGGGTTCCACGGCGCGCGCATCACCCTGACCGCACCGGATATGCCGCCGATGCAGCTCGCGATGGAGCGGATCGAAGCGGGCGCGAAGACGCGGCGCTATCGCTCGACCGTGAACAGCATCTTCCTGGTGACCGGGGGCGCGGGCGAATCCGTGATCGGCGAGCGTCGCTTTGCATGGGCGCGGGGCGATACCTTCGCGGCTCCGACCTGGACCTGGATCGAGCATCGCGCACACACGGATGCCACGCTATTCACGCTCACGGACGAGCCGCTGATGCGGTTCTGCAATTACTACCGCTTCGAGGCGGACTAAAAACATCATATGCGCCGGCCCAGCACGACGATGGCCGCGATGGGGACGACGAACCCCACCACCGTGGCGGCGATGAGCAAGGGTCCCAATGCTTCATAGCTTCCCCGCTCGATCACGAACATCTGGTTGAGATATTTGGTCTGCAACTGGCCCGCGACCAGCGCCAGGTTCATCAGCGAGGCCATGAGCGCGAACCAGGTCGCACGGCGGCCGGCCGGCGCGTAGAACGCGATCAGGGTCAGCAGCGGGATCATGCTGAGATTTGCAAACGGCGATGATGTGGCAGCATCGATGATCGCGATCGAGCGCGCGCCGAAGCCGAACATGTCCTGCGTCCAGTGATGCAGGCCGTAGAACAGACCGATATTCGGCAGCGACAGGATCGTGCCCGCGATCGACAGCCAGAGCAGGACCTTGGCGACGGAATATTCCGTCAATTGCTTGCTGAACATCCACATCGCCACGAACGCGAGGATGGCGCCGGTCTGGCGCAGTATCCCGTAGAACGCCTCGTCGAACCCGAGCACGTCGAGCGTCCACCAGAAATAGCCGTCGCCGACGCCCGGCACGGCGCGGAACGCGAATATGATGATGGTGGCGAAGAGGATCGACTGGCGCGTCTGCTGGTCGAGGTCGCGCGTGACCAGCACCAGCATGACGCAGATCACCGTCATCGAGACCGCGAAGATCACCTCCTGGCCGAAAGGAACGCCACCCAGCGCGAGCGCCAGGACGACGGCGCCGAAGGCGATGCCGCCGCCGAGAACGCGCCAGTCGATCGGTCGCCGCTCGGCCGTCTCCGACCGGATCAGCATCACGCTGGCCGCCGAGATCGCAGGAATGCTCAAGCCGAGCAGGAAGACGGTCTCACGATCGAGAATGCTCGCCAGCCATCCCGATAATCCGGCGACCATCAGAATGCCGAGCGACAGCGCCAGGCGCCCGAGCACCTGAACCATGCCGAGCTCGCTGCGGATCTCGTTATCCGGGCGAGCGTTGCCGGCCGCGTCGACGCGGGACACCACCTCGGTCGACATGGCATCGGCGACCACGTCCTGGATCACGGTGCCGACGACGATCAGCAAGGCGCCGAGAAGATAGAGACGGTCCACACGGGCGAAGTCGAGCCATCCACCGGCGGTGCCGGCGAGCACCAGCAAGCCGCTCGCCGTCAACATGGCGCCGATCAGGATATAGGCCCGACGCTGCGAGCGCAGGATGGGGACGCTGTCGACCAGCTCCCCGAACACCATCTTTATGGTCCAGGGCAGGCTCAGCCATACGCCGAACCCGGCGAGCTCGGCCGGGCTCAACGTCAGCTGTTCCTTGATCCACATGTCGCGGCTGACGTCGATCAGCCCCAAGGCGCCGTAGGCGAAATAGACCATCAACAGCGGCAGGTAGCTCGGACGGAACGCCAGGATCGGGCGCAACAGGCCGGCGAGCACGCCGGGTGACGCGGCGCGGTCGGGCCGGGCGCTGAGTCCTTCCGCGGATTTCATGCACGGCGGCCGCTCAGTGCGACATCAGGGTCGGCACCGTCATCGACTGCAGGATGCCGCGCGTCGCACCACCGAGCACGAACTCGCGCAGGCGCGAGTGGCCATAGCCGCCCATGACGATGAAGTCGGTGCCGGCGTCTGCGGCATGCGACAGGACGGTATTGGCCACATCGAGATCGCCGGCCACGATCCGCTGCAGCTCGACCCTGAGGCCGTGACGGGCGAGATGGTGGGCGATATCGGCGCCCGGAATCTCGTCGCTCTTCCCGGCGTCGCCGGCAACCACAACGATCTCGACCGCCTTGGCGCGCTCCAGAAACGGCATGGCGTCGCCGACTGCACGGGCGGCGTTGCGGCTGCCGTCCCAGCACACCATCACCCGATCGAGCTTGAGCCCTTCCGTCTGGATGTAGGGTACGATCAGCACCGGACGTCCGGATTCGAACAGCACCGCCTCGATGATCAGGTCGCGCGCCGGCAATTGGTCCGGCTCGGCCTGGGCCACTACGGCGAGATCGAAGCGCCGCGCCAGCCGCCCGAAGGTATCGGCGGCAGTTGCCGAGCTCGCCTCCAGCAGATGCGATTCCGCCGAGATGCCGACACGGCGCACCGCCGCCTCGAAGCTGTCGACAGCGGCGCGCGCAGCCTTGTGGCTCTCCGCACGTTGCGCCTGGATCAGCTCGACGGCCACGCTGCCGAACACGGTTCCCGGAACAACGGCTTCGTAGGCAAAGCCGAAACCCGAGAGATGCGCTCCGAATGCGGCGGCCACCGAGATCGCATACTCGGCGGCTACGTCGCGAGGGGCTCCGACCGTGAGATTGACGATCGCATCCTTGATCATAGGTCGTTCCCTTCTGGTGACGAGGCCGGCGGCCCGGCCGGGCCGTGATGGTTTATTGGTCCAGCGATACCCTATGGGACATGCCGGCGCGGCACGTGACGTGGGTCAACCGCATGCGTCACAACCTCAGCGCCGCTTCCGGCGGCGTGAACTTCAGCTTCAGCGCGCCCGCCACCGCGCGATGGTTGATCGTCCCTCGATAGACGTTGAGCCCGTTGCGCAAATGTATGTCTTCCGCGAGCGCGCGGCGATACCCCTTGTCGGCGAGCGCAAGCACGAACGGCAGCGTGACGTTGTTGAGCGCGAAGGTCGAGGTGCGCGCGACCGCGCCCGGCATGTTGGTGACGCAATAGTGCACCACCTCGTCCACGATATAGGTCGGTGCCGAGTGGGTGGTGGGACGCGAAGTCTCGGCGCAGCCGCCCTGGTCGATGGCGATGTCGACGATGACGGCCCCCGCCTTCATGGCCTTGACGGTGGCGGCGCTGATCAACTTGGGAGCCGCGGCGCCGGGAATGAGCACCGACGCGATGACGAGGTCGGCTCGCCGGCACAGCGTCTCCACCGCATCGATGGTGGAGAACACCGTGCGCACGCGTCCGCCGAGCTCCATGGCGATCCGGCGCAGCGCTTCCGGGTTGCGGTCGATGGCGGTCACCGTGGCGCCCATGCCGGCACTGATCAGGGCGGCGTGGGTGCCGGCGACCCCGCCACCGAGAATCACCACGTCGGCGGGCGGAACGCCGGGAACGCCT
This sequence comes from uncultured Alphaproteobacteria bacterium, assembly GCA_963840535.1. Taxonomy (GTDB): domain Bacteria; phylum Pseudomonadota; class Alphaproteobacteria; order Rhizobiales; family Xanthobacteraceae; genus VAZQ01. The sequence continues at coordinate 138,235 of CAWIZJ010000029.1, forward strand.
CCGAGCAGTACTCCGCGGCCTCCGTTCTCCTTCTCCAGGCAACGCGCGCCCACATGCGGCGCCATGCGGCCGGCGACCTCGGACATGGGGGTCAGCAACGGCAGCGACCCTTGCGCGCTGGTGACGGTTTCATAGGCGATGGCGATCGCGCCGGAAGCCATCAGGTCGGCGGCCTGCGCGGGGTCGGCCGCCAGGTGCAGATAGGCAAAGAGGACTTGTCCGCCTTGCAGCTGCTCGCGCTCGCGAGCGAGCGGCTCCTTGACCTTCACGATCAGCTCGGCGCGGTCATAGATTTGTCCGGCGTGTGGCACGATCTCGGCCCCGACCGCCTCGTAGTCGGCGTCGGCCAGGCCGGCTCCGAGCCCGGCATTGGTCTCGACGATCACCCGGTGGCCGTTCGCCGTCAGCTCGTGCACCGTCGAGGGCACCAGACCGACGCGGTGCTCGCTGTCCTTGATTTCCTTCGGCACGCCGACCAGCATCGAGATCTCCGGATGTCATCGGCCACTCGCGATGAAGCTCGACGAGCGGCTCGAACATATGGCGGCGGCTGACAAGACCGGCTTCTACGCCTATCACGTGGCCGGGCATCATGCCACGCCGCTCGACCTCGTGCCGGTGTCGGACGCCTGCCTCGGCGCCTGGCGCGGCCACCATACGCATGCGGTCGCGGCAGGAAACGTTGCCGTAGCCGGGTAGGTACCAATCCTCGGACTGCGGAGATGGAAAACCTCGGGTTTGAAGTGCGACATCGGCTCCAGCCGATGCAGAACTGTTTGCCGGACCTCGTCTTCGGCGCCACCGATGGCATCGTGAGGCGCCGCGCATCTCCAATCTCACGGACCTGCTACCGCTCCGGCGCGCGGCCGATTTCGATCGGTGGGCAGAAGGCGTGCACAAGGCGGGGATGCCGGGATGATCCGTCGACGTGGGCGGCCCGGATCGAGTGGGCGAGACGACGGGCATTGAAATCATTTGCGCGCCGGTCCGGGTGCTGGACGAGCGGATCGGTGCTACCAGTGACGCGGCGGCGGTTGCCGCTTCCGCGCACGGCGGCAGGCTGCGGCCCTCCCACCCGGCCCCCGTGGAAAGCAAGGACGGCCGAACGAACGGCCATGCGAAGGAGAGACGTCCCCCATGTTTCGCGCGACCAAGGACATCAAGCTGCCGACCACCATCACCGGATCGCTGCCGCGCCCGAGCTGGTATACCGAGAACCTGGGCGCGCGCTCGTTCATGGACGCGATGGTCAGCTCGGACTATCGCGAGCAGTACATCGACACGGTGGCGGTCTATCTGCACGAGCAGGAGATCGCCGGTCTCGACATCGTCACCGACGGCGACGCCCATTTCGACAAGGATGTCGGCGGCCAGAGCTGGACCAATTATCCGACGCGCCACATGAGCGGCTTCGATCACGGCAATCCGCGCCCGACGCTCGCCGGCAAGGGCGGCCTGCTGTTCCCGCCCGGCCACATCCTGCACGATTACCTGGAGGCCCGCGTGATGCCGAGCATCGTGGGACCGGTTGGGCGCGGCGACCTGCAATATGCCGCGATGTGGAAGACCGCCCAGCGCATGACCGGGAAACCGGTCAAGTTCGGCACCATCGGACCCGAGCTGGTCGCCTTCGCGGTCGCCGACCATCATTACGCCAGCGCGAAGGATCGCATCCTCGCCATCAGCGACGCCTTGAACGAGGAGCTGCACGAGCTCGCCGATGCCGGCTGCCCGGTGATCCAGTTCGAGGAGCCGCAGATCCACCTGCTCGCCGTGCGCAACATCGTCGACGACGTGATCAATCCGGCGTTCAGCGTCGAGGTGTTCAACCGGACGGTGAAGGGCCTGCGCGCGAAGACCGAGGTGTGGTGCCACACCTGCTGGGGCAACCCGTCGCAGCAGCGCATGTTCCCGCAGGTGCAGAGCTACAAGTCGGCGCTGGCGATGATCGACAAGGTCGATGCCGACGTCGTCACCTTCGAATCCTGCAGCGCCGGCGGCATGGACCTGGAAGCCTTCGGCAAGGAGATCACCGGCAAGAAGATCGCGATCGGCGTGATCGACCACCACACCCTCCAGGTCGAGCGTCCCGAGGAGGTGGCCGATCACATCCGCCGCGCGCTCCGGCACATCCCGGTCGAGCGCCTGGTGATCAGCTCCGACTGCGGCATGGGCCGCGAGGGCATGAGCCGGCGTCATGCCTTCTACAAGACGGTGGCGCTGGTGCGGGGCACCAACATCGTGCGCAAGGAGCTCGGCCTGCCGGAGGCGGAGTGCCTCGCCGCCGATCCGCGCTATACGCTGGTGGTGCAGCAGAAGTGAAGGATGCGTAGGTCGGGTCGAGCTTTTGCGAGACCCGACGCCGTAGACACATGCGCGAGCGAGTGGTGTTGGGTCTCGCGCAAGCGGCTCGACCCAACCTACGGCGGTGCGTCGTTCGTGGTTCGTAGGTTGGGTCGAGCTCTTGCGAGACCCAACGCTGCTCACGGCGCGGCCGAGATGGTGACGGGTCTCGCGCGAGTGCGCGCTCGACACCAACGGCGCCGCATTCGTCAGTTCCGCAGCCCGGGGCGCGCGGCTCGACTTAGAGAACGACGCCGCTCGACGCCACGACGCCGCGCTCGATGACGTAGAGCCGCTCGATGAGGTCGCCCGAATGCACGTAGTCGGATTCCGAAACCAGCACGGACACTCCGGTTGCCTTGAGCGCGGCAATCGCCTCCACCAGCCTGCGCGCCAGGGCGGGTGCCACGCCTTCGAACGGCTCGTCGAGCAGCAACAGCCGGCGTCCGCGCATCAGCGCACGCGCGAGCGCCACCAGCTTCTGCTGCCCTCCGGAGAGCTGGAGCGCCCGGCGCGGCGCAAGCTCCCGCACCTCGGGCAGGATGCCATATACGAAGCCGAGGCGCTCGCGAGCGCCGGCATCGCCGACCGCCCAGGCCGGGACGAGCACATTCTCCTCGACCGTGAGATCCGGAATCAGCCGGCGATCCTCCGGCATGTAGCCGACATCGAGGCCTGCGCGCGCCTGCGCGGGCATGGCGCGCAGGTCCTTGTCGAGGAACGTCAGCTCGCCGGAACGAATGGGCAGCAGCCCCATGATCGCCCGCATCAGCGTCGTCTTGCCGGCGCCATTGCGGCCGACCAGCCCGACGAACGAACCCGGCGCAATCGACAGAACGACGTCCGTCAGCACCGGCGAGCCCGCGATCTCGACGGAGAGATGCCGAATGTCGAGGGCGCCGCTCATGTCCGTGCCGCTCCCGCCCGGCGGTGCAGCTCTGCACCGACGACGTAGCGCCTCACGTCCGGATCCGCGAGCACGATGGCGGGGGCCCCATCCGCGATCACCCGTCCCTCGTAGAACGCGATCACGCGCGGCGCATAACGCTCGACGATCTCCATGTCGTGCTCGACGAACAGCACGGCCGCACCTTCCGCCGCAACCGCCTCCATCACGAGATCCATCAGCGGCAGTTTCTCCTCCGCGCTGATGCCGCTGGTCGGCTCGTCGAGCAGCAGCACCGTCGAACGGCCGACCATCGCCAGGGCGATGTCGAGCAGCTTGCGGCGGCCCTGGGGCAGCTCCGGCGTCGGACGATCGGAGAACTCCTCGATCCCGAGGCGAGCGAGAAGCTCGCTCGCCCGAGCCAGCCGGGCGCGGGTGCGCAGGATCGCCGCGGGCGTCGGCCGCATGCGCTCGCCGCAGGCGAGCGCGACGAGCACGTTGTCGCGCACCGACAGATTGGGGAAAAGCTGCGCCACCTGGAACGAGCGCCGGATGCCGAGGCGGGTCACCGCGCGCGGCGGCAGCGGAGTGATATCGACGCCGCCGAAGAGGATGACGCCCGCGTCCGGCTTGAGATATCCGGTGACCATGTTGACGAAGGTGGTCTTGCCGGCGCCGTTGGCGCCGATGATACCGACGATCTCGCCGGGACCGATCTCGACCGTCACGTTGTCGGCCGCGACGACCGCGCCGAAGCGCTTGTACAGGCCCTTTGCGACGATCGCGGGTGCGCTCATGCGGCGCCTTTCGCCCGGCGCCGGCGGGTGAACAGCGACCAGAGCCCGGCCGGCAGGAACAGGATCACCGCCAGCATCGAGAGGCCGACCACCATTTGCCATGTATAGGGCGAATACTGGAAGGAAAAGCTGCGTATCACCTCGAATACGGCCATGCCGAGCAAAGGCGCCGCGACATGGCCGATGCCGGACAGGATTGCGACGAAGACGAACTCGCCCGATGTGGTCCAGTAGGCGAGATCGGGATCGATGTGGCCGGCTGCGATCGCGATCAGGGCTCCGCCGAGCCCGGCGGTCGCCGCTCCGATCACATAGGTGAGGTGCAGAACGCCGGTGACCGACGTACCGAGATATTCGACCCGGATCTCGTTCGTAAGGATGGCCTCGCCGATCACGCCGGCCGGCGAGTTGACGAAACGGTGCAGCAGCATGGCCGTGCCGACGGCTAATGCAACCGTGAGCGCATAGACCAGCACGCGGCCGGTCTTCCCCTCGACGGCGAACCCGAGGAAGGTCGGTGGCGGCAGATTGAACCCATCGGTCGAGCCCAGCGCAGCCGAACGCACCAGGATGCCGTAGAGGATCATCGACAAGGCGAGGCTCAACATCGCGAAGAAGATCTCGCGATACCGCGCCATGACGAAGCCGAGCACATAGCCGGCGCCGGCCGATACGAAGCCGCCGAGCGCGACCAGCGCAACGGCATCGGTCAATCCGAGCAGATTGGCGGCGAGCCCCGCCGCATAGGCGCCCATCCCGTAATAAAGTCCCTGGCCGAACGAGACCAGGCCGGCGCGCATCATCACCAGCAGGCCGAGCACGACCAGCCCCTTGGCGAAAGCGACGGTGAGCAGGAACACGAGCCACGACGGCGCCAGCGGTCCGGCAACGAGCAGCACGACGAGGAGGACCGCGAGCGCGGGGACGGTGCGCACGTCAGATCCTCCGCGCGGGCGGCCGGCCGAACAGACCCTGCGGCCGGAACGCCAGCACGATCGCCATGACTGCGTAGATGACGAACAGCTCGACCTCCGGCAGGAAATGGACTGCGCAGGCGCGGACGAGGCCGACGACGAGCGCACCGGCGGCCGCGCCCGCCACGCTGCCCAATCCGCCGATGATGCTCACGGCGAACGCGAGCACGATCACGTCGACGCCGATCCCGGGCACCACCGAGATCGCGGGCGCGGTGATCGCGCCACCGAATGCGCCGAGCATGGCACCAATGACGAAGGTCGCCGTGAACATGCGCGCAACATCGATGCCCATGGCCGCGGAGATTTCGCGGTCGTGGATCACGGCGCGCAGGAGCTTTCCGGATCGCGTGCGCTCCAGCGCCCACCACGCCGCGACGCCGATCACGACTGCGAGCACGAACAGTCCGAGATCGTAGACGGCAAACGCGATGCCGCCGATCGAGACCCGGCCGAGCAGTTCGTAGGGTTGATAGGCGAGGTATGGATCGACGCCCCAGACCAGCTTGATCAGGTCCTCGAACACGAGAAACACGGCATATGTGACGAGCACCAGCACGATCTCGTCGCGCCCGTACATCGGCTTCAGCAGGCCGCGCTCGACCAGAAGCCCCACGATGCCGCCGACCGCGATGCCGGCGAGGGCGAGCAGCAGGAAGCTGCCGGCCGCCGGATAGCGGCCTGCGAAACTACGCCCCCACCGCCGACGCGGCCGTATAGGCGCCGAGCGCATAGAAGCTGCCGTGCGCGATGTTGAGAATCCTCATGACGCCATAGGTCAGCGTCAATCCCATCGACACGATGAACAGCCAGGAGAAGTACACCGTGCCGTCGATGAGGATGGCGTAGAGCTTCTGCATCGCCGCACTCGGCCCGGGCGCGAGCGCGCCCGGGGCCGATGCTCCATCATCTCCTCAGCATGTGGCGCCTTTGAAGCCGCCCTTGATCCAATCCTCGCTCTTGGCGCCCTCGGGCGGGTTCACGCATTCGGCCGGATAGCGGACGACGTCGACCAGTTGCGGCTCGCCCTTGGCGGCGTCGAACTTGAACGTGCCGTAGGCCATGGCCTGGATCGCCTGGTGGCCCTTGCCGAGCTTCATGTCCACCCGGCCGCTCGGCGTCTCGTAGGAGAGCCCTTCGAACGCGGAGATCACGGCATCCGTTGCCGGCTTCTCGGGCTTCCCGCAGCAGCCTTCTCCATCGCCGTCTTCAATCCGAGGATGGCCTGCACCATCTTGTAGGACGGGATAGACCGGCGGCGTGCCGTAACGTTCCGAATAGGCCGCGCGGAACCACTCGTTCAATGCATTGTCGGGGGCGAACACGCCGTGCGGGCCGCGCGCGCCGATCACCGTGCCGTTCGGGATCTGAGCTTGGCCATGCGGAACATGGCCGGCTCGCCGGCCGTCATCACGACGGTGCGGCCTTCGAACACGCCGCGCGCCTTGCCCTGCAAGGTGAACGCTTCCATGTCGCCGCCCCAGAAGCTCGAATGGACGACATCCGGCTTCTCGACCAGAAGCGCCGAAATCTCGGCCCCGTATTGTCCGGCGAGCAGCTTGGGAAACTGTTCGGTCGCGATCTTGATGCCGGGGCTGAGCGTCTGCATCGACAGCCTTGAAGTCGTTCCAGGAATCCTGTCCCCAGGCGTAGTTCTGATTGATCCCGGCAATCGTCTTGATGTTCTTGTCGCGCGCGAGCAGGTAGCGGGCGGCTGCAACGTTGTCCATGGTGGCGTGCGCGCCGGTGCGGAACAGATACTTGTAGCTCCTGTCCTCGAAGATGCGCGGCGTGCCGCAATCGAAGAAGACCGTCAGTGCCTTCAGCTCGTCGGCGAGCGGCGCGATCGCGAGGCAGTCGCCCGAGGAGATATATCCGATGATCGCATCGACCTTCTGTCGCTCGACGAGATTGCGGAATTCGGTGACCTGCTTGGTCGTGCCTCCGGCTTCATCCACGATCACCATCTCGATCGGCTGCCCGTTCATGCCCTTCTTGTCGTAGGGCGGCGGCAGATGCCGGCATTGAGCGCCTCGATCGTGAGCTCGGCCGCATTGCGCGCCGGCACGCCGAACGGACCCGCTGCCGCGCCGGACAGGAACGTGACGATGCCGAGCTTGACGGTTCCCCCCTGCTGCGCGGCGGCGGGCTGCGCCGCCAGCGCTGCGCAGAGAGCGACAATGCCGATGCCGGAGTAACGAAGGATGACCGTCATGCTTACCTCCCTTGGCTGTCGTTACGTCGATGTCCGGCCGGCTGCGTCTGGCCTGCCCTCGAACGTCGCCGCTGATTGCCCACAATCGCCCGACCTTAGATCCCACGATCAACCTGCCTCGGAGAGTACCCCTGCTGATACGCGCGATCCAGACAGCCTTATCAATCGGCTGGCGCCCACTGGCTATCCGGCGACCGGATCGGCTCCCACCGCTTCCTCGGCAGCCTCCACGATCCTCGGCAACCGGATGGTGAAGGTCGAGCCGCGGCCCGGCTCGCTCGCCACCATGATGTCGCCGCCCATCATCTGGCAGAACCGCCGGCTGATGGTCAGCCCCAGCCCGGTGCCGCCGTACTTGCTCGCCGTCGCCGAGGACGCCTGCGAAAACTCCTGGAACAGCCGCCCCATCTGCTCCGGCGTCATGCCGATGCCGCTGTCGGCGACCGAGAGCGTGATCCAGTCGCGGCCGTTCTCCCGTCCCTGCCGCGCCGCCACGGTGATGGTGCCCTTCTCCGTGAACTTGTTGGCGTTGCTCATCAGGTTGAGCAGCGCCTGCCGCAGCCGCATCTGGTCGGCATGCAGGGTCCCGATCGCACCGTCGCAATGGACCGCCACCCGGTTCGCGCTCTTCGCACGTCAGCGGCTCCACCGTCCTGACCACGTCCTCGATCAGCGGCGCCAGAGCGAACGATTCGAGGTGGAGCTCCATCCGCCCGGCCTCGATCTTGGAGAGATCGAGCACGTCGTTGATCAGGGCGAGCAGGTGGCGGCCGGCGCCCAGCACGCGATCGAGCGGCTCGACGTCCTGCTGCGCCGCCTGCGCATCCTCGCGCAGCATCTCGGTGACGCCGATGATGGCGTTGAGCGGGGTGCGCAGCTCGTGGCTCATGTTGGCGAGGAACTGCGACTTGTGCCGGCTCGCCTCCGCGAGCTGGCGGCTCTTGTCCTGGATCTCGTCGAACAGCCGCACGTTCTCGATCGCGATCACCGCCTGGTCGGCGAAGGTGGTGACGAACTCGATCTGCTTGTCGGTGAACGGCCGAACCTCGAGCTTGTACAGGTCATGACGATACCGATGGGGTCGCCCTCGGAACATCGGGCACGCCGAGTTCCGTTCGGATCGGATCAACGTCTCGCAGCGCGTACATGTACTCAGGATCGGCCTGAACGTCGGGAACATGGACCTTTCGTTCGCTCAAGGTGCGACCGCTCGCTGTGAGCTGTGTCGTCCGGGCGTGATGGGGTTGCATCGGATGAAATCGACGAGCTCGCGGAGAAGCGTTGTAGAAGGCGACTCCGCGATAGAACTCGCCCTCTCGTCTGAGCGATGATCTCCACTGTCGGCCTCGCAAAGCCTCGCCGCCGGTCTCGACCAGCGTGTCGCAGCACCGACCTGAGGTCGAAGGCCGAGCGGCTGATCACCTTCAGCACGTCGGCGGTGGCGGTTTGCTGCTGGAGCGACTCGCTCAGTTCTTCCGTGCGCGCTTGAACCTCGTCGAACAGGCGCACGTTCTCGATCGCAATGACGGCCTGGTCGGCGAAGGTCTGGAGTAGCGCTAGCTGCTTGTCTGCGAAGGTTCCGGGTTCGATCCGGTAGATTACGATCGCGCCGATGGCCCGCCCGTCGCGGAGCAGGGGCACAGCGAGCAGGCTCCGAAAATTAGCCTCCTTCGACGCCCGCCCTCGGTATTCCTGGTCAGCCAGCATGTCGGGAATTTGAACAGGAGCACCCGTGAGGACTGCCCGACCCGAAATAGTGCCCCGGTTCGGCGTCACCGGATACTCGTCCTGAAGTAACGCTAGGTGCGTCTCCGGGAAGTTGTACTGGGCAGCAAAGTGTAACAAGTCGCGATCCAGGCGAAATACTGCGCCGAAGCGCGCCTCGCACAACCGCACTGCCGACTCGACCAGCGTGTCGAACACAGTCTGCAAATCGAAGGTCGAGCGGCTGATGACCTTGAGCACGTCGGCGGTGGCGGTCTGCTGTTGCAGAGATTCGCGCAGCTCGTTGAGCAGGCGTGTGTTCTCGATAGCGATGACGGCCTGGTTGGCGAAGGTGGTCACCAGCTCGATTTGCTTGTCGCTGAATGGCTGGACCTCCTGGCGAAAGAGATTGAAGGTGCCGATCAGCGAGCCCTCCTTCAGCATCGGGACACTGAGCACGGTCCGCAGACCTCCCATCTCGACGCCGATGGCGTGGGCCTCGCTGCGCGATAGGCCGGCTCGGCCTGCGCGTCCGCGATTTGAGCCGTCTGCTTGGTCGCCGCCACGCGCCCGAGCGCGGTCCCGGGGATGATAGGGAGCAGCGGATGGCGCCGGCGCGCTTCGATGAACGAGGCCGGCGCTGCGCCGTGCAACGCAACCGCGCGGAAGGCCTCGCCCTCGAATAGATACAGCACGCCGAACTTGGCCTCGCACACTCGCGTCGCGTTGGCCAACATCGCCTCGAACACAGGCTCCAGCGCGCCGGGCGAGCTGGAAATGACCTGCAGCACCTCAGACGTCGCCGTCTGCTGCTGCAGCGATTCGCGCAGCTCGTTGAGCAGGCGGGTGTTGTCGATGGCGATGACGGCCTGGGCGGCGAAGTTCTGCACCAGCTCGATCTGCTTGTCGGTGAACGGCCGCACCTCCTGGGGGTAGATCGCGATGGCGCCGACGAGCGCGGTGTCCTTGAGCATCGGCAACCAAGAGCGTGCGCCCGCCGCCAGCATCCACCATCGCCCGGAGCGCGGATCGCCCTTATGTATGCCTCGTCCTTCCGCAGGTCGGCGATGTGCACGACCTGTTTCGTCGCGCGAGACGGCTCAGCGGGTCTTCGGGGGCGGGACGGATGACCGGCTCGCGCTGGCGCTCCTCGACATGGGCCGCTGTCAGGCCGTGCATCGCAACCGACCGGAAACCGTCCCCATCGGCAAGCCAGAGAACGCCGAACTTGGCCTCGCAGATGCGCGTGGCGTTGCCGAGCATGGCCTCGAATACCGGCTCCAGCTTGCCGGGCGAGCTGCTGATGACCTGCAGCACCTCCGCCGTCGCCGTCTGCTGCTCCAGCGCCTCGGTGAGCTCGCGCGTGCGCGTTGCGAGCTTCCTTTCCAGGTCGCGAGCGTGCGCCTCGAGCTTGGCTGTCGGTGCCGCTCGGGATCCAGCCGACGAAGCAACGCGCGTTTTCGCCTTCGTTCCGGTCGAACGAAGCTTTCGGCCCTGACTTCCGCCTTTCTGCCCTTTGCGGGACAATGGTCACCTCGTCGACGCGATCGATTGCCCTGGGCGAGGCCGGGGATCGAAGATGGCCGAGAATAGCACGCCTGCCGCGTACGACGGTGCGAGCCAATTCGTGCCGAACCGGCCGCTACCGAGGAACGATCCCGGCACTTCCAGGATCGGCCTACGGCGTTGCTTCACCAATTCGCGATAGCGTGTCCTCGCTGCCGCCCACTATGCGGCGACGCAGTCCGCGGGGCGGCCGTCGAACACCGCCCGCGCGTTGCTCACGATACGCTCGAACGTGGAGCGGTCGCGCTCGGTGATTGCGTCGGAATCGCTTCCCTGCGCCGTTCCGCCCACGACGATATCGTGGTGACGGCAGAACACATACATGATCCTGCCGTTCGAGCAGCCGCCGCTGAGGAAATAGAACTGCCGGGGGAGCGTCCGTCGCAACACCACCAGGTGCCCGCGTTGGGCGATGACGCTGTTGTCGTTCATCAATGCCCTGGCGCCGTAGCCGGTGCAATTGACGATGATGTTCTCCCGCAGCTGCGCGAGATCGGCTTTGCCGTCGAATTGCCGCGGACGGAACCGCACGGCGCTGCGTCGCAGGTCGGCGACCAGCTGCGGCAGAAGGATGGTCGGATTGATCAGCCAGGTCCTGTACTCGCGGCCCATGGTGGCGAGCCTGCCGAAGGGAAGCGTGCCGGACCGGTATCGCGGCACGACGTCGAGGGGCGTGGCGTCGTCGTATGCGGGATTGTCGTGGTCGAGCGTATAGTCTCGCCGGAGCGCGATGCCGTAGCGGTTGGGTCGCGATGAACTCTGCAGCTCGACGATCCTGTCGCGCGAGCGCCGGAGATAGTCGGCGAGCACCTTCTTTGCATCGTCGGTGTCGTATTCATCCCAGATGCCCGACGGCTTGAACTGACCGCCGGCCACGAAGGAGGTCGTCTTTCGGACGTCGAGCTCCCTGGCGTAGACGGTGACCGGCAATGTCCGCCACCGGCGCCGGAGCTCGGCGGCGACGGTGAGGCCGATGACGCCGCTGCCGACCACGGCAACGGAGGGGCGCGTCCGGCTGCGGCGCATATTGCGCATCAGCATGCGGACATGGTCTGCGACCACGCTGGCGCACCCGAAGCTCAGGGTGATCCCGGCGCCGCCATGCCCGTAGTTGTGAATCAGGAACTTGGGCCCGTGCCGGCTCGGCAAGGGATCGTGCTCGAGCTCGAGGCGGACGCCTCCCTCTCGATGCGGCCGGATCCCGACCAGATAGGGGTTGGCCGGATGCAGCAGCGAAAAGTCCGGGTCCGGCAATATTTCTCCGGAACGCAGAGGCGGCGAGGGGACGGGATCGATGACGGCGGCGAAGGTCCGCGTCACGATCGCGGGCGCGCTCAGCAGGCCCACCCATGCCGTGGCCCCTCCAAGCAGGCGGCGTCTCGTGATCGGCATCGAATCCTGTCCGTGACTCCGGCGGACAAGCGTATTGGCACGCGTTTGCGCCGGCAGCGAGGCGAGTGCGCCTGCCGCCGGTCGTGCGCCCGCGCCGGCCGCGGACGCCGCTCAGGGCTTGATCGCCAGCACCCCCTCGATCTCGACCGAGATCTGACTGGGCAGCGAGCCCATGCCGACCGCCGAGCGCGCGTGCTTGCCGGCATCGCCGAGCACCTCGACGAAGAGGTCGGACATGCCGTTGGCGACCTTGGGATGATCCTTGAAGTCGGGCACGGCGTTGACCATGCACAGCATCTTGACCACGGCCTCGACGCGATCGAGCGAGCCGAGCGCCATGCGGGTCGCCGCCAGCAGCTGCAATCCGACGATGCGGGCGCGCCGATAGGCCTCGTCCACCGTCACCTCGCCGCCGACCTTGCCGGTCAGGAACGCGCCGTCGGCGCCGCGCGGCCCCTGTCCGGCCAGGAACAGGAGATTGCCCGCGACGCGATACGGCAGGTAGTTGGCGACCGGCGCCGGCACTTGCGGCAGCGTGATGCCGAGCTGTTTCAGGCGGGCTTCTGCACTCATGGCGGTTTCCTCGCGATCGATCCGACGGGATGGTACGTCCCGGATGGCCGACCGAGGAAGGGGTCCGTTCTGCCGCCCGCGATGGAACGAGACCCATCCGGATGAGCCCGAAGGATGTCGCCGACCCCTTCGCGGGAGGCTGCGCGCTTGGAACAGGAGGGCTATACTGGGAATTGACGTGCGGTCTTTCCCCGCGAGGAGGCACCCATGGACTCCATCTCAGGCGACGATGCAAATCGGCTTACACGGTCGCTGGGCGAGGCCGTCGTTCGGCTATGGAGCAACCTGCCCCAGGACGTTCAGCACCGCCTGTTCGAGGAGGCGATCACGTCGCAGGGCGAGGCCATCAGACCGCAGCTTGCGGTCTTCCTGCATGGCAAGCATGCCCGCACGTTGGATCCTCTGGGCAAGCCGCGGGAAATGACCGAGCCGGACAGCCTCGGGGGTTAGTTTTGCGGTCATCGCCGTGCGCCCTGCTGACGTCGCTTGGCGCCGCCCCCGAACTGCGCCCGGCAACGGGGAGTGAGGACGTGGAGATTTTTCAAGACGCAGGCCTTGATCGCGGCCTCGTCCGGAATGTTGTTGCTGCACAGCCACCTGGCTTCATTCTCGCACGCGGCCCGCTGTTGCGGCGTTCCCTGCGCGGCGGCGGGCGCGGGCGCAAGCACAGCGATGAGCGCGAGGCCGGCCGGTCACGGCGAGGCAAAGGATGAGCTGTCGAGGCGAGCAGGTGTTGCGGACGTCCATGATCGATGCCCCCTTCGCTCCCTCATCGGCAGGCCCGGACCGGACGAACGATATCGCGTTCGCCGATCGGTCGGTCAGGGAACATCGGGTTCCGGGCTGCTTCGGGTCGAAAACCCCTGGCGCAGCGAGCGTATGCCTTCCGGGTTGCCCCCGAAAGCAGCCAACGCCGGCGGCCGGCGCTGCGCCCGCCCCGGCCCCACGAGGCGCGCGGCGGTGCCGCCGGTGAAATTGGTGACGTTGCGGTCGAGCCGGCCACTAACATCAATTCGCAAAATAGAATTCGCACGTCACGTCAGTGCGCCGTTTGACGCTCAGGGAGATGTCCCCGATCGCTCTGCGGGGAACAGAAACGATCTGAAACCTGGCCGCTGGCTGATCGATGTGAGCCAGGATAGTGCTGACCATTGCGATGGGTGTGCCAAGCACGACGCCTCCGCCATCGAACTGTTGAGGCGTTCCGCTTCTCGCTTCCACCGATCTCGGCTGTCCATGATGCGCTCGATGTGCGCAATGAGGAATTCCAGTGTCTCACGCGCTTCATTTTCCATCGCACGCGCTTGTTCCAGCTCGATGCGCAGCAGCACAATTTCTCGCCGCATTGCTGGTACTGGATCGGCCACATCCAACGGCTGTGGCGCCGGTATTATGCGCATGGTGGGATGAACGTTGGCGGCAACGGACTGATTCGGCATACCGCAGAGCGTGTCGAATTACGGTAGACAAAAGGTTAATGCCGTAGCCGCCGGCCTCATTTTGACAGGATTTTGGAGGCTCGCCGCGTAGCATCATTTCGCGCGCCCAACCCGACCACCTTCGGCTCTCGTTCGATCACGTCCGACGACGGCAATGAAATACCTACCGCCGTGAGCTTCGGGCAGCAACTCGGCCACTCCGGAGAGAGCCGGCGAATTTTGGAGGGCAGTCCGAGCGCTACCGTCCCAGTCGGTTTTGCGGATTGATCGCGCTTGGGCTCGTCTGTCGCGGGTCGGGCTGGTCCTGTCCTGCGGATTTGACGGGTTGGTCGAGAGCAGTGGTTGACCCACGGCCGGCGGAGGACTGGGAGTATTGGGCTGGACGGACGGCGCCGGCGGGTTGGTGGGGCCGGGGGGTCGGCGCATTTTGAGCCGAGACGACGCTGCCGGACACAAGCATTGCCGCTACTGCCGGGATGACGGTCTTCATGTTGGAGCTCCTGGTTCGCAATCCGTTGCGAGGAAGGGGCACCTCGCCGCATCGACCCGCAGCAAGTGCCGGGATCGGATGATCCAGAATAGCACGCGATTTGCGAGGAACCGCTGCTCCAATTCGCCTCGAAGCGAGATCTTGCGCGCTCCGCCCGACTACCTTCGGCTCTCGTTCGATCGCGTCCGACGACGGCGGAGAGAATGCCGGCCGCCGGCGCTACGTTCGCCCGAGCCCCAACAGCCGCGCGGCAGTGCCGCCGGTGATCATGTCGACCTCGGCGGCGGTGATGCCCGGACAGCGCTCGACGAAGCCGATGGGGTCGGCTTCGCCGACCGGGTAGTCGCTGCCCATGACGATGCGGTCGGCGCCGACGATGGCGATCAGCGCCGCCAGCACGCTCGTGTCATACAGGCAGGTGTCGTAGTAGAACGAGCGCAGGTACTCGCTCGGCTTCCTCGAGATGTTCTGCATGCTGCCGGGGAAATTGGTGACGTTGCGGTCGAGCCGGCCCATGTTGTGCGGGAAGTAGCCGCCGCCGTGCGCCACGACGATGGGGATGCGCGGATGCTTCTCGACGATCCCCCCATACACCAGCGAGGTCATCGCCTTGACCTCCTCGATCGACTGGCCGATCGAGTTCCACATTCCGTAGCGCTGGAACCAGGGGTCGCGGGTGCCATCGGGGTGGATCCACACGACGATGCCGAGGTCGTCGGCCGCCTCCCAGAACGGCGCATGACGCGCCTCGCCGAGATAGGCGCCGTCGTACTGGGCGCACATGTTGGCGACCGGAAGCTTCAGCTCCTTCGCGCAGCGCTCCAGCTCCGCGATCGATCGATCGATGTCCTGCATCGGCAGCGTGAAGCTGCCGGCGAAGCGGCCGGGATGCTGCGCGACCCATTCCGCCACGCGGTCGTTGGAGCGGCGGTCGAGCTCGAGCGCGGTCGCCGGGTCGGCCCAGGCGGTGCCCTGGATCACGGTGCTGGCCGAGATCACGTTCACGTCGACGCCGAGCCGGTCCATGTCGGCGAGCTGCTCCTTCGGCTCGATCATGCGGCGGAACGTGGCCGGATTGTTCGATTGCGTCCCCGCACCGGGAACGGCGCCGTAACCGGTGAGCACCGTCCTGTTGTGGGCTCGCCGGTGAACCTCGGCCTCCAGCATGTGGGCGTGGAAATCGACGACCGGGCGACCGTTACGCGGCATGGACGTTCACTCCTCGCAAAGCGCAGGCGCGGGGCGCCTACCGGACCATGGTCGAAGGCAGCCACAGCGTGATGGCGGGGAACAGAACCATCAGGACCAGCTTGATCAGATCGGCGGCGCAGAACGGCATCACGCCCTTATAGATGGTCCAGATCGGCACATCCGGCGTGATCGCCTTGAGCACGAACACGTTGAGACCGAGCGGAGGATGAATCATGCCGACCTCGACCACGATCAGCATGATGATGCCCCACCACACGAGGTCGTAGCCCAGCCCGAGCACGAGCGGGGTCACGATCGGGACCGTGATCACCATGACGGCGAACGCCTCCATCAGCGATCCCAGCAGCAGGTAGGCGAACAGGACGACCGCCATGACTGCGAGCGGCGGCCACGCCAGCTCGCCGACGAACGCGGTGGCGGATTGCGTCAGCGTGCTCACGCCGACGAAGAACGAGAAGATCTGCGCCCCGAAGATCAGGCCGTAGATCATCGCCGTCGTCGCGGTGGTCTCCGCCATCACGCTCCAGAAGGCGCCGCGCCCGAGCTTGCCGCGCCAGGCGGCGAACAGGAATGCGCCGAACGCGCCCACCGCTGCCGACTCGGTATCGGTGAAAACGCCGAAATAGAGCCCGCCCATCACCAGGGCGAACAGGATGCCGACCGGAATACAGCGCCGTGCCGTCGCGCGCAGCTCGCCCGGCTCGCGCTCGCGCGCCTGCGGGGCCGCGCCGGGCGCGAGCCGCACATAGAGCATGACGGTGATGAAATAGAACAGGATGGTGAGGATCGCAGGCCCCACCGAGGCGACGAACAGCTGGCCGATGGAGGCCTCGGTGAGCAGTGCGAACACGATGATCGGCCCCGACCCCGGCGGCACGATCGGGCCGAGCGTCCCGCCGGCGGCACAGCAGCCGGTGGCGAGCGCGGGCGAATAGCCGCGCGAGCGCATCTCCGGAATGGCGACCCGCCCGATGGTCGCCGCCGTGGCGAGCGACGAGCCGGTCAGCGCGCCGAACCCGGCGCAGCCGCCGATGGTCGCCAGCGCCAGGCCGCCGCGCGAGCGGCTCAGCAGCACGTGCCCGAGCCGGTACATGTCGTCGGCCATGCCGGAGACCGCGGCGAAGCTGCCCATCATCAGGAACAGCGGCAAGGTGGCGATCTGGCTGTTGGTGAGAAACGTGGCGGCCTCGGTCGCGAATGCGCTCGCGGCCGGCACGAACCCCACGAACAGCGCCGAGCCGAGGATGCCGGCGAGCCCCATCACGGCGGCGAGCGGGACCTGCCCCAGCATCAGGATCCACATCAGGAGAAAGGTGATGCCGACGGCAAGGCCCAGGTTCTGTCCGGCCCAGCGCGACACCAGGCCGAAATTGAGCAGGCTCCAGCCGATGACGGCGAGCACCACGATCGCCGTCACCGCCACGATCGCGATCATGGCACGCGACTCGCCCTGCGCCGGCGCGCGCGCCACCAAGGCGCGCCGGATCGCGTTGGCGCCGACCACCGCCTGCACCAGCGTCCCGATGCCGAGCAGGATCGAGACCGCGTACATGAAAGGCGGCAGCGGCCAGCGCAGGATCAGGGTGGTGCGGCCTTGCTGCCGCAGGCTGTCGGCGAACACCCAGATCCGCCATGTCAGGATGGCGAACAGGATCAGCAGCAGCACCGCTCCGAGCGCGTCGAGCCAGGCCCGTGTGCGCCCGGTGAACCAGCGCGCCAGGATATCGACCTTGAGGTTGACCCCCCCGGCGAGCCCGGCGGGCAGGCAAGCCGCGACCGCCACCGCGAACACGACCGCCGTGATCTCGTTCAACGCGGTGATCGCCGTGGCGGCGAGCCAGCGCATCAGCACGTCGACCACGGTGACGGCGGCGGCGCCCAGCATGCCGAGCACGCCAATGAACGCGATCGGCCGCGACCACTCCGCGCAGGCCTGCTCGGCCCGCTCGAGGAGCGGGACGGGCGCAGCCGGCGGCGCATCGTCGGTCACGGACGTCCGCTCCTGCGGGATGCCGCCGCGCGGCCGATGGCGCCGCGCGGCGCAAGCGATGGCGGGCAGCTACCGGCTGGCGCGGCCGGCGGCGATCTCGGCGCGGAACGCGTCGAGCACCTTGGCCCCGTCGGGAGTGGTTTGCGCCCACTCCGCCGCGATCGGCGCCAGCCGCTTCTTCCACTCCGCCTCCTGGTCGGGGGTCAGCGTGCCGACCCGCTCGCGCACCAGATTGCGCGACTTCTGCCATTGGTCGTGGGTCTTCTGGCCGAATCGCTGCGACAGCCCCGCGTCGGAATGCTTGTCGATCGCCGCCTTGGCCTTTGCCGGCAGGGCGTCGTAGCGCTTGCGGTTGATGATCAGCACGGCAGGATCGCTGCCCAATGCCACGTCCAGGTGATGCCGCGTCACCTCGTGAACCTTGAACGTCTCCATCCCGGTGAACGGCATCACCACGCCGTCGACGGTGCCGCGCTGGATCGCCGTGTAGGCCTCGTCCGGACGCAGGCTGATCGGCGTTGCGCCGAGCGCGCTGACGATCTTGGCGGCGATGGCGTTCGAAGCGATCATCTTCTTGCCGCGAAAATCGTCGAGCGTCTTGAACGGCTCGCGCGAATGAATGGCGGCATTCGGGAACGTCCACAGCCCGAGCGGCCTGACCGCGTCGAACTCGACCGCCGTCACGCGCTTCTCGTACAGCTTCCACAGGGCGTTGGATGCGAGGATCGCCGTCTCCGACTCGAACGGCAGCGCCGCCACCTCCTGCCGCCGGAATTTTCCGGCTGCGAAGGCGGTCAGGATGAAGCCGACGTCGACCACCTCGTCGACCACGCGGTCGTAGGTGTTGGCGAAGCTGCCGAGCGTCCCGCCGAAGAAGGTCTGGATCTTCAGCGTCCCGTCGGAATCCGCGGTCACCGCCTCGGCCCAGGGCGTGAGCACCTCGCGGTTCACATACGACATCGGCGGTGCCGGCGAATTGAGCTTGAGCGTGATGGGCTCGGCGACGGCCGGTGCGGCAGCTGCCATGACGACGGCGGCGGCGCCGAGCAGAATTCGTTTCAGCATCATGACCTCCCTGTGCCTCGATGTATCCTCGGATTATTGCGGAATCACCGGCACCAGCAAATGCGAATCGCGATCCGGGCCGGCATGGATCGTGTGCCGGCCCCGGTTGACGGTCTCGGAATGCCCGGTGCAGATGCGCCCGTGCTTGAGCGGCAGCGCATTGGAACGCGAATAGGCGATTTCCCCGCCCTGGACCACGAGCTGCAGCGCCTCGCCCTTGCGGAAGAACGTGCTCGACGGCCAGATCTCGATCTCGACCGTCACGATCTCGCCGGGCGCGAGCTTCAGCGCGCGCTGGTGCTTCAGCCAGGGCTGATACGGTGTCGAGCGCGCCGGATCGAGCTCGCGGTGCGAGACGCGCAGCCACCCGCGCGCCGCCAGCCCGTGCTCGATGTGGTTGAAGTCGGGGAACGCCAGCTCCCGGGCCCGGCGATCGAGCTTGCGGATGCCGACGAACAGGTCCATGTCGTCCCCCTCTTCGGTCGACACCCACAGCTTGAGCTTCATGTAGCCGGTCAGCTCGGTGTCGGCGTCGAACGTGTGCGTGAACACCGCGCGCCCGCCGTCGGTGTTGGGCGTCCCGGAGTCGTAGGTGATCTCCCGCAGCGTCCGCGCCGGTCCGCTTTGCAGCGTGCGGCTGCGGCCGTGCAGGTGGAGCGCCGTGTATCGCGTATCCGGCAGCGGCCAGGCGTCGGCGAATTTGGTGCGCCCGTCGTAGAACCGCTCGCGCAGCTCGTAGCGCACCCGCGGCGTCTCGTTCCAGTCGTTGGCGACGCCCTTGAGGAAATGGTCGCAGAAGCGCAATTGCCGCTCCAGCGCCTCGCGATGGAAGTAGGTCTCCCATTCCTTGCGGCCGTGCACCTCGAGCCATTTGTCCTGCGAGGACGCCTGCCGGAAGCCTTCGAGGGTGCCGCGGTTGTGCAGCCCTTGCGTCGACCAGCTCGCGCACACCAGCATCGGCACCTCGATATCGGCGAGGTTGCCGTGCCGCGCCTGCCAGTAACCGTCGAGGAACGGATGCTCCTTCTTTCCGACGTCGACCTCGTCGAGGTCGCAGCCGGGCCACGTCTTCTTGATCAGGAAATCCAGGAACGGGCAGAAGCTGGTCTCGGGGATGCCGCCGTGGAACGCCCATTCGCGATAGAGGTCGCTCACGCCCTCCCACGGGATCATCGCCTTGAGATGCGGCGGATTGAGCTGACCGACGCGCCATTGCACCATCGCCAGATACGAGACGCCGTTGGTGACGACATCGCCGCTGCTCCAGGGCTGCGTGCCGCACCATTCGATCACGTCGTGGAAATCCTCGGTCTCCATCTGCGACATCATCGAGATCCTGCCCCTGGAGCCCGATGTGCCGCGCGCTGCAGCCTTGACCACGACATAGCCGTTGGGCACCCAGAATCCCGGATCGGGCGCCTCCCATGCCGCGAACGGCGATGCGTTGTATTGGCCGAGCGTGTAGGGCCCGCCCGCCGGCATCAGCGCCGCGACGTGAATCGTGTCCTTGCCGTAGACGTCGAACGAGACCATGACCGGATGGCGACCCTCGTGCGGCGGCCGGAACACGTTGACGAACAGCACGGTGCCGTCGCGCACCGCCACCGCCACGTCCTTCTCGAAGATCATCTTCTTGAAGCCGTAGTGCATCGTGCTGACCACGATGTCGTTGCGGCCCGGCCTGGCGTCGTCGGGATGCGACGGCTCGAGATCGAGCGCGGCCTGGTCGGGCGGCTCCGCCGCCTCATGCGCGAAATCGGTCACGGTGCCTCCTCATCCCGGCTTCCGTTGGCCCGTCGGCTTGCTCCACCTCATGCCCGCACTCGTCAGCCCAAGTCGGGTATACCCGACTCGGGGCACTCACTGGTGCGGAACTCGGGCAAGCCCGAGTTCCGATGGCATCCATGTCTTTCGTGCGGCAACAAAGGCGTGGGAGCCCGGCGCTCCTATTCCTGGCAGCGTCCCGATACCGAAGGAGTGTAACGCACGCCGGTTCGCGATTGCACCTGCAAAAGGTCATGCCGTTGCGGCGGGATTCGAATTCGATAAGATCGTAAGGGATGGCGCGCTGCCGCGCGCACACGGCGCAAAGCCGTGGCGATTTCGAGGGAGGGAAAGATGGCTGACCGGATCCTGACCACCCACGTGGGGAGCCTTCCACGCCCGGCGAGAGTGATCGAGCTCAATCATCAGCGCGTCGCCGGCGACAAGGTCGACGAGGCCGCCTTCGAGCGCGAGCTCAAGGGCGCCGTGGTCGATGCCGTCCAACAGCAGAAAAAGGCCGGCATCGACCTCGTCAACGACGGCGAGTTCGGCCACACGATGGGCTGGGATTACGACTACGGCTCGTGGTGGTCGTATGTGGTCCGGCGCCTCAACGGCGTGGAGGTCGAGCAGAAACCGCTGTGGATGCAGACATTGACGGCGCAGATCAAGGCCCCCATGGCGCCGGGCGATTTCACGGTCGGCGAGTGGCTCGATCGCCGGGACTGGAAGAAGTTCGAGCAGGCCTACATGGATCCCCGTTCCGGGTGCGCGCTGCCAGAGCAGTTCATGACCCATTACAGCCCGGTGGTCAAAGGCCCGATCAGCTACAAGGGCCAGGATGCGATCAAGCGCGACATCGCCAACCTCAAGGCCGGGCTGGAGGCGGCGGGAATCAAGGAAGGCGGTTGGATGAACTCGGTCGCGCCGGCGAGCTGCTCGCGCATGGCGAACGAGCATTACAAGACCGAGGAGGAGCTGATGTACGCCTGCGCCGAGGCGATGCGCGAGGAGTACAAGGCGATCATCGACGCCGGGCTCATCCTCCAGCTCGACGACCCGGCGATCGGCGAGAACTGGGATCAGCAGAAGGAGGAGCCCAGCGTCGAGGGCTACCGGCGCTATTCGAGGAAATGCATCGATGTGCTCAACCACTCGATCCGCGGGCTGCCCGCCGACAAGATCCGTTTCCATCTGTGCTGGGGCAGCTGGCACGGTCCGCATTCCACCGACATCCCGATGAAGCACCTGCTGGACCCGATGCTGGCGGTCAACGCCAACGCGTACTCCTTCGAGGCCGCCAACGTCCGCCACGAGCACGAGTGGAAGCTGTGGAAGGACGTCAAGCTGCCCGCCGGCAAGGTGATCATGCCCGGCGTCGTCACCCACTCGACCAACCTCATCGAGCACCCCGAGATCGTCGCCGACCGCATCGTCCGCTGGGCCGAGACGGTCGGCCGCGACAAGGTCGTCGCCTCGACCGACTGCGGGCTCGGCGGCCGCGTGCACCCGCAGATCGCCTGGGCCAAGCTCGAGGCGCTGGCGCAGGGCGCGGAGCTCGCCAACCGTCGGCTGCGGTCCTGAGCGCGGCGCCGATATGTGGGGTCGGCGCACGCGCCGCCCAGGGGGTGGTAACCGTTCCATCTGCCTGTCGATCTGCCTTGACGGGATCGGGCGGCAGCCATATTCTAGCTAGAATATCTAGCTAGACGAGGCGCCCCATGGCTCACCCCACCTGGTCGGTCCAGGATGCAAAGAATCGGTTCAGCGAGGTTGTTGCGGCGGCGCGGCGCGGGCCTCAGACCGTCACCAAGCACGGCAAACCTGCCGTCGTGGTCGTTGATATCGGACGGAATACCAGCGTCTGCGCGGCTTGACACGGGCCAGGCGCCGAGCTTTGCCGAGCTGCTGCTCGCGATGCCGCAGGAGGGCGGCGAATTCGTGCGCCGCTAAAGGGCAGTCCGCGCGAAGTCAATCTCTGATGTTCCTCGTCGACACTGTCGTATCTGTCGGCGCTGCGCAAGCCCAGCGCATCGCCAGGGTCGTCGCATGGTTCGACCGGCAGCGGACCGGCTGACCTTTTCATCAGCGTCATCAGCATCGGCGAGATCGAACGCGGGATAGCTCGGCAACACCACGACGGAACCCGGGATTCGCCGTCGACTCTTGCGCTATGGCTCGACAGGGTGCTGGCCCCCTACGGCGAACGGATCCTGCCTTTCGATCTCGAAATCGGCACGTCGCTGGGGGCACCTGAGCGCAGCGCATCGGCAATGACGGCACCGATCTCATGATCGCCGGCACGGCGCTCGAACACGGCCTCACTGTGGTGACGCGCAACGTTTCGGATTTCGAGCCGACCGGCGTCCCCCTGCTCGATCCGTTCGACCGGCGTCGGAAGCCTTAGCCGGGACGAAACCGGCCGAACAGCGAGCTGTGGAAGGACGTCAAGCTGCTCGAGGCGCTCGCGCAGGGCGCAGAGCTCGCCAACCGTCGCCTGCGGTCCTGAGCGCGCCCCATGGCTCCCCGTATCTATCTGACTGATTGATCGTCAGACCGGCGCTGCTCGGCAGTGGTTCGAGGGCCCGTCTCGCGCCGTCCTCGGCCAGAATGCCTCCATGAACATGGCACGCATGGGCAAATCAATGGCAGCAAATATCAAGACAGCCACCCGAGTGTTGTTCAACAACCCCGCAGAATCGCGGCGTCCGCTGAACCCAACTCCAACCCGCTTCGCAACTACGTTCAAGTAGAGCAAATATCGCAGGACGTTAATTCGGGTCGAAATCTCACGATAGCGCGTCCTGAAAATTATCAAGCAGCAGCTCGACACGGTGCCTGGTCGACGGCCCTGATGCGGTTGAAGTCGGACAACGAGGATTTCGTCACCCTCCCAAATCGCCCGCGCTGGACAGGATAATGACGCTCCAGTCGGAGGTAGAGCCTTATGACCAAGTCGGAGAACCGCTGTGCAAATTGTGGGGGAAAATTTGGTCTTGTCTTCCACCGTCATCGGCGCCTGCGGTTTTGCCGCAGAGGTTGCAAGGACAACTTCCTTGCGAAGGCGGCAAGGGAGCATGCGGACATGAGAAAGTGGCTTGGTTTCTTCGCGCGCAAGACGACGTAGTGAGCCGAGAGCGCACTCATTGAATTGGCGGCAACCTGCCTGCCTCCCGCCATCGCGGACACCCCTCCCGAACATCACCTGATCCGAACTTCATCTGACAGGGAACTCATGCGACGATTACTCGCCACCGTCTCCAATTGCGCCGTCGCACCGGCGCTTTTGGCACTTTCCATGCTTCCGTTGTGGTCCGTTGTCGGCTTCTCCGATGCGACCAGGTCCGACCCTTCGGCCGCTGCAAAGTCTACTGCGCATGCATGCGGCTCGGACGGTGTGGTCGTGTACCAACCATATCAATCGCCCGGTGACGAGCCGGAATGTGAGGCCGTTCCGCGCACGCCGGCGGAGATCGCGGACGCTCGCGCGTACGTCATCGAGACCGCAGGTCCGGGTTACACGATGACGCTGCAAGGCGCCGAGGTCGCGATCGGGCGCCTGCATCCCGAATTCGTGGTTCGGTTGGCAAGCGCGATTCGCGAAGCGCGAGACAAGGGCCTGCCGTTTGCGGGAGTTTTTTCGGCTTACCGTCCGCCCGCGTTCGGAGTTGGCGGCTTCACCGACAAATTCAATTCGCTGCACACCTATGGGCTCGCCGTCGATATGCAGGGCATCGGGAAGCCCGGCTCTCCCGAAGCGAAGCTATGGCACGAGATCGCTGCCAAGAACGGCGTCGTTTGTCCCTACGGTCCGCGCAGTCGGGCTGAGTGGAATCACTGCCAGCCGACGAGCGTCAAGATCATCCTGGTCGAGAATCCTCTGCGTGACACGGTTAGCGCCGCCGGCCCGTTCGACCTCGAGAGCATGTTCGAAGCCGGCAATGCCCTGATCGCCAGCATCGAGAGCGCGGTCGCTTCGCTCTCCAGGGCCGATGCCACGCCGCCGCGCGCATTGGAGGCCGCGCCCCGAGACCTCACGCGAAAACTGGAACCCGAAGCGCGCCGGAAGACCAAGCGAGTTCCGCGTGCTGCGACGGCTCGCATCACCACCAAGTCGGCACGCCATGCGAAGCTCGCCACCCGCGGCACCGCACGAGGCAAAGCAAAGATCGCTGTCGAGGCGGGTCGATCGAAAACGAAGATCGTCGTCGAGGCGGGCCGACGAAAACCGAAGATCGCTGCCGAGGCGACGCGGCCCAAAGCGAAGATCGCCGTCAAGGCAGGGCGTCGGATGAGCGCGCTGGCCAGGTAAGAAGGTGGGCCCCAAATATTCTTCCCCCGCCCCCGGGTGGTGACCAGCGCGGCCACGGCGCTCGAGCATGGCCTCACGGTCGTGACCGAGCCGACCGCGTCTCCCTCCCTCGATCCGTTCGACCCGCGTCGAACGCCATAGCCGGGGCGAAACCGCTCACGAGCGTTCATGGCCAGGCAACGCGCGCAACGCGCAGCCATCGGCATAACGGTAAGCAACATGTCACCGGCGAGGTAAGCGTTAAGCCTTCGTTCAGCTGGGGGGTCGATCATTCCAGCCTGACCTCGAAAAAGGCCGCCCGGAATTTTCAGGGCACGAGGGGGCTCCATGGATGATTTGAGGGAAGCGAACGCAGCTCCTGCACACATTGGCGAGATCACGATCGATGAACGGGACCGGGTTGTCTCGGACACACCTGCTTTCGACATCTATCGATACCGTGCGCCGATTGCCATTGCCGCCTCCTCATTGACGCTCGGCCTCGGCATCGGATGGATTTGTGGAGCGAGCTCGGGTTTTTTCCGATCAACTCCTGCCGCGGCCCCCGTCGAGCAGGCCGCCGCTCCGGAGTTCCCGCCCGATCGTGCCAACTCGGATCGGCTGGAGGTGCGAGGCCCGACGACGGGCTCCGTTCCCGCGCCAACCGCAATCGGCCGTGCGCCCGAGACATCCTCGAAGCAGAATGCCGCCGCTCCGCGGCCCGCGGGGAGCGAGCGACCGAAGGTCGCGACGCGGCCGGTGCCGGTGCCGGAGACGAGACCAACCACCATCGCCGGCTGGACCCTTCGCGAGGTCAACGGCGGCACGGCGGTCCTGGAAGGGCCCAGCGGCGTCTGGAAGGCCACGCGCGGAGAGACGGTGCCGGGAGTGGGAAGGATCGAGACCATCGTGCGCTGGGGCAACCGTTGGATCGTCGCGACCAGCAAGGGCCTGATCTCGACCCCATAAGGGACGTCGGCGGCCGCTCCCGCAGAACTTCCGCCGAAATAACCACTCGCTGCGCCCCGTCGTTTGAGGCTGAGGATGATGAGGTTCGCCTGCTCGCCCGCAAGCTCGCCGTGATCATGCACCGGATGCTGGTCGCGGAAACACCGTTCCGTGCGGCGGCCGCGGCGGCCGCCGCCTGACACAGGAGAGACTAGAGAAGGAGAGATTCGATAGCTTCGGGGCAGGTCACGACACCAACCTTCCCCAGGCGGCGTCCCTTCGCCGGGACGAAGGTCGGGCCAGACCGCTATTTTCCCCGTGGCGTTACGACCACGCAATACAGATTGGCCGGCCCGCCCTCATCAGATCCCATCATGGTGGCGGCCTCGTTACAGAAGGCCCGTTACAGAAGGCCCGTTACAGAAGCGAGAATACAGTGCACCGCCGGTGCACCGCCCTTGCAGCGGCGCTTTTACTCCGCGGCCTCGCCGCGCAGCATGCCGTCCCACCAGGGACAGACGCCGGGCGCCAGCTTGTAGTTGCCCTCGATCACGTTGACCGGCTTGCGCAGCCCGGTCGAGGCCGCCTCGACGCGGATCGCGCGCGCCTCGACGCGCTTCTCCGGCGTCATCCACAGGCGGTCGTGGCCCCACATGCTCGGACCCCAGCCGATCTCCTCGGATTGCCAGTTGTCGACGTCGAGGATGCGGCCGCCCCAGCCGTACTCGACCATGAATCCGGACGGCGAGTTCGAGTAGAACGAGGTGACCTCGTCGTTGATGTGGCGGCCGAGCGTCACGCCGATGCGGCCTTCCTCGCCGAGCGCGAGGTCGTAGCATTGCCCGACGTCGTCGAGGCTGAAGAGCTCCACCATCAGGTGATGCGTGGCGCTGCGTCCGGTCTCGATGAACGCGATCGAATGATGGCGCGGATTGGCGTGGAAGAAATAGGCATTGAACGGGCGCAGCATGTAGTCGGAGAGCCGGAAGCCGAGCACGTCGCGATAGAACGGCACCGCGTCGTTGATGTCCTTCACGTGCAGCACCACGTGGCCCATTCCGAGCGGCCCGGTGCGGAAGCCCGAGATCGAGCGGCCGGGCTTGAATGGATCGCGGGCGGTCTCGGCACCGTGGAAGATCTCCACGCGGTTGCCGAGCGGGTCGGCGAGCACGATCAGGTCCTTCACCCGCCGCTCGTCGGCGAGCGCGCGCGAGCCGCGCGCGACATCGATGCCGGACCGCTCCAGCCGCGCCGCGAGCTCGTCGAGCTTGCCCGCGTCGGCCACTTCCCAGCCGAAGAAAGCGACCCCTTCGCCGCCGTCCTCGTCGACGACGACGCGTTGCCTGCGGTCATCCATGCGCAGCGCGAGGCTCCTGGCGCTCTTGTCGGTGAGCTGCATCCCCAGGAATCTTGTCCCGTAGGTCGCCCAGTCCTCCAGCGACTTCGCGCGCACGCCGACATAGCCGAGACCTTTGATGTCCATGGGCGGCCTCCCTGGTTGATCACGCCTATCGGGGACGACGTCAGTCCTGGGCCGGAATATGGGCATCCTTGACGATCTTGGCAAATTTCGCGAGATCGGCCCTGAACCTCGACGCGAACTCCTCCGGGGTGCTGCCGACGCCCTCGTTGCCGGTGATGCGCAGGCGCTCGAGCACGTCGGGCTCGGACAGCGCCTGCCTGGCGGCCCGCTGAATGGTCGCGACCGCTTCGCGCGGGGTGTTGGCGGGCACGAACCAGCCCTGCCAGCTCGTCGATTCGAAGCCCGGGAGCCCGCCTTCCGCGATTGTGGGCACATCGGGCAGCGCCGCCGAGCGCTTGCCGCCGGCGACCGCGAGCGCACGCACCGTTCCCGCTGCCACGTGGGGGAGCGAGGTCGCCATCGGCACCACCGCCACCTGGATCTCGCCGGTGATGAGGGCCGGAAAGATCGCCGCGTCGCCTCTGTAGGGAACCGCCTGGATGTCGATGCCGGCCGCGATCTTCAGCATCTCCATGGTGAGGTGAAGCGGATTGCCGGCGCCGGTCATGCCGTAGTTGAGCCCACCGGGCCTGGCCTTGGCGAGGGTGATCAACTCCTGGACCGAGGTTGCGGAAAGCTTCGGGCTCGCCGCCAGCACCAGCTGCGAGGCGACCAGCTGTGTCACCGGGATGAAGTCCTTCACCACGTCGAACGGCAGCGAGCGGTAGATGGCGGGGCTGATCGCCTGGCCGTTGGTGTTCTGCAGGATGGTGTAGCCGTCGGGCGATGCCTTGGCGACCGCGTCGGCGGCGACATTGCCGCCGGCGCCCGGGCGGTTCTCGATCACGACCGGCTGGCCGATCTGCTCGGAGACCTTGGCGCCGAGCATGCGTGCGAGCGTATCGACGGCGCCGCCGGCGACGAAGGGGACGACGATGCGAACCGGCTTGCTCGGGTAGGCCTGCGCATGGGCAGCGCCAGCATGGACCGCGAGCGCGGCAAGCGCGATCGCTGCCGCTGAGCACGATCGTTTCATTGGCTATCCTCCCAGCTCGGGGTCATGCCCGGCTCATCGAGGTTTGTTCCGGTGTCCGCGTCTTGAAAGAAAGGATACAGGGAACGCACCACCAATGTCCCCGCCATGGCGAGGGGATGATGGGACAGCCGTCTCGCCAGCGCGCTCTCGGCCTTGTATTCTCGAGAGGGTAAGGATAGGCGGCTCATTGAACGCTACGCCTGTTGGCGGCCGCCGTAGCGAGCGGGCGCTCGAGGCCCACCGCAAGGAGCCATATCCATGTCGGCACAAGGTCGGATCGAGATCAATCCGAAGGTGATGCTGGGCAAGCCGGTCATCCGCGGCACCCGCATCACGGTCGAACTCATTCTGCGAAAACTCAGCGAGGGTGCCGTGCCGGCGGACTTGGTCGAATCCTACCCGCATCTGACTGAGGACGATATCAAGGCCGCAATCAAGTACGCCGCGGACACGCTGTCGCACGAGGAGACGGTGCTAGTGGAGCCGAAGGCGTGAATGCGCTTTCTGGCTGACGAAAGCTGCGACTTCCGTGTGGTGCGGGCTTTGAGGACTGCCGGACACGACGTGGTGGCCGTGGCCGAGGGCACCAGGGGCGCAGAGGATGACGCCGTCATTGAGACCGCAGTTCGTGAGGAAAGGATTTTCATCACCGAGGACCGTGATTTCGGGCAGCTTGTCTACGCAGCTGCCAAACCGACGCGGGGAGTGATCCTGCTGCGCTTTCCATCGGATGCTCGTGCTGATCTTCCGACAACGGTCGCGGATCTTGTCGCGAACCACGGCGAGAAACTCGCTGAAAGCTTCGTCGTTGTCCAGCCGGGCCGAATTCGATTCGGAGCCATTCCGAGAACTTGATTAAGCGGAATCGATCTCGAGTTACCCAAGATCGCCACTCAAGATGCGTGATATCCCCTCTGCTTTCGCGGTGACGCCTTGTATGTCCAGCAAGCGAAGCGAGTCCCGGGATAGCCGCTCCGAGCGCGCCGCCCTCGGTCCCGGCTCGCGCGCAAGCGCGGCCGGGACACGCTGGCGATCA
Organism: uncultured Alphaproteobacteria bacterium; assembly: GCA_963840535.1. Lineage (GTDB taxonomy): Bacteria > Pseudomonadota > Alphaproteobacteria > Rhizobiales > Xanthobacteraceae > VAZQ01. The sequence continues at coordinate 167,418 of CAWIZJ010000029.1, forward strand.
GGCGAGCTTGCGGGCATTCAGGTAGGCGCGCTCGGAGATGTCGCTCCAATCCATGATCAACGAACGGAACTGCTGGTAGCTCGCGTAGATCCTCCTGGAGATGTCGTCGCCGGAGCCAATGTCGGCGACCACACCCTTGCTGATCTCGTCAAAAGCCTTCAGCAGTGCATCGTCGAACTTCAAAATCTTGACGCCGCCTTCGTCCCGCAGCTTGCGCAGCGAGAGTGCGTTGTTGGTGTTGAACTCCGCCAAAGAGCTCGCGTATTCGCCGGCGGCGACAGCCTCGATCAGCCGCCGATCGCTCGCGTCAAGGCTTTCCCACACGCGCTTGTTGATGCCGACCGAAAAGCCGGAGCCCGGTTCGTGAAAACCGGGATAATAATAGTAGCCAACCGCCTTATGCAGGCCAATCGCCATGTCGAGCCAGGGGCCGATCCACTCGCCGGCGTCGATGGCACCTGACCTGAGCGCCGAGGCGATCTCGCCGCCCGGCAGCGTGATCACAATGGCGCCCAGCCGCCGGAACACCTCGGCACCAGAACCCATCCGGTAGCGCAATCCTCTGAAGCCATCCGTTGAGTTGATCTCGCGGGTGAACCACCCGCCCATCTGGCAACCGCTACTGGTGCAAAGAAGCGGCTTGATGTTAAATTGACCGCTGAGCGCGTCCCATAGTTCTTGACCGCCACCATAATGTATCCATGCGAAAAGCTCGTTTGCGGTAAGGCCAAAGGTCGGGCCTACGAAGAAATTGAACGCACGCGATTTCTTCTCGAAGTAGGTTTCGGCCGAGTGATACATGTCGGCGACACCGGCCCCGACCGCGTCGAAGGTCTCGAAGGCGCGCACCAGCGCGTTGGCAGGAAACACCTCGATCCTGATGCGGCCTCCGGTCGCATCGGCGATCGTCTGCGCGAACCGGTTCGCGCTGGTCTGCAGGCCCGGCATGTCGGCGGGCCAGTCCGTCACCATCTTCAGCTGCCGGATCCCCTGCGCGATTGCGGGCGCCGGGAAGCTTGAACCGACGGCAGCCGCCAACGACCCCGCGGCGGTCAGGACGTCGCGTCGCCTCATGGCTCTGCCTTCTTGCGATGCATGATGACTCCCGCAATGAACCCGGCTCAACCGCACTGCGATCAGGCGAGCTTGCGGGCGTTGAGGTAGGCGCGCTCGGAAATGTCGCTCCAATCCATGATCGACGCACGGAAGCGCTGATAGCTCGCGTAGATTCTCCTGGAAACCTCATCGCCAGAGCCGGCGCCGGCCACCACCTCCGTGCTGATTTCGTGAAACGTTTTCAGCAATGCGTCGTCGAATTTGAGGATCTTGACGGTGCCCTCGTCCCGCAACTTGCGCAGCGACAATGCGTTGTTGGCGTTGAACTCGGCTAGCGTCTGCGCGTATTCGCCCGCGGCGCAGGCCTCGATCAGCTGCTGGTCGCCCGCATCGAAGCTCTCCCACACGCGCTTGTTGATGCCGAGCGTCTGCGCGGTGCCGGGCTCGTGGAAGCCGGGATAGTAGTAGTAACCGGTGGCCTTGTGCAGGCCCATGGCCATGTCCTGCCATGGCCCGACCCATTCGCTGGCATCGATCGCGCCGGATTTGAGCGCGGCCGCTATCTCGCCCCCCGGCAGGCTCACCACGATGGCGCCCAGCCGCCGCAGCACCTCGCCGCCGAGCCCCGGCATCCGGTAGCGCAGGCCCTTGAACTTATCAAGCGAGGTGATCTCGTTGTTGAACCAGCCGCCCATCTGGGTCCCGGTGCTGAGGAAGAGGAGCGGCTTGATGTTGAATTGGCCGGCGAGCGCATCCCACAGCTCCTGGCCGCCGCCGTAACGGACCCAGGCGAACAGCTCGTTCGCGGTGAATCCGAAAGGAACGCCGCAGTAGAAGTTGAGCGCCGGCGACTTCTTCTCGAAATAGCCGTCATACGAATGATACATGTCGGCGATGCCCGCCGACACCGCGTCGAAGGTCTCGAACGCGCGCACCAGTGCGTTGGCAGGAAACACCTCGATCCTGATGCGGCCCCGCGTCACTTCGCCGATCGTCTGCGCCAGCCGGCGCGAGGTGGAAATCAACCCCGGCATGTTCTCGGTCCAGTCGGTCACCATGGTGAGATGCCGGGCTGCCTGCGCGATCGCCGGCGCCGGCAAGGTCGAAGTCGCGCCGGCGGCCAGCGATCCCGCGCCGACCAGAACATCGCGCCGTCTCATGGCTGGTTCCTTTCTCCAATGCACGATCAAACGAGCCTGCGGCCGTTGAGGTAGGCGCGCTCGGAGATGTCGCTCCAATCCGTGATCGAAGCACGGAACCGCTGATAGCTCGCGTAGATCCTTCTGGAAAGCTCGTCGCGGGATCCGATCTCGGCGACGACGCCCTTGCTGATCTCGAGCAGGGCGTTCAGCAGTGAATCGTCGAACTTCAGGATCTTGACGCCGCCTTCCTCCCGCAGCCTGCGCAGCGACAGCGCGTTGTTGGCGTTGAACTCCGCCAGCGAGCGCGCGTACTCGCAGGCGGCGACCGCCTCGATGAGCCGCCGGTCGCCGGCGTCGAGGCTCTCCCAGACGCGCGTGTTGATGCCGAGCGAGAAACCGGATCCCGGCTCGTGAAAGGCGGGATAGTAGTAGTAGCCGACCGCCCTGTGCAGGCCGATCGCCATGTCGAGCCAGGGGCCGATCCATTCGCTGGCGTCGATGGCGCCCGACTTCAGCGCCGGCATGATCTCGCCCCCCGGCAAGGTCACCACCGTGGCACCGAGCCGCCGCAGCACCTCGGCGCCGGGTCCCGCCATCCGGTAGCGCAGTCCCTTGTATTCCTCCGGCGACTTGATCTCGCGGGTGAACCAGCCGCCCATCTGGCAACCCGTGCTGCAGCAGAGCAGCGGCTTGACGTCGAACTGGCCGCTGAGCGCGTCCCACAGCTCCTGGCCGCCGCCATATTGGACCCACGCGAACAATTCGTTCGCGGTGAAGCCGAAGGGCATCGGCCGAGAAGAAATGGAGCGCCGGCGATTTCCTTTCGAAGTAGCCATCGAACGAGTGATACATGTCGGCAACCCCGGCGCCGACCGCATCGAAGGTCTCGAACGCGCGCACGAACGCGCCGGCCGGGAAAACCTCGACCTTGATGCGGCCTCCGGTCGCATCGGCGATGGTCTGCGCGAACCGGTTCGCACTGGTCTGCAGGCCCGGCATGTCGGCGGGCCAGTCGGTCACCATCTTGAGCTGCCGCAGGCCCTGCCCGATCGCGGGCGTCGGCAAGCCCAGGCCGGCGCCGGCGGCCACCGTTCCTGCGCCGGCCAGGATGTCCCGCCGCCTCATGGCTGCTCGTTTTCTCCCTGCACGGTGCCACGCGGGGCGTGGTCCGCAGGCATTCGATCACGCACCAAGGTCCGTGGCAACAATCGTTGCGGGCGGGTGTCGATAGCACGCGAGTTGTCCGGGTTAGGTAGCACACGAGTTGTCCGGTTTTCTGCCCCCCAAAGGAGTGGGGGGCAATGAACCGGACACAGTGGCTACAGGACCGCAGAATGCAGAAGTTCAGGGACGTATTGAGCCGTTGGGAGCAGCGCGCGCTGTCGATGGTGGAGGCAGGCGAGCTGCTGGGGATGTCGGAGCGCCAGTTTCTGCGCTACCGGCGCCGCTACGAGGAGGAAGGGCGTACTTGGCCTGTTGGACAAGCGACTGGGCAAGGCCTCGATCAAGCAAGTGCCGGTCGACGAGATCGCCTGGATGCTCGACCAATACCGGACGCATTACCGGGGCTGGAACGTGAAGCACTTCCACGAGCACATCCATCGCGAGCACAACTTCAATTGGAGCTACACCTGGACCAAGATGCAACTGCACGCTGCCGGACTGGTGGATCGGGACGGCCAGGCGCGGGGCGCACCGTCGCAAACGGCCGCGCAAGCCATGCGTGGGCATGATGTTGCATCAGGACGCAAGCCGCTTTGCGATGGCTTGCGGGCAGCCCGAGCTTGATCTGGTGGTGACGCATGGACGACGCCAATAATGCAGGATTTACTCGGCCTTCCTGGTGGAGGAGGAAGGCACGGCCTCAACCTTGCGGGCGTGCCTGGAAGTGTTCAGCGTCAAGGGCATGCCGTCGAGCATCTATAACCGATCGCGGCAGCCATCACTTCTTCACGCCCAAGGCTGGCGAGAAGGTTGACGCACGGATCAGAGACCCAGGTCGGCCGCGCGCTCGAGCAGCTGGGGATCGAGCATATCCCGGCCTATTCGCCCGAGGCGCGGGGCCGATCGGAGCGCATGTTCGGCACCCTGCAGGACCGGCTGCCGAAGGAGCTGAAGCTTGCCGGGATCAGCGGGATCGACGACGCCAACCGATATCATTTGCGACGTCTACCTGCCGCGGCATAATGCGCGTTTCCCCAAGCCGCCGGGCGCTCTGCGAAAGCGCGTTCGTCGTATCGCCGACCCGGCGCTGCTTCGGGAGATCCTCTGTGTCCAGGAGGAGCGGAATCGTGGCTCGCGACAATACGGTCGCGTATGCCGGGCGACGGCTTCAGCTTCCGCAGAGCCGGGTACGAGCCCACTACGTCAAGGCCCGTGTCAAGGTGCGCGAGTATCCGGACGGGGCGCTCGCCGTGTTCCATGGTCCGCAGGCTGCTGGCACGCTATGACGCCGCCGGCGAGCTCAGTCGGACAAAAAGGATTCGAGGACGGCCGCGTGAACCGCTTCGACCCGGCAAATCAAGGCTTGTGGGTTTGTGGACAACGCCAAGAGGCGTCGACCACAAGCCCCACAAGCAAAGAAAGACACAGACAGAAGCGGACAACTGATGTGCTACAAAAACCGGACAAGTCCGAGTGCTACCGACACAATCGTTGCGGGCGGGGAGGGCAGCGGCGGACGCAGATCGAGCGGGGACCGAGCCTCGATCCCTGGTTACACTTGATTTCAATTCTCTCTAGTCTATGCAACCGCAAGCTCCCGAAGGTGCCTGTGGACCGTGACGGCATTGGCAGCGGAAAAGACGGACGTTTCGACAGCCTCTCCCTGCCCCCGCGCGCGATCACGGGAGGGACGGGAGGGGAACTCGGAGTGCGTGCGCGGCTGCTGCTCGCATTCTTCGCGATCAGCGGCTTCTCCATCCTGGCCGCGGCGGCCGGCATCTATGCATTTCGCCAGGTCGGCGACCGGCTCGAGCTGATCGATGCCCGCGTGCCGCAAGTGGTGAGCTCGCTGGCGGTCTCGCGTGCGGCCGACCGGCTGATCGCGGCGGCCCCGGCGCTGCTCGCGGCCACCACGACCAGGGAACGCGACGAGGTCTCCAACCGGATGCGGCCGGAGGTCGATCGCCTCATCATCGGCTTGAACGACGTGCTGCGTGCCGGCACGGCCGGGGAGGCGGCAGCGACGATCCAGTCACTGGTCACTTCGTTGCGATCCAATCTGGCCGAGCTCGACAATCTGGTGGGACTGCGGCTCAAGACCCGGGAGCGTGTCGCCGCCCTGCTGCAGGCGGTGTTCCAGGCCAACCAGGAGACCCAGCGGTTGTTTGCGCCGTGGCTGCAGGTCATGGAGATGCAGATCAGCCGTTCGCTCGCCGAGGTCCGCAGCCAGCGGGCCGAACCGGGCGCACAGGCCGGACGCGATCTCGGGACCTCGATCGTCCTCGACCGCTCGGCGCAGGCCGCGCAACGCGACTTCTCCGCCGTCGTCGACCAGCTGGTGCAGACCGCGACCATCGGCGAGAAGCGGCGCCTGCCGGTGATCGGTTTCCAGGTTCGACGCGGCCTCGACGATCTGGAGACCAAGGCGAAGGATCTCGATCCGAAGCTGCGCGCCCTTTTCCTCGATCAGCTGGGGCGTGTTCGCACGATCGCCTTCGGATCGGATGCGATCCTCGCTGCCCGCGCCCAGGAGCTCGATCTGATCGGCAATGCGGAAAAGCTGATTGCCGAGAATGCCGACTTGTCGGTGCGGCTCACCGCGGCCGTCGATCGCCTGGTCGCGGAGGCCGAGACCGATGTCAGCTCGTCGGCCAAGGGAGCCCTCTCGGTTCAGCGGCTGAGCGGGCGCGCGCTGATCGCCCTCGTCGCGCTGAGCCTGCTGACCTCGGTCTTGATCGTGTGGCTCTACGTCGGACGCAACATCGTCCGCCGCCTGACCGGATTGAGCGACGGGATGCTCGCCATCGCCGGCGGCAGGCTGCAGACCCCGGTGGCCGCGCAGGGAACGGACGAGATCGCCGCCATGGGGCGGGCGGTCGAGATCTTCCGCAAGAACACCCTCGAGCGCGATCAGCTGCTCGAGGAGAAGGCGCAAGCCGCCGAACGGCTCGAGCTGCAGGTCAAGGAGCGCACCGCCGAGCTGGCGCAGTCGGTCGAGGAGCTGCGGGCGCTGGGCGACGTGAGCCAGGCGGTCAACTCGACGATCGACCTGGAGACCGTGCTGTCCACGATCGTCGCCAAGGCGGTCCAGCTGTCCGGCACCGAGGCCGGCGCGATCTACGTGTTCGACGACGCGAGCCGGGAATTCCGGCTGCGTGCGACCTACGGGATGGACGATACCATCATTGCCGAGCTCCGGAATCGCCACCTCCAGATCGGCGACTCGGCGATCGGCGAGGCTGCAAGGCGCGGCGGGCCGATCCAGATTGCGGACGTCGAGAACGATCCGTCGGCGCTCGTTCTCGACGTCATCGTGCGCGCCGGTTTTCGCGCCCTTCTGGTCGTCCCGCTGCTCGCTCCGGACCGGATCGTCGGCGCGCTCGTGGTCCGCCGCAGGAAGCCCGGCGAGTTCCCCAGGCACACCGTCGATCTGCTGCAGACTTTCGCCGTGCAATCCGTGCTGGCGATCCAGAACGCCAATCTCTTCGCGGAAGTGGCCGACAAGAGCCGTCAGCTGGAAATGGTCAGCCAGCATAAGTCGCAATTCCTCGCCAGCATGAGCCACGAGCTGCGCACGCCGCTCAACGCCATCATCGGCGTCAGCGAGATGCTGCGGGAGGATGCGGAGGACCTACAGCAGGACATCGAGCCGCTCGACCGCGTGCTCGGCGCCGCCCGTCACCTGCTCGGCCTGATCAATCAGGTGCTCGATCTCTCCAAGATCGAGGCCGGCAAGCTCGAGCTCAGCCCGGAGTCCGTCAACGTCGTCCCGCTGATCGACGAGGTGATCGGCACCGCCGCACAGCTCGCCGAGCAGAACAAGAACCGCCTCGTGGTCGAATGCCAGGACAACCTGTCCGCCTTGACCGTCGACCCCATGCGGCTGCGGCAGATCCTGCTCAATCTCCTGAGCAACGCCTGCAAGTTCACCAAGCAGGGCGAGGTGGCACTGCGGGTGCGCAAGGTGGACAACGGGCGCGGCTGGGTCGAATTCACCGTCTCCGATACCGGCATCGGCATGACGGCCGAGCAGCAGGCGAAGCTGTTCGAGGAATTCACCCAGGCCGATGCCACCACGGCGCGGCACTACGGCGGCACCGGGCTCGGCCTCGCCATAGCTCGCAAGCTCGCGCGCATGATGGGCGGCGACGTCACCGTTGCGAGCGAGCACGGCAAGGGTTCGGTGTTCACGGTGCACCTGCCGGCGGACGCCGCCCCGATGGCGAAAGCCGCAGGCTCGTAGCGCTACTCGGCCGCCGCCCGCGCCGGGGTCGTGTGCGCGGAGATGAGATAGTCGACCGCGGCCTGCACGCCGCCGCGGCGATGCGGAATGCCGGCGAGCGCTAATGCCATCTCGGTCGTCGCCAACGCGCCCATCAGCGTCCCGTCGTTGATGTCGCCGAGATGACCGATGCGGAAGTACTTGCCGGCGTAGCGCCCGAAGCTGGCGCCGTAGGAAATATTGAAGTTGTCGAGCGCGAGATTGCGGAAGGCGTCGGCGTCGTGTCCGTCCGGCAGCATCACCGCGGTCACCGTCGGCGAATAGAATCTCGGATCGCGGCACATGATCTCGAGCCCCCACGCGCGCACCGCGTGGCGCGTCGCCTCGGCGAGGCGCCGGTGACGGACGAAGACGTTGTCGAGCCCCTCCTCGTGCAGCATGGCGATGCCCTCGGCGAGCCCGTGCAGCATCTGCGTCGCCGGCGTGTAGGGGAAGAAGCCGATCCTGTTCATGTTGAGCATGTCGTCCCAGGCCCAGAACGACTTGCTCATGGTCGAGCTCTTCGCGGCAGCGAGCGCCTTGTCGCTCACGGCGTTGAACGACATGCCGGGCGGCAGCATCAGGCCTTTCTGCGCGCCGCCGACGGTCACGTCGACGCCCCACTCGTCGTGGCGGTAGTCGGTCGAAGCGAGCGAGGAGATGGTGTCGACCAGAAACAGGGCAGGGTGGCCGGCGGCGTCGATCGCCTTGCGGATGTCGGCGACCGGCGACAGGCACCCGGTCGAGGTCTCGTTGTGCAGCACGCACACCGCCTTGATCTCCTTGTTCCTGTCCTCGCGCAGGTGATCCTCGATCACGGCCGGGTCGGCGCCGATGCGCCAGTCGGTGGCGATGAATTCGGGCAGGAGGCCGAGCTTGTCGGCCATGGTCTTCCACAGCGCCGCGAACTGACCCGTCTCGACCATCAGGACGCGGTCGCCCGGCGAGAGCGTGTTGACCAGCGCCGCCTCCCAGGCGCCGGTGCCGGTCGCGGTGTAGATGATGACTGGCTTGGTGGTCTTGAAGATGGTCTTGATGCCATCGAGACAGCGCTTGGCGAGCCTGGCGAATTCCGGCCCGCGGTGGTCGATGATGGGCGTATCCATGGCCCGCAGGATGCGGTCGGGCAGCTGAGTGGGCCCCGGGATCTGCAGGAAATGGCGGCCGACGGGGCGCGAGGAGTTCTTGGTCATCTGCAAGTCCTTGCAGGCGCGGATGAATAGGGGATCGGTCGGCGGCGAGTTCCGGGCGCCGCCGACTTGCCGCCATGAAGGACGAATGCGACAGTCAGTCAAGGGGGCGAATGGGGCGATGGAACGGGCGCGCGACACATGGCGAAACGCGAGACGAATGGCGATTGGCGAACAGTGTCCGCTTGCCACTCTTCGTTCATTTGCTGATCGCCGGCGATCCGATCCTTCGCTTCCCGCCTTTGCCATGCGCCACGGTACGATAGATGGCTGAGACGGTGGTGCCCGGCCTCGAGCGGCGGCTCAAGGCGCAACTCCTGGGCGAGGTCGACTTCGACCGGTTCACGCGCGGACGCTACGCGACCGACGCCTCGCATTACCAGATCATGCCGATCGGCGTGGTGGCGCCACGCTCGATCGAGGAAGGCGCAGGACGCCCTCGCGCTCGCGCGCGAGGAGGGTGTCAGCGTGCTGGCGCGCGGCGCCGGCACCTCGCAGGCCGGTCAGACCGTCAACGCCTCGCTGGTCATCGATTGCTCGCGCCACCTCGACCGTCTCGTCGAGCTCGACATTCCGGGTCGGCGCTGCGTGGTCGAGCCCGGCATCGTGCTCGACGAGCTCAATCGTCGGCTCAGGTCGCACGGCCTCTGGTTCCCGGTCGACATCTCGACCTCCTCGCGTGCCACCATCGGCGGCATGGTCGGCAACAATTCCTGCGGCGCCCGCTCGCTGCGCTACGGCAACACGCGCGAGAACGTGCTCTCCATCGATGCCATCCTCGCGGACGGCGCCAGCGCGCATTTCGGGCCGACGGCGCGCGATCTGTCGGACCTTCCGGCGGATTCCCCGCTGACGCCGCTCGCGCGCAGCCTGCTGGGCCTGGCAGCATGGGAAGCCGATGAAATCGAGGCCAACTTCCCGAAGGTGCAGCGCCGGGTCGGCGGCTACAATCTCGATGCGCTCGTCCCCGGCCGCAACGATCTCAATCTGGCGCATATTCTGGTCGGCTCGGAGGGCACGCTCGCGTTCTCGAGCCGCATCGAGCTCAAGCTTGCGCCGCTCCTCGAGCGGCGCGCCGTCGGCGCCTGCCACTTCGGCAGTTTCCTTCGCGCGATGGACGCGGCGCAGCACATCGTCAAGCTCGGCCCGATCGCGGTCGAGCTCGTCGACAGGACCATGCTGGGTCTGGCGCGCGCGATCGCGATGTTCGAGCCCACCATCAACGCGGTCGTGCGCGGCGACCCCGAGGCGATCCTGTTCGTGGAGTTCGCCGAGCCCGATCAGCGCGAGAACTTCCGGCGGCTGCTGCGTCTGAACGAGCTGGTCGGCGATCTCGGCGTCGACTGGAGCAAGGCCGGCGAGCATTGGGGCGGGGTCATCGAGGTGCTCGATCCCAGCGTCCAGGCCGCCATCACCGAGATGCGCACCGCCGGACTCAATATCATGATGTCGATGAAGGAGGAGGGCAAACCGGTCTCCTTCGTCGAGGACTGCGCGGTGCCGCTCGAGCATCTCGCCGAATACACCTCGCGGCTCACCGACATCTTCGAGAAGCACGGCACCCGCGGCACCTGGTATGCGCATGCCTCGGTCGGCTGCCTGCACGTGCGGCCGGTGCTCAACCTGCGTCTCGACAAGGACGTGGCCGCGATGCGCGCCATCGCCGAGGAGGCCTTCGACCTGGTGCGTCGCTACAAGGGTTCCCACTCCGGGGAGCACGGTGACGGCATCGTGCGCTCGGAGTTCCACGAGCAGATGTTCGGCACGCGCCTCGTGCGCGCCTTCGAGCAGGTCAAGGAGCGGTTCGACCCGAAGGGATTCTACAATCCCGGCAAGATCGTGCATGCGCCGAAATTCGACGACCGCAGCCTGTTCCGCTACGGGCCGGCCTATCGCGCCGAGGACTTGCGCACCCATCTCGACTGGTCGGCCTTCCCCGGCGGCGGCGGCGGTTTTCAGGGCGCGGTCGAGATGTGCAACAACAATGGCGCCTGCCGTGCGCTCCACGGCGGCGTCATGTGCCCGAGCTACCGCGTCACCGGCAACGAGCGCGACGTCACGCGTGGGCGTGCCAATACGCTGCGCCTCGCCATTACCGGCCAGCTCGGCCCCGATGCGCTGGGCTCCGACGAGATGGCGGAGACGCTCGCGCTCTGCGTCTCCTGCAAGGCGTGCCGGCGGGAGTGCCCGACCGGCGTCGACATGGCGCGCATGAAGATCGAGGTGCAGGCGGCGCGGGCGGCCAGGCAGGGTCTCACCCGCGCCGACCGGCTGATCGGATATCTGCCGCGCTATGCGCCGCTGCTGGCCCGGTGGCCGCAAGTCGCCAATCTGCGCAACCGCTTTGCTCTGCTGCGGCGGTGGTCGGAACAGCATGTAGGCCTGAGCGCTCGTCGCGACCTGCCGCGCTGGCGTGCCGACGCCTGGCGCGAGGCCGGCCGCTTCTTCGGCCCGCAGCAGGCGCGGCCGGTGGTGTTCTTCGCCGATACCTTCAACCGGTATTTCGAGCCGGAAAACGTCGCCGCCGCGCTCGCCGTGCTCGCCGCTGGTCGTTACGGCGTGCACCTGCCCAAGCCGGCGGACGGCAGCCGCCGGCCGCTGTGCTGCGGCCGCACGTTCCTGGCGGTCGGGCTGGTCGAGGAGGCGCGGCGCGAGGCCGAGCGCTCGATAGCCGCCCTCGCACCCTTCGTCGGGCGGGGAATTGCGGTGGTCGGGCTGGAGCCGAGCTGCCTCATCGGCTTTCGCGACGAGATCCCGGCGCTGGTCAAGAGCGAGGACGCACGGCTCGTTGCCGCCAACTCGTTCCTGTTCGAGGAATTCATCATGCGCGAGGTGCAGGAGGGTGCGCTCGTCCTGCCGCTCCGGCCGGTGGCGAAGCGTGCGCTCCTGCACGGCCACTGCCACCAGAAATCGTTCGCCGCCATGGGGGCGGTCGAGGCGGCGCTCAAGCTGGTTCCGGAGCTCGCCGTCGAGACCGTGGAGTCGAGTTGCTGCGGCATGGCGGGTGCGTTCGGGTATGGCGCCGATACCATCGACCTCTCGCTCGCGATGGCCGAGCTCTCGCTGCTTCCCGCCGTGCGCACGGCGGCGGCCGACACGCTGGTGGTGGCGGACGGGACGTCATGCCGGCAGCAGATCAGGGACGGGTCCGGGCGCGAGGCCCTCCACGTCGCCCGCGTGCTGGCGATGGGTCTTGGGAGAGGCGCAGGATGAATTTTGGGTCGTCATGGCCGGCCTTGTCCCGGCCAGCGACGCCTTGTTCGTTGTACGAAAACGTGGCCGCGCACGATGTCTTTGAGGAATGAGGAAAATGGCCTTGCCGCTTCCGCTGCTTCCTACCTCGCTGGTCGGCTCCTATGCCCAGCCCGACTGGTTGATCGACCGCAATAATCTGGCCGGTCGATTTCCACCGCGGGTGCGCGCGCGCGAGCTGTGGCGCGTCGCGCCGGAGCTTCTCGAGGGGGCGCAGGACGACGCCACGCTCATCGCCATTCGCGACCAGGAGCGTGCCGGTCTCGACATCATCACCGATGGCGAGATGCGTCGCGAGAGCTATTCCAACCGCTTCGCCACCGCGCTCGACGGTGTCGACATCGACAATCCCGGCACCGCGCTCGACCGGTCGGGCCATCCCAATCCGGTCCCGCGCGTGATCGGCAGGGTGCGCCGCCGGCATCCGGTGCAGCTGCGCGACCTGGAGTACCTGCGCGCCAATACCTCCCGCAGGATCAAGATGACGGTGCCGGGCCCCTTCACCATGTCGCAGCAGGCGCAAAACGATTTCTACGAGGACGAGGAGGAGTTGGCGCTCGACTATGCGGCCGCCGTCAATTCCGAGGTCACGGACCTGTTCGCCGCCGGCGCCGACATCGTGCAGATCGACGAGCCCTACATGCAGGCGCGGCCGGAGAAGGCGCGCCGGTACGGGCTCAAGGCGCTCAACACCGCGATCAGCGGCGTATCGGGAACGACGGCGGTGCACATCTGCTTCGGCTATGCAGCCATCATTCACGTACGCCCGCCGGGCTATTCATTCCTGCCTGAGCTTGCGAGCTCGTCGGTCCGACAGATCTCGATCGAGACCGCGCAATCCAATCTGGACTGCTCGGTGCTGGAAAAGCTGCCGATGAAAACCATCATCCTGGGCGTGCTCGACCTCTCCGACATGACGATCGAGCAGCCGTCGACGGTGGCGCAGCGTATCCGCCGGGCGCTGCGCCACGTACCGGCCGAACGCATCGTCGTGGCACCCGATTGCGGGCTCAAGTACCTGCCGCGGGAGGTCGCGTTCGGCAAGATGAGGGCGATGGTCGAGGGAGCGAGGATCGTGCGGCACGAGCTCGGCGCCTGATGCGGCCGAGTCTGCTGGCCCGCCTGCGGACCCAGCGCAGGATCGTCCGCTAACCCCCCGGAAAAACGACCATTCTGTGATCCTGGTCACTTTGCGGGGACGGTGGGTCCCTTAACGTCCATTCATCGGACTGCACATTCTCTCTCGCAACGAGGTGCGGCGTGATGGACAGGATACGCAGCGACGGGGATGCCGAAACGGCGATCGTTCTTTCGAAGCCATGCTCGCGCCGCGCTGTCACCGGACCCCAGATGCGCAGCAGGCTTGTCCCGGCGGTGGTGAGTTGTGCGGTGGTCGCCGCCGCAGCGGTCGGATCGTTTCTCACCTTCGACGCCTACGCCTCGTCCCATTCCGCCAGCCGGACGCTTCGGGTTGCGGCCGTTCCCGCCAATGGCGAGGGCGACAATATCCTGACTGCATTGAAGCGGGAAATTGCATCGGACCGTGCCCAGATCCAGTTGTCCCTGGTCGAGACCCCGACCGTGTGGGCGAGCGCCCGCGCGCTGCGCGAAAAGGAGGCCGACATTGCCGTGGTCCGTAGCGACGATCCCGTCGTGGCCGAGGGGCGGACCATCTTCGTGCTCAAGAGCGTCCAGGTGGCACTGCTCGTCCCCGCCCAGTCGATCGACAGCATCGCCAAGTTGAGAGGCAGGAAGATCGGCGTGATCGCGAACGACACGGCGCTCGATCCAATGGCCAAGGCGGTGCTCGATTTCTACGGCTTCGACGAGAAGCAGATCGTCCGCTTCGATCTCGAGGAGCTTGCTGGCGCACTTCGACACAAGCGGGTGGCGGCCGTCGCCGTCGTCGGCCCGACCGGGGCCGGGCCGATCGCGCAGACCATCGAGGTTTTTCGCACCGCCACCAGGAAGCCGCCGAAATTTCTCGATCTGTCGGAGGCACGCACGATCGCCGATCGGTTTCCCGTGTACGAGGAGGACGAAATTCCGGCCGGCGCCTTCCGCGGCGGCCCGGCCGTACCGTCGAGCGACGTGAAGACCCTATCGACCAAGGTGCTGCTGGTGGCGCGGTCGTCGCTTTCGAATTCGGTCGCGGGCGACCTCACGCGGCTCCTCCTGGTCGCCAAGACCAAGCTCGCGGCGACCTCGCCGGAGGCGGGTCAGCTTGCCGCCCCGCCCACCGACAAGGATGCCCTTCTACCCGCGCATCCCGGCACGATCGCATTCCTCACCGACGAGCAGCCCGATCTGCTCGACCGATCGACGAACGTGTTCCTGCTGACCTCGATCTTGACCGGATTTGTCGGCTCGCTGGCCGCCGGGCTCAGTGCCCTGCGGAACATGAGGAGAGGCCAGGAGCTCAAGCGCCGCATCCGACGGCTGCTGATGCTGCTGGCGCAGGTGACGCGTTGCGAACAACTGAGCGCAATCGAAAAGGAGGCTTCGCAGCTGTCGGAGCTGCTCCTGCAAAAATTCATGGCGAACGAGATCTCATCGCGGGATTTCCATGGCGCCGAAGCGACGCTGACCCATATCGGCCTGCTGATCCGGAAGAAGCGCCGCTCCGCCTCGCTCGATCACCTGGAGCAGCTCTACGGTGACTGGCAGGCTTCGACTGCCGGCGCGAGGGCTTGAGGCCGCGGTCCGCCTTCAGACCACCCAGCTCAGGAGAACCACGCCCGCGATCGCCACGCTCGCACCGCCCACGCGGCAAAGGGCGAAACCGTAGGCATCGCTCAACCGGACCAGAAGCGCACCGAGCCCAATACCGGCGGCGTGAAGGAGCGCCGTCGCCGACAGGAAGCCGGTGGCGTAGCTCATGGCCGCCGTACCGTGCGGCAGCTCGATGCCGTGGGCGTGGCCGTGGAAGACTGCGAACAATCCCGCGATCGCTGCGGCGACGGCGACCGGCGCCTTCACCCCGAGCGCCGCGACGGCACCGAGCACGATCACCGAGGCCGCAATGCCGAGCTCGACACCCGGCAACGGGGCGCCGAGGATTGCGAGCACCCCGCCCAGTGCCATGACTGCAACGAAGGTCGCGGGCAGCAGCCAAAGGGCGCGGCCGCCGAGCTGCCGGGCCAGCAGCCCGACCGTGACCATCGCGAGCACGTGATCGAGACCGCCGAGCGGATGCGAGAATCCGTGTGCGACGCCGGGGCCATCGCCGACGCCGGTGTGAGCGGAGGCGGCGGTGGCGACGAGCGTGACGAGTGTGAAGGCGGCGCCAATCACGCGGGTCAGGCCGGTGCGCATGGTCGTTTCCCGTGGCTGGAGAAGAGCAGCACGGTGGCAAAATTGCATATCGATGCCACCGTCCGCAAGATCGGACCCGGGTGCCGCCGTCACGGTGCCGGGCTTGCGTCCCGCCAGCGAAGGCGGCATGCGGGGAGGCGACAAGACTGCTATGATGGCAGGCTCGTGATGGTGATGCGCTCCAATCTCGCCCATGCGCCGGTGTCGGAGGTCCGCGTTCGCAAGGCCGAGCGCGAAGACATCGACGCGCTATTGGAGCTCGAGCATCGCGTCTTTGCGACCGACCGGCTGTCGCGACGCAGCCTGCGGCGTTTTCTCAAGTCGCCGACCGCGGAGGTCATCGTGGCCCGGGACGGCGAGCGGTTGGCGGGAGCGGCGATCACGCTGTTCCGGCCACGCTCCACCGTCGCGCGCCTCTATTCCATCGCGGTGGCGCCGCAAATGAGCGGCCACGGCGTCGGGCGGATGCTGCTCGAGGCCTGCGAAGCGGCTGCACTGGCGCGCGACTGCCGGACGGTCCGTCTGGAAGTGCACCTTTCCAACCGCGCTGCGATCGCGCGCTACCGCAAGAGCGGCTACCGGGAATTCGGCCGCTCCCGGAACTACTACGAGGATGGCGCCGACGCGCTACGGTTCGAGAAACGGCTCCTTCCCGAGGGCGCGCTCGCGGCCGCGCCGCCTTATTTTCACCAGAGCACCGAATTCACCTGCGGTCCGGCCTGCATCATGATGGCGCTGGGCTGGGCCGATCGCCGCTTCAGGCCGGCGCCCGCCTTCGAGTTCCAGCTTTGGCGCGAAGCCACCACCATCTTCACCGGCACTGCTCCGGGCGGCTGCGAGCCCTACGGCATGGCGGTCGCGCTCAGACGTCATGGTCTGCAGCCGGAGCTCTACGTCAGCGGTCCCGGACCCTATTTCCTCGACACCGTGACGTCGGCAGACCGGCGCCGTGTCATGCGGCTCACGCAGGAACAGTTCCAGCGGGAGGCGAAGACGCTCGATATCCCCAGCCACCTGACTCCTGTGAACGAATCGGTTCTGATGCGTGCGTTCGATGCCGGGAGCGTGGCCATAGTCCTTGTTTCCGGTTATCACATGGTTCCCAGAGGGAAGCCGCACTGGATTTTCGCATTCGGCCGCAACGGGCGGCACGTGCTCATGCACGACCCGGCGGCCGTCAGAGATGATCAAGGGATGGCGGCCGCTGCCGAGACCTACGCGGTACCGTGGACCGCGTTCGAGCGCGTGACCCGTCTTGGTCGCGAGCGGCTGAGCGCAGCCATCGTCATCCGGAAAGGACGTGCATGACCGGCTGGGTCATTCTGGTCGACCAGCCCAAGGACCTCCCCAACGCCGACACGCCGCACAAGGTGATCACGACGAGCGACTATCTCGCCCGTCCTCGCCTGTTCGATATGGGACGGCCCAAGCTCGTCAATCTGGCCCGCTCCTATGCCTACCAGTCGAAAGGCTACTACGCCTCGCTGCTGGCGGAGGCGCGCGGGCATCGCGTGATGCCGAACGTGGAGACCATGCTGGAGCTGCGCGAGGCCAAGCTCTACGAGCATGCGCTGCCCGAGCTCGAGGACGAGCTCAACCGCTGTGCGCGCCGGGCGGACTTCCAACCCGAGGGCGAATTCAAGCTCCTGGTCTGCTTCGGCATCGCCCGCGACCCGCGTTTCGAATCGTTCGGGCGCATCCTGTTCGACTGGTTCCGCTGTCCGGCGTTGGAGGTGATCGTCGAGCCCGGCGAGTGGGTCTCGATCGAGCGCATCCGTCCTCGCAACATCACCCGGCTCGCCAACGGCGAGGCAGCGTTCCTGCGCGAGGCGCTCCACCAGCACACGCGACGCGAATGGCGTGATCCCAAGGCGCGCACGGTCCCCAAATACGATCTGGCCGTGCTCTACGATCCCAACGAGAAGATGGCCCCGTCCTCGCCGTCGTCCATCAAGTACTTCGCACGCATTGCCGAGCGGCTCTCGGTCGACGTCGAGCCGATCACCCGTCGCCAGCTCGCCGAGCTCGCCGAATACGATGGCCTGTTCATCCGCGAGACCACCTCGATCGACAACCACACCTACCGCTTCGCCCGCCGTGCCTTCCAGGAAGGAATGCCGGTGATCGATGATCCCATCTCCATGATCCGGTGCACCAACAAGGTGTTCCTGATGGAGCTGCTGGGCTCGAACCAGGTGCCGACGCCGCCTACCACCATGCTCGCCGACGTTACCGACCTGCCGAAGGCCATGGACGAGTTGGGGTTGCCGCTGGTGGTGAAGATCCCCGACGGCTCGTTCTCGCGTGGCGTGCACCTGATCAACACCCCGGAGGAGTTCCGCCGCATCGCCGAGGAGCTGTTCGAGGAGACCGACCTGCTGCTGGCGCAGAAATTCCTGCCGACGGAGTTCGACTGGCGGGTGGGCGTGCTCGCGGGCGAGCCCTTGTTCGTTTGCCAGTACCGCATGGCGCGCGGCCACTGGCAGATCGTCAAGCATCGTCCCGACGGCTCCTCGCGCGAAGGCGGCTTCCGCACCTTCGACCTCGATCAGGCGCCGCGCAGCCTGATCGACATCGCAGTGCGGGCGGCGCGCCCGATCGGGGACGGCTTCTACGGCGTCGACGTCAAGGAAACCGACAGCGGCTTCATCGTCATGGAGGTCAATGACAACCCCAACCTCGAGCACGGCATCGAGGACCAGATCGGCAAGGACGAGGTCTGGACCCGCGTGCTCAAGTGGTTCATCGAGCGGTTCGAGCAGTGATTCGTGCAGGAGCCCCGTTGTGGCTGCTGTCCTCGCGCCCGATCTCCATCTCCATGGCAACCTCCATTCCAATCGGCCGATCCCGCCGGAACCGCGGGGCACTATGGGCATTGCGCCGCTCGTGGCCTATTGTCGGCGATCAAGACCACGTGAGACTGCCATGATCGATGCCCGGCTGGAGCCATCTTCTTCGCAACGTGAAACGGATCGCCGCAGGACATCCGGCGGCGCGAACCGCCGGCAGGCAGGTGCCTTTGCCGGGCTCGCCGGGCATGCGCTGGGCCGGCTCGCTCTCGCCGTCTCTTTCGCGGCGGTCCTCGACGGTGCCGCTCCCGCTCAGCAGGTGCTCGACAAGGTTTCCTTCGGCACCAATTGGGTGGCGGAGGCCGAGCACGGCGGTCACTACCAGGCGGTGATCGACGGCACCTATCGCAAGTACGGGCTCGACGTCACCATCGTGCCCGGCGGGCCGAACGTGAACAACCGCATCCTGCTGCCGGTCGGCCGCCTCGATTTCTTCATGAGCGCCAATACGCTGCAATCCTTCGATGCGGTGGAGCAGAACATCCCGACCGTCGCCGTCGCAGCCATGTTCCAGAAGGAACCGCAGGTGCTCATGGCGCATCCCGACCAGGGCATCGAGAAATTCGAGGACCTGAAGCGGCTCACGCTGTTCATCTCCAAGGAGGGTTTGGCCAGCTACTACCAGTGGCTCAAGGCCGAATTCGGATTCAGCGAAGCGCAGGTGAAGCCCTACACCTCGAATCCGCAGCCGTTCCTCACCGACAAGCGCAGCGCCATGCAGGGCTACGTCACCTCCGAGCCGTTCGCCATCGAGAAGGAGGCCGGCTTCAAGCCGAAGGTCTTCCTGATCGCCGACCAGGGCTTCAACAGCTATTCGACCCTGATCGAGACCCGCCGCGATCTCATCGAGAAGAAGCCCGATCTCGTGCAACGTTTCGTCGATGCCTCGATCGTGGGGTGGTACAACTACCTCTACGGCGACAACAAGGCGGCGAACGCGCTGATCAAGCGCCACAACCCCGAAATGACCGACGAGCTCATCGCCTATTCCATCGCCAAGATGAAGGAATACGGGATTGTCGATTCCGGCGACGCAACGACGCTCGGCATCGGCGCCATGACGGAGGCGCGCATGAACAATTTCTACGAAAAGATGGTGCGCGTCGGCGTGGTCAAGCCGGCGGTCGATCCCGGCAAGGCGTACACGCTGAGATTCGTGAACAAGAAGGTTGGCCTCGACCTGCGGCCGAGGTAGCCGGCACGCCTGGGTTCGCGGCCCGGCGGCGGCGTGCTCGGCGTGCGAGCGCCTCCGTGAGGCTACGCAAGCACGTGTCATCGGGCGGAGCCGTGCGACGCTCTGCCCGACGATACGGAGCATAACGGGCGAACCTTCGGCCGACAGCGCATCCATCGTGCGTCGGCCTTCAAGCTGGGGCCCCAATACGCCTGTCGCCCCTATACGCATCAAGGCTCATCGGCGTGTGTCGCGGGGCGTGTCCGACGTGCGAAGTCCTCGAACGGAAGGCCGTTGCTTTCTGTCGGCGAAGCAGTCGAAATCGTTGTAATAGAGACGCGTCCGCCGCCGACCACGCGATACTGCAACGTGCCCGATATTTCCACCGCCGCTTCCTTCGCTTCCGGTGCTCCCATCGTTGCGCTGAGCAACGTGGGCAAGACCTTCGCGAACGGCGTGACCGCGCTCGACCGGCTCAACCTCGATGTGTGGCCGGGCGAGTTCGTGTCGCTGCTGGGTCCGTCCGGCTGCGGCAAGTCGACGGCGCTGCGCATCATCGCGGGCTTGAGCGTGCCGACGCGCGGAAAGATCGAGTGGCTGCAGCGGGCGGCTGCAAGCGCGGAGGGCCCGCATCGCCTGGGTTTTGTTTTCCAGGAGCCGACGCTGATGCCGTGGGCGACGGTTGCCGCCAATGTGCGCTTGCCACTGAAGCTGCAGGGCCTGGCGTCGACGGCGCGGCCGCGCGTCGAGGCGGCGCTGGAGCGAGTCGGGCTCTCGGGCTTCGCAGACAGCTATCCGCGCGAGCTCTCCGGCGGCATGAAGATGCGTACCTCGATCGCGCGTGCGCTGGTCACCGAGCCGAGCCTCCTGCTGATGGACGAGCCGTTCGCGGCGCTCGACGAGATCACGCGCTTTCGCCTCAACAACGACTTGTTGGCGCTGTGGCAATCGCTCGGTAAGACCATCGTGTTCGTCACTCATTCGGTGTTCGAGTTCGTCTATCTCTCGCAGCGCATCGTCGTGCATGACCTCGCGGCCCGGGCGCGTCTTCACGGAGCTCGCGATCGATGCGCCATATCCGCGCGACGAGCGCTTCCGTACGTCGGCGGACTATGCCGGCTGCTGCCGGCGGGTGTCGGAAGCCCTGGCGAATGCCATGGTGGAGGCAGCATGAATCGAGCGCGGCCGGGAGGGCGCGAGCCCGCAGCGGCGGACGAGACGCGCCCACGCCTCGATCGCATGCTGCGCGTGCTGCTTCCGATCGCGGTGCTGGCTCTGGGCGTGGTGGCGTGGGAGACGGTCGTGCGCGCCTATGCTGTCCCGCCTTACGTGCTGCCCGCGCCGCAGCTCGTGTTCACGACGCTGGTCGCGGACTGGTCGGTGCTGTCGGCCTCGCTCATGGTCACGCTCGTCACGACGCTGCAGGGCTTCCTGCTGGCGGTGGTCGGCGGGGTGGGGCTCGCGGTGCTGTTCAATCAATCCCGGCTTCTCGAGTACTCGCTCTATCCCTACGCGGTGATCCTGCAGGTGACGCCGGTCGTTGCGATCGCGCCGCTTCTGCTGATCTATCTGCCGCAACAGGCGGCGGTGCTCGCATGCGCCTGGATCGTCGCCTTCTTTCCGGTGCTCGCCAACACCACGCTCGGGCTCAACTCGGTCGATCACAATCTCGTCGACCTGTTCCGCCTGTACGGCGCGACCCGGCGGCAGGTGCTGTGGCAGCTCAAGCTGCCGGCGGCGCTGCCCTACGTTCTCGGCGGATTGAGGATCGCGGGCGGCCTGTCGTTGATCGGCGCGGTGGTGGCCGAGATCGCCGCAGGCTCGGCCGGCGCCGGCTCGGGGCTCGCCTATCGCATCGCCGAATCCGGCTACCGCCTCAACATTCCCCGCATGTTCGCCGCGCTCCTGCTTCTCTCGGTCGCCGGCATTGTCATCTTCTTCGCGTTGTCGCTCATGTCCCATCTCCTGCTGCGGCGCTGGCACGAGAGCGCCATCGTGCGCGAGCTGTGAGCCGGCCGCGGCGGGCACGCCTGCCCATGCCCACTGCGACCCGTCCGACCCTTTTTCTCCGGATGATCGGCGCCCGCGCTCGTGTATGATCCGGCCACGCAAGGACAAGAACCGGGAGGATGTCATGAGAACCTGGAACGCATTGGCCGGCGGGGCGCTGGCGCTGGCGCTGGTCGCACCGGCGGCGGCCCAGACCGAGATCAAGATCGGACTGATTGCGCCGATGTCGGGCCCGTGGGCGCGCCAGGGCGACCTCATGCTCAAGGGCGCCAACCTCGCCATCGAGGACATCAACGGACAGGGCGGCATCAAGGCGCTCGGCGGCGCCAAGCTGAAGCTCGTCGTCTTCGATGCGGGCGACAACGTCGAGAAGGCGAAGAACGCGTCACAACGCATGATCGCACAGGAGCCCGACCTCGTCGGTGCCACCGGCGCGTGGCTGTCCAGCTTCACGCTCGGTGTCACCGAGGTCACCGAGCGCGCCGAGCTCCCGGTGCTCACGCTGTCCTATTCCGACCAGATCACCGCACGCGGCTTCAAGTACGTGTTCCAGACTTCGCTGACGGGCGGACTGCAGGCCAGCAATGCCATGCCCGCTCTGGTCAAGCTCGCCGAAAGTACAACGGGAAGGAAGCAGGAGACCGTCGCCATCATTCAGGACAACACGGCGGCGGCCGTTGCCTTCGCCAGGCCGATGCGCGAAGGAGGGTTGCAGAAGCTCGGGCTCAGGCTGGTGGTGGACGAGACCTTCACGCCGCCGCTGTCGGACTGCACGCCGCTCATCCAGAAGGTGCGCTCGTCGCGGCCCGATATGCTGCTGCTGCTGCCGACGGCGATTCCCGACGACAAGCTGTGCCTCGAGAAGCTCAACGAGTTCGGGCTCGGCCGCGGTCGGGTGCCGGTGATCTCCAACGGCGCCCACATCGCCGCGCCCGACATGCTCAAGAATCTCGGCAAGGATCTGCTGGAAGGGGTGATGACCGTGGTCGGCAACTGGAGCGGCAAGGGCCAGGAGCAGATCATGAAGGATTTCGTGGCCAAGACGAACGAGCCGTGGATCACGCAGGATTCGCTGTCGACCTACGGCGACATCTGGATCTTCAAGGAGGCGCTCGAGAAGGCCGCAGCCGCCGACCGCAGAAAGGTCGCGAGTGCCATCCGCACGCTGGACGCCACGGACGGCCCGGCGAAATATTTCCCGGGCGGCCGCGTCAAGTTCGACGACGTGGGGCGCCGCGTCGATGCCGATCTCGCCATCGTGCAGTGGCAGAACGGGGTGCCGGTCACCGTCTATCCCGTTGCCACCGCCATGGCGCAGCCGATCTGGCCGCGGCGATAGCATGGGCTGCCGCCACAGCCGGCTCTCACTACTAGCCGCTTTTAAGGGACCGGTTTGTGACGGCATCGAGGTGAAACCCGAGGCTGCCGTTACGCCGCCACGTGATCGAGTGCCGACAACAGGTACGGCCGAAAGGCCGCATAGTTCTCGATCATGGGGAAATGTCCCATGCCGTCCATGATGGTCAGCCGCGCGCCCGGAATCGCGGCCGCGACCGCCTCGCTCATCGCCGGCGTGCAGGAATAGTCGTATTCGCCGGTCAAGAGCGCGACCTTGCAGCGATTGGTGTCGATGCGCTTGATGTGCTCGCGTCCGTCCCAATCGTTGCTGTAGAAATGCACGTCGCCCTGATATACGCCCGGGCCCGACTGGCTGTAGTACCACCAGTTCTCACGCCGGCTCGCCTCCGGGCTCGTGGGCGAGTTGAGCCCGTAGGTGTAGCTCGCTGCGAGCTCGCCGCCGTGGATGGCGGGATGGTGCAGGTACTCGTTGTAGCGGCCGGGCGCGTAGGCGCTGCTTTCGAGCCCGATGATGCCGGTCAGCTCCTCCTGGTGGTCGGCCGCGAGCTTGAGCACGATTGCGCCCCCCATCGAGCAGCCCATCACCACCGGCCGCTCCAGCCCGAGCGCCAGCCATACCGCGCGGATCATGGCGAGGTAGGAAGCCGTGGTGAGGCGGTATTTCTTCAGCCACCAGCCGTCCGGCGGCGTCGAGCGGCCGTGATAGGGCAGATCGAAGGCGATGACGCGGAAGCGATCCGTGACGACGCGGTCGTTGAGCACGTGGCGGTATTGGCGGCTGTCGGCGCCGGCGGTGTGCAGGCAGAGGAGCGGTACGCCTTGGCCCGCCTCCTCGACGAACAGGCGGCAGGCGGCGCCCTCGATGTCGACGGAAAAATAGCGGCCGGCGATCGGCTCGAACTCAGGCATCTGGCGTTCCCGTCTCGCGCATGAGGTTCATCATGCGGTGCAGCGCCCGTGCGTTCTGCATGGCGACGAGCCCATCGCCTTCGAGCACGAATTCCGGCACCCGCATCAGCATGGCGAAGAAGTCGTGGAACAGCGGCGGCGGATTTGCGCTCAGGAACTTGCGCCAGACCTCGATCGGCGCGCGAAAGCCGAACAAGGTGCGCACGTCGAGCTTGGGCGACGCGGTGATATCCACGATTTGCCCGTTCTCCACCTTGAGCGCGTAACGATGCTCGCCGAAAGTCAGCGTGAATGTCGTCGTAAACCAATGGCCGATCACCGCAAGCTCGGGATCGGAGTTCACCCGCTCGCTATACCGCGCGAGCCAGGCAACGCCGGGATAATCGCTCATGGGTTACATCCCATCATCATGGTGCGATGATAGCAATGCCGCGGGCAATGTGCATGATAGAGCGGGGGAGGAAGAAGAATGAGCGTCGAGGACGTCCACGAAATCTACGCCATCCGTTATGCCCATCACGAGCGACGCTCGCCGGATAATTTCATCGGCGGCGACCCGCACGATGTCCTGCAGCCGCTCGATTACTTCGTATGGGCAATCGCCGGTCCCGCCGGCGCGTACGTCGTCGACACCGGCTTCGACGCGGGCATGGCCGAGAAGCGCAGGCGAACTCCGCTCAGACCGATCGGCGAGGGATTGAGGTCCATCGGCATTGCGCCCGAGACCGTCGAGAACGTCATCGTCAGCCATCTGCATTACGACCACACCGGCAACTACGATCTGTTTCCGCGCGCGCGCTATCACCTGCAGGACACCGAGATGGCCTATGCCACCGGGCGCTGCATGTGCCACGCCTACCTCAAGATGCCATTCGAGGAGGAGGACGTCGTCGCCATGGTGCGCAAGGTGTTCGCCGGTCGCGTCGTCTTCCACGACGGGGCCGACGAGATCGCGCCCGGCATCACCGTGCACAAGATCGGCGGCCATTCCAAGGGCTTGCAATCGATCCGGGTGAAGACGCAGCGTGGCTACGTCATGCTCGCATCGGATGCCACGCACCTGTATTCCCATATCGAGAGCGGCCGCGTTTTTCCCACCACCTACGATATCGGCGAGGTGCTCGAGGGTTACGCTACGGTCAGGCGGCTCGCGACCTCGCCGGCGCACATCATTCCCGGCCACGATCCGGCGGTGCTCGATCGCTACCCGCCGGCCAAGCCCGGGCTCGAAGGCTGGGTGGTGCGGCTCGACGTCGATCCGAAGCGATGATGCTCCCGGCGACCCTGCTCGACACGCTTCAGGCACTCTCCGCCGGTCTGCTGGTCGGGGGAACCTACGGGCTGATGTGCGTCGGGCTCGCCATCATCTTCGGCGTCATGCGCGTGGTGAACTTCGCCCACGGCGACTTCATGATGCTCGGCATGTATGCCGCCTACTACCTGGTGACCGGCTTCGGCCTGCTTTGGTTCCTCGGCCCCTATGCCGGTCCGATCGTCGGGGCGGCGCTCGCTGGGCCGATCGTATTTGCCGTCGGCTGGCTGTTGCACCGCTATCTGATCGCCAGGGTCACCGGCGCGCGCGTGGTGACGGCGGAAGCGGAGGGCCATTACGCTCAGATCATCCTCACGCTGGGCATCGCGCTGGTGCTCGCCAACGGCGGGCTCATCCTGTTCGGGTCGCAGCCGGTCTCGGTGCAGACCCCGCTGTCGCGCCAATCGTGGGAGGTGGGCGAGATACTGTTCAACCAGGCGCGTACCGTCGCCTTCGTCCTCGCCGTCCTGTGCACCGTCCTCCTCTATCTCTTCCTGGTGCGCACCAGACTCGGCAAAGCGCTGCGGGCGGCCGCCGACAACCCGATTGCGGCCGCCTATGTCGGCGTCGACGTCGACCGCTGTCACCGCTTCGCCTTCGGGCTGGGGGTCGGCATCACCGCGGTGGCGGGCGGCCTGATCGCCAGCACGCAGTCGTTCCAACCGTATATCGGCTTCGACTTCGTCATCGTGATGTATGCCGGCGTCGTGCTGGGCGGGCTCGGCAGCATTCTCGGTGCATTCTGGGGAGGGCTGACCATCGGCATTGTGCAGCAGATGTCGACGCTCGTTCTGCCCTACCAACTGCAGAATACCGCGATCTTCGTCGTCTTCCTTCTCATCGTCTTCCTTCGGCCCAGCGGAATATTCGGCCGAGTGACGGAGCGCACCTGATGCGTTCCCGCGGCGCGGCCGCACACTACGTGGCGATCGCCCTGTTCTCGGGGGCGTATCTGCTCCTCGGGCTGCTGGTCACCAATTCCTATTACCAGCTCATCATGACCTTGGTGCTGCTGTGGGCGACCATGGGTCTCGCCTGGAACATGCTCAGCGGTTACAGCGGCCTGATCTCGTTCGGTCATGCCGTGTTCTTCGGACTCGGCGGCTATACCGTCACGATCGTGTTCGTGAAATACGGCCTCTCGCCGTGGCTCGGCATTCCGCTCGGTGTCGTCGTCGGCGTGCTCGCCGGCATCGTGATCGGCCTCGCCACCTTTCGGCTGCGTGGCCACTATTTTGCGCTCTCCATGCTCGCCTATCCGCTCGCGATGCTCTACGTGTTCGAGTGGCTCGGCTACCAGGAGGTTACGCTGCCGATGATGCGCGAGGAGCCCGCGCTCTACGCCCAGTTCGCAGATCAGCGCGTCTACATGATGCTCGCGCTCGCACTCATGGTCGCGTGCATGCTGATCTCGCTGAAGGTGGAGCGCTCTCGCTTCGGCAGCTGCCTTCTCGCCATCAAGCAGAACGAGCCGGCAGCGGAAGCAGCCGGCATCGATGCGTTGTCATGGAAGATGCGCGCCATGGTCGTGAGCGCGGCCATGGCCGCCGCTGCCGGCGGGCTCTACGCGGTGGTGCTGCTCATCGTCACGCCGCAGAGCATGTTCGGCATGCTGGTTTCGGCGCAAGCGCTGGTCGTCACATTGTTCGGCGGCGTGGGCGTGTTCTGGGGCCCGGTCATAGGATCGGTGGTCCTGGTGCCTCTCGCCGAGATGCTGCATGCCGAGCTCGGCAACGTGGTTCCCGGCATCCAGGGGGTGGTCTACGGCATCGCCATCATCATGATCATGCTCTCGGCGCCCGAGGGCATCTATTGGCGCATCCGCGATCGCCTCGCGGCGCGGCGAGCCCGGACGCCTCCGCCGCTGTCGCCCGAGCACGACTGCTGCGGACGAGTCGTCGACCGCCGTGCACCCGCGCGCAAGCGCCGGAAGTCCCCTGCTCGTTCTGACGGGCGTGTCACGGGCCTTCGGCGGGCTCAAGGCCGTCGATGATGTCGACCTCACCATCATGGAAGGCATGATCCACGGCATCATCGGCCCCAACGGTGCCGGCAAGACCACGCTGTTCAATGTCATCAACGGCTTCCTGGAGCCTCATGCGGGCGAGCATCGGCTTTGCCGGATCGAACCTCGTCGGCCTGAAGCCGCACGCGGTCTGCCGGCTCGGCATCGGCCGCACATTCCAGGTCGTGCGCGCTTTCCCGCGCATGACCGTGCTCGAGAACGTGATCATCGGCGCCTATCGGCGGGACCGCGACCGACGTCGAGGCGGAGCGCAATGCCTACGCGGCGCTCGAGCGCGTCGGTCTCGCCGATGCCCAGGCCCATGCCGTCGCCGGCGGTCTGACCACCAAGCAGCTGCGCCTCATGGAGCTGGCCCGGGCGCTGGCGTCGCGTCCGCGCCTCCTGCTGCTCGACGAGACGCTGGCCGGACTGGGCCATGACGAGCTCGTCGAGATGCTGGCGATCATCCGGCAGGTCAACCGCGAAGGCGTCACCATCGTGATCATCGAGCACACCATGCACGCCATGATCAAGCTCGCGGAGCGTTTCAGCGTGCTCGATCACGGCCGGCTGATCGCCGAAGGATCGCCCGACGAAGTCGTGAGGAACCCCGCCGTCATCGAAGCGTATCTCGGCAAGAAATGGATGAACCGTGCTCAGGATACGGTCGCTTAGTGTCAGCTACGGCGGCTTGCACGCCCTGAGCGACGTCTCGCTCGACGTCGAGCGCGGGCAGTTCGTCGCCGTGGTCGGACCCAACGGCGCCGGCAAGAGCACGCTATTCAAGGCGATCTCCGGCACCGTCACGCCGGTTGCGGGCGAGATCACGTATAAAGGCCGCGACCTCATCGCCGTACCGCCTTCCGAGCGTGCGCATCTCGGCATCGCCCATGTCCCGGAAGGCCGCCAGGTATTCGCCTCGATGACGGTGATGGAAAACCTCGAGATGGGCGCCTACACGAGGAACGGCCGGGTCCGCAGCGCCGAGCTGCTGCCGATGATCCTGGAGCTTTTTCCCGTGCTTGCCGAGCGCCGCAATCAGCTCGCGGGCACGCTATCGGGCGGAGAGCAACAGATGCTGGCGATCGGACGCGGGCTCGCTTCGGCGCCCGAGCTCCTCATGCTCGACGAGCCCTCGATGGGACTCGCACCGACGGTGGTCGACACGATTTTCGAGCGTATCCGCGAGATCCATCGCGCGCACGGGCTCACCATTCTGCTGGTCGAGCAGCGCGTGGTCGAGGCGCTCGAGGCCTGCGATCACGGCTACGTGCTGGAGACCGGGCGCGTCGCATTGCACGGCCGCTACGACATGCTGTTGTCCGATGCCGGCGTGAAGCGGGCATATCTGGGAATTTAGGCCGGTGCCCCGACTGCGGCACGAGCCGGGAACAGGCCGATTGCAGGCTGCGATCCGCCATCGCATCTCGTCGAGCCGCGCTTGCTCCCGGACCGATCGTGCAGGTCATTGATCGGGTACCGGCTCGAGCCGGGCGGCAACCCATTTGTCGCGTGCGTCGGCGCTTACGAGGTAACGGATGAAGGCGCGCGCCGCCTCCGGCACCGAGCCGTCCGACATCAGCGCGCCTTCGAAGACGGTCGAAACGTCGGCGGCGAGCTTTACCCGGCTTTCCGGGTTGACGATGCCCTCGCGGTCGAGCTGGTCCATGGCCGGCTCCGAAACGATCACCGCGTCGTGGACCTCGTTGTCCTTTATCTTCTGCATGACGACGGCGGGGGACTCGATGGTGAAGATCACCCGGTGGCCGGTATCCCGGTCGAAATCCACGGCCAGATTGCGGACTGCATGCTGGACCGCGTCCACGCTCAGCACGCGGATGTCGGCGGCGGCAGCCATGCTCGCAAGCGACATCAGCGCTGCCACAATGGTAGTGGTCCGGCTCCAGGACGCGCATTGTGCACGCTCCGCAGGGCAAATGGCCGGAATATCGTACTGCGAAGACCGTTCACGCCTCCGGAAGCGTTCCGCCGACCGGCGATCCTCCCGCATGCCGGACCATACCTCGCACGAGCGCGTCCAGCGCCTCACCGGCATCGCGCTGATGTGCGGGGCGGTGTCGTGCTTTGCCGTGCTCGACACCACCGCCAAGTATCTGAATCTCTACATGGCCACTCTGCAGGTGGTGTGGGCGCGCTATACCGGTGCGTTCTTGTTCCCGTTCATCGTGTCGAATCCGTGGACGCGCCCCGGTCTCATGCGCACCACCCGTCCGGTGCTGCAGATCGTGCGCTCCATGCTGCTGGTCGGCTCGACGCTGTGCAACTTTGCCGCCCTGCGCTACCTGCAGCTCGACGAGGCGATCGCGCTCATATTCTCCACTCCGTTCTTCGTCGCGGCGTTATCGGGGCCGATGCTGGGCGAGTGGGTGCGTTGGCGGCGCTGGATCGCGATCGCGGTGGGCTTCGTCGGGGTGATCGTCATCGCTCGTCCGGGGTCCGGCGCGTTCCAGCCGGCGGCGTTGCTGTCGTTGGCGGCAGCCCTGTTCTACGCGATCTATTCCATCAGCACGCGCATCCTCGCGCGCACCGATTCCAACCAGACCACCCTGTTCTACTCGAATGTGGTGGGCGCGGTGGCACTGCTGCCGGTCGTACCTTTCGTCTGGATCACTCCGTCCGACCCGCTGGTGATCGCCTTGATGGTGGCCACCGGGGCGATGGGCAGCTTCGGCCACTATCTTCTCATCGCCGCCCACCGCCTGGCGCCGGCGGCGGTCTGTCGCCCTTCATCTATACCGAGATGGTCCTGGTGATCGCGCTGGGCTACCTCGTGTTCGGCGACGTTCCGCATCGTTGGACCCTGGTGGGGTGCGCCATCGTGGTGGCGTCGGGGCTCTACATCCTGCATCGCGAGCAGGTGCGAGGGCGGCCCTGAGGGAGAGTTCGGAGCGGTCCGCAGGTCAGGTCACCCTTTTGGCGCTCGACCCAACCCACGAAGTAGGGCTAATTTCCAAGGCGGCCGGTTCCGGCCGTCCCTTCATCGGCCCCTGTCCGAGGTGGAATTCATGGCGAAAGAAGCGGTGCGCGTGTCCGACGGCTCTCGTGCGGGCATCAATGACGATATCGGGGAGGAAAAGCGGCTGACGATGTTCCGCACGCAGGTCGAGATCCGCGAGAGCGAGCAGCGCGCCTTCGATCTCTTCCTGCAGAACCTGGTCAAGGGCACGAGCCACCTGTCGCTCGGGCAGGAGGCGGTGGCGGCCGGGTTCGCCGCCGCCATGAAGCCGGGAGATCTGTCGTTCTGCACGTATCGCGGCCATGCCCATACGCTTGCACGCGGCGTGCCGATCGAGCAGGTGCTGGGCGAGCTGATGCAGCGCGACAACGGGCTCATGCGCGGCAAGGGCGGCTCGATGCATCTCACCTCGGTCGAGCACGGGGTCATGGGCTCCTACGCCATCATCGGTGCCCACCTGCCCATCGCCTGCGGCGCCGCCTTGCGCGCGCAATACCGCGGCGACGGTGACGTGACGGTCTGCTTCTTCGGCGACGGCACCACCAATATCGGCGCCTTCCACGAGGCGCTCAACTTCGCGGTGGTGTGGAAATTGCCGGTGGTTTTCGTCTGCGAGAACAATCTGTACATGGAGTACACGCCGATCGGCGAGGTCACCGCGGTCGCCAACCCGGCGGCGGGACGAGCGGCGGCCTACGGGCTCGCCCCCATCCTGGTCGACGGACAGGACGCGGACGAGGTCTATCGCGCGGCGATTGCGGCCTACGACAAGGCGCGTGCCGGCAACGGACCTTCGCTGATCGAGTGCCTGACCTACCGCTACAGCGGGCACTCGCGCGCCGATCCAGCCAAATACCGCCCGGAGGGCGAGCTCGACCGCTGGAAGGAGCGCGATCCGATCAGGATCTATCGCGAGCGGCTCAGCCAGTTCGGCATCGCCGACGACGTGATCGCGAAGATCGAGGCCGACGTGCGGCGTCGGGTCGACGAGGCGACCGACAAATGCAAGGCCGCGCCGCCGCCGCCGCTCGAAATCCTCACCACCGACGTTTATGCCGACGGAGGCTTCGCATGGCGGAACTGACCTATCGAGACGCCGTGGCGCGCGGCATCGCCCAGGAGATGACGCGCGATCCCGATGTGATCTTCTTCGGCGAGGACGTGGGCAAGGCCGGCGGCGTGTTCAAGACCACTGTCGGACTCTACGAGCAGTTCGGCGACAGGCGCGTGCGCGATTGCCCGATCTCGGAGCAGGCGATCCTGGGCGCCGCCATGGGTGCGGCCATGACCGGCCTGAAGCCGATCGCCGAGATCATGTTCTCGGACTTCTTCGCCGTCTGCTTCGACTACATCGCCAACGAGTTCGCCAAGAGCCGCTACATGTCGAACGGCCAGCTCAAGTGCCCGCTGGTGGTGCGCACGGCGAACGGAGGAGGTGCGAGGTTCGGCGCGCAGCACTCCCAGAGCGTCGAGAATTGGGCGATGATGATCCCCGGCCTCAAGGTGGTCGCCCCTTCGACGCCGCGCGACGTGATCGGCCTGCTCGCCGCCGCCGTGCGCGACCCCGACCCCGTGATCTTCTTCGAGCACAAGTCGCTCTACCCGACCAAGGGCGAGGTGCCCGATGGCGAGATCGTGGACACGCTCGGGAGCGCCAAGGTGGTGCGGCCGGGAAAGGACGCGACCGTATTGGCGCTGGCGCTGATGGTGCCGCGGGCGCTGGAGGCGGCCGACAAGCTCGCGGCGGAGCACGGGATCGACTGTGAGGTGGTGGACGTGAGGTCGCTGGTGCCGCTCGACACCCGGACCATCCTCGGTTCGGTCGGCCGCACGCATCGCCTGTTCACGGTCGAGGAGAATCCGCGGCTGTGCGGCTGGGGTGCCGAGATCGTGTCGATCGTGGCGGATGAAGCGTTCTACGATCTCGACGGCCCGCCGGTGAGGATCACGACACCGCATATCCCGCTGCCGGCTGCCGACATTCTCGAGGACATCGCGTTGCCGACGGTCGATCGCATCGTCGATCGGGTGCGCCGCTCGATGCAGGGATGAGCGATGCCGATGTGTCGAAGCGCAGCAGCTCGGCCCGCTCCTGCTCCCGGCTTTGCGGACGAGCATGCTGCGCGAATTCGAAGCATCACAGGAAACGTGCCATGTACGAAAACCTCCTCGCCGACGTTCCGACCGATCTGTGGATCGGCGGCAAATGGCGCAAAGCCTCCGACGGTGGCCGCTTCGACGTGCTCGATCCCGCCACCGAGAACAGGATCGCCTCCGTCGCCAGCGCCACCGTGGAGGACGCCATTGCCGCGGTCGATGCTGCGAGCGACGCCTTCGAGGGCTGGGCCGCGCGCAAGCCGCGTGAGCGCGCCGAGATCCTGCGCAAGTCGTTCGAGTTGATCATGCGCGATGCCGAGCGGCTCGCCAAGTTGATCACCATCGAGAACGGCAAGGCGCTCTCGGATTCGCGCGGCGAGGTCGCCTATGCCGCGGAGTTCTTCCGCTGGAACGCGGAGGAGGCGGTGCGCGCCGTCGGCGGCCTGTCGCGGGCGCCTGCCTCGGGCGCCCGCATCGTGGTGCAGCACAAGCCCGCGGGCGTCGCCGTCCTGGTGACACCGTGGAATTTCCCCGCCGCCATGGCGACGCGCAAGATCGGTCCGGCGCTCGCCGCGGGTTGCCCGGTCGTCCTCAAGCCTGCATCCGACACGCCGCTCACCATGCTGGCGCTGATGCCGATCCTGGAGGAGGCGGGCGTGCCGGCCGGCGTGGTCAACGTCATTCCGTCGCGATCGTCGGGCAAGGTGGTGAGCGCGATGCTGCACGATCCGCGCGTGCGCGTGGTATCGTTCACCGGCTCGACCGAAGTGGGCCGCAAGCTGCTGCACGAGGCCGCCGACAACGTGGTCAAGCCCGCAATGGAATTGGGCGGCAATGCACCTTTCATCGTGTTCGAGGACGCCGATATCGATGCCGCCATCGACGGCGCCATGATCGCCAAGATGCGCAACATGGGCGAGGCCTGCACCTCGGCCAACCGTTTCTACGTGCACGAGAGCGTGCACGACGAGTTCGCCCGCAAGCTCACGGCCAAGATGGCGGCGCTGAAGGTCGGCAACGGTCTCGACGACGGTGTGATCGGTGGGGCCGCTGGTCAATGCCGACGCCAGGAAGAAGGTGATCGAGCTGGTCGACGACGCGGTCGGCAAGGGTGCCAGGGTTCTCACCGGCGGCCGGTCGCCGTCGGGGCCCGGGCATTTCTACCCACCGACCGTGCTCGACCGCGTGCCGGACGGCGCCAAGCTGCTGAACGAGGAGATCTTCGGGCCGGTGGCCGCGATCCAGACCTTCAAGTCGGAAAACGAGGTGGTCAAGCGCGCCAACGACACCGAATACGGTCTCGTCGCCTATCTCTACACCAAGGACCTCAGTCGCGGCATGCGCGTGTCCGAGCAGCTGGATTTCGGCATGATCGGGCTCAACCGTGGACTGGTCTCCGATCCCGCCGCGCCCTTCGGTGGCATGAAGCAGTCGGGCATCGGCCGCGAGGGCGCCCACGAAGGGCTGATGGAGTTTCTGGAGACGCAATACATCTCGGTGACCTGGTGAGCGAGGAAGTCAAAACCGGCGGCCTCCAGCGCTTTCACGGCGCGTGGCGTTACGTCGGTGCGACGCTCGACGGCAAGCCGCGGCCGGGACGCGGCGCCAACCCCAAGGGGATCATCTATTACGATGCATCGGGCATCATGTCGGTGCAGGTGGCACCCGATCGGCCGCGCCCGAAGGCGGGCAGCGAGCCGACGCCCGAGGAGGCCAAGGCCGCGCTCGAGGAATACATCGCGTATTTCGGCACCTACACGGTCGATGAGCGGGCCGGCACCGTCACCCATCATCGCCAGGGGAGCGTGCAGCCCGGCGATGTCGCCGATCTGGTGCGAGGCTACGAATTCGTGGGGGATCGTCTGATCCTGCGACCGCCCGGCACCACCTACGAAGTGATCTGGGAGCGGATCAGGTGATGGACGTGTTGATGCCGGCAGCCAGGCTGATGGACGTGTTGATGCCGCAGCTCGGCGAGACCGTTGCGGAAGGCAAGATCACGAAGTGGTTCAAGTCGGCGGGCGAGACGGTGGCGCCCGGCGACAACCTGTTCGAGATCGAGACCGACAAGGTGTCGATGGAGGTGCCTTCGACCACCGCCGGCGTGCTTGCCGAGATCCGCGTAGGGGCAGGGGAGGTGGTTCCGGTCGGTGCGGTCGTTGCCGTCATCTCCGCCGATGCGGCGAAGAGCGGCCTGCCCGCCGGCACCTCATCCGCGCCCGCCGCCTCGTCGTCAAGATCAGCTGAGCTGCCCGCGCGGGTGGCCGGCAAGGCGTCCGTCGCGGTGGCCGATCCCGCGTCGCGCGGCTCCGATCAAGCTCGATCCGTTCTTCGAGGTGCGAACGCCTGCACGGAACTACGGGCCGGCGCGGCTTGCCGGCGGCACCCGAGTGACGCCGCTGGCGCGCCGGCTCGCGGCCGAGGCCGGCATCGATCTCGGCAAGGTTTCGCCGTCCGGCCCGCATGGCCGCATCGTGGCGCGCGACATCGAGGCGGCCGTCCGCAGTGCCCCGGTCGGGGCGCCTCCCATCGCGATGCCGGCCGTCCCGCTCGCCCAGGGAGTGAGCGCCGAAGCGCTCAAGGCGCTCTACCGTGACGTGCCGTTCGAGGAGGTGCCGCTCGACAGCATGCGCAAGACCGTTGCCGCGCGGCTGCTGCAGGCCAAGCAGACCATCCCGCATTTCTATCTGACCGCGGACGTGGAGATCGGCCGGCTGCTCGAGCTGCGCGAGGAGGCGAACGCAGCGGCGCCCAAGGATCGCGACGGCAAGCCCGGGTTCCGGCTCTCGGTCAACGATCTCGTCATCAAGGCCTGGGCGGCGGCGCTGCAGCGGGTGCCGGCGGCCAATGCGGTATGGGCGGAGGATCGCATCCTGCGATTCTCTCGGTCCGACATCGGCGTCGCGGTCGCGATCGAAGGCGGGCTGATTGCGCCGGTGATCCGGGACGCGGACACGAAGCCGCTCTCGGCGATCTCACGCGAGATGAAGGACCTCGCTGCTCGCGCCCGCGAGCGCAAGCTGATGCCGAGCGAATACCAGGGCGGCTCGTCGGCGATCTCCAATCTGGGCATGTACGGGGTCCGCGAGTTTGCCGCCATCATCAATCCGCCGCATGCGACCATGCTCGCGGTCGGCGCCGCGCGCCGTCAGGCGGTCGAGAAGGCGGATGGCGGCATCGCCTTCGCCAGCGTCATGTCGGTGACGCTCTCTTGCGATCATCGCGTGGTCGACGGCGCGCTGGGGGCGGAGCTCGTTGCGGCATTCAAGGGGCTGATCGAGCAGCCGGTCACGATGCTGGTGTAGCGCGAGTTTGAAGCATGTTCGGGTGGTGTAGCATCAGATAATCGTCATGGCCCGGCTTGTCCGGGCCATCCACGCCTCGGCTGCGGCACGCAAGACGTGGATGCGCGGGCCAAGCCCGCGCAGGACGGTGGTCAACTTGAGCAGAGCCAGCTGCAGGCACCGGCAGGTGGGCAAGGAAGTCGGATGGCCGCTGAAAAAACCGAGCTGCTGCTGATCGGTCCGCCCAAGCCGGTCATCGTCGACGGGCTTGCGCCCGCGTTCGATCTCATCAGGTTCTCGGAGATGGCGAACCTCGACCGGTTCTTCGCCGAGGTGGCGCCGCGGCTGCGCGGCATCGCGATGTCGGTTACGTCCGAACGGATCGACGGCGCCTTCATGGCGCGTTTCCCGCGACTCGAGATCGTCTCCTCGTTCGGCGTGGGTTACGATCACATCGAGGTCGGCTGGGCTGCCGCCCACGGCGTCACCGTCACCAACACACCTGACGTGCTCACCGAGGAGGTCGCCGATACCGCACTTGGGCTCTTGTTGTGCACGGTGCGCGAGCTTCCGCAGGCCGAGCGCTATCTGCGTGCCCGCAAGTGGCGGCACGGAGACTATCCACTGAGCAGGGCGTCACTGCGCGACCGTACGGTCGGGCTGGTCGGCATGGGCCATATCGGGCAGGCGATCGCGCGCCGGCTCGAGGCGATGCGAGTGCCCGTAGTCTACCACGCGAGGCGGCCGGCGGCGGGTGTGACATACCGCCACTATTCCAATCTCATCGAGATGGCGCGCGCGGTCGACGTGCTGCTCGTCATCATCCCGGGCGGCGCGGGGACCAGGAATCTCATCAACGCCGACGTCCTCGCAGCGCTCGGTCCCGACGGCATCCTGATCAACATGGCGCGCGGAACGGTGGTCGACGAGGCGGCGCTGATCAAGGCGCTCGAGGACAAGACCATCATGTCCGCGGGCCTCGACGTCTATGCGAACGAGCCCGAGGTGCCGCCGGCGCTGATCGCGATGGATCACGCGGTGCTGTTTCCCCATCTCGGCTCGGCCTCGGTTGCGACCCGCGCAAGGATGGATCAGGTCGTGGTCGACAATCTCTTGGCCTGGAATGCCGGAAAGGCGCCTCTTACCCCGGTACCGGAAACCCCGTGGCCAACGCCGAAACGGCGATGACGGTCAGGCCGGCCGCGACGTTGACCGGGCCCGGCGACGACGCCAATTTGTGCGAAATTCCCAATCCCGCGCCATTTTACTTCTGCCGACATGATGACTTGCCCTCATCCCCGCTCGGTTGCCGTAATGACGGTCGGTGCAGGACCGCGCTATGATGCGCATCTCCGGAGGGCCGCCGGCCTCGAACTGCGTTCTGTCATGCCAGATCTCTCCTGCCTGCGTTCGCCTGTGGTCGCCCTCGCGACGATCCTGATCGTATCGACGGCTGCGGTGCGCGGCGAGGAAGCCGCGACTGCGAGCGACGCCGCCAAGGCGATGGTCGGTGCCTGGGAAATCTCCAATGCGGCACGCGACAAGATCTGCCCGCTGGCCTTTTCACTCGAGCCTGCCGGCAACAGCTTCAAGCTCGAGCTCGCAGAGGCCTGCGGCACTGCGTTTCCCCCGTTGAGGGACGTCGGGACGTGGGCGCTCGGTCCCCGGGATTCGGTGCGATTGCTCGATTCCAAGGGCACCGTCGTGCTCGAGTTCACCGAGGTCGAAGCCCACATGTACGAAGCCGAGCGCAAGGGCGAAGGGCTGTTCTTCATGCGTACCCAGGCGGCGATCAAGGCCGCCACTGTCACTGCCGACCAACTGTTCGGCGAATGGACGCTGCTGCAGGAATTCGAGAAGCCGCTTTGCAAGCTCACGCTTTCCAACGCCTCGGCGGGCGGGGAGAGCTACCGGATCGCAGTCAGGGCGGGCTGCGCCGCGGCGATCGCCGAGCTCGGCCTTTCGACCTGGCGGCTCGAGGACAACGAGCTGCGGCTCACCGGACGCGCGGGAACATGGCGGTTCTCGGAAAGCGATGCCAATACCTGGGAGCGGATTCCGCCGAGCGCCGATCCGATGGTGCTGATGCGGCAGTAGGCGGAGGCCGCTTCGCCGGTCGATCGGACCGAGGGCTCGCTCGAGACGCCGCCTCGGTACCGGCTTCCAGCCGTCTCGATTCTCGGCAGGGGCTACCGCCCTGATCCGGCTTTCGATCGTCGGTTCGAATATTTGAGCCACCAGCCCATCATGAGGTACCAAAGCAGGCCTTCTATGGAGCCCGCAACGATGAGGATGGCGGCAGGGACTGTGTCCAACGGCGCATTCCACGACCACATCAACGCAATCCATGCGACGGCAAAACCGAGCGAAGCGAGTGCCAATGTAGATCGAGGGCTCATCTCGCGATGACTCCAGCTTGCAGGACGGAAAATGGCCCCGACGGTTGATGCGCGCGCTATTGGACGTCGGTCAGGCCGAACACCAGCATGGCACAGCCCGGCAGTCCGAGCGCGATCGCGACGAATGAAAACGCAAGCGCTGCAGCAAACATGATCATCTCCCCCGGGCCTGCCGACGGCTATCGGCGCTCTCACGGGGAAAGCATGCCTGCAAACCGCTCTGCCCAATGTGTTGGACATCACAGAGCGGTCGATTTGGCGGGTGGCTCGAGCCTGGTTTCGCGACCCGGGAGGGATCCGGCTGGTTGCCGCCTACGGCACCGACCACCGGATCGGGAAAGTGGCCGACGAGCGACATCGCCTTCCGGCACGCGCTCAACTAAGATCGCTTTGAACAGAGCTGGCTTGGCGGCAACCGGCTCGTCGAAAATCAGATGCCGCAATCGAGGGGAGGACTGCCATGCAACGCATTGCGCGACGCATTGCCTTATTGGGGTTGACGGCGGCTCTCACTGCCATCGCCGTCGTGCCGCAGGCGCGCGCCGATGATTTTCCGTCGCGACCGCTGCGCCTGATCATCGGCTTCCCGCCGGGGTCGGCAGCCGACATCACGGCCCGTCTGGTGGGTGCCACCATGAGCCAGACGCTGGGCCAGCAGGTGGTGATCGAAAGCCGCCCCGGCGCCGGAAGCAGCCTGGCGGCGGAGTTCGTCGCCCGCGCCCCGGCGGACGGCTACACATTGTTTATCGGCACGTCGTCGAACGTCACCAACGCCGCCATCAGCTCCAATCTCCGCTTCGACTTCGTCAAGGATTTCGCCCCGGTCACGCCGCTCACCGGCCTGCCGCTCATTCTCGCGGTTCACCCCTCGCTCGGCGTGTCGAGCTTCCAGGAGCTCATCGCCCTCGCCAAATCAAAGCCCGGCGAGCTCACCTACGCGTCGGTGGGGCCGGGGACGGTCCCACATCTCTCCACCGAGCTGTTGAGCGTGCGCACGAACGTCAAGCTCGTTCATGTGCCCTACCAGGGGAGCCCGCCGGCGGTGACCGATCTCCTCGCCGGCCGCGTGTCGATCATGTTGGGGGTGGCCTCGACGATCATGCCCCATGTCGAGGCGGGCCGCATCAAGGCGCTCGCCTCGGGCTCGGCCAAGCGCCCGCACGTGGCGCCGAACCTGCCCACCATTGCCGAGGCCGGGCTGTCCGATTTCGAGACCAGCGTCTGGTTCGGCCTGGTGGCGCCTGCGGGCACGCCGCGCACGGTGATCGATAAGCTCGCTGCCGCCGCCAATACGGCGCTCAAGGTCGGACGACGTCGTCGCCAAGCTCAGGGCGCAAGGTTTCGATCCGCTCGGCGGTCCGCCCGATGAGTTCGCCCGGTTCATCGAGCGCGAGACCACCAAGTGGAGCGCTGCCGCCGAAGCGGCCGGCCTGAAGAAATAGGGATGGCGGTCATATGGCAGCCCGTCCTCGACGCCGAGGCCGGGCATTGGCGCGCGGTAGCCGAACGCGTAACGCAACGCCATTTCGCCCCGCTGGCCGAAGAACTGGACCGCGAGCAGCGCTACCCCTGGGAGAACGTGCGCCGGCTGGTCGAGCACGATCTGGCGGGGTTGTTCACTCCGAAAATCCATGGCGGTCAAGGTGCGAGCCTCACCGCCACCGCGGCAGTGGTCGAGGCGATCGGGACCGGTTGCGCCTCCACGGCGGCGATCCTGTGCACCTACCAGCTGGGGGCGTTTCCCATCCTCCTCGCCGGACGCGACGACCAGAAGCAGCGCTACCTCGGCGAGATGGCGAACGGCGTGGCAACGAGCTTTGCCCTGTCGGAGCGCGCTGCCGGCTCGGATGCGGCCGCGATCGAGGCCACGGCGACCCGTGAAGGGGATGGCTGGCGTCTGCGCGGCGAGAAGTACTGGATCGGCAACGGCGGGGCCTCCCGCTACTACGTGGTCTTCGCCAAGACCGATGCGAGCGCGGGCGGGCGCGGAATTTCAGCATTCATGGTCGACAAGGAGCAGCCCGGAGCCGTCATCGACGAGCTGGCCGACAAGATGGGCATTCGCGGCACCCGGACATCGAATCTGAAACTCGATGTCGTGGTGCCTGACAGCGCGCGCGTCGGCGAGTTGAACCGGGCATTGCCGCTCGCCTTTCAGACCCTCAATGTCGGGCGCGTCATGGTGGCCGCTCAATCCCTCGGAATCGCGCTCGCTGCCTATCGTGAAGCCTCCAGGCGCGCGGTCGAACGGCGCGCATTCGGCCAACCCATCATCGAGAACCAGGGCATCGGCTTCCGGCTCGCCGACATGGCGGTCGAGATCTCGGCCGCCCGCATGATGCTCTACGAGGCTGCCAAGGCCTACGACGAGGGCCGGGACGTCGCCGACCTCGGTGCAATGGCGAAGCTCTATGCGTCCGAGGTGGCGCACCGCGCGACCGACGGCGCCGTTCAGGTCTGGGGCGGTTTGGGATACTGCAAGCCCACGGTGGTGGAACGCCTGTACCGGGATCAGCGCATCCTCGAGATCTACGAAGGCACTTCGGAAATCCAGCGGCTCGTGCTCGCCCGTGCGGTGCGGCGGGAGGCCGAGGAGGCACTCGCTGCGGCCGCCGACTCTGCGTCGACAGGATAGAGCCCTGCTGGCGCGTTCGCGGGCTCATGGTGCAAACGACAGGAGATCGGACGATGAGCGCAGGACTTGCCCCCACGAAACCGTTCGCTGCGCCGATTGTCGATCAGCTCTCCGTCCGCGTCGTCGTCGACTTGCGCTACGAGCTTTTTCTGCCGAAGGCGACGCACCCGTTCGTGGCCATTGAGCATGTCGGCCGGCTCCCGCGTCGCCAGATGACGTCGCTCGCTTGCGAATGGGGCCTTTCGCTGCACCTCGAATCCGGTCGTGCCGGTTCGAAGGCCCAGTACATGCTGGATTTCGGCTACACGCCGGAGATCGTTCTGCGCAACGCCGATCTGCTCGACATCGATCCGGCGAAGATCGACGGCTTGATCCTGAGCCACGCGCATCGCGACCACTTCGGCGGCCTCATCGGCTTCGTCATGCAGCATCGAGCGCGGATGCGCAGCGATCTGTGCTTCTACAACGGCGGCGAGGATGGTTTCCGCGAGAAATTCCTGGGCAACCCGAAGGACCCGATATCGTGGGGTGCGGTCGACCGCAGGATGCTCACGGCGCAGTCGGTGACGCCGGTGTGCTGCAACGAGCCGTGCGACCTCTCCCACCCTTTCACGACCGGATATATCGAGCGCAACTCGTTCGAGGAGGTGAGCGGCGGTTCCCTGGTCTACGAGTACGATCATTTCACCGAGGCCGAGCGGCGGGGCAAGCTGGTCAAGGATACGCACCCGGACGAGCACGCCACCTGCTACATCGTGCAGGGCCGCGGGCTGGTCGTCATCAGCTCGTGCGGCCATGTGGGCCTCATCAATACGATCAGGCACGCAATGGCGGTATCCAACGTCGCGAAGCTCCATGCGGTCATCGGCGGGTTTCACCTCGTCACCGCGCCGCAGGAGTACATCGAGCGCACGGTGACCGAGCTCGAGGCGCTGCGGCCCGACGTCGTCATCCCGATGCACTGTTCCGGCACCGACTTCATCGAGACCATGCGCCGGCGTATGCCGGGCCAGCTGGTGACGACCAATGTCGGCACGCGCTTCACGTTCGGAGTGTGAACGGGGCGTCGTCCGCGGCGCGAGCGGGGAGCTGGCGCCAACGCCAACGCGGAGACAGAGACCCGCTCAAGCCGGCTGTGTCTCCAGAGCCTGTTCCTGCAGGGCGGCGATCACATGATCGGATCGGGTGACCCAGCCGAGCGTATGCTCGAAATTCCACAGCGTTGCCTGCCGGTTGAAATCCGGCCCGGAGTTGTTCATGGCGTCCTCGACGAGGATCGGCCAGAACTCGTTGAAGAAGGCATGGCGCGCCGTGCTCTCGACGCAGACATTGGTGGCGACGCCCGTGAACAAGAGATAGCGAATATTCGCCACCCGCAGGATGGCGTCGAGCTCGGTCCGGCAGAAGCCGTCGTAGCGTGTCTTGCGCACGACCCGGTCGCCCGGCTGCGGCTTCAGCTCGTCGATGATCTCCGCGTCCCAGGTGTTCTCCACCAGGAGCTGGCCGGCAAGCTCCGGCCGATCGCGCATCACGCGCAAGGCGAGCTCCTTGTGATAGGCCGGCGAGGAGGGATCGCCGGCGTCGCTCAAGTCCGGCTTGAAGGCCATCATCAGGTACACGACTTTGACGCCGGCCTTGCGGCCCGCCGTCAGCAGGCGCCGGTTGACCTCGATCACCGGCGCCGAGCCCGCGATGTCGAAACCGGCGAGGTCGAACATGCCGCCCCTCGAGACGAAGGAGTTTTGCATGTCGACCACGACGATCGCGGTCTTCTCGAGATCGATATCGAGCGGCTCGGGCTTCGCTCGCAATGTCACCATGAGGGTCCTCCCGGTCGCCGGGCATGAGCCATCATACCAATGTCCTCTCGATAGCGACAGGTGAGGCTGCTGCACATTGCGATGGCCCGCGTTGCGCGGCTTCGGAAGGTGGGGGGATCGGTCATGTTGCCATCCCCAAGCCCATGCTCGACGCGCTCGATCTTGCCGCGGAAACCTCGGTCGGGCTCTCGATCAATCCGGGAAGCTCGTCGTCGCCCCCGAAAAGCGGCGGCGCTACACCCTCGATGAATTGCTGGCGCAGTGCAGGCCGTCGGGGCGGCGAACCCGTGCGGAGCGCGATTGGCTGCGCGGTCGGCCCCGCGGCCGCGAGCTGATCTGATGGACCGTAGCGATATCTATCTCGTATCGCTAGTGCGGTGTCTTTGACGTTCCGATCAGTCTCGCGGCGGTTCCGTCATCGGAACCTCAAAGACAAAACCGCACTAGCACCATAGACTTGCTAGTGTCCCTTTGCTTCCGACGTTCGCACTCGAGCGTGCTGCAATGTGAAGCGAACGTCGGAAGCGGGACACTAGATCCGACCGCTGGGCACGAGCAGCGGGGCAAGCGCCCAGTGCTGGTGATATCGCCGGGGAAGTTCAATCGTCTGACCGGCGTGCCCGTGGTGCTGCCGATCACGAGCGGAGGCGCCTTTGCCAGGACGCGGGCTTTGCGGTGTCGCTCATGGGCTCTGGTACGCAGACCACCGGGGTCGTGCGCTGCGATCAGCCGCGTGCTCTCGATCTGCGGGCACGAGCGGGCAGAAGGATCGAAAGCGTGCCGGATCACCTCATCGACGAAGTCCTGAGCAAGGTCGGGCCGCTATTCGAGTAGGGCGCGGGAGGGCTGAGCCAGTCGCGCCAATTCCGCAACGTGCCAACTGTGATCTTGCCCAGTGAGCAAATCTCGTCCGCCATCCACTCAACAGCAGCCCTGAGCAGGTGCTGAGCGGCTATCCGGGTAGGGGGTGGTTCAGTCCAGTTTCGGAATTTTCGCGTCGGCGATGATTTTTGCAAACTTGCCGAGGTCGGCCTTGAAGAGCGCGTCGAACTCTTCCGGCGTGCCGCCGACCGGCTCGTTGCCGGTGCTTCGAAGCCGCTCGTCCACATCCGGCGATTTCAGCACTTCGGCCATTTCGCGCTGCAGGCGCGCGACGACGTCGGGCGGAGTGCCGGCCGGTGCGAACAGGCCGTACCAGCTGCCGTCCTCCAGGCCCTTCACTCCGGTCTCCAGCAACGTCGGCAGATCGGGCAGGGCCGTCGAACGGTTTCGGCCGGTGATGGCGAGACCCCTGATCTGCCGGCTCTGCACCTGCGGCACGCCGGTGCTCATGGGCATGAAGGCGATCTGGATGTCGCCGGACAGGAGCGCGGTCAGCATCGGCGCGTCGCCGCGATAGGGGATGTGCGCGATGTCGAGCCCGGCGGCGTGCTTGAACATTTCCGCCTGAAGGTGAAGCGGGGCACCCACCCCGCTCGAGCCGTAGTTGAGGCTGCCGGGCTTGGCACGGGCGAGTGCGATCAACTCCTGGATCGTTGCGGCCTCCATTTTCGGG
Source organism: uncultured Alphaproteobacteria bacterium (assembly GCA_963840535.1). GTDB lineage: Bacteria > Pseudomonadota > Alphaproteobacteria > Rhizobiales > Xanthobacteraceae > VAZQ01. The sequence continues at coordinate 211,183 of CAWIZJ010000029.1, forward strand.
GAGCCCGCCAGCACGTACCTGCTGGCGGCCACCTGCGTTACCGGCGCGAAAGCCTTGAGCGGGTCGAACGGCAGCGTCTTGTAGAGCGAAGGGCTGATCGCGAGGCCATTGACGGTCAGCAGCACGGTGTAACCGTCCGGCGGGGCCTTGGCGACCGCGTCGGCGCCGAGGTTGCCGCCGGCACCGGGGCGATGCTCGATCAGAACCGGCTGTCCGAGTCGTTCGGACAGCTTGTTGCCCAGAATCCGCGCCATCGTATCGACTCCACCGCCGGCCGGGAACGGCACCACGATGCGGATGGTTCGCCATGGATAGTTCTGGCCGGAGGCGTCGTCAGCACAGCCCAGGGCGACGAGCCCGATGTAAAGCGCCCAGCACAGCCGCTTCATTGGTGCACTCCCTTGATCCGCTGTTCCCCGGATAACTTCCAATTTGGTTGCGGGCAAGCATCGGTTCGTGACCATTGCATGTGCGTGGATCCGGAGCGCTCTCGACGCGCTCACGCGGCTGGAGCAGATCGAGCATGCTTGTACCAGACGCATTCGCAAATGTGGCCAAAGAAAGCTGACGACATCAAGTCAACCTGCCGAGCGGCTTCGCCACCTCGACGATCGTTCACGTCGGCGCGGGACGGCAAATCGTCGAAGGGATGATTGTGCACCAGGAGGACGGTGTGACGGCGGGCTCGAGCGCCGCGCTTGACCGCCTCGCGCGGATCGACCGGGTGTGATCGTTCTTGACAGTCGGAAGAGCTCGCACCTAGGCTTTCGCGTCCAAGTGCTTTCGCATCCAAGTGCTCTCGCGTTTCGCGTCAATGAGATGAACAGCGCCGAACACGCGGCGCATGATGGGAGGAGATTGACGATGTGCAGACGCGTCGCAGTTCTATGCGCCTTGGCGGCGGCAGGCCTCATGATGGCCTCCCCGGCCCCGGGGCAAACCCCAGCCGTGAAGCCGATCGTCCTGAAGGGGCAGTCCTCGCACCCCGCTGCGTCGAACTTCCACCTTATCTTCAAGCTTTGGGCGGAGACGGCGGAGAAGATGTCGGGCGGGCGGCTGAAGATCGAGACCCTGCCCGGCGGCGCAATCGTGCCGCCGTTCGAAGTGTTCGACGCGTCGTCCAAGGGCGTGCTCGACATCGCCATGGCACCGTTCGGATACATTCAGGGCAGAAACACGGCCACGATCCCGATGTCGCATGGCCCGCTGTTCGGAATGGACGGACAGGACTACTACGCTTGGTACTATGATGGCGGCGGCATGAAGCTGCTCGAGGAGTTCTACCGCGATCACCTCAAGCTGAACCTCGTCGGGTTCCCGATTCCGACCGACTATCCGCAGGGGCTCGGCTGGTTCAAGAAGCCGATCAACAGCCTCGCCGACCTCAAGGGCATGAAGTACCGCATCTACGGCATCGGGGCCGAGACCTACAGCCGGCTCGGCGTGGCCGTCGTGACCATACCGGGTCAGGAAATCGTACCGGCAATGGAACGCGGCGTGATCGAGGGCGCCGAATGGATCAACTGCCTCGAGGACAAGAAACTCGGATTGCACAAGGTCGCCAGGCACTACTACACGCCGGGCATGCACGAGCCGGTGACCGGCGGGCAGCTGATGTTTAATGCCGACGTCTGGAAGAAGCTTTCACCGGACCTGCAGGAGGTCGTCAGGGTGGCGTCCGTGTACGCCACGACGATGCGCAACTTCGCCTTCAATCGCGAAACCGCCGGTGCCTGCCAGGAGCTGATCAAGGAAGGCGTTCAGATCCACCGCACCCCGGACGACATCCTGAAGAGCTTCCTCGACGAATGGGAGAAGATCCAGGCCGAGTACACCGAGAAGAATCCCTTCTACAAGAAGGTGGTGGAGAGCCAGAAGGCCTATGCGGAGGTGGTCGTGCCGTTCCGCCTGTCGTGGTTCCCACCCTATGACTTTGCCGGGAACTACTACTGGAAGGACAAGGTCTACCGCGGCAAGTAGGTGTCGGCCGGCGCAACTCATCCGACGTTCGGCGGGCTGCCGGGTCCGCCGGCGCCCGCCGTCGCGCCGGACGAGCAGGAGCGGCTCGCGCGCGGAGTGCCGGCCTCGCCGGCGAGCGAAGCGAGCCGCCGGCGCGGGGACTCCATGATGCGCGCGCAAGGCGCGTCGAAAGCCGCGCGTGAACGCGCTGATGACACTTGCGCTGAACCGGGCTCGTCGGCTGAGAGGAGAAATCGATGTCCGCAGCCACCGGGCCGCCGGTTGCGAACGGCGCCAGCGGCGACTTTCCGCCGGTTATTACGCGATCATCCGCGCGATCGATCGATTCTCGGACGTCACCGGCAAGCTGATCGCCCTGTCGATGCTGTTCCTCGTGGGGTCGATCACCTACGAGGTCGTTGCGCGCTATTTTTTTCGCGCGCCGACCGTCTGGGTCTTCGAGTTCGAGCTACATGGTGAACGGCGCCGCGTTCATGCTCGGCTGTGCCTACGCCCTGCACAAGGGCGCCCATGTGCGCACCGACATTTTCTGGGAGAACTATCCGGAGCGCACCAAGGGCATCATCGACCTGGTGTCGTACCTGATCCTGTTCTTCCCGACGATGATGATCATGATGCTGATCAGCATCGACGATGCCTGGCACTCGTATTCGACCGGCGAGCGTTCCCAGGAGAGCATGTGGCGGGCCATCATGTGGCCGTTCCGAGCCTCGATCCCGCTCTCTGCGCTCCTTTTCATGATCCAGGGCATCTCGGAAACCCTGAAGTGCTGCTACCGGATCCGCTTTGGGCGCGAGTTCGAGCATAGGGCAAAGATCGAGATATGACCGGGCTCGAGCTCCTCGGAATGATCATGCTGCTGGTGATGCTGGGGGCGATCTTCATCGGCCTCCCGATCAGCTTCACCCTGCTCTTCCTCGCGCTTATCTTCGGCTACTTCGGCCTCGGCGTCAGGGTCTTCAATCTCGCCTATCTGCAGACCATCGGCCTGATGAAGCAGGACGAGTTCGTCGCGGTGCCCATGTTCATCCTGATGGGCTACGTGTGCGACCAGGCCGGGCTGATGGAGCGACTGTTCAAGGCGTTCCGCGACCTGTTCGCGCCGGTGCGTGGCGCGCTCTACGTGGTGGTGATCGTCACCGCGACGCTGTTCGGCATCGCGGCGGGCACCGTCGGCGCCACGGTGGCGCTGCTCGGCATCATGGCCGGACCGATGATGATCAGGTCCGGCTACGACGTGCGCATGTCGGCAGGCGCCATCGCCGCCGGCGGCACCCTCGGGATCCTCATTCCGCCTTCGGTGATGCTGGTGGTGATGGCGCCGGTACTCGACATTTCGGTGCTCGACCTCTACGCGGCGGCGTTCGGTCCCGGCTTCCTCCTGTCGGGGATGTATATCGTCTACACGCTCGGCCGCAGCTACTTCAATCCGAAGCTCGGCCCGCCGGTCCCCAAGGAGGAACGCCCGACCTCTAGGAGTGTCGTGTTCTGGGAATGCCTGGTGGGTCTGGTGCCCGTCACCGTCCTCACCGTCATGACCCTGGGCGTGATTCTTGCCGGACTGACGACCGCGGCCGAAGCGGCGGCGCTCGGCGCGCTCGGGGCCATCCTGCTCGTCATCGCCTATGGCAAGTTCACCTGGAAGGGGCTGCTCGATGCCTGCTACAGCACGCTGGCGACCAGCAGCATGGTGTTGTTCCTCGCGGTCGCCTCGAACGTTTTCGGCGCCGTGTTCGCGTGGCTCGGCGCCGCGACCTGGATCACTAACATGCTGCTGGCGGCGCCGCTGCCCGCCTGGGGCACGATGACGCTGTTGCTCTCGCTCATCTTCCTGCTCGGCTGGCCGTTCGAATGGCCGGCGATCGTGCTCATCTTCCTGCCGCTGCTCGCGCCCGTCGCCAAGGGATTGGGCTACGACATGGTGTGGTTTGGCTGCATCGTCGCAGTGGTGCTGCAGACCGCGTTCCTCTCTCCGCCGGTCGCGATGTCGGCATACTACCTCAAGCAGGTGGTCAAGGAATGGAACCTGAAGCTCATCTACCGCGGCATGGCGGACTTCATGGTCATCCAGTGCATTTGCGTCGTGCTCGTCCTCGTTTTTCCGTCCATCGCCATGTGGTTCCCGAACTGGCTGCAGGAGCGCAGGAAGGCGGAGCGATCCGTGCAGATAGAGCGACCCGTGCCGGTCAGCGCCCTGTTGGGCGCGGGCGCGTGCCGTGGATGTTGAATGCCGAATAGGCCGCGCGCCAAATCGACCCCAGCGAGGAGAAAATGCCGATGGCGATGCAGCAGAACTCTGATCACATCCAGACGACCCATATCGGCAGCATGCCGCGCCCGCACGACCTGCTCGATCTTCTGAAGGCGAAGTATTCGGGTCACCCTTACGACGAGAGCAAGCTGAGCTCGGTGCTGGCGCAATCCGTCTTCGAATGCGTGAGGAAACAAGTCGAATGCGGCATCGAGATCGTGACCGATGGGGAATTCTCCAAGCCAGGCTTCTTCACCTACATCCGCGAGCGGTTCGAAGGCTTCGAATCCCGGCCGAACCAGAAGCTCGTCCTTTTTCAGCAGGAAGTGAGTGCCTTTCCCGAGTACTACGCCCAGTACTTCAAGGTCGCGATGATGGGCGGGGCCATTCTTCCGATCGTGCCCGTCGTCTGCACAGGGCCCGTAAAGTACAAGGGCGAGGCGAAGTTGCAGACCGACATCGCCAATGTGAAGGCAGCCGCCAAGGCGGCGGGCGTGCCCGATCACAGGGTGTTTCTGCCGGCTACCGCACCCTCAGGGGTAGGCATCAATGAGTACTACAAGAGCGAGGAGGAGTACTTCCACGCCCTGGCTGTCGAGCTGAACAAGGAATATCGGGCGATCGTCGCGGCAGGAATTCTGTTGCAGGTGGACGATCCGTTCTTGCCGGACATCTTCTTTGATCCCGGGCTTGATGACAGGCAGAAGCAACGGCGCGCCCAGATCTATGTCGAGGCGACAAATGTGGCGCTCGGCGACATTCCTGCCGAGCGGGTCCGCTTCCATACCTGCTACGGCATCAACGAGGGGCCACGGCTCTACGAAGCGAGCTTGGACCAGATCATCGATTACATGTTCAAGATCAACGCTGGGTCATTCAGTTTCGAGGCGGCGAATCCGCGCCACGAGCATGAATACCACCTGTTCGAACGGGTAAAAGTGCCGGAAGGCAAAGTGCTCTGCCCCGGGGTCATCACGCATGCCAGCAACATCGTCGAGCACCCGGAATTGATCGCCGAGCGGCTGATCCGCTTCGCCAATCTGGTCGGACGCGAAAACGTCATGGCCGGCGCCGACTGCGGATTTTCCTCGCAGGCGCTCTACAACACGGAAGTCCATCCAACCGTGGTGTGGGAGAAGTTCAAGGCGATGCGCCAAGGCGCGGACATTGCCAGCAAGCGACTGTGGAGTTGACCGATCCAGGTCACCCGCTCGAGCCTCACAGGGGCGCAGCGGGGCGAAAAGTCTGAAATCCCCGGGAGGACGCTTGACCAGCTCGCGCACGGCCCATATCCGCATTCCGGTCCAGCGTTCCTATATGGGCAGGCCCCATCCGTCATTCAGGCCGATTGTTGTGCTATAGATCAAGACCATGAAAACGCAGGATGCATTGGCCACTCTGCGGCGGTCGGAAGCAGCTTTGCGAGCGCGGGGCGTCCGCCATGCTGCGCTGTTCGGCTCGACCGCGCGCGGCGACAATCACCCCGATAGCGATATCGACATCCTCGTCGAGTTCGATCCGGGCGCCCATGTCAGCGTCTTCGATTACGTCGAGGTCAAGGAATTCATCGCGAGCCTGTTCCCGGAGCCCGTTGACGTGATCGACCGCGAGGGCCTCAAACCCCATCTGCGCCGAAGCTCGGCACAGGATGCCGTCTATGCCTTCTGACGCTGAAGACGGCGCGCTGCGCGACATCCTCTATCATAATGACCTCGCTCAGCGGTTCGCGCAGGGCTACGACCACGAGAGCTTCAGCGCCGACACGCTGCGGGTTTATGCTGTCACACGCTGCCTTGAGATCATTTCGGAAGCTTCGCGGCGACTCTCCGATGAACTGAAGGCACGCCACCACGGCATTGCGTGGAAGCAAATGGCCGGTGCCGGAAACGTCTACCGTCACGATTATGAAGATGTAGCGGCTCGTCGAGTGTGGGAAACCGTACGGCGCGACCTGCCATCGTTGCGGGCGGCGATCGAGCAGGAACTCGGCGAGAGGAACTGACTGTCGATAGCACACGAGTTAGTGCGAGGTGCCGAGCGGCTGATCCGCTTCGCCAATCTGGTCGGATGCGACAACGTCATGGCCGGCGCCGATTGCGGATTTTCCTCGCAGGCGCTCTACAACACGGAAGTCCATCCAACTGTGGTGTGGGAGAAGTTCAAGAGATGCGCCTTGGGGCGGACATTGCCAGCAAGCGACTGTGGAGTTGACTGCCGTTAACCGCCGAGGAGCTTGTCGAGAATGCTGCCGCCATTGGCCCAGAACACCAGCACCACACCCATCAGCGAGCCTCCGGCCACCACGCCCGACGCCACCGGCAAGGTGAACTCTTCGGCGAGCTTCGGTTTCCGTCTCTCGAGGAGGAGCGCAACCAGGGCGCCCAGGAAGAACAAAAGCCCATAGTACCAGTGGAACACCCAGGCGAGGCCGAACGCTGCCGCCGAGGGAAGATACTGTTGGTATTTCGGGAGCAAAACAGGCGCGAGCGTGAGCACCACTCCGACGAGACCGCCGGCAAATATCAGCCACAGCTTGACGGACTCGAGCGAGGACAGACCCTGGCCGAGCGCGATGGCAACAGCGGACCAGGTCTGGGCGGCGGGCGCCGGGAACTGGTCGGTGCCGAGCACCTGCGCGTTGGGCACCAGGACTGCAAACGTGAGCACGGTGACGACCGTACCGACGAAGATGCCGGAGAACTGGGCAAGAAACTGCTTACGGGGGTGCGCACCAAGCAGGTAACCGCTCTTCAAGTCGGTGAGCAGGTCGGCCGCCGAAGTCGCCGCACCGGCCGTGATGTTGGCGCTCATCAAGTTGACATTGACGTTGCCCGGGCTTAGCGCGCCGAAGGTGAGCTGCGTGACTTTGCCCATGGCGCCGATAGGCGTCGTATCGGTCTCGCCCGTCACGCGACAGGCGACGAGCGCCAGCAAGAAGGACAGCGCCACCGCGATAGCACTTTGCCAGACCGGCATGCCGAAGCTCGCGTGCCCGAGCCAGGCAAGCGCAACAAGCGACACGATCTGGCCGACGGCAAACCAGCTCATTGGCGCCTCGATGGCCTCGATGCGGCCGGGCTCGCTCGCAGCCGCTGAGCGGAAGGAGAGCATTTGTCCGAGATCACGGAACGCGCTCAATGCCGTGCGCCAGCTCAGCGCAAAACTCAACAGTCCTGCGGCCACCATGCAGGACGCGCCGAACCAGAGCGTCCACTGCACGATGGCGGCGAAGCCCGCACCCGCGATGACGCCTTTCGTCTGGAGAACCGGCACGACCACAGCCCAACACAGCGTGCCCGAGACGAACATGGTCGCGCAGACCCGCATACCGGTGATGGCGCCGGCGGCGAGAAATATGAAATCCCAGGAAAAGACTACGGTGCGGCCCGACCAGGCTTCGTAGTGACTGCCGAGAAGCCACTTCTGCAGGCCCGTCAGAAGGGCTCCGCTCGAAAAGCGTTCGAGGCTCGCGCTGATCGTCGACAGCCCTTCCGCCCAGACCTTGTCGATCGCGGCAATGAGCCCGGCGAGACCTAGTGCCTTGGCCGCGCGCAGACCCTGCGAGCTTTTGGCATGCAGCGCGCGCAAGGTTTCAGCCGCCGCGATGCCGGAAGGGAAGCGCAGCTGCTCGATATTGATCATCTGCCGCTTCATGGGGATGGCCATCGTGACGCCGAGCACGGCGATGAAGAACACCCAGGCCAGCATTAGCGGCACAGACATCGACTGGTCATTGATGATGATGTAGGCCGCAAAGGCCGAGACCAGGGTGCCGCCGGTGGAGTAGCCGGCGGAGCTGGCCGTCGACTGCATGCAGTTGTTCTCGAGGATGGTCATCGGCGTGCGCGCGAGGCCGACTTTGAGCAAGCTCGTCCAGATCGCATAAGACAAGATGCTGGCCGTGATGGCGACGCCGAAGCCCCAGCCGGCCTTGAGACCGATGTAGAGGTTGGTAAGCGACAACACGCCTCCCAGGCATGAGCCAATCAGCACCGCGCGCCAGGTAAGTTGCGCCATGCTGTCCCCGCGGCCGCGATAGACCTTCTCGTACCACTGTCGCTCGATCTCTTCGGGCGTGCCTTTGAGGCCGGCGACAGGCAGCGGCCGGTCTCGCACATCAGTAGCTCCAACAGAGAGATCCATCGGTGGCGCTGATCGCCCTGGAGGGGTTTGGGACATGGATGGCAACGTTCGACGGGCAAAGTCCGAGCTAGCCGGGGCTGGTGTAGAGCGCGTCCTGCCTGCTGGCGCGTATGATCGAAGATGGCCCGCTTGTACCACACCCTTCGGCGACATTGAGGGCAAGCTCGATGTGATGCGCGTCGAGTGCACCAAGTGCGAGCGCAAAAATGTCCAGTTTGATCAATAGCGCCGAAGAGGACCTCGCTAGATCAACTTCAGCCCCTTCAGGCTCGCATGGCCGTCCTTGCCGAGATGAGGGCGTGCACGGCGATGCCGAGCGGGCGCGCCACCTCGACGATCGCCCGCGTCATCTCCACGTCGGCGCGCAACGGCGTCGGATCGCCGGACGGATGGTTGTGCACCAGGATGACGGCGGTGGCGGAGAGCTCCAGCGCGCGCTTGACCACCTCGCACGGATAGACCGGGGTGTGGTCGACGGTGCCGGTCTGGTGCTGCTCGTCCGCGATGAGATGATTGCGCTTGTCGAGGAACAGGATGCGGAAGGGCTCCTTGTCGTCGAAGGCCATGGCGGCACGGCAGTAGTCGAGCACGCTCGATCACGACGACAGCACGTGGCGCCGCCTGGTCTCGCCGCGCGCCAGCCGGCTCGCTCAAGCCTTGTAATGGTCCAGATTTGGACCTATGTTGCAACGTAGAACACAGGAAAGCTCATGCGGGAGATGACGGTCCGAGAGGCCAACCAGAATTTTTCCCAGGTGATCGCCGCCGCCGAGCGGGGCGAAACCATTGTCATCACCAAGAACGGCACGCCCGTTGCCAAGATCTCTCCGCACGCAGCGGATCGCACGAGCGATTCCGAATGGCGGTCGGCATTCGCGGCACTTGAGAAGAGCCTGCGGTCAAAGCGTGCGACGGGCTATCGGGTTGGAACCATCGCGGAAGACGACAAGTACGGCGACGCCGCCGCATGACCCGCGTCGCGCTGGACAGTAACATCCTGATCTATGCCGAGCTCGAACCGGAGACGGAGAAGGGGAGGCGCTCGGCCGATCTGATACTCCGAGCTGCGCGGGACGGCGTCATTCCGGCGCAGGTGCTCGTGGAGTACCTTCGTTTCGTCCAGCGTCGCGTACCGTCGGCATTCGACGAAGCAATCCGACAGTCGTCCATCTACCAGGCCGCCTTCGTGACACCGGCGACCACGGACGCCACCATCAAGAAGGCGTCCGAGCTGGCACGTGCACATCACATGCAGCTATGGGATTGTGTGGTGTGCGCGGCTTCCGCCCGGGCCGGAGCAAAGGTCTTGCTGACGGAAGACATGCAGGATGGGCGCATCATCGACGGCCTGCAGCTGATAAGTCCCTTCGCCGCCGCGAACGCCGAAGCGATTCAGACGGCACTGTCCCCTTAAGGACACCTCAGTGCCCCGAGTCGTGCATGACCTACCGGAGGGCCGGCACCACGATCATGCCCGCTCTGGGACAAGCGGAAATACTCAGACGGCGCCGATGTCGTTGGCTCCTCCGTCCAAAGCGGACTTCGCCAATCAGATCAGCTTCAGCGCCTTCAGGCTCGCATGCCCGTCCTTGCCGACGATGATGTGGTCGTGCACCGCGATGCCGAGCGGGCGCGCCACATCGACGATCGCCCGCGTCATCTCCACGTCGGCGCGCGATGGCGTCGGATCGCCGGACGGATGGTTGTGCACCAGGATGACGGCGGTGGCGGAGAGCTCCAGCGCGCGCTTGACCACCTCGCGCGGATAGACCGGGGTGTGGTCGACGGTGCCGGTCTGGTGCTGCTCGTCGGCGATGAGATGATTGCGCTTGTCGAGGAACAGGATGCGGAAGCGCTCCTTGTCGTCGAAGGCCATGGCGGCGCGGCAGTAGTCGAGCACGCTCGACCACGACGACAGCACGTGGCGCCGCCTGATCTCGCCGCGCGCCAGCCGGCTCGCCGCCGCCTGCACGATCTTGAGCTCGGTCGCGGCCGCCTCGGTGAGCCCGTCGACCTCGCGGAGCCGCTCCTCGGCGCCGAGATCACCTCGGCGAAGGAACCAAACCTGGCGAGCAGCGCCTTGGCCAGCGGCTTGAGGTCCCGGCGCGGGATCGCCCGGAACAGGACGAGTTCGAGCAGCTCGTAGTCGGAGAGCGCCTGCCCGCCCGCGGCGAGGAAGCGGTCCCGCAGCCGCCGGCGGTGCCCGACATCGTGAGGGTCTTGCCCGGCGCCGTTCGCGTCTTCGCGAGGCTTCCCCGCCGAGGGGCTGAGGTGCCGGCAGAACGGGCTTTGCGGCGGGCGAGAGCATCGCGTCATTGAGAACAAAGAAGGAACAAATGTCAATGGGCAGGTGGGATCGGCAGGGATCGGCAGGGTTCGGCGACGACCCCCACAATCCGGCTGGCTCGCCGGGGCCGATGCTTCAGTTGGAGAGGCGCGGCCGGTCGAGGCCCTGGGGCGACAGCGTGAAGATCTCGACCCCGCCCTCGGTCACCGCCACGGTGTGCTCGTACTGGGCCGAGAGCGAGCGGTCGCGCGTCACCGCAGTCCAGCCGTCGGACAGCACCTTAACATGCGGACGGCCGAGATTGATCATTGGCTCGACCGTGAAGAACATGCCGGGTCGCAGCACGATGCCTTCTCCCGGCCGGCCCACATGCACGATGTTGGGCTCGTCGTGAAAGAGGCGTCCGAGGCCGTGACCGCAGAAGTCGCGCACCACGCTC
>CAWIZJ010000030.1:0-9869 GCA_963840535.1 uncultured Alphaproteobacteria bacterium
TCGTCGGGTCGCTGCCAAGCTCGGCCGGACGCGTCCTGCTCGACGGCCACGACGTCACTCGCCTCCCGGCTTTCCGGCGAGCGCGCGCCGGCCTCGGCCTGGTGCCGGAGGGGCGGCATATTCTCGGCACGCTGACGGTGCTGGACAATCTCCTGCTGACCCGGGCGGTCGAGACCCGGAAACGCGAGCTCGAACCGTTCGACAGACGGCTGGTGGATGTCTTCGCGCTGTTTCCGCGCTTGCAGGAACGCTCCAGCCAGGCCGGCGCATCGTTGAGCGGCGGCGAGCAACAGATGCTGGCGATCGCGCGCGCGTTGTTGATCAACCCGAAAGTCCTGATGCTCGACGAGCCGACGCAAGGCTTGGCACCAATCATCATTCAGGGACTGATCGAAACTCTCGCGGGGCTCAAAGGCCGCTTTGCCATGCTGATCGTCGAGCAGAACAAGGCGTTCCTCGAACGGCTGACCGACCGCATCCTGCTCATGCGTGGCGGTGTCCTCACCGAGCAGTGACCGTAAACAGTGGAGAAGCTTGATGGAGTACGAGACCGTTACCTTCGATATTCGCGACAACGGCGTCGCGACCATGACGCTCAATCGGCCGCAGCAGCTGAATTGCTTCAATCAGACCATGTTCAAGGAATGGAACGACATCATTGCCCGCTGCGCCTACGACGACAGCATCCGCGTCCTGATCATCGCCGGCAACGGCCGGGCGTTCTCGTCAGGCGTCGATCTCACCGTGCTGGGCGGAGAAAAAAATCCCGCCGCCTTCCGGTTCTACTATCGCCAGAACCACATGGGCTTCGATAATCTCGAATCGCTGGAGAAGCCGGTCGTCGCTGCGATCAACGGCCTCTGTTACGGCGGCGGGGTGGAGCTGGCGCTATCGTGTGACATCCTGTTCGCAGCGGACGACGCCAAGTTCTGCCTGATAGAGAATCACATCGGCTGCATCCCGGCGAGCGGCGCATGCAATCGCATGATCCACTACGTGGGCCTCGCCAAGACCAAGGAAATGGTGATTTCGGGCGAACCGATCGGAGCCGACGAGGCTCATCGCATCGGGCTGGTAAACCACGTTGTGCCGGCCAAGGACTTGCTCAAGGAGGTGAACGCCTATGCCGACAACCTCGCGACCAAGGCGCCCTTCGCCATGGGCATGTCGAAGTACTGCATCAATCTCTGCCTCAACACCGACATGCACACCGGCCGCTTCATCGAACGGCTCGGGCAGAGCGTGCTCGTGCTCTCCGAGGATCACAAAGAGGGCATGAACGCGTTCTTCCAGAAGCGGAAGCCGCAGTTCAAGGGCAGATAGAGCATTTTCCGGCGAAGTGTGCAGCGGTTCGCCGTAGAAAATGCGATCACTCAAGGGAATCTAGGTCGCAAAGGAACAGTGTCGTGCTGTCAATTTCGCATATCCTGCCGCGCGCCCGTGCCATGTACGCGGATCGCCTGGCGATCTGGGACGGCGAGCTCCGTCTGACCTTCGAACAGCTCGGCCGGCGTGTGGACGCGCTGGTCGGTGCGCTCAAGGCGCGGGGAGTCGGGCGCAACGACCGCGTCGCGATCCTCGACGTGAACTCGCATCACTATGCGGAAGCCTATTACGCCTGCGCGCAGGCGGGCATGGTGCTCGTCCCGCTGAATTCGCGCCTGGCGGTGCCCGAGCTCAAATACATTCTCAACGATGCCGGCGCGAAGGCGTTGCTGGTGTCGGAGCCTTTCTTCCAGACCTTCGACGGCCTTGCCGACAGCCTGTCGACAATCGAGACGGTGCTGGCCTACGGAAAGCCGCCCTACCCGAAACAGCGCGCTCGACTATGAGGCGCTCCTGGCCAAAGCCGAACCCAACTCGACCCGCGCCGAGACCAATCCCGGCGACATCTGTCAAATCTACTACACCAGCGGCACGACGGGTGAGCCCAAGGGAGTGTGCCTCACCTACCAGAACATGATCGCCAGCGCGCTCGATGCCATCGTCGGGCTCGGCCTCACCGATCGGGACATCTGGCTGCATGGGGCACCGATGTTCCACCTGGTCGATGCCTGGTCGATCTGGTCTATGCCGCTGATCGGCGCGCCGCAGGTCACCCTGCATTTCACCCCGGAAGGCATCATGCAGGTGGTGCAGCGGACGAAGGCCACCGGCGCCGGGCTGCCGCCGACCCTCATCAACCTGATGGCCAATCATCCGAAGGTCGGCGCCTACGACCTCAGCAGCCTGCGCTTCATCATGTACGGCGGATCACCGACGCCGCTGGCGATATTGCAGAGGGCCGCCAGGACCATTCGCACGACCTACATCCACGGCTACGGCATCACCGAGACTTCGGGCATCACCACGCTCAGCCATCCCGAGGATTTCTGCGTCGAGGGCCCCGAAGAGCGCCTGGCACTGACCGCGTCCGCCGGTCGCGCGGTGCCTCACATCGAGCTTGGCATCGTCGACGATCACGGGCGCCGGCTCGGCGCGGGGCAGGTCGGCGAGGTCATCGTCGGAGGGCCGCGGGTGATGGCGTGCTACTGGAACAAGCCGAAACACACCGCCGAGGTCATGCGCGACAATTGGTACCATTCCGGCGACATGGGATACCTCGACGAGCGGCAGCGGCTGTTCATCGTTGACCGCAAGAAGGACATGATCATCACCGGTGGCGAGAACGTGTATTCAGTCGAGGTGGAGAACCTGCTCTCGATGCATCCTGCGGTGCGCGAGGTTGCCGTCATCGGCATTCCCGACGAACGCTGGAACGAGGCGGTCAAGGCGATCGTGGTCCTGCACGATGGCGTAAGTGCATCGGAGCGGGATTTGCTGGAATTCTGCAGGGGACGGATTGCCGGCTACAAGATTCCGAAGTCGGTGGACTTCTCCAACGAGCAACTGCCGAAGACCGGCCCCGGGAAGATCGCGAAGCGGCAGTTGCGCGATCCATATTGGGCCGGCCGGCGGCGCGTGATCTGACCCAATGCATCGGGACATCAGCCATGGCGCGTAAGGTTGATCGCATCCGCAGTTTTCGGCTGGTCGCATTTTCTGCGGAAAACCGGTGGCCACTTTTCCGGAAAATGCTCTAACGGAACTCTTGCTGCAACCCTATTACGATCATGCCAGGAAATCGGCGAATGAAAACAGCCACCAGACGAATGGCGCCGGCAGAGGCGCCGCTCGATACGGATATCCTTTGGCTGAAGGACTATCTCCCCTACCGGATGGCGATCGTCGCGGCGAGCATGCTGCGCGAGAGCGGCCACGTATATAAGCGTGACCGGCAACCGCTGACGACGCCGCAATGGCGTATCATCGCAATCCTTGCGAACTTCCAACCGCTCGTCGCCAGCGAGATCAGCAAGATCAGCATGCTGAGCAAGGTCGCGGTCAGCCGCGCCTTGGCGGAGCTCGTGCGCCGCAGCTTCGTCACACGGCGCCGCACGCGTCAGGACCAACGATCCCTGGAAGTCACGCTGACCAGTCAAGGGTGGCGGTACTACAGTCGCCTCGTCCCGCTGATGCGGCAGCAGGAGCAGGTGTTGCGCGCAGTCCTCGCTCCGGCCGAACTCGCGCGGCTGTTCCTGCTGCTTGACCAATTCGACGCGTTCTTCGCTGCTCTTCAGGAGCGACGCCGCCTTTACGGTGAAGCTGCCGATCTCGAAGCGCGCGCGCCTTCGCAGCTCGGCAACGGCGCAAGCAGGGGTGCGTAAACCGTGCCGGCAGGATGCGCGCAATTTCCGGGTGGAATGGACGCCTGATGCCGTGACCAGAGCTGGAGCGCCGCCATGTATCCTTTGGCCCAAATCCTGCAACGCGCCAGCAGGACTCTATCCGACGCGGACGGCCGTCATCGATGGCGGGCTGCGGCTGAGCTACAGGGCGCTTGCGGATCGCGTCCATCGGCTTGCCGGCGCACTATGCGCACTCGGCCTCACGCGCGGTGATCGCGTGGCGATCCTCGATTGGAACAGCCACCGGTATCTCGAAGCCTATTACGCCTGTGCGCACGCGGGCTTTGCCTTCATGCCGGTCAATTCGCGCCTGGCTCCTCGCGAACTGCGTTACGTGCTGCAGGACTCGGATGCACGCGCCCTGCTGCTGTCGGAGCCGTTCCTGCCCCTCTATGACGAGATTGCGGCCGGCGCGACCTCGCTCGAATTCGTCGTCGGGCTGGCGCTGCCGAACCGGCCGGCCAAGGTGCTCGACTATGAGGCGCTGGTCGCCGCGGCGACGCCCATGACCGACCCATGCCTGACGGAGTTGGATGAAACAGCGCTGATCTACTACACCAGCGGAACGACCGGCGAGCCCAAAGGGGTCTGCCTCACCAACCGCAATATGTACGCTGGCGGGCTGGACGGAGTGCTGGCGTGCGCCATTACGCGCGACGACGTGTGGCTGCATTCCGGCCCGCTGTTCCATCTCGCATCATCCTTCGCGGTATGGTCGATGCCGCTGATGGGCGCGGCACAGATCGTCATTCAGTTCGAACCCAAGCGTACGGTTGAGCTGATCGCGCGGGAGAAGGTGACGATGACATCATTGCCGGGGGCAATCCTCGGCATGGTCTCCGATCTTCCGGAAACCCGCGTCAACGACCTCAGTTCGCTGCGAACCATCATCTACGGCGGGGCGCCCACGCCCTTGGGTATCCTGCGCAAGGCCGGCGCCGCATTGCCGCCGGCACTGACGCACGTCTATGGGATTACCGAAACAGCAGGCTTCGTCACGGCACTGCAGCCGCAGGATCATGTGTTCGACGGTACGCCAGAAAGGCTGCGCCGCACCGCCTCGGCGGGCCAGGCGGTACCCCTGATCGATGTTCGCGTCGTCGATGACGACGGCCGCGATGTTCCGACCGGCGAGGTGGGCGAGATCATCTGCGGCGGGCCGAAGGTCATGGCCGGGTATTGGCGGAAGCCGGCGCAGACGGAGGCGGTCCTGCGCAACGGCTGGTATCATACCGGCGACATGGGCTGCCTCGACGAGCTGCAGTACCTGACCGTGGTCGACCGCAAGAAGGACATGATTATCACCGGCGGCGAGAACGTTTATTCGGTCGAGGTCGAGAGCATCATCTCGCTGCATCCCGGAGTGGCGGAAGTCGCCATCATCGGCGTGCCGGACGACCGCTGGGGGGAAGCCGTCAAGGCGGTGGTCGTGCCGCGGGGCACACCCCCGAGCGCGGAAGACCTGATCGCATACTGCCGCGGCAAGATCGCCGGCTACAAGATTCCGCGATCAATCGACTTCCGTTCCGACCCCTTGCCGAAGACCGGCCCCGGCAAGATTGCCAAACGTGTGTTGCGCGATCCGTTCTGGGCCGGAACCGGACGCAAGATTTGACCGCCGCGCGGCTACGCGACCAGTCGATGCCGGTCGTCCCTGTGCGTTGATCTCTTTGACGAGGTCGGCGAACCGCTTCATCGAGGCAAGCACCTGTTCCTGCGGCATCAGGCCGAAATTATGCAAAGCCTGAATGTGGTGGACGCCCATCGCCTCGAGTTCGCGCAGCTTACGCCTGACGGTATCGACGCCGCCAATCAACGACAGCCCCGAACGCAAGACGTCGTCATAGGTGTGGCGCTTGGCATAGAGCCGGGTTGCGACATAGAGATCGAACGGTTCGGCGGCATGCGCCCTGGCCTGGGCGTCGTCTTCGGCGACGTGCGTATGCAGCGCGATGTGGATGTCGTCCTCGCCGGGCACGATCCCGGCGTCGCTCTGGCCCTTGCGATATTCCGCGACGAGCGCGCCGATGTCGTCGAAGCCCTCGACCGATGCGTAGGGAACGCTGACGATGCGCTGTCCTTTGCGTCCGATGTGATAGGCGGCTTCGCGCCGCAGGATGGCGACATAGATCGGCGGCGTCGGCCGCTGCAGCGGGGCGACGTTGAGCGCGACATTGTCGACGCGGATATGCTTGCCTTGGTAGGAGAACCGTTCGCCGGTCAGCGCCTTCTGCAACACCTCCAGCGCCTCGTCGAAGCGCTCGCGCTTTTCCGCCGGGTCGATGCGAAATCCCTCGAATTCGTGCTTGAGATAGCCCGAGCCGACGCCGAGGACGAGGCGGCCGCCGGACAGCACGTCGAGCATGGCGTAGCTTTCCGCCACGGTCAGCGGATTGTGAAACGTAAGCACCGATATGGCGGTGCCGAGCCGGAGCTGCCTCGTCCGCTGCGCCATCGTGGCCAGCAGTACGGCGGGATTCGGGGCGGCGCCGTACTCATGGAAATGATGCTCGGCAACAAAATAGGCGTCATACCCGAGCGCCTCGGCATGCTCGCCCTGCACAAGCACTTGTTCGTAGAGTTCTGCAACGCTGCGCGGGCGGCCGGGATAGTGATCGAGAACCGAGATGACGGAATAGCGCATGGGGTGCTGGCGTCCTCTTGATTTTACCTATCGTAATCAATTATACAAAGTGTAAAGAGGGAAACTCGTGGTGTCAACGAAGAAGCGCAAGACACACGGCCGACGCGGCGAAGCACTCGGGATTCAGTCGATTGAAGTCGGACTGAAGCTGCTGCGGCCGATCATGGACGCGGGAGGCCCCTTGAATCTCAAGGCGCTGGCAGAGGCGGCCGGCTATTCCCCGCCGAAGGCCCACCGCTATCTTGTCAGCCTGATCAGGATGAAACTGGTCGAGCAGGATCCGGTCACCGGCCGTTATGGGCTTGGCAATCTGGCCTTCGAGCTGGGTCTCGCGGCAATCGGGCTGCTCGACAGCGAAGGTCTTGGCCGCGCGGCAATCCGCCGGCTTCGCGCTGCCACACGGCATACCGCGTGCCTCGTGGTATGGGCGAATGGGGGGGCCACGGTCGCGGCGGTGGAGGCCGGCGTCGGTTCGATCTTCCTCGGTATCCGCGTCGGTTCGATCCTGTCACTGCTGCGCTCCGCAAGCGGCCGCGTGTTCCTCGCCTACCTGCCGCGCGAGGGCACGCAAGACCTGCTCGCGCGAGAACTGGGCGAGATACCGATGGAGGAGTCGTCCGTCGCCGCGCTCAGCGAACAGGTTCGCCGCGAGGGCATCAGCCGGATTCGCGAATTCCATGATGGTCGGCCTGAGCGCTGTCTCCGCGCCGGTGTTCGATCACGATGGGCGGCTGGCCTATGCTCTCACCGTCCTGGGCCAGACCGAAGCATTCGACACCTCCATCGACGGCGAGATCGTGCAAGCCGTTGCGAGCCAATGCAGAGAACTGTCGGCCCATCTCGGATTTCGGGCGAAGATGGCCGGTTGACGACATCAGCCTGAACAGGGAGCACGCCATGCGGATCAAGTGCCTGCATCATTTCGAGCTGGAACGGGTGGGCAGCAACGCGCGCTCCGAACTCGCCCGCTGGACCGCGGAAAAGGCGGTATTGGCCAAGAAGGCCGCTGCGCCGACCGCGCAGGGCGCTCATGCCTGAGCGCCGGCTCGCCGTCATCGACGTCAAGCCCGGGGAGGCGATGGAGAGCCAATCGGGGCTGCAGATGAAAGCGCCCCAAATCTACGGTGCCTACGAGGAACCGGCGGACCGTAAGCGTTGGGCTGCGACGATCATGCACCCGACCAGCAATTTCATGGGCCATTACCTGATCTCGCCGCTTGCCCGCCGTGGCCTGTGCTGCCTGGGCGTGAACTCGCGCTATGCCGGCAACAACGTCGTACTGCTGATGGAGCGCGTCATCCAGGATCTCGGGGCCGCGGTGACGTTCCTGAAAGGTCTCGGCTACGAGCGCGTCGCCCTCATCGGAAATTCCGGCGGCGGATCACTCGCCGCGTTCTATCAGGCGCAGGCCGAGAAGCTGACGGTCACGCGGACTCCGGCCGGCGATCCACATCGATCTGTTGCCGGCCGATCTTCCGCGCGCCGACGCAATCATCCTGACGGCGGCGCACGCCGGCCGCTCCCGCCTGTTCGCCGAGTGGATCGATCCGGCACTGACGGACGAGCGCGACATCCTGTCGCTCGATCGATCGCTCGATGTCTACGACCCGAGCAATGGTCCGCCATTCTCGCCCGAATTTCTCCACCGGTTCCGCTCCGGGCAGCGCGCGCGCCGCGATCGCATCGAGGACTGGGTGATGCGGCGCCTCGCGCAGCTCCGCGCAAGTCCGGATGGCCCGCGCGACGAAGCTTTCGTCATTCATCGCACGCAAGCCGACCCTCGCCTGGTCGACCTCACGATCGACGCAAATGACCGCACGCCAGGTTCGATCTGGGGTTCGGCGAAAACCGTCAATCAAGCGGCGAATGCGATGGGGCGGTTCACGACGCTGTCGGCATTCATGAGCCAATGGTCATCGCGCTCGCACGCCGATGGCCCGAAAAGCCTTGCCGCTACGTCAGTGCCCGTGCTGCTCTGTTGAGCATACCGCCGATGCGTCGACCTTTCCCTCGACGCGCGACGCCTGGCTGGAGGCGGCCGGCACGCGTGCCCGGCACCATGTGCTCAGGGGCGGTACGCATTATCTGGAGAACCAGCCGGAGCTGATCGAGGAAACGGCCGACCGCATCGTTGCGTTCCTGGAAGGGGTGTAGTGGCGGTCGCGGTTAAAAGTGATCCCGCGAAAGCCGCCAACGTCAGGACGCATCAGCGTGCCGGCCGCACTTTCATCGGCATGTGTGCGATGGTCCGCAACGTATTGTTCAAGCGCCGCTCCGGCTCGCCGTTCAAATCGATGGTCTCGACCTGACGGGCGAGCGCGCTCAGGACTGCTGCGGCCTCCATGCGAGCGATCATTTGTCCGACGCAGGCATGGATGCCCACGCCGAACCCTACGTGGCCCACGGTCTTGCGGCGAATGTTGAATCGCTGCGGCTGCTCCCATCGCCGCGGATCGCGATTTGCAGCCGCAAGCGAAAGCAGGACCTTGTCGTTTTCCTGCATGACGATCCCGGCGATGTCGACCGGCCGCGTCGTCGTCCGGAATAGCGTCTGGATCGGCAACTCGAGGCGCAGCGCCTCTTCGAATGACGCCCGCGCGAGGGAGGGATCGGAGCGCAGCAATTGCCACTGATCGGGGTTCTGCGCGAAAGCCAGGAATGCGCTGCTCAGTCCCGCGATCGTGGTGTCGATGCCCGCGGTCAGAAAGCCCCGGACGATCAGGAACGCTTCGTCATCGGTCAGCTCTGCCGTATCGACGGCGGCATAGATGGCTGCGCCAAAGCCGCCCGGTGCGAATGCGTCCCGCTGGCATTTCGCCATGATCCATTCGACCGCGTTCGCGCCGTCGGCCATGGCCTGGTTGAACAACCAGTTGCGCGGACCGAACGCATTGAACCCGATGTTGCTGTAGGCGAGCAGATGATGCCGGCCATCCTCCGGCAATCCCATGGCGTCGGAGAAAACCTTGAGTGGAAAGGCCTCGGCAAGGTCCGTGACAGCGTCGAATTCGCCGCGTGCGACGAGATCGCCCACCAGCCGCTGCGCCTCACGTTCGAAGATCTCCTCCAGCCTGCGCAATGTGCCGGGGGAGACCACGCGAGCCAGGACGCCGCGGGTGCGCGAATGCAGCGGAGGATCCGCTTCGACCACCACGCTCGGCGGACGCCAGGGTTTCTCCGTGCGGAAGTTGGCGAGACCAACGCCGGCCGATGAGCAGAACGTCTGCCAATCCATGAGCACGGCACGCACGTCCGAGTAGCGTGCCATCGCCCAGATGCCGTAGCGCGGGAGCCACACCACGGGGCCGGCCTCGCGCAACACCTCTTGATACTCGTATGGATTCTCGATGATGTCCCGCGAGAACGGGTCGAGGTCGGATGTTGGAGCGCCAGCTTCGACGAGGTCGGTCATCAGATCATCTCCCCCGGCCACCCGCCCGACCGGTCCGCTGGTGCCGGTTCATCCTACGCCCCGTGCACATCAACGCCAACCGATG
>CAWIZJ010000031.1:0-19899 GCA_963840535.1 uncultured Alphaproteobacteria bacterium
AACGATCTCGTCGGATCGTCTCACATTGACTCGGCGAAAGCGACGCCGATAGCATGAAGGATCCCCGCTTCCCGCAGGAAGTCGTGTCCATGAAGCCCGCGCCGTTCGTTCGTCACGTTCCGAGAACGGTGGCGGAAGCCACCGACATGCTCGCCGAATTCGCCCCCGAGGACGGTCGCATACTGGCGGGCGGACAAAGTCTCGTTCCGATCATGGCCTTCCGTCTGGCGCGGCCGGCTCACCTCGTCGACATCAACGGGGTCTCCGAGCTCGCGCGGCTGTCGCGGGTCGACGATACCCTTTCCATCGGCGCCGTCGTCCGTCACGCGGCGTTCCATCGTCCGGCCGTGAACGGACAGATGGGCCGACTGCTCGCCGCCGTCGTGCGTCACATCGCGCACTATCCGATCCGTACCCGCGGCACGTTCTGCGGCAGCATCGCGCATGCCGATCCCGCGTCGGAATGGTGCCTGGTGGCCGCGACACTCTCGGCGGAAATGGTCGCGGCCAGCAGACGCGGCCGGCGCGCGATCGCGGCGGACCGCTTTTTCCAAGGCATCATGACGACGGCGCTGGCGGAAGACGAGATGCTCGACCGAGGTTCGCCTCCCGATCATCTCCGAGCAGACCCGCTTCGGTTTCTATGAATTCAATCGGCGCGCCGGCGATTTCGCAATCGCGATGGCACTGGTGACATACCGGCTCGCCGATGGCGTGATCGCCGAGCCTCGGGTGGGGATCGGTGGCGCGGAGGCACGTCCGCGGCGGATTCCCGAGGCGGAGGCGGCCCTGAAAGGTCGTCCGCTCGAGCCCGAGACCTTCCAGGCGGCGGCGGAGGCGGCCGCCCAGGCGGTCGATCCGATCGAGGACATCCAGGCGGATGCGGAGTATCGGCGCGACCTCGTTCGTGCGGTGACGCGTCGCGCGCTCGAGCAATCCGCGCAATGAGCGCCCCGACCAAGGGCTCCGGAACGACCTGGGTGGGCCGTTCGATCCGGCGGCTCGAGGATCCGGCGCTGGTGGCGGGACAGGGCAATTTCACCGCCGATCTGCCGGCGGCGCACTGGGTTCGTTTCGTGCGAAGTCCGGTCGCGTCGGGGCGCATCGAGCGCATCGGCGTGCCGCCCAATGCAACTGTGATCACCGCTGCCGACGTTGCGGCGGTCAAGCCGATCAGGCCGATGCTGCACAAGTTCAACTATGTCCCGGTGGCGCAGCCGATCCTGGCGGCGGGCGTGGTGCGTTTCGTCGGGGAGGTGGTCGCTGCCGTGGTCGCGCCGAGCAAGGAGGAGGCCGAGGACATCGCCGAGCAGGTCGAGATCGGGATCGAGCCGCTCACCGCCGTGACCGACGCGCGCCGCGCGCTCGCCGCCGGGGCGCCGATCGTTCATCCCGAAGCGCCGGGGAACGTCATCGTGGAAGGACGGATCAAGACGCCGGATTTCGATGCAACGCGGGCGTCGGCGCATGCACTGATCAAATTCGAGGCGCGCTCGCGCCGGCAGAACGCCACTCCGCTGGAGGCTCGGGCCGGGCACGCGGCCTACGATGCCGCAACCGGCCGCGTCACGCTGACCTGCACCACGCAGATGCCGCATCTGACGCGGACCGCGATCGCCGACGTGCTCGGCATGCCGGAATCCGACCTGCGCGTGATTGCACCTGACGTCGGCGGCGGGTTCGGCCAGAAGATGTCGCTGGCGCCGGAATACGTGATCCTGGTGTGGCTTGCGCGCCGGTTGCGAAGCTCGGTGGCCTGGACCGAAGACCGCCGGGAAAATCTCATGGCCGGCTTCCACAGCCGCGACCAGGTGATCGCACTCGAGGGCGCCTTCGACAAGGACGCCAGGCTCACGGCGCTGTCGGCGGACATCGTCGCCAATGTCGGGGCCTACTCCTGTTTTCCGACGACCTGCGGCGTCGAGCCGCTGATGGCGATGGCGGAGCTGCCGGGGCCCTATCAGGTGCAGGCCTACGAGTGCGTTTCACGCGGCGTCGTCACGCATACCTGCCCGATGGCGCCCTATCGGGGCGTCTCGCGCCCGGTGATCACCTTCGCGCTCGAACGATTGATGGACAAGGCGGCCGCCCGGTTTGGAATTGATCCGATCGAAATCCGCCGCCGCAATTTGATCGATCGCTTTCCCTACAAATCCGTAACCGGCCTGACGTTCGACGAAGCTAGCTATCGCCAGACCATGGAGATGGCGGTCGAGCACATCGACCTGCCGGCATTCCGCGCGCGCCAGCAGCAGGCGCGCGACCGAAGGCTGCTATCTCGGCATCGGCTTCTCGACCTTTTCCGAACGCACCGGTTA
This sequence comes from uncultured Alphaproteobacteria bacterium, assembly GCA_963840535.1. GTDB lineage: Bacteria > Pseudomonadota > Alphaproteobacteria > Rhizobiales > Xanthobacteraceae > VAZQ01. The sequence continues at coordinate 2,319 of CAWIZJ010000031.1, forward strand.
CGGGAGCCCGGCGTTTGCGGCGCGCGGCATGGAGATCACGCCGGGCTGGGAAAACGTCGAGATCACCATGGACCCATCGGGCTTGGTGGAAGCGCGCATCGGGTCGTCGCCGCACGGGCAAGGGTTGCGGACGACGCTCGCCCAGATCATCGCGGACGAGATCGGAGTGGAGCCGCAGCAGATCAGGGTGGTGCACGGCGACACCGACCGCGCGCCCTACGGCTGGGGTACCTTCGCGAGCCGGTCGCTGGTGATTGCCGGCGGCGCGAGCCTGATCGCGGCGCGCAAGCTGCGCGCGCAAGCTGCTCAAGATCGCCAGCCACATGCTCGAGGCTTCGGCCGCCGATATCGTGCTCGAGGGCGGCATGGCCAAGGTCAGCGGTACCGACCGCTCGGTGCCGATCGCGACCATGGCGCGCCAGGCCTATTACCAAACCCATCGCTTCAACGGTGAAATCGATCCCGGCCTGACCGAGGTCGGCGCCTACGATCCGGCGGGCACCTTCTCCAATGCCTGTCATGTCGCGATCGTCCGGGTCGACATCGACACCGGTCACGTGACGATCGAGAAATTCCTGGTCGCCGAAGATGCCGGCCGCATCATCAATCCGATGATCGCGGACGGTCAGGTGCATGGCGGCATCGCCCAGGGCATCGGCAACGCGCTGCTGGAGGAGATCGTCTACAGCGAGACCGGAGACATTCTCACCAGCACGCTCGCCGATTACCTGCCGCCGACGGCACGCGAAATCCCGGCCATCGAGCTGCATCACATGGAGACCTATAGCGACGCTTCCATCACCAAGGCCAAGGGCGTCGGCGAGGGCGGCGCGATCGGAGCGCCGGCGGCGGTGATCAATGCCATCAACGATGCGCTTGCGCCATTCAACGTTGCGATTGACGAGATCCCGGCGACGCCGCGGAAAATTCGGGCGGCTCTGCGCTCGGCGATGGAGAAGCGCGCATGACCGGCAAGGTGGACATCACCCTCAACATCAACGGACGCAACCACGCCATCAGCGTCGAGCCACGGCGGACGCTGGCGGACGCGATCCGCGAGAATTGCGGTCAGACCGGAACCCATATCGGATGCGAGCATGGCGTGTGCGGCGCCTGCACGGTCATCGTCGATGGCGATCCGGTCCGGTCCTGCCTGATGTTTGCGGCGCAGGCGGATGGCATTCCGATCCGCACCGTCGAGGGATTGGCCAAGGGCGACACGCTTGCATCCGCTTCAGCGCGCCTTCATGGAGCACCACGGCCTGCAGTGCGGGTTCTGCACACCGGGGTTCCTGATGCTCGCGACGGCGGTGCTGGAGCGCGAGCCGAACATCACCGACGATGAACTGCTCGATGTCCTGGCTTCGAATCTCTGCCGATGCACCGGCTACCAGAACATCATCAAGGCGGTGCGCGCCGCCGCGGCCGAGATGCGGGCTTGAGCACGCCTGCTGAAGCAGCCGGGAGCCGCTGTCGACATGCCAGACGCCAGGGACAGGTTCGTCGGCCGTTCGGTTACCCGCCTCGAGGATCGGCCGCTGCTGCTCGGCCAGGGCCGGTTTGTCGCCGACGTCTCCTTTTTCGGCCAATTGCACATGCGGCTGGTGCGCTCGACCCACGCCAACGCCAAGCTTTTGTCGATCGATGCGGCGGCCGCTCGCGCCACGCCGGGCGTGCATGCGGTCTGGACCGCTGCGGACGTGGCCGACATTCCACCGATCGACTTTCGCCTGAGCAAGATCGCGGGATTGGATGGCTACCGCCAGCGGGTGCTGGCCAGCGGCCGCGTGCGCTATGTGGGCGATCCGGTCGCCGCGGTGTTTGCCGAGGATCCTTATCTTGCCGAGGATGTCGCCGACCGGATCACGCTCGAGGTCGAGGAATTGCCGGCGCTGTTGCGGGCGGATCAGGAGCCCGGCGAATTCGAACCGGGCCGCTCGACCGAGGCGGGCATGGTCCGCAAGGAATACGGCGATATCGATGCGGCCTTCCGCAACGCCCATGCGACGGTTTCGCTCGAGCTCCGCGTCGGGCGCCATTCCGGCGTTCCGCTCGAGACCCGCGGCGCAATCGGCCGATACGACGGCGCGCGCGAGGTGCTCGAGCTCTATGGCGCGGCCAAGGTGCCCCATTGGAATCGCGACCAGATCGCCGGCATGCTCGGGACTTGTCGCCGTCGCGGGTGCAGCTCTACGAGGGTCATGTCGGCGGTGGCTTCGGCATCCGCGGCGAGCTTTATCCCGAAGATGTTCTGGTGTGCGCCGCGGCGCTCCGGTTCCGCAGGCCGGTGAAATGGATCGAGGACCGCCGCGAGCACCTGATCGCCGCCAACCATTCCCGCCAGCAACTCCATCGCATCCGGGCAGCCATCGATCCGGAAGGCCGCATCCTCGCCATCGACGACGAATTCTTTCACGACCAGGGCGCATACGTGCGCACGCACGCGGCCACCGTTCCCGATCTAGCCGCCGCCATGCTGCCCGGCCCATATCGCGTTCCGGCCTACCGCGCGGTCGGTCATATCCGGCTGACCAACAAGACGCCGGGCGGCACCTATCGTGCGCCCGGACGTTTTGAAAGCACGTTCGTGCGAGAACGCTTGCTCGACGCGATTGCCGCCAAGGTCGGTATCGACGGCGTCGAGGTCCGGCGGCGAAATCTGATCGCCGCGACCGAAATGCCCTATGCGCGTCCGATCGAGACGCTCGGCACCAACGTCACGTTCGATTCCGGCGACTATCCGGCGCTGCTCGGCAAGGCGCTCGCCGCCATGAACTGGGAGGAGCTGCGGGCCGACGTGCACCAGCGGCGTAACGGCCGGCGAGGCGGTCGGCATCGGCTTAGCCATGTTCGTCGAAAAAAGCGGTCTCGGTCCGTACGACGGGGTGCGGGTGACGATCGATACCTCGGGCGCCGTCGAGGTTGTCACCGGCGCGGCCTCGATCGGGCAGGGTGTCGAGACCGTAATCGCGCAGATTTGTGCCGACGCGTTGGGGGTCGACTATCGGCGCATCCGGGTCGTGCACGGCCAAACCGATCAGATCGCTTACGGCATGGGGGCCTTCGCCTCGCGCGTGACCGTGATGACGGGCGAAGCGGCGCGGCTTGCAGCCTTGAAGGTTCGTGCCAAGGCCATCGAGGTCGCCGCCGAGTTGCTCCAGGCCTCGCCGGATTCGCTCGACATCCTCGATGGCAAAGTGGTTCGCACCGGTGTCGGCAGCGGCCCCTCGGTCTCGCTCGGCGACGTGGCCCGCCATCTGTCGCCGGCGTCGAAGTCGCTGGGCAACCGTTCGCCCGGGCTGACGGCGGATGGCTGGTTCCATACCGACCACATGAACTACCCTTACGGGGTCCACGCCGCCATGGTGCAGGTGGATCGTGAGACCGGTGCGGTGAAAGTGCTCCGCTATCTCGTCGCCTTCGACATCGGCAAGGCGGTCAATCCGATGTTGGTGGAGGGACAACTGGCGGGCGGCGTCGCCCAAGGCTTGGGCGGCGCATTGTTTGAAGAGTTCCTCTATGATGATCGCGGCGAGCCGCTGTCGGTCACGTTCGCCGATTATCTCATGCCGACTATGCGCGAAATTCCCACGGTGGAGGTCATCATATCGGAAGACGCGCCAAGTCCGCTCAACCCCATGGGCTTGAAGGGCGCAGGCGAAGGCGGGATCAACGCGGTCGGCGCGGCGATCGCGGCCGCGATCGACGATGCCATCGGCATGGCCGGCGCGGTAACGGAGCTTCCGATCACCCCGCGACGGCTGCGCGCGCTGTTGCGGCAGAACGCAAAACCGTGAGGAACGTGCACCGAAACCTCGCCGTTACCGACCAACGCCTCCATCCGCCGCGCACGTCAGCATCCGCGGCGAGTCCGTTGCAGCTCGATGGCGACGAACAAAGGAAGTTGAGAGCCCGCTGCGCGTTCGTGACACGGACTATAGACAAGCACTGGCCTGCGCACGGCCGCGCTCGTCGGCGCGCAAGAAGCTGTGCCGGTAGTTCCGTCATGCCGGTGCAGGGGATTTCCCCGCTCGATCGATCGGCAGCGAGCGCTCCAAGACGACAGAGGTTTCTCGCTGGCGGTTGGGGATGCTCCAGTAGGTCTCGAGCAGGCGGTTCTTTTCTGCAGTCGAGACGAGGCGAAAGCCACGGTGCACGTAGAACCGGATGGCCCATTCGGCCGCTGCCCAGGTGCCGACCAGTAGCGGTCCGGTGGTCTGGCTTGCGAGCTTGTCGAGCAGGGTGCCGCCGATACCACGGCCTTGTGCGGCCGGCCGCACATAGGCGTGGCGGAGGAGGGTGACGTCGTGCACGTCCTGCAGCCCCATGACGCCGAGGAGCGTGCCTGCTTCATCCCAGCCCCAGAATGCAACGCCAGCGGCGAGCTCGGTCATCAAATCTGAGCGCGTCATGTAGGGCTCGTGCCAGCAATCGGCTGGGATGACGCCTCGATAGGCCTCGGCCGCCTCGTTGATGATTTCGTAAATCGTCGCAATGTCGGCTTCGGTGCAGCCACGGATCATCGCTCCTTCTTCTGGCATACCTTCCACCTGATCGATCCGGCACGCGAGCTGATCCTGGGACTGTACGATAGCCCGCTGGGCGCTCATCCTGTTCGATGTGTCGTTTCAGAGACCGGGTTCGGGGAACAAACGGGGGGATTTGGCCCGCGAGGTCAGCCACCGGAAATATTCCGCAGCGCCGTACCATAACTCATTGCGCCGCGCCCACCGTATCGGCCATCGCGGCGCCGCGCTCGCCCAGCGGCTTTTCCGGTCCGACAGTGCTGTCTCGCGCCGTCTGGTGCTCGATCTCGGAGTTGAGCTCCGCTCCCAATAAAATCAAGATCGTGGACAGCCACATCCACATCATCAATCCGATGGCGGCGCCGAGGGAGCCATAAGTCGCGTCGTAATCTGCGAACGTCTCCAGATACCAGGAGAACAGCACCGAGCTCGCGAGCCATGTGATCGCAGCGAACGCGCTTCCCACGCTCAGCCATTGCCAGCGCGCCTGGTCGCGGCTCGGCCCGAAGCGATAGAGCGCTGCGAGGCCGACGACGACCACGACCAGGAGCGCGGGCCATCGCAGTGCGCGCAACAGCATCTCGCTCATGGCGCCGAGCCCGAGGAATGAGAGCAACAGCGGCACTACGACGATGCCGCCGATGGCAAGCAGGATTGCCAGGATGCCGCCCGCGGTAAAAGCGAGAGACAACAGGTTGAGCTTGATGAACCCGCGCTTCTCCGTCTCGTCGTAAATGACATTGAGCGCATCGATGACGGCCTTCATTCCGGCATTGGCGCTCCACAGCGCCAAACCCAGGCCGATCAGGAAGGCGAATCCGAGCTTGCTGTCGCTCTTGGACGCAATCCGCTTCACCTGCTCCTCGAGAATCTCCATCCCGCCCGCAGGAAGGAATCCGGCCGCGAGCGACAGATGCGCGCCGATCGTCGAGGGATCGGTGAACAGACCGTAGATCGACACCAGCGCCGTGATCGTGGGGAACAGGGCGAGCAGACCGTAGAAAACAACTCCCGCCGCTACTGCCAGAAGTCGATCCTCACCGATCTGTTGATAGGTGCGCCACAAAATATCCTTCCAACCTTTTTGCGGGATTTCCCGGGGCCCCAATGCGTTTCGGCCGCGGCCTTTTTCCTGCGCCCTTTGCAACTGCAGCCGTCGCGGCTCGTCGGTGCTGCGAGCGGTTCCGTACGCTCCCGTTGCCGGACGGAAGCCATCATCCGGACGGTCGCCCTCCGGGCCCGACGTGGTCTCGCCGGTGCCGCGGGAAGACCGACAGCAGCGCATAGCCAAGGAGGAGCCCGATCAAATCGCCCATGCGCGCAGTTGCTCCTGCTGCGGAAGATGCAACCACTCGAGGCGAGCTCACGTCGTCTCTCCGGCAGTCTTGCAGGGGCAGCTCTTGCGCGTCGCCAACCGCCTGGCCGCGCACGTCGGTTCGTCGTTTCTCCAATGCCGTGCCACAGCTTCGGTTCCTGTTGGCGGAAGTCTGCTCGACTGGTGGTGCAGCGCGGACACGCGCGTGGTCGTTATCGGGTCGGTCGCAGAGTCCCGGGAAAAGCGAGGCCCTGACAGGTGTGGGTGGAACATATGAGGGACACTGAGGTTGGAGCATGTAGTGGAGGAGATCCAATGAGCAGCGAATACACTTCCCGCCCGGGCAGCCCGGCATGGACGTCGAGCGGAGCCCCAATGGTGCCGGACGACGCAACGGAAGGCCTGCGCACCAAGGCGACTGAGGGCGTCTCGAAAATTGCCGAGGCGGTGCAACGGGCAGGCAGTGAGGCCAGACAGGCCGCATCCTCGCTCACATCCGAGGTCAATCAAAAGGCAAAGGGAATTCTCGGTCAGAAGGTCACCCTGGGCGCCGACCTCGCCGGCCATGTTGCCGACTCGGTCAAATCGGCCGCCGACAACCTGGATCGGAACGCTCCGCGCCTGGCGGAGATGGTGCGCGGCGCGGCTGACAAAGTCGACGAGTTCTCCCACAACCTGCGGGAGCAGTCGATCGACGATCTCCTGCGCACGACCTCCGATTTCACGCGCCGGCAGCCGGCCGTGGTCTTCGGCCTCGCAGCGCTCGCCGGCTTCTTCCTGTTCCGGGTTCTCAAGAGCAATCCGTCGTCCGCGGCCGAAGGCGGCAGCTACCGCGGGGCACCACGCTCCCCCGAGCGATCGAGTCAATTCCATGGCGCATGACTTCGTGCGCAGCTCCGGATTGACCCGGGCGGTCACGGATGTTCTCGCCGATCTTTCGGATCTGGCGCAGAAGGAGCTTCGGCTGGCCAAGGCGGAAGTGACCGAGAAGGTCGCCCATCGCCTTCGCGCCGGCGTCTGGATGACGGTCGCAGCCGTATTCGGATTGATCGCCCTCCTGCTCGTCGTCGAAGCCGCGGCGCTCGCGCTGGCGAGCTTCGCCGGCATCGCTCTGCACTGGGCCTGCCTGCTGGTGGCAATCGTTCTCGCCGCCGTCGGCGCGGTGGCATTCTACTACGCGCGATCGGTCATGCAGGAAGAATTGCTTCCCACCCGGACTGCACGCCAGATCACCAACGACATAAGAACAGTCAAGGAGCAGCTGACATGAGCCGCCATCTCGAATCCGGCGCCTATTCGCAGGCCAGCGATTGGCTGATGGGCACCGCACGCCGCAACCCGGAAGCGCTGCTTCTGCTCGCGGCAGGTTGCGTCCTGTTGATGCGGAGCGGCGAGCGATCGTCGTCGCGAACGCCATCGAATGACCGATTCATCGATCATGGCGCGCGGCAAGCCGATTATCGCGATGCTTCCTCGCGCCAGCAGTCCGGACTCCGGGAAGGGGTGGTGCGCGCTGCAGCGACCGCCGCCGACTACGCTTCCGATGTGAAGGAGCGGGTAGCGGATGCGGCCGGCTCCTACGCGGAAGCCGTATCCGAGTTTGCCGCCGATGCCGGCCGTACGATTTCGGAGCGATCGGCGCGCGTCGGTCGACAGACCCAATCCACGCTGCAGGCCGGCATGAATTGGGTGCTGCGCGATCAGCCGCTCGCTGTTGCGGTACTGGGGATCGCCGCGGGCAGCGTTGTCGCCGCCGCCTTTCCCTCGACCGAGGTCGAAAAGCGTACGCTCGGCGGCGCTCATGACGCGCTGGCCGACGCCGCCGCGAAGGCGGGCGAAACGGTGAAGGAGGCCGCCGGCAAAGTCGGCGAACACCTGAAAAACACCGCCGAGGAGCGGGGATTGACCAGGCAGGGGCTCAAGGATCTCGCGGGCGAGGTGACCCAGACCTTCACCTCCGCGGTGACCGGCAGGTCCGACGACCCTCGCGGCACGTCCGTCACCGGCGCTTCGCCCCAATCGGATTGGGACAGGGCTGCGCAGTCGCGCGGCGATAGAATCGGGTCCGATCCTGGCGATCAGTTCGCGCGTGCCAACGACGACCCCGGCAGGCGAGGCGCCCAATGAGCGCCGCGGAGCTCGACGTTCTCGAGCGGGAGGTAGAGCAGGCGAGGGCCCGGTTCGCCGCGGATCTCGCGGCTCTCGGCTCGCCGCGCCGTGTCGGCGACCTCAAAGAGGACTTGTGGACGCAGGCGACGCGGACCAAGGACGAGCTGGTCGAAACGACCAAGGACGCCGCCAGAAACGCAACGCAGCGCGTCATCGACGACCTGAAGGACCGTGCCGTCGCCAATCCTGCTGCCGCGCTGGCGATCGGAGCCGGCCTCGCCTGGCGCATATTCCAACGCCCCCCCATTGCGTCTCTTCTGGTCGGAATCGGCTTGGTCAGCTTGTTGCGGACGTCCCCCCGCAACGCAAACGTCCGGACATGGGACGTCTCGACGCGAGACCGTCCGCAGACGGCCTGCTGACGCGAGCGTCCCTCGCCGTTGAAACCGCCAAGACTCGGGCCGGAGAATGGACGCAGCTGGCAGGCGAGACCGCGCGCGAAACCGCGAGCCAGATCGGCGAAGAAGCGAAGTCCGCGGCCGAGCGGGCATCCGCTGCGGCGCGTGAAACGGCGGCTCACGTGAAGGATGGTGTCGCTCACGTGAAGGAGGGCGTCGCGTCGGCAGCGAATGAAGCAGCCCGCATGACGGGCGAGGCCGTACGGGGGTTGTCGGACAAGGCTTCCGCGGCCGTGCACGAAGCCGTCACGGATCCGAAAACCCGCGACGCGTATCTGTTCGGGGTCGCTGCTCTCGCTGTCGCGGCCGCGGTGGGAATTGCCTACCAGCGCCGGATGGAGCAACAACAGCCCCTATAATTGCTCCGCACAGGTCAAGACGATCAGGCGCATTCGTTGAAGCGCGCGTGGACGCATTTCACCCGACGACGACTTGCAAATATGACCTGGCGATCGACCGTTGTGCTCGGTGGCAAGAACCGGCGATCGGAACTAATTCTGTGTCCCATAGTTGCTTGGTCACAACGAAAGGTGATCGTTATGGCTCGCGGATTCCCATCGATGACAGCCCTCTTGGGCCTTCTTGCGATCGCAGGTTACCAGAACCGAGACAAGCTGGCGGAACTCTTTCGGGAGGCACAGACCAAGTATGGTGGGTCTGCCGGCGGCTCGCAGGAGGGTTCGGCCGGAAAACCCGGCAATTTAGGTAGCCTCCTCAGCGGCGCGAGCTTGGGCGAGCTCTTGGGCGGAGGATTGAAGGACCTGGTCGACAGTTTCAAGTCCAGCGGCAAAGGCGAAATCGCTAATTCTCTGGGTTAGGACCGGACCGAACAAGCCGATCTCGCCGCAGGAGTTCGAGCGCGCGATCAGCCCTGAGGTCTGGGCGACATTATCCGAGCACACAGGGCTATCCCGAGACGAACCCGTCACGGGAGCTCCCTGATGCGGTCGACAAATACACGCCGGAGGGCCGACTTCCCGCACCAGCCTAAACCGCTGTCTCCACGCGAGTTTTTCTGCCGGAACCGGTCTCCCGAGCAAGCTTGCCGCGCCGCGGGCCTGTCATTGCGGTGAGCTGCGGCTTCGCGCAATAAATCCCCAAATTGCAAGGTGCGCCCACCACCGCTCCAATCAGTCCTGCGCCCTCGTCGGCGCGATACCATCCCAGCGCTTGGCCAAGGTATGTTGCGACAAAAGCCCCCACCACACCGAGCAGCGTTGTCAAGATGAATCCTGATAACCCAAACGACGAATGAACAGTTATTCTCACGATACGATCTGCGAGCTTCTACTGACCGATCTGGCACAACTCTGCTGACAGTTACGGATCGAGCAGCGCCGCGAGCGAACCGCGCCCGCGGCATGGGTCGCGACGCCGCAGTGCATCTGCTTCTTTGATAGCCTCGCGCGACGGCGGCGTGGCTGCTAGCGACAAGCGAGCCGGGAAGCGCACACAATTTTCGGCTATCGACCCGGACCGCCTCTTCCCTCGGTCGCGGCGCCTCCCGGCCCCCCACCACGACCACCACCCTGCGGCGCGACGCGCGCTCCACCTCCTCCGCAACCCTCGGTGATGCCGGGCTGACCGCGCGGTTGCGGTGCCGCCTGAGGCGGTCCGCCCCTACCACGGTCGATGGTGTTTTGCTCGGGACGCGGGCGCCGCTGCGCTCACTCGAAGGTCCCTGTCGCGGGCGCTCGACTCCGCGCGGTTCGGGCTGCCGCTGTTGCCGCTGCTCGGCTCCGCCGCGGCCTTCGGTTCTCGGCGCCCGCTGCGGCTCGACCGCTTGGCGGCGGCCGGGCTGCTGCCGCTGCTCAGTCCCTCGACGATCGGCCGGCGCTTGTTGACGCTGCTCGGCTCCGCCGCGACCTTCGGTTCTCGGCGCTCGCTACGGCTCAACAGGCTTGGCGGCCTGGCTGCTGCCGCTGCTCGCGCTGCTCAGTCCCGCGACGATCGGCCGGCGCCGGCTGCTGCTGCTCGGTTCCGCCGCGACCTTCGGTTCTCGGCGCTCGTTGCGGTTCGACCGCTTGGCGGCCGGGCTGCTGCCGCTGCTCGCGCTGCTCAGTCCCGCGACGATCAATCGGCGCCGGCTGCTGCTGCTCGGCTCCGCCACGTTCTTGCGGCTGCGCTTGCTCCTGTTTCTTGCGCCCTCTTGTCGTTGCGTCGGCTCTTTCCGGCCTTGCGGCTGCTGCCGTTGTTGCTGCTTCTGTTGGCCAAACTGCCCTGAGAGGGGAGGTCCGCTTCGAGCTGTGCGCGCATAGCCAGCTGACGAAAGGCGACGCCGGCGGGAAAAAACGAAGCGAGCGTTGCCGTCCTCCACCCGATTTCGCTCGAGCTCGTCGAGCCCGATGGAACTCGCCCGCAGCCCGTTTGTTGGCCGTCATCCCCAACGGGAACTTTTCTCGCGGGACCGCTGGCCGCACATGATGCGAAGGGAGATCGAACATGAGCGCCATTCCCGACCGGCATCAGCCACCCTCGCCCGATCTCGACGAGAGAATCGTCGAGCTCGATCCCGGCGTCGCGGCCTCGGACCGGCTCCGCCGCCGCCTCCTGCTGCGGCGCTTCTGGTCGAGCGCAACCAGCTTCTGGCGTGAACGCCGGAGGGCCTGGGTGCTGACGGGGATAATTCTGCTGACGATACTGCTCAACCTCGCCGCCTCCTATGGAATGAATCTTTGGAATTGGAAGATATTCGATGCGCTCGAGCGCCGGGACGCGGACACGGTGGTGTACTGGACGCTGATCTATTTTCCGCTGCTGGTTGCCAGCGTTTGCCTGATGGTGGTCCAGGTGTACGGCAAGATGACCCTGCAGCGGCGCTGGCGCGAATGGCTGACGCACCATCTGCTCGATCGCTGGCTCAGAAATGGCCGATACTATCAGCTCAATCTGGTGACCGGAGACCACAAGAACCCCGAATATCGCATCGCCGACGACGTCCGGCTCGCAACCGAATCGCCGGTCGATTTCGTGTCCGGCGTCACCGCTGCAATACTCTCGGCGGCGACCTTCATTGCGGTGCTTTGGACGATCGGCGGTTCGCTCTCGTTCCGCATGGCGGGGGCCGAGATTACCGTGCCGGGTTTTCTGGTGGTCGCCGCCGTGCTCTACGCGGTGCTGGCGAGCGGCTCCATGGTCTTCATCGGGCGGCGCTTCGTCGCCGCATCCGAGAACAAGAATCAGGCAGAAGCGGAATACCGCTATGTGCTCACGCGGTTGAGCGAGAACGGTGAAAGCATCGCGGTCCTAGGAGGCGAGGAAGAAGAACGCACCGCGGTCGACAATTCGCTCGCCGTCCTGCTGGGCCGGTGGCGCGAAATCTGCTTCCAGTGGATGCGCACCACCATTGTTTCGCAGACGAGCGGCTACATCGCGCCGGTCCTGCCTATCATCCTGTGCGCGCCGAAATTCCTCGACGGGTCGATGACGCTCGGAGAGGTCATGCAGGCGGCTTCAGCATTCACGATCGTACAGAGCGCGTTCAATTGGCTGGTCGACAACTATCCGCGGCTCGCCGACTGGACCGCGTCGGCCCGAAGGGTCTCTTCATTGATGGTTTCGCTTGACGCCCTGGAGCGGGCTGAGACCGGCGACGAGGTGGGCCGGATCGAGCGCGCCGAAACCGACCGCGCCGCCATGCGCCTCGCCGACCTCTCCGTGACCCTCGACGACGGCACCGGAGTGGTCAAGGATGCCGAGGTGGTGATCGAGCGCGGTGAGCGGGTTCTGGTGGCCGGCGCATCCGGCACCGGCAAGAGCACGCTGGTGCGCGCCATCTCCGGATTGTGGCCCTGGGGTCGCGGCACCGTCGAGGTGGCCCGCGGCGCAAAACTGATGCTCATGCCGCAACGCTCCTACGTGCCGGTCGGCACGCTCCGCAGAGCAGTCGTCTACCCCGAGCCGGCTGACTCCAAGGATGACGCGACGATTGCGAAAGCCTTGAAGCTGGTCGGGCTCGGACACCTGGTCGAGTCCCTCGACGAGGAGGCCCCTTGGGACCAGACGCTGTCGGGCGGGGAAAAGCAGCGCCTCGCATTCGCGCGAATCTTCCTGCACCGTCCCGAAATCGTGGTGCTCGACGAGGCTACGTCGGCACTGGATCCGGAAAGTCAGGATCGACTGATGGATCGCCTCACCACGGAGCTCGCCGACACGACGGTCGTCAGCGTCGGTCATCGACCCGAACTGGAAGCGTTTCACAGCCGCAAAATCGTTCTGGAACGACGACGCGGCGGCGCCAAGTTCGTCACCGACATCCAGCTGATCCGCAAGCCGCGAGGGCGGTTGATCAGGAACTGGTTGCGCGGCCGGCAACGGTCGACGACTGCCGGGAGAGCGTGACCGGCTCGGGCTCGTCGGACCCCCCCCTGCTGCCGGATATTCCCGGCCGCCGCATGCGGCTCCAGGAGCGAACACCGGGTCGGCTCAAAGGCAGGCGTGCCATCATCACGGGTGGCGACAGCGGCATCGGACGGGCAGTGGCCATCGCCTACGCCCGCGAGGGCGCCAATCTCCTCATTGCCTGCCTGAACGAGGACGAGGACGCGAAAGCGCCGGCCGCGCTCGTCGAGGCAGAAGGGAGCAAAGTCATCCTCGTGCCAGGCGACCTCCAGCATGCAGGGCATTGCGAGGCGGTGATCAAGCGCGCGGTTTCAGAGCTGGGCGCCGTCGACATTCTTGTCAACAACGCCGCGCACCAGGCGAGCTTCAAAAAGCTCGAGGACATCTCGAAGGAGGAGTGTCAATATCCACGCGATGTTCACCAGGTAGGCGCGCGGATCTGCAACGGGCTCGGCATCATGCGCGCCTGCTTGGAGACCGCGACTTTGGAGCGGATCGAGGATCGCTTGGAGGATTTGGAAGGGGCCGAAGACGGCAAAGCGATCGCTGGGCCAGAGGCTGGGCGTTTGGCGGTCAGAGTGGGCTTCTGCCGTCATCGCGTTCGGACGATTTGTCCGGCACGGTAGCGCCGCTCGCGATCGCGACCACCCTGTCGACCGTCGCCCGCAGCGACCCGCGGACAACCTCGGTACTCGGGATCACGTCCTCCCCTCCGAGCCCGTCTCCGACCAGCGCGACGAGAACGAGCACGTCGGGCGCCATTCGGTGTATGCGCCGAACGGCGTAGCGGACCTGGGCGGCGCTAACGATCTCGACATAGCATACACAGATCAACTCAACTCCCGTCGTTTCCAGACTGAAAATCCGCGACATCGATAAGGCATCGGCCTGCTCTGCCCGCGCCCCAATTCCCCGTCTTTCGACGAGCTGCGCGATCATCATGGCGACGGCTTCGTCGAGCAACCCCACTCCCGGGATGCACAACACCGGCTTCCCGGTTCGCCATCGCTCGGGCAGGGGTTGCGAATCGGGCGCTGCTGCGGCTTTTTCGAGTTGTGCGAGCGGCGACTGCTGCGCGGCTGCGGCATCCGACTCGCGCTCCGGCTCGTCCTCGTGCGTACCGAGATCGTCGACAATCTCCGCCACGGCGTCGCGGATACGCCGCATGCGCTCCTCATCGAGCCGATCGCGCTCGGCGTCCACCTGCGCGAGCTTCAACCCTTCGAGCAGGATTTCATCGTAGTACGCGATAAGCGGTTTCTGCCGTAGAAACAGCCGCGCCTGCTCGGTCGCCTCGATCGGGTCGCGCGCCAACATGCGCTGGTAGATTAGCTCCACTGGAGTCAACGCCGGCTGATCCCCGAGCATCACCTCCAAGAACTTCAAGCGATCGACGTGACGGCCGAGTACGACCAGGCAGATCGTCAAGGGTGTCGCTAGGATCAGTCCGATTGGTCCCCACAGCCACGTCCAGAACGTGGCGGCCGCGATGACCGCAACTGGAGACAGACCGGCGCTGTGACCGTACACCATGGGTTCGATCACGTGTCCGACCACGGGCTCGACGACGACGAAAAGCACGGCCGTCCACAGGACCATGGTCCAACCGGGATCGACCGCCGCAGCCAGAAGGACCGGAAAAACTGCGGATATCAGCGCCCCCACATAAGGCACGAAACGCAGGATCATCGCCAGCATCCCCCACAGCGGCGCGCTGGGCACCCCGATGATCCACAGTCCGGCGCCGATCACCACGCCGAACGCCGCATTGAGCGCGAGCTGCGTCAAGAACAGCCGGCTAAGCCGCGTGCCGGCGTCGTCGAGGGCGGCGGTCGTGCGCTGGAGATCCTGCGCGCCCGCCAGCCGCACCAGCCGATTCCGCAGATCCTGCCGTTGAACCAGAATAAAGACCACGAAGATGAAGACCACGCCGGTGGTCGTTAGCGGAAAGATCAACGGCGTGATAAGCGCGACCAGCGTCTGCAGCGCACCGGGATCCGGCTGCCTCACCTCGACCGGGATGGGTCTGGTTGGTGGCGGCTGCTCGACGCCAGGCATGCGGGTGGGTGGCGCATTCTCGGATCTCTCGATTTCCTTTCGCAGCCCCTGCAGCACCTCGGAGGCGCGTTCGAGCGTGCCGGTGCCCGCCATCACGCCCCGCAGGCTCTGGATCTTCTCGCGCAAGGTGGTTTCGTAACGCGGCAGCTCGCCCGCGAGCTGGTTGACTTGTGCCACCATCAAGGCAGCCAGCCCGAGTACGATCACCAACGCCAATAGTGTTACGCCGAAGACGGCGACAATGCGAGGGACATACCACCCCTGGAGAAAGCGCACGAGCGGGGCGAGAACGAAGCTCAGCAGCACCGCAAGCGCGATCGGCACCAGGACCTCGCGGCCGAAATAGAGGGCCGCAACTACCGCCACCGCGAGCAGCACGGTGGTCAGCGTCGCCCCGGGAACGGACTGTTGCGGACGCTTCAGCCAGCTCGGCAGCGGTTCGGGCATGGTTCCTGGCCTGGGAGAGAGAAGCGATCGCGAACGGGTGGACGATCCGCCCTCGGCTACGGAGCGCATACCACCATGCCCGAGCCGTTGAGCAGGGAGACGACGCAGTCGAACCAGTCGCCGTAGGCGGGAGAGGACAAGCCGGTCTTACGCATGGTGAGGGACATGGGCGGATGATAGCCGGCTTTTGCTTCGATCAGAACAACGGCTCCTTTCCCTTCGCCCGCTCTTGATTGCGCATCCAAGAAAAATTCAATCCCCAGTGATGATGGCTGCGATCGTCTCCTGGAAAAGGCGCCCCTGCACCCGATTTGCATTCTCCGATAACAAACCTATGCCGCGTTGCCGCGGTAGGCGAACCTGATCTGCCTGACGCCGAGCCGTTGCCGAAAGGACTTACTGGTTTTTGTGTTTACGTTTCCCTTGAGACCGTTTGTTTGCGTTGGCGCGAACGCGCTTTTTGCTACTACCTCCGCTCGCTTGGCGCGCTGCCACCGTTTGGTGCGTAGCGGGTACAGACTTCGCTTCAACCTTGGTGGCACTCTGATTGATCCTACGAGGTGTGCTAGCTTGGCTTTCAATGTCACCCCAGACCATGCGCATGAAGCTGGATGCCAGGCCGCGTTGCGCCTCCAATGATAATCGTGCTGCTTGCCAAGGGGAGATGAACCAGGGATTGAACATTGTCGTCCTCTTTAACTTTTCGAAAAGAAGCCGGACCGCAATTTGTCTCGGTATGGTCTGCGGACGCGGGTTCTTTTAAGGACAAGTGTTCCACCTGGGAATGGTTCCCGGCGCGAACCCGAAGCTACGGAGCAAGCCTCAACGATGCCAATCGTCAGGTCGGCGACTATTCCCTCAAAGGCACAAAGCCTGCCGACCTGCCGGTCGTACAAGCGACCAAGTTCGAGCTGGTCGGAGGCGCTCGCGGAAGGACGCCGATGACGGAGGGCTTTTGGCTCGCCATGCGAACGGAGCTTACTTGGCGGAATATTGTTTGGTCCGTCGAGGCATGAAAGCCTTCTACCCTGAGCTCACGGGAACGCTGGCCCCGGGGCTTGTCCGGGGCTCTCCGTTCACGCGCAGCGTCATCTTCGCTGCCGTCCGCAACCAAGGTCTCCATCGCGCGTTGTCTCGACATGCATGGAGGGAGCCGACTGGAATCAGCCTTGGCGCAAGGGGCGTGTACCGTGTCAGACTTGTCGAGAGGCAGACGTGTCGGTGCTCTGGCTTGCCCGCGATGTCGAACAACGATGAATGAAGTAGTGAGCATCGCGCCCATTGCGGGTGAACCAGGGTTGATAGCTTATGAGTGTCCCAAGTGCCGGTACCTGACGAGCGTGCTTCAGCAACCCGAGGATGGTCCTTAGCACACCCAACTCTTCATCCCCGATGCAGGTGATTGCAGCTTGCGCCGGCAGAACACGGCACGGTCATCGAAGGCCGCTACGCCCTACTGCGCCGTGCGAACGTCCGCGCGGACGCGGGTGCCGCTGACGGCAATGGCATCCGCGAATGGGATCCGAGTGCAAGGATTGATGATGAAGCAGGTCTCAAAAAAACTGAGCCGCGATCAGCGGCAGATCAAACAAATCATTGCCGGACTAACGGACGGCGTCATTCTGATCGGTGCGGATCAAAGAATTCTCTGGGCGAACGACGCCGCGCTGGCGATGCACGGAATCCGACGGATCAAAGACCTGGGCACCACGGTTGGTGAGTACCGGCAGCGGTTCCGGCTACGCTATCTCAACAATCGTCCCGTCGAACGCGGCAGGTATCCGATCGAGCGAGTGGCGGCAGGGGAGAGCTTCAGCGATGTGATCGTGGAAGTGACGCGCGCCGGCTCCGAACAATGCTGGGTCCATTCCATTCGCAGCCTCGTCATCACCGACCATTCAAGCGGGCCGGGCTACCTGCTGCTCATTGCCAAGGACGAGACCGAGCGATTTGAAGCTGAGGACCGTTTCGAGAGTGCGTTCAACGCCAATCCGGCGCCCGCGATCATCTGCCGATTGTCAGATCGGCGCTACGTAAGGGTCAATCAAGGCTTCCTCGAAATGACCGGCCATGCTCGGCAGGACTTGATCGGACGTTCCATCCGCGACCTCGACATACTGTCCGAAGCCAAAAAGCGCGAGCTGCGCTCGAACGATTGAAGGAGGGGAAGACGATTTCGCAGATGGAAGCGTGCGTTCCGTTGCCGGACGGCGGTCTCAAGTCTGTGATCGTGGCCGGAGAACCGATCGAGATCGCAGACGAAGACTGCATGCTCTTCACCTTTGCCGATCTCGATCCACGCAAGAAAGCCGAGAGCGCCCTCCGCC
>CAWIZJ010000032.1:0-25835 GCA_963840535.1 uncultured Alphaproteobacteria bacterium
GTCCTGTTGACATTTAAACAAGATCTCGAAGCCAAACCATAGTGGCGGCGAGGGTGACCATCGACAGAAAGTTTCGCGCGGTCTTCTCGTAGCGCGTTGCGACCCTGCGATAGTGCTTGATTTTGTTGATGAAGCACTCGATCAGGTATCGCAGGCCATAGGCGTTTTCGTCGTAAGCAATCTCAGCCGTGCGTGATGCCAAGGGCGGGATCACCACATCGACCTCAGCTGCCGCGAGCTCGGCGCGAAAGCGATCGTTGTCGAAGCCCTTATCGGCGATCAGCCTGATGAGCGTGAGGCCCTCAACCAATGCGTTGGCCTGTGTTGCCTCGTGCACCTGTCCTGCAGTGAGGATCATCCGCAAGGGATGACCGGTCGCATCCACGGCAATATGGATCTTGGTGCTCAGGCCGCCACGCGATCGGCCAATGGCCTCTTTTTGAGCCCCCCTTTTGCGCCGGCGGCATGCTGGTGCGCCCGCACGATGGTGGCATCGATCATGACGTGTTCGAAATCTGGATCCTTCGCTAAGACCTTGAAAAAACTCTCCCAAACTCCCTTCTCTGACCAGCGGTTGAAGCGCACGAACACGCTGTTCCAATGTCCGAATTCCGGCGGTAGATCGCGCCATGGCGCACCCGTGCGCAGAATCCAAAGAACGGCATCGACAAATAGTCGATTGTCCTTGCCAGCTCGACCTCTGTCTCCTTCCTTGCCCGGAACCAAATTTGCGATACGCGCCCACTGCACATTGATGAGTTCGCGCCGAATCAAGATCGCCTCCATCAAGTTGCGATCTTGAATCACAATGACGGGGAGGAGGGAATCCCCTAATGTCAACAGGACCTAGTGCGGTGTCTTTGACGTTCCGATCAGTCTCGCGGCGGTTCCGTCATCGGAACGTCAAAGACAAACCGCACCAGCACCATAGACTTGCTAGTGTCCCTTTGCTTCCGACGTTCGCACTCAAGCGTGCTGCAATGTGAAGCGAACGTCGGAAGCGGGACACTAGGGACCGGCACCCATGGAGTCGTTTCTCGGTTTCCTCGTCTTCATCCTCGTGCTGATGGCGCTGATGGTGACGCGCACGCCGGTCGCGGTCGCGCTCGGCACCATCGGCATTCTCGGCACCGCCATTTTCGTCTCCCCGCAGGCGCTCCGGCAGCTCGGCAACATCGCCTTCACCCAGTCGAGCAACTTCGTCCTCGTCGTCGTTCCCTTGTTCGTGTTGATGGGCGAAGCGCTGGCGGCGACGGGCATCGGCAACGACCTGTTCCGCGCCGCGCACATGTGGTTGCGGCGGCTGCCAGGGGCGCTGGCGGTCGCGACCGTGTTCGCCTGCGCGGTGTTCGCCGCGGTGTGCGGCTCGAGCCCGGTGACCGCCGCGACCATCGGGTCGATGGCGGTCCCGGAGATGATCAAGCGCGGCTACGACAAGTCGCTCGCGCTCGGCACCGCGGCCGCCGGCGGCACGCTCGGCATTCTCATTCCGCCGAGCGTTCCCATGATCATCTACGGTGTTCTCACCGAGACGTCGATCGGCGATCTCTTCATCGCCGGCATCCTGCCGGGCATCATGATGGCATTCCTGTTCTCCGCCACCGTGATCCTGAAGGTCTTGTGGCGGCCCGAGCTGGCGCCGCCGCTGAAGGAAGGCACGCCCTGGCCGGTGAAGCTGCGCGCGCTGGGATCCGTCACTCCGGTGGTTCTGCTGTCGGTGCTGGTGATCGGATCGATCTATTCGGGCGTCGCCACCCCGACCGAGGCCGGCGCCGTTGGGGCAGCCGGCGCGATCATGATCGCGGCCGCCATGGGATACCTGCGGCGGGCGATGGTCGGGCGGATGCTCGACGGCACCGTGCGCACGACGGCGATGTTCCTGCTCCTGTTCGTCGGCGGCCTGTTCAGCTCGTTCCTGCTGACGCGGCTCGGCGTCCCGCAGGGAATGTCGGCGTTCCTGACCGGCTTCGATGTGCCGCCCTGGGTCATCATCGTTCTGATCAACCTGCTGCTGCTGGTCTTGGGCATGTTTCTCGATCCCACCAGCATCCTGGTCATCATCGTTCCGATTTTCTACAAGACCGTGGTCGCGCTCGGCTACGATCCGGTCTGGTTCGGAGTCATGGTGACGATCCAGATCGAGATCGCCGCCATCACGCCGCCGGTCGGGTTCAACCTGTTCGTGCTCAAGTCGGTGGTGCCCGGAGTGGAGATGGAGGACGTGGTGCGCGGCTCCCTGATCTTCGTTGTTCCGCTCCTGCTCGGCATCGTGCTGCTGATGATCTTCCCGCAGATTGCGCTGTTTCTCCCCGCGCTGATGAAATAGCCGGAGGCGACTATGCCCGATCTGGCACCCCGCGGCCCGGGTGGCCTCAACCTGCTCACCGCGAAGGAGGCCGCCGCGCAGCTGCGTGACGGCTCGGCCACCTCGGTCCAGCTGGTCGAGGACTGCCTCGACCGCATCGTCGCGCGCGAGCCCGAGGTGCACGCCTGGGCTTTCGTCGACCGCGGGCTGGCCCTGGAGCATGCGCGTGCGCGCGACCGGGAAGCCCCGAGAAGCCCGCTGCACGGCGTGCCGGTCGGGATCAAGGACATCTTCGACACCTGCGACATGCCGACCGCGTACGGCTCGCAGGTCTTTCGGGATCACCGCCCGGTGAACGATACCGCCGTCGTTGCGCTGCTGCGGCTCGCCGGCGCGGTGATCCTGGGCAAATGCGCGACCACCGAGTTCGCCAGCCCGGTGCCGGCCGCGACCAGGAACCCGCACGATCCGGCGCGCTCGCCGGGCGTCTCCTCGAGCGGCAGCGCGGCGGCGGTGGCGGATTTCATGGTGCCGCTGGCACTGGGCTCGCAGACCGGCGGATCGACCATCCTGCCCGCCGCATTCTGCGGCGTGGTCGGCTTCAAGGCGAGCCTCGCCGGGATCGATCGCGGCGGCATCCGGCATCTGCGTCCCACCATCGATACGATGGGCTTGTTCGCCCGCAGCGTCGCCGACATCGCCTTGCTGCGCGCTGTGCTGACCGGCGGCGAGCCCTCGCGGCCCGGCCGACCGGCGGAGCGCGTTCGCATCGGCGTCTGCCGGACCATGCACTGGAGCGAGGCGCAGCCCGAGACGGCCGACGCGCTGGAATCGGCCGCCCGCGCCCTGGATGCCGGCGGAGCGCAGGTGGTGGACGCGGAGCTGCCCGAGCTGTTTGCGGATATCGAAGCGAGTTTCCAGGTGATCGTGCGGGTCGAGGGCCTGCGCGCGATGGACTGGGAGGCGCGCCACCACTTGCCGACCATGAACCACTGGCTGCAGCGGGAGCTCGGCTCCGACCGGCCCGACCAGGTGGAGTACGACGCGGCGCAGGTCCACGCCCTCGCCTGCCGCCGTGCGCTGGCGACGCTGTTCGAGCGCTGCGATGCGATCATCACGCCCAGTGCCTGCGGCGAGGCCGTTGCCGATCTGGTCTCGGTCTCCAACTCCGCGTTCAATCGCGTCTGGACGCTGATGCGGGGTCCCTGCCTCACCGTTCCGGCATTCACGGGGCCGAACGGGATGCCGGTCGGGTTGCAGATCGTCGGTCCGGCCGGCGAGGACGAGCGCACCATTGCAATCGCGGATTGGATCGCTGCGCGGCTGAGCCGATCGACGTGAGCTTAGACGACCCAGTTCTCCATCGACAGACCCGGAATATCGCGAAAATCGGCCACGTTATTTGTCACAAGAACGGAGCCGCTGCTGATGGCATGAGCAGCGACCATCCGATCGTAATCGCGGCCTCGTGCCCAACCGCATTGGGCAATGATTCTGCCATAGGCCAGGGCGGCGAAAGCATCAAATGGCAGAACGGGCAAACCATGCAACAACACCTCCAATCGAGCTTGCCTCATAGCTGTGAAGTTGGGATCCCCGTAGATGCCCCGCTGCAATTCAGCGAGGCTCAAGGCGGACAGCAGCACGTTCCCGTCATGCTCTGCCAGTTTGACAAGAATTTCGTCAGTGCCGTCACGGGCATGAATAGCGATATTGGTGTCGATCAGGTAGGCCAAGATCGCACCATGCCCTCAGTCGCGCATGCGCCGGGGGACCTCGATCGGTTGTCTTTTTTCGACACGAGGCGGCTTCGGCATGCGGCGTAAGGCGGCAACCGCATCCTTCAAACTGTTGCGGGCCGGAAAGATCGTGATGACATCACCGAGTCGCGTGATTTCCAGATCGACGTCGGTATCGGCATAGGCAAGCTCTGCAGGAATGCGAACAGCCTGGCTGTTTCCGGATTTGAACACACGTGTTCGCGGCATCGACGTCCTGTCCCGAACAGAATGACCTCAGCGTTCGGAATATCGGCGGCGACCCCCTGTGTCAATCCCTGTATATACGACGGATCCGACGCTTCTATCACGAGGCTCCGAACCGGATCGGTTCCTCCTCGGACGCGCTTCATCCCTTCGAGTTGCCGCGTTCGCTGCGGCACGAATCGGGGTCGCCCGGCCGGGCGTTACGGTGCAGGAACGCGACCGCGGCGATCCCGCCGGGAGCGTTTCGCGGTTGCTGGTGCCGATCTTGCCTGCGCGGCGCGCCGTTGCGGCCCCGGCTGCCGTTGCTTCCCGTGCCACGGGCAGGCGCCCGCGGCCCGGGATCCCCGACGGCAGCCGCGCAGACGAGCGCCGGTCGGTTGCCGGAATGGACGTGCGGATCAGCTTCTCGATGTCGCGCAGGTACGATGCCATTGGACCACGGTCCAATTGACTGATTTGTACCTTCACGGTGCAAGTCGGGGAGCCATCGTCGGAGGCCCCGCCGGATGGAATCTCTTCTGGTCAAGATTTTCGGAACCGCCCTGGCGCTCAGCCAAGTGGCGACGGCGCCGGATGCGGTGCAAACCCGCTTCGACCGTACCTTGGACCAGCCCAGGGTCGCTCAGTTGCTGCAGGCCGGCTGCGCCCACATGCTCAGGGCCTTCGATCTCGAGGACATCAACCTCGATGAGCTGATCACGACTGCCCTGAACGACCCGCAGTCGGTCGGCGACAGCGAGGCGTTTCGCGGCATCAGTTTCGTCGATCTGCAGAAGGCCTATCGGGAGTTTTGCAGGAACGAGAGGACGCCGGTCTCGGCCGCGGATCTCGGCAGCGTGATCGACTACTATAACACCGCCCTGACCGATCTCCCGGATCACGCCAGGCTGCTCGGCGTGAAGCTTCCCGGCGCCAGCGTGGTGCTCGACCGCAAGGGCCAGCGCTTCGCCGAGGTTTTCGAGGAGAACGAGCGTCGTGCCTGGATTGCGCTCGCCGACATTCCCGAGCAGGTCAGGCGAGCTTTCATTGCCGCAGAGGACCAGCGGTTCTACGAGCACCGGGGGGTCGACGAGCGCGGCCTGGTTCGTGCCTTCATCGGCAACCTCGCCGGCTCGCGTCGTCCGCAGGGCGGATCCACCATCACTCAGCAGGTGGTGAAGAACCTCCTGGTCGGCGAGGACCTGACCTATGACCGCAAGATCCGCGAGATGATCGTGGCATCGCGGCTCGAGCGCACGCTGACAAAGGACCAGATCCTCGAGCTATACCTCAACATGGTCTATTTCGGTCGTGGCTCCTGGGGCATCGAGATGGCGGCGCGCAGCTATTTCGGGAAGTCGGCGAAGGAGCTGACGCTGGAGGAGGGCGCGCTGCTTGCCGGCTTGACCAAGGGGCCGAACTACTACAATCCCGACCGGCATCCGGCGCGCGCGCAAGAGCGGCTCGCCTACGTCTACGGCCGCATGCAGGACGACGGTGCGATCGGTCCCGAACGCATAGGCAGGCGATTGCCGGATCTGCCGCCGCTCGTCGCCTACGAGAAGCCGCGTCGTGATTTCGGCTTTCATTTCGTTGACCAGGTGGCGCGCGAGGCGAAGCAAGCCGCCGGGATAGGCGCGATCACTTCCAACTATTATACGGTGCACTCGACCATCGACCCCAAACTGCAGCGGGTCGTGGAACTGACGCTGCAGGAGGGGCTGTCACGCTATGAACGAAACGCCGGCCGCGTAACGTTCAAGTCCGCGGAGACCAATCTCGCCAAGGCCATTCGGCGCATCGAGGCCCGCCGTACGACGTCCGAGAAGATGCCGGCCTGGCAGCAGGCGCTCGCCGATGCATGGCTGGCGCCCTACGACGTGCACTGGACGCCGGCGGTCGTGCTCGAGAAACCTCTGGCAGAAAGGGTGAGAGCTGGAAAGTGGGGCTGGCGGATGGACGAACCCTCCCGCTTTCGATCGACAACGTGGCAGCGCAGCGCAAGCTCGCGCTGCACGACGTAGTCTTCGTCCACGTGGCCAAGAACAAGAGCGGGATTGCGGCGCGTGCGGAGCTGCGGGTGCGGCCCATGGTCCAGGGCGCGGTGGTCGTCCTGGAGAACGCGACCGGGCGGATCCTGGCGATGTCGGGTGGGTTTTCGTATCCGCTGAGCCAGCTCAATCGTGCCACCCAGGCGCTGCGCCAGCCCGGCTCCGCGATCAAGCCGTTGAGCTATCTGGCGGCGCTCGGGAAAGGTCTGCAGCCGAATACCCTGATCATGGACGAGCCGATCACGCTGTCGACGGGAAGCGGACGCTGGTCGCCGGAGAACTACGACGGTGGTGGCGGCGGCACGCTCACGCTGAAGAAGGCGTTGGAGAATTCGCGAAACCTCGCGACTGTGCGTCTCCTGGAAGGCGGCATCGAGAAAAAACCGGCAGCCAGCATCGAGCGCCTTTGCGTACTGGCGGAGGAAGCCAAGATCTACCGCGAATGCCAACGCTATTTTTCGCTCGTGCTGGGCGCGCAGCCGGTGCGGCCGATCGATCTGGCGGCGTTCTATGCCGCGATCGCGAACGAGGGGACCCGTCCCGAGCCGCACGTCATCGACAGCATCGAGCAGGACGGCCGCACGATCTACCGCCACGAGCCCAAGCAGGTCGCAATCGCCTCGGTGGACCGCGCTTCCTTCTACCAGCTCAAGACCATGCTGCAGGGAGTGCTGGCGCGCGGCACGGCACGATCGATTGCCGGGATGGCGCCGTTCGTGGCCGGAAAGACCGGGACCACCGACGACGAGAATGATGCCTGGTTCGTGGGCTTCAGCAACGACGTGACGGTGGCGGTCTGGGTCGGCTACGACAATGCAGACGGCAAGCGGCGCACGCTGGGTGGTGGCGCAACCGGCGGACACACAGCGGTTCCGATCTTCGAGCCTGTCATGCAAGCGGTGTGGGCTCTTGTCGCTCCCAGGGCAGAGCTGGCGCCGCCGTCGCTCGAGGCGAAACGTCAGCTCTCATGCACCGCTGCCAGCAGTGCAGAGGGGAAACGACGGGCCACCGCGGATCGCGAGTGCCTGCGAGTGGACGCGAGAAGAAAAATCATCGACACTCAGTTTCAACTG
The DNA here is from genome assembly GCA_963840535.1 of uncultured Alphaproteobacteria bacterium. Taxonomy (GTDB): domain Bacteria; phylum Pseudomonadota; class Alphaproteobacteria; order Rhizobiales; family Xanthobacteraceae; genus VAZQ01. The sequence continues at coordinate 7,394 of CAWIZJ010000032.1, forward strand.
CTGTCCAAACAAAGTGCCGATCCTCATGCCAAACGCGATGATCGCTCGGCCCGCGGCGCGTCGGTCAACGGCTCATCGCCCCGTGCCACTATCAGGCGCGATCGCCCTGGTCCCGCAGTTGAAAGCCCTGCATACGACTCGTCACGTGCTGATTGGCGAAGGGGGAACTGGGGTGGGGAGCGGGACTGGGGCAACCGTTGGCACTCGAACTGAAAAGAACCGTTCACCTCGCATACTCAAGCCCGTCACCGGCCGTCCGCGCGCTGGCAACCGCCGGAGCAGAAGTGGTGAGTGCGGAGCTGCCGGAGCTGTTTGCGGATATCGAAGCGAGCTTCCAGGTGATCGTGCGCGTCGAGGGCTTGCGCGCGATGGACTGGGAGGCGCGCCATCACTTGCCGACCATGAACCACTGGCTGCAGCGGGAGCTCGGCTCCGACCGGCCCGACCACACGCGGTACGACACGGCGCAGGCCCACGCCCTCGCCTGCCGGTATGCGCTGGCGACGCTGTTCGAGCGCTGCGATGCGATCGTCACGCCCAGCGCCTGCGGCGAGGCCGTTGCCGATCTGGTCTCGGTCTCCAACTCCGCGTTCAATCGCGTCTGGACGCTGATGCGGGGTCCCTGCTTCACCGTTCCAGCATTCACGGGGCCGAACGGGATGCCGGTCGGGTTGCAGATCGTCGGTCCGGCCGGTGAAGACGAGCGCATCATCGCAATCGCGGACTGGATCGCTGCGCGGCTGAGCCGGTCGACGTGAGCTCCGGCTCACACGCAATCTGCTCGGCAATCTCCGGTCGTCATGCCCGCGAACTGCAGCGTGTTCCGGTGTAATTGACGCACGCAGGTGCCGTCCCACACCTCTCCCCGCAAGGGAGCGAACTATCGTGATCATTGAGATATTTTCAGCGTTAACTCAATAAGTTAGCAGCGGCGCGAATGGCGATCGAAAGGCCAGGCTGCATATAGGTAACATTTCTGTTGAAGCTCGGGCTTGGGAGCTGCGCTCCTGTCATTGGCTACTTCGCGCTATCAAGTCCGCCACCGTTTCGGCGTCCCACGCCCCCGACAGCGCTCGATTGTCGAAAGCAGGTGCCGGCGAAATCCCGGCCCCGCACATGCGACGCCGCAGTCGAATGTCCTTGCTATGCCCGTTCGGTTAAATCGCCTCGATTTCAGCGTACAGAAAACGTTGTCCGCACTGAGTCCGGTCTACCCCAGACTGCGGACATTGATCGACGTGACTGGCAGGTCTCTTCCTGACCCATGTGAGACATGCGCGGCTCTGGATTTTTGCAGCGCAACTTGACCATTGCCTCCCCATTTCGCTGCTCGCACCGGAGCCCAGCGGCGGCTCGCCCGCGTAACCAACGCAGCGGCGCAACCCTCGCCATTCGCTGCTCAACGCGCGCGCGGAAACTTCGGCCTGCCCGGCTTCGACGCCGGCCGCCCCGGCATTTGCGTCGTACGATCGGGCAACCAGCTGCGATCCAAAACATCTCTTGCCGAGGGTCAGGTCGACGTGCGGCGTGATCAGCGTCTGGAAAGCCTTTCGCACCTGCGCGTATTCGCCCTCGCAACCCTCCGCTCGGCCCTTCGGCAGGTAGCCCTTCTTGACCAGGTCTCCGAACAGCTCGGCGTCGGCCCCGTAGGCGATGCACAAGAGATTGTAGAAGCGCTGGGCCGGGGGCCCGTGCTCGTCGGCAAAACGGGTTAAGGTGATCTTCTCGTCCGGGTCCTCGGCCTCGAGCTTGTAGGCATAGGCGGTCCCCAGGATCAGGCGACGCGCCTCCTCCCTGCCGAAATGCAGCATGATATAGGCCGACAGTTGGTCGGCGGCGTCTTCTTCGCGCCCGAACAGCGGCACGTCGAGCAGATGGAACAACGCGTGGCCGAATTCGTGCAGGAACACGTCGAATACCGGACCAAGCATCACGTCGATCTGCGCAACACCCTCGAACTTCGTCCGCTTGAAGGCGTTCTGCCAGACATAGTCCAAGTACTCGTAGCAGACCGTCACGGCTCCTTCGTCGTACCAGGCATTGATTTCGCCGTCGCAGCCTTCGACCTTCACTGTCAGCACGCTCGGCAGGCGGAATGGACTGAGCAGCTGCTGCAGTTTCTCAAGCACGCGGCGATCTTCAGCCGCTCGTAGATCGACTGATGCACAGAGTTCTTCGGCGGCACGTAGGCGATCTCGATCGCGTTCGTTTGCGCGGGCGCCGCATTCGCGGAAGTGGCCGGTACAAGCACGCAGGCCACGGCGAGCAAGGCAGCAAGTGCACCGGCCATTTTCATCATGTCCTCCCGATCGGCCCGCAGACGGACACCTCTTCGCATTTCTCACACGGCTGCGGATCCGGGGCAAGCGCAGTCAGCCATCGAGCCGAGCAGCTTGGCCGGACCCTTGCGCAGCATCAGGGCGATGTCGGCGTCGCTCACGCCCTGCGCTTCATGGTACTCGATCTAGAGCTGCGAACTCGGAGATGGGCAAAATAAATCGCGCCAGCGCGCCCCGGACAGGAGCATGTGCACGATGCCGCTGTGATACGCCGATCGTCGTCGCGTTTTGGCCCCGGTCAGATTTGTCAGGAGATGTGGTCGAAGCGCCCACTGCCTGTCATCGAGCCAGAAGAATCCTTGCGCATCAAAGCCGCCCGTGCGGAATCATTCGGCACAAGGGAATCAACGTGCCACCGCCCCAGCCGACTTTACCATCCGCGCGCAACGTCATCACTCATCGCTCGAACTCTTGGAAATTAAAGTGTTTCAATGAAGGTCGGGGAGCGAGCGGAGGTTATCATGAGTGAGAGCATCAAATCGCACGAGATTTCGCGTCGAGGGGCTTTTTCCCTCTTCGGGCTAGCGGCTGCGTTGAGCCTCGCAGTGCCGGCGACGGTTCTCACCGGAACGGATGCCAATGCCCAGACGCCTGGCATGGAGCGGCGTGACGAGCGACGCACGGACCGCGGCGAGCGACGTGACGAGCGGCGCAAGAAGAAGAAGAAGGCAGCCAAACAGTAGCTGCGCAGCTCTGCAACAAATCTGGCCAGGGTGTTTGAGGGGCTACCTAAGGGTGGCCCCTTGGCACGAACATCCTCGACGGCGCTCGGCTCTCGTCGCTTGCTGCGGTGCATGAGTTGGCTTGTGGCACTGACCGACGGTCTGCAACGTCCGCAATCGGAGGCTATCTGGGGTAGACCGGACCAGATTGCTCAATGCGAGACTTTCTCACCGCGGAAATCTGTAGAATAAGAATGCGCAACAATCGAATCATCGGCGCTAACTTCTTGAATTGATCTTGCGCATTCGAAGCTCGTCTTGAATCAATGTTGCTCGGGGTCCCCCTCAAAATCCTTTTCAACAGCATCGACCCTTAGCGGACTTCGGACTGTTTTCCCGAACAGATGGGTTGCGAATTAACTCCTACCTCCTGACTGGTCCGCGCGAATTCGATATCCTGTTGCGCGCGGTCCGGCCTTGTGGGGCATCGGATGCAATTCGATCAAATTGATCGGCGCGACAAACGACTGGAGTTTCCTGCGCGAACTGGTGCCCGCAGCGACTCTCACGTCACTCGGATCACATTGCGACGGACTCGCTTCGTATCGCAACACGCGGTTCACATACCTCGATGTCTTCCAAACCATAGAAAGGAAAGGACGCAGCTATGTCAGATACCCAGCAGAGCGACTGGACAAAACCGGCGGCGATGGCGATCCCCAAAGGGGGGTTCTTCAAGGAAAAGGTAGAGCAGGGCAGATACGGCCCGATCTTTCCCAAGACTCCGGCGTGTTACGGCTTCTCCGTCATTGCAAAAGTCATCCCCGGAAGGGAGGAGCACATATACAACCATGCCAAAGTCATAGAAAAAGCAATCGCAGATGATCCGGCCACGCTCGCTACACTCAAGGCACACTACTTGAGGTGGGTGATCTTCACCATTAAGGGGGAGAGCTACATGATGTACCAGGGCATCTTCGATACCGATTTCGATAAATACTGCGAAGATGCCTCTATCCTGTTCGGGAAGACGGGCATCCACTCGGCCTTTGAGGCCCTTGAGGGATGGCCGACGGACTACGCGACCAATCCTGCGTCGATAGTCACGTTTTTCCGCGAACACCAATGGCCGAGCTTCCTCGAATACAGCGAGCATCCCTATGTGAGTTGCGAAGAAATAAAGAAAGCGCTCAAGCTCAAGGCGGCCTTCTCGAACGCGCTCGACCAGATGCAGTGATCCCCGCCGCGGCGGGCCAACCCGACAAGGGGAAGGAGAATTCGCATACGCAGAACCGTATGGCTAATGACCGCTTGTGGCACAAAGCGGCGGTTAGGAAATGTCCGCTTTTGCGCCGCTTGTGGGAGCTAAGCGGACATGGATCAGCGACTGCCGAACTATCGTCGATTTATGAGGACACGCTCTAGGCGAAGTTTAACCCAATGTACAAACTGATCACCATTCTGGCAGCGGCGATACCGGTCATCATCTTCTTGAAGACCATTGTTTTTGGAAAATCGAAGCTGATGCGCGAGGCTTCGTCCGCATTTAAGAGACAAATCGATTACTTGGTATGGGGGATTTCTATTTCTGCTCGGGGCCGCTCTCGTCTACTCGGTTGGGACACTGATTTATTCCATTTGGAAATGAGCACGGTCGATGTGTGTCGATGCGCGAAACGTGATCTCACCACAAACGGCTAGGCCGTGTACTCATAAACGAGGTTCTCGAACCAAGCGCGTTTTATTCCGCTTCCCTCCATAAGCGGTAAAAGAGCGGACCGCAGCAGGCAGGCGTGACGGGCCGCGCCATTCAACGAGCGCTCGTCGCCGGTAATAGAGGGGTCGTGATCGTATGAGCGGTTTGCCCGCGCCGGACCCGGCGAGCTCTTAGACCGTTATAGTGCCCCTAATGAGGATTTTGTGCTCGTTTGGGGCCGTTGTCATGCGGCTTTGAGCCCGACGGCGCGGACGAGGGCATCGAGGTCATCGACAACGCGCTGATAGAGGCGATCGAGTTGAGATCGCTTCTGGTGGTGGATTCGAGCATCTGCGCTGACGGGGCTGAGAAGCCCGGCGGCAAGCGGAGCATCTGCGCATGCCCCCGCAGCGGCCGTTAGAAGCCCGCGCGGCCGCGTTTTTGCCCTAATTTCCTAGAATTCTCTCAGGGCATTTCCCTGGCGCTGGAGCGAAACGTTACCGGAGATCCCGCCATGACCACAAAGAACGAAATGCCCACAAAAGACATTCCGCTGCTTACGCTGCTGACGCTGGCGATCCCGGTCGTCATCGCCGCCATCGTGCTGGCGGAGTGGATGGACGAGGGGCGGCTCGCGCAGCAGGGCCTTGCGCCCGGCGTGCTCGCTCGCGCTGTCGATGCTTCGTCATTGCAGCAAAACGCAACCGCTGGTGTGCCAAAATTCGCGAGCCCTTGAATTTTCAGCTCAGCACGCTCAGTTGCGGCGGCGCGGTCGGGTCTTGCGGCGGATAGCCTTCGCGCGCCCAAGCCCACAATTCACGCCACGTTTGCAGAACGATGCGCAACCTGTCATTGGCGTACTCCGCGCGCCAGTAGGCTAGTGTTTGCTCAATCTCAGTCGGCGTCGCGTTATGTTCGATGAGCATGCTCTCGATCTGCCGCAAACTCTCCTCGTAGTGCTGTGCGAGCTAGCGATCAGCTTCAGTATCGTTTCTTCGATCGTCATCGCGCGTCTTTTCCTCGCTTGACCATCAATTGCCAGCTCGCACTCTTACCCGGTTCTTCGCCGGTATCGCCACGGGCGACCCACGCGCTTCCATCGTGCGTCACCACCGTGTTCGCAGGCCAAAGATGACCACTGTTGCGCTGCCAGACCCCGCCGTATTTCAGCTCGGGCGGTCGCGCCTCCAGCTCGACGACGCGCTCGTGCAGCCGCAGCATCTCGGCGTACATCGACACCAGCGTCGCCGTGATGCCGGTGTTCTTGGCGCGACTGAACCTGACCGCCACGTGACCGTCTACGGCGTCCTTCATCAGCTGGGAGATCGCCCGCTCCGCGACCCGCAGGCGTGCGCGCTCTCGCGGATCGCTACCGCTTGCGTCGCGCATCAGCAGCTCGCGGTTGGCCGCAGCACGTGCCTGTAGCTCGCGGTACTGCTCGCTGTCGGTGCGAAGCTCGGACATGCGCACCTCCGGTCAGATCGCCAAGCCTGAGAGATAGGCGGTGCAGCCGTCTTGCCTGCGCGCCCATCGCACGAAGCGCGTGGCCCCGTCAGCACCCGCGAACGGCGGCTTTATCTGGTGCTCGGCAACGGCCAAGCGATGAAGTACGGCGTCGGCGTTGGCCGCGAGGGCTTCACTTGGAGCGGCGTCACCACGTTGAGCGCGAATGGAATGGCCGGATCGGCTCCGCCCCCCGAGATGCTCAGGCGGCAACCCGATTTGCCGCGCCCCGCTCGGCGCGCGCGCTCTCTATCTCGGCGGAACCATATATCGCATCCACGGTTCGAACGAGCCGCACGCGGTCGGCACCGCGAACACGTCCGGGTGCATTCGCTTGACCAATGACGATGTCATCGATTTCTACAACCGCGTCAAGGTCGGTGCGACCGTGATCGTGCAGCGCTAGTCGAACGCATCGCCCAGGCTTGATGTTCTTCGCTACGCCGGCCTCGGCTAATCCTCCCAGAACCCCTTGAACCGATCCGGGCTCTCTGCCACCGGGCGCCTACCTTTTGTGCCGCTGCGGGTGATGTTGGAAACCGTGCGCCTCGATCGGAGGAAGTCGAGTCGATTTCGGTCGCTATGCACCCGTGCCAATGGAAATAGATTGGCGTACAGTGTCGCGTTCTGGTTCGGTCGGTCAGGGCACAGCTGAACTATCGTAGTTGGCAGCGACCGATGCGCAAAGGAGGAGCTGTACATGGGTATCCTTGACGAGTTACTTGGCGGCGGGCAACGGCAGAAAGAGTACCGGGATTTCGTTGATCGATACGAACAAGGAGATCCGTCCGAGGGCTACTCCGATCAGGAGGTTCTCAAGCGGTATAGTGATGTGTCACACGCCGTGCCGCCCAACCAGTACGCTCAGGCAGCGCAAGAGGCGTTAGCCAAGCTGTCGCCGGAAGAGCGGGCGGTCTTCGTGAAGATGCTGCAGGAGCGAGCCGCGGCGCGCGGCGTAGCACTGCCGCGACAAGTGGCACCCGAACCGAAGGACCTGGGCAAGGTGCTGACCGATCTGCATGAGAAGCCCGGTCAGCTGCGGGATATCCTCGGCGGTGGCGATGCTCAGCCTCAGAAGCAAGCGCAAGGGTCGAACCCGATCATCGACATGCTAGCATCCCCGCAGGCCAAGGCCGTGCTCGCGGGCATAGCGGCCACGCTGGCCAAGCGCGTCATGCAGGGTTCGAAGCGGTAGCAAACGGCCGAGCGCGTGCAGGGCAAGACGCCGACGTTCTAAGGGCCGCTCGGTTACATGTGGCGGCGCTCTAGCTGTTCCTTGAGCGCCGCGGGGTCGATCGTACCGGCCGCATCCAACTTTTCCACGACTGCCTCAAGCATCGCGCGATGCGCCGCAAGATCGCCGAGCGCTATGCCGCGGGGGAGACGCTGAGCTGGCCCGCGACTATGGCTGCGGTGACGCGACGATCTGGCGGTCCCTGCGCGGCAGCCCTTTCGACGGCGCCGCGGCGTGAGGCCCAGATGATTCTGCGTGAGTAGCCCTTTCGAATGTCTCTTAGTGGCACTGACCGACAATTCCGGGATGTCCGCTTTAGCGCCGCTGTTGGGGGATCAGCAGACATGCCGCCGACGTGGCCAAACCGACGCGAATGACCCAACTGAGACATCGGCCACGAAATTTGCTGTGATGCACAAGCGGCCCCCGAACGTGATAGCATCAGCTTCTCGGAAGTCTCGGGCCGGAGGGGAAGCCTCCATGAGGCGGCGAGAATTCATCGCACTTCTCGGCAGCACGGCGTTCGTGGGGTCGCGCGCGACGCGCGCGCAGCAGCGGGCGATCCCGGTCGTCGGGTTGCCCGAGATCGTTCCGCGCTTTGTGGCAAGATCAGGAAGCAAGTTGCGGCCCGGGGTAGCCGGCTAAAGCAAACTGGCGGCCTCGTGCGGGCGAGGCGCTTTGCGAGCTGGCGACGTGGTGGAATGCGAGGTCGTGAAGATCGGTGTGCGCTATCCAGTCGTTCACGTCTGAGCCGGGCGGTGCGCTTCAACAGGGAGGAACATGTCATGCCGAACCGCCGTGAAGTCTTGAGAGGAGGCGCGGCCTTGCCGGCTGCGCTTGCTGCGGCAACGTTAATTCCCGAAGCGTTGCGCGCGCAGGCGTTCCCCGCCCGCACGATCACGATCGTCGCGCCATTTCCCCCAGGCGGGGTGGCCGACTATGCGGCCCGCCCACTCGCGGCCTTCCTCGGGACGAAGTTCGGCAAGAACGTCGTGGTCGAGAACCGGCCGGGCGCCGGTGGGGGCGTGGGGCACGCCTATGTCGCGCGAGCAGAGCCTGATGGCCATACGATCATGTGTTCGCTGCCGTCTCTCGCCGTGATCCCGGAGGCGAACCGGCTACAGGGCCGGCCGGTCAATTATGAAACGACGGACTTTGTGCCGCTAGCGCGCCTGTTCGCCGATCCCGTGCTGCTGGTCGTCAAGAAGGAGGCGAAGTGGCGCAACGTCCAGGAGCTGGTGGAAGACATCAAGAGCAATCCCGGCAAGATCCCTTACGGTTCGTCCGGCGTGTTCGGCACCGTGCATCTGGCGCAGGAAATGTTCCTGAACGCGGCCGGTCTGCAGATGATGCACGTGCCATATCAGGGCGGCGGGCCGGCCGTGAACGCCATCCTGTCGGATCAGGTGCCGGTCCTTCCGACCGTGGTCTCGAACGTCAGGGGTCAGCTCGACGCCGGCGTCCTGCGCCCGTTGGTGCAGTTCGGCGACAGGCGGATGGCGGCGTTTCCCGATCTGCCGACATGCCAGGACATCGGCTACAAGGATGTCATCTACATTCTATGGAATGGCGTCTTCGCTCCCGTGAAGACACCGGCGCAAGCGCAGGAGACGTTGCGGAGCGCAATCAAGGAGTTCATGAGCAACCCGGACGTGCTCGATCGGTTCCGCAAGGGTGGCACCGAGCTAGGCTACCTCGACGGACCGGACTTCGCGAAATTCCTCGAGGCCGATACCGCGCGGCTGCTCAGCGTCGCGCGCAAGATCAAGCTAAGCAGCTGAATGACCATCCTGGTCGCGCAACAAAAGCCTTGCTTTTCGCAACAAAAACCTTGCTTTTTTTGCCCCCCGCTCGCTACACGCGGATTTTTGCTTTGATTTTTTGAGCCCCCCGTACCCCAACCACGGAATTTCGCGCAGGCTTCCACGGTTATTGCGTACCGCTGCGTGATGCTTCGCTCTATCGTTCAGGGCGCGCAAATATGATAGACCATAGCGAAAATTCGACTTCGCTGATTGGGCAGTCACAGAGGCTCGACAATGTCAGACTACAATCCCCACGCACCTGCCTCTCCATTCGATCAAGCAGCTCGCCGCCGCACTTCAGTCGCTATCGACGAAGGCCTGCGCGCCTACATGCTGCACGTCTACAACTACATGGTTCTCGGCCTCGCCATCACCGGACTGGCCGCGTTGGGCATTTACATGATTTCTGTAACAGGTGACGCCAGCGCTGCAGCTAAGATCCTGCGCAACGGTGTCGAAGTGCCAGCACGGGTTGCTGGCAACATGTATCTGACATCCATCGGCTATACGATCTTCGTAAGCCCCGTCAAATGGGTCATCATCCTCGCTCCTTTAGCGATGGTGTTTGCCGTGAGCTTCGGCATCCAGAAGGTTCGCCCTGCCACAGGGCAGATCTTGTTCTGGATCTTTGCGATCTTAATCGGCCTGTCGCTCGGTTCGATCTTCATGGTCTACACCCACACCTCAATCGTGCGTGTGTTCTTCATCACCGCTGCGTCATTCGGTGCGCTGAGCCTGTGGGGCTACACGACGCAACGTGACCTGAGCGGCATGGGATCGTTCCTGATCATGGGCCTGGTCGGGGTCATCATCGCGAGTCTCGTCAACCTGTTTATGGCGAGCTCCGTGCTGCAATTCGTGATTTCGGTCGTTGGCGTCCTGGTGTTCGCGGGACTCACCGCTTGGGACAGCCAGCGGCTCAAGAGCGAATATCTCTATGGCGGGATGGACGGCGAGACTACGGAACGCTCCGCTATCCTGGGGGCACTCTCGCTCTACCTGAACTTCATCAACATGTTCACGCTCCTACTACAGCTGTTTGGCCAGCGCGAGGAGTGACGATAGGCGATCGTTGTCTGTGAACACGAACTAGGATGCCGAAAGATGAGTTCGGCCCTGCCGTACTTGGGTGTGCTATCCTTTCTGTCAGAAGCGACGGGAGGCACTAGGTAAATGAAACGCCGCGAGTTCGTCACGCTCCCCGGCTATCCCAGGCGCCAGCCCCGCGGGCCAAAAAAACCCGGCGATCCTTGCACGAATTGCGTGGGGTAGCGGCTCTCCTCGGCCGACCATGCCACTCCGGAAACGTCCGACAGCTGCGTCATGTGCTGCGTCATCTCCTGAGACACCTGAATAGCTTGTTGCCCTTACACTCGATCGTCTAAGCGACGTCAACGGATTGCGACCAGCCGTTCGGCCATCTGACGGTCGAGGAGCTCAAACGAGCGACTGGTGCGGTCATATGCGTGCATGCCTCCAGACCCGACGTCGAACCACCATCCGTTCAGTCGGAGCTTACCGGCCAACACTCTCTCGCGCACGATCGCGTAGGACATCAGATGCTCTAGTTGCACCAATACATTGAGCTGAGAGAGCTGATCGTGCGGCGACAACGTTGCGTTGAGCGCTCCCTCGTGCTGCAGGCGGAAAGCCGCCGCCTGAGCGTGGTGCAGCCACTTGTTGAGATTGGGCGTCTCGGGCGGGGCGCTGTGCGCCAGGACCGCTTTCATCGCACCGCACCCGGAGTGCCCGCACACGACGACGTTGGTGATGTTCAGAACCAGCACCGCATACTCGATCGCGCTCGCCTCCGAGAGATCGCCGGTCGAAATCCCATCGGCGGTCGCTGGCGGTATGAGGTTGCCTACATTGCGCATCGTGAACAGATCGCCCGGGAGCGTCGATGCCAGCAGGTCCGGCACTACCCTGCTGTCGGCACAGGTTATAAAAAGCGCATCCGGGGTCTGGCCGACCGCGAGCTCCCGAAAGCGCTGCAGATATTGCGGCAACAGCCGCTCCCGAAAATCGACAATCCCCGTGACGAGTTTCCGCACGTCGAGGCTCCCTTCGCGTCTATCGCCGGTCGACGGTCAGCACGACGCTCTAGATCGCGATCGTGATGAACGGGCGGACCAGAATGAGCGACTCTGCGTCTTTGGTCCATTTTTTCAGTGTTCTACCTCTGTTCAGCGATGCGCGCTCGACCTCGAACGTCCTCGGGTTGATTTCCGTAGAAAGTCGTGATGGTCTCTTCGTGTAGATACTTCGTACGCCGCGGCATTGTTTCAACCTTTCAAAGCCCAGGCCCGCCGCCCTCTTTCGTAGGTTAGTCGCGTTCGTCGTCAAGCGTGCAATTGCCACCCACTTGCTCGCCGCCGCCGCCGCGGTGATCGAATAACGGCTAGCCAATGACCGCTTTGTGAACCGAGCTGCCGATCCAGGATGTCCGCGCATCGGTCGCGATCGGGTAGAGTCGAGATGTGGCGCGGTGGCTGTAGGCTGAACAGATGTGTTCCCGCCTCTTTCGTGGCGGTGCCTTAGTGGTTCAGCCATGGCTCCGTTTCCACACCCCGCTCATCGAACCGGACATGCAGATCTCCCGCATCCGGCTCTCGGACAAGACTTCACGCCTTCACCCACGGCACGTCGTGCCCAAGCCGGGACAGACGTACGAGCCCGAAGTGCCCGTAAAGGTGCGAGAGTGGATAAGCTCCGCCCTTGCGTCGCCTGACCTTGTGCTTGATGCGCAACCACCGGCGCAGCCGCACAGCGGTGTAGTTGTCGATCGCCCGATACGCTTTCGAGACGGTGCCTTCTTCGAAGTAGTTCGCCCATCCGCGCAGCGTGCGGTTCAACTTCTTCACCAGCTCTGTGGTCTCTTGCCAAGTCCCCGATCGGGCAGTCTGCGCGTGGACATTCTCGACCATACGCTTGATGCTCTTCCGCGATGGCCGGTACCCCAGATACGCCTTTCCGGTTCTCGCTGACGCAAAGTAAAGCGGACGTGTCATGCTCGGCATGAGGCTTTCCGCACGTGACCCATCTCTGCTATTCGATGAGCAATCTTGCCGCATTGCACAGCAAAGTTCTCGCGCGACGATGTGGTAATGTGCGGCTCCCGGCTCCCACACCAACCGGTCGTCGGTGCATGGGACGTCAATCGTGCTTATTGCGGTTGCGCTGTGGTTGTGACCTATCCCAACCCGGAAGGCAGGGGGCCGGTGTCGGAAGTCAAAGAACATGCCCAGCACCGATCATGATCCATCCAGCAGCGATCAGTTAACGGCAACATGGGTCGAGCTGATGATCCGGCTCGGGGTCCTCGGTCTTTTCCTATACTTTTCTTTCTTCCTAGTGCGTCCGTTCATCAGTATCGCGATCTGGAGCGCAGTGCTAACGGTAGCGCTCTATCCGGCGTACGATTGGATAGTTGATCTGCTTGGCGGGCGGCGCCGATTGGCGGCAGCCCTACTTACGCTTCTCAGCCTTCTGATTGTGATCGGACCGGCAACGTGGCTCGCGTTGGGCCTGTTCGATAGTCTTCGAATTCTGTCCGAGCGCCTCGATCTGTCGGCCCTGGCGCCGCCGCCACCGCCCGAAACAGTAAAAAGCTGGCCGCTGATCGGTGCTCAAATCTACCGGTTCTGGGATCTCGCTTCGAACAATCTCCAGGCGGCATTAGCCGAGATCGCTCCGCACCTGAAGCCGATTGGCAGCAGCCTGCTTCACATCGCAGCGGATGCTGGTACCGGCGCCGTCAAGTTCTTTATCGCTATTATCATTGCAGGATTTCTGTATTCGCCAGCACCCTCGCTGGTGGATGCCATCAGAAAGTTCTCGCGCAGGCTCGCTTCGGGGCGCGGCGAGGAATTCGTCCAGCTCGCTGGGGACACCATTCGAGCGGTGTCGCGTGGCGTGATCGGCATTTCGGCTCTGCAGGCTTTCTTTGTTGGATTGGGCCTTTTGATCGCCGGAATTCCCGGTGCCAGCCTGATCACCTCCGCGGTTCTCATTCTCGGAATCATTCAGATTGGCCCATCGATCGTTTTGATCCCTCTGATTATTTGGAGCTGGACGGTGATGGAAACAACAACGGCCTTGCTGTTCACAGCTTACATGATCCCGGTCAATCTCCTGGATAACCTTTTACGGCCGCTTGTCATGGGACGGGGACTGCAAACGCCGGTTCTGGTCATTCTGATCGGAGTGATCGGAGGCACCATTTCCTACGGGATTAGCGGTCTGTTTCTGGGTCCCATCATTCTAGCCGTGATCTGGGAGCTACTTGTGGCCTGGAGTAGGGAGCCCGAGAACGCCCAGGCGACTATCGAAGCACTGCAGGTTGGCCGCGACCGAACACCTAGACGTGATTCTGATGGACCTTGAATTGCCGGTCATCGACCGCCGGGAAGGCCGTGCGACGCCTCAAGAACGACCCGCGAACTTGCGACATCCGATCATCGGCATGTCCGCGTATGCATGGACAGCGAGCGTGAGAAGGCGATTGCGACGGTGTGTGACGAGTTCGATGCCAAACCGATCGAATTCGAGAAATTGGTTGGAACCATTCGGCGCGTGCTTGTGAACCCAAGAGGCATGAGCGGGACAAGCCCACGCATGAAGGCGCGGGGATCATTTCAACGTTGTACGCTTGCCCGGTTTGAAGGCGGCTCACCTTCGACGATTTTTGTCGGCTTTGCGCGCATCATTGCGCCAGGATTGTTGCGACCCAGCCGGCGCTTCTTTGTCTCCAATCCCGCCTCTTGGGCATTGTTTGTTTTCGATCCTGCCTTCTGCACATTAGGCCCCCCGCGCTTGGCGGTATACTCCTTGCCATCGATCGGCGCGACGTGCGGCGGGTCTCGATCGAGATACGGGCGCCCGATGCCAAGCTCCTTCTCGTGCGCATCGATCCACTTCCACAGCTCTTGGCTCGAGGCGAATCGCTGCAGACGGGTCTCGCCCTTGACGCTCACGACATCGGCCGCAAGCCCGCGGCCGTAGCCGCCGCGGCGGCTCCCGCCATGGTACGAGCTGTCGCTCGCAGCCTTGGTGCCGCTTACGATCGATTGCCGGTAATCGCAGCGGAATGCGCTGGTGATGCCCGGCATGAGCCCGGCGTCGTCCATCGCGCGCAGCGCGTGGTAGAGCTTCAGCTTGAACCTACGATCCATGCCTCCGATCACATAATCCTTGAGCGACATGCCAGCTTTTTGTGCCGCTATCGGATCCTTCCAGGTGAAGTCCCCCACGACGTATTTCGTAATGGTTTTGGTTATGGTCCGCGTTTTGCCCTTCTTCTTGACCGTCGCCTTGATTCGTTCCGTCACCTTGTTCGTGTCGATTTTGGGCGTCCGTTCGTACAGCGACCACAGGTACTCGTCGATGCAGATTTCGGCCACGAGGCATTCGTCGGGAGTTTCAGCCGGGCGCACGACTGGGATCGGATACTCCTTGACCTCCTTCAACGTGGACAGGGACACGAGCTGCTCGCGTGTTTCGGGCGGCGGCGGCGGACGAGAATTGGGCAAAGGCGCCTCGACGACGGGCACCTCGGCGGCGGAAAAGCCCGCGGTGACGAAGCCAGTTTTGGCCGGGTCTGGATCAGCCGTCGCCGCCTTGCCAACGGACATGGCCGCAGGCGCGACGGCAGGCTCGGGAAGCTCGAGATGGGACATCCCCACGGCGGCTCTGGATGCCATTGCGCTTGCTAAAGATGCCATTGCGCTTGCTAAATGTGCGTCGGCGGCCCCCCCGGCGTAAGCGCTTAAAGATGTTGCGGCGCTTGTCGCCCCGCGGTCCTCGATCGGCGTTGCGATATTCTCGATGCCGGACGAATTGAAGACGCCAAGCCTGGCAGCGCCCCCACCGACGAGAGCGGCCGTTCCGTACAATACCATCAACGCAAACAGCTGCCGCGGTCTCATCACTCAGCCCCCCGCGCTCCACCACACAGCCGGGTACACGATAGCTCGATTGTTGGATCACGACCGCTTCGAGCAAGATAGGAAAGCTGCGATTAATCATTTTTCCGAAACGTGTTGCTCAAATACAACGCGGGTCGCGACAGTGAAAACGTTGCGAAGCTCGAAGTGATCATTGCCGAGATGGAGTGATCGCCTGGCTCACTCTCAGGCGAGCGCAAAATGGTACTGTGACCGGATCACCACAGACAGCGATCCGCCGCTTGGATAGGATGAGCCGGCCAGAGTGGACCCATTAGCTGGGGTCTCCACGCAGAGCCTCGGGCGGACATGGCCCGGGGCTCTTTTTTTATCGTCGAGGCGCTACAGTGCAATCGAGCAACGTTAGCGTTGCTCGCCCCAACGATAGTTTAGGCTGGCGCGAGTTCGAGATCGAAGCGCCGCGGCTTGGAGGTAGCTGGTCGCTGCCCGGGCGCCGGCCGCCCTCCGATCAACCATTTTGTGATGGCCATCACATCGGCGGACGTCGTGGTCCGGCATGACTTGCTCTCTGGGGAGCGGGAATTCCCGCCTTCACTAAGGGGAGATGATCATGATTATCACAATTACGTTCGTTGTCCTCGCGGTGGCGTTCGCGTTGCCCGCCCTGTAGAGCACGAGCGGCTCCGTGCGTCCGGCGTTTAAGTCACCCAAGAAGTACCGCAGATTCGCCGCGCAGTGCTTACGCTGGGCAGCTCGTGCAAAGAATGAGGAGCACAAGAGTGCTATGCTAAAAATGTCGCATCACTGGATGCAGATAGCGCAAAAATTGGAGCGCGCGGCTGAACCTATCGATCCATGACCCCAAAAATCGCCAGTCTCGATGAACCCATCTCACTAAATTGTCATGGCATTGGCGCTTGTGGCAGCACTGAGCACCAGCAGTGCCGCTGCGAATGTCACACTAAATCTGCGCATGCGCTTCCTCCTCCACGTCGCCCCGAACGTCGCAAATCTCACGTCAGTGTTGACGGCGCGAGCCGCAACATCTTCAACTCGATCCCCCCTCACCTGGGAGTAAGAACAGAAGGGCTGAACCGCGCGTGAACGACGACTTGCAGCAGCACGTGCTCTCTCGGGTAGTGCGTTGATGAATCAGTTAACGGCCACGGCACCACCAACCTCGCATGCTCATGCCGCCACGCGCCGCAAGCCATGTAAGAGCTGCCGCAAGCTTTCAACGTCGATGTCGTGATCGGGATCACGATCATCGGCCGGTGCGAGTGCGATCTTGGCGGTGGGCGGTACCGCAACCAACTTGCGACCAGGCTGTGTCGGGCAGGCTGCCGCGACCGTGTCAGCGAATACCACCGGTTCGCGCAGGGGCGTCACCGGCAATGTCTGGTTCCATTGCTCGCGAAGAGCCATGCGACGGCGGCGAAGCCGTCGAGCGGCGAACAATCTGAAAACCTTGTAGACGATCATGACGAGCGCCAGCGCGGCCGCGACATAAGCAAGCATGGCCTCCAAGTTGACGGTCATTCCGGGCGGCTGCTCGGCGGCCGCGTGGTCGGCCGCGGTGAGGACGGGCCATATCACCGGCATGTCATCCCCTGGATGCATCGCCACAGGCTCACCGGCAGCGTCGTTGCTCGCGATCGCCGGCTCGCCGTCGACGGCACTGGCCAATGTCGGGAGCGCCGCTGAGAGCATGGAGAAGGTCGCCGCCGGATCCGTATCGCGGGTGACGGGTTGCGCAGGTGTCGCGCTACTAGCCGTTTCCTTCGCCTGCGCTGCCGGCTTGGGTCGCAGGTTGGGCGCCGGCTGCGGCTTCGGTGACCAGGCCTGGCGCAGCTGCGCGCCTTCCGGCCCCAGATACCAGCAGCGACGGTTGCCGGCTCGATCCACGCGGTAATACCAATGGCTGCCCTGGGGCGTCGCGGCGTTCGGCTTGGCGAGGCAATTGTCGGCCGCGCCTTGAGCATGACTCGAGCGGACCGACGAGACCATGGCGGGGACGAGAACGGCAAGAATGGCTGACGCGAATACCGTCATTTGCTTTGGCATTTGGCCCCCCGTCTGCGCCCTCCACGCGCCGTCCCGATCTATGCCGGGAATTGCATCGGCTCGCCGGTATTTCTCACAGCCGATTTCGACGTCAGTGGGTCGCCAATGCGTCAATCATGTGTGAGCGGTCGCACTCGACTACCGCCGCGACGGCAATGTTCGATTGTTCATCAACCTGCTCGAACAGCTCGGCGCGCTGATCGTCCGTCACGCGGTGCCGACGATCGCGCGCTCGCCTCGTGCGCGGCCGCGCCCCAGGTGACATCAAGCGGCGCGCACGGTGACCACTACCAGCGCGTGATCGCCCGGTTACGCACGCTCTCGTGTAACTTCGGGGACGCTGTGGTCCCCAAGTAGTGAATTTGATGGAAGGGCGGCGTGGGCTCGCAAATGCTGAGGAACATCGCTAGTCGCACCACGATTGTTGCGTAGGACACGATGTTCCCCGCAGACGAATGGGTGCGCCAACCCTTCGGCGATCAGCAGCTTACCCACGTCCTGCCCGCGCGCCTTCAGAACGCCGCACGAGCGGCCGTGATTGCAGCGTGGCGTGTCTTCGGTTCCCGTGCGGCAAGGCACGCGACGCGCTCGAGATCGAGGCCGCCACCAGCCACAAGCTGGCGGAGGCGGAACGTCGCTCGATTGCCAAGCTCGGGTTCTGACGGGACTTCGGCCGTGTGGCTTCGTTGTGTGGTCTTCGTGGTGTCACCGCAATCGCCTATGAAGGCTGGCTCCAGACGGCCGCCACCGGGGAGGTGTCGACCTCGCGACGTGGCCAGCATAGCATCTCATCGAGATTTAATCTGAGCCGCTCCCTGGTCGTGGGGATGCCGGTTGGGCGTACCACCATAGTTGGGATTCAGGCCGCAATACGTCGTGCTCCCAACCCGTGACGCGAGGCACTGCTCGAACGAGTAGTAGATGCAAGTGGTGGTAAGGCCGGGTTCGTAGAGGCACCAGGGTCGCCACTGTGCAGCAGCGTGATCGGCGCCAATAGTTAGCGTCGCAAAACACGCCAATACGATTGCGAGATTCTTGATCATGACATTCCTCCGTGCGATGCGCGGTGATAGCGCATCTCTTCAGCAAAAGCGCTGGTCGCATCTCGGCTGCCACCATTACGAACACTGTCGGCACACCAGGTCGGCAGCGCCATTCCCGCGCGTCGAGGTGCCGCCGATGCTACCCGAGCTGCCGATCAAGGATGTCCGCGCAATGGTCGCGATCGGGGGT
>CAWIZJ010000033.1:0-18314 GCA_963840535.1 uncultured Alphaproteobacteria bacterium
GTCGCGGTCGGCAAGAACATCTCCGCCTACGGCTATCCCTCGACGGCCGAAAAGGACGAGATGCGCGCGGAACGGATCACCGTCGACGGCAAGACCATCGAGATGCGGTGATGGAGCATCAGGCGCCGGCGATCTTCGTCGCGCTCGAGCAATCGGGGTTCGCGGCCGCAATATGCCAATCGATCTGGCTCTATCCCGTGGCCAATGTCGGCCATATCGTCGCGCTGTTCTGCCTCGCGGGCGCGGTCACGGTGATGGATGTGCGGCTGCTCGGCGGCCTGGCGGCGACCGCGCCGGGCCGCGTGATCGCCCGGGCACGCCGGTCCGCCATCGCCGCGCTCGCGGCGATGGCGGTCACCGGTTTCATGCTGTTCGCGGCCGAGGCCAGCCACGTCTCGCTCAATCCGGTATTCCAGCTGAAGGTGGCGCTGATCGGCGCCGCCCTCGTCAATGTCGGGCTCTACGAATTCGCCGCCAAGCGAACGATCGAGAATCTTGTGCCCGGGGTGGCGATGCCGGCGCAAGCGCGGATGGTCGGGCTGATCTCGCTGGTAGTCTGGATCGCGGTCGCCGCCTGCGGGCGGAGCATCGCCTACTTCTGACGCCCAGAACCCCGTGAACAGAGAATCGAGCGCGGCGATGACCGCATCGCGCTCGCCCGGCGACGCATGCGAGCACGTGCCCGAGCGAGCGCTTGCGGACGGCGACCAGCTCCTGCCCCATGAGTTGAAGCAGTGAGGCCGTCTGGGACGCTGGAACTGATTAACGCGCAGCCATAGCCTGATGATGCAAGCTGGATGAACGCAAGATAATTGGCGGCGAGCTTGTCGTAGCGGGTGGCGACACAGCGACATTGCTTGATCTTGTTGAAGAACCGCTCGACTAAATTGCGCGCACGGTAGAAAGGCGGCTGCTAAAGCAGATTCAGCGAGAACATGGCTCCCGATTTCAGGCCGGACAGCACGGTCAGGAAAAGACGGAATGACCCATTTATATGGTCCGGCCGTGCGTCGCAAGAGGTTTCCTCGATCCGGCGGATGCGGTCTTGCATCAATGTATCCGGTCTCTGATTGGAGCATGTTGTGGCTCCCGACCATCATGGATATCAGCGCGCTGCGATCTCATTACCGGACAGGCCTCGACTGGGCCAAATGGGTCACCAGTGTTCGCATGCGCCGGGAAGACCGATCCTCCATCTCGTCTCATCCTCTCGTAGACCTCGGCGGGAAACAGGTTGTAGGACTACGTCATTGATCGCTCCTCATCTCGTGCAGTTCCTTTGTTCGTGCCGTGGGGTCGTTCCTTCGTCCCGGCCTGCGCTTGTGCGCAGGCGCCGCGCGCAGGAGGCCGTCAAGGCGGCCGTCGCGCTTGGCTCGCCTCTGGCTCCGGCGTTTCCAGGCCACGCCTTGACGGGCGCGAGCACGGCGCGACGCTCAAGCCGATCGGGACGCCATCTTGTCCGTCCTGATGCATTCGAAGTTGCGCTCCTTGTTGAGGACGGCCCAGGCGATGCGGGCCAGCTTGTTGGCGAGCGCGATCGCCAGCACGTTGTGATGGAGCCGCTTCTTGGCGGCCTCGATCCAGGGCTTGAGCCCGTGGCGTTCCCAGCTCTTCGGCTTGATCAGCACGACCCACGCCGCTTGCACGAATAGGACGCGCAGGTAACGATTGCCGCGCTTCGATATCTTGCCGAGGATGGTGCGGTCTCCGGTCGAGATCTGCTTGGGCACCAGTCCAAGCCAAGCGCCGAAGTCGCGGCCTTTGGAGAACACGTCTCCAGTGCCGATTGCCGCAACCATCGCGCTCGAGATGATCGGCCCGACGCCGGGCACCGTCATCAGCCGCTTGCATGCTGCATCTTGCTCGGCCAGCACCGCGATCTCGCTGGATAGCCCTTCGATGCGCTCGTCCAGCCGGCGCCAGTCGCCTGCCAGGTCCTCGATCACCCGCAGCATGCGGGGCGAGAGAACATCGCTGCGCGTCGCCAGGATGCCCGGCAACTCGGCGCGCAGGAAACGGATACCCTGGCGCACCGCGATGCCGCGTTCCAGCAGGAAGGCGCGGATCTGATTGATGATGCCGGTGCGCTGGCTGACCAGTCGCTCGCGCACGCGGTGCAGTGCCTGCAGGTCGAGTTGCTCCACGGTCTTCGTCGCCACGAACTTCATCGTCGGGCGTTGCACCGCCTCGGCAATCGCTTCGGCATCATTGAAGTCGTTCTTCTGTCCCTTGCTATACGGGCGGACGTATTGGCCGGCATCAACCGGGCGTCATGGCCAAGCGATGCCAGCTTGCGACTCAGATGATGCGCGCCGACGCAGGCCTCCATGCCGATCAGGCATGGCGGCAGGTCGGCGAGCCGTGCTTCCACCTGGCCACGCGACCACTTCTGCCGAAGTGCGATCGCGCCGCGCTTGTCGTGTCCCACGACGTGGAACGAGTTCTTGCCGATATCGATACCGACCACGGCTATTCCAGTATTGATCTTCTCTGACATGGCGTGCTCCTTGTCTTTGCCCCTTGCCAGCTTCGCTTGCTGGTAGGGCGGGAGCACGGCCGGACCATCCCATTACTTGACAAGTGGACTTCCTGATGAGCTGCCATCGTGACTACACGGCGGTCATGCCTGCGGCCGGTACAAGAACGCCGCCAGCCGCTGGTTCTCCGCCGCAGGTGTGCTCTGGCCCAAGAACCCGATAGTCGGCAGACTCCTTGCCCAGCCTGCTGCGCTTCCAGCGAGCGGCCACGTCGCCGCTACGCGGCGATGAGCGTGATCGCGTCAATGGCGTCGCTGTCCGCCGGGACCCCGCTCACCATCCTCGCGGGTTGTGGTATCTTTCGGGCACCCGTGGCGGGCAAGGCTGGAGGGCTGTATGAAATGGTGGGCCTCAGCGGCCAATCTCCAGAAGCAGCTCGACCAGCGGACCAGCGAGCTAGCTGACGCGCGGGAGCGCCTTGCCGAGGCGCTGGAGCAGCAGACCGCCACCTCCGAGGTGCTGCGCGTCATCTCGAGCTCACCGGGTGACCTGCAGTCGGTGTTTCAGCCGATGCTCGCAAATGCGATAAAGCTTTGCGAGGCTAGTTACGGCGCGATGTGGCTCCGCGAAGGAAATGCCTTCCGGAACGCTGCGTTCCACGGTGCCCTACCGGCGGAATTCATCGAAATATGGCGGAGCGCAACGGTACCCGTGGACTCTGCGGTACTTTTTTGGCCCCCTTGCCCAGTCTCGGAAGCCAGCTCAGGTTGCCGACATCAGAGAGACACGGGCGTATCTCGATGGCCATCAATTGCCGGTTACCGCGGGCGATGTCGCCGGCATCCGCACAATGGTTGGCGTGCCCATGCTCGAGAACGCCGACCTCATCGGCGCCATCATTATCTACCGCCGCGAGGTTCGCCCCTTCACCGATAAGCAGATCGAGTTGGTCCAGAACTTCGCGGACCAGGCCGTCATCGCAATCGAGAACACCCGTTTGCTCAACGAGCTACGCGAATTGTTGCAGCAGCAGACCGCCACTGCCGACGTGCTCAAGGTGATCAGCCGTTCGACATTCGATCTGCAGGTCGTGCTCGATACGCTCGCCGAATCGGCCGCCCGTCTATGCGAGGCGTATGACTCGACCGTTTGGCGTCTGGAAGGAGACCGGCTCCTCCTCGTCGCCCATCAAGGTCCGATCATGCAGGTTGACTCTCTCCCGCTGGTCCACGGGACAGTCGCGGGTCGAACGGTCCTCGATGGTCAGCCACTCCACATTGCGGACTTGCAAACCGAAACGGTCGAATTTCCCGACAGCAGCGAGAACGCACGACGCTTGGGCTTCCGCACCATACTTTCCGTCCCCTTGATGCGAGAGCATGCCGCGATTGGCACCATCGTCCTCCGCCGCATTGAGGCGCAGCTCTTCACCGAGCGACAGGTCGCCCTACTGCAGACATTCGCCGACCAGGCGGTTATCGCGATCGAGAATACGCGGCTATTCAATGAGACCAAGGAAGCGTTGGAGCAGCAGACGGCGACCTCGGAGGTGTTGCAGGTCATTAGCTCATCGGCCGGCGAGCTGGAGCCAGTGTTTAACGCCATGCTGGATAGTGCAACCCGCATCTGCGGTGCGAAATTCGGAGTGCTGCACCGTTACGACGGCAAGGCATTCCACCCGGCGGCCCTGCTGAACGTGCCAGACGCACTGGCTACGTTCGTGCGGCAGCGTGGGTCATTCGAGCCACTTCCCGACAGCATCCTCGATTGGGTCGTACGGACAAAGGATGTGGCGCACACCGCTGATGACGCCGCCAGACCAAGCCCTGCTGCACCGGCGAGGCTCGGCGGTGCGCGATCCACGGTCGCCGTACCGATGCTCAAGGACGACGAGTTGGTCGGGGCGATCGTCATTTACCGCCAGGAGGTGCGGCCCTTCACCGAGAAGCAGATCGCACTGGTGAAGAACTTCGCCGCGCAAGCCGTCATCGCCATCGAGAACACCCGGCTGCTCAACGAGCTACACCAGCGCACGGACGATCTCACCGAGGCACTGGAGCAGCAAACTGCGACCTCGGAGGTGTTGCAGGTCATCTCCAGTTCGCCGGGCCAACTGGAGCCTGTGTTCCAGGCCATGCTGGAGAACGCAATCCGCATGTGTGGCGCAAGTTTCGGGTTCCTCTATCGCTACGACGGGGAACATTTCGGTATGGCAGCGCACATTGGTGCAAGCACGAAGCTTGTCGAACTGATGCGGCGCGGGCCGATCGATCCGCATCCCGATTCGGTCCTTGGTCGCATCGCCGCGACAATGAAAATTGTCGAGGTGGCGGATGCGACAAAGGACCCCGGCTATCTAGAACGAATCCCAGTATGGGTCGCCGGTGTCGAAGAGGACGGCACACGCAGCCTTCTGGGCATGCCGATGTTGAAGGAGAATTCTCTCGTTGGCGCGTTTGTCATTTACCGACAAGAGATTCGTCCATTCACCGACAAGCAGATCGCGCTGGTCCGGAACTTCGCCGCCCAGGCCGTCATCGCCATCGAGAACGCGCGCCTGCTCAACGAGCTGCGACAGCGCACCGGCGAACTCTCCGAATCCCTGCAGCAGCAGACCGCCACAGCCGACGTGCTGCGCGTGATCTCGAGTTCGCCCGGCGATCTGGAGCCGGTGTTCACGGCCATCCTGGCGAATGCAGTGCAGCTCTGCGCTGCCAGTTTTGGAAACCTGTATCTGCGCGATGGCGAGCACTTTCGCTTGGCGGCGTTCCACAACACGCCACCCGGGTTCGTTGCGAACCGCCGCGACCGGTCCTACCGTCCGGGTCCGAATTCACCCCCTGGCCGCCTGGTGCGCACGCGGGCCGTTGTTCACGTCGACGATCTTATGACCGACCCGTCTTACCTCGAGCATGATCCAGGGGTCGTCGCGTTCGTCAAGCTCGCTGGCAGCCGAACCGTGATCCTGCTCCCGATGCTTACCGAGAACGACCTGATCGGCTACGTGTCGATCTATCGCCAGGAGGTGCGTCCGTTCAGCGACAAGCAGATCGAGCTGCTGACGAATTTTGCAAGTCAGGCCGTCATCGCCATCGAGAACACCCGCCTGCTCAACGAGCTGCGTGAATCGCTGCAGCAGCAGACCGCCACCGCCGACGTCCTCAAGGTCATCAGCCGCTCGACCTTTGATCTGCAGACGGTGCTCGATACGCTGGTCGAGTCGGCGGCGCGGCTGTGCGAGGCCGAGAGTGCGGCCATCCATCGTCCGAAGGGCGAAGCCTATCCCTATGTTGCGAGTTACGGTTACTCGCGCGAATACGACGAGTACAGGCGAGCGCACCTCATCGTACCGACTCGTGGATCAGTCCTCGGGCGAGCGGTACTCGAAGGTCGGGCAGTTCAAGTAGCTGATGTGCAGGCCGATTCAAGCTACGCTATGATCGAAGGCGCGAGAATCGGCGGTTTTCGAACTGTGCTCGGCGTCCCGCTCATGCGCGACGGTACATCGATTGGCGTGATCATGTTGACGCGCTCGCAAGTCCGACCGTTCACCGACAAGCAGGTCGAGCTGGCAACCATCTTCGCCGACCAAGCGGTGATCGCGATCGAGAACTTGCGGCTGTTCGACGAGATCCAGGACAAGAGCCGCCAGCTGGAGCTGGCGAGCCGGCACAAGTCGCAGTTCCTCGCCAGTATGAGCCACGAGCTGCGCACTCCGCTCAACGCCATCATCGGCGTAACCGAGATGCTGCGGGAGGATGCGGAGGCGTTGCAGCAGGACCTCGAACCACTCGACAGGGTGCTCGGCGCTGCTCGTCACCTGCTCGGCCTCATCAACCAAGTGCTCGACCTCTCCAAGATTGAGGCGGGCAAGCTTGAGCTGAATCCCGAGCCCATAAACCTGTCGCCCTTGATCGACGAAGTCATCGGCACCGCGCGCCAGCTCGCCGAGCAGAACAAGAATCGGCTGGTGGTGGAGTGCCAGGACAACCTCAGCACCCTGACCGTCGATCCCATGCGACTGCGGCAGATCCTGCTCAATCTCCTCAGCAATGCCTGCAAGTTCACAAAGCAGGGTGATGTGACGCTGCGGGTGTGCCAGGACGGTCGAGGCTGGATCGACTTTGCCGTTTCAGATACCGGCATCGGAATGACGGCGGAGCAGCAGGCCAAGCTGTTCGAGGAGTTCAGCCAGGCCGAGGCCACCACTGCCCAGCGGTTTGGCGGCACCGGTCTCGGCTTGGCCATCACTCGCAAGCTCGCCCGCATGATGGGCGGCGACGTGACCGTGGCGAGCGAGTCGGGCAAGGGCTCAATCTTTACTGTGCGCCTGCCGGCCGGCGCGGACACCTAAGCTGAATGGGATAGCTTGACCAACAGACGCCCTCGCGGACCGCTCGCGGTCGCCCGAGGTGCGGACCAATACGTGTCCGGTTTTTCTGGTCTTTGAGACGCATCCCGCTGAAACGACGAAGGTTTTGCAGCGGAGCTTGCGGACCCAAACTTGTCCGCTCTAGCCAAGAACGCCAGCCCAGCAGGGCTGACGATGAATGCCGTTCCCCGGGGCTGGTTTTTGAAGTGGGTTTTGAGGCGCCGCCTAGGTCGCCTTTTCTCCGCGATCGCCAGCCAGCGCGCGCGGCCCGCTCGCAGCGTGTCCTGCAGCCGCGCGCGACACCTGTTTCGCGTCGATCTTGTCGGCGAGAAGCTTGAGACCGGTCATGTAGGTGCCAGCCCATCCGATCCCTGCGAGAGCGCGCGACGAGCGCAGTCCACAAGCCGTCGGCAAAGAATGCAAAGAACAAGTGGCCAAGAACCGTCATCGCGACGCCCGCAAGATAAACCCGCTTGGCATCGATGCGGTCGGTGAGAGTGACGAGGATCGGGACGGCGAGGATGTAGGCGCCATAGAAGATCGCGGTGATCCATCCGGCGTCGCTGTTGGTCAGCGACCAGCGCGTGATCATGCCCGGCAGCAGGGCAGGCCAAAAGAACGCACCGATCTGGACGAGTGCCTGCGCTACGCAGACGAGCACAATCAAGTGAACCGCCGACACGCGCCTGGCACCGTCCTTATCCATAATATCAGCCGATCTCAGATCGTTGGCGCCGTGCCAGCGGATGCTTCAGCAAAGCGTGCACAACGAGCGGTATTCCGAGCCCAGCGGGCAACAACCAGAACGCAATTTGAGGAAGCTCTTTCCAGAGAGGCAAGTTCTTGCCGTTGTCCACGTAGAATGCGGTCAGCATCAGAATGTAGGACAAACCCATGCCGGTGATGTGCAGCCTGACCCAATTGCGCCAACGTTGTCGTAAAGCGGTTCGTGCGACGGTCGCTGCAATCAAGGAAAGCGCGCCCAGAAAGAACAGATGATAGTTCTCGGCCCAGCGCACCACGGAAAGCCCGGTTGCCGTAGCGACAACCACCGCCAAGCACCGGTAATAGACCGTTCCAAACGCCGAATGACGGCCTCGCCCCTTGTGGCTGAGCATGGCGATCACGCCGACCGCGACACAACCAATTCCCACCAAAATATGAAAGCGCACCACCGTCAGGAAGACAGGGTCGACCGAGGGCACCGGAACACCGAACACGATGGTTGTGTTACCAGGCATACGATTTGTTGCCCAATCAGCTTGTGCGCATGAGAAGCTCCCGACTAAGCACGCGGCGGTCATTTACACGCGGTACGCCGCGCGGCATCGGTTTGATGGCAGCCCACTCATAGTCGGTGAGTTCGTAGCGCATAATTCGAAGCTCCGGTTTGGGAGCTTAAATCACCTGCTGGGCGACACCAATCAACCCGCAAAGACCCCATCGAGGTAGATGCTAATGTTCTGATTTTGCGTCCGCTTTCGGGGTTTATCAAACATAGCGGGACTTACTGGTGGGCTCGCCCCGGTCGAGAATGACCCAGACCAGACCTCGGTTGTGAAGGCCAATTGGCGACCAGTTGCAGAATGTCTCGGATGCCGGCTGACTGATCCCGGCCAATACGGTATCCTGTGATGCGCTCCCGGCTCGGGGCATCCGATGCAATTCGAATTATTGAAGTGGCGTGGGTTCATCACGCTGATCGGTGGCGCGGCAGCCGCGTTGCCGCCCACGGCACGGGCTCAGCAACCGGCAATGCCGGTGATCAGGTTCCTCCGCATAGCCTGACGGGTCCGTCGACCGTCTGCGCTGCTTTCGTCAAGGCTTGAGAGAGATCGGCTATGTCAAGGGCGAAAACGTAGCGATCGAATTAGCGACATGCTGCAGAACAAAGCACAGCGCGCCCAGCGCCAGTTGCCCGCCGCGGTTGACCCGATGCGGCGGTGGGCTGGCTCTATCGGGCTCGCTGTCGCGGTCGGCATCGCTTACTGCCTGGCGGCACGGCTGAGCCTTGTTCTGCTTACCCAACCCGGCGGCGTGGCCGTGTTCTGGCCGGCGTCGGGTATTTTCGCCGGCACCCTGGTCGCACTTGGGCGCGGCGCGCGATTGCCAGTGGTGGTCGGGGCGATGGTCGGACACATGGCGGCCGCTCTGTTGGGCGATCGGATCCTCATAGGCTCTTTCGTTTTCGCGCTGTGCAGCGCGGCCGAAGCCTTGATCACAGCGGGCCTGATCCACCGTAATTTCAGTTCGCGTTTCAGCCTCAACTCGCTGCGCCAGGTACTCGGACTGCTTACGGCGGTGATCGTCGGGACCGCCGTTTCCGGCGTCGGCGGGACCTTAGGGTTCAAGTATGTCTACGGCTCGACGGCACCTGTGCTCTCAACCTGGCAGAACTGGTTCGCATCCGACGCGCTCGGCATCCTTACGGTTGCACCGCTGTTGATCGGCCTCGCCTCGGCCGCGCGTGAGCCGCCGTCGCGAGGCGAGTTCACCGAAGGTCTTGTGGTGCTCGCAGCCCTGGCCGTGATGAGTGGATTTGTTGTTTCCCTGCCGCGGGAGCCATGGGCCACCGTTGTGTCGATCGCCCTGCTATTCCCGATGCTGCTGTGGCTTGCGGCCCGCTGCCGGCCTGTCTTCGCCGCCGCCGCAGCGTTCATCGTTGCCCTTACGATCGTTTGGACGACAACATTTGGTATGGGTATTTTCGGCGATCCCAGCCTCCCGATTGCCGGCCGCATTCTGCTCGCCCAGGCCGGCATCCTGGCTATATCGCTGTGCGCAATCGTTCTCGCTGCGCTGTTTGCCGAGCGGCGCCAGCATTCGGCCGCGCTTATGGAGAGCGAGACGCGGTTGCAAGAGGCCCTGACGGCCGGTGCGGTGACGGCCTTCGATTGGAACGTAGACACCGGTTTGACACGGCGGAGTGAGAACGCCGCGCAGATCCTGGGGTTGGATCCGCAGCAAACTTTTAGCGCAACCAACTTTCTTGCACGGGTTCATCCGGACGATCACGCACGCTTCAAATCGCTCATTCGCGGGGTCCGCCCCGATAGTCCCTCGTATTCGGTCACCTTCCGCTTCATACGCCCCGACGGCCGGGAAGTGTGGCTCGAGGAAACCTCGAGAGCGGAGTTCGACGCGGGCGGCCGCCTTGTACGTCACAAGGGCCTGACCCTCGACATCACCGAGCGCAAGCGGGCCGAGGAACACCAGAACCTGTTGATCGCCGAACTCGATCACCGCGTCAAGAACGTGCTCGCACGTGTTGCCGCAGTCGCCTTGGATACGAGTCAGGAGAGCAGATCGATCGATGCCAGGGAACTCAAGGGGCGTATCAATTCCCTGGCGGCCGCACACTCGTTGCTGAGCCACAGCCGCTGGCGTGGGGTCGACCTCGCCGATCTTGTCCGCGGCCAGCTTGCGCCCTACGCGACGGAAGGAAACACAACGATCAGCGGCCCCGACGTCATGCTCACTCCAGCGGCGACCCAGGCGGTGGCAATGGTGCTTCACGAGCTGGTGACGAATGCTGCGAAATACGGCGCACTGTCCACTTCGGACGGCCGAGTGTCGGTAACCTGGGACCGCGCGCACAGGAACGGGGATGCGGCTGCGAGCGTGATGATCGTATGGCGTGAGGTTGCTGCCCTGCCCATCACGGCGCCGACCCACTTCGGGTTCGGCACCAACCTCATTCGCGATCTTATCCCTCACGAGCTCGGTGGGACCGTCGATCTCGCGTTCTCATCCGATGGCGTGTGCTGCAATATCGAGTTTTCTCTCGAGCGCCCTGTGACCGGCGATCACGACGGAGAACGCATCACCGAGCCGCCTTCCGCGCAGTTACCGGGCGCAAGGCCGCGATAAGCTGCGCTTCGTCGACAGGCTTCTGTAGGATGGCCGCGACCTTTTCCGGAGCCAGCGGAAGAACGGCGTAGCCGGAGCTCACGATCACGGGAACGCCTTGATCATGCAACCGGTCGATCAGACTATCGGCCCGCTCGCCCCAGCGAAGATTGAAGTCGACAATGGCGGCGTCAGGGGCACGCTCGGAGATCAGACGCTCGGCTTCAGCTGCTGTCGCAACGGGTCCGGCCACGTCCGCTCCCCATGCCTGAAGCAGGCTCCTCAGGGCTATGCCAACGTGCCAGGAATCCTCGACCAGCAGAATGCGCACGCCCTTCAGATCCATTGATTCCGCTCCAGGCGCGTCGTGAGCAGCTCGATGAAGTCACGCATATCACATCGCGACATTCGGGGTGGGTTGAGCCTGATCAACGTCCGCCGAGATCGAGCGCGCGCGCGTGCCTGGATGGCGCTCCACGGACCGGTCCCGGCAGTGAAATGATTGTACGCTGGGACCACGCGGTCCGGGAGTTAATCTCAGTGCGTAGCCGCCCATGAGGTTCGGCCCTCCGCCGTCCTGACCAAGGGCGCGACGTCTGGTTATGGCAGTGCGCCCCGAAGGCGCGAATCATCAGTGGAGGAAGAATCCACCCGGAGAAGAATGTCCGACAGGAACACTTCGACTTTCTCGGCTACTCGTTCGGACCTTACTGCTACAAAGCGAACGGCCAATGGTATCTAAGCGCAAGCCCGTCCAAGAAGAGCGTGCAACGAACTCAAGACAAAGGTCGGTGATCTACTGGCGCCCGGCAATAACGATCCCTGGCCGGACGCGCGCGATGCACTGAACGGGTTTCTGTTCGGCTGGTCGCGCTACTTCTCCTATGGGACGCATCGGGCGGTATTCCGAGGCATCGACTACTACGTCTATGAGCGCGTACGCGATTTCCTCGCGCGACGGCACAAGATCAAGGGGCGTGGGACACGCCGGTTCTCCTACACCGCAGTCTATGGAGAACGTGGCGTGCTGCGCCTCGAACGCCTGCCTTGGTCCCTTGCGCCGTGTGCCTCACGGTGAAGCCAGTCGGAGAGCCGGATGCCGGAAATCGGCACGTCCGGTTCGATGAGCGGGGATGGGAAACGGAGCGTTGCCGAATGGCCCAAGCTACCGCGCCCATCCTCAACTCTACCATCGCGACATTTCGCTGCAATGCAATGACTTGTCGGCTTTCCGGGCAAAGCAGACTCTCTCACGTCATCCGCCCGGGCGAATTCATGAGTTCACGCCCTAATTCGTGACCGGCGCGGTTCGGGCGGTCCGCATCTCCTGCGTCGCCTGGCGCAGAATTTGCGCGGACGAATACAGGAACAGGCCCGCCATGATGGCGGCGACCAGGAGGTCCGGCCATTTGGTGGCGGTAATCCAGACCGCGATGGCGGCGAGAATCACTGCCACATTGCCGATCGCGTCGTTGCGCGAGCACAGCCAGACCGAGCGGACGTTGGCATCGCCGTCCTTGTACTTCGCCAGCAGCAGCACGCTTACGACGTTGGCGGCGAGCGCCAGGAAGCCGATCGCACTCATCAGCTCGGCGCGAGGGACCCCCAGGATCAGCACGTGGTAGGCGGTGGCGCCGAAGACCCAAAGGCCCATCAGGGTCAGGCTGATGCCCTTGATGAAGGCGGCGCGAGCTCGCACCGCGACCGGCGATCCGATGACCGCCAGCGTGATGCCGTATGTGAGCGCATCGCCGAGAAAGTCGAGCGCGTCCGCTTGCAGGGCTTGCGAGCCCGCCAGCGCGCCACCGCCGGTTTCAACAATGAACATACCGGCGTTGATCGCGATCACAGCCCACAGACGGCGCCGGTAATCGGCCGACAGGCCGTCGAATCTAACATTGCTTCCGCAGCAGTCCGCGGCCATGCCGGCGTCTCTTTCCATTCAAAAAGTGCATATGGGTCGGCCGCAAATGTTATACAATCACAATTCGGATTCAGATCAATTCCCCGACTTCAGCGCCGCGAACCCCCGGCGTGTCGCATTTGCGCCGCGATCTTGACCGTATTTGCGCCGCCATCATGGCGAAACATGAACGTGTCGTTGCATAGCGACGCGGTTATTGGGGATGGCCGATGTTGATCAGGCTGCTTCTGGTCCTGTGCCTCGGTTTTGCGCCGGCAGTCGCCTGGGCTCAAGGTCACGGGCATTCCCACCACGGCGGTCAGGAAGTCAAGATCGGAGCCTATGAGGCGGAGCTCGTGGTCAAGGGTGCCGATGTAACTCTGTATCTCAACGACGACAAAGATCAGAAGGTCGATGCGTCGAAATTCACCGCAACGGCGGTCGTGCTGGCAAAAGGCAACCAGCAGAAGAGCGTCGAGCTTGTGCCGGGGGGCGAAAACAAGCTGGTTGCAAGGATCGACTTTCCGATCGAGGGCAAGTTTCGTGCGACGGTGACCTTGAAAATGGCTTCCGGGGAAGTCGGCAAGGGTCGTTATAATCTGACCACGAGTCGCTGAGCCGAGTTGAACCGACGCGAGGGCGGCGTGATATCGACCGATCGCAAACGAGGGAATGCCGGATTCATGCTTCGAATCCTGTGGACTTGGCTTGTCATCGGCGCTCTTGTTCTGTCCTCGGCCGTTTCCGCTCTGGCCCACCCTTGCGAGGGCGCGCACGTCGGATCCCCGCAGCTGGCGATGCAAGCTCCAGACGGACCGGGCGAACATGAGACCGGTACGGTCGGCGGATGCGCATGCCATTGCGCATGTCAAACCTTCAACGGGGTTCTCGCAGCTGCCTCTGTCCTGGCGATGCCCGAGCTCTCGCAGGCTCGCCTGATGGCTGTCGCCGACTTCGCCGTTTCAATTCCCTCCTCAACTCCCCGCAGACCTCCCAAAGCTTGAGCACCGCGACTTGACGGCGACCGTCCGGCCAAGCGCGCCGGAACGCAGACCGTCGGCGCAATCAGCTCATGCACAAATGCCGGGCACTGCTGGACCCGGCGGAGGTTGTGGATATGGCTCCCGGAAGGTTCCTATTGGCGCTCGGCGCAGCGTTGCTCGTCGCGGGCAACGTCACCCTTTGGCTTTCGCCGGTTGCGCGGACGGCAGTCTCTGCGGCGCTCGAGGCGGCG
Organism: uncultured Alphaproteobacteria bacterium; assembly: GCA_963840535.1. Classification (GTDB taxonomy): domain Bacteria; phylum Pseudomonadota; class Alphaproteobacteria; order Rhizobiales; family Xanthobacteraceae; genus VAZQ01. The sequence goes on from CAWIZJ010000033.1 coordinate 13,836, forward strand.
GAGAGTGCAGCCAGCAAGAAAACCGGCGCGGACGGCAATGGCGGGCATCAGCACGGACCGGGCGAGCAGCATGGCGCCGAGGGCGTCATCAAGCTCTCCGACGAGCAAATCGAGAAGGCGAAGATCGAGCTCGCCCCGGCCGACAAGGGCACGTTGGAGCGCCGTCTCGCGGTACCGGGCACGATCACCCCAGATTCTGATCGGATCGGACGGGTCGCCGCCAAGGTGATCGGGACCGTCGCCGAGCTGCGCAAGCGGCTGGGCGACCGGGTGACCCAAGGCGAGGTGATTGCCGTCCTCGATAGCCGGGAAGTCGCAGATGCGAAGAGCACGTACCTGGCGGCGCTCGTCAACTTCGACCTTCAGAAGACGCTGTTCGAGCGCGACCAACTGCTTTGGGACAGGAAGATCATCGCCGAACAGCAGTTCCTGCGAAGCCGGAGCGCATTCACCGAATCGCGGATTCGGTTCGATGGCGCCCGCCAGAAGCTCGCGGCGCTCGACCTGAGCGAAGACGAAGTGGAGAGCCTGCCGTCGCAACCGATCGCGACGCTTCGGCGGAAAGAGCTGCGGGCACCGCTCTCCGGGCAAATCGTCGAGCGCCGGGTCGATCTCGGCGCCCCGGTCGGCGGCGAGGGCCATGAGCAGGAGCTTTACGTCATCGTCGACCTGTCCGGGCTGTGGGTGGAGCTCTCGGTGCCGATTTCCGAGTTGTCATCGGTCAGGGAAGGGCAGCCGGTATCGATCGGCACCACCACCAACGGCGCCCGGACGGACGGCAAGGTTATTTTCATCAGACCGCTGTTGCACCCGGAGACACGAACCGCGCGGGTCATCGCGGCGATCGGCAATCAAAAAATGAAATTCCGTCCCGGCGCGTTTGCAAACGCGCAGATCACGATCGAGGAACAGGAGGTCGCGCTGAGGGTGCCGCGCAGCGCGCTGCAGACGATTGCGGGCGAGCAAGTGGTGTTCGTGCGGACGGCGGAGGGGTTCGAAAAACGCGAGGTCGTGCTCGGACGCGGCGACGACAAATACGCCGAGGTCGTGTTCGGGCTCGATGCCGGCGAGGACATCGCGGTGACCAATTCCTTCCTGCTGAAAGCGGAGCTCGGCAAGCGCGAGGCCGACCACGGCCATTCGCACTGAGCCCCGACCCACGGACCCGACCATCGAGGGAGTCTCCCCCTGATCGAACGTGTTCTCGCCTTCTCGGTCGAGCGCCGATGGTTCGTGGTGCTCGCGACGCTGATCGCGGCCGCCGCGGGGATTTGGTCGCTCTTGCGGTTGCCGATCGATGCGGTCCCGGACATCACCAACAACCAGGTTCAAATCAACACGCTCGCTCCGGCGCTCTCTCCGACCGACGTCGAAAAGCAGGTGACCTTCCCGGTCGAGACGACGCTGGCCGGCATCCCGGGGCTCGAATACACGCGCTCGATCTCCCGCAACGGCTCCTCGCAAGTGACGGCGGTGTTCACCGACCGGACGCCGATCTATTTCGCGCGCCAGCAGGTCAGCGAGCGACTAACCGAGGCGCGCCGTTTCCTCCCGCCTGGCGCCGAGCCGCGCATGGGTCCGATCGCCACCGGGCTCGGCGAGATCTTCATGTGGACGGTCCGCTACGCATCACGGGCAGAGCAGGCGCCGGTCCGTGACGGGCGGCCGGGGTGGCAGGCGGATGGCGCCTATCTCACGCCAGAAGGTCAACGGCTGCGCAGCGACTTCGAGCGCGCCGCATACCTGCGCACCGTGCAGGATTGGATCATCCGCCTGCAACTGCGCACCGTGATCGGCGTGGCGGGAGTCGATGCGATCGGCGGCTACGTGAAGCAGTACCACGTGCAGCCGGAGCCCGCGAAACTGATCGCGCTCGGCGTTTCGTTCGGCGACTTGGCGGAGGCGCTGGAGCGGAACAACAGCAGCCGGGGCGCCGGCTATGTCGAGCGCAATGGTGAAGGCTACGTGGTCCGCTCCGGCGGCCGCCTGGAGGGCATGCAGGACATCGAGCAGGTCGTCATCGCCACCCGTGCCGGCGTACCGGTTCGGGTCAGCGACGTGGCGACCGTCGCGATCGGCCGCGAGTTGCGCACCGGAAGCGCCAGTGAGAATGGCCAGGAGGTCGTCGTCGGCACGGCACTGATGCTGATCGGCGCCAACAGCCGCACTGTGGCGGCGGCAGTCGACGCCAAGATGCAGGAGATCAACCGTACTTTGCCTCCCGGCATCGAAGCGAAGGCCGTGCTCAACCGCACCTTGCTGGTCGATGCCACGATCGACACCGTGGCGAAGAACCTCGCCGAAGGCGCCCTGCTGGTCGTCCTGGTGCTGTTCCTGTTGCTCGGCAATTTCCGCGCCGCGCTGATCACCGCCCTGGTCATCCCGTTTTCCATGCTGTTCACGGCCACCGGGATGCTGCAGGCGGGCATCAGCGCGAATCTGATGAGTCTCGGGGCCCTCGACTTCGGGCTCATCGTCGATGGCGCCGTCATCATCGCCGAGAACAGCCTGCGTCGCCTCGCCGAGCGCCAGCACCAGCTCGGCAGGACGCTGCGGCTCGAGGAGCGATTGGCTACGGTGACAGCGTCCGCCAAGGAGATGATCCAGCCGACCGTATACGGTCAAGCCATCATCATCCTGGTCTATGTGCCGCTGCTGACGTTCAGCGGCGTCGAGGGCAAGATGTTCGAGCCGATGGCGATGACGGTCATCATTGCGCTCGCGGCTGCCTTCGTTCTCTCGCTGACCTTCGTCCCGGCGATGGTCGCGATCGCGGTCAGCGGCCGCGTCGAGGAGAAGGAAAACATCTTCGTCCGCTGCTTGAAGCGTGCCTACGCTCCCGCCCTGTCGGCCGCGATTCGCTTGCCGGTTCCGACCATTGCGGGTGCGGTCGTGCTGTTCGGCGCCGCGTTGCTCGTCTTCCTGCGGATCGGACAGGAGTTCATCCCCACGCTCGACGAAAAAAACATCGCGCTCCACGCCATCCGCATTCCCAGCACCGGGCTCTCGCAGGCACAGAGCATGCAATTCGACGTGGAAAAAACAGTGAGCTCATTTCCCGAGGTGGCGTACGCCTTCTCCAAGACCGGCACCGCCGAGATCGCCTTCGATCCGATGCCTCCGAACGTATCCGACACATTCGTGATCCTGAAGCCGCGCGAGCAATGGCCCGACCCGTCGCTGGCCAAGGACACGTTGATCGAACGCATTCATGCCGCAGTGAGGTTGCTGCCGGGAAACAACTACGAGTTCACCCAGCCGATCCAGATGCGCTTCAACGAGCTCCTCGCCGGCGTGCGCGGCGATATCGCGGTGAAAGTGTTCGGCGAGGAGCTCGAGCCGATGCTCAAGGCCGCAAATCAAGTGGCCGGCATTTTGCGGGGGCTCGAAGGCGCTGCGGACGTTCGCGTGGAGCAGGTCACGGGCTTGCCGTTCATCGATATCAAGGTCGACAAGGCGGAAATCGCGCGCCGCGGCTTAAGTTCTTGCGGCGGTGCAGGACGTGGTCGGCGCGGCCATCGGCGGGCGCGACGCCGGCGTCGTTTTCGAGGGTGACCGGCGCTTCGAGATCGTCGTGCGGCTTCCCGAGACGATCAGGACCGACCTGGAAGCGTTGCAGAACATTCCGGTGCCATTGCCGCAGGCGAGCGGTCGTTCCGGAACCGCGACAATTCCGCTCAAAGAGATCGCGAGCTTCACGCAAGGCGAAGGTCCGAACCAGATCAGTCGCGAAAACGGCAAGCGCCGCATCGTGGTGACCGCCAATGTTCGCGGTCGGGATATCGCTTCGCTGGTCGCGCAAGCGCAGGCAGCGACCTCTTCTCACGTGCAACTTCCCGCAGGCTACTGGATCACGTGGGGCGGCCAATTCGAGAATTTGACCGCAGCGCGGCAGTGGCTGGCGATCGTGGTCCCCGCCTGTTTCATTTTGATCTTCATTCTTCTCTACACCGCTCTCGGCTCGCCGCGCGACGCACTGCTCGTCTTCAGCGCGGTGCCCTTGGCGCTCACGGGCGGCGTAGCGGCGCTTTGGCTTCGCGACATGCCGTTCTCGGTCTCGGCCGCGGTCGGCTTCATCGCGCTCTCGGGGATCGCGGTGCTCAATGGCCTCGTGATGCTGACCTGCATCAAACAGCTCATCGGGCAGGGTCATAGCCTCCTCGACGCGATCCACCGCGGCGCCATAATGCGGCTGCGCCCGGTTGCGATGACCGCTCTCGTTGCTTCGCTCGGCTTTGTTCCGATGGCGCTCGCGACCGGGACCGGGGCGGAGGTGCAAAAGCCGCTCGCCACCGTCGTCATCGGCGGGCTGATCTCGGCAACGCTACTCACGCTGCTGGTGCTGCCGGCGCTGTACGCCAGGTTTCACAAGGGTGCGCCCCACTCGGCCAGTGAAATCGAGGATCGAGAGCATCTTCCGATGGCGGCCGAATAGCGCTCCGACGAAAGCCGAGATTTGGCTTTCCCCTGAAAATTGCA
>CAWIZJ010000034.1:0-43580 GCA_963840535.1 uncultured Alphaproteobacteria bacterium
CGGGCTTGTCCCGGCCATCCACGACTTGCTTGCAACCAACGAAGAAAGACGTGGATGCCCGGCAGCGCAGACAAGTTTACGCAGTCTGCGCAAGCTTGACTGCGTGCCGGGCATGACGAAGGGGGGACGGGCGTGAGCGGAAGATACGACCTCATCGTCAACGGCAATGCCGTTCATGTCGATAGCGAGGGGACGAAGCCGTTGTTGGCGGTGCTGCGCGACGAGCTCGGCGCTGCGCGGCAGCCGCTTCGGCTGCGGCACCGAGCAGTGCGGCGCCTGCATGGTGCTGATCGACGGCGAGCCGGCATTCTCATGCGCTCGCGAGGTCGGCGAGCTCGCCGGCAAGACGATCACCACCGTCGAGGGCCTTTCGCCCGACGGGGGCTTGCTCCGCTGCAGCAGGCCTTTCTCGACGAGCAGGCCGGCCAATGCGGCTATTGCCTCTCCGGCATCCTGGTTTCGGCGGCGGCGCTGCTGGCGCGCAACCCGGTGCCGAGCCGCGCCGAGATCGCCGCCGCGCTCGACCCGCATCTGTGCCGTTGCGGCATCCACAACCGCGTCATTCGCCGCGGTCGCGCGCGCCGGCGCCATGATCAGGGCATCCGTCATGATCCCGAACATGCTGCCGCAGAGCCTGGTCGACAATCCGCTGCTGTCGCAATGGGTCGCCTTCGAGCAGGGAGGCCGCGTCCGCATTGTCACCGGCAAGGTGGAGATCGGGCAAGGAATTCTGACCGCGCTCATGCAGATCGCCGCCGAGGAGCTCGACGTCGCGCCGGAGCAGCTGCGCATCGTCTCCGGCGAGACCGATGTCAGCCCGCCGAGGGCTTTACCTCCGGCAGCTATTCCATCGCGGTCGGCGGCGCTTCGCTGCGGCTGGCCTGCGCCGAGGTCGCGTTCGCTGTTTCTGGAGCGGGCGGCCGGCACGCTCGGCTGCCCGATCGGCCGAGCTCTCGATCGCCGATGGAAAATTTCTGCGCGCGGGCAGGGAGACCGGCCGCGACTACTGGTCGATGGCCGGCGCGGTCGATCTCGACGGCGGCGACCGGCACCGCGCCGACCAAGCTGCCGTCGACACTATCGCATCGTCGGACGCAATCTGCCGCGCCTCGACCTGCCGGCGAAGCTCGCCGGCGCGGCGTTCATTCACGATATCGCGCCGGAAAATGTGCTGCATGCGCGGGTGCTGCGGCAGCCCTGGCGCGGCGCGCGCCTGGTGGCGCTCGACGAGGCCGCGGTGCGCAGGGCCGCCAAGGCGCCGATCGAGATCCTGCGCGAGGGCGATTTCGTCGCGTTCATGGCGGCGAGCGAGCTCGCGGTGATGCGCGCCGGCGCCGCTGCCCGCAGTCTCGCGCGCTGGGACGGCGGCGAGCCGGCCCCGACGAGATCGGCGAGCCGGACCTGGCTGATGGCGCAGCCGCAGCGCGAGCGCACGGTCGCGAGCGGGCCTCCGGCGCCGCGCCGCCAGGGGCGCGTGGTCGAGGCGCGCTATTCGCGCCCGTTTCTCACCTATGGCTCGATCGGCGCGTCCTGCGCGCTCGCCGCAATTCAAGGACGGCGCGCTCGAAGGTGTGGTCGCATAGCCAGGGCCCGGCGGTGCTGCGCGACTGGCTCGCGCGGGCGCTCGGCCTTCAAGCCGCGCAGGTCACCGTCTTCCACCGCCAGGGCGCCGGCGCCTACGGGCACAATACCGCCGACGACGCCGCCTTCGACGCCGCCTTCATCGCCACCAGGATGCCGGGGCGGACCGTGCGGGTGCAATGGTCGCGCGAGGACGAAGTTCTGGCGGCGCCGATCAGCACCGCCATGGCGATCAAGCTGCGCGCCGTGCTCGACGCCGACAGCCGGCCGGCGGACTGGACGATCGAAATCTGGAGCCCGCCGCACGCCCAGCGCCCCGGCATGAACGGCAATGCCAACCTGATCGGTGCCGAGGCGCTTCCCAACGCGCCGCCGCGCAAGGAGCTGGGCGACGTCCCGGACGAGCGCGGCGGCGGCGCCACCCGCAACGCCTATGCCGATCTACGATCTTCCGCGTCACCGCCTCATCCATCATCTGTTGCCGCGCGTGCCGCTGCGGACCTCCTCGCTGCGCGGGCTCGGCGCCTGGGCCAATGTGTTCGCGATCGAATCCTTCATGGACGAATTGGCCGAGCTCGCCGGCGAGGACCCGGTGACGCTACCGGCTGTCGCTCCTCTCCGATCCGCGCGCGCGCCGCGTGGTCGAGACCGCGGCGCAGATGAGCGGCTGGTTCGAGAGGCCGCGATCTCGGCGAAGGCCCGGGCCCGCGGCTTCGGCTTCGCCCGCTACAAGAACATCGCCGCCTTTGCCGCCGTGGTGGCCGAGGTCGAGATCGAGCAGGAGGTGCGCCTGCAGCGGATCTGGTGCTGTGCCGATGCCGGCCTGGTGATCTCGCCGGACGGCGCGAGGAACCAGATCGAGGGCGGCATCATCCAGGGCGCGAGCTTCGTGCTGAAGGAACGCGTGCGCTTCGCGGGCGGCAAGGTCGCCGCCACCACGCTGGGAGGACTACCCCATTCTGCGCTTCTCGGAGGTGCCGGAAATCGACATCCAGCTGATCGACGCGCCGAACGAGCCCGCGCTCGGACTGGGCGAGGCCGCGGTCGGGCCGACCGGGGCCGCCATCGGCAACGCGGTCGCCCGCGCGCTCGGCAAGCGCATCCGCGACTTGCCGCTGACGCGCGAGCGCATCATGGCTACGCTGCTGGCGGATGATGTGATAGCGACGAGGATGAGGCAGCGGCCATGACGGCGACTGGATCGAGTGACCTGCGCGGCGAGCGGAGCTCTGCCTGGATCCGCACTGGCACTGCTCGCGATGCGCTGCATCGCTGGCTCGCAGTCCGCGCGCTGTCGCAGCCTGCGCACGGGCGCAGGATTTGTCCGGCAAGCCGATCCGGCTGATCGTCGGACTTGTCGGCCGGCGGCGCGACCGACGTGATGGCGCGCCTGGTGGCGCAGAAGATGAGCGAGAGCATGCGCACGACCGTGTTCGTCGAGAACAAGGTCGGCGGCAATTTCATCCCGGCGCTGCGCGAGCTCACCAGCGCTGCGCCCGACGGCCACACGCTGTTCTTCATCTCCACCAGCGCGCTGATCACCCAGCCGCTGCATCCCGACTATCCGTTCGATCTCACCAAGCTCACCCCGGTCACCCAGGTGGCGACCGGGCCGCTGATCCTGGTCGCCCGCAACGATCTCGGGATCAAGAGCGTGCGCGAGCTGATCGACTACGCCAGCGCGAATCCCGGACAAGCTCCGCTTCGGCGTCGGCGGCGGCACCGGCAGCTCGCTCTATCTCGCGACCGAGCTGCTCAAGGCGAGGACCGGCATCAAGGTGACCATCGTTCCCTATCGCGGCGCGGCGCCCGCGCTCAACGATCTGCTCGGCGGGCATATCGACGCGATGTTCGATGCCATGCCGGTCATGGTCACGCAGGCCAAGGCCGGCAAGGTCACGCCGCTGGCGGTGACCGGCAGCAAGCGCTCATCCGCCCTGCCCGAGGTGCCGACCATCCTGGAGGCCGGCGTTCAACTACGAGATCGCCGGCTGGTTCGGAATTCTCGCGCCCGCCAACACGCCGGCGGCGATCGTCCAGCGCCTGCGCGACGAGGTGGCAAAGGCGGTCGCGGCGCCCGACGTGATCGCGCAGCTCGACGGCCAGGGCATGGCGCCGGTCGGCAGCCAGCCCGACGCGTGGCGCGCCTATCTGAAATCGGAGCTCGAGACCTATACGAAGATCATCAAGGACGCGAACATCAAGCCGTAGGAACAGAAACGAATGCCCAAAGAACATGCTCGACGGCGGTCAGGTGATCGTCGACTATCTCGTGCGCGAGAAGGTGCCCTACGTCTTCGGCCTGTGCGGCCACGGCAATATCGGCTTCATCGACGCGCTCTACGAGCGCTCCGCCGACATCAAGACCATCTCGGTGCATCACGAGACCGTCGCCGGCTTCATGGCCGACGTGTATTACCGCGTCTGCGGCAAGCCGACCGCGACCTTCACCTCCTGCGGCCCCGGCTCCGCCAATCTGCCGATCGCGCTCGCCAACTCCTATCTCAATTCGGTGCCGTTCCTGGCGGTGACCGGCAATGTGCCGACCAGCCAGTTCAATCGCGGCGCGTTCCAGGAGCTCTACCGCCACTATCAGGCGGACTTTCCCTCGACCGTGCGCGCCTATTGCAAGCGCGTGTTCCAGCCGACGCGCGGCGACATGGTCCCGCTCGCGATCCGGCAGGCCTGGAAGACCATGGTGACGGGACGGCCGGGACCGGTCGTGCTCGACGTTCCGTTCGATATCTTCAAGGAAGCCGCGGCCGAGGAAACGCCGAAGCCGGAAGAGTGGAACGCCAACATTTCCTGCCGCTGCGGCGCCGATCCCGAAGGCGTGAAACGCGCCGTCGACATGCTGCTCGCGGCCGAGCGGCCGGTCATCCTGGTCGGCCAGGGCGTGAAATACGGCGGCGCACGCCGCCGACCTGCTGCAGGTCGCGGAGCGGTTGCGAATCCCGGTGGCCTGGTCGGCGAGCGGCACCGGCGCCATCGATTCCCATCATCCCCTGGCGCTCGGTCTGGTCGCGCGCAACGGTCCCTACCAGGCCAATCACGGCGCGCGCACCGCCGACGTGCTGCTCGCGCTCGGCGTGCGCTTCGACGATCGCACCTCGAGCTCGTGGCTGCCGGGCTACTCGTTCACCATCCCGCCCACCAAGCTGATCCACGTCGACATCGATCCGGACGAGATCGCCCGCAACTATCCGGTCGCGCTCGGGCTGATGGCGGACGTACGCACCTTCTTGCGGCAGCTGCTGGCGGAGCTCGAGACGCGCCGCAACCTCGCCGACGTCGCCGCGTCGCATGCGCAAATGGCTCGCCACCATCGACGGCTATCGCAAGCAATGGAACGCGTTCATCGCGCCCGGGATTCGTCGATGACTCCACGCCCATTCACCCGCAGCGCGCCGCCTACGAGATCGACAAGGCGCTGCCCGACGGACGCCATTCTGGTGAGCGACATCGGCGTCCACCACAATTGGCTGATCCAGTTCTGCAACCCGCGGCGTCCGGATTCGCTCATCGGCTCGATGGGCTTCGGCCCGATGGGGTTCGGCGTCGCCGGTGTGCTGGGCGCCCAGTTCGCGGCGCCCGACCGGCCCTGCGTTTCGGTGTGCGGCGACGGCGCCTTCTTCATGCATGCGAGCGTGCTCGGTACCGCGGTCGAGTACAATCTGCCGGTCGTCTGGGTGGTGTGGAACAATTTCGCCTATGCCTCGATCCGCGGATTGCAGCGCGGCTATCTGGGCGGCCGCGAGCTTGCCACCGACTTCCGCCATCCCGACACCGGCGCGCCCTATAATCCCGACTTTGCCGCCATGGCGCGCGCGGCCGGCATCGACGGCGTCGAACGTCGACCGCGCGGCCGATCTTGCCGACGCGCTGCGCGCTGCCATTGCCGCGCGGCGGCCGTATCTCATCAACGCCAATATCGGCGCCGACAAGAATCCGGGCGGCGCCGGCGTGTGGGAGCTGCCCGGACTGGGCCAGAGCCAGCCGGCCTTCGGCGGGCGCTACCAACCTTGAAGATCGTCCGGAGGGGGACACCGTGATGGACTGGCTACGCAAGATCGTCGATGGATCCGCGTACCGAGCGCGTGATCATGTCGTTCATCATCATCAACGCCGTCATCCTGGGGCTCGAGACCAGCAAGAGCGCGATGGCCTCGTACGGCCACGCTGCTCGAGATTCTCGATCACATCATCCTTGCGGTGTTCGTGGTCGAGATCGCCGCGCGCATCATCGTTCATCGCTTGGCGTTCTTCCGCGATCCCTGGAGCGTGTTCGATTTTCTGGTCGTCGGAATCGCGCTGGTGCCGGCGACCGAGACCTTCTCGCGTGCTGCGGGCGCTGCGCATCCTGCGGGTGCTCCGCCTGATCACCGCCGTCCCGACGCTCAAGCGCGTGGTCGCCGGCCTGCTCGCCTCGCTGCCCGGCATGGGCTCGATCGTGCTCCTGATCGGGCTGCTCTATTACGTGTTCGCGGTGATGGGGACCAAGCTGTTCGGCGAGAGCAATCCGGAACTTGTTCGGTAACCTCGGCCGCGCGCTGTTCACGCTGTTCACGGTGATGACGCTGGAGGGCTGGGTCGATGGCGTCACCAAGCCGGTGATGGAGCATCATCCCTACGCCTGGATTTACTTCTTCACCTTCATCGTGGTGACGACCTTCATGGTGCTCAACCTGTTCATCGGCGTGGTGGTCAACGCCATGCAGGCGGAAGCCATGAAGGCGGATGCGGCCGAACGCGAGGCCGAGCGCGAGATGATCCAGGAGGAGGCGGCGCCGATTCTCGCCGAGGTCAAGCGGCTGCGAGCGGAAGTGGCGGAGCTGCGGTCGGAGCTGGCCAGGCCGATGTCCAAGGCGGGCGGGTAAATTATCCGTAAACTCGCGGCGGGGGCGCGTTGACACAGATGTGAGCAAACTTCAGCCGTCTGCGGCCGTGCTCGTCCCGCGAGGGGCGACACGAAGGAGACTTGGATGAAGCTCTTCATCACAACGGTCGCAGCGCTGTCGGTCACCGCCGCGACCGCCGCCACCGCAAAGTCCAACCGGCGCGGTGACATGACCAAGCTGTTGCACGGCTGCAACGGCGCGGTGTCGTCGGATCTTGGTCTGGCGCAACGCCGGTACCGCCAGCAATGCCAAGAGGACCTGGCTAGGCCGCACTGGCACTACGGCTGCGGCGGCTAGTTTAATCGACTGCGTTTTCATCGGTCACGCTGCGCGGTGTTTTCGACGCCGCGCGGCGTGTCTACCTGCCTGGCGTTCGTCCTTCACTCAGCCACCCCGCCGGCGACACGCAACTGTCATATGCCGAAATTACGATCCTGCGTCGGCATGCCCCCGCGGGAATGCCGGCCAGCATCGATTCCGGACCTGAATTGCTGTTCGCGAATTCAAGTGCGGCAGGGGGAGCACCATGAGAATTTCGCGGCATTGGCGGCCAGCTTCGCCGGTACGCTCGTGTTCGGGCTGCTGATTGCCGTTCAGCAACCTGTTCATCCCATTGTTTGCCCTGTGCGCGGTCGTCGGCGCCATCGGCATTTGGGACCTCCTGCAGCCGCAGCACAGCCTCCGGCGCAACTATCCGATCATGGCCCATATCCGGTTCGGTCTGGAGAAGATCAGACCGGAAATCCGCCAATATTTCCTCGAGAGCGACACCGACGGCACGCCCTTCAACCGCTCGAAGCGTGCGGTCGCTTACCAGCGCGCGAAGGGAGCGCTCGATAAGCGGCCGTTCGGCACGCAGCAGGACATCTACCGCGACAATTTCGAGTGGATCAATCACTCGATCGTTCCGCATCACGCCGAGGGCCACGATTTTCGCGTCACGGTCGGCGGCGGCGACTGCGCGCAAGCCCTACGCGCTGTCGCTGTTCAACGTATCCGCCATGAGCTTCGGCGCGCTGAGCGCAAACGCCATTCGCTCGCTCAACCGGGGCGCCAAGCTCGGTGGCTTCGCGCACGACACCGGCGAGGGCGGCATCAGCCGGTATCATCGCGAATTCGGCGGCGACCTGATCTGGGAGATCGGCAGTGGCTATTTCGGCTGCCGCAATGAAGACGGCTGCATTCTGCGCGGAGCGATTTGCCGCCCAGGCGCAAGAGCCGCAGGTCAAGATGATCGAGATCAAGCTGTCGCAGGGAGCCAAGCCCGGCCACGGCGGCGTATTGCCCGGCGCCAAGGTGACGCTCGAGATCGCGGAAGCCGCGGCGTGCCGATCGGCGTCGACTGCATCTCGCCGGCGCGCCACTCGGCGTTCAAGACCCCGCTCGAGATGATGCACTTCATCGCGCAATTGCGCGAGCTATCGGGCGGCAAGCCGGTCGGCTTCAAGCTCTGCATCGGTCATGCCTGGGAGTTCATGGCGATCTGCAAGGCCATGCTGGAGACCGGCATTCGTCCGGATTTCATCGTCATCGACGGCTCGGAGGGCGGCACCGGCGCGGCGCCGCTCGAGTTCGTCGATCACGTCGGCACGCCGCTGCGCGAAGGCCTGGTGCTGGCGCACAACTGCCTCGTCGGCACCGGGCTGCGCAATCCATCCGCGCTCGGCGCGAGCGGCAGGGTCGGTGACCGGCTTCGACATCGCGCGCGCTGCTGGCGCTCGGCGCCGACTGGTGCAACGCGGCGCGCGGCTTCATGTTCGCGCTGGGCTGCGTCCAGGCGCAAACCTGCCACACCGACCGCTGCCCGACCGGGGTCGCGACGCAGAATCCCTGGCGCCAACGGGCCCTCGTCGTCGGCGACAAGGCCCCGCGCGTACGCCAGTTTCACCAAAACACGCTGGCCGCCCTGGGCGACTGGTCGGCGCGGCCGGATTGGCCCACCCGAGCGAGCTTCGGCCGCTGCACATCTTGAAACGTATTTCGCCGAGCGAGGTGAAGAGCTTCGCCGAGGTCTACACCTTCCTGGAGCATCGCGAGCTGCTGTTGGGCACCGCGCACACCTACTATTCCGCAGCAATGGGCGCAGGCGGACGCGCAGGGATTTGCGCCGTTGCCAACAGGTGCGATCCGCGGCGTGATACGCCGGACGCCGTCATCACCGCCGGAAATGCTTCGACAGCTTGAGCCCCTGCGCCTGGTAGTTGGAGCCGATGCGCTCGCCGTAGAGCGACTTCGGCCGCTCCAGCATCTTCTCGTAGACCAGCCGGCCGACGATCTGCCCGTGCTCGAGGATGAACGGCACCTCGCGCGAGCGCACCTCCAGCACCGCGCGCGCGCCGCGCCCGCCGGCGCCGGCATAGCCGAAGCCCGGATCGAAGAAGCCCGCATAGTGCACGCGGAACTCGCCGACCAGCGGATCGAACGGCACCATCTCGGCGGCATAGTCGGGCGGCACCTGCACCGCTTCCTTGGAGGCGAGGATGTAGAACTCGTCGGGATCGAGGATCAGGCTCTGGTCCTTGCGCGCGCTGGATCGGCTCCCAGAAATCGGCGACGTCGTAGCCGGCGCGGCGCTCGACATCGATCAGGCCGGTATGGCGCTTGGCGCGGTAGCCGACGACGCCGCCCTTGCGCCACTGCCTCGCGCGTCCCCCGCGCGAGGTGCGCGCGCGACAGATCGACGCTCACCGCGATGCCTTCGCTGACGTCGGCGTCGTCGTCGTCGACCAGCCGCTCGCGCGCGTGCAGCGCGCGCAGCGCCTCGGCATCGAGCAGCGCATTGCCGTGGCGGAAGCGGATCTGCGACAGGCGCGAGCCCTCGCGCACCAGCACCGGGAAGGTGCGCGGGCTGATCTCGGCATAGAGCGGGCCGTGGTAGCCGGGCTCGACGCGGTCGAAGCCGCGGGTCTCGTCGGCGATCACGCGGGTGAAGACGTCGAGCCGGCCGGTCGAGCTTTTCGGATTGGCGGCGGCCGCGATCTCGTCGGGCAGCGCCAGGCTTTCGATCAGCGGCACGATATAGACGCAGCCGGTCTCCAGCACCGCGCCGTCGCCGAGCGCGATCTCGTGCAGCTTGAGGTCGTCGATGCGCTCGCGCCACCGTGGTGTGGGGCCCGGGCAGGAAGCTCGCGCGCACGCGATAGGCGACCTCGCCGAGCCGCAGATCGAGGCTGGCGGGCTGGATCTGGTCGGGCACGAAGTCGTAGGCGGGCAGGATCGCGCCCGCCTGCGCGAGCGCCGCGATCATGTGGTCCGGCAGGATGCCTTTCTGGTCGACGGCGAAGGCAAGCGGCATCCTCGAGTGCGTCTAGATGTCCTCGCGGCGCATCTCGGCGACCCGAGGGTCCACTAACCGCTAGCCGATGACCGCCTTGACGGAAAGGCGCCGGTCGCGCTACAGGGTTCTTATCCCGTGGTCATTTGAGCCGGCCGGCTTGCAGCCACGTAAAACAAGTCGCTAAAAGGCCGGGGACGCGTGAGCCCGGCCGAGAATTTTTTCCGGCCGGTTTTTTGTTGGCCGAAGGAGGCCCGCATGTCCGCGTCTCGACCAATCGCAAATACCGCCCCGAGACCCAGCTGGTCCAGGCCGGCATCCTGCGCTCGCAGTTCGGCGAGACCTCGGAGGCGCTGTTCCTCACCCAGGGCTACGTCTACGACACCGCCGCGAGCGCGGAGCGGCGCTTCAAGGGCGAGGAGCCCGGCTACCAGTATTCGCGCTTCTCCAATCCGACCGTGACCATGTTCGAGCAGCGCATGGCCGCGCTCGAAGGCGCGCAGGCGGCGCGCGCGACCGCGACCGGAATGGCCGCGGTCACCACCGCGCTGATGGGCCAGGTCAGGGCCGGCGACCATGTCGTGGCGTCGAAGGCGCTGTTCGGCTCCTGCCTCTACGTGGTCGAGGAGCACCTGCCCCGCTACGGCGTCACCTCGACGCTGGTGGACGGCACCGACCTCGAGCAATGGCGCAAGGCGGTGCGGCCGAACACCAAGACCTTCTTCCTGGAAAGCCCGACCAATCCGGCGCTCGAAGTGCTCGACATCGCGGCGATCGCCGAGATCGCGCACGCGGCGGGCGCGACGCTGGTCGTCGACAACGTGTTCTCGACGCCGCTGTTCCAGAAGCCGCTCGAGCTCGGCGCCGACTGCGTCGTCTATTCCGCCACCAAGCACATCGACGGCCAGGGCCGCTGCCTCGGCGGCGTCATCCTCGCCTCCGAGAAATTCATCCAGGACAACGTCCACAAGCTGATCCGGCAGACCGGCCCGTCGCTGTCGCCGTTCAATGCCTGGGTGCTGCTCAAGGGGCTGGAGACGCTGCCGGTGCGCGTGCGGCGGCAGACCGATACCGCGGCGACCGTCGCGGTCGCGCTCGCCGAGCATCCCAAGATCAGCGCGACTGATCTATCCCGGCCGGCCGGACCATCCGCAGGCCGAGATCGTGCGCCGGCAGATGCACGGCGGCTCGACCCTGGTCGCGTTCGAGATCAAGGGCGGCAAGGCGGCGGCGTTCCGCTTCCAGGACGCGCTCGAGCTCGTGCGCATCAGCAACAATCTCGGCGACGCCAAGAGCCTGATCACCCATCCGGCGACGACGACGCACCAGCGCCTCACGCCGGCGCGCGCGCCGAACTCGGCATCAGCGACGGGCTGGTGCGGCTGTCGTGCGGCCTCGAGCATCCCGACGATATCGTCGAGGATTTGATGACGGCGCTGAAGTGGCATGACGGCGACAAAAGCGCACAAGGCCGCGCCTCGCGCGCCTTACCGGGAATCAGCTGCCGACGCGCGGTCCGCCCGCCGTCGCAGTCGGCCGGGTCGCCGCCTCCGCGATGGCGACGCCGAGCCACTTGGCGACGCAGGCATAGCTCCAGTCGTTCATGTGCAGCCCGTCCGGCGACACGAAGGTCTCGAACGGCAGGCGCTCGGTCTCGTGCCACTGGCGCATCAGCTCGAAGCGGTGAAACAGGCAGACATGCTCCGCCTTGGCGGCCGTCGGCGATCAGCGACACCATGCCCTCGGCGTTGGGCTTGGCGATGACCTTGGGCGCGTATTGCGGGTCGATCAGCACGATGTCGGCGCCGGTCGCCTTGAGCCGCGCCAGGCCTTCGTGCAGCAGCGTGGCGTGCGGCAGCACCGCCTTGTCGCGCAGCACCGAGTTGGTCCCGACCTGCCACAGAACCAGGTCCGGCTGCTCGGCGATCACGGCGTGTCGAGACGGGCCAGCATGTCGGTGGCTTCGTCGCCGTTCACGCCGCGGTTGAGCACGTGATTTCGCTGCCCGGGGAAATGCCTGCGCGAGCTCCTCGGCGAGCCGGCTCGGATAGGAGCCCGCCGACGTGCTGGCGCCCGCGCCGAAGGTCGACGAGGACCCCAGCGCCACGATCTTGATCGGCTTGCCGGTCGGCGAGGAGCCGCGCCGTGCGCGCGCAGCGGAAGATCGAAGCGGGCCTGCTCGGCAGCAACCGTGCAGGCGCGCGATCGCGGCGCCGGCCGCCGCCTTCGGCAGGCGCCGGCATGCGCCGATCGGGCACCTGCGCCTGCGCCGGCGCCAGCGCAACAAGATAGCCCGCCGCAACGACGCCGAAGACGGCCGCGCGGCGCAAGACGAGATGGCAATGCATGATGTGATTTCGTCCCTGTTGGAAGTCTCTTACGATCTTCTTATTGGCCGGGCTTGAGTTCGACCGCCTTGAGATGGGCGGCGTCGATGATCATGGCAGCGATGCCGCGGCCGATGCAGTCGTGGACGCGCTGGGCGAGCACGTTGTCCTTGCCGGCGGCGTAGAGATCGAAGGCGCCGGTATCGGACCAGTGCCGCATGATGGCGAGCCGGTCGAACAGCGGGACCTCGTGCTGCTGGGCGACCACCCGCATGGTGTCGGCATACGGCCCGAGCGCGACCATGATGTCGGTCCGGGGGCTGTACTGCATGTTCATCAAGATGACGTCCGCCCCGCCTTTTTGCAGCGTCTCGACCCCTTCGTCGAGCGCGGCCCGGAAATACATCGGGATCGATCCTGCGGATGGCATCGAAGGTACCCGTTTGCCATATCACCAAATCGGGCTTCTCGTCGATAAGTAATTTTCCCATATCCCGGGCCATATCCTCGGCGGTCATGCCGCGACCGGACCAGGGTCACGACCTTGACGGCGACCCCCGGCAGCCGGCGCTTGAGCGCCGCCTCGAGCCGTGCCGGATAGGCCGAGGGGCGGCCCGTCCGGGCCGGCCAGGATCGAGGAGCCGGTTCCGACCACCGCGATGGTCAGCCGGCGATCCTTGTTGACGGCCGCGGCGACACGCTTCAACTCATTGTTGCCGAACAAAAAATAGCCCGGAATCTCGCACGCCTGCCGCTCCGCGGCAAAGCGCGGTGCCGGCGAGCCACCATACGGCGACCAAGGCCGCAACGAGCGTCCTCGCAATCGAGCGTCCTCATGCCTCGCCTCCCGCGAGGTCGGCGTCCGGCGTTTTCCGCGGACGCGATCCGGGACTTCGTCCTTCTGTCCTCTTATACCATGTTATCAGGACCGCCGCGGCAATCATTATGATAATGCCTAATACGCTGGCCAGGACCTGCATCCAGAACGCGCCCGACACCTCGACCATGGCGAAATGGGCGGCAAAGGACAGAAAGACGCCGAGGCAGAAGATTTCGAGCGAGTGCTGGCCGCACACGATCAGCGGCCACGCCCACCACGATTTGAGCGGCGGCCAGTCGCGCGGCACGAACCGCACCGTCACCACCGCCAGCGCCAGAAAGTGCGCAAAGCGCAGGACGTCGAGATTGACCTTGTCGATCGGGTAGATCACCTCTTCGAGCCAGTGCGGGACGAGCTGGCTCATGCCGGGCAGGTACCAGGTCAGCGTGATGAAGAAGGCGAACACGAGGTAGGCGACCGCGACCGCCAAGGTCACCCGCGACTGCAGCACCGCCGAGAGGCGCTGGGCTCCCCCCAGCGCGCACCAGGCGCCGAACACGAACAGCAATTGCCAGGCGAAGGGATTGAAGAACCAGTGACCGCTCGGATAGCTCGGCATGTTCCAGTGGAATTCCCAGGTGAGCACGTAGAGCAGCACCGAGGCGGCGAGCGCCAGCGTGGAGCGAAACAGCAGCAGCCAGAGGATCGGCGGGAACAGCAGCAGCAGGATGATATAAAGCGGCAACACGTCCATGTTGGCCGGCTTGAACTTGAGCAGCAGCGCCTGGATGATCGTCACGTCGGGCTGCTTGAGAAAATCGAGGATGTTCATTTCCTCGGCATAGAGCGGGTTCTCGAAGCTGGTGGCGACATAGGAAATCTCGGCCAGGTAGATCGCGAACAGGAAGACGTGGGCGACGTAGATCTGCCAGGCGCGCCGCAGGATGCGGGCGCCCGGCGACGACGAAGCCGCGTTCGCTGCATCTCCTTGCCGTAGACGAAGGCGGCGGTGTATCCGGAGACGAAGACGAAGATTTCGGTCGCGTCGCTGAAGCCGTAATTGCGGATCGTGATCCAGGCGACGAGGTTCGACGGAATGTGGTCGAGGAAGATGAGCCAGAGCGCGAGCCCGCGGAACAAATCGAGCCGCAGATCGCGTCCGGTGGTGACCACGGGGGCATGCATCTCGGCGATCTTTCGTACGACGACGAATGTGCGTAATTCTAGAGTGGTTTGTGCCCCGGTGGAATCTGGAAACGCACGCCGTCGGAGTCACGTCATCGCGACGGTTGCAAGCCGCCGGCTTACGATATTCACTGGAGCGGTTCCAATTCCCGAGGCGTTGCTCCGCGATGGAACTTGCACGATGAAGCGCCCGCATCGGGGCTGAAGGCTCGACGATGAATGCCGCCTAAAGCAGCGTATCGTGCCGTGACCCGGCAGATCGAGGTCAGGGTGACCCCGCGCTTCCTGGCCGAGCGCTCCTCGCCCGAGAACGGCTATTTCTTCTGGGCCTACACCATCAACCTCACCAATCACGGGCGCGAGACCGTCCAGCTCAAGACCCGCCACTGGCGCATCACCGATGCCCAGGGCCGCCTGCAGGAGGTGCGCGGCGCCGGCGTGGTCGGCGAGGAGCCGGTGCTCAAGCCCGGCGAGAACTTCGAGTACACCAGCGGCGTGCCGCTGCCCACGCCGTCCGGCTTCATGACCGGCACCTACGGCATGGTGACCGCGAGCGGCGAGGAGTTCGACATCGACATTCCGGCCTTCTCGCTCGACACCCCGCAGCGCGCGCGGACCATCAATTAGACGCGAATAGCAATTCGTAGGTTGGGCGATAGGCGACGACGCCGCGAATGGCATTGTCTCGCAGCTCGACAAATCGGCAACAGCGCTCGTGCCCACGCGGATAGAAAGCCCTGCGGCAAACGTGACGCGTGGGCAAAATCGCGCGCACCACGTTTCATGCGGCAACGATACGGCCGGCGATCCCCGGTCGGAGCCGGGGACAGGTTTTGCCCACCCTACGTCAGCGACGTTGCCTCGCTCACCTCGATCGGCTCGAACACATAGGTCGAGTTGCAGAACTCGCAGGTGACCGTGATCTTGCCGTTCTCGACCATGTGGTCGCGGTCGTCCTGGGGGAAGCTGCGCAGCATCCGCTCGACGCCCGCGCGCGAGCACGAGCATTGGGCGTGCAAATCCCTGCTGCGGAAGACGCGCACCCCGCGCTCGTGGAACAGCCGGTAGAGCAGCTGCTCGGCCGACACCTCGGGATCGAGCAACTCCACGTCCTCGACCGTGGCCACCAGCGAGCGGCCCTCGACCCAGGCGTCATCCTCGGGCGCGACCTCGAGCTCGACCCCTTCCGGTACGTCGCCGGGGTCGAGGTCGGGCTGGCGCGCCCGTTCCGGCGACTGCGGCAGGAACTGCAGCAGCAGGCCGCCGGCCCGCCAGCGATGACGGGCGCCGTCGGCGCCGGCCCGCAGCTCCTCGGCCACCGCCAGGCGCACCCGGGTCGGGATTTGCTCCGAGCGCAGGAAATATTCATGCGCCGCGTGCTCGAGGTCCTTGCCTTCGAGCGCGACGATGCCCTGGTAGCGGGCGGTGTCCGGCCCCTGATCGATGGTCATGGCGAGATGGCCGCGGCCGAGCAGCGCCCCGGGATCGGCCGCGCCCGCCGCGATGGCGGCGGCGACGCGCGCGGCGTCGAAGCGGGCGCAGGCGCGCACCTTGCCGGGCGTGGTGTAGTCGATGACCAGCATCCGCACCGGCCCGTCGCTCTGGGTCTGCAGGATGAAGCGGCCCTCGAATTTCAGCGTCGAGCCGAGCAGCACCGTGAGCACGATCGCCTCGCCCAGGAGCTTGGCCACCGGCGCCGGATAACGGTGACGCGAAAGGATGGTGTCGATGGCCGGGCCGAAGCGCACGACCCGCCCGCGCAGGTCGAGCGCCTCGACCTGAAACGGCAAGATGGTGTCATCCGCGGAGGTCGCCGCCGGCGCACGGGTCGGGATGTCGGTTCGGGGGTCGGGCATGATCGATAGATATAGTGCGGTTCCATGGAGATTTGACCCCTTCTCCGGCCAATTCCGTGTGCGGCGGCGTCTCCGTAGGTTGGGTCGAGCGCCTTTGCGAGACCCAATCGCGCGCGCTCGGAAGCGTTGGGTCTCGTAAGAACTGACCCACCTAGGGAAGACCCAACCTACAGACGCCTCCCCGGCCGAAATCGGAGCCGTCGGCGCGGGCGCCAAGCTTGTCCCACGTCCCACCGCCTAGGGCGCGCGACGCGGGACAGAGCTCGAAGACGCCTCCGCTCGCCCGAGATCGGCTTCGTCCGCCGGCGCCTCCAGATAGGCCGCCGCCGCCCGCGTGAGCTTGGGGTCGTCCTTGTAGTGACCGAGCCCGAGATTGCATTTGCGGCAAAGCAGCCCGCGCACCTTCTTGGTTGCGTGAGAATGATCGACGCAAGGGGTTGCATCGAACGTTTTCCTGCAAACTGCGCAAGCGCCATTCTGGCGCGCGAGCATGATGTTGTAATTCTCCAGGGACATTCCGTAGATTGCCTCGAGCACTCGCTTCCGAGCCCAGTCGCGGAAAGAAAACATACTGTCCAGCCTTCCTGAATTCGGTTGCCGAGACCGGTCGGCACAGCCGCGGTGAGCAAAGGCCCCTGCGACGGCTCGTCGAAGGGGCCTTTGAGATGGCAGCAAGACGCGATCGGTCGTGAGCGCGTGACCCGCGACCGAGCCGTTGCACGCCCAGCGTTGCGTCCGCGCTTCGCGTTGCGCGGCTTCGAGATAGGCGGTTGCCGCCCGCAGGCGACAGGGATCGTCGTCGAAAAACCCCAGTCCGCTGTTGCAGCCGTGGCAAAGCAAACCGCGCACCTTGCCGGTCGCGTGGCTATGATCGACGCAAAGCGTCCGTTCGGATGGCAGCCTGCATATGGCGCAGGCTCTTGCCTGGCGTAGCAGGCGGGCTTGGTAATCCTCGAGCGTCATGCCGTAGTCGTACTTGAGCTGACACTTGCGCTGCACTTTGGCCGTGCGGGCATATTGCCTGGCTCGGTACGCGGGATCGGTCTTCCATTTGCGGCTTTTGCGCGCCTTGATCTTCTCCTTGTTGGCGAGATGATAAGCGCGCCCGCCGGCGAGCACCTTTTCGCGATAGTCCGGATCTTCCGCGTATCGCTTCTTATGCCATTCGCGACGAGAAACCATCGATCTACTCCTCCATGAATTGTGAGCCGAAAGTTCGGTACCGAGCGTGTGCAAAGCGCGCCGCCTCGACCTCATCGAGGCGGCGCGCGAGATGGATCGCCGACATCGTCACGGATGCGCGGCGGCTCGAAGGACGGGACGGTCGAGGCGACCCCGAGGCAGCCATCGATCGCGGGAGAACCTGAGATCTTCCCCGCCCCTCCCCTCTGCAAGCGGGGGATGAAGCAGACCGGGCTCGCGGCACGCGCGTCCCGACACCGACGATCATCGGCGCGAGCCGGCGTCGGAAGCGTGATCAATGCGCAATTTGGGATATTGCGCCTTTATAGACGAGTTCGCGTTACATATCAAGTGGCATTTCAATGGCATTTTCAGGGCAGGCTGACGGACCAAGGCTTCGTCCCGCATCCGAGCAGGGCTGCCCGCACAACGTATCCTATGTACCCGCGGCCGCCGGCTGGACGCTCGCCTTCGGCGGCCTGGTCGGACGGCTGCGGCTCACGCTCGACGAGCTCAGGCGCTGCCCCGAGCGGACGCTACGCGTCACCATGAAATGCGCCGGCGACGGACGCGCGACCATCACGCCCCGCTGGCAAAGCCAGCCTTGGCATCACGAGCCGTCGGCACCGCCGAATGGACGCGGCGCCGGCCTCGAGCAAAGAGGAGCAACGGGCCAGTCAGCTGCGTGACGGCTTTTCCGGTGTCAGCTTCAGATTATCCGCCATTCGGCTGAGCTCTGGAAGCGAACGGGCCTGCATCTTTCGCATCAGGTTGGTGCGATGCACCTTCACCGTCGATTCGGCGATGCCGATATCGTCGGCAATCTGCTTGTTGAGGCGACCGGCCGTGACCTGGATCATGATCTCGCGCTCGCGGGAGCTGAGCGTTTCGAAACGCTCCCTGAGCGCACCCAAGGCCCTGTCACTCTCCCGACGGGCACGATCGCGAGCGAGGCCGGCCTCGACCGCCTCGAGGAGCTCCTGATCACGGAACGGTTTCGTGAGGAACTCTATGGCACCGCCCTTCATCGCCTGCACGGTCATCGGGATGTCGCGCATGCGCTGTAATGAAGATGATCGGCACTTGCCTGTTCGCCGCGGCAAGGTCGCGCTGAAGCTCGAGACCGCTTCGGCCCGGCATTCTAATGTCGAGCACCAGGCAAGTCGGGCCGTCAGAAGGGTCGGCATTCAGAAATTCGGAAACAGACGAAAATTGGTGGGTGTCCAGGCCGACCGACCGCAAAAGACGCCCGACCAAGTCGCGAAACTCGGGATCGTCATCGATGATCAAGACGCTGGGCTTCGCGTCACGCGTCCCTGGAGCCTGCATAAGGGAGCGCCTTCTAGCCGCTGGAATGGCGCGCATCCTACTCACAATGCGAAGACATGAACAGCCCCGTCTGGCTAAGCGAAAGAGCCGAGCGCATAAGCCATCGCTTAGGGCCGCCGGCATTGCTTTGTCGCGAACGTTCGCCGACATTACTCAATTGCATGCAGGCGCGAGGCACCGAGGGCGCCGGCATGATGGGGCCAAGCAGAGTGGCTGAAGCCGTGATGCGGACAACGTACATTGATATCGATCGTCGAGGACGATCAGCCTTTTCGCGAATCCATGAGAAAGCTCATGACGTCGCTGGGCTACACTGTCGAAGCGTTCCCCTCGGCGGCCGATTTCCTGGCATCGCCTCTCCTCAGCGCTACCGCGTGCCTGGTCACCGACGTTCAGATGCCTGGAATGACTGGAATTGAGCTCCACAGACATCTCATCGATGCGGGACACCCGATTCCGACGATCCTCGTCACCGCATACCCTGATGAGGTCGCCCGCCGGCGTGCCATTGAGGACGGGGTCTTCTGTTATCTCTGCAAGCCGGTTGACGACGACCATCTCGAGCGCTGCCTTCGTTCGGCTCTCGAATCGGGCAGGCCGCATGCAGAGAGCTCATGAATTTTCGAGCCCCACCGGCAGGGTGAACTGAAATATTGCGCCCCGCGGTCGAGTGGTCTCCGCCCACAATGCGCCCCCATGGGCGGCGACTATGGACCTGCAGATCGACAAGCCCATTCCGATGCCGCTCTGCTTCGTCGTGTAGAAGGGCTCAAAAACCCGCTGGAGATGTTCCGGATCGATGCCGGGCCCCGAATCGTGAACTGCGACGAGGACGTCTGCGGCCCTTTGCTCGGTAACGACAAGCAACATTCGCTGCCGTTCTTCGACCGATCCCATTGCCTCGACCGCGTTCAGGATCAAATTGAGCATGACCTGTTGCAGTTGAACACGATCGCCGCAAACAGAAATCAAGCCCGCGGCGAGACGAGTGCGAACCGAGACTTTATTTTTCTCGATTGGAGCCTGCACCATTTCGATCACCTCCTTGATCGCCTCATTGAGGTCGAAGCGATCCTTGCGCGGAGATGCTTTCTTGATGTGATCACGGATGCGGTCGACGATAGCTTTTCCGCGGTCGGCATTCCTGACGATACCAGCGAGCGCTTGCCTGACCTCGGCCATGTTCGGCGGATTCATGTCCAAAAACCGCTCGGCCGCACGAGCGTGGTTGCGCATGGTGGCGATTGGATGCAGAATTTCGTGAGCCAGAGATGCCATCAACTCTCCCATCATGCTCACGCGATTAACGTGGGCAAGATCCGACTCCAGCTGGCGAAGTCGCTCGTGCTCCTCTTCCGCGCGTTTGCGTTCCGTCACGTCGACATGCGTAGCAATCATCTCCACGAGTTCCCCGTCCGCGGAGAACAACGGGTGGCCCGTCGCTTCGATATATTTGACCATTCCATCGGGGAGTACGATTCTGAACTCGAACACGAAATCTCTTTTCTGACGCACGGCCTCCTCGGTCTCTACATCCACTCTCTCGCGATCATCTGGATGTATCCGTTGCAACACAGTTTCCCGGCTCGGGAGGCCCTGCAGCGGATCAAGTCCCCATATTCGGTAGCTTTCCTCTGACCAATAAACAGGCGCGGTCGCGTTGAACGCCAAGGTGCCGGTGTGGCTCAATCGCTGCGCTTCGGCCAGATAGGCTTCGCTGCGTCGAAGTGCATCCTCTGCGCGCTTGCGCTCGGAGATATCGCGCACCAAGCACAAATACCGGCGTCCGCCTTGCTCAAACTGGTTCAGGCGAACCTCCACCGCGAAAGAGGTGCCGTCCTTGCGCCGGTGGCGGGTCTCGAAAGTGATGGCTTCCCCGGCGACGCTGCGCTGCTTTAGACGTTGGATGGACGTACCGTCGAGACCGACGTCGAAATCGCTTTTATGTTTGCCGATCAGTTCTTCCCTGCTGTAGCCCAGACCATGGCAGGCTTGGCGGTTGACGTCGAGAATGGTCCAATCATCGTCAAGCAGAAAGAAGGCGTCGGTCGCGTGATCCACGAAGATGCGGAAGCGCCCCTCGCTTGCGCGCAGCTCTTTCTCCGCCTGCCTCAGCTCCGTGATGTCCTGCAGGACGCCAAACTGGCGCAGCGGCCGTCCCGATTCGTCCCACGTCACGTCGCCCTGACTGCGGACTATTCGCTCGGTGCCGTCGGGGCGGACCACCCGGTATTCCACGTCGTAGCGTGGCCCGCCGGGCAGCAGGGCAGCCGCAGCCGCCTCGGCTGCTCTCGGCCGATCCTCGGGGTGAATCAATTGCAGCCAGCGTTCTTGCCATTGTGGCAACTCGACAGGCTGCACCCCGAAGATCCGGCAAACCTCGTCCGAAAGAGTTACCTGAGTGGTACTGAAGTCACGTTCCCACCAGCCAAAATGCGCGATCCGCTGCGCCTTCAGCAACCTGGATTCACTTTCGCGTAACACTTCCTCCGCGCGCTTGCGTTCCGTGATGTCGCGCGCCAGCGATAGGCGGAGCCGATGTGCTTGCTGCTGGAACTGGCGAGCGCGAACCTCGACCGGGAACACGGTTCCATCCTTGCGCCGATGAAGACTCTCGAAGGTTACCGTTTCCCCGGTCGTTACTCGCTCTCCGATCCGCGCGATCGATGCCTCGTCCAGGCCGGCATAGAAGTCGCGCGGATGCATTCCGATCATCTCCTCGCGGCTGTAACCCAAGCTCTCACACGCCTGCCGGTTGACGTCGAGAATGGCCTGGTGCTCGTCGAACAGGAAGAAACCATCCGTCGCGTGATCGACGAAGCTGCGAAAGCGCTCCTCGCTCGCGCGCAGCTCATCCTCTGCCCGCTTGCGCTCGGTGATGTCGCGCACCAGGCACAAAAAGCGACGTCCGTCCTGCTCAAATTGGCTGACGCGAACCTCCACCGGGAAGGAGGTGCCGTCCTTGCGCCGGTGGCGGGTCTCGAAAGTGATCGCTTCCCCGGCGACGATGCGCTGCTTCAGGCGCTGGATGGACGTATCGTCGAGACCGACGTCGAAATCGCTTCGATGTTTGCCGATCAGTTCTTCCCTGCTGTAGCCCAGACCATCGCAGGCCTGGCGGTTGACGTCGAGAACGATCGAATCATCGTCAAGCAGAAAGAACGCGTCAGTCGCGCTCATCCACGAAGGTGCGGAAACGCGCCTCGCTCGCGCGCAGCTTGGTCGTTAGCGCGGTCACGACCAGCGACGTCGTCAAGAACGCCGCGATCCGCACAATATCGTCCGGAGTATCACTGCCGAACTCGAACAATGGCGGCGCGAAGAAGTAGTCCAGGCAGGCTGCGGCGACGATCGATAGAACGACCGAGGCGCCAAAGCTGCCCAGCAGCGAAACCAGCGAGATCAGAATGACATAAGCAAAGCCCGTCCTCGCAAGGCCAAAGCCAACCTGAAAGCAGACGAAGGTGATCAATGCCAGGCCGGCGATACCCAACAGAAACTGGGCGGCAACGGCCTGTAATCGGGATGTCCGCTTGTGCGTAATTTCCATGCGGTGAGCTACTTTGCCCGTTCGTAAGGGTAGATGACCTCCCCGGATGCGTATTCCGCAGGCGCAACTACGACCTGCGTGGACATGTCCTTGAACTGAGCAACCTCGTGTCCTTTTATGTTCTGATATTGCACCTGAAGAACCCGCGACTGCGCCCATTCGCCTTTGGGGCCGAACTTGATTTCTCCTACTACCGTTGCGAACGCGTGCGCGCGAATGTAATCCGCGAGCTTGGCATCATCGAGCGCCTTGGTCGCCTCCACTGCCTGTTGCAGGACCTGAAGCTGAGCGTATCCCCAAGGCGCCATGTAGTATCCCAGCGGATCAACTCCTTCTGCCGCCGCCCGCGTTTGATAACGCGAAATGAGATCGGCCACGCCGGGGTATTGCATTTTCTGCACCGGCAGCCACAGCTCGTAGTTGATGAAACCATTGAGCAACGGTCCAAGCTGGGCCTTGATGGACGTCGCCTGCAATCCCACCATGGCCCCACCGATCGCTTTCGGTTTGAACCCGAGCTCGTTCACCGCGCGCACCATGCCGACCGAGTCGGGCGGGTATGAGCAGATAACGACAAGGTCGGGATTGGCCGCCGCGATCGCGCGCACGATCGGAGCAAAATCGGCCGTTGCGGGCGGGTAGGTTCTCTCATACACGAGCCGCAACCCGCCCTGTTTCATGTTCTCGCGCGCACCATCCAAGGCATTGCGTGAGAACTCCTGGTCGGCCGCCACAATGGCCACCGTCTGCGGCTTTGGACTTTGCGGCAGCACCGCATCAAAGAAGCCTTTGGTGAAGGCGGCCTTGGCGTCCGGCCCGGATGGGATCATCGCGAAATAGTTCGGGTAATTGAACTCGGAATTAACTGCGAGTGCCAGCAGCCCGATAAACGTCTTCTTCCTTTGGATGGTGATTGGCATTGCTGGCGCGGTCAGCGCGGTGCCATACGCGCCGATGATGAGATCGACCTTGTCGACATCCAGAAGCTTGGTATAGATCGGTGGAATTTCGCTGGGCGAGCTCTTGTCATCGTAATAGATGAGCTTGACGGGTCTACCAAGCATTCCTCCTTTTGCGTTTGTGTCCTCTTCCCAGATACGCTGTGCGAGCAGCGCAGACCTGCCATTTGGCGCGAGTCCGCCGGTTAGCGACATGCTGTAGCCGATCTTGATCGGCGCACCGGATTGCGCGCATGCAGGACCGACGAGCATCACTGCCGCCAACAGGACTCGGGCGGTGGCGCCGGCGGCAACGAAGGAACAACTGCGGCTATAGGCGCAACGGACCATGCGTCCTCGACCTCCGCATTACGTCAGCTGGTTCAGCAAAGTATTAGCATATTTCCAAATCATCCGTCTCGATCCTCTCCGGGAACGAGGCGTAAATGCTTTCGCCTGCACAACAACGGCATTGCTCGCATTGTCCGGCGGGCAGACGCCCGCTCCGATTTTCAGAGCGCAGCCCCGACGGATGTCTCGCTCGATGATGCGACCTTGGTCGACGAGCTCTCTCGGGCGGGCGGACGTCCGCCCAGCCAGCTACGCGCTCGCCCGGATGCCGCATCCTAGGTCACCGGGCAGCTTGGGATTGCGTCGCCATGGAATAGCGGTGGCGAGGCCCTCATCTCTTCTCCCGAAAGGCTTGGCCTTCAGCCCGTGTTTCCCGAATGGACCGGCACTCTCATCTGCCGCTGCAGATGGCTCCAGGCATCGCGTCCACGGGGAATTGCTTGCCTTCGAGCTCGGTTGCAAGCACATCGTCGACGACCTCGCGCACACGCGCCAGCAACCGGGGATAATCCAGCCTCGGCTCGCCCACGGCGACGCGAGGACGCTTGTTTTAGGTGCGGGTTCCTGGTTTGGTGCTGCCCTCCCTGTTCCATGAATGGTCCGAGGGTCATCCATCCTCTTCAGTAGCGACTCACCCATCCCTCCTCAGTAGTAACTGGGGATCGGTTCTCCCGCGCCCAGACCCTCGGTAGCACCCTTCGGCCGCGGCTGCGGCTTGGGGATGATCTTCGGCAGGTCTATGTCGACCTTCTTATAGGGGATGCTATCGAGCAGATGTCGGATCAGGTTCAGCCGGGCGCGGCGCTTGTCGTCGGCGGGGACGATGTGCCAGGGCGCCTCTGGCGTGTGGGTGGCCTCGATCATGCGCCGGTAGGCCGCCGTGTAGTCCCACCACCGGCGGACCGATTCGATGTCCATCGGGCTCAGCTTCCAGTGCTTGACCGGGTCGTTGACCCTGGCCTCGAACCGGCGCCGCTGCTCGTCCTGGCTGATATCGAGAAAATACTTGCGCAGGATGATGCCGTTTTGGACGACCACCTCCCGCTCGACCGCGGGGGTCACCAACAGGAACCGCTCGGTCTCCTCTTCCGCGCAGAAGCCCATCACCCGCTCGACTCCGGACCGGTTGTACCAAGAGCGGTCGAAGAGGACGATCTCGCCCGCCGCCGGGAAATGCGCCATGTAGCGCTGGATGTAGAGCTGCGTCTTCTCACGGTCAGAGGGCGCGGGCAATGCCACGCGCCGGTAGACGCGCGGGCTCGTGCGGGCGGTGATCCGGCTGATCACGCCGCCCTTGCCTGCCGTGTCACGGCCCTCGAAGACCACGATGATGCGTGCCCGCGTGGCTTGGACCCAGCCCTGCAGACGGGTAAGCTCGACTTGGAGTTTCGCGAGCTCCTTCTCGAATTCCTTGCGCCTCATCTTGCCGGATACGGCCTTTGCCCCGGCTGCGTCGCGCTTATGTTGCTTGTCTTTTGCCATCGGGAAACGCGAGCCGAGAGAGCTCTCAGAACAGGATCGACCGCTGGGCCGCATCCGTCATGTATTCGACGGCCGGCGCAAAAAAGATGTCGAAACGAGAGGTCGACGTGCCGATTGCGGCGCTCCGTTCGCTTTCGCTCATCTTACCCGCCTGTACATGCCAAATGAAAGGAGGATGGCTCCGTCAAACTATGACACAGGACCGTCCTCTTCACCACCTCCTTGTCACGGCTCGATCCCCTGATTTGCTCCTACCGGCCACTGAGCCGGCGCTTTGCTCGAAGGCCGACCGGCACTGACGGCTGAGATCGGATTTCTTCTGCCTCAAGCAGTTTTCAACCCTCGTCGCGTCGGGAATGTAGCTGCTGCACAGCCGGAAGGCGTCGGACGTGCATGCCGCTCGCTGCTCCGGGGGGCCTCGATTATCCTGAGCAACGGCAATCGTGTTGGAGAAGACGCGGCCACGGCGACAATAAAAAAAGTTCAGTTTCGACGCCGTATTCCACCGCCTCTCCAGTTGATCTTCCTCCGGGTTCTCGCTCAGTCATTTGACGGTCACGCAGGCTGCGATGTGCATTTTGCACGCTCAGCCGCTGAAGATGACGCGGCGGAAGCGGTACAAGGCGTAACCGAAATACATGCTACCGATCACGGTCGTCGCCAGAATCTCGGTCCAGACAATGGGAAGGTCGGCGCCGCGATAAAGCACATCCTGGGCGAAAATCACGAAATGCGGGGTCGGGCTGATCACCTTCATGACGTACTGAAGCCAGACCGGCATGCTTTCCATGGGCGTCGTGCTGCCGGACAGCAGCATCATCACCAGCAACACGGGGATCGACAGCAGGCCGAACTGGGCCATGGTGCTTCGCTCGATCGCGTCCCCGGTTGACCACCCCGCAACCCAATGCCAGAAATTAGCCCGCCAGCGAGGCACCGCGCCTGGGCGACATCATGTCGGAACACCGGGCGACATCACACACTTCCAGCGCTGACGACTTGGGAGTGAATTGGCGGGTTCCGCGAGGGCCCGACCCGGGACGGTCAGCACGGCCGGCTCTGCAGCACCGACACCGATGCTGCGGACGGCAAGCAGTTCACTGAGCGCGGCCATGGGGACCGCCGCCCGGTACACTGAGGATTTCCGGCGCGGATGCTCAGCGCGCCAGCGAAGCGCGCCGAGCACTTTCGGCAAGCTCAGGCTGCGGCTTTCCGGAACGCGTCTTCGGCCGCCTGGTTCGCACGATCAAAGGCAGCCCGCGTTTCGCTCAGGGCGGTCGTGAACGAGGACCAAGATTGGCTGCCTGCCTGATTCAGCTTACGAAGCTTTTCTTCGGCTTGCGCAGCGTCGGCATCCATGCGCTTTACGACCGCGTCGATTTCTGCCCGACGCTCTGCAGCGAAGCTCTTGGCAGCGGTGCCAAGCCGGTCAGCGGCATCGCGCCAAGCCTTCAGTTGAGCGTCAGCTTGACTCCGGAAGATCGCCTGCTGCTGTTCGATCTGCTTGCCGAAGCTCTCGATATTGTTGTTTAGCTCTGCCTGAAATGCGGTCCACTCGGATTCGAGCTGCGCCTTCACGCTCTTCCATGCGGCCTCGTTGGCCGCCGCTTGCTTATTGGCGGTATCCCGAAAATCGTCGCGTATCTTGCGCAGATCAGCGAGAACTTGGTTGGCTTTCTCGCGTGCGCCGGCCTTCAACTCGGCGGCTTTGCCTTCAAGCGAAGTGAGCGCGGCATCCATTTCATCGATCCGCGCCTTTGCCCAGTTTGCGTAGTAATGAAAACCACTCTGTGTACCCATTTCTCGTCTCCTGGCTCCACGTGTTCAGTCTTCGTCGGGGCTCACGAAACGCGTCCCTTTCCACATGCCGGGGGACGATGCGCTGGTCAGCCTCGAACTTTCACTAACACGCGGTGGGTTCTCAAAATTGATGTAAGTCAAGGTGCCAGACCAGTGGTGGAAGACCCCTGGCCGGCGGCGGAAAGTGCGACGCCAGGCGATCCGCCGCGCATGATGAAGAAGATGGACGGTCTCCCGCAGCGCAGTCTCCAACCAATGACGCTCGAGCAGCCCATGGCCTTCCAGCGACCTTGCCTTCCCGCGCAAGGGGTATCGCGAGCCGGAGTTCGTTGTTGTGCTGATGCGCTGTGCGAAGAGCCTTCGAGCACGGATGATCCTCGCTCGCCTGGGATGGGATTGTGCCTCATTGCTTATCGTTAGGCTAAGGGACCAACACTCTAAACCAAAGTGTAGCGGGATCGACCAAGATGGAAGGCATATCTCCCTGAGTAGAATGGAGCCGTTAGCGTTGGCCAATTAGAAATCACGCCAGCCGTTGAGAGAGAGAGACGGCGCCGGCCGCCAGGAAGGCGCCACGATGAAAGAGGTAGGTCCGTTCAAGGTCGTCCCGCTTTGATCGGCAGCCAACGAGCTGAGGTTCGAATGAGCACGTTCTCGGTTTCGTACGTCTTGCAGGTTCTGCTTGCCCCCCGCATGCCGGCGCGCTGCCAGGACCTGATCGC
This sequence comes from uncultured Alphaproteobacteria bacterium, assembly GCA_963840535.1. Lineage (GTDB taxonomy): Bacteria > Pseudomonadota > Alphaproteobacteria > Rhizobiales > Xanthobacteraceae > VAZQ01. The sequence continues at coordinate 27,296 of CAWIZJ010000034.1, forward strand.
TCCGTTTTGGCGCAAGCCGCTCGATCCCTACCGGCCCGAGCTCCACCGAGGAATTCACGCGAGGTCACCCATGATCCGCTCTGCCTTTCGCCTCTTCGGCTTGGCGACCGCTGTTGCCGTCGGCGCGGTCTCGTTCGGCGCTACGTCGCACGCCGCGCCATTCGACGGCTACTGGAGCGTTCTCATCGTCACCAGAAGTGGCGCGTGTGACCCGACCTTCCGGACCGCCGTCAACATCAGCAACGGCATCGTCTCCGCCGGCGGTGCCGCAGCCATCTCCGGACGCGTCTCGAACAACGGCAGCGTCAGCGTTTCGGTATCCGCCGGCGACCAGGTCGCCTCCGGCTCCGGGCGGCTGTCGCGCAACAGCGGCAGCGGCAGCTGGCGCGGCCGCGGCTCGCGCGGCGCCTGCTCCGGCAGCTGGAGCGCCTCGCGCGGCGGCTGGAGTCTCGCGCTAACCTGTCCTTGCTCAAAAATAAATTGAGGACAATCTAGCGGGGACAAATAGGAGCGCGCCGCCTGGCAAAATTCACGCGGCTCGACGCTCATAGCGATGATGCAGACCGCCGACCTCCGGGAAGGCAACAATGTTAGCGCCTGCGAAAGGTAGCTGTACGGCACGAGGCCGTGGACAATCCTTGTCGAGCGAGAGATGCGTTCTCGCATCATGATGATATTGAAAATAGCTCGACAGCACGCGGCGCAAGTGACGCTCGCTGATGATAATGACGTGATCCAGACATTCGCGGCGGATCGAACCGATCAAACGCTCGACATATGGGTTCTGCCAGGGCGATCGCGGGGCAGTGATGACCTCCGTGATGCCCATCGCGCGAACGCGATGGCGGAATGCCGGGCCATACGATTTGTCCCGGTCCCGCAGCAGATAGCGCGGTGCAGTGTCCCACGGAAAGGCCTCGGTCATTTGGCCGGAAAGCCAGTCTTGCGTAGGATTTGGGGTGACTTCAAAGTGAACAACCCATCTGCGATCGAGGCTGAGCACGATCAAGATATAGAGAAGCTGGAACGTCGCGGTGGCGACCACAAACATGTCGATCGCCGCAATCTCCGGCAGGTGGTTGCGCAGGAAGCTCCGCCAGGTCGGGGAGAGGACCTTGGGACGCCAGGGCATCCAGCGCCCAACCGTAGCCTGGCTGATCTTGATGCCGAGCTTGAGCAGTTCCCCGTGGATGCGGGGCGCCCCCCACAATGGGTTGGCCTTGCTCATACGGCGGATCAAGGCACGGATTTCTGTGCCGATCTTGGGTCGTCCCGGACGGCGTGATCGCCAGCGCCAGTGGAGGCGGAAGCCCTTGCGATGCCATTGCACCACGGTCGCCGGCTTGACCAATACCATCGCGTCGATGACCTGCGGCCAAATCCGGTAGAGCCACACCCACAGCAGCCGGTCGAGGGACGAAAGCTGAGGCCGACCGGGCCGCTGTCGGCGCATCACGGTCAGCTGATGACGCACGGCAATCAGCTCAAATTCAAGCGAGGCGCGGCTGCGAAAACGGAAGGCGAAGATCGAAATAAGGGCGAAGAGAATCGACACCATGACGTGACGGTACGGCCGGCCCGCAAAAATCACCAGCCTTTCTCACCCTTGTGGAAATTTGAGCAGGGACAGTCTCGGCGAGAGCTTGCCCAAACGGCCGTCGATCAGACCCGCCTCGCCGTCTTCCTCAAACCGGTCGCGGTAGCGCCGGAACTGCCGCTCCGACATTCCCAGCAGCTCCCCCGCATCCATCATCGACAGTTCCCTCCGTTCCCAACGGCTCAAAACATCCCGAAACTTCTGCATTCTCCGGCCCTGTAGCCAGGTTGCCCGGTTCATCGATTTGCCTCCACCCGGAGGCAGAAAACCGGACAACTCGTGTGCTACCTAACCCGGACAACTCGTGTGCTACCGACACATCATGCTGGACAAAATTGACAGCAACTATGCCCCTTGGTATATCGTGCACTCCGACGACAAGCGGCAGGCGCGCCTCAATTGTATTTCCCATATCCTCGACAAGATCCCGTTCGAGAAGGTATCACGGGCGAAGGTCGAGCTGCCCAAGCGATCGGATAAACACAAATACGATGATCGGCTGCCCCTAAACGGGATGAAATTCGTGGCTGAAAAATAGTGACTAGGCTCCGAGAAGCGGCGCCTGGTCGGCGCAAGACCAGCGCAACGGGGCTCTCGCCCGCCTTTTTTCTACACGCTGCTGCTGAGCACCTCCTGGGTGGGCGAAATCATGGATTACAAGGGGTTCCTCGGATCGAAGGTCGGCTGGGTTCCTGCCTTGCGCTGGATCCCTGCGTATAGCACAAGACGGTTTGGCCTCGACCTGATCGCGGGCCTGTCGCTGGCCGCGTTCGTCATCCCGGAATCGCTCGCCTACGCGTCGCTCGCCCAGCTTCCACCCGTCACGGGCCTTTATTGTTACCTCGTCGCCGGCATTGTCTACGCGCTGTTCGGCACCAGTGGCCAGCTTGCGGTCGGTCCTACGTCGGCGCTCGCCATCGTGCTCGCATCGAGCGTCGCGGCGATGGGCGGCGATGATCCCTCCCGAGCCGTTGCGATCGGATCGGCAGTCGCCCTGATGGTGGGAATGATATGCGTTGCCGGCCGATTTGTCGGGCTTGCCAACGCTGCCTACTTCATCTCCGACCCCGTGCTGATCGGTTTCAAGACAGGGGCTGCGCTCTACATCGCCTCCACGCAATTACCCAAGCTGTTTGGGCTGGAGGGCGCAACCGGAAATTTTTTTTCGCGCGTCGCACATGTCGCTGTCTCTCTGCCGGAGACGCACGTTCCGTCGTTGCTGTTCGGCCTCGTGGCAATCGCACTCTTTATGGCGTTCGAACGTGTGTTTCCTGGCCGGCCGACGACGCTAATCGTTGTCATCGTGGCTGTCGCAATGATGACCGTCTTCGGCCTGAGCGAAAGCGGCATAAAAATCGTGGGCGACCTGCCCAGTGGCCTTCCTGGAATTAGCGTCCCGACTATCAACGCTTCCGATATTTCAGCGCTGATCCCGGTGGCACTCGCGTGCTTCGTGCTCGCGTATGGCGAAGCGATGTCGGTCGCGCGCAGTTTTGCGCAAAAATACGACTATGAGATCAACCCGGAGCAGGAGCTCATGGCACTCGGCGCCGCCAATATTGCGACGGGAATGGCTCACGGTTTCCCGGTAGCGGGTGGAATGTCGCAGACCGCCGTCAACGACATGGGTGGTGCAACCTCGCCGGTCGCGCTGATCGTGACTTCGGGCGCGATTGCATTGACGCTTTTGTTTTTCGCTAGCTTCTTTCACAACCTGCCCGAGCCTGTTCTCGGCGCCATCGTGTTGATGGCTGCGTCGCACCTGGTTCGTTTCGAAGAATTGCGCCGCTTGCTCATCCAATCGCGGGCCGAGTTCTGGACCTCTATGGTGGCCTGCGTCGGAGTTTTGTTTTTCGGGCTACTCAACGGACTTCTCCTAGCCGCGGTGGGTTCGCTGGTGATGCTGATCGCCCAAACGTCTCGACCGATGGTCGTGGTCCTTGGACGCGAACGGTCCACCGGGCACTTCGTCAGTCGCGCTCGAAATCCTGATGCGAGCGATACGCCTGGTGCGCTTGTCGTGCGCAGCGCGAGCACATGGCTCTACTTCAATGCGGAGCATATCCGCCGGCAAATCGTCGATATGGTCGATGGCACTCCGGCGGGGATCAGGACCGTCGTCCTCGATTTTTCCAGCGTGCCTGCCATCGATATCACCGCCGGTACCATACTGCGTGGGCTGGTCAGAACCCTGAAAGACCGCGGCATCAGGATAGAACTTGCAGAGCTGCACGACGAGGTTGTCGAAACACTGAAAATTATCGACGCGGAGCACGATCTCGGCCCGGTCGTGGCTCACCGGACGATCGAGGATTGCCTTGCCGCGCGATAGGATTAATTCGGTTTCTAGCCAGCGGCGTTGTCGCGGCCCATGCTGTGGGCGCGGCCGTCGATCCCCCGTCTTTGATCGATATCAAAACCGGTGCCACAATGATGCGGGTACGCTATAGGTACGACGACGCGGGAGCGCTTGCGCCCTCAGCGCGTCCTGGGAGACGGTGAAACCACCTATCACCAAGCCATCCGCGGCTCAGCCTGCGGACTGGCCGAAGGCTGCGGCTGCGGAATGACAAAGCTATGTGCGATTGCGTTTTTGCCGCGCGGTTTGAGGTCCTGACAGGATTTAAATGGGCACGATCGTTCGGATGCTCCGCAGGCTACGGTGAGGGAGTTTTCCATGAACTCTGGTTTCAACAAGCGGCAGCGAGACGGACGCGGTCGTTTTTGAACCGCGCTGGCCGCAGCGCGCCCGTGCCAAGCCCATCTTGAGTTCTTTCACGTCCGAGTCAGCGCGGGTGAGGCGTTGAGATACAGATAGTACAGGTCCGCTGCGAGAAGAAATTTTTTGGCGGTTGCACCCAGTCGATCCTCAATCACGCGCCCATACCCGTTTTCGTGCTGTGAACGCGCGATCTCCCTCGGAAACGAGGTGCCCCAGCTGGAGTGCGCGCAGACTCTAAAGGCCGTGCAGAATCCGAGGACGTATCGTCGAGACTGACGTCGAAATCACTTCGATGTTTGCCGATCAACTCTTCCCTGCTGTAGCCCAGACTATCGCAGGCCTGGCGGTTGACGTCGAGAACGGTCGAAGTATCGTCAAGCAGAGAGAGCTTCATCGTGAAGTCGTGTGGGTGATTTCGGACTAGCTCGCGCGCGCAAAGGTGGCGCGGTGCTGGTAACGGACGGGCGCGCCGTGATGCCGGCCGGTGGTGCCGATGCGCGATGACAAGGTGGCCTTAAGCTCGTTGTTCCGCCAGTTGAGCCAGTGTTCGATCGCCCTTGATGGCCGCAAGCGCCACCTTTGCCTTGAAGGCCGGTGTGTGGTTCCGGCGGGGTCGTCTGTTCATTGCGTCTCCTGATTCGCTGGGCACAGCGTGCCCGCTGTCAGGCAGAAACTCCACTTATCGTCCTGTTCAAATTCTTGAGGCCGGCTCTGACCACGGCGTAATAGAATGCAGCGCCTCAAATCGCGAACTTAATGCCCGCATTAGATCGACGGAGATAGACGATGCTACGCTGGCGCGCCACGCCGCGTCCTTCTGCAGGGACGGCATCGATCGGCAACGGACCCTGGAGCTGCTCGACGCCGAGATCAAGGCATTTAACGATCTCATCGCGGCGCAGTGCAGCGGCTAATGAGGTTGTATCAGGCCAGCACAGGGCGCATGCGACGCGGCAGCGTGGATCATCAGCGGGCGCGCTGAAGAAATCCTCGGAATTTGGAACTGATCGTCGTCGAATGGACCGGCGCGAATGCCAATTCCTAGAACTCCGGCGACAATTGCCGCGATTTTCTCGCGCATCAAGGGTCAATCTCTTCGTCAATAGTCGCGCGGCGAGCGCTTTGAGGCGTTTCGACCACTCTTGCATCGTCTCTTCGGCTTTGGGTGAGGCACGCATACCTGTCGTTCTTGTTGGAGGAGCATGAACGACTAAGCCGGGGCGGTTAGGTGACTCCAACCCTGTTTTCGCCGTGAGACGGCAAACTCTGGTTTCCGGTCGCAGCTCGCTGATATACCCCTCGGTCGTCACCTGATTCTGCTGCCTGGGCACAGCGCCGGAAGCTGCATTCGATGGTCACTTACGGTGCTGTCGGTCGTGCACGGACTCACTTCCTGTGCGGGGCCGGTGATGGGCCGTGATCGCTAACCGCGGCCGGTCTTCATCCGATGCCACTGCTCCGGCGCTGCCAGCAATATCAGCGCACTCGGCATTCAGTACCGGCAACAACCGAGCGTATCACCAGGAAGCGGCTTGCAAGACGAATATGAGGCTGAAAAGTAGGCCCATGCTAAGGGCAAACCACCGCGCAGCCTGCCTTCCATCTTCATCTCGGCTGATACTTACTGATCTGCCATAACTCGGGTTGTTTGTTTCCTCTCCAGACCTTCTCCGAGCGGGAGGAAATTCGCGAATCCCATTGCAAAACTTCTTATTATATTCCTTGGTCGGGCTTTGATCCACTGCTGCGCTCTTGCACGGGTAGCGAGTGGAGCGCGCGGCTGGCCCGCTCCACTTTCGCACGACATTCATTGCGGCATCTTGCGCCACGGTCCATCTCTATCCGAGACATCATTCGGCCGGTTGCACATGGGGCGCCGGTGCGGGCTTCGGCTTTCTCTGCGTCTTCTCCCGAAGCGTTTGGAACGCGACGTAGAGCATCGGGATCAGGAGGATTCCGACGGTGCTCGCCGCCAGCATGCCGACGAAGACGGGCGTGCTGACGCTGCGGCGGGCAATTTCCGAAGCACCGTGTGCCCATACCAGCGGTGCCAGGCCGACGATGAAGGCGATGGAGGTCATCATCACGGCGCGGAACCGCAGCTTTGCGCCGAGCTCCGCCGCTTCCGTGATGCTCAGGCCGCGCTCCCGCTGGTCCTTGGCAAACTCGACGATCAGGATGGCGTTCTTGGCCGCCATCGCGATCAGCACGACGAGGCCGATCTGGGCGTAGAGATTGAGCGTCAACTTGAACACCAGGACGCCCGCGAATGCTCCCAGCACGGCTGTCACCACCGACAACAGAACGGGGACCGGGATCATCCAGCTTTCGTACAGGCCGACGAGAAACAGGAAGGCGAACAGCAAAGCCATTCCGAGCACGATCCCGGTCTGCCCGCCCGCCCTTTGCTCCTGGAACGCCGTGCCGGTCCATTCAAACCCGAAACCGGGCGGGAGCGTCTTCGCCGAGATGTCCGTCATGGCGGCGAGCGCCGTGCCGGAGGCAACGCCCGGCGCCGGAATGCCGTTGACGGTCACCGAGCGATAGTTGTTGTAGCGCGTGATGACCTGAGGACCGGTAATGTTGCGCAGGGAAGCGATCGCTTGCAGCGGAACCATGGTGCCCTTGCTGTTGCGGATGTAGATCCGCCAGAGATCGGGGATATCGCGCCGGTTGCCCGCCTCGGCCTCCAGATTGACCTGCCAGGTTCGGCCGAACAAATTGAAATTGTTCACGTAGTAACTGCCGAGCGTCGCCTGCAGGGTGGTAAACACGTCATTGATGGTGAGTCCCATCGACTGCGCCTTGGCGCGGTCGATGTCGAGATAAAGCGAGGGCGCCTGTGCACCATACGTCGTGAACACCTGGGCGAAGCGGCTATCCTGCTTTGTGGCGCCGATGAGCCCCAGGACGACGCTTCCCATGGTGGCCGGATCTGCGCCCTCGAAACTCTCGAGCTGGTATTCGAAGCCGCCGGTCGTGCCCAGGCCGATGACCGGCGGCAGGTTGAACGGCAGGACGGTCGCGGTGCGGACCTGCAGGCCGGCGCCGAACGTCTTGGCGATCAGGGCCTGAGCCGAATCCGCGGCCTGCTTGCGGTCCTCGAACGGCTGCAACACGCGCCACCATGAAAGCGGTGTTGCTGGACGAGAACGAATCGAGGAACGAGTAGCCGATGATCGAGACCGTATCCTTGACCTGCGGCATGGACTTCAGGATAGCCTTCGACCTGTCCGACGACCTCGCTGGTGCGCGCGACGGAGACGCCGTCCGGCAGCTGCACCTGGATGAAAAAGGCACCCTGGTCCTCCTCGGGCAGGAAGCTCGTGGGCGTCACGCGCGCCAGGCCGCCGACGCCGAGCCCCATCGCAACGACGAGCACGACGCCGAGCACCGAGAATCGCACGAGCTTGCGGACGGCCAGGGCATAGCCGTCGCGCACCCCGTCGATCGCGCGGCTGACGTAACCCATCAGGCCGCGGCGCGGGCCGGAGTGCCGCAGGAACAGCGCGCACAAGGCCGGCGACAGCGTGAGCGCGTTGAACGCCGAGATCAGCACCGTTGCGATGATCGTCACCGCGAATTGCCGGAACAGCTCGCCCGAGATGCCGGCGATGAATGCGACCGGAACGAAGACCGACAGCAACACCAGCGTGATGCCGATGATCGGCGCCGTGACTTGCGCCATGGCCTTCTTGGCGGCGTCCGCCGGAGAGAGATCCGGCTCTTCCTCCATCACGCGTTCGACGTTCTCCACCACGACGATGGCGTCGTCGACCACGATGCCGATCGCGAGCACCATCGCCAGCAGCGAGACGGTATTGGCCGAATAGCCGAGCGCCACCAGCACCATGAAACCGCCGATGAGACTCACCGGAACCGCGATGACCGGAACGATGGTGGCGCGCAGCTGTCCAAGGAACAGGAACACCACGAACGCGACGAGGACAAATGCCTCGAACAACGTTTTCAGCACCTCATGGATGGTGTCGTTGACGAAAACCGTCGTGTCGTAGGTCGCTCGTGCCTTCAGTCCCTCCGGAAAACGCGGGCGCACCTTGTCAAGCGTTGCATTCACGGCTGCGGCAGTCGCGATCGCATTGGAACCGGGAGCCAGAAAGATTCCGATCGTCACGGCCGAATGGCCGTTGAGGCGGCTGAAGTTGTCGTCGTTCATGGCGCCCAGCTCCACCCGCGCCACGTCCTTGACGCGCAACGTAGACCCGTCCGCGTTGGCGCGCAGCACGATGTTGCCGAACTGTTCGGGATCGAGCAGCCGCCCCTGTGTCTGCACATTCACCTGAAACTGCTGATTTTCCGGAACCGGACGTGCGCCGATGCGGCCGACCGACGCCTGAACGTTCTGGCTTTGGATCGCCTTGATGATGTCGGATGGGGCAAGATCGAGGCTTGTCAGGCGCGCCGTGTCGAACCAGATCCGCATCGAGTAATCGAGCCCACCGAACAGCTTGGCCTCGCCGACGCCCGGCGTGCGCGACAGCTCGTCAAGGACGTTGATGATCGCGAAATTGGTGATGAAAAGCGGATCGTATTTCCCGCTTTCGTCATAGAGATTCACGAACTGCAATATCGAGGACGATTTCTTCTGGACCTTGATTCCCTGGAGTTGGACCTCCTGCGGCAGCTGGCGAGATGACCGTCTGCACGCGATTGTTGACATTGACCGTGTCGATGTCGGGATTGGTGCCGAGCTCGAAACTTACCGTGAGAGTGTACGAGCCGTCATTGCCGCTCGTGCTCTTCATGTAGATCATCTTGTCGACGCCGACGATCTTGGACTCCAGCGGCTGCGCCACCGTCGCCTCGAGCACCTCCGCGGACGCGCCCGGATACCTCGTGGTGACTTCGACCTGGGGCGGCACGATATCGGGGAGCTGCGCGACCGGGATCCGGGTGAGGGCCAGGAGCCCGCCCAGCGTGATGACGATCGAGATGACGATCGCAAGCCGTGGCCGGTCGATGAAGATCGAGGAGATCATTGGTGTCAGCTCCGGCTGGCGATGGGCGATGCAAGCGCGGGAGTGACCGGCGAGTTGGGTCGCGCCCGTTGGACTCCCTCGACGACGACCTGCTCTCCTTCCTTGAGGCCCTCGAGCGATGCCGGCCGTCTCCGGCGTCAATTGGCCAAGGCTTACGCGGCGCTGCCGGGCGATATTCTGGTCATCCACGACATACACGTAGCTGCCCTGCTGATCGGCGAGGATCGCGGCGCGCGGCACGGCGATGACAGGCTTCGGCTGCACGGATTCAAGAAGGACGGTGACGAACTCATCGGCGACGAGCTCGCGAAGCTTGACACCTCCCGCCGTCTCGGCCCCTAGAACCGGATTCGGAATGACCGCCGCGGACAAGAAACGTGTCGGTGTCCTGTGCGATCGCGTTGTTGATGAAGTCGAGCTTCCCGGTCTCGCCATAGATTCTCCCGTCCGGGAGGCGAAGTCGGATCTTCACCGCGTCGAATCCGCCTTGCCTGGAATACGCCTCGCGCAACTCGATGGCACGGCGCGTCGGGATCGGAAAGACCACGTACATCGGATCCTGGCTGACCACCGTGGTCAAGGTACCGGATGTCGGGCTGACCATGTTGCCCACGGTCACCGACGTACGGCCGATCCGGCCGTCGATCGGGGAGCGGATCTCGGTATAATCGAGATCGATCTGTGCGCGTCTCGAGCTGTGCCTGCGCGGACTTGCAGCTGCGCCGCTGCGACGCGCTGGGCTGCTTGCGCGGTGTCGACGGCCTGCTGGCTACCGGCATTTTTCTCCACCAGATCCTGCTTGCGCCAGAGCTCGATATTGCCGTTCTCGAGCTCGCGCCTCGGCCTGCGCGACCGCCGCTTTCTGGACGTCCACGGCCGCCTGGAACGGCGGGCGCTCCAGCGTGTAAAGCAGATCGCCCTTCTTGACGTCGGTACCTTCCGTGAAAAGCTGCTGATCCAAGAAGGCGGTCACGCGCGCTACGAGGCTGACGCTGTTGATCGCCTGAATGCGGCCGTTGAATTCGTAGGTGTCGGTCATCGGCCGACGTTCCACCTTGATCACTCCGACCGCGGGCGGACCGGAAGGCACGGGCTGTGCTGTTGCAGACGTGGCCAAAATAATGGCAGCCAGGCATGGCGCTCCACGCAGCAATGAGCGTCCCATTGCTCTCATCCTTTGCCAGGACGATACGAGCCCGCGGCCAGAGGCCTGTCGCTGTGGGCATTGGATTCGCCTCGGTTGACTTGGCCGCATGAACTTCTGTCGGCACGATCTCTGGAAACAGGGCTCGCGCGAATAGGGTCATCGACGTTCCTTTCCTTGCCTGCTAACCGCAACGGCGCTTGTGCCAGCCCTCTTGGTCGCTGCCGCACAGGCGAGTCCGCTCGGACGCGACAATCGCGATTTAAATCGCCGCAGTCTATTGCGCACCGAGAGTAGGGGGGTTGGCCTCTGGTCGACGACGCTAAGCCAACGCTTAGGAACGATGCGAACGAGCAAGGGACCGGGGAGCGTTGGTTCGGGGACAGAGGAGCGCCGGCATCGCCCTGCTCCCTGCGCAGTCTCCCGACGCAGGGTCGGCTCCACGCCCGGATCAACGACAGTCGGCGAATTGTTGGCCGATGGTCATCATCTCGAGCGGGGGGATGCGAGCGCATCTTCGAGTTAGTGCCCAGGCCGCAGCTCAGTTCTGGAAGGCCAAGACAGTAGAACTAAGCCGAAGCACAAGCCCTTTTCCTCGTTGGATTAGTCGAATCGGACCCATGCCCAATGGAGGCGGGACAGGAAATCATCAAAAATGGCTCTGGGATTTCGAGAAGGCGACACGCTGGTCTACGGCACGCCTTGTTGGCCGAGTGGCTGATGTCGGGGCCACGAACATATAGAGCAACCGCGGAGACGCATCGTGGATCCAACGTTACCTAACGGCAATTGCCGCTCTCTCCGGCTCGGCCATCGGAGCCCTCGCCTCGCTCGCGACGACATGGTTGGCGCAGCATCATCAGAACGGAGCCCGGCGGGGCGCGCGGGAGCACGACCGGCGCGAGAGGGTCTTCGCTGAATTCATCGATCTGTCGTCCAAGGCTTTCATTGACGCCCTGCTGCAGACCTCCATCGCCGACCCTTCCAAGATCATTTTGCTCTACGCTGCGATGGGAAGATTGCGGCTTTTCGCGTCCGAGCGGACGGTGGAAGCCGCCGAAATGGTGCTGGGCCGGATCATCACAACCTACTACACGCCGAAAGTCGACCTGCAAGCCAGACCGGCCATTGATCGCAACGGCGACATCCTGCGCGCCTTTGCGGAAACCTGCCGCGCAGAGCTACGCAGGTGGCGCACGTGACAATTCCGAGCGGGACGCGAGCGCGGCGCTAGCAAGGGCCAGCGCATCCATTGAACACATCAAGCCACGGGCTGCTTCACTCGTAAGAACATCGGGAGCAGAAACGATGGCAAGGAGAGGACTAGCCATGCGCACGCAAAGCAGCCTGCGCGTTGAAGTGCCGCGGAGTTGATAGCGGCCGTCCGTCGCAGATCGGATCTCGGCGGCTTATCGGGGGCGCGATACAACGCGCACAGAATTCGGAAAACCGAGTATCGGTCTTGAACCAGGATTGCTGCAGACGCGCACGCAGATACAAACTCGGCTCATGCTGAGGCACCGTTCGACAGTCCGCGGCCGAAGCACAGGTTTCAAGGCCGAGGCAGTACAACTAAGCCAAAGCACTCGACCTTTCCCCTTTCGATTACTCGAATCCGACCCGCGCCCAATGGATAGCGGACACGGAAACCAGAAAGAATAGCTCCTGGATGTCGGAAGCCGGTTTACGGCCCCGACCCTGAGGGCCAGCACGCGGAGCGGCACGCTCCCGCTCGGCAATTTGACGGCACGTCGAGTCCAACGCCGCCTGAGACGCGGAGAGAACAAGCATGAGCTCCAATCTGAATGAACCTGCAGCCATGGCATCGACCCAGATGCTCGGCCCGTTCGCCCCGGCGGTCGAGTACATGGTCGGACGCCGCGCAGCGGAGCGTCCTGTTCTGGGATTTGATGCGTCAACGCGGCAACCAGTACCACGAGCATATGGCCGAAGTCGCGCCGCATGTGCTCAGCTATGCGGCCGACATCGTGATCGATGGCCGCACGCTCGAGCGGCCAGTCAACTACGCCCTTGCGCGTGTCATTCCGCCGAAGGGCGTCGACATCGACCCGAGCCGGCGCCCATTCGTCGTCGTCGATCCGCGCGCCGGGCACGGGCCGGGCATCGCCGGCTTCAAGGCCGACAGCGAGATCGGCGTCGCCTTCAAGGCGGGCCATCCCTGCTATTTCGTCGGTTTTTTGCCCGATCCGGTGCAGGGCCAAACCCTCGAGGATATCGCGCGCGCCGAGGCGGTATTCCTGGAGAAGGTTATCTCTCTTCATCCCGATGCGGACGCCAAGCCGTGCGTGATCGGCAACTGCCAGGCTGGCTGGGCCGTGATGATGCTCGCTGCGATGCGTCCAGAGCTGTTCGGCCCCATCATCATCGCGGGGTCGCCTCTCTCCTATTGGGGCGGCGTGCACGGCAAGTACCCGATGCGCTACTCGGGCGGCCTGCTGGGCGGCAGCTGGCTCACGGCCCTCACCAGCGATCTCGGCCGCGGCAAATTCGATGGGACTTGGCTGGTGCAGAATTTCGAGAACCAGAATCCCGCGAACACCCTGTGGACCAAACAGTACAACGTGTACGCCAACATCGACACCGAGGCACCGCGCTATCTCGGCTTCGAACGGTGGTGGGGCGGGCACGTCAACCTGAACGGCGAGGAAATCCAGACGATCGTCGACGAGCTGTTTATCGGCAACAAGCTTGCGGCGGGAATGATCAAGAGCTCCGACGGGACGATGATCGACCTTCGCAATATCCGTTCTCCGATCGTCGTGTTCTGCTCCAAGGGAGACAACGTCACGCCGCCGCAGCAGGCGTTGGGTTGGATTCTCGATCTCTACGACGATGTCGACGACATCCGCCGGCACGGCCAAACGATCGTCTACAGCATTCACGAGTCAGTGGGTCATCTCGGAATTTTCGTGTCGACCGCAGTGGCACGCAAGGAATATGGTGAGTTCTCCAACAACATCGATCTGATCGACGTGCTGCCGCCGGGCCTCTACGAGGCGGTGTTTGAGGCAAAGCGCGACGACACGGCGAGTCCCGACCTGGTCACCGGCGACTGGATCATGCGTTGCGAGGCGCGCACCCTCGACGACATTCGCGCGCTGGGCGGCAACGATGCGACCGACGACCGGCGCTTTGCGGCTGCGGCCCGGGTATCGGAGATCAATCTCGCGCTCTACCGTACGGTTGCCCAGCCGATGGTACGCGCCATGGTGTCTGAGCCTCTGGCCGAATGGCTCCGCCGCCTGCATCCACTGCGGCTGCAGTACGAGCTGTTGTCCGACAAAAATCCCTGGATGTCACCTGTCACCGCTATGGCGCAAGCGGTGCGCGACACCCGCAAGCCGGCGACGACGGACAATCCGTTCCTGGCACTGCAGGAAACCGTGTCGGAGCAGATCGTCGCCGGTCTCAATTCCTGGCGGGATGGAGCCGAAACGCTCGCCGAGCGTACGTTTCTTACCGTCTATGGCAATCCACTGCTGCAGATCGCGGTCGGCATAGACCCGGCGGATACGCAGCCGCAACGCAAGGCGGCAAAGATGCCGCTTCACCGCGAGCTCGTGGAGGCACGCATCGCCGAGTTGAAATCGCGCGTCGCCGCCGGCGGCGTCTACGAAGGCGCCATTCGCGCATTGCTCTATGTCGGCCTGCCACGGGCGGGCGTTGACGCGCGCGGGTTCGAGGCCATTCGTCGCCTCCGCGCCTTACGGGATGAAGCGCACCGGCCGACGCTCGCTGAGTTCAAGAGGATCGTGCACGATCAGGCCTTCATTCTGCAGCTCGACCAGGAGGCGGCTGTTGCAGCGCTTCCCGCTCTCATTCCGGATGCCGAGTCGCGGCGCGGCACAGTGGCCGTTGTGCGCCGGGTGCTGAGTGCCGGCGGCGAGATCAGCGGCGAAGTCGCCGAGCGGCTGCAACGAATCGCGCGGGATCTTCGAGATAGAGGACGTCGGATCCGTGAGTGCGGCTGCATAACAAGTGCTGGCGGCTTGGAACAGGTCCCGGCCCGCTCCCCAGGGTGCTGGAGTCGAGTAATCACTGCAAGGATGGAAACAATGAGCACGACTGTCGCCGAATCATCGAATCCGCTGCCGACCGCCAAGCAAACCATCGAGCTGCTTGCCCAGGCCGAGGCCGAGAAGGCGAGCAAAGCGTTACGCCAGAAGGAGAAAGCGGACGCTGAGAAGAAGGCCTTGATCACCAAGCTGTCGAAGCCATCCGGCATTTCCGAGCAGAAGGCCCTCGAGCGGGCAGCCGACATCATCCACCGCGCGGTCAAGAACGGACTGACCGAGGTGGAGGTCTTCCGTTTTCCTAACGTGCTGTGCACCGATAACGGCCGCGCGATCAATAATGGCATGGAGCCGGGCTGGGAGAACACCCTCACCGGGTTGCCGAAGGAAATGTACGGCTTCTGGGATCGGCACCTGCGCCCGCTCGGATACAAGATCCGCGTTCAAGTCGTCGATTTCTCCGACGGCGTACCGGGCGACATAGGCTTCACGCTGAAATGGGCCTGAGCAAATCGCGATCGTGCAGTCATGCCGCGCGGCATGAGCAGGACCACATCGCCAGGCTCGCAAATCGCAGGTCGGCGAGGGCATAGGCAGGAGTTTGCAATGACGATTTCCCAGGCGGTTGCACCAGTCCAGACCCATGCGAATTACGAACGCTTGATCGCCCGCGCTAAGCAAGTGCCGCCCGCGACTACTCTCGTGGTCCATCCCTGCGACGAGACCTCCTTGCGCGGCGTCGCCGAGGCGGCGGAGGCTGGCCTGATCATCCCGATCCTGGTCGGGCCGAAGTCAAGGATCGCCGTACTCGCGCGACAGCACGGCATCGACATCAGCCACTTCGAGCTAATCGATGCGAATCGCGCCGACGAAGCCGCCGAACAAGCCGTCAAGCTGGTCCATGAGGCGAAAGGCGAGTTACTCATGAAGGGCAGCCTGCACACCGACGAGCTCATGCGCGCGGTGACCGCCTCGGCGACGGGCCTGCGCACGGCGCGGCGGATCAGCCATGTGTTCGTCATGGATGTGCCGACCTATCCGGAGCCCCTGATGATCACCGACGCGGCAATCAACATCTTTCCCGACCTCGACGCGAAGCGCGACATCATACAGAACGCAATCGATCTGTTCACGCAGGCTGGTCTCGGCACGCCGCGCGTTGCGATCCTTTCCGCGGTCGAAACCGTCACGTCCAAGATTCCGTCGACCATCGATGCGGCGGCGCTGTGCAAAATGGCGGAGCGCGGACAGATCACCGGCGGGTTGCTAGACGGGCCGCTCGCCTTCGACAACGCCATTGATCCCGACGCCGCGAAGATCAAGGGCATCCAGTCGCCGGTAGCCGGCCGGGCTCAGATCCTGGTTGTGCCGGACCTCGAAGCCGGCAACATGCTCGCCAAGAACCTTTCGTTCATGGCCAAGGCCGACGCAGCGGGAATTGTCCTCGGGGCGCGCGTGCCGATCATTCTCACCTCGCGGGCAGATTCCGTGCGCACCCGCATGGCCTCCTGCGCGGTGGCGCTCCTCTACGCGGATGCCCGACGGCGCGCCACCGTCTTGCCGGCTGCATGACCACGATGGAAACGATCCTGGTCGTCAATGCTGGCTCGTCGAGCCTCAAGTTCCAGCTGTTCGCGCTGGGCGGGGCGCCCGACCTGAGATGCCTGCTTAAAGGCCAGATCGACGGCATCGGCACGCGGCCGCGGCTTCACGCCAGGGCGGCGGACAAGAGGCCCTTGATCGACCAACTCTATCCGCCCGACCAAATAATCGACCTTCCTGCCGCAA
>CAWIZJ010000035.1:0-50677 GCA_963840535.1 uncultured Alphaproteobacteria bacterium
CGCGCGATGTCGTCGCCTGCCGATCGCGGCGGCGTGTCGCGACCGTCGGTAAAGGCATGCACGACCGTCGGCACCCGCGCTTGGGCAAGGATCCTCGCCAGCGCCGCGGCGTGATCCTGGTGCGAATGCACGCCCCCGGGTGAAACAAGCCCCATGAGGTGGCAGCTGCCGCCGCTAGCGCGCAGGCGTCCGACCAGGCCGGCGACCGCCGGCGACCGCTCGATCTCGCCGCCGTCGATCGCGTGGTTGATGCGCGGCAGATCCTGCATCACCAGGCGGCCGGCGCCGATATTGAGATGCCCCACCTCGGAATTGCCCATCTGACCCTCTGGGAGCCCGACGTCCCGTCCCGAAGTGCGCAGGAGGGCATGCGGGCAGGCCGACCACAGGCGATCGAAGTTCGGCGTGCGAGCCTGGCGGACCGCGTTGTCGGCAGGGTCGTCGCGCCAGCCCCAGCCATCCAGGACCGCCAACATCACCGGGCGACGATCTCGCATTGCTACGACCTTCGCGAACCGCGGGATACTGATGTATCGGGGCGCCGATCGGCGATGTTGTGCGCGATCGGGGCCGGATCGTCAATCAGCGCTCGGGAGCCGCGGTTCCGGCCTGAGGCATGACGGATTCCGCTACGACACGAGCGGCGCCAGCCGGGCTAGGTGACGCGTGCGAGGCTCGTCGATTTCATGGACCGGCAGAACGCCGAAACGCTCGCGGCCTATCGCAAGGACGGCTTCGCGCGTGTCCTGAGTCGGTGCTGACGTCGCGCAGGCCCTGCGATAGGCGACTACGCGGCCCCCGCGCGAGTCCAACCCGCCTCCCAGCCCAGCATCGCACGCTTGCGTGTCAGTCCCCAGTGATATCCGGTGATCTCGCCGCTCTTGCCGAGCACGCGGTGGCACGGCACCACAAAGGCGACCGGGTTCTTGCCGACCGCGGCGCCGATCGCGCGCGCGGCGCTCGGGCGCTGGACCTTCGCCGCAAGATCGGAATACGTGGTCGCCCGACCCATCGGGATGGTGAGCAGCGTCTCCCATACCCGCACCTCGAAGTCGGTGCCTATGAGCACTACGCGCAGCGGCGTCTCCGTGCGCCAAAGCCCGGGATCGAATATGCGGCGTGCAAGCGGCACCGTGCGTCCGTCACTTTCGACGAATTGGGCCTTCGGCCAACGGCTGCGCATGTCGGCGAGCGCGGCCTGCTCCTCGCCGGGATCGGCGAAGGCGAGTCCGGCAAGGCCGCGTTCGGTCGCCATGACCAGTGCAGTGCCGAACGGGGAGGGATGAAAACCGTAGCCAATGGTCAGCCCCGCTCCGCCCGACTTCCATTCGCCCGGCGACATCGCCTCGTGGGTGACAAACAAATCGTGCAGCCGTCCCGGACCCGACAAGCCGACCTCGAACGTGGCGTCGAGCACGCTCACGGAGTCGCGCAACAACCGGCGCGCGTGATCGAGGGTAAGCGCCTGTAGGAACGCTTTCGGAGTGATCCCCGCCCAACGTCGGAACAGATGATGCAACTCGCTCGCACTGACGCCGGCGGCGTCGGCTACCGCCTCGATTTCGGGTTGCGAGCGCCAATGCTCGGAAAGAAAAGCGATGGCGCGGCGCACGATGGCGTAGTCGGCGGCGGCGCGGGCGAGTGGCTCAAGATCGGGAACGCGGTCGGGCGAGAGCATGGGTGCCTCCATCATTTGCTCCCTACGTAGTGGACGATAGCCGTGTGGCCCACCCGATTTCTGCGCTCTCCCTCACCACGCGAAACGGGTGGAGGCTAGCCGAGGACCGTCCTGGGGAGCCCGCGCTTGGCCTCGCCGAGCGCTGCCGAGAGCGCGAGCGCGAAACTCTCCTTCTCCCTCGGCCCGAGGAACCCTGCGATTGCCAAGCGGCGGCCATGTGAAACCAGGAACAGCCGCTCGATGCCGAACTCCGCGTGCACCACGCGATCGAGCCGCACCCATACCGGATTGAGGGTCCATTCGCTGATCCGGCCGCGGTGACTTACCTGGCGCACCGTAAGCTCCGAGGGCGTTACGGTAACCTGCTCGTACGCGCGGGCACGGCGGTTGCTCACCTGGAATGCCCAGTAGACCAGCAGCACGTCCAGCGCGAAGAAACCGAACACCGGCCAGGCGCCAGCCAGGAGGAACGCAGCCCCGGTCGCCAGGCTGATGCTGCCGAGCACCAGCATGAGCAACAGCAACCCGGCTGGACTGAGCGAGCGCTGCGGTGTGAGCACCGCGGAAAAGATCGTAGGCTCGCAGGGCGGGTCGTTGTGGGTCGGCATGGCGCTCATTATACGGGAATGATGGCTCGCAAGACACCTCGCCGGACTGCCCGCCAGACGCTGCGAAGAACGGCTCAAAGTCTACGCAAGGCCCACGCCGCCAAGGCAGCGATGGTCGAAGGTCCCGGCAGGCGCATTTCCGCCGATCGCAAAGCCGCTGCCGGCGCTCTGCCGCAGTGGACAACCACCGAGGTCGAGGAAGCGTTCCGGCGATTCCAGGCTGCCAACCCCGAGCCCAAGGGCGAGCTCGAACATGTCAATCCGTTCACCCTGCTGGTGGCGGTCGTGCTGTCCGCACAGGCGACAGATGCCGGGGTCAACAAGGCGACACCCGCGTTGTTCGCAGTGGCGGGAACACCGCAGAGTATGGCGGCGCTCGGTGAGGCTCGCATCCAAGACCTTATCAAGACAATCGGCCTCTTTCGCACCAAGGCAAGAAACGTGGTTGCATTGTCGAGGAAGATCGTCGAGGAGCACGGCGGCGAGGTCCCGCGCACACGCGCGGCCCTCGAGGCGCTCCCGGGCGTGGGGCGCAAGACCGCGAACGTCGTCCTCAATATCGCCTTCGGCGAGCCCACCATTGCCGTCGATACCCACATCTTTCGCGTCGGCAATCGTACCGGGCTTGCCACCGGGAAGACGCCGCTCGAGGTCGAGACCAAGCTCGAACGGATCGTGCCGACGCGGTTCAAGCGTCATGCTCACCACTGGCTCATTCTACACGGACGATATGTGTGCGTTGCGCGCCGCCCGCTGTGCGAATCCTGCGCGATCGCCGACCTCTGCAAGTGGCCGGCGAAAACAGGTTTCAGGTATCAGTAATCTTTAATCAGTAAATCAGGCATTCGAGCTCTCGGATTGCGACCGCTGTCGAATGGGTGATGCATGCATCTGGCCTGGGGCAAGACAGTCACCGGCGTGCTAGTGATTGTCGTCTCGTTCGCGGGTGCACTGTGGGTCATGGACCGGCTGTTGCCGGACCCGGGCCAGCGCCGCCCGGCTCTGGTCGAGGTGCCGCCGCTGCAGCCCGTGACCCGCACCTCCATGGTGGTGGCGCCGGCGGCCGTTGCGATCACCGCCATCCGTGATGCGATCAACGATGCCGCTCCGCGCAACCTTGCCGGCAAGCGCGAGAATCCACTCACCCAGCTGCTCTCCAATGCCGAGATCGGATGGACCATCGCACGCGGTCCGCTTGCGGTGACCGGCCGTGCGGACGGACTGGCGGTGTCGACCGATCTAAACGGCACATTCCGGGCCACTGGTCAGATCGCATCCCAGGCCGGCGATCTCACCGGTGCGATCGGCGGCCTGCTGGGAGGCGGTCTGGGTCAGAGCCTGCAGGGCCTCACCGGCAAGACGTTCGATCAGCGCGCCGACATCCGCGGCAACGTCGCCGTGACGGCACGGCCAGCGCTGCTGCCGACATGGCGGATCGAGCCCAATCTCACGGCTCAGGTGTCGATCGCGGATGCTTCGATGTCGATCCTCGGCGTCAGGCTCAATGTGCCCAACGAAGTGAAACCGCTGCTGGATCGAGCCGTTGATGAGCAGGTCACGGCTTTGCAGGTGCGGCTGCAAGACGATCCATTCCTGGAGGTTGCCGCGCGCCAGGAGTGGGCAAAGATGTGCCGCTCGATTGCGCTCGGAGCAGCGGCGCCAGGCATGCCGAACCTCTGGCTGGAAATTCGGCCGACGCGCGCCATTGCGGCGCAGCCGCGTATCGACGCATCCGCCGTGACACTGACCATCGGCGTGCAAGCCGAGACGCGGATCGTGCCCCATCAGACCAAGCCGGTCTGCCCATTCCCATCGCAGCTGGAGCTGGTCCCGCAGCTGGAGCAGGGCCGCGTTAAGATCGCCGTGCCGATCGACATCCCATTCCCCGAGGTCAACCGGCTGCTCGAGGCCCAGCTCAAGGGAAAGACCTTCCCCGAGGACAAGAGCGGTGCGTTTGCCGCGACAGTGCACGGCGTGAGGCTGGCAGCCTCGGGCGAGCGTCTGCTGATCTCCTTGCGCGTCCAGGCCAGCGAGAAAAAGACCTGGTTCGGCCTGGGCACCGAGGCGACGATTCATGTCTGGGGCAAACCGGTGCTCGACCGCGACCGGCAGATGCTCCGCCTTGCCGACATTGCGCTCGATGTCGAGTCGGAGGCAGCGTTCGGGCTCCTCGGTGCGGCCGCGCGCACTGCGGTCCCCTACCTCGAAAAAGCGCTTGCGGAGAATGCAGCGGTCGATTTGCTGCCGCTGGCAGCCAGCGCGCGCAAGAGCATGGAGGCGGCAATCGCCGATTTCCGCAAGAATGCCGATGGCGTGCGCGTAGATGCCGCGGTGACCGGCCTGCGGCTGGCCGGCATCGAATTTGACGCCAAGACACTGCGCGTGGTCGCGGAGGCCGAGGGCACGGTCCGCGCGGCAGTGACGAAGCTGCCCTAGGCCGACGTCGCGCGGCGCATACCGACACGCGTCCGCTGATTGCTGCCTGTTGTTCCAAGCCGCTTGTGCATGTGGACCATGAGAGCAGTGCCGAACAGAGGCGTTGCGAGGTTGACGATCGGGATCGAGACGAACGCGGCAATCAACGCGCCCGCCATGAACACCATGCGCTGGTTCTCCTTGCGCAAATGTCTTGCCTGCTCGCGCGTACTGTAGCGCATAGCCGCCAATTCGAAATACTCGCGTCCGAGCAGGAAGGCCGTCGCCAGGAAGAAGATGACCACGCCGAGGCCGGCGAACAGCAGGAACGGCATCGCCAGGAGATAGATCCCCAATGCGAGCAGGGCGGTCTTGGCTCCCTCGAGCGCCGCGCGCGTGGTCGGTAGCGGAAGACCTGCCGGATCGCTCGGGTAATGGCTGCGTTCGACCTCGAGGGCGATCTCGTCGGCAAAAAGGCCGGCGACCAGCGCGGTCACCGCGGGCATGAGGAAGATGCCCCCGGCAACGATTCCGAGACCGGCGGCAATCGAGAGCATCCAGCCCAGGACCACGAGCGGCGTGTGCGCAGCTTGGCCGAGCACGCTCTCGGCCCAGGCTTCGCCGGCGGTCGCCAGCCAAGCCAGCAACCGATGCAAGCCGATCCCGAGCAGCACCACAAGTGTGAGTGCAAGCCCGACCGACTTGAGCAGCACCTTCCGAAACGGCGGCGAGAACATTTGCGTAAGCGTCGTGACCGCCACATTCAGCATCGTCGCGCTCCTTCGCCTGCAGAATTAGGCGTCGGCACGAATCGTTACAAGACGCTCCAAGCAGGCTCGGTCAAAGATTTGCCGCGCGGTGCGTCATCCATGCTAAACCTCGCTCGCCATAGGTCATCGACGCACCATGCAACGATTCAGTCGCCGGACCTTCCTCGCCGCCTCCGCCGTCATGGTGGCAGGGCCGGCCTCGGGTGCGCCACGCCAGCGTCCTAGGCCCGAACCGGAGGCCGGACCCGCTGGCAACGTCGAGGTCGTGATCGTCGGAGCCGGTGCGGCGGGTATTGCCGCCGCGCGCCGGCTCGCCGCGGCCAAACGACGTTTCGTGCTGCTCGAGGCTGCTGACAGGGTCGGTGGACGCTGCATCACCGACACCAGGATTTTCGGCGTGCCTTATGACCGCGGCGCCCATTGGATCTACACCGCAGACGTCAACCCGGTGGCGAAGCTCGCTCCTCAGACTGGGCTCGAGATCTATCGTGCGCCGCCCGGTCGGCGTATGCGCGTGCGCCGGCGTTTCGCCCGCGAAAGTGAGATGGAGGACTTTCTCGCCACACTGGTGCGCGCCAATGCCGCGATCGCGGACGCCGCGCGCAAGAGCGATGTCGCCTGCGCGCAGGCGCTGCCCAAGGACCTCGGCGACTGGCGGGCGTCGGTCGAGTTCGTGCTGGGACCGTACGGCTGCGGCAAGGATCTGGCGGAGGTGTCGACTGCAGATCTGTCGCGCTCGGCCGAGCGCGATAACAACGCGTTCTGCCGTCAAGGCTTCGGCGCGTTGCTGGCGAGGCTTGCCGCCGGGCTCCCGCTCCAGCTGGCGACGCCGGTGACGGGGATCGAATGGGGGCGCCAGCGCGTCGCCGTGCAGACGACCAAGGGTCAGCTCCAGAGCAGCGCCGTCATCGTCACGGTCTCGACCAACGTTCTGACCGCCGGCAAGATCAAGTTCCTGCCCGATCTTCCCAGGCGTCATTTCGACGCCGCCGACAAGCTCAAGCTCGGCAGCCACGATCACGTGGCGCTGGAATTCAGCGGCAATCCACTGGGGTTGCGGGCCGACGAGCTAGTGTTCGAGAAGTGCGACGGCAAGCGCACCGCCGCCATCCTGGCCAACGTGGCGGGCTCGACGCTGTGCGTGGTGGACGTGGCGGGAGGCTTCGGGCGTGATCTATCAGCCAAGGGCGAAGCTGCGATGGTCGACTTCGGAATCAGCTGGCTCAGTGGGCTCTTCGGTACCGACATGAAGAACGCGGTCAAGCGCCGCCACGCTACGCGTTGGAACGACGAGCCGTGGGTGCTGGGCGCCTCGTCGACCGCCGCGCCCGGCGCCCAGCCCGCGCGCCGGATAATGATGGAGCCCCTCAGTGGCCGCATCTTCTTCGCGGGGGAGGCCGCGCATGAAACCCTGTGGGGCACGGTCGGCGGCGCGTGGGAATCCGGCGAACGTGCAGCCGATGCGGTCGTGAAGCTGCTCGGCGGCCGGCGCGCGTGAGGCTCCCGCGAGTTACGCCCGCAACACACCGCCGGTGCGCCGGCCGACCTCCGCCACGATCTTGGCGGACACCGCTTCGATCTCCTGCTCGGTCATCGTTTTCTCGCGCGGTTGCAGGGTGACCGCGATCGCGATCGATTTCCTGCCGGGCTCGATCCCTTTGCCTTCGTAAACGTCGAACACGCGGACGTCGGCGATCAGCTTGCGGTCGACGCTTTGGGTCGCGCGCAGGATGTCGGCGGCCTTCACCGTGCGGTCGACCACGAACGCGAAGTCGCGCGCAACCGGCTGGAGCGGCGAGAGCTCGAGCGCGGGCCTGGCGCGCGTCGCCTTCACCTTCGGTTCTGGAATTCGCTCGAGAATCACCTCGAAAGCGACCATCGGGCCTTCGGCGCCGAGCGCCTCGAGCACGCGCGGATGCAGCTCGCCGAAATGACCGAGCACGTTCTGCGGGCCGATCTGAAGCATGCCGCTGCGCCCGGGATGAAACCAGCTCGGGCCACCCGGCACGACCTGCAGTGCTTGCAGAGGCGCGCCGGCCGCGGCCAGCACAGCGAGTGCATCACCCTTCACATCGAAGGCGTCGACCTCGGCGGCGGGCTCAGACCAGTGGCGGCCGCTGCCCGACACCTTCGCCAACGCACGGCGCACCCCGGCTGCGGCTGTGAGCTGATGCTCCGGTTGATCCCCATGGAAAACCTGCCCGACCTCGAACAGCGCGACATCGGGCAGGCCATGATCGGCATTTCTCTGGGCTGCAGCGATCAGGCCGGGAAGCAAGCTCGGCCGCATATCGGACAGGTCTGCCGCAATCGGATTGGCGAGCTCCAGCTCGGGCTTGCCGCCGCCGAACAGCTCGGCCTGCGATCTGGCGATGAAGGACCAAGTGACGGCCTCGGTCAGCGCGCGGACGCCGAGTGCCCGCCTGGCTTTTCGGGTGCGGATCTGGATCGGTGTGAGCACCGGCTTGCGCGGAGCATCGCCGCGGTCGAACGCGGTCGCGGGAATCCGATCGACGCCGACGATGCGCACGATCTCCTCCACGACATCGGCCTTTTCGCGCACGTCTCCCCGCCACGACGGCACTGCTATCTTCATGGTTCTGCTCTGCCCCGCGACGAGGAAGCCGAGATGGCCGAGCACGCGGCGAATCTCGGGCAGGCCCACGTCGAGGCCGGCGAGGCGCGGCAACTCGTCGAGCGGGAACTCGATGATGCGCTCCGGGGCCTCCGGCTTGCCTGCCACCGCGACCTGCGACGGTTCGCCGCCGCACAGATCCAGCACCATCCTGGTGGCGAGCTCGAGGCCCGGCAGCATGAAGGCGGGATCAACGCCGCGCTCGAAACGGTAGCGCGCGTCGGAATTGATGCCGAGCTTGCGGCCGGTCTGCGCGATGTTGAGGGGATCCCACAGCGCCGATTCGATCAGCACATCGGTAGTCGTCCGCGAGCAGCCGGTAGCCTCGCCGCCCATGATGCCGGAGAGGGATTCCGCGCCTCGCTCGTCGGCAATCACGCACATCGACTCGTCGAGATTGTAGATCTTCCCATCGAGCGCGAGCAGGGTCTCGCCGCGGCGCGCGCGGCGGACCGTCAGGTTCCCGTGTACCTTGGCGGCGTCGAAAACATGCAGCGGTCGACCGTGGTCGTAGGTGACGTAGTTGGTGATGTCGACCAGCGTGTTGATCGGGCGAAGCCCGATAGCGGTCAGTCGCCGCTGCAGCCAGTCGGGGGAGGGTCCGTTGCTGACTCCGCGCACCAGACACAGCCCAAAGGCCGGGCAGAGCGACGGCGTCGCACCGAAATCGAGGGTCACCGAGACTGGGCACGGGAAGCCTCCCTCGATCGGTTGGACCGCAGCCTCCTCGAGCCTGCCCGTATCGGCGGCGGCGAGATCACGCGCGATGCCGGCGACGCCGGTGCAATCGGCGCGGTTGGGCGTGAGATTGATCTCGATCACAGGGTCGTCGAGTCCCGCCCATTGGGCGTAGTTGACGCCTACCGGCGCGTCGGCCGGCAGGTCGATGATGCCCTCGTGATCGTCGGACAGCTCGAGCTCGAACTCGGAGACCAGCATGCCGCGGCTCTCGATGCCGCGGATCTTGCCGATACCGAGAGTAATTTTCTTGCCGGGGATGAACGCGCCGGGCGGCACGAACACACCCTTCATTCCGGCGCGCGCATTGGGCGCTCCGCACACCACCTGCACGGGGGTGCCGCCGCCGGTGTCGACCATGCACACGCGCAGCCGGTCCGCGTTCGGGTGCTGCTCGGCCGAAATCACGTGCGCAATCGAGAATGGCGCCAGCACCTTGCCGCGGTCGGTGACGCTTTCGACCTCGAGCCCGATCATGGTGAGTTGGTCGACGATTGCCGCGAGCGGCTCCTCGGTAACGAGGTGCTCCTTGAGCCAGGAGAGGGTGAACCTCATGGCGCTGCCTGCGGGCGCAAGACGAATGGTCCGGCAGTCGTGCTTTCGGCGCCGCTTGGCGATCTGCGTCCGGTCGTTTCCTCCATCACGGGCTCAACCCTCCGGCAAGCGTCGGGAAATCGAGCGGACGGAAGCCGTAGTGTGTCAGCCAGCGCACGTCGGCCTCGAAGAAGGCGCGCAGGTCGGGCATGCCGTATTTGAGCATGGCGATGCGGTCGATCCCCATGCCCCAGGCAAAGCCCTGGTACTGCTCGGGATCGAGCCCGCAGTTGCGCAGCACGTTGGGATGCACCATGCCGCAACCGAGGATTTCCATCCAATCCTCGCCCTCACCAAACCTGACCTCGCCCTTGTCGCGGTTGCACTGGATGTCGACCTCGAGCGAGGGCTCGGTGAACGGGAAGAAGGATGGGCGGAAGCGCATCTTGACTCGATCGACCTCGAAAAAGGCCTTGCAGAACTCCTGCAGGATCCATTTCAGATGCCCGAGATGAGACCTTTGGTCGATCACCAGCCCTTCCACCTGGTGGAACATCGGCGTGTGGGTCTGGTCGGAGTCGCCACGATAGGTGCGACCTGGAATGATCACGCGGATCGGCGGCTTCTGCGCCAGCATGGTTCTGATCTGCACCGGCGAAGTATGGGTGCGCAGCAACAGCCGCGAGCCGTCCGGCTTCGAATGGAAGTAGAACGTATCGTGCATCTCGCGGGCGGGATGGCCTTCCGGAAAGTTGAGCTTGGTGAAGTTCAGGTCGTCGGTCTCGATGTCGGGTCCCTCCGCGACCGCAAAGCCCATGTCGGCGAAGATCGCAGTCAATTCGTCGGTCACCTGGCTGATCGGATGGATGCGGCCGACCTCGGCCGGCGGCTCGCGCACGGGAAGGGTGACGTCCGCCGTCTCGGCGCCTAACTTCTGGTCGAGCGCAATGTTCTTCAGCGCGTCCCTGCGGGCAGCGATCGCCGACGTGAGCCGGTCCTTCAAACCGTTGATCAGAGGCCCCTGCTCCTTGCGCTGGTCGGGCGTCATCGTGCCCAGCGTCCTGAGCAGCGCCGAAACCGAGCCGCTCTTGCCGAGCGCCGCCACGCGGACGGATTCGAGTGCAGCCTCGTCGAGGGCGGCGTTGACCGCGGTGAGAAGCTCGGCTTCGAGGATGCGAAGGTCGGTCATCGGTCGTCGGCTCAACTGCGCCACCGCAGCGTCTTGGGTTCGAGCGGATTGACGAAGGTGCGGCGCTCGGCTTGCGCCGCAATCCACTCATCTTTGATGCGCATCCACCAGCGCGCCTGCGTATCCGCGTCGTTGATCAGCATCAGGCGGGGCTTGTGTTGAAGGCCCTCGCGTTGCTGCACCACGACGCGCCGGTCCTGTCCGAGGAAGGCATGCATGAACGGCCTGATCAACGGCGACAACAGCGCCACCCAGCCTTGGGACGCCCAGAACATCTGATGAACCTCGGTAGTCTCGTCGGTGATCGGCGTGATCGCGGTCAACCCCACGACTCTATTGCGATCGCCGTGCACCTCCTCGATGCGCAGCCCCGGTAGCTTGTAGGAGATCTCGGTTTCGACGTTGCGTCCCAGGAGCCTGTAGACCAGGTTCTGCGGTGGGAGCGGGTGGCGAACCATCCTGAAACCGAGCTCGATCGGCTCGAACTGCTTTTCCTTGGGGCGCAGCTTGCTCGCCTGGCGCTTGAACCACCACGAGGTGTGCACGAAACCGGCATGGGTCGGATCCATGAGACCGAAAGCGGCGTGGTCGGTCGAGCATGGGAATGGCTGCATGATCGCGGCGGCGGGCTTGTCCGCATCGGAGAACCCCGGCACGCGCGGCGGATCTCTGGGCTCGGGCGCCGCGGATGCGCGATCAGGCGGCGGAAAGAAGATCCACACCAGACCCTGCCGCTCGATGCAATGGTAGGCGCCACAGCGGATCTTACCGAGGTCCACCTCCTGACCTTCGCGCAGCGAAGGGATCTCGACACAGGTGCCGGCGAGGTCGAAACGCCATCCGTGATAGCAGCACGTGATGGTCTCTCCGTCGAAACGACCGTAGTGCAGCGGGATGCCTCGATGTGGACAGATATCACGCAGCGCGAAGACGCGCCCATCGCGTGCGCGGCCGATGAGGATCGGTTCGCCCAGCAGCGTCTTGGCCACCATCTCGCCGGGCCGGACCGCGGCGCCCGCGAGTGCGACATACCACAGTCCGCGTAGCAGTTCGGACTTGAGCTCCTGCATGGCGATCAAGGGACGGACGGCGCAGAACGGATACGGACAAGCGAGCTTTTCTCTCTGCTCGCCCTCCGTCACTGCGATCTCTGCCGTACGTCGCCTGCCTTCTTTGCTGCGATCCTCACGCTGCGATCGCGGTCTTGGCCTTTTCGACGATCGCCGCGAACGTCGCGGGCTCGCGGATCGCGAGATCCGACAGCACCTTGCGGTCGACCAGGAGCCCGGCCTTGCCGAGGCCGTCGATGAACCGGCTATAGGTCAGGCCGAAGGGGCGCACCGCTGCGTTCAACCGCTGGATCCAAAGCGCCCGGAAGGTGCGCTTGCGGCGCTTGCGATCGCGATAGGCGTACTGGTTGGCCTTCTCCACTGCCTGCTTGGCGATGCGGATTGTGTTCTTGCGCCGCCCATAATAGCCCTTGGCGGCCTTGAGGACTTTCTTGTGCTTGGCGTGTCCAGTGACGCCGCGCTTGACGCGTGCCATAGCTGATCTCCTGGGGATTCAAGATGCAACGGACTGACGTGGACCGCTCCTGGCGGCCGATCAGCCGTTGGGCAGGAAGTATTTCTTGACGGTGTCGCCGTCGGTCTTGAACAGCACGCTAGTGCCGCGCAATTGCCGGATCTGCTTCTTGGTCCGCTTGATCATGCCGTGGCGCTTGCGGGACTGCTGATAGAGCACCTTCCCGCTGCCGGTCACCTTGAAGCGTTTCTTGGCGCCGGACTTGGTCTTGATCTTGGGCATTTGGCTCTCCTTTGCGGCGGCCACGGGCTTGCGCCCGGCCGGCCGGAACCTTGCTCGATTGAGCGTGCTGTTGAGCACTTCGCCGTCGCCACGGCAGCCCTTTCGGCCGGGCGGCGGGAGCGCGGCGTTATGGCAGAGAGCGCAAGAAAAAACAACAACCCGGTCGGCCTGCCGGTCTGTCTCGATCGACCACCGCGCCTGGGCGGCCCCGCGCCGGGGGCCGGGAAAAAAGCAGGGCGGGCCGCTCGAAATGGGGCCCTCCCCGCCGCCTCATCGCGGGGCCAGCACCATCACCACCTGCCGGCCTTCGAAACGCGGTTCCTGTTCGACCTTCGCGACCTTGGACGTGTCGTCTTTGACGCGGTTGAGCAGCTGATAACCCAGCTCCTGATGCGCCATCTCGCGTCCGCGGAATCGCAGCGTGACCTTGACCTTGTCGCCTTCCTCGAAGAAGCGCTGCATCGAGCGCATCTTCACCTCGTAATCGTGATCGTCGATCATCGGCCGAAGCTTGATCTCCTTGACCTCGACCACCTTCTGCTTCTTGCGTGCTTCAGCCGCCTTCTTCTGTGCTTGGTACTTGAATTTCCCGTAATCGAGAATCTTGCAGACGGGCGGGGATGAATTGGGGGCGATCTCGACGAGATCAAGCCCGGCCTCTTGGGCCTTGCTCAAGGCGATCTGAATCTCAACGGGCCCGAAATTGTGACCGGTCTGGTCGATCAATTGGACTTCGCGAACACGGATCTCCTCGTTGATGCGCGGGCCGTCCTTGGTGGCGGGCTGCGCGGCTCTCATTGGGCGACGAATGGCTCGGCTCTCCTCATGCTGTTGCAACGGGCCGGCTGACGCAGGCGCGTTGAGAATCGGTAGAAATAGCTCGCAAGTCAACGGTCATTCGGCGGGTTCGCGGGCATTTGAGGAAAGCTGCATCGGCGTCGATGTGGCGGAATGTCGCCCGCCCGCCTAAATGTCGCGGGCGAGCAACGAGGTGTAGACCGCGCGCGTTGCCACCGCGACGCTACGGGGAGAAAACATGTATTCGGCAAACTGCCGCGCACGCGCGACCATCGCCTGGTAGGCGGTGTCGTCGAGCGAGAACGCGGCAGTGATCGGCCGCGCGAATTCGGCCACATTGCCGGGCGCCGCCAGCCATCCCGTGCGCACGTCTTCCGGCATCTCCGGCGGCGTCACCACGTGCTCCGGCAGCACGCCGATCTCCGAGGTGACCACCGGCCGGCCCATCGCCTGGGCTTCGGCCACTACGCGGCCGAAGACTGGCGGCTCGAGTGCGGGTACCACGACCGTATCGGCGGCAGCGAAGGCTGCTGGCATGTCGCGGCAATGGCCGGTGAGACGTACCTGGGCCTCGACCCCCTTGGCCTGCGCCTCCTGGCCGACAAATGCGAGCGTACTTGCGGAACTTGCTGTTTTCGCCGGCGAGCACGAACACGAACCCACGTATCCCGCTGTCGAGAAGCGCGCGCGCGACGTCGGGCAGAATGAGTTGGCCGTTCCACGGGGCGACGCGCCCCGGCACCAGAAGGATGCGCGCATCGTCCGGCACCCGCCAAGCCTTGCGCAGCGCGTCGACGCGCTCGCGGGCGACGGCGGCGGGGTTGAAAGGCGACGGTGTCGATGCTGCGTGGGATGATGGTGAGCCGCTCGCGTGGAAGATCGTAGCGCGCCATGACCGGCGCGGCCGCGTAGTTCGATGGTGTGATCACCCGATCCCCGCGTGCGAGCGCTCCCGCCCAATAGGCGCGCAGACCCGAGGCCGTCGGCACGTCTGGCAACGTGGTGACGAGCCAGACCGCGATCTGCGAAGCCGCCAGGTTGGCGCTCCAGGCACCGCCGATGCTTTGCGCATGCACGATGTCGATCCGTTCGGCCGCAATCAGATGCTCGAGGACGCGTGCGTTCCTGCGAAGCTTCAGCGGGTTGACGAGTGGCGTTCAGCAAGGGGACCCATTCACCGCCGAATGCCTTGAGCTCGGCGACCAGCGGGCCATCCTCCGCCACGATCAGTGCTCGTGCGCCGGACTGCAGCAGGGCGTGGGCCACGTTGACGGCGGTGCGGGCGACGATGTCCTCCCGCAAGGCCGGCACGATCTGCAGGATAGTCGCGCCAGCCAGGGTGCGCGGAGAAACATGCATGTCGCCGTTATCGTGACTCACCGAGCCCGTTCCCTCGTCCGGCGCCGACTGGCAGCAAGGCGAATTTCACGCGCCCCGTACTTGCGTTCAATGGCGGCTTGCGGCGAAACATCCCGCATGCCGATCCAACTCCGGATATCCCCTGCCGCCAGAACCTCCAAATGAACGATCATTGCCCGAAATTCATCAGCGTTGGAACCGGGAATGCGGCACGCCGGATCGCGGTACGGTCGCGGGAGGGGGCAACACCCGGTCTGCTCTGGCTCGGCGGCTTCCGGTCGGACATGAAGGGCACCAAGGCGCAAGCGCTCGACCTGTGGGCGCGCGACCATGGCCGGGCGATGGTCCGGTTCGACTATTCCGGTCATGGCGAATCCGGGGGGAGCTTTGCCGATGGCACCATCGGCCGTTGGCTGGAAGACAGCTTGGCCGTGTTCGACGGCTTCTGTCGCGGTCCGCAGGTCGTGATCGGCTCGTCCATGGGAGGTTGGCTGGCGCTGCTGGTTCAGCGCGAGCTGTCGCGTCGTGATCGCGCGTCGGCGGCGACCATAGCGGGGATGGTGCTGATCGCCCCGGCGGTCGATTTTACCGAGGAACTGATGTGGAAGCGCTTCCCGCCGGAGGTGAAGCGGGAGATCGAGGAGGTCGGGGTCTGGGCACGGCCCTCGCAATACTCCGATCAGCCCTACCCTATTACCCGGGTTCTGCTCGAAGAGGCGCGAGACCACCTCCTGCTCGGCGGCATGATCGAGACCGGCTGCCCAGTTCGCATCCTGCAGGGTGTGCGGGACCCGGACGTGCCGTGGCGCCACGCCGTCGAGCTGACCTCTCGCTTTGCCCAGGATGACGTCGTGCTCACGTTGGTGAAGGATGGCGACCATCGGCTCTCGCGTCCGGAGGACATCGAGCGACTGATCGCGGCGGTGGCGGAGTTCTAGCGATCATGCCGTGCGCGGCTGTCGGACGGCGCCTCCTCTCGGTTGGACATGCCGTAGTCCCTGCTCACGCCCGCAATCCGCAGCCGATAGTCCGAGAAGATCTCGGAACGGCCCTTGGCTTGAGCGGCACGATGGACCTCGAGCCGTCTCCATGCGGCGACGGCGGCTTCGTCTCGAAAGAACGACAACGAAAGCATCTTTCCGGGCTCATGGAGGCTTTCGAACCGTTCGATCGAGATGAAGCCATCGATGGTGCTCAGGAGCGGACGCAACTCGGCTGCGAGGTCGAGATACTTCTGCTTGCGTTCCGCTTTCGGCCACACCTCGAAAATAACTGCGATCATGGAGCGCCTTTCCTTGTGTTTTGTGCGAAGGCGGCATCGGGCGCGTTCGGGCCGATGACGGCGAGATGATCGCCGGCCGCATGCAGCGCGCGCAGTCCCGCGCGGTAGTTCGGATGGCGCAGCGTCACTCCGAGGAGTGACTTGAGCTTGTCGTTGCGCGCCCGGATGCAGCCTTCGTAGAAGCTCAGAACGAACGGCGAAACCACGTCGTGTGCCTGCGCATACGGGATCTCCGGCGGCGGCGCGATGCCGAGGAGTTCGGCTGCGAATGCGATCTGGTCGCTCGGCGGCGCAGGTTCGTCGTCGACGACGTTGAACACGCCATCGATGCGCCGGGAAAATGCCGAATCGATCGCCTGCGCGACGTCGTAGACGTGAATGCGGTTCGAGACGTGCCCGGGCTTGGCGATCCGGTGGACGCTGCCGCGTACGAGCCTCGCCATCGCGTTTCGTCCCGGGCCGTAGATGCCGCCCAGCCGAAGGACCGCGACCGGTAGATTCCGTCGGCTCCCCAGCGCGCGCCACGCCTGCTCGGCGACGACCCGCGCGCCGCCGCGGCGGGCAAGGCCCGGCAAGGTCTCCGCGGTTTCGTCGATCCACGCGCCGTCACTGTCGCCATAAACACCGAGGGTCGACAGATAGACCACGGTTTGCAGCCGCGGCGCCTGCTCGATGGCCTGCTCGAGCGCGGCGAGGACCGGGTCCCGGCCTTCAGCCGGCGCCGCGGACACCAGCAGGGCGTCAGCCCCGGCGATTGCGCCAGCGAGCTCGCGCGAAGCCGAAATGCCGTCGAATACCTGCATGTCCACCGGCCGACCTCCGAGCGCTTGGCGGCCGAGCAGGGCTGCGCGACCGGCGCTGCGTGTGGTCCCGATGATGCGGTCGAAGCGCGAGCCGAACTCGCCGAGATAATGCCGCGTGCAGTATCCGAGCCCGAGGTTGACGAGGACCGACATCAGGTCGCCGCCGCCATCGCCGCGGCCCACTCGTCATTCACCGCGGCATCGTCCTCCACGGAACCTCGCGCGGCTGCGAGCGCAGCGAGCCGGTGGTGTGTGACGAGCCGGCTCAATGCCCAAACTGCGGCGCCGCGAACCAGCGGTGAAGCATCGCCGATGAGCTGCTCGGCCGCGGCTGCCAGCGTCGCATCGCCGGAATTGCCGATCGCGATCAGAACGTTGCGCACGAAGCGATCGCGGCCGGTGCGCTTGATGGGTGACTTCGAGAACAGCTTTCGGAACGCGGCGGCATCGAGGCGGGCGAGCTCGGCGAGCTGCGGAGCGTCGAGCTCCGGTCGCGCCGCGAGCTTCGCTTCGCGGCCGGCTTGCGCGAACTTGTTCCACGGGCACACCGCGAGGCAGTCGTCGCATCCGTAGATGCGGTTGCCCATGAGCGCACGCAGCTCGCGGGCGATCGGTCCCTTGTGCTCGATGGTCAGATACGAGATGCAGCGGCGTGCGTCGAGCCGATACGGCGCCGGGAAGGCCGCCGTCGGACAAACATCGAGGCAGGACCGGCAGCTGCCGCAATGATCGGGTTCGGTCATGTCGCACGGAAGATCGAGCGTGCTGAATATCGCACCTAGGAACAGCCACGATCCGAATCGGCGCGACACCAGGTTGGTGTGCTTGCCCTGCCAGCCCAGGCCGGCCGCGGCGGCCAGCGGTTTTTCCATGACCGCAGCGGTATCGACGAAGACCTTGGCGTCGCCGCCGGCTTGCGCGAGGAGCCAGCGCGCCACCGCCTTCAACTTCGGCTTGATGACGTCGTGGTAGTCATCGCTCTGCGCATACACCGAGATGGCGCCGCGATCCTTCCGTTGCAGGATCGCCAGCGGATCCCGGTCGCGGCCGTAGTTGAACTCCAGCATGATCACGGAACGCACTTGTGGCCACTGCACGCGCGGGTCTGCGCGCCGCTCGGCAGTGGTCGCCATCCAGTGCATGTCACCATGCGCGCCATCGGACAGGAACTGCCGAAGCCGCTCGAGCGCCTGCGGAATCGAGTCGGGCCGAGTGACGCCGACGAGGTCGAACCCCATGTCGCGGGCGGCGCGCACGAGCGCGACCTTGAGCGCCGCCGGATCGGTCAGAAGTCGAGGTCGGCGTAGGTTTGCGACGGCGGAATGCCGGCCAGCGTCTCGCCGAGCAGCGGTCGGAACGACGGTCGCGACTTCACCCGCGCGTACCAGGTCTTCGCCGCTTCGTCTTCGTTCCATGGCACGTCGCCCAGATAATCGGCCGCCGACACATGTGCGGCGGCGGCGAGATCGGCATAGCTCATGCGATGGCCGGCAAGCCAATCGCGCGTGCGCACCAGCCAGCCGATATAAGCCAAGTGATAGCGCATGTTGTGGCGCGCGGCACGCATGACCTGGGTGTCGGGCGAGCCGCCGCCGGCGCTCGCGGGCATATGGCGCTTATATAGGCGCTCCATCGTGAGCGGGCCCGAGACCTCGGCGAAGAATTTGTCGTTGAACCAGCCGGTCAGTCGCCGGACCTCGACCCGTGGGCCGCTCTCGCGCGGCAGGAGCCGCTTGTCGCCCAACTCGACTCCTCGGGTCTCGTCGAGATACTCCGCGATGATCGCCGCGCCGGGAACCGCTGGATGGCCTTCCTCGACCAATACCGGGGTGGTGCAGGCGGGGTTGAGAGCAACGAATTCCTCACGGCGCTCCCATACCCGCTCCTCGACGGTATGGACCGAAATGCCGTACTCGCCGAGCACGAGGCGTATGAAGCGGGAATGCGGGCAGAACGGATGGTGGAACAGGGTCAGCATGCAGGTTCGAGGATTGCGGCGATCCCATGGCGGGCCATCAAACCCTGGCCACCGTGATGGCTGGTCACGCCGGGCATTCCTGACGGTGGGTACCAGTCTTGCGCCGAAAATGCGACTGGATATGTCTGGATCGCACCAGTTCCTGTGCATAGGCGGCTCGAGCAAACTGCGCAATCGCCGCCCTCCCCCGTTGCTCTGGGGTCGATGATGCGGGAAAAGCGCATTCCTTCGTTGCTCCCGCGCCCGGTTCTGCGCGGTCCCCCTGCGAACCCGCGGAGCCCGCGATGTCTTTGGACCTGTTCAAGGCGTTCGTCCTCGGCGTCATCGAGGGGTTGACCGAATTCTTGCCGGTATCCTCCACCGGACACCTCCTGCTGGTCGAGCGTTTCTTCGGATTCGACGACGAAGCCTTCGGCAAGACCTTCGTGGTCCTGATCCAGCTCGGCGCCATCCTGGCCATCCTGTCGATCTATTTCGGCCGATTGTGGCGGATCGCGCTCGCCATGTTCAGCGACCCCTCCGCCCGCCGCTTCGTCATCGGCGTGCTGCTCGCCTTCCTGCCGGCGGCAATCATCGGAGCGGTGGGGCACGGCTTCATCAAGGGCCAGCTGTTCAATGTCTGGGTGGTCTGTTTTTGTCTGATCGTCGGTGGCGCAATCCTGCTGTGGGTCGACAGCTTGCAGCTCGACACCCGCTACCACG
This sequence comes from uncultured Alphaproteobacteria bacterium, assembly GCA_963840535.1. GTDB lineage: Bacteria > Pseudomonadota > Alphaproteobacteria > Rhizobiales > Xanthobacteraceae > VAZQ01. The sequence continues at coordinate 19,296 of CAWIZJ010000035.1, forward strand.
ATGCCACCCGCTTCTCGCTGCCGATGTATCTGGTCATCGGCCTGGCGCAGTGTCTGGCCATGATCCCCGGTGTATCACGCTCGGGAACGACCATCGTCTCGGCCATGCTGCTCGGCTCGGACAAGCGCGCGGCGGCGGATTTCTCCTTCTTCCTCGCCATTCCGACGATGGCAGGCGCCTTCGCCTATGATCTGTTCAAGAACTATGCGCTCCTCACGACCGACAATACCCTCCTCGTTGCAGTCGGATTTGCGGCCTCGTTCGTCTGCGCCTGGATCGTGGTCCGGACATTTCTCGACTACGTGACGCGTCATGGCTTCGCGTTGTTCGCTTGGTGGCGCGTGATCGTGGGATCGCTGGGGTTGGTCGCCCTGGCGCTGGGATATTGAAGTCTGCGAGCGGAAGGCGAAAGATGAATTGCGCCGCTCTCCCCCCGGCCGCCAGAGCGTAGAGGTAGGCGCGGCCGATGAGGCAGCCGTAGGCGCCGCGGCCCAGCGCCTTGAGCACGTCCTGCCCGGAGCGGATGCCGCCGTCGAACAACAACCCGACTAGGCGGGCCGCCTCCGCTCGTCCTCTCGGCTGTCTCCTGCGTCATCGGGCATCGGCCGCTCGAACTGTCCGGTCTTGCGGAACCGCCAGAGATAGGACGGCACGATGGTGGCCATTGCGACGGGGTCGATGCCGAGCGACTGGATCGTGCGTCCCTCGCGCCCGGCCGCCGCCGACACGACATTGTCCCGGCGCAGGAGCGCGACCTGATCCGGCGTCAATATCGGCCTGGGCATGAGCTGCAGGAACGACGCCTGGAACCTGGCGAGCGCGAACGGTATCGGCACCAGCAGGCGCCGGCGGCCGGTGGTCGCGAGCACGAACTCCATCAGCTCTCGGAAGCTCTTCACTTCCGGACCGCCGAGCTCGTAGACGGCTCCGTCGCGGGCACGGCCCTCCATCGCCGCCACCACCGCCGCGGCCACGTCACCGGCGAAAACCGGCTGGAACCGGGTATGTCCGCCGCCGACGAGCGGAAGCGCCGGCGAGAAGCGGGCCATGGCGGCGAACTTGTTGAAGAAGTCGTCCTCGGGGCCGAACAGGATGGAAGGGCGCAGGATCACGGCCGATGGCACGGCGGCGAGCACCAGCTTCTCCCCCATGGCCTTGGAGCGCGCGTACAGCGACGGTGCGTCGTCGTCGGCCCCGATGGCCGAGACGTGGATCATGCGAGCGCCGAAGGCGCTCGCCGCCAGCGCCACCGCCTCGGCGCCGAAAGCGTGCACCGCGTCGAACCGCTGCCGGCCACGCTCGAACAGGATACCGACCAGGTTGATCACCACGTCGGCGTCGCGTGCAGCCGCTTCGACCGAGGCTGGATAACGCAGGTTGGCCTGCACGGCGTGAATCTGGCCGACGCGGCCGAGCGGCTGCAGGTGGCCGGCGAGATCGGGTCGCCGCACCGCGACCCGGATGCGATAGCCCTGTTTGGCCAGCGCGCGCACCACGTGGCGGCCGAGGAAGCCGGAACCGCCGAAGACGGTGACGAGCGTCTCGAGGGGGATGGCGGTCATGCCGTGCTCACTCCATGGCGCTTCCCGGCAGTAGCGGGGCGGCTCGTCGCACGACGGCGTCGGACCCACGGATCGAGGCCGGACGGGGGCCGAATACCGCAATCGTCCGATCCTGTACAGGGGCCAATCGTGCGCACCGGGCGATCCGCGCGAGCCCAAGAAATGCTGCAAGCGTCTATTTGACAAGCGCAATCCGGCTCCGTACCTACCGCACGAAGCCCAGGTGGCGGAATTGGTAGACGCACTAGTTTCAGGTACTAGCGCCGCGAGGCGTGGAGGTTCGAGTCCTCTCCTGGGCACCATCCGATCGGGGCACCGCTCCGGCAATCCGATGACCATCCGTCTGCACCGCGGCGACCTGCCCGATCTTTCGCGCTATCTCGTCGATGCAGTAGCGATCGATACCGAGACCATGGGGCTCGATCCCAACCGCGACCGGCTGTGCGTGGTGCAGATCTCGCCGGGCGACGGGTCCGCCGACGTTGTGCAGATGCTGCCCGGCGCAGCCGGCGCGCCGAACATCGCCAGGCTTCTCGCCGATGCCGGTATCCTCAAGATCTTCCACTTCGCCCGCTTCGATCTCGGCGCGCTCCACGGGCGGCTGGGAGTCATGCCCGCGCCGATCTATTGCACCAAGATCGCCTCCCGGCTCGCCCGCACCTATACCGACAAGCATGGCCTCAAGGACCTCGTGCGCGAGGTGATGGGTATTGATCTTTCCAAGCAGCAGCAGACATCGGATTGGGGCGCGGAGACGCTAACCGACGCGCAGGTCGCGTATGCGGCGTCCGACGTGCTGCACCTGCATGCGCTGAAGGAGAAGCTCGACAGCATGCTCGCCCGCGAAGGACGGGCCGATCTGGCGACGGCCTGCTTCCGCTTCCTGCCCGATCGGGTGCGGCTCGATCTCGCCGGTTGGGCGGCCGAGGACATCTTCGCTCATTCCTGAGCGATCGGGAGGTCGGCGGTTGATATGGGGATTTTGCCGCGGCCGGGCCATATTTGGGCGCGACGATGGTACCCCGAAGGGGCTAGTATGGGTCAGGGGACCGCCTGATTCTTGACTTCCCAGGCGGGCAGGTTCGGGGATGAGTTCGTTGGCGGCAGCATCCGACGTCGATCCGGCAAGGCCGCGCGCTTTCATGCGATTCGGGCGCGCCGACGGCAATCGCGTGTTCCGCCGGGCCGTGCGCCACAGTCGGCATGTCCGCTTCTTGCGGGTGGCGATCCCGGGTGCCGTGGTCGTCTTCCTGGTCGGCGCCGCGGCCTTTGTGGTGCTGGACAAGCCGTTGCGTATGCTCGCGAAAATGCCTGTCGACCTCGGCTCGCTGGTGGTCTCCGGCAGCAAGATCATGATGCAGCAGCCGCGGCTCGCCGGCTTCACACGTGATAATCGCCGCTATGATTTGACCGCCCAGACGGCAGGCCAGGACCTCACCAAGCCCGATATGGTCGAGTTGCACGGCATCCACGCCACCATGGAGATGCAGGACCAGACCGTGTTCGAGACCACGGCCCAAGGCGGCATCTACAACACCAAGGCCGAGGTGCTTACGCTGAGCCAGAACGTCGTCGTCACATCGTCGAACGGCTATCAGGCATTGCTCAGCGAGGCCATTGTCGACATCCGGTCCGGCAAGATCCGCTCGGAAAAACCAGTGGAGGTGAAGACGTCGGCGTGGACCGTCAGCGCCAACTGGATGGAGGTGGCCGACGCCGGCAAGCTCATGCGGTTCGATCGCGGCGTGACTGTTACCCTGCTGCCGGACGACGGTCTGCCGCGTACCGTAGGCCGCAGCCCATGAGCGCGCGCGGCACCAGGTGCGGGCTGGTCGCTGCCCTGACGATCGTGCTCGCTGTCGGCCTGTTTGGATTCGATGCGCCAGCGCAGCAGAAGAATGCGGGACCGCCCAACGCGCTGCAGGGCTTCTCGCAGAACCGCGATCAGCCCGTGAAGATCCAGGCGGCTTCGCTGGAAGTCAGGGAGAAGGACAAGGTCGCGACCTTCAGCGGCGACGTGCACGTGGTCAATGGCGACGTCGAACTGCGCTGCAAGTCGCTGGTCGTTTTCTACGACGAGGATGCTGGCGGCCGCAAGTTGAAGGCGGCCGATCCGGGGCCGGGAGGCACGCAGCAGATTCGTCGCATCGAGGCCAAGGGCGGCGTCCTGGTAATCCAGAAGGACCAGAATGCGACAGGTGACAGCGCCATCTTCAACATGCGCGAGAACACGGTCATGCTGACCGGCAATGTGATCGTGACCCGCGGCCAGGATATCCTGCGCGGCCAGAGGTTGGTGGTGAATCTGCAGAGTGGAGTGTCGAAGATGGACGGGGGGCGGGTCGACGTTCTCATCGACACGCGCAAGCAAGAGAAGAAATGATCGTTTGCGTCGCGCACGCCGTCCGGTGCCACCGGTAGGACGGACAAATCCTTGATTGGAAACGGCAACTCCTTGATCATGTGAGTTGACGCCTCGTCCCGCTTGGCGCACTGCAAATCGGCGAGCGGTCCGGATCGTCCCCGGACAACCAAATGACCCCAGGGGCTTCAAGGCAGCGGCGTGCTCAAATTCCTCGAGTTATTTCGGCAGCGTCGCCCGCCTCGACGCCGAAAGGCTGCCAACGGCGGCTGGCGGGACATCGACTTGGCGTCGCTGGGCGGTCCGATGCCGTCCGGGCGTGCCGAACCCGCCAGGATGACCTCGGTGAAGGTCCGTCCGCGGCGTGAGGAGCCGCGTCAGGAGCCCGGCCACGGCTACTTGGCCGCCCACGGCCTGGAAAAGAGCTATGGCGGTCGCAAGGTCGTCAACGGCGTGACTCTCTATGTGCGCCGTGGCGAAGCGGTCGGTCTTCTGGGACCCAACGGTGCCGGCAAGACCACCGCTTTCTACACCATCACCGGCCTGATCAAGCCGGAACGTGGCCAGATCGAGCTCGACGGCTACGACGTCACCCATCTGCCGATGTATCAACGGGCGCGTCTGGGCATCGGCTATCTGCCTCAGGAAGCGTCAATCTTTCGCGGCCTCAACGTCGAGGACAATATCCGCGCGGTGCTGGAGGTGGTGGAGCCCAATCGCCGCCGGCGCGAGGCCGACCTCGATGCGCTGCTCGACGAATTCGAGATCACGCCGCGGCGCAAGACCCCATCCATTGCGCTGTCCGGCGGTGAGCGCCGCCGGGTCGAGATCGCCCGCGCGCTCGCGAGCCGGCCGAACTACATGCTGCTCGACGAGCCGTTCGCCGGTATCGATCCCAAGGCGGTGGTGGAGATCCAACGTCTGGTGCGGCGTCTGACCAATCGGGGCATCGGCGTGCTCATCACCGACCACAACGTTCGCGAGACGCTCGCCCTCACCGATCGCGCCTACATCATCTATTCCGGCGAAGTGCTGATGGAAGGCCGTCAGGACGAGATCGTGAACGACCCCCAGGTCCGCCAGCTCTACCTCGGCGAGGACTTCCGGATCTGAGTAGTCCGTCAACCATTGGTTCTCGGATCTCCATGTGACCGGCATCCGCAGGCGCCATCCGTCCGGGATCGCCCAGGTAGTTCTCCCCTCGATCTCCGCCCCACGTTAGCGCCAGCTTCTTAATTGCTGTACAGCGGATCAGGAAGCCGATAAGCAAGAATTGGACCAATCAAGTCAGGAATCCATGGCGCTCACCCAACGTCTCGAGATCCGTCAGAGCCATGCGCTCGTGATGACGCCGCAGCTGATGCAGGCCATCAAGCTGTTGCAGCTCTCCAATCTGGATCTCACCGCCTATGTGGAGGGTGAGCTCGAGCGCAACCCGCTGTTGGAGCGCGCGGGCGAAAATGAGGGAGAGCGGCGCGAAGCCGATGGCGAACGCCTTGCCGGCGTCCGAGGCCGCAGCCGACTGGACGCACGGCGGCGCGCAAGCCCCTCATGGCGAAGCGCAGTCCGAAGTTGGTGTGGCGCGCCCACAGAGCGCTGCCGACCACGAGGATGCTCCGCCCGCAGACACCGACGCCGCAACGTCGCGTTCCAACGGCGACATGCCGGCCGGATATTCGGAATGGGCGGGCACGGGCTCGGGCGGCCGCGACGGCGGCGATTACAACCTCGAGGCCTTCGTCTCGGTCGAGACGACGCTCGCCGATCACCTCGCCGAGCAACTGGTGCTGGCGATCGCGGATCCGGCGCAACGCATGATCGGTCAATATCTCATCGACCTCGTCGATGAAGCCGGCTATCTCGGCGGCGATCTCGCCATGGTCGCCGAGCGGCTCGGCGCGCCGCCGTCCGAGGTCGAGGCGGTGCTCGCGATCCTGCAAGGGTTCGATCCCCCGGGAGTATGCGCTCGATCGCTCGACGAATGCCTCGCCATCCAGCTCAAGGAGCGCAATCGCTTCGATCCCGCGATGGCGGCGCTCGTTGCGCATCTCGATCTGCTCGCGCGGCGCGATCTGCCGTCGCTGCGCCGCCTTTGCGGTGTGGGCGACGAGGATCTTGGCGACATGATCGCCGAGGATTCGGCAGCTCAATCCGAAACCCGGTCTCGCCTTCGGTTCGACGCTGGTGCAGCCGATCGTCCCCGATGTCTTCGTGCGCCCCGCTTCCGACGGCGGCTTCATGGTCGAGCTCAATTCCGACACGCTGCCCAGGGTCCTGGTCAATCAAAGCTATCACGCCGAGGTCGCCAGGACCGCGAGGAACGAGAAGGACAAGGCCTATCTCGCCGACTGCCTGCAGAGCGCAACCTGGCTCATCCGGGCGCTCGACCAGCGCGCCAAGACCATCCTGAAGGTGTCGACCGAGATCGTGCGCCAGCAGGACGGCTTCTTCGTCCACGGTGTCCAGCACTTGCGCCCGCTCAATCTCAAGACGATCGCCGAAGCCATCGACATGCACGAATCGACGGTTTCGCGCGTCACTGCCAACAAATACATGGCCACGAACCGCGGAATTTTCGAGCTGAAGTATTTCTTCACGTCGGCGATCGCGGCGGCCGACGGCGGCGAGGCCCATTCGGCGGAAGCCGTGCGCCACCGCATCCGGCGGCTGATCGAAGCCGAGGGTGCCGACCACGTTCTTTCCGATGACACCATCGTGGAAAAGCTGCGCGAAGCCGGGGTCGACATCGCCCGGCGGACGGTCGCGAAATATCGCGAGGCGATGCGAATTCCGTCATCGGTGCGGCGCCGGCGGGAGAAGCAATCGGCACTCGGCGTCGCGGCCGGTTGACGCATCGTCCGACCGACCTCTCCGGTCAGCGGTCCTCCGCGTGGAACGTCCTGCGCAACCTTCGCAGGCTTGATCTCGTCGGCGAATCCGGTGTCCACTCTGCGTGCAGGGCACGCCGGCGAGCGGGCTTCGACTTCGCCGGAGGAGGGCTGGAACGGGATCATCGGGAGGGCGATTCGTGCCGTTTCGCGTCTCGGGCAAGAATATCGACATTGGCGAAGCATTGCGCCGGCGCATCAATGAGAGGGTGGCCGACGCGACGGCCAAGTATTTCGACGGCGGATTTTCCGGCCACGTCACCATCGGCAAGGAAGGTTTCGGCTTCCGCACGGAGTGCGTCATTCATCTCAATTCCGGCGTCGTGCTGGAGGCCGATGCGCACGCCGCCGACGCTTATGCCAGCGCCGATCAAGCGGCGCTGCGCCTGGAGAAGCGGCTGCGCCGCTACAAGCGCCGCCTCAAGGATCATCAGGCGGCGCGCAGCGACGGCGCGGCCCCCGATCTGAGCTCGGTCGACGCGCCGAGCTACGTCATCGCCGCTCCCACCCACGACAGCGAGGAAGAGGTCACCGAATGGAATCCGGTCATCATCGCCGAATCGACGACGGCGCTGAAGCGCCTTTCCGTCAGTGAGGCCGTCATGGAGCTCGACATGACCGGCGCTCCGGTGGTCGTGTTCCGTCACGCTGGACACGGCCGCATCAATCTGGTTTACCGCCGCGCGGACGGTCACATCGGCTGGATCGATCCGCCCACGATCGAAAAGGACGCCCATTGACGGGCTACCGGCGGGTACCTATGGTCCGCCGCCCTTGCGAAGCCCGGCCAGCTGAGTTCCCGGATTTCTGGAACAAGGTCCATGCTGCTCACCGATCTGGTCGCGCCCAATGCCATTATTCCGGCGCTCAAGGTCAACGGAAAGAAGCAGGTTCTGCAGGAGCTCGCGGCCAAGGCCGGCGAGCTCTCCGGCCAAAGCGAACGAACGATCCTCGAGATCCTGCAGCAGCGGGAGAAGCTGGGCTCGACCGGCGTCGGCAACGGCATCGCCATTCCGCACGGCAAGCTGCCCAAGCTCGGCAAGCTGTTCGGATTGTTTGCGCGACTCGAGCGGCCGGTGGATTTCGAGGCGCTCGACGGGCAGCCCGTCGACCTGGTGTTTCTGCTACTCGCACCGGAAGCCGCCGGCGCCGATCACCTCAAGGCGCTGGCGCGTGTGGCGCGCCTTCTGCGCGATGCCGATGTGGTGCGAAAGCTGCGCGATTCGCGCGATGCCGAAGCGCTCTACGCGGTGCTGGCGATGCCATCGGCGAGCGCGGCATAACCGTCCACGTTCCCTGTCGCCCGATCAGTGCAGGCTGACGGTTTCGATCTGGTGGTTTGCAGCGCCGGCCAGCGCCGCTTCGCGGCTGTCGGCGAGCAGGATCGGGGTGCCGTCGGCGGCGTGCAGGACGAACACGCGGTAACCGGGCGCCAGCAGCGGCGCCTCCGGCGAGAGAAAGCCGACTTCCTCCGAGCGCATCGCCTTGATGTAGGCGACACGGTCCCCGCTCAAGGTCGCGAGCAGTTCCGGCGACACGCGGCTGGCTGCGGATGGATCGAACATGACACGTTGCTCCTCGCGCTTTTCATTGCGCGAGGACCAGTATGCTGCATGCCCGCTGCCGCCGCTGTGCTCTGCATCACACACCGGGCGATTCCGTTCTCCCGTGTGGGATTTGCTCGGCAGATCAGGCGTTTCCGGTGTGGCCGCGCGCACACACCGTCCGCAAAAGTAGGTATTGGGGTCCCCCGGCCCCTGCCCTGCCCGGTCAGTGCACGCTGACGGTCTCGAGCTCCTGGCTCCAGGCGTTGGCGACCGCCGCCTCGCGGCTGTCGGTCAGCATGATCGGAGTGCCATCGGCGGCATGCAGCGCATAGAGCAACGTGCCGGGCGCGAGCTGTGGGGCCTGCGGGAATTGCCTGCGGATGTCCTCGGAGCGAATCGTCTTGACATAGGCGATCTTGCCGCCCCCGAGCAGCGCCAGCGCCTCGGGCGAGATCGCGGGCACCCGGGAGGTGATGTCGTTGTTGGTCATGGCACTCAACTCCTTTCCTTCAACGCGTCGAGCCCTGTTCGGGTTCAATCTCTGTCGAGGATGCTGATGGTCCGAACGATCCGTTCCGGCTCCGGCCGGGCGAGATCGATGGACAGCAGCCCGTTCTTCAGGTCCGCGCCCAACACCTCCATGCCATCGGCCAGTACAAAGGTACGCTGGAACTGGCGCGCTGCGATGCCGCGGTGGAGATATTGGCGGGCCTTGTCGTCCTGCTGCCGCCCGCGAATGACGAGCTGGCTCTCCTCGACCGTGACGTCGAGTTGATCGCGGGTGAAGCCCGCGACCGCCAGCGTGATCCGCAGGCGCTCGGGATGGCCGTTCTCACGGGCGATCCGCTCGATGTTGTAGGGCGGATAGCCGTCCGCGGCCTTGGCGACGCGATCGAGCGCACGCTCGATCTCGTCGAATCCGAGCAGGAAGGGACTGGACAGCGACGGAACTCGGGACATGGTCTCAAAGCCCTCGTAAGCGACTTTGAAGGGGCCCTTGCGGCACCCCTCGACCGACCGTCAGGCGGCTTGCCCTCCGGCCGGTCGGTTCCAATATGTGCACTCCGGGTTGAGGCTGCAAGAACGCTGGAGAATGGTGCCCGACCGGTTCGCAGCCGGCCGCATCGCGTCGCCGCGGGCAGCCGGAGGCGCCGGATTGAGCGCAGGACACCGGCCCGCTAATGATCCGGCCTTCTTGGACACGACGGGAGGGCGGCTTGCGCATCGCGGTCATGGGGTCGGGCGGCGTCGGCGGCTATTTCGGCGCACGCCTCGTCAAGGGCGGCGCCGACGTGCACTTCATCGCGCGCGGGTCGCACCTTTCCGCCATGCGCGAGCGTGGCCTGACGGTCGAGGGCGGTCCGGAGGAGATTCGTCTGCCGAAGGTAAGCGTCACCGACGACCCCGCAACCATCGGTCCGGTCGACATGGTGATGTTCTGCGTCAAGCTGTGGGACACCGAGACTGCCGCGCGCCAGTTGCTGCCGATCGTGACGCCGCGCACCGCCATCGTGTCGTTCCAGAATGGCGTGACCAAGGACGACATGCTGCGGCCGATCCTCGGCCATGAGGCGCTGCTCGGAGGGGTTGCCTATGTCGGGACCGCAATCGGCCGGCCCGGCGTGATCGCGCAGACCGGTCCGCTGCAGCGCCTGGTGTTCGGAGAATACGACGGCCGCCGGACGGCGCGCGTCGAATCGTTTTATCAAGCCTGCAAGCGTGGCGGCATCAATGCCGAGATCAGCAACGATATCCGTCGCTCGCTGTGGGAGAAATACGTGGTGCTGGTGGCGATGTCCGGCGCCACCACGGCGATGCGCTCGACCATCGGGCCGATCCGATCGCACCCGCTCGCCCGCGAGTTCCTGCTCGATCTCGCGCGCGAGGTCGTCGCCGTCGGGCGCGCACACGGAGTCGATCTGCCCGCCGACTATGCCGAGCAGCGCATTCCCTTCTTCGACGGCTGGCCGCCGGAGATGACGACGTCCATGCACCACGACCTCGACGCAGGAAAGCCGCTCGAGGTGCGCTGGCTCTGCGGCGGCGTGGTCGATCTTGGCGCCCGGGCCGGCGTGCCGACGCCGCTCAACCGCGCCGTGCGCGACATCCTGATCCTGCACGCCGAGGGCGGCGCCGAGCCGCACCCGGCGCGATCGGGATGATGGGCGGGCGTCACGCTCCCGCCAGCTTGAACAGCCGCATCGCGTTGGTGCGCCCGATCTTGCGCCGATCGGCTTCCCCGATCTCTGCCTTGTCGAACCAGTCGGCGGCGTCGCTGAAATCCTCGAACGGGTAGTCGACCGAGAACATCACCCGGTCGGCGCCGATCTCCGCGATCGCATCGACGAGGGCGGGCGTGCTGTAGTGTCCCGAGGTGGTGATGTGGAAATTGGACCGGAAATAATCCGCCACGCGCTTGCGTGCCGTGTACTTGTGTGCAGCCTTCATCCAGTTGTTCCGGTTGTCGATGCGCCACAGGTAGTACGGCAGCCCTTCTCCGAGATGTCCGAGAATGATCTGCAGCCGCGGACACTCGTCGAACAGGCCGCTGCCGATCAATCGCAATGCGTGCAGGGACGTGTCGGCCGCGAAGCTCCAGGTCGGCCCGAACAGCCAGTGGTGCCCTTCGTAGTGCGGCATGACCCCGGCCATCGGCGGCCGCGGATGCAGGTAGAACGGGACATCGAGGTCCTGGAGCGCGCGCCAGAACGGCCGATATTGCGGCAGGTCGTAGTGGATCGGTTTGCTCGAGCCGGCAAGCTCGCTGTAGCCGTTGACCAGCGCCCCCTTGAATCCGAGGTCGTTGGTGCAGCGTTGCAGCTCCTGCGTTGCGATCTCGGGGTCCTGCATGGCCAGGGCGGCGACGCCGACGAAGCGGTCGGGACGCTTCGCGACCTCTGCGGCCAATACGTCGTTCGCCTCCCGGGCGAGCTCGGCGGCTCGCTTGGTCTCGGCGATGCCCTGGACGGCCGGCGCATTCAGCGACGCGATCATGATCTCGACGCCGGCTTCATCCATCAGCCGCAGGCGCTGGTCCTGAAAGTCCAGAAGACGATGCCGCAGCTCGGGCCAGACGTGGCTGCCGAATGGCTGCGAGTCTCCGAGCGTGGCCTCGATCGCGAAATGATCCTCGAGCGTGACTTTTCCCTGCATGTGCCCTTCCCGCCTCGACGATGAATGCGCCGGCCGACTATGCGCGGACTCGGCGGTGCTTGCCAATATGGTACCGCGCTTGCGCGCGGATCGCCATCGGGCTGCGCCGGCTTTCGCGCCGCGTGCGCGTGAAACGAATAGATTCGAGCGCATGGGAGATGCATCGCATTTTTCGCCGCTCACGGTGCGCGCGATCCGCGCGATCGGGGTCGAGGTGCCGATGACCTGCGTCCTCGGCACCAGCCGCGGCACCCTCGCCAAGGCGCCGCTGCTGCTGATCGACCTCGAGACCGAGGAGGGCGTCACCGGCTGCTCGTATCTGTGGTGCTATTTCGCCGCCGCCGTGCCGGCGATCGCGAAGATCATGGAAGAGGTCGAGCGGGTGGCGAAGGGTCGCCGCGTCGCCCCGGTCGATCTCTGGGGCGCGCTTGCCGAGCGCTTCGCGCTCATCGGAGTGCAGGGCATCGTGCGCATGGCCATGGCAGGCTTCGACATGGCAGCCTGGGACGCGTTGGCGAAGGCCGCGGGCCTCCCGCTCGCGACCTTCCTCGGCAGCGAGCCCAAGCGAGTGCGCGCCTACAATTCCTGCGGGCTCGGGCTGATGGCGTCGCCGCAACAGGTGGGCGACGAGGCCGAACGGCTTCTTGCCGGCGGCTTCCGAGCCGTCAAGCTCAGGCTGGGCTATCCGACCCTGCGAGAAGACCTCGCCGCGCTGCGTGCCGTGCGGGCGCGCGTCGGCGCCGAGGTCACGGTCATGGTCGACTACAATCAGGCGCTCGGTCTCGCCGAGGCGCTCGATCGCGGCCGCGCGCTCGATCGCGAAGGCATCTATTGGCTGGAGGAGCCGATCCGCCACGACGACTATGCCGGCAACGCCACGCTCGTGCGCGAGCTCGCCACTCCGATCCAGATCGGAGAGAATTTTTCCGAGAGCCCGGCCATGGCGCGCGCATTGGCAGCGGCCGCCTGCGACTATGTCATGCCCGATCTCGAGCGCATCGGCGGCGTCACCGGCTGGCAGCGTGCCGCGGCGCTCGCCGCTATCCACCGCATCGAAATGTCGTCGCACCTCTTTCCCGAGATCAGCGCCCATCTGCTGGCGGCGACCCCCACCGCTCATTTCCTCGAATACGTGGATTGGGCCGACAAGATCGTGCAGGAGCCACTGACGATCGTCGACGGCTTCGCGCTGGTGCCGTCGCGGCCCGGCAACGGCCTGGCGTGGGACCGCAAGGCGGTGGAGAAATATCGCCTGTAGGGTGGGCAAACGCGCCCGACGTGACTTGCGACCCAGGCACGGCGTTGCGCGCGGCGCCGTCAGATCTTGACCCAGCCCGGCGGCGGCTTCTTGCCGGGATGAATGGCGCCGCACTTGGGACACCTGCGCGCCGCCTCGTCGCGGTAGAACGCCTCGTAGAGCGGCGGCAGGTCCTTCACCAGATGCGTCACCTTCACCTCGATGCGGTGGACCCGCGCTCCGCATTCGAAGCAGTACCATTCGAAGGCATCGAGCGCGTCGGGCCGCGCCGCCTCCACCACCAGGCCGATCGAGCCTGCCTGCGGCCGCTGCGGCGAGTGCGGGACATGCGGCGGCAGCAGGAATACGTCGCCTTCGCGGATCGGCACGTCGTAGAAGCGGCCGTCGTCGACCACCTTGAGCACCATGTCGCCCTTGAGCTGATAGAAGAATTCCTCCACCGGATCGTCGTGGTAGTCGGTGCGCTCGTTCGGTCCCCCGACCACCTGCACAGTCATCGCGCCGTCCTCGAACACCTTCTTGTTGCCCACCGGCGGCTGCAGCAGGTGCTGATGGTCCTTGATCCAGCTCTGGAAGTTGAAGGCGTGGAATCGTCCACTCGCCATGGCTGCCTCCGTTGTTTCATGCCGCCGAGGAGCGCGGGCCGCGCCGCTCGAGCTGTCAGGCCGCAGCTCTCGAAGGCGCGGCGGGTTGCTTCCTTCTCGGCGGCGGTCAGCTCGAGCATCGGCCGGCGGACCGCGCCGCCGTGCTGGCCCAGGAGCTCCTGCCAGTACTTCGAGTGCGCGTGGAACTTCTCCGCCGGCCGCGTTCGCCTGATGGCATCGCGCACCGGATCGAGGCTGTCGCGCACGACCTTTGCCCGCGCCGCCTCGCCGCGCATCGCGAGCCCGGTGTATTCGCGCATGCGGCGGTCGGTCCTGGTCTGCAACAGATAGGGCGGCGAGGAGCACAGATAGAGCTGCCATCCGAGCTCGACGATGTTGTCGAGCCACTCCTCCTCCGAGGCGGTGCTCACGATGATCCTGTCGCCGGCGATCCGTGAGAGCCGCGCATACATCTCGCGCGGCACGCTGTACTTGATCGCAACGACGTTCGGGATGTCGGCGATGCGGGCGCACAGCTCCGGGCTCATCAGGTAGCCGCTGTCCGGATGGCTCCACAGCGCGATGGCGATGTCCACCCGCTCGCCAATGGTGCGGTAGTACTCGTAGAGCGTCTCCTCCTGCCTGCCGAGAAAATGCAGCACCGGCGCGTGCACCACGATGTAGTCGGCACCGATCGCCTGCGCGTGGCGGGCGAGATCGACGACCACGTCGAGGTTCTGGTCGGAGCACGACAGGACGGTGCGCCGTCCGCCCAGCTCCTCGACGGCGATATCGAAGGCACGCTTGCGCTCGGCCACCGACATCGAGAAGAACTCGCCTTGCTTGCCGCAGACGAACACCCCGTCGATGCCGAGCTCGTCGGCCCAGTGCCGGAGGTTCGCGCGCAGGCCGGCCTCGTCGATGGCGAGGTCGGGTGCGAACGGCGTCAGCGCCGCTGCCCAGATGCCCTTGAAATGCTCGCGTGCGTAAGCCTTGGCGTCGCGTCTGCCATAATTCATGGACTGCCGCTTCCCGGCCGCTCGGCCCTACTTGATCAGGCTGGTGACTCTATCCACGATCGGTTTCGGCGTCGCGTAGATTTTGGCGATCAGCGCGGCAAGGTGCTCGCCATTCTCCGGCTCAAGCTCGAGCTTCGACTTCCTGGCGTCGGCGATGAATTCGCCGTCTCTCATGGTCGCGCCAAAGGCGTCGCGCAGCATCCGCAGGCGCTCCGCCGGCAGGTCCGGCGGTGCCACGAACGGGCGTCCGATGCCCTGGCCGGCGTAGAGAAACTCGATCGCCTGCCTGTGCTCGCCGGCATTTGCGAGATCGAGCACGAACGGCACGTCCTTGAGTTCCGGGTTGGGCGCGGCGCCGCCTTGAAACAAAATCCTGATCCGCCCGGCGGCGAGCCAATCCGGCCGCCTGATCTTCACGCTGTCCCAGCTTTCGCAGATGCCCTCGACCTCGCCGCGCTCCATCGCCAGGAACACGTCGGCGGAGGAGCGAAATCCGCCCACCAGCTTGAGCTTCATGCCGAGGAGCTCTCCGAGCACCTTCGGATAGGAACGGGTGCCGGTGCCGGGTCCGGTGTCGCCCAGGATCAATTGCGTGTCGTAGAGATCCCTGACCGTTTTGACCGCAGCGGTGTGATAGGCGATGCAGACATTGGTCTCCTTGGTCGGGGTGCCGATCCACGACAGCCGCAACGGATCGAAGCGTGCGCCGGCGGCGCCCGAGAGCGGCCCGAGCACCGCGTCGCGGGCGATGATTGCAAGTGTGCTGCCGTCCCGCGGCGCAACGTGGAAGATGTGGCTCGCCGCCACGTAGCTGCCGGCGCCCGGCATGTTCTGCGGCACCACGCTGGGATTGCCCGGCAAGTGCCGGCCGATGTGCCGTCCGACCGTGCGGCCCCACAGGTCGTAGCCGCCGCCCGGCCCGAAGCCGATGATCATCTGCACGGTCTTGCCGGCCGATGCTCCCGGCGTGCGCCGGCGTCACGCCCGTGGGCGCCGCGACCAGCACCATTGCGAGCAATGATCGTCCTCGAAGCATCCTGCGTTCATCCTGCGGGCGGCGCCATCAGCCGGTATTCTATGAAGCAGCGCATCGCAGGCATAGAGCGGCGCCCGCCCGCGCCCGCCCCGCAAGCGAGCGAGGTGCGACGCAGAAAACTGACCCTGATCCGCGCTAGAACTCGACCGCTCGATTCGACTGCTCCACGGAGCAGCGACAGGACCGATGGCGGGACGGACCAATACGAACAGGCGGGGCGCGCGCCGGCTTCGCGGCATCGATATCCGGCTGCTCGTCGGTCTTCTCCTGCTGATCGGATGGCTGGGCTTCCAGGCCTACAGGCATTGGACAACCCCGCCGCAGGAAGCCGCTGAGCGGCCGCGCCCACGTCGTCGACGGCGACAGCATCGAGATCGCGGGTGCCCGCATCCGGCTGGAAGGCATCGATGCGCCGGAGCTCGACCAGACCTGCACGGATTCCCGGGGCCAGTCCTGGCCGTGCGGGCGCACGGCCGCCCAGGTGCTGAGGAGCCACATCCGCGGACAGGAGTTGCGGTGCGAGCCCGCCGCGCGCGACCGCTACGACCGCACGCTCGCGGTCTGCGCGCTTCCCGACGGCTCCGATGTCAACGCCTGGATCGTGCAGCAGGGCTGGGCGCTGGCGTCGGGCCGTTCCGGCAGGTACCAGTCGGAGCAGGATGAGGCGCAGGCCGCCAAGCGTGGCATCTGGGCCGGAACCTTCACCCCGCCCTGGGAGTGGCGGCAACGACATCCGGATTGACTGGCGCTGGTGAGCGGGGCCGGCGAGCTTTACGATCGCATTCATCACGGCCACTCCGCCGATCCCGGCCGCCGCTGCCGCTCGGCCGCCGACCAGGCCCTTCCTTCCTCCGCTCGCGCGGCATCGGGAGGAGGCCCAACATCTGGAGGACTTCTTGCCCGTCATGTCCGGAAAGCGCGCCTTCCTCGATCTGCTCAAGCAGGAAGGCGTCGAGATCCTGTTCGGCAATCCCGGCACCACCGAGTTGCCGTTGATGGATGCATTCGCGACCGAGAACGAGCTTCGCTACCTGCTCGGACTGCAGGAAGCGGCGATCATGGCGATGGCCGACGGGTATGCGCAGGCGTCGGGCAAGCTCGCCGTGGTCAATCTCCACGTCACGCCCGGTCTGGGCAATGCCATGGGCATGCTCTACGACGCCCAGAAGGCGGGCTCGCCGATTCTCGTCACCGCCGGCCAGCACGAGCAGAGCTTCGTCGCCACCGAGCCGATCCTGTGGGCCGACCTTCCGACCATCGCGCGTCCGCTGGTCAAATGGTCGTCGGAGGTGCATCGCCTGGCCGATCTGCCGCGCCTGGTGCACCGTGCCGCCAAGACCGCGCTGGCGCCGCCCACCGGGCCGGTGTTCCTGTCGCTGCCCGGCGACATTCTGCGTGCCGATGCCGACATCGATCTCATGGCGCCGACGCGGGTGGCACCGCGCCTGCGCGGCGACAAGGCGGCGGTCGAGGCTGCCGCGGACCTGCTGGCGCGGGCGCAGCGGCCGGTGATCATGGCAGGCGATGCGGTGGCGCACAGCCGCGCGCATGCCGAGCTGGTGGAGCTCGCCGAGCTTCTCGGTGCGCCGGTCCATACCGAGTTCGTGCCGAGCACGGCGTCGTTTCCTGCCTCCCATCCGCTGTTTCGCGGATCGATGATCCGGCTGGCGCCGGAGGTGCGCAAGGTGCTCTCCCAGCACGACGTGCTGTTTTCGGTCGGCGGCGACCTCTTCACGCTGTCGCTGCCGTCCGATGTCGATCCCATGCCGCCGGGCATCGAGCTCGTTCATCTCGACATCGATCCCTGGGAGCTCGGCAAGAACTATCCGCCGGCAGTCGCCATCCTCGGCGACCCCAAGGCGACCTTGCCCGACATCACCGAAGCGGTGCGCGAACGCATGTCGAGCGGCGCACGTGCCGCCGCGCGCGAGCGGCTGGCGCACGCGACGAGCGCGATCGCCGCCGAGCGCGAAGCGCTCAAGGCCAAGGCGCGGGCACTGGCAGGAGCGACGCCGGTGCAGCCGTTGGCGCTCCTCGAGGCGATCGGCGAGATGCTGCCTTCCGACGCCGTCGTCGTCGAGGAGGCGTTGTCGTCGTCGCCCGGCATCCGTCAGCTGATCAGGAGCGACGATCCGCAGAGCTATTTCGGCTTGCGCGGCGGCGGCATCGGCTGGGGCTTGCCGGCCGCGATCGGCGTCAAGCTCGCCTTGCCGGACCGGCCGGTGGTCGGCCTGATCGGTGACGGCAGCGCGATGTATACCGTGCAGGCACTGTGGACCGCCGCCCGCTACCGCATCGATACCGTGTTCGTGATCCTGAACAACACGTCCTATCGCATTCTGAAGCAACGCCTGCACAACATGCGGGGGCTCGCCGAACAGGCCGATACCTACGTCGGCATGGAGCTCACCGATCCCAGGATCGATTTCGTCGGGCTGGCGCGCTCCCTCGGCATCAAGGCGGAGCGGGCCAGGACCGTGCACGAGGCGACCGACGTTCTCGGCCATGCCCTGAAGAACGGCGGTCCGACCCTGATCGATGTGGAGCTCGACCGCGCCTTCAAGCCGATGTGACGCGCAAGGGCGGGGTAGCCGCGCCGCGTATCCTGCCATAGATAATGGACGAAGTTGTGCGGGCGCCGGAGGATGCTCCATGTCGATGTCGTTGCCGATGACGGTGCGCAGGCGCTTGCGGGCTGCCTTCGCCGTCCTGCTGCTCGCTATCGTGCTTGATGCCGGGCCGGTGGTGGCGCAGCAGTCCGCTCCCGGCGGACCCGACGTCTCGGAAGCTCCCGCGACGCCCGGGTTCGACCAGGCGCAATGCATCCGGGAGACGCAGCGCTTGGCCCGGACGCTGCTCGAGAAGATCGCACGGGCAGGCGGCGAGGCGGTTCGCGAGCTCGAGGCGGCATCGGCCAGGGTGAGGGGCGTCCTGCAGGATGCATGCGCTGCCGCCGGGGTGCTCGCCTCCGAGGAGGCGCGGGCGGCGGCCGAGCGAATGACGGAAGCGACCCGACAGGCCGCGCGCACCATGCGTGACGAGCTCGACGGCTTCTATCGCTCGCTGCCCGATGAGCACAAGCGCAGGCTCGATGCATTGGGTCGGCTCGACCTCGACGGCCTGCTCGGGGAGCTCGGCGGCTGGTTCAAGGACCATGTCCGCCGCAGCGAGAACTCGCCGCGCGACGACGGCAGGGGCAGGCCCCTGGGACGGATCTGCATTGCCGATCGCTGTTACGACATTCTCGGGGATTCCGGCTGGTTCTCCCGTTGGCGGGAGCGGGACGAATTCCGCCAGGAATGAGCAGGCGCAATTCCGGCGATTGGCTACCGGCACATGGAAATCGGGCATGCGTGCCCGGACTGACGGGCGTCCGCCATACTCCTTTGCAGCTCGCTCCGCGAGTGGGCCGTGCCGCTACTTCTCCTTCTTGCTCTTGCGCTTGAGGTCGGCGCTGTGCGCCCGCTTGTAGGTCTGGATGTCCTTGAACTTGCCGGACTTGTCGCGAACGGCGTAGAGCTTCGTGCCCTTCGAGCTCCGATGCGTGGTTCGTTTCGCCATGATGTCCCCCTTGGCAGCCGGAATCGCGGTGACCGTCGAACTCTATGGGCCATCCGCGCCGGAGACAATACATCTCGATTGGCACGTCAGGAGCCGGTCATGGCCGCGCTGACGATTCTCGGCGAGCACGACGAACGCACCAGGGAGCAGATGGTGCGCTGCATGCAGCACGGCAGCGTCGCCGGCGGCGTGCTGTGCGCCGACGGCCATCTCGGCTACGCCCAGCCGGTCGGCGGCGTGATCGCCTACGAGGAGCATATCTCGGTGAGCGGGGTCGGCTTCGACATCGCCTGTGGCAACATGGCGGTGAAGCTCGACGTGCGCAGGAACGCGATCGAGGATCACATCGGGCCCATGCTCGAGCGCATCGCGTCGAGCGTCAGCTTCGGCCTCGGCCGGACCAATGCAGAAAAGGTCGAGCACGAATTGTTCGATAGCCCGCTCTGGCAGGACGCCCCTGCGATCGCTCACTTGAAGCCCATGGCCCGCGACCAGCTCGGCACCGTGGGCTCCGGCAATCACTACGTCGATCTGTTCGAGGGCGAGGACGGTCTGGTCTGGATCGGCGTGCATTTCGGCTCGCGCGGGCTCGGGCACAAGACCGCGACCGCCTTCATCAAGGCGGCCGGCGGCAAGGACGGCATCGACGTGGCGCCGACGCTGCTGCACCAGGATTCCGATCTCGGCCGGCAATATCTCGCCGCCATGACCCTTGCCGGCCGGTACGCCTATGCCGGCCGTGAATGGGTGGTCGAGCGGGTCCGCTCGATCGTCGGCGGCGAGGTGCTCGACCGCGTGCACAACCACCACAACTACGCCTGGCGCGAGCGCCACGGCGATCGCGATCTGTGGGTCGTGCGCAAGGGTGCCACGCCGGCCTTTCCGGGGCAGCGCGGCTTCGTCGGCGGCTCCATGGGTGACGATGCCGTGATCCTGTCCGGGGTCGCCAGCGAGGCGGCGGCTGCCGGCTTCTACTCGACGGTGCACGGCGCGGGCCGGGTGATGTCGCGCACCGAGGCGCGCGGCCGCTTCGTGAAGGATCCCGCGACCGGCAGGAAGATGCGTCAGCCCGGTCGGGTGCGTCACGACGAGATGCAGGCCTGGCTGCGCCGCAAGGGCGTGCGGCTCCTCGGCGGCGACGTCGACGAGGCGCCGCAGGCCTATCGCCGCCTGCCCGACGTGCTCGCCCGGCACGCCGGTACCGTGCGGATCGAGCACACGCTGCGGCCGTTCGCGGTGGTGATGGCCGGCGCCGACGTGCGCGATCCGTTCAGGGACTGAGCGGTTGCGGACGGCTTCGCCTTCGCGGCAAATTTGCTGAAAATCAGGGCTTTCCTCCGAACGAGCCGATCGAACCTTTTGGTGCCGGCGCGCGACTAATCGCTAGAGGCCCGTGCGGACGATACCGCACGGGATCGCGTCAGTTCGACAAGAAAGAGGGGGCGTCCGTGCGCATGCTCGAGCGGGCCCGCGAGGGCCATCGTACATTTTTCTGTCATCGCAAAAGTCTTCTGATGGCAGCCGCCGGGGTGCTCGTATCCTTGAGCACGCCCGCCGATGCTCTTCCCTTCAACCTGTTCGCGCCCCGCCAACCCGAGTTCGCTCGTCCGCAGGTCTCGCGGCCGGTCGTGCGCCCGGCGAAGCGGAGCGCTATTGTCGCGCGGGAAAAAACGGCATCGAAGGAGCGCGAGCGCGCCGAAGACCTCGTCCCCAAGGCCAGGGGTGTTCTCGGCGTCATCATCTCGCTCGACAAGCAACAGCTCACGCTCTATTCGGATGGCCATCCGATCGCACGCTCGCGCGTGTCCACCGGCACCGCCAGCCATCCCACGCCGACTGGTGTGTTCAGCGTGATCCAGAAGGATCGCTGGCATCGCTCCAACATCTATGACAATGCCCCGATGTTCTACATGCAGCGGATCACCTGGTCCGGCGTGGCGATGCATCAGGGCATCGTTCCCAACCATCCTGCCTCGCATGGCTGCATCCGGCTGCCCGAGGCGTTTGCGCGGCAGCTGTGGGGGATCACCAGGCTGGGCGCCCGCGTCGTCATCGCCCGCGGCGAAGTGGCGCCGGTGGCGATCTCGCATGCCCGGTTGTTCACGTTCAAGCGCGAGCCGCTCGAGGCCAAGCTCGAACCTGGCCCATCTTTGGTCGAGCGCGTCAACTCCGCCCATGGCGCGCTCGAGGTCGTTCAGCTCGCCGATACCAGCCAGAAGGCGACCGCTTCGGACGCGCGCAGCCCCGCTGACGCCATGGCCTATACGCCGAGCGCCCCGCGCCGAGCGCCGGTGTCGTCATCGAATGTGGTGAAATCGACCTACGACGCGTTCGAGACCCCGATGATCCGCGGCGGCAGGGCGACGGCATCGACCGCCGGCGCGGTCGCCGAGGTGCGCCCGCTCAAGCCCGGCCCGATCGCCGTGTTCGTCAGCCGCAGGGAGGGCAAGCTGTTCGTGCGCAAGGGCTTCGAGCCGGTGTTCGATGCCCCCGTCACCTTCGAGCAGCCAGAGCGGCCGCTCGGCACCCATGTCTTCACCGCCCTGGCGATGAAGGACGACGAGACTACCTTCCGCTGGAACGTGGTCTCGCTCCCCACCGGCAGCAGGAAGGCCGAGAAGGGTAAGAAGGTGGAATGGTCCGGGCCGGCGTCGACCGCTGCCGAGGCGCTCGATCGCATCACCATCCCGCCGGAGGCGCTCCAGCAGATCTCCGAGCTGATGTCCGCCGGCGCGTCGCTCGTCATATCGGATCAGGGGCTCGGGCCGGAGACTGGCAGAGGCACCGACTTCATCGTCCTGACGCGCTGAGTCGATCCGGTGCCGTCATGGCCGGCCTTGTGCCGGCCACCACGTCTTTGCCGCAACGGGCCGGGACGTGGGCGCGCAACGAGTGCTCGCATGACGGGGTGAGCGTCCGTTGCGCGTTATTCGCCCCGTACCAGCGTCGCGAGCCCTTCCGGCGTCGCGACCTTCGGTGCCCATCCCGCCCGCATCAGCGCCGATGGATCCGCCACCAGCGATCCCGCCAGCCGCGGATAGATCTCCGCCCGCCCGGTTGCACGCAGTGCCGCTTGCAGCAGCACCGGCGGAACCGGGATGAGGCCCGGCCGGCGCCCGAGCCCGCGCCGCATCGCGGCGATCATCTCGGGGATGGTCAACGGCGAGGGATCGGCGACGATCAGGGGCCGGCGCAGCGGATCCGGCGCCGCCAGCACTGCCGCCACCGCCGCCACCAGATTGTCGAGCGAAAGCAGCGATCGCCGTCCGCCGAGAGCGCCCAGCGGCAGCGGATAGCGCGAGCGGGCGAGCCGCAGGAGTTGCGCCATGTTGCCCTTGACGCCCGCGCCGTACACCAGCACCAGCCGCAGCGCGACCCAGTCGAGATCGAGCTCGGCCAGGCCCTGCTCGGCGGCGAGCTTGGAGCGGCCGTAGGCGTCGGTCGGCGAGGGGGGCAGATCCTCCACCAGGACACGGTCCGCGCTCGGCCCGGACTGCGCGCGGATCGAGGACAGGAACACGAAGCGCCTGGCGCCCGCCCGCTGTGCCGCGCGCGCCAACGCGATCGTCGCCTGCGTATTGAGCATGCGATAGTCGTCCTCCGGCAGTCCGGACATGGCATGTGCGATCCCGGCCGAGTGGATGACGGCATCGACGTCGGCCAGCGCCGCCGACATGTTCTGCGGCCGGGCCAGATCGCCGACCACGGCGCTTGCGGAGTCCAAGGGCACGACGCTCGGGCGCCGCAGCAGCACGCGCAGCCGGTAGCCGTGCCTGGGCAGCTCCCGCAACAGGCATTGCCCGATAAATCCGGTGGCCCCGGTGAGGGCGACGAGGGGCCTGCTGGCCGTGCCGATGGAGCTCACTGCGGTCTCGCGCTGCCCGATGCGTGGCGATACGCGATCAATATATCGCACTTGCCGGCGGTTTGACGCGGATTGCGGGCATCGGCGGGACGGACGCGGCGACGCGGCCGATCTTCCCGCATCGCATGCTGATACGCGAACTGCGCTATGACGGTCTCTGCGTTGCCCCTGTTGACATCGAAGGCGTTTACGAAGCCAATTTCGTGGACGCGGCGGAACGAGCAGACCCGGTCCCGACGCAGGCCGACGGCGGCCGCGGTCGAGCGCTTCCGGCGGAGGGTCGAACGAATGCAATCGGGGCTGCCCCGATGGCTGCGGATCGCGGTGGTGATCGGCTGCATGCTGCTCGTCGCCGGCGGCGGGGTGCTCGCGTATCGCTATGCCACGCGTCCGGTGACCTGGACGGTGGCGGCCGGCTCGCTCGACGGCGAGGCCGCCCAGATGATGTCGGCCATTGCCAGCCGGCTGGCCTCGACCGGATCGCCAACTCGCCTCAAGGTCGTCGACAAGGGCACCGCGCTCGAGGTGACCAAGGCGTTCTCGACGGGGGAGGTCGACCTGGCGATCGTCCGCAGCGATCTTGGGCAATCCTCCGCGATGCGCACGGTCGTGGTCATCGCCTACAGCGTCGTGCTGCTCGTCGTGCCCCCCGGCAGCCCGATCGACAGCATGGAGGGACTCAAGGGCAGGACCGTCGGCGTGCTAGGAGGGGAGGTCAATCATCGCCTGATCGAGGCGCTGACCAGGGAATATGACCTCGCTCGCGGCAGGATCCAGTTCAAGGACCTCGCGCTCGCGGACGTGCCGGGCGCGCTCAAGGCGAGACAGGTGAGCGCGCTGCTCGTCGTCATGCCCATCGTCGAGAAAAATGTCACCAGCCTTCGCAACCTGTTCCAGCGCAGCCCCAAGCAGAAACTGGGGCTGATACCGATCGAGTCGGCCCAGGCGATCGCGACCTCTGTACGGTTCTATGACAGCTACGACCTCCCGAAAGGGACGGTGCAGGGCTCGCCGCCGATTCCGGACGACGACCTGACGACGCTGCGCGTTCCGCTCTATCTCGTCGCCAATGCAAAGCTCGACGAGGATCGCGTCACCGCCTTGACCAGATCCCTCATGGACCTTCGCCGGGATCTTTCCGGCGAGTATCCGCTGCTCGCCCAGATCAGCGCTCCGAGCATGGAGAAGGACGCCTTCATCCCGATCCATCCGGGAGCGGCGGTGTTCTTCAACGGCGAGCACGCGACCTTCTTCGAAAAGTACGGCGATCAGCTGTTCTACGGAACGATGCTGCTGGGCGGCCTCACCTCGCTGCTGGCGGGAGCGTGGAAGTTCATGACGAGCGGCGAACGCGGCGAGAGCCCGCTGCTGCCTCTGCATGCGCTGTTCGACCGTATCCGCGATGCCCGCGACGAATCCGACCTCGCCGCGGTCGAGGACGAGATCGACGGCATCCTCAAGCGGGAGCTTTCGAAATATGCCGACGGCGACGCCAAGACCCGTGGATGCGGCCGCGCTCGGCCTCGCCGCGCACCGTCTGGAGCACCTGATCAGCAACCGCAGGAGCACGCTCGCGCCGCGGGCTCCGGCGGCACCGGCCGGCTGACCGCGTGCGGCTCGTCACGTCGAGCCGGCTTGCTTCATTCCAATGCCGGTCTCGCGCTTGCGCGAGCCGGGCTCGTCCCGGCTCGCGACGGCATGCCGCGGTCGAAGGGGATAGGAGATCATGAGCAGGCGGGTGCTCGTCGGGCTGATCGGCGCCAACATTCAGGGCTCGCTGTCGCCGGCATTGCACGAGGACGCATTCGCGGCCGCCGGGATCGCAGGCCATTATCACCTGATGGATCTCGATCTTCTCCCCGGGCGGCGATTGCGCCATCTCATGGCAGCTGTGCGCACCGCCGGTTTCGCTGGCGTGAACATCACTTATCCGTGCAAGCAGGCGGCGATCGAGCTCGTGGACGAATTGTCGCCGGAAGCGCGGCAGATTGGCGCCGTCAACACCATCACTCTCGATCGCGACGGTCGGATGACGGGCCACAACACCGACCGGATCGGCTTTCGCCGCAGCTTCGAGGAGAAGTTCGGTCGTGCCGCCGTGGAAAGCCGGACGGTGCTTTTGGTCGGAGCGGGAGGGGCGGGACGGGCGGCGGCTTTCGCACTCCTCGATGTCGGTGCCGAAAGCCTGCTCCTGCACGACATGGATCGCGCGCGGGCGGAGAGCCTGGTCGCCACCCTCGCAGCCGCGTTCGGGCGCCCCTGCGCCCGTGTGGCATCCGATCCGCGCGCCGCGCTCGGCGCAAGCCGTGGGCGTGGTGAACGCCACGCCGGTCGGAATGCTCGGATTTCCCGGCAATCCGGTGCCGATGGAGATGATCGAAGCGCGACATTGGGTGATGGACGTCATCTATACACCGCTCGAAACCGAGCTCATCCAGACAGCGCGCGGCAAGGGAGCGCGCGCCGTCGGGGGTGCCGGGATGTGCGTGCACCAGGCGGCGGAAGCATTCCGACTGTTCACCGGGGTGGCTCCGGACGTCGAGCGCATGCGTCGCACTTTCATGGCCGCCGCGAGCGCCCGCGACAAGGAGTTCGCCACGGCTCGATGAAACGCGTGCTCACCAATCCGGTTCGCCGCCCGGGTCGAGGCGCATGCCCCGCCAAGAGCCGCCCCGAGGGCGGCCGCGAAGCAAATCTCCGATCAGCCGCATGGAGTGGATCATGACAGCACGATTGATGATCTTGAACGGTCCGAACCTCAACCTGCTCGGGGTTCGCGAGCCTCACATCTATGGCTCCGTGACATTGGCTGCCATCGAGGCGAGCTGCCACGAGCTTGCCGGGCACTTCGGCGCCGCGCTTGTGTTCCGCCAGTCCAATCACGAGGGCGAGCTGGTCGACCTGATCCAGTCCGCGCGGGAGGCGGCCGATGCCATCATCATCAATCCGGCCGCCTACTCGTTCACGTCGATCGCGATCGTCGACGCATTGCGAACGTTCGATGGACCGATCATCGAGTTGCACATCTCCAACATCCATGCGCGCG
This sequence comes from uncultured Alphaproteobacteria bacterium, assembly GCA_963840535.1. Classification (GTDB taxonomy): domain Bacteria; phylum Pseudomonadota; class Alphaproteobacteria; order Rhizobiales; family Xanthobacteraceae; genus VAZQ01. Next base: position 45,177 of record CAWIZJ010000035.1, read on the forward strand.
ACGAATTGCACCGCCATTCCATAATCTCTGCTTCGGCGAAGGCCGTCATCTGCGGCCTCGGGCCGTATGGATATATCGTGGCGATGCAGGCGGCATTGCAGATGCTCGGCGCCCTGCCGACCGATCTCGCCGCAGCGCTGCGCGCAGGGCCGCGTTAGTTGGCGCGCCCCGCGTAGCTGCGTAGGATGGGTCGAGCGAAGGGAAACCCATCGCCGGAACCCGCCTTGTAGGATTACATCGCGTTCCGATCGAATTGAACCGATCTCCCGTCGTCATGCCCGCGAATGCGGGCATCCAGTAATCACCGCACGTGGCAGGCTTCGGCGGTGGGGCTACTGGATCATCCGCTTACGCGGATGATGACCGCCCAGATTTGTGCCTTCGACCGGAATGCGCTCTACTAGTTCATGCGCAGGACCATGCCGGGCACGATTCCAGGCAGGGAAGGCGCACGCACCGGATGATTGCGATCATGCGGCTCTCGCCGTATCTCATATTGTCGTGCGCCTTGCTGGTCGCGGGCTGTGCTGCAGCGGGCGCGCAGACGGTCGCCGTCTTCGATTTTGAATTGATCGACAGCAGCCTGGAAGGTGAGGTCGGTGGCCTGCGCGCCGACGAGCAGGCGCGCCTCGCCCGGCTGAGCGATCGGTTGCGGGAGCGGCTGAGAGAGTTGGGCCGGTTCTCGGTGCTCGACATCACCCCGATTGCAGGTGCGGCGCGCGAGCGCAATCTGCAAGCTTGCGGTGGCTGCGACGTGGACCTGGCCAAGCGCATCGGAGCCGAGCTCGCGATCACCGGTACGGTGCAAAAGATATCGAATCTGATACTGAACATGAGCATCTACATCCGTGACGCTTCCTCGGGCCGGACCGTAGCCGCCGTAAACGCCGATTTGCGCGGCAATACCGACGAGTCCTGGTCACGGACGCTCGATTGGATGGTTCGCAATCGATTGCTCGCACCCGGCTACGGTGCACGCCAATGAGCTTGCTCCTTGCGGACCGAACGCCCGAAAGATCAATTGATCTTGATGCCGACCGACTTGATGACGGCGCTCCACTTGGCGATCTCCGATTTGAGCAGAGCCCCGAGCTCCGCAGGCGAGGAGCCGCCGGCCACGTAGCCGCTGCGCGCCAGCTTGTCCCTGATCGCCGGGTCGGCGAGCGCCGTGTTGGTATCGGCGCTCATTCTGTGCACGATCTCGGGCGGCGTCCTGGCCGGCACGAACAGCGCCTGCCACGACATGACCTCGTAGCCGGGGACGCCGGACTCTGCGATGGTCGGCAGCTCCGGCGCTGCCGGGTCCCTTTTCGATCCGGTCGTCGCCAGGCCGCGCACCTGGCCCGAGCGCATGTAGGAGAGCAATGCACCGCTTCCGAAGAAGCAGTCCACGCGGCCCGGCAAGAGGTCGGCGAAGGCGGGCGCCGCCCCGCGATAGGGCACGTGCGTCATCTCGATCCCGGCCATCTGCATGAACAACGCCTCGGCCAGATGCGGCGCGCTGCCGGTGCCGGGCGACGCCATCGTGAGCTTGCCCGGGTTCGCCTTGGCGAGCGCGATGAGCTCCTTGATCGAATGGGCCGGCGAGGAGTTCGGCACGAACACGAAGAACGGGAGGTCGGTGACCAGCGAGACCGGCGCAAGGTCTGCAATCGCGTCGTAGCCGAGCGAACGGTAGAGGCTGGAGTTTACGGCGAGGGACGCCGTGGCGAACAGGACCGTGTAGCCGTCGGCGACGGACCGCGCGACGTATTCGTTGCCGATATTGGTGCCGGCGCCCGATTTGTTCTCGACCACGACCTGCTGGCCCCACATTCGCGAGAGCTTTTCTGCGAGCATGCGGCCGACGACGTCGGTCGGCCCGCCCGCTGCCACCGGAACGATGAAATGCACGGGCCGACTGGGGAAATCGGTGGCCTGTGCGCGCCCCGCGCGACCGGGAAGGGCCGGCGCCAATGCCGTTCCGGCCGACAGTGCGATCAGGTGGCGGCGCGTGAGCATGATCGAGCCCCGGCTGTCTCCACCACAATGATCGCGACCGCCGGGAACGAAAAGTCAGGCCTGTTGTCCCGAATCCAATATTGGGCGGGACAGCGCGTCGCACCTTGCGGCATCATCCCGGCTGGGATGCCCCCGCAACCCTCGAGTTGGCTTCTCGTTCGAGCAACCATGGAGACAGGCGGTTGCCACAACGCAGAGCCGGCGCGGCGCTTCATAGCCGCCGCTTTCGCATAACAGCCTGTGACCCTTGCGGAACGCAGGCTCATGGACTATGTATCCCCCATCGAGTTTCGGCCGAACGACTTGGCCTCGCCGCACGCTACGCGTCGGACTGACGATCTTCATCCAAATCTCGAACATGAACCGGGTTGCGCACTCCGCGCAGCCTATCTGCACACGCACCCGAAAGAAGGGTCACATGACGCAAGGAACCGTAAAGTGGTTCAACGGCCAAAAGGGCTTCGGTTTCATCCAGCCGGATGACGGCAGCAAGGATGTTTTCGTGCACATCAGCGCCGTCGAACGCGCCGGGATGCACAGCCTCAACGAGGGACAAAAGGTCTCTTTCGAGGTTGTGGCCGATCGAAGGACCGGCAAGTCCTCGGCCGACAATCTGCGCGCCGCCTGATCGGCAGCGCCGGTAGCCATGTCGCCTCGACCACGGATGTACTGGCGAGGCTCTTGGTTCGGACCCCGCGTCCGGTTCGCCGTTCGCGGGGTTTCTTGCGCACGCTCTCTCTCGAAGGAGTGAAGCATTTGCAGGTCATCGTCCGCGACAACAACGTCGACCAGGCTCTTCGAGTCCTGAAGAAGAAAATGCAGCGCGAAGGTGTGTTTCGGGAAATGAAGCGGCGGCGGTTCTATGAGAAGCCGTCGGACCGGGCCACCAGGGAGAAGGCCGAGTCCATACGCCGCCGGCGCAAGCTCGCTCGCAAGCAGGCGGTTCGCGACGGGCTGATCGCCGCGCCGCAGAAGAAGCAGACTGCAGCCGGCAAGCGCCCGCCGGGGCTCTTGGCCGCGCCCGTTCATGGCGACAGGGCACGCTAGGGCGGATTCCGGTCAGCTTGCTCCACCGTCATGCCCGCCCGCGCATGACGCATACCGATACGAGCGGAGCTCCGGTCAGGGATGGGGGTTCTTGTCCGGCCCAGGGGTTGTTACGCCTTCTGAAAACACCTCCTTTTCATGGCTCGTTTTCTCGCGCTTCGATCATATCTTTGTGGGGTTGTTTGAAGGATGGTCATTCGAAAGACCATTTCACTCCTTATTGAAAGATGCTTGCATGACGAACGCCCCCTCCAATGCGGCCTCGGTGCCGATGATCGCATCCGAATACGGGACCTTCGATTTCAGCGTCGAGGCGGAGCTGTTCCCGGCGCGGAGCCGCAAGCACCGGCGCTCCGCACACGGCTACCGACGCTTCGCGCACGCCGCAGACGCCATTCGCTTCGCCATCGAGGAGCTTCCGCCCGAGCTTCTTCTCGGCGCCTTTCTCGAAGTCGACGGTGAAAGATACCGCGGCGAGGAAATCCGTTGCCTGTACGACAGCGCCGATTTTCCCCTGCCCCGGCGTGCGGCACCCCGGCACCAATGACCGCGCGCATCCGCACTATCAACTCGTCGTCTTCGGCCACCCGGGAGGCGCGCAGCGGAAGCGCCGCGCCCTCTATTCGATCACCTCGTCGGCGCGTGCGAGCAGCAGCGGCGGCACGGTGAGGCCGAGTGCCTTGGCGGTGATCAGGTTGATGACCAGATCGAATTTGGTCGGCTGCTGGACGGGGATGTCGCCGGGCTTCGCGCCGCGCAGGATCTTGTCGACAAAGTCGGCGGCGCGTCGGAACAGGTCCGAGAGGTTTGGTCCATACGACATCAGACCTCCCGCTTCGACGATCTCCCGCACACCATGCATCGTCGGTAGCCGCGCGCCCAGCGCCAAGAGGTTCATGCGAAACCGGTTGGTGTTCACGAACGCGTCGCCCGCGACATAAAGTGCATCCGCGCGGCCCTTGATCGACTCGAAGGCGGGCGCGATATCCTCCGTTCGTCGGATTTCGAATGTGGCGACGTCGAGGCCGAGCGTGCCGGCCGCTGCCTGAACCTCCCTTGTTTCCAGCACGGCGCCGGGATTGCCGGCATTGGCCACGATCGCCAAGCGGCGCAGACCGGGGACCACCTCGCGCAAAAGTTCGACGCGCTTGCTGGCGAGGTCGGATTGCTGGGCCGACAGGCCGGTGGCATTGCCGCCCGGTCGTGCCAGGCTGGCGACCAGACCGCTGCCGAGCGGATCCACCGCCACGGCGAACACGATCGGGATGACCGATGTCGCCTGCTTTGCTGCGAGGACCGCAACTCCCGCCGTGACGATGACATCGACCTTCAGCCGGACGAACTCCGCCGCGATCTCGGCAAAGCGCTCGCTGCGTCCCTCCCCCCAGCGAACCTCGATCGCGACGGTGCGGCCCTCGATCCAGCCGAGCTCGCGCAACCGCTGCACAAAAGCAGCGATCCATGGGCCTTGGGTGGACGGCGTGCCCGCGCCATGGAATCCGATGGTCGGCAGCTTGCCCAGCTGCTGCGCGCGCGCCGCGTGCGGCCAAGCCGAAGCCGCGCCGCCGAGGAGCTCGATGAGCTCGCGGCGCGTCTGGTGCGGGCTCATTCGACCACCTCGTCGGCGCTCAGCAGAACGGACGTCGGCAGCTCGAGGCCAAGCGATTTGGCCGTTTTGAGATTGACGACAAACTCGACCTTGGTCGGCAGCTGCACCGGCAACTCGGCGGGCTTGGCACCTTTGAGAATTTGGCCCGTGTAGATCCCGGCCTGACGATAGAAGTCGAAGTAATTCATTCCGTAGCTCATCAGGCCGTCAGCCATCGCGACCTCACGGCGATCGTAAATTGCCGGAAGGTTGTGGCGTGCCGCGAGTGCCGTGAACTGCGCGTGCCGGCTGTTGAAGAAGGCATCTCCGGCAACGAGCAGCGCGCCGGTCCCTCGCTGGACGGCGATTACGAACGCCGCATCGATTTCGTCTGCCGTGCTGGCACCTAGCACTTCCACCCGCACCCCGAGCGCCTGGGCGGCGGCCCGCGCTTCGGCCTCGATGGTCTGCGTCGCCGGACTTTTCGAGTTCACTACGACGGCCAATGTGCTGGCGCGCGGCACGATCTGGTGCAGCAATTCAAGGCGCTTTGCCGTGAGGCTAGTGTTGTAAGTGCTTAGTCCGGTGAGATTGCCGCCCGGCCGGTTCAGACTGGTGACAAAGCCGGCCGCGATCGGATCGACACCGCTGATGAACACGATCGGAATCGTCGAGGTTGCCGCCTTGGCTGCAACTGCGGACGGGAAGTATGCCGCGACAATGACGGTGACCTTACGATTGACGAAATCGGCGGCGAGCTGCGGAAGCCGCTCATAGCGGCCTTCCGCCCAACGATATTCGATCGCAACGTTCTGGTTCTCAGCAAAGCCGGTCTCGCTCAGACCTTTGCGGAATCCATTCACGA
>CAWIZJ010000036.1:0-34743 GCA_963840535.1 uncultured Alphaproteobacteria bacterium
GATTGGCCAACTGAAATAATCCTGCGTCAAACGAATTTAGGCAAAATGGGACGGCCTGAGCATGCCCGCGATATCTTTCGTCATTCGTCTCCACGTAGCACCTACCGTCTGACGTTTCGAAATCGCGTTGGATCAAAAGATACGGGCTAGGCCAGAGCAGCCACACGCTCAAGCCGCCTGATCGCTGCCGGCCGTCGCTACCGGACGCTTATGCGGGGAAAAGGATGTCGAGCTCGATTGTTCGCTGATTGATCCAACTCCGCTTCGAGCGCACGCGCCGCGGCTGCAATCAGCGACTCCATCGGAATACCGCCACACTTGTTACTCCCATCGTTCGATTTCCGGAGCCAAAACTATCTTCGACCAACAACGAGCGATGAGCAGCGAATGGAATTGCGCTTCAGCCTCGAGGCGCGGGAAGTTCGCCCAGGTCAGGAGGTTTCAAAAGCCATGACTACATCAGCAGAGAACGGACGGAAAGGCGGACAGCCTGCCATGCACACACCACCGGTCGTGTCGCCGCAGGCGTGGGAGGCGGCCCGCAAGCAGCTGCTCGTGAAGGAAAAGGCCCAAACCCGCGCCCGTGACGCGCTGGCCGCTGAGCGCCGGCGAATGCCGTGGATGGCCGTGGAGAAGGCGTATGCGTTCGAGGGGCCTGCGGGCAACGCCAATCTACTCGACCTGTTCGACGGCAGGCGGCAGCTGATCGTGTACCGCGTCTTCTTCGAGCCGGGGGTGTTCGGCTGGCCCGACCACGCCTGCCGGGGCTGCTCCATGGTGGCCGACCAGGTCGCCCACGCGCGACCTCCACCTTTCGAGAAGCGGTTCAAGGTCATCCGCGTTTTGTCTCCGGCGTAAGTGAGATTTCGCCCGGGAACGAGGGCGGCCGGTACTAAACCGCAGCATACATTACTTGATGGGAACAGTCGGCGCGTTCTGCGGCGTCATCTCTCCGCTGTGGGGAATTGCGCCGTGGTTGGTGCCATGGATTGCTGGATGCAACCAAGCCCTCGATTCGATGGGTGTGTGCCGCGAATGAATTGGAGGTCGAGTTGATGTGGCAAGAGGACGGGATGGTGCGGCATCCGTCGCTCGAGAGCCTCCACACGAGCCGAGCCTCTGCCGACCGACGGCACAAAAAAACCGCATCTGTGTGACCACGGTCACATCGCAACAGGCCGCTGATACATATCATTCGGTTCAGGAACGCCTCGGCTTCGGTTCGACCAGATCGGTCATCAAAAGCTGCCCGCGCAATAGCCGTCCCACAAGTCCTGCAAGGGGTCGCGCATGTCGTATGGACGGAGAGCCGACACCAGTCGTTCGTGCACACGATGTGGTGGCGCACTGAGAGAGGTGGTGACGATCGCCCCTGTTGCAGGCGAGCCGGGCCTGGTCGCCTACGAATGCATAAGGTGCGCGCACTTGACCAGCGTGATCGTAGGGCCACCGCGGTCACCCACGAACAAGCGCAGCGAGCAAACCGACGCGGACCTGCCTGCTTCCTTGGAGTGCCTGCTGCGCTGAGCGCGGGTTTCCTTGCCGCGTCGAGCGTGCACGGAAACCGCATGCCTTTCGACGCCGTTCGAAGCATGTAGGCCGAAGGTCGTCGACCCACGGATACGAGGCGACCCGGGAGGCGTGCATGGCGTTCGCGAAGAGCTGACGGACGCGATAGCGGACTCACTCGGCCGTCCCGGCGACTATCCTACCCGGCAGGTTGCGTTCGAGGCAGAGCGGAAAGGCAGCGCTCGCGATGCCTGTCATCGAAAGGACATCAGAGCGTCTCGTCCTGAAGGCGGGCTCGACCACGCTGACGCTCGACAAGGTCGCCGATCGGGTGACCCTGGAGCGCAAGCTTCTGTTGTGGAGCCGAAAGCCGATTGCGGCGCCGCTCTCCGACGTGACTGCCGTCACGATCGACGCCGCCGTGGATCGGTCGTCCGGCGTCGAGGTCTGTCACACCATGCTGATCATGCATGGCGCCGAGGGTTGGGCCTTCCCTGCCGCCGACAGGAAGGACGCCGAGGCGACGGCCGCCACGCTGCGCGATTTTCTTGCAATCACCCGGTAGACTTCAGGGTGCATGCGCTCATGCACCACGAATTTCCTGCGCCGGCAGGACGTGCGACCGCAAACGATCGTCGATCTCACGGGACGGCAGGGCGCGACCTCGTCAGCACATCCGGATTTACCACGTTGATGGGCGTGCCGGCGGCGTAGGCCACGATCTGGTCGAAGATATCCGCGAACTGCACCTCGTATTCGTCACGCGTGACGTAGCCGACGTGCGGCGTCGCAACGACTTGCGGCATGGTCAGCAGCGGATGGGCTGGATCGAGCACGGGCTGCGGCTTCGAATGCGTCATTCGGGCCGGTGCCAACATCGGATTTTGCGAGCGGCGATGAAACGGTTCAATCGATTTGCATCGGCTGCGGCGACCGTCGCCTGCCTCTTCGCCACCGTACCCGCCGGCCCTGCCAGCTCCGCTCCCCACGCCGAGGTCGAACGACTGGTCGGACGGCACGTTCAACCGATGCTCGGCGCGCCCGGCGGCGTCGCGGTCGCGATCCACAGCGATGGCCACACGTCATTCCACAACTATGGCATGTCCGATGCCCGCGCGACGCCAGCCGGTTACGTCCGACTCGCTATTCAATCTGGCTTCGGTCGGAAAGGTGTTCTCTTCCACCTTGCTGGCGCTGGCGGCCAGGCGGGGCGAGGTCTCGCTCGACGATCCGGTCGCCAGATACATGACCGAGCTGCAGCGTGGCGAAGACATCCGCAAGGTCACCCTCGGGCAGCTCGCCAGCCATACCTCCGGGCTGCACCGGACGTCGCATCAATACGAGCCGTGGCATCGCGGCCCATTCTCCCTGCCCGACTTCATCCGCTATCTCAATGCGTGGAGGGCGGACGACCGGCACGAGCCCGGCCGGCAGAGCATCTATTCCAACACCGGATTCGTGCTGCTGCCGCTTGCGTTGCGGGGCCGGTTCGCCGCCCCCATCGGCAACACCATCGTCGACAAGAACGGCGGCCTCGACAATACCTCGACCTATATCGGCATGGTCCCGCAGCAGCACCTCGGCATCGTCATCCTCGCCAACCGCGGCGGCGAGCCCGCCACTCGCATCGGCCGCGAGATCATGCTCGCGCTGGCGAACCGCAATGCCGCCCTTTCCGGGACGGTCGCGCAACGAATTGAATTATGGAGACCGGTTGTGACCGAAGCGAGTTGGCAGAAATCCCGCTCAGCCCGGGCAGCGCCGGTAGATCGTCGTTCCGCGTTCGCTCGACCAGGTCAATCTGTCTCCGGAAAGGGCAAACCGAATGTTCGCGTTCCAGCGTTCGCTGTTGTTGGCGCACTGGGCCCGCAATCGCCACACAGTCGGGCTCTCCCGCTGGGTCGAATTGAATTCGCAGGCGGCGCCGGCAGCCTCGGCCCGGCTCTCGGTAATCGTCAGAGGCGAACTCGCGACATTGAGCAACGTCGACACCCCATCCGCCAAGGAAGCTGATGGCGGATGTATCGGCAGCGATAGCATCCGATGCTGTCAGCAACCGTTCCCGTGTCGCCTCGTCCCAGGTGTCGCCGTCGCCGATCCCATTGGCAACCCTGAACTCCTGCAACGCCTTGCGTGAGCGCGAGCCCCAGACGCCATCGGCGGCGCCGAACAGAAATCCGAGCTCGATCAGCCGCTGCTGCACACGCTTGGCATCTTCGACGCGAGCGAGATCGAGCTGCTGCGAGGGTTCCTGCGCGGTCGTGGCGCCGGGCGGTGAAATTTCGGTTCGGGGCGGTGAATCGGACGTCTGCTCGTTCGGCGGCGTGCTTGGTGGGGCGGCTGCCGTAACGGCGGGCTTTTCCCCCGCCAGGTCGCTCGACGGATGAATGGGAATGACACGAATTGCCTTGCGATCATCGTCCGTCCGCTGGAGGGAGGGGGTTGCAACTGCGGTGTCCGATGCCGAGGGGTTCGGTGCAGGTTTTGCGACTTGGGCATCGTCCCGCACACCGGTCGTCGGCTCGGGCAGCAGGAAACGAACACTGCAAAAGCGAGAAGGAAGAGCACGACGAATCCACCGACAGCCCACGCCCTCGAGGACATGCCGGCCAAGGGTCCGAACAGGGCAGGCTTTCCCGACTTGTCGCATTGCTGCGGGCCGGTCGTCGGCGGCACCGGCATCGAATTCGATTCGAGCGAGGTGATCCAGGATGATCGCGTCCGGCGATGTCGGGTGACGGCATCCCTGGCATTGCGACCGGGACGACCCGCAGCATGCCTGGGTAACTTGTCAACGGAATGCATCGAAGCCCCCGCTCACATGACGAGAAGATGGTAGCGACTTCCAGCCAAGCGCAAAATCACCGGATGAAAACGGCTAACCCATTGAAATGATTGCCAATGGAATTGAAGGATAGGCCCCAATTGTGGAGAAATATGGGATGGGCAAGGCAAGCCGAGCGTCGATGGGGTCATTCCTCGAGATTCCACGTCGGAATTGATGGAGCGGATGGCAACTGCGGTTCCTGCCGATCGGAGTTGCCGCAGCACGTCAGCCCCGGCGCCGCGCCTGCGCTTCCCTGCTCGCCGGATGCCTCGATCGGGACGGTGCTGCCGTCGGTCGCGGCCGAGCCTGCGGACTTCGCCACGGTGCCCGCATCGACCAGCTTCTTCTTCTTCTGCTTCACCTGCGCCCAGTGAACGTCTCTGCGGGTGAACACCCATGCGGCGCCAACGCCCCCATTGTCGTTGGATCCGCCGACCATCACGGTGGTGCCGTCGGCGGACAGCGCGACCGAGGATGCGGACTTTCCAACGGCGCCGGTGCCAGCGAGCTTGTGGTCCAGCGTCCAACGACCGCCGGCGCGGGTGAACACCGATGCCGCGCCCACGCCGCCATCGTCGCCAGACCCGCCCAGGACGGCGGTGTCGCCGTCGGCGGAGAGCGCCACGGAGCTGCCCTGGCCGGCGCTTCCCGCCGCGCCGACCAGCTTGCTGCCCTGCTGGGTCCAGACCCCGTTGCTGCGGGTGAACACCCACGCCGCCCCGGCGGCGCCAAGTCCGAAGGGCACCGATCGATCCCACGGGTTGTCGCCGGGCCCACCCACGATGGCGGTGTTGCCGTCGGCGGAAAGGGCGACGGACATTCCCTGGCGGGCGCTTCCCACGGCGTCGTTGCCGACGAGCTTCCTGCCTTGCTGCTTCCAGATCCCGCCGCTGCGGGTGAACACCCATGCCGCCCCGGTCCTGCCCTTGTCCGACCACCCACCCACGATGGCGGTGTCGCCGTCGGCGGACAGCGCCACGGATATGCCCTGGTGGGCGCTTCCCACGGCGCCGCTGCCGACGAGCTTGCGGCCTTGCTGCGTCCAGACACCGTTGGCGCGTGTGAAAATCCACGCCCCCTGCGGCCCGCCATCCACCGACGATGGCGGTGTTGCCGTCGGCGGACAGTGCAACGGACATTCCCTGACCCGGTGGCGAAATCGGCGGCCCCGCCCCATCGGGACGGCTGCCGACCAGCTTGCCGCCTTGCTGCTTCCAGGTGCCGCCGCTGCGGGTGAGCACCCACGCCGCCCCCATCGTCGAATTGTCGCTCGGGCCTCCCACCATGGCGGTGTTGCCGTCGGCCGAGACGGCGACGGACGCGCCTTGCGACCACAATCCTCCTCCAGAGTCGCCGGTGGCGCCGACCAGCTTGCCGCCTTCCTGTGTCCACGTGCCGCCGCTGCGCGTAAACACCCATACGGCCCCGGCAGGGCCGACCGAGGGCGACCGATCGCGATCCGCGTTGTTGGGGCCGGGCCCACCCACGATAGCGGTGCTGCCATCCGCGGACAGCGCGACCGACATGCCCTGGTTGGCGCTTCCCGCCGCACCGTTTCCGACCAGCTTCTCCTGCTGGAAGATCTTCAGCCGGCGCGCGTTGCTTTCGACCGGCGTCGGCGGTTGCGCGAACTTTGGGACGCGATGCGGCGGATTCCCGTTCTTGACGGTCCTGGAGGCCGATCAGCACGAGAAGAAGAAAGCCGGCCACCGTACTTGCCGCCAGTGCAAACAGGATGCGGCCAGTCATCTGGAGCACTGTGCGACTCTATCGGCGTCGACGGGTAATTTTGTCTTGTGTTGATTGTGCGACAGAGCTGCCCCGGGGCGCAGGAGCGCGGCATCCCGGAGCGCCTGCGGCCAAAGCCTGTGGCCATGGCCGGCAATCGGCCAGAATTATCGCGATGCGTCCATCGGATTGATTATCGACGGTGCAGTGTTCGCCGATGGTCCTACCAAACCGTTAACCGTCCGCTTCTTGCGATCGGATTCCGGTCGGGCCATCCGGCTCAGAGCAGGTGCGACCAGGGCGTCGGAACGAAGCGATATCCGCTGCCGTCCCTGACGACGTGGCCGTTCGCCGGGAAGGGAAAATGCATGGCCTGGATCGGCATCTTGTCCGCTACGGCGCGATCGAGCAGCCGCTTGCGGGTGTCGATCGCCATCTTGCGGTCGACGTCGGAGGCATACTCCCATTCGGGATGGCGCGCGAAAACGAATGGATTGCCGGTCGAGTCGACGATCATCAGCAGCGATTTGCCGCCGGAGGCGACGGTGAAGCACGTGTGTCCCGGCGTGTGTCCAAAGGCGGCCAGGGACGTGATGCCCGGCGCCACCTCCTTGCCCGGCTCGTATTGCGTCACCTTGCTCGCAATCGGAGCGAAGACCCGCTTGCAGTTGGCATAATTGCCCTTGAGCCCTTCCGGAGCGTTGCTCGCCTTTGCCTCGTCCATCCAGAACGCCCATTCGGGCGCGGGCACCAAGATCTCGGCGTTGGGAAATGCGAGCTTGTCGTCTCTGGTCCAAATGCCGTTGATGTGATCGGGATGAAAATGCGAAATGACGATTGCGTCGACGTTGGCGGGGTCGATGCCGGCGGCGGCGAGATTTACCATGTAGGTTCCCGCCGTCGGAAAGGCGCGACCGCCCGTATTGGTGTCGATGGCGACGAGCCGCGTGCCGGTATTGATGATCACGGGACTGAATGGGATGGTGAGCGTATCGGTGGGCTGGAAGGCGTCGGCCAGGGCCCGCTGCACCTCGGCGATCGGCGTGCTTGGAACGGTGGCGGGCTCCAGCTTGCGGTTCCAGACACCGTCGTTGATCACCGTAATCTCGTAATCACCAAGCTTGTAACGATAGAACCCGGGCGCCTGTTTCCCGGAAGCAGGAGCGGCTGCACGCATCGGCGTGGCCGGGAATGCCGACAAGGCGGTCGTGGTGGCGGCCGCTGCCAGGACGGCGCGGCGGGTGAGATCGCTCATAAAACCTCCCGAGTGGTATGCAGCCGAATGCTCGCGCGCGGCCGCCGATCCATGACCGCATCATACCCGAACGCCCGGGTTCGAGAAACGGCCTTGTCATCGGCCTTGTCATCGCCTGCCGACCCTCACGCCGCGCTCGCGGGTCGCCGTCTCGAACGGCGTCGGGAAACCCGGAGCCGCCGCGACGCAAGCCCGACAACCCCGGCAGACCTTGAACCGGGGGCCCCCGACGGCGCATCTTCCAAGCAACGCCGTTTCCGAAAGGAGGAGACCCATGGTTCGCATGGCCCTCGCCGTTCTTGCCTCCGCGGCCGTCATGGCGGCGACGCTCTCGCCGCTTCCCGCCGATGCGGCGCCGAAGCGAAAAAAAGCGCGTCCCGCCGCATCCGCCGCCTCGACCTCGCTCGACGGCCGCACGCTGGGCCGGCCTCGCACCTGCGGGTTCGACTATTTCCAGTATGACGATCAGGGAACCCCGATGGGCCCCTACTGCCACTAGGGCTGCGCGTCGCCGGACTTGTTCCGGGTCCGGCCTCGCGTCGCCTGGTCGGCTCCCCGCCGGCGCAGGGCCCTGTGAGATTTTTGCAACACTCCATAGGTTTTTTGAAATCGGCCATACTCCGGCATCAAATTCTTGCTGTGATGTGATTTGTCGCCGAATCAGAATGGGGGGCGGCGCTTGCGCTATTCGTCTCGCATCTCCACGCGGGCAGACCACTATCGGCTGCAGGCAACCGAGGCCAAGCAGCGAGCGGCACAAGCCCCTCCCCAGGCACCTGCAAAGGCGGCCTTCGAAGAGGTTGCCGGTCATTGGACCGCCCTGGCGGACCAAATCGACTGGCTGGAACGGAACGGCGTCGTGGCAGCCAGACGCAAGGCATCTGCCATTGCCCGTCTTCTGGTAGGCGTGGCGGCACTCGGGCTCGTCGGCTTCACGGCCCTGGTGACGATCGGGGCCTGGCACCGTTTCCCACCGGATGCGAGAATTTTGGGGCCCGGCGGAATTTACGAGCGCTATCTGGCGCCGCAGGCGGGCTTCCGTCATCAGCAAAGCTATCACGCAGCATCCGCAGCCGAGCGCGCGGCGCAGGAACGGGCTCGAGTGTCGGCTGTGATCGAGGAATGATGCCGCGGCCCGGAGCGGGTGGTGTCGTGGAGCCGCGGTTTTGAGCGGCGGATTACCTGCCGAGGGATTTGAGCACCTCGTCGCGCAATCGCGCCGGGTCGCGCTCGCCATGCTTGGCGAACTCGAAGATCAGCTTGGCCACCGTCAAGGTGAGCGGATCTTCCCGATCCAGGAGCCCCAGCGCACTGCGTGTCTCCTCGAACGCCGTCACCAGGGTTTCGATGTCGTCGGGCCCGAATGCATGGTCGTTCTGCAGCATCAACCGTAAGGGCATCGCACCCGTTCCGATCACTTATTCGGTGGTAGGGAGTGGGAGCCCGGCGGCCGTCCCTGTCATCGCCATCCCCGGCGCGGCCGATGACGAAAGCGAGCCTATGCGACGGGCGCGGATTTGTCCATCACATGTGCCCGCACATCCCCCGCACATCAAATGCGCGGGAGCGCTGGCGTCGAGCTCGACGCACTCGGGTGCGTGCGTCCAGCCCTACAGCTGCTCGCAGAGGTCAATCGCCACCAGAATGCCGGCGGTGGCCGCCAGCGAGCCACGGATCCGTGCGGCACCCGAGGCGCATTTCATGGAGACTTCCCGGACGTTGCCGGCCCAGGCAAGGCTGCAAGTGCGTGAAAAATCATGCCGGTCGGACCTGCGTGTCATGTGGGTGACATCGGGGCGAGCGAGGATCGGTGTGCCTCGCAAACGCCCTCAGCCTCATTCTCGGCCCCGCTTTCTCGGCGGGGCTTTTTCCTGGGACCCTGACAGGGCCCACCGGGACGCAATCGGCGGCGCCATGGGCGACAAGGATCAGTGCCGGCGCACCTCACCCGGCTTGGCGCCCCTGGTCCAGGACGTCATCGCATCGGCCCAGGTTTTCTGCCATTGCTCCCCCATCTGCATCCAGAACTGGACGGGGTTCATCGCCATGTTCTGGAACGCTTCCGCGTTCGGCCAACCGCCCGCAGGGCGAAAGCCTGACGCAGGCTGCAGCCTCGACATCATCTCGGAAGGGAAGCTCGCTATTCCGGTCGGTGACTTGATCTGCTCCTCCCAAGCGTCCATCAGCTGATCCAGCATCTCGATCTGCATCTTCGTGACGTTCTGCATGTGGGTGCGGGTCGCCTCGACGATCTGCTCCGGCCACCCGAGCGCCCGGGCGGCAGCAGCCATCTTGTCGATGACCTTCTCGCTGTTTTTCTCGCTGTTGTTGGCGGTCTCGGTGCGCCAAGCCGACATGGCGTCAAAGGCTGCGTTCACCGCCTTGCGCGCTTCGTCGGTGAGGCCGGGGGCCGACATGGAACTGAGGTTGCGTGGGAACTTGCTCTCCATTGCCACTTCTCCTGCCATTGATCGTGGGTATCCGCTCCGGGGACGTCGTGGAAACGGCGTTTCAGCGTGCAGTCGATATATCACCCGGGCGGTCGCAATTCGAGTTCGAGCGGCGCAGGTCCGGCCCGGCGCACCCGCATGGATGGAGACGGAACCCATGAACCTGGCGATGAATCTCGCGGTCGGCGCGCGGAACCTCATAGAGGGACAATATCGCCGGAGTTGACCCCGGGTCGGGATTTCGACGCGTGGCACCAACTCTGCCCGGGCTTGAACTAGGGCAAATCCTGCCCTATATAGGAGGCGATCGCGGGAGCGCCGATGCCGGAGATCGGGCGATTTGGCAGCTTCAAGCTCCTGATGTTCTTCCAGGACGAGAACCCGCCCCACGTGCATATCGAGGGTGCCGGTTTTGCTGCGAAAATTCGTATCTCGAACGGCGACTTGCTCGCCGGCGAAGCGCCGAACAAGGTCTTGAAACAGGCGCGTCGCTGGGTCGAAGGACATCGGGCTGAGTTGATGGCGATGTGGAACGAATTCCAAAGGTGATCAGCATGACCGACAACGTGACGAGGCTTACAAAGGCGCGTCCAGTCGGCGGCCGCGTGCTGCGCGTTCGGTTCGCTGATGATCGACGGGATTACGAACTCGATATGACCGGGCTGATAGCTCGCAGCGCACATTTTGCGCCGCTGATGGACGATACCGACACATTCGCCAAGGCGACGATCGTGGAAGACGGCCTTGGAGTCGCTTGGCCTGTCCAAACGAAATGGGGTCGTCTGGACGTCTCGGCCTCGACGCTCCGGCGGATCGCGGAGGAGCAGCAGCCGATGACGGGAGCAGATTTCGCGGCATGGCGAGTGGCATTGGGATTGTCGTTGACGGAGGCAGCCAAGTTGCTCGGGGTGGGCCGCCGCACCATCATGGGCTATGTGAACAAGGACGAACTGCCGGCCATCGTTGCTATCGCCTGCCGAGCGCTCGCGCGCGACAAGCATCTGTTGGCGGCGCACTACGTGCCCGCGCGGAAAATCACCCGACCAGCCGCATGAGCTGTGCGCCGTCCGCACGTCGGGCGCTCTCCGCTTCCAGGAGAGACCGAAGCACCCCTAACCCGCGAGCCCCAAAACAAACGCCAGGGCCGCACCAAGCCGAGCCATGTCCTGGTTGCCGAGACGTCCGATCTTTCGTCCGATCCGTTCGCGCCTGATGGCGACCGGCTTATCGGCCATCACCTGCGATGTGAGCCGCAATCCATTCTCAGGTCGAGGCTCGACGGTGATGCGAAAATCCGGAGCGTCCACCAGCTCGGAAGTCATCTGGCAGACAACCACTGAAGCGTGGTCCTCCGGAAACGCGTCGGTCTGCACGATGACCGCCGGACGGGGCTTGCCGTAGTCACCGGTCGCGGCGATGATCACCAGATCACCGCGTCGCATCTGCGTCGAACTCGGAAACCGATTCAATCCATCTCAGCGCGTCCCGCTCGCGATCCGAGCCGAGGCCGGAGACCTGCTTCGCCACCCGCCGTCGGACCGCGCGCGAACGCGGGTCGGCAACGACGAGACGCAACTCGCGCAGACCCCGCGCACGTCGCCGGCGGCGCATCAACTTCATCCGTTCGGCCGGTGCCGCCGCCATGCGCCGCTCCATGGTAACGCGTGACAGTGTAACGCGCGTTACAGCTCGCATCGCAAGGCTCGGCGAAGGGGTATTGGTCCCGGAAAGACCGCCGAGCCTGCTGCGCCCCAAGGATACCCGGTGCGCCGGGTGGGCTTGGCATTCGTGCTCCACCCGATACTATCAGAGAAATTGCATTCTCATCGCGTGCCGCGCCCATGCGTGGCCTATCCCTCAAATCGCGGGCTTGGAGAAACAAGATGAAGCCGTGGTCGAAACTGTCGTGGGTGGCGGCGTACATTCTGCTCGCGTGCCTGCCGGCGCAATCGCAGGATTTTCCGACCAGGCCGGTCACGTTCATCACCCCCGCGGCCGCCGGCAACAGCCCGGACGTCGTAACCCGGATCGTCGCCGACAAGCTGTCGCAGATGTGGAGGCAGCAGATCGTGGTGCTCAACCGGCCGGGCGCCGGCGGCCTGATCGCGGCGCAGGCTGCGGCCGCGGCCAACATCGAGAAGGACGGCTACACGCTCTACATGACGCAGGCGTCGACCTGGACCGTGCTGCCGATCATGCAGGAGGGCAAGATGCCCGTCGATCTGCAAAAAGCCTTCGCCCCGATCGGCATGGTCGGCGAGCAGCCGATCGCGGTCGCGGTCAACAAGGATGTGCCGGCAAGCAGCGTGGCCGATCTGATCACGCTCGCCAACAAGACGCAGGCCGGCATGCTGTTCGGCGCCACCAATCGCGGCGGCCAGGCCCACCTGACCGGCGAGCTGTTCCGCGATCGCTCCAAGGCGAACATCTCGTTCGTGCACGCCGCCGGCGCGGCGGCCACGCTCAACGACGTGATCGCGGGGCGGATCCTGATCGTGTTCGAGGGCCTGGCCGGGCTGCAGCCGGGAATCCAGGGCGGCGGGGTGCGGCTGCTCGGCGTCGCGGCGCAGAAGCGGCTGCCCAACCTGCCGGACCTGCCGGCCATCAACGAGACCGTGCCCGGCGTGGTGTCGAGCGGCTGGATCGTGCTGATGGCGCCGGCCGGCGTGCCCGATGCCATCATCCAGAAGGTCAGCACCGACCTGCGCAGCGTGGTCGCCCTCAAGGAGGTGGAGGAGCGGTTCCAGGTGCTCGGCACCTACACGCGCGACTATACGCCGGCGCAGACCGGCGAATTCATGCGCAGCGAGGAGCGGCTGTGGTGGCCGATCGTACGCGAGGTCAACCGGCAGCAGGCCGCGCCGGCGCGGTAACGGCGGCTAGTGTCCCGCTTCCGACGTTCGCTTCACATTGCAGCACGCTCGAGTGCGAACGTCGGAAACGGTTTTGTCTTTGA
Organism: uncultured Alphaproteobacteria bacterium; assembly: GCA_963840535.1. Lineage (GTDB taxonomy): Bacteria > Pseudomonadota > Alphaproteobacteria > Rhizobiales > Xanthobacteraceae > VAZQ01. Next base: position 12,726 of record CAWIZJ010000036.1, read on the forward strand.
CGTTCCGATGACGGAACCGCCGCGAGACTGATCGGAACGTCAAAGACACCGCACTAGAACGGATTGATGTAATTCAGGATCGCGAGCTGCCGGAGCAGCACGCGCCGGATGACATGCGCGACCTTGACATGCTCGGTGAAGATCGCCGCTTGTCCGACGCTGCCGGCAGGGAGGCGGCGGGCGAATTCGGCGTCATCGAGCGCCACCCGCACGACGAAGGGCGCGGCCTGGACATCCACCGCTGTCGCGGCGAGTCCGGCTCGGCTCGACCTGACCGGTGGAGATCGCCTGCAGGACGGCAACGACCGTTCCCGCGTGGATTTTGCCGGGCATGAACTTGAACGTGACCTCGACCCCCTGCCCGGGAGCGATATATCTCGCGTTGATCTGTGGCACCGCCACGCCGACAATCGTATCCGACGTGTCGATGAACGCCATGACGGGGGCAGAGCCAACCCGGGCGCCCTTGCGCAACGCGAGGTTGGTCACGTAGCCGTCGGACGGGGCACGCACCACGGTCTTGTCGAGATTCCATCGGGCGCCAGCGAGCTGAGCACGCAACCGGCCGACCTCCAGGGATGCCCGCGACCGTGCGCGATGCGGCCCGGCAGCGCGGCCGGGAATACCACGACCGCAATCGTGCTCAGAAGCAGCACGATCAGGACGATCCAGGCGAAAATATCGAGCATGGCATCGCCTCCGCACGGCCCTCCCGTGTTGCACTCCTTGTAGCACACAATCGCCGCGACCGAGCAGCGCCGACCATCCGATCTCCGTCGTACGGCTTCGATCCGTCACCGAGATGCTTGCGAGCGCTTATCCCACACGCCTTGTACCGGGCGGCGGGCCACGCCACGCGTTTTTGCCCCCCGACGGCGTCTCGGTTAACAATTTGATAGTGCCGGCGTGCCACTGTGGCAGCCGGGGTCGGCGCGGTATTGCATCAACCGGCGCGACGTCAGTCCGGGACATTTTCGGGACATGGCCCGATGCGAGCCATTGTCGTCCGTTCCACGAGAGGGGATCCGATGCGATTGTCGACGACAAGTGTTCTCGTTGCGGGTCTGGGCATTGTTTCGATGGCGAGCGCGCAAGCCCAGTGGACGGAAGCCAAGATTCCCAACGAGCAGCAGCGCACCGCGCAAGGCTGTGCCGCAGAGAGCCGCAACCCGGGCGACTGGGTGTGCGTCCTCGTGCGCTGCGATCAGCCCGGATCGCCGGTGAGCCTCCATTTCTCGACCCCGGGACCGGATATCCTGGGCAACGTCAAGCTGGTGATCGGCGACGCCACCTTCGTGCTGTCGGTGCCGGCTTCGCCAAAATCGCCGCTCGCAATGTCGACGCGTGCCGAAGCCGTTCCCGGCGATCTCGCCGAGGCCATGAAGGCGGGAAAGGAGCTCTCGATCGAAGGCACCGATCTCAAGCCGCCGTACAACCGCATCTCGCTGCAGAACTCGCGCGAAGCCATCGAACGGATCGAGCGCGCCTGCACGCGCTCGCATCCGAGCGCGGCGAGCTTCTGGCGCCGTCTCACGCGCGGTGTCGGATTCTTTTGATCGGGGGGAGCCTCGCCGGTTGCCGGCAAGGCGCGGGCGCGGGCGACGCCGACGTTCCATCCGCTTTGCACCCATGCAATGATGGAGCCGCATAGGCGAGGAGCGCCGCTCCATGCAGATCGGCCAATCCCGGCGAGCACGCCCGACCGCAACCGTGCCGACCCCTGCGCTGCCGGCGGTCCGACCGGCCGACGGCGCCGACAACCGAAGATCGCCTTCCACAAATCCCGAGGGAGAAAATCCATGCGCATGACGAAGCGACTGGAACGGGTGTCCGCGATCTGCGTTGCCGGGGCCGCGTTCTTCGGCTCGATCGGGAATGCAACCGAGGTCTACCCGACGCGCCCGATCACGATGATCGTGCCCTATCCGGCGGCCGGCCTGTTCGATTCACTGGCGCGCGTGCTGGCCGAGTCTATGCGCAAGGCCCTCGGACAATCCGTGGTGATCGAGAACATCGGCGGTGCGAGCGGCAGCATTGCCGCCGGGCGTCTCGCACGCGCGGCGCCGGACGGCTACACCATCGGCATCGGCTCCGGCGACCAGTTCGTCATCAATGCCGCGATCTACCCGCTGCAATACGATGTGACCAGCGACTTCGAGCCGGTCTCGCTGGTGATGAACGGCCCCCTCCTGATCGTGGGCAAGAACACCCTCCCGGGCAATCTGAAGGAGCTGATGCCCTGGCTGAAGACCAACCACGCCACGGTCGCGTTCGCGCACAATGGCACCGGCGGCGTGCTCCACCTTTGCGGGCTGGCGCTGCAACGGGCCGCGGGTGCAAGCTGGCCGTTCATACCCTATCGCGGCGCGGCCCCGGCCCTGCAGGACATGATCGGCGGGCGGGTCGATGTGATGTGCCCTTCGCCGGCGAGCTCGCTCGCCATGGCGCGCGACCGCCTCATACGCGCCTACGCCGTCACCGGCAGCACCCGCCTGACTTCCGCGCCGGAGATCCCGACCGTGGACGAGGCGGGACTGGCGGAACTGCACATCTCGCTCTGGGGCGGAGTGTTCACGCCCAAGGGGACACCCACGACCGTGATCGCCAAGCTCAACGCCGCCCTCGTGGAGGCGCTGGCCGACCCCGCCGTGCGTCGGAGGTTCACAGACCTCGGGCAGGAGATCTTCGCGCGCGAGCAGCAGACGCCCGCGGCGCTCGCTGCGCTGCAGAAAGCCGAGATCGCGAAGTGGTGGCCGATCATCAAGGCGGCGAACGTGAAGGCGGAATAGTTGCGGCACGCCGCGCGGCTTCGCCGTCCGCGGAGACCATACGTGCTTCCATATATCGGGGGACGCGAGCCACCCGCTCGCGCCAACCCCATTCGAATGGAATTGCTCCTACACCGCGATCGCCGGCTTCCTCATCGCCGACTTCGTCCCCACTCGCGGCGCAAGGCGGCTAATCGGGCCGCACGTAATTGAGAACCGGACGGCTCGTGCACGGCACCTTGCTCACCTTGGTCGGGCAGAACTCGTAACCGCTCTCGACCGCTGCCCTCAGCCGCCTGCAGAAGTCGTCGTCCTGCTCGCGCAGCCGCGCCATTGCCTCCACGCCGTCGCCTTCAAGGATGACCTCGCTCCATTTCAGCATGAGCGCCCCCTTCGATTGCGTTGACGCTGGGGATCCCCAGTTCGAGCCCAGCACTCACGGAAGAGCGCGTCAGTGTCGCGGAAATGTCGATGGCTCCCCCGTACCGTCAGCCCACCGGTCAATGTGGGCGCTTTCAAGGCCCGACCGCGGCAATCGAGCGTCCCTCCCCCACGGCGGCGCATGGCTCGGGAGCGCCGGGACGCCGGATGCGCAGGCTCAGGCCATATCGACGCGTGCGGCGGCGCTTCCCCTCCATCTACATGCCTCTGGAAAGCCCGCACCCTGGCGGCGATACTGACGTCGGCTCGGCCGTCTCGGTCGGCAGAACTCTTCCCCGCTCTCGACGCGCCCGGGCAGACGTTTGCGTCACGCACGCCGCCACCCATCGTGGCGACCTGCGAACCAACAAGGGAAGTTCAACATGCGCCGTCTCCTCCACGCCACCGCCGCGATGAGCTCAGCGCTTCTCGCAGCCGAGCCCGTCCCGGCCCAGACCCAGCCAGGGGCGACGCCCACACCGCCACTGTTCGCGACCACCAAGGTGGAAGGAACCGACAACGTCTACGTCTTCCGCTATCAGGGTCACCAGGCGATGTTCGTGGTGACGCCGGAGGGGGTCATCGCGACCGACCCGATCGGCCTCGGCCGGCCGCAGGCCGTCACCGCCTACATCGACGAGATCAGGAACGTCACCAGCCAGCCGGTGCGATACGTCATCTACTCGCACAGCCATTACGACCACATCACCGGCGGCAAGCCGTTCAAGGATCTCGGCGCCCGCTTCATCGCGCACAAGAATGCGAAGGCCCAGCTCGAACGGCTGCAGCCGCCCAACGTGGTGCTGCCGGACGAGGTGGTCGACACCGAGCGCACGCTGACCCTCGGCGGCACGACGCTCGAGCTGACCTTATGTCGGGCGCAACCACTCCGACAACAGCCTGGTCATGCGGCTGCCGAAGGAGAGGATCATTTTCGTCGTCGACTTCATTCCGATCCAGGCGATGTTCTGGCGCAGCATGCCGGACAGCTGGCTCGACGAGTGGGAGCTGTCGATCAAGCGCGTGCTCGCGATGGACTGGGACCGGATGATCCCCGGCCATCCCGGGCCAGGCGGGCGCTTGGGCAACAAGCAGGACGTTCAGAACGTGCTGCAGTACATGGCCGATCTCGCCGCCGAGGTGAAGAAGGCCGCCGACGAGGGCAAGTGCTACGACACCGCGATGAAGGAGGTGAAGCTGCCCAAGTACGAGGCGTGGGGCAACTACGCCGCCTGGCTGCCCGGCAATGTCGAGCGCTACTGCTTCCTCTATCGCAGTGGTTTCTAGCGAAGGGAGATGCTGGGTCTCGTAGGATCTCGACCCAGCCTACTGATCTACTGATCTCCCGGTGCTCGAGATGCACAAGGGTTCGAGGACCGCAGCATAGAGCCGTCCGATGCCCACCAATCTCGAACGCTATCAGCACATCGCGCCGTTCTACGATCTGCTCGATCTGCCGTTCGAATACGGGCGGTATCGGCGCATCAGGCCCTTGCTCTTCGAGGGACTTTCCGGGACGCTGCTCGATGCCGGCGTCGGCACCGGGCGAAACTTTCCGTTCTACCCGCGCGGAGCCGAGGTCGTGGGCATCGACCTCAGCCCGGCCATGCTGGCGCGGGCGGAACGCAGACGGGGCACTGCGGCTGCCAGCATCGAATTGCATCGGATGGACGTGACCGAGCTTGCCTTTCCGGATCGAACGTTCGACGGGGCGGTCGCGACATTCCTGTTCTGCACGCTTCCCGACGAGGTGCAGGCGGCTGGCCTCCGGGAGCTGGGGCGCGTCGTCAAGCCCGGGGGGCTCATCCGGCTCCTGGAATACACGCGCCCGAGCGGTGCAGTTCGAAGTGCGATGACGCGACTGTGGGAGCCGTGGGTCGCGTGGGCCTACGGAGCAGGCTTCGACCGCCGCACCGAGACCTATGTCCCGCAAGCCGGCCTGCAGCTGGTCGCTTCCTGCTTCGTCTTCGACGAATTGATAAAGCTGATCACGGCGCGGCCGCTGCCGGGTCCGGCGGCGAACGCGCATGCGGGTCGCGAACATGGCGGTTGAAGCCGGTCGGTCGGGCTTGGGCCGAGTTCGGCATGGCTGGACGTCGATTCCCTCCCTCGTCCTGGTCATGGTGGCGTGCGGATACGCCCTGACCGTCCTGGTGTTCCATCCCGGCTACATCACCGTCGATGCCCAGTACGTCTACGACGACGCCAGGGCATGGCGGTTCGGCGACTGGCAGTCGCCGGCCATGGGCGCGCTCTGGCGCCTGATCGATCCGATCGCGCCCGGGTCGTGGAGCATGTTCCTGCTCACCATCAGCTTGTATTGGATCGGGTTCGGCGTGCTCGCCCTGATCGCGGCACGGCAGATGCCGTGGCTCGGTTTCCTCACGCCGCTGGTCGCGCTGGCGCCGCCGGCTTTTTTCTTCGTCGGCCTGATCTGGCGCGACATCCTGTTCGGCGTGGCCTGGCTCGTCGCCGCGGTGCTGGCGTTCGCGGCCGCCGAGCGTTCCGTCGCGATACGGCTGCCGGCGCAGGCGGTCGCCCTCGTCCTGGTCGGGTTCGGCGTGCTGCTGCGCCCGAATGCCATCGTCGCCGCCCCGCTGCTCGCGGCCTATGTGGTCTGGCCGGCGCGGCTCGCGGTGAAGCGGATCGCGGCCTTCTTTCTTCCGGCCTTCGCTCTTTTCTATGTGCTGGTGCCGGCGGTCTACTACGGGGCGCTCGACGCCAGGCGGCAGAATCCGCTGCACTCGATCCTGGTGTTCGATCTCGGCGGCATCACCCACTTCACCGGGGAGAACCAATTCCCGGTCGCCTGGAGCCCGGAGCAGACTGCGCTGCTGCGGAGCACCTGCTACGACCCCGTGCGCTGGGACAGCTATTGGCATGTGCCGCCCTGCCCGTTCGTCATGCAGCGGCTCGAGCAGGCGAGCGACCCCGTGTTCGGCACGCCGCGCCTCGTTGCCGCGTGGCAGCGCGCGGTCGCCGCCCATCCCCTCGCCTATCTCCGCCATCGCGCGACCTTCATGTGGCAGTTCCTCGGCCGCTCGAACCTGGTGCTGCCGGTCTGGGACTGGGCGAAGGCGGGCGCAACCTACGGCAAGAGTCCGTATTTCGAGCCGCTCATCGCGCTGCACGATGCGCTGCAGCCGACCTGGCTGTTCCGGCCCGGGCTCTGGCTCGTGCTCGCCGTCGCGGTGCTCGCATTCGCCTGGCGCACGCGCGCGACGCCTGCGGGCGCCTTCGCCGTCGCCGTGACCGCATCCGCCGTGGTCTATGTCGGCACCTTCTTCGCGGTCGGCGTGGCGGCCGACTTCCGCTACGCCTACTGGTGCGTCCTCGCGACGCTCGCGGGCGCGGTGGCGGCGGTGCTGGCGCGGCACGCCCGGCCGCTGCGGCACATCCCGGCCGGGCGAAACCACCGCGAAACGCCGGCTACGGACAGGCCCTCGCATACGCTCCGAGCCGTTATTGCCAACCGGCCATGGCCCCTTCCGCGCGTGGACAAATGTGAGTAGCCTGATCGGACAGCTGCAGGCGGGACATGCCGAATTCCCGCTCGTTTTTCAGCGGCAGCGATGATGCCATCGGCCGGCGAGCATTCGAACCTCGAATTTGAAATCCGTCGGTTGCGGGGGCTGCTCCCGCATCTCGACAGTCCGCCGTTTGAGGGAGAACGCCATGAAACACGCCCCGCCGCAGATTCCTGCATCTGGCCGCTTGTGCTGCCGCGCTGCCGGCGTTGTCATGCCCCGCTTGGGCACAGGCCTATCCGACGCGACCGGTGCATTTGATCGTCACGTTCCCCGCCGGCAGCGCGCCCGACATCATCGCGCGTCTCACGGGGCAACAGCTGTCGGAGCGCCTCGGCCAGCAAATCGTGATCGAGAACAGGCCGGGCTTCGGCGGCAATATCGCGACCGAATACGTCGCGCGCGCCGCGCCGAACGGTTACACGATCCTGATGCCGGTCTCGACCAACGCGGTCAACGCGACGCTCTATCCCAATCTCAGCTTCAACTTCATGAGCGACATCGCGCCCATCGCGGGCATCGCCAAGACCCCGTTCGTCGTCGTGGTCCCGGCGTCGTTTCCCGCCAAGACCCTTCCGGAGCTCATCGCCAATGCCAAGGCCAATCCAGGGCAGGATCAATATGGTCTCCGGCGGCAACGGCAGCTCGCCCCATGTCTTCGGCGAGCTGTTCCAGATCATGACCGGGACCAAGATGGTCCACGTCCCGTACCGCGGCATCTACATGGCCGATCTGGTGGCGGGAGTGGTGCAGGTCTCGTTCAATCCGATAGCGCAGGCGCTCCCGCTGATCCGCGACGGCAAGCTGCGCGCCCTGGCGGTGACCACCGAGCAGCGGGCGGATGCGCTGCCGGAGGTCCCAGCCATCGGCGAGTTCGTGAAAGGCTACGACGCGTTCGGCTGGTATGGCCTGGGCGCGCCTGCCAAGACGCCTCCCGAGATCGTCAGCAAGCTCAGCGACGCGATGAACGCAGCCCTCGCCGATCCCAAGGTGAAGGCGCGATTTTCCGAATTGGGCGTCTACCCCATGCCGTTGACATCGGCCGGATTCGCAAAACACATCGCCGAGGAAACCGCCAAGTGGGCCAAGGTGATCGAGGCCGCGGGCCTGAAGGCGGACTGAGCCGCGGCTTTGCTGGCGCCGACCGAGCTCGAGGACGCTTGATGACGCGCGCCGGCCATCAACTTGTCCTCGCCGCAACGTCGTGTGGGCAATTACGCACCATCTCTCGCAGACGCGGCCGGCCTCGCACTCCGCGGCAGCCACTCCGAGCGCCCCCTTGCCTCATCGCTGAGCCGCCGCACGATCTCGGCGGTCTTGCGGATGTCCGCCTCGCTCAAATCAGTACCCATCGTCGAGGCGATCGCCAGGAACCGCGCGCTCAACTCGCGGTAGCGCGCATCACCCTTGCGAGTAAGGCGCACCAACTTCGATCGCCGATGCCTCGGATTGTCGATGAATTCCACGAGCCCCTCAGCCGCCAGCTCATCCGCCAACCGCTGCATGCGCTGGCGGCTGGTCGGACGCATCTGGGCGATTTGGGGGACGGTGAGGGGGCCGATCACCGCCAGGCTGCGCATGAAGCCGAACGCTCCGCCGCCCCAGCTTGTAATCAGCCCTGTTCTCTGACCCACGGCCCGTATTCGAAAGAAGAATTGTGCCACTTCGAGCATCAGGTCCGCGATCGCCTCGCCCTTGCCCGTGGCGATCCGACCGACCGCTTTCCTCTGTCGCACCGTCACCATCCCGTTCCGCTCCGTCGCCGCCGATTGACACCTATGTTGTCAATCGCTAGAATGACACTTATGTTGTCATCCTGATCCTGACCTTCGACGCATTGCCTGGCAAGTAGGAGGAGCAGACATGGGCCCTGTCAGCCAGCAGGCTAGCGACACCGCGGTGACGCGGGGCATCGCGCGGCCACCATTGCTCTATCTCGCCTGCCTCGTCCTGGGGTTTGCCCTCGATCGCCTGCTGCCTTTGCCGCTCACCTTTCCAGAGGCTACCTTGATCCGTTGGACGGCCAGCGGGGGCCTGATCCTGATCGGCGTCGCGATTGTGGCCGCAGGAGCTCGCAATTTTTCTCGCGCGGCTACGCCAGTGCGTTCCAACCAGCCCGTCCGCGCGTTGGTCACAACCGGCATACACGGCTGGAGCCGCAATCCGATCTACGTCGGCATGTTTCTACTCTATGTCGGGACCGGCATAGCTGTGCGCAGCCCGTGGGTCCTCGTCCTCGCGCTGCCTCTCGTCATCATCCTGCGCTACGGCGTGGTCGCGCGCGAAGAGGCGTATCTCGAGCGGCGCTTCGGCGACGCCTACCGCGACTACAGGGCGCGTGTCCGCCCCTGGCTGTAGCCGTCGAGCAAGAGCGCCGGCCCTATTGGCCGGTCCTGCGAGCCCGGAGGCCGAATTGAGATCGGGCCTCGTCGTAGTCGGCATTGCGGCTTTGCCGCTGGCTTCATGCGCCTCGATCCCCACGCCTGAGGACGCCAACGACGCCGTCCTCCTGCTCCGAAAATACGACGCCTGGGCATGGGCGGTCGGCATCGCTCTCATCTGGGCCGATCTGGTGTTGCCGGTTCCCCAGACCGTGGTGATCGCGGCCCTCGGCATCATCTACGGCACCGTCCTCGGAGGTCTCCTGGGCAGCGTCGGCCTGATCACCGGTGGCCTTTTCGGCTATGTCCTCATGCTCACCTCCGCGCGGCGAATGGTGAAGCGCTTCGTCGGTCCCCAGTCATTGAATAGGATGGAGAGCTTGTTCGAACGGGGCGGCGCCTCGGCGATCGTCCTCACCCGCAGCCTCCCCTACAGCATTCCGGAAGCCGTGGTCTTTCTGGCCGGGCTCGCGGGAATGCCGATGGGAAAATTCACCGCGGCAGTGACCATCGGCAGCGTGCCCACCGCGTTTGCGTTTGCAGCGATCGGCGCCGGCTGGGCCGACCAGCCGATCCTGGCTCTCGTGGTGAGTTACGTGCTCCCCATCCTGCTCCTGCCGATCGCGCTTTTTCTCATGCGTCGCCCATCTGTTCAGATTAGTCCCCTGGCCCGTCGGCGCTTTCGGGCAGAAGCAGATATCGGCCGAACCATCGGCGTTCTTTTTCAGACCGGGCGTTTGCGAAGAGCGGCCGACCCAGGGGGCATTCTTGAAAAAGGCGTGCGTCGCGCGATCGTAAACGGTCATCGACCAGTATTGCGTGACCGGCGCGTTTGCAGGCACGCGCAGACGATAGGAAGCCTTGCCGTCCAGCGGCTTGGAGGATCTGGTTGAACTCCGCCGGCGACGCCGCGAGGGCCCTCAGCCCGTCGGCCGCCCAGAGCGCGCCGGCGTTCCGGCGGGTCGCCCGCCTGTCGGATCCGCCGGAACAGATCAGGCTCATGGCTTCGTGCTCCCGTGCTGGTTCCGGAACGCCGCCTCTCCGGCGTCCGACACCTCGACCCACTTCTTGTCGGGCGGTGCGTCCGCGACGTAGCTGTCGTGCCAGTTCCACCACTTGTAGGTCGGGGTCTGAGGATAGCCCTCGGGCGAGTTCTCCCAGACCTCCTGCCGGCCCAGCGGCGTGATGTCGAGGTAGTTCCAGGTGCTCCCCATCTGCTCGTCGCCGCGGTTGTTGATGAAGTAGGTGCGGAACACGCGCCGCCGTCGCGGTAGAACACGTTCGTGCCGTGCCACTCGTCCACGCCGAAGTCGGCGTCGAAGCTGTCCGTGATGGTGAACCACGGCATCTCCCAGCCCATCCGCGCCTTCAGCCGCGCGATGTTTGCCTGAGGCGCCCGCGAGACGAAGACGAGGGTGGTGTCACGGGCGTTCAGGTGGGCGACGTTCTGGTGGTTTGTCTCATCGCGTCGGGGCCCGCGTTTGAGACCTGCAAGTCGGATGCGGCGGAGAAGAAGCTGGTAGGCGCCGCGCTCAAGAGCTTCATGACGAAATGTGAAAGGGACGCAACGACGACCTGCGAAGCCGACACCAAGGCGAAGAAGCTGGCGGGCGCAGCGAAGAGCAGGCACATGAAGAAGTGCGTAATCGACGCCGTTGGTATCTGAGGTTACGGCCCGCTCCTTCTCTTGCGCAGCGGCCGGAGGGCGGCCGGCCCGAGGGCGCGACAGTCGCCCCGGCCGTACTGTGGCCACAAACCGCGAAACGTTCGCCCAGATTCTGCCGCAAACCGCGAAACCAAACTCTGTTGCGACGAAATACGCTTGAAACAGGCGCGCGGTAGATTTCGATCTGCAAGTCGGTTGCTCTCATCTCCCCCGAGATTCCCCAAGCGACCGACTGATTTGAAAACCCTGCTTCCCCGAGCGGGGTTTTCCCTTTTTTGGAGTTCCGCAGGAAATGTATGCGGGCCAGGAGTGCTTCGATCCTGGCACGAGCTCGATGATGGCGAGGGGCTTGGTCAGGTAGTCGTCGCCGCCCCCGCAAGCCCCGCACTCGATCGTCGACTGCTCCGAGCGCGCTCAAGACCAGCACCGGGTGCGCACATGCTCATGCCGCAACGCTTCGACGATAGTGAGGCCGTCCCATTCCCGGCAGGAGGCGATCGACCACCATGACGCTGACCTGGCGCCGGAACGCGGACGGCGCGTGGGACGAAAGTCATCCTAGTTTTCGCGATTGGGCCGCGGGCGAATTCGACACCTCGACCGGTTCCGTCAAAGTGGCAAACGCGACCGCCGAAATACTGCTGCCGATCGCGGCAGTCGCCGTTGGGATGGCAGTGCTGGGATTGATGTTCCACATCATCGCTCGCGGCGCCGCCTAGTCCCCTTGCGGGCGTGCTGCGGAGAAGCCGCGCCGCGACCGTTGCCACGGCGACGACGGGTGGCTTCGTCGAAATCGAAATACCGATCGCGTGAGGCGGGTCGCGCTGCAGGTTAAGTCCGAAACTTCAGAACGCGGAATTTTTTCTTTAGTGAGATGGGTTCATCGAGACTGGCGACTTTTGGGGTAATGGATCGATAGGTTCAGCAGCGCGCTCCAATTTTTGCGCTATCTGCAGCCAGTGATGCGACATTTTGAGCATGACGCTCTTGTGCTCCTCACTCTTTGCACGAGCTGCCCAGCGTAAGCACTGCGCGGCAAATCTGCGGTACTCCTTGGGTGACTTGAGCGCCGGACGCACGATACCGCTCGTGCCCTATAGAGCGGACAGCGCGAACGCCACCGCGAAGACAACGAACGTGATCACGACAATCATGTTCATCTCCCCTTGCTAAAGACGGGAATTCCCGCTCCCGAGAGAGCAAGTCATGCCGGAACACGGCTTCGGCCGATGTGATGGCCATCACACATGGCTGCTCGGCTTTTGGGGAAATCTCCGGGATAAAGCCTGCCTCGCGCGAAGAGATCGGGGCGGCGATCACTGAAACGCTGCGCGTGTCAGCGCGTGACTGAAATCGGCCTCACTCCGGATGCCGTCGCACTTCGACGGCGACATCCTCGGCACGCGAGCGCGGGAGCCGGTGGCGCTTGACGATGGCGCGGGCGGCTTCATGGTTTGACCGGGGCAACCGGGTGGTGCCCGCGTAGTGACCGTGCGGACGACCTGCCGTGATCGGCCAGCATGACGTCGGCGACTTCTTCGCGCCCGGCCCCTTCGAGGGCCAAGCCGCGCCAGCTGTCACGCGACCGGCGCAGAGTTTCGGCCAAGGCTGCAAGATCGGCGACGATCGCTTCGAGACGAAGGCAGTCGGCGCACTTGGGGCTCGGCTCGCGGGCGGCGTAGGGGTGAACGGCGGGCATCCGGCTGGTCACCACCCCGATGGGTGGGCTCCCTCATTGCTGCGGTGACCGTGGCGATGTCCGGCTGGTCACCACCCGGCCGCGAGGGTGGCATGGCATGGTTGCCGCGCCGTTAACGACCGAGCGGTCATGGTCCCGCACGCCCCTCCGGCTCGACTTTGGCGTCGAACAAATCGGGTAGGTCGGCACGGCCGTGATCGGGTCCTATGCGGTGACCCGGTCCCCGCTATCTCTGTCCGTGAAAAAATACGGATCAATCCGGTCAATCATTTGGATCCAAGTAAGGGCGTCGTTCCCTCCGATTGGTCGGCTCGATGCTCGGACAATTGTCTCGCTCGAGCGCGCTCGCTCGCTCGCGAAAATCGGCGGCCAACTTTCGCAACCGACCCGCCACGCCGAGATCGATGGTTTGTCGCGACAGGGCGAGCAGCACTTCGGCCTGCTGCCGCAGATAGCTGCTCATCTTGGGGGCAATCCGTCGCTCCAGACCTGCATCTTGTCCATGCCCCCGAACATGGAGACCCCGGTGTGCCGCCGCAGAAACGCGCCGGCCTCGGTGTTCCCCCCGGTCGCCAGCACGCGGCTTCCGAACGACTGGCTCCTGGCCCCCTCCCAGTCGACATAGGACTTCGACCGCGCCGTGCCGGGAATGGCGGCTGGACCGGTAACCTGGTGTGTCGAAGTGGCCTTGGCGTGAACGGCATCGGCCACCAACGCGCCGAGTGACGCACTCGCAATCGCCACGAACGCCAATTTGCAGATCTCCTTCATGGTGTCCTCCTGAAGAAGGCTCTTCCCTACTGAGCCGAATGGTATGCCTGCGTTGCCGTTGCGATGTGACGGCCATCACACAGATGCGGTTTTCAGCCCTGGCTTCGTGCAGAAACTATGATCCACCTGACCCAGATACCCCTAGGTCGGCGATCCATCGCTTTCCCGGAGCGTACGAATAAACCCCCTGAAATTAGGCCGGCCAGACTTCAATAAAATCGGGCACTTTCTGACCTGGTTTGCGCATCAGCCGCCCTCTCGAAGGCGGCGCAGGCGTGGCCGCCGTATGGTCCGATAACGTTGAGGCGGCGAGCGCGACATTCACGGCGGGCGCTTCGGAATCATCAGCCCCTTTGCCCGTTCGGATCAAGCCAGCAACGCCCAATATCAACGCGATGCTAGCCTGGATTTCCACGCCACGGAATTAGCCTAACATTTCAGGTTTTGCGAGAGCTACCGCACCAAACGGAGGCGGTGGCCGTTCCACCATGGGACGGCGATGGGTTTATCGATGAGGCCGGAGGCGAGGACGATCGGGAGGTGAGCGCGACGGTGGAAGCGCACCCTGATTTCGCTATCGGTGATGGCGACCTCGGCCGGCATGTCGATGAGGTCGCGGAAGATCTGGCGCGCCTGAGCGTCATCATAACCGCGCATGCGGCGGGCCATCAGGCGATAGAGGCATGAAGCAAGGACGAGGAGCGCCATGTCGAAGTCGACCTTGAAGCCGACCGATGACGAGAGCGCGTCGATGTGGAAGAAGCGCACGGCGTCGGCGAGCGCGTTCTCGATGAGCATGCGCTTGGCGTAGCGGGTGACGAGGCTTCGTGCGGTGGATGTTGCGTCGTTGGTGAGCAGGATGGTGGGCTCATCGTGACCGAGATCGGTGATGAAGAACTGGCGGTAGGTGCGCTCGTGCGGACGCGCCTTCTGCTCGAAGACACGTGGCTTGCGGTATTTGCGGTGGGGCACGTCGAGGGTGACGGTGCGCCAGGCAGATGGCGGCAGGTTCTCGACCTCGGCGAGGAGGCTGGGCGAGCGCCGACGCAAGGTGATGAAGGTGATGCCGGCGGCATCGAGCCGGTCGAGCCCCTCGTAGGTGGTGAGCTTGGAATCGAAGCCGAGGTGCTGCGGCAGCTTGCCGTACCGGCGCCTCCAGAATTCGATGAAGCGGAAGACCTCCTCGGCCTCCTCACCCTTGCGGATATCGACATTGGAGTAGCAGAACACCTGGGCATCGGCATCCTGCGCCAGGAAGGTGAGGATGCTGGGCTGCCGGCGACTTCGCTTGGATAAATAGTGGGATTCGACGAGCGGATGCTCGCCGAAGTAGGGCACCGAGTGGAAGTCGAGATTGAGCGACTGGCCGGTGAAGAGATTCTGTCCGGTGAGTTGCGCGTGCCAGCCGGCGAGCAGGCGGGAGACCTGCTGCGGGGTGATGCGCGAGGAATATTCCGACAGGAAGCTCTTCTTCGGCATGGCATTGAGGCCGCAGAACAAGGCGAGCCCCTGGTCGGCGACGAGCGCCATGACGTGGCTCTTGCGTTCGATCGACCACAGCTTGAGCGCCAGCGAGGCGCGCAGCGCGTGTGCGGCTGGGATCATGTTCGAGCCCGGCAGCTTGGCGCCGCGTGCGAGGGTGTTGTCGCCGTCGAGGCGCACCAGATCGGGAACGAACAGGAACAGCCCTCCCACCCTGGTGGTGAACTCCCGCTTGGTGAGGACGAAGTCCTGGACGTTGGCGACCGCCTCCACGTTGGGGCCGACGCGGAAGGGGCGTTCCTCGTCGAGCCGGCGCGGCAGCGGTGCGAAGCCTTCCTCGACCAGCACCTCGCGTACCGCGGTGGCGCTCAGCGGCGTTCCCTGCTCCTTGAGCGCCCGACTGATCTCGTAGACCGAATAGTTGCGCTTGCGCAGCGCGACGATCTGCTCGTGAGCGCGGCTCTTCTTGGGCTGCGTGCGCGGGCCCGGATGCGCGGTGGCGAAGAATTCCGGAAGGTCGCCGTGCCGGAAGGCATGGCACAGCACGCGGAAGGCGCCGGGCGAATAGCCGAAACGGCGTGCGACCTCGGCCGAGGGCAACTCCTGCAGGTAAAAAGCGCGCAAGGCCTCGTACTGGCGCTGGCGCACCGTCTCCGGCACCACAAAGAAGCGGCGGCATTTTGTTATGCTATATGGTGCGCTGATAGGCACATATGCGCAATGTCACATACCAGATCTGGTGTCAAGCAAATTGCACCGCAAATGTTGCGATTGCACGAAAACCCGCATGCCACAGTGGTTTTTGCCCTCCAAACGATGGAAGTCGGTTTCACGGAGCATTTTCGAGAAAGCGCAAGTGACAGCGCGCAATTCGGCTATCAGCGTACTATTTCGGATAACGATCGGCGCCAAATTCCCGAGTCAAATGAATCCCTTGAGCCAATCCGACGTTAGTGGAATCCTTAGCCGTGGAAATCCAGGCTAGTGACCTAAATGCCACGGTGGCAACAAAAGTTGGGATGCAATCAGTGTTTTGCCACGAGAGCGCCAATCCAGTCTTCGACGATTTGTACCAGCAGCTTTTTGAGGCGATGAAACACGGAGGGGACGGTGTTTAAGCACCAAGCAGCATTTACGGATGCGCTGCGTAGTGGCCACCAAATGCGGAAGTGCATTTTCGACACTATAGAGCAACGCCACGCCCACGACTTTCGGAACAGCAGGGTGGGTCCGGGGCTTTATGAAGACCTTCTTTCGGCTGTTCGCGACTCAGGGGCGACAGAAGCTATCAACGAGTTCGAGAGCCGCTTTTCCCCGCTTCTCAATTCAGACCCATCGCGCGATGACGCAGATTTTGGTCCATCGGAGGAGGTAGCAAACCAAGATCGAGCCACAGTGATGGCAGATCGCCGACGCGGCGGTTGGGGTATGATATCTGCCCTGTGTGTGGTTGCATTCTCGGCCGCCGCTTTGATCGTTGGGTTCAATGCTTTCAAAATAACCGCAGCCGAGGCCACTAAATCGGCTGCGACGGCGACAGAACCTGCATCTGAAACAACGACCGCGCCAGCGCAAGCAGTAGTGGCCGCGGCGCCGATTGCCGCTACGAAGGCAATCGAACCCGGTTCTGAGATGGTGACCGAGGGGGTGTCGGCAATACCCGCCGAACTGGAGCTGTCACGTGAGGAGTGATGACAGCGCGCTGTTGCTGACGTGCCTCGCGTAATGCCGGTGCGATCGCGCCCGAAGACGGAGCTGCACGGGAATCGCAATCCGGGTCTTGGTCTCGTTTTCCAGGCCCAGCGCCTTTGACATACTCTGAATCTTTTCCGCAAGCTCGGCGTCGGACATCGCTGCGAAGTCGCCGGGGCCCCGACCTCCTTACGACCGACGAACATGCCCAGCTCCTTGCCGAGTTAAGGTTGATTGCAATCTTTTTCAGAAGATCGTCGCGTTGGTGGTCCGTTTAACGAGCAATTAGACCAGATCGACCATTGTCTATGACCGGATCAGGGAGCGACGAAATCGTGAGGTGGTAACGTGCTGAACTCGGTAGTCGATGATGACCGCGCCCAAGAGAAAAGGCGGCTAGAGCGGCTGGAAGCCATGCTGGATATGTTCGAGGAAGACCGCGGCAGACCTGCCGCAAACACAGAGGAACTACGAGACTGGATGGGCGCCCAGTACCTCGATGATCTCCACGTCAGGATGAAGTGTCGCCTGTACGCCCAACCCCAAGCTTATAATTAGATGCACCGATCTATATTCGCGGGAATCCTCCGCTTCGGTTGAGGTGGCGATGAAGTCACGACGAAGCGGGTCAGGACGTGGATGCTCAAGCTGTCCGGCCCTGTATCGCGCGGACGATCCAGATCAGCAAACACGCGCCGATGAAGCCGGCAATCAGGTAGCCGATCCATCCGCCCACAGGGTAGCCGGAACCACGCGCCTGCAGTTGTCAGGAAATCTCCACCGTAATCTTCGTAACGTCGCCGTGGACGAAGGCGAAAGCCCCGCCGCCGCCCGCATCCGCCATCGCGGCTGGACGTTCTGGTGCCCGCGCCGGACTGTTGAGGGCGTGCCGGTGCCGCCGCCGAGCGTGACCGAGATCGAGGAGGCGCTGCGCCACCCGGTGACCGTCTGCTGATCGTGAGGATCATTCGAGATGCACCTCGGCGAAACAGCGGCAGAAATCTATAAGCGTCGCCGCAACTCGCCGAGCCCCAGGTTGCGCACGACCCGCTCGGGGATCTTCAGCCGGAACATGTGGGTGCTGGCATCAAACCAGACATTGTCGGCTGGAACCTCTGAAAGGCCCTTACTACCGATCGCCCAGTGGCGCGCGCCGCAGCGCGCCATGGCCATGTAGCCGGCATTGGCAACCTCCTTCAGCACCGCCAGGATCGTCGGGTGACGCCATGCGTCGGGATGGTCGTTGGGGACCTCGGCCACGATCCCAAAGCCGTCCGGCGCCGGGATCAACATGACGTGCGATCGGTCGGGCCGGAGATCGTCCGGCAGCCGGCCGGTCTTATCCTTCAGCCAGATGCACTCGAACCCCCGACACTGTTCGGGCCGGCGATCGTAGATCTTGCAGCCCTTGCCGATCGCGCAGTGTTTGCACCATTTGCCCGGCGGCTTGTAGCCGCCCGGCATGTCCACGCCTAAGAGCTTGCAACACATTGTGCAGTTGCCACAGCTCCTCATGGCGCCTCCGCAGGCGGGCAGTAATTTCTTCCTGATGTTACGGGTGGAGCCCGCCAGGAGAAAGGGGTGGTCGCCCCCTTCCTCTGGACGGCTCGGACGGGGCCTAGCCGCAGGCAGAAGCTGGCGGCGGTCAGCTGAGCATGGAAAGGAACGTGTACGTTCCTTTGGGGCACCTCCGAGTACTCCCCCTTGCAGCGACGCGCCCGCGTCATTCCCCTCCAACTGTCGCCTCTTTTGCGCCTCTGCGAGTGATGTTATAACGTTGCATCACGCCGTTGAACGAGGCACGCATGGCCAAGGCCGAGATTGTCGATCTGACGGAGGGCGATCATGCCCGACGAGTTCACAGCCGACAGCGACGAATACCGCGAGCTACAGCGCATCGCCAAGGCCAACCATGAGCTTTTGCAGGCCAACGGTGCCGATCGCGATGCCGATGCCGAGATCGCCAAGCTGCGGAAGCGGCTTGGTGCCGATCGGGCCGCGCAGATCAACCTGATAGCAACTTGCGTCAGTGAGGCGCTGCGGCCCGTGCTCGTCGAACTCAAGCGGATGCACGAGCGGGTTGCTGCGCTTGAAGGGAAGCTTGCGAACGTCCCAAAATACGTGGGCGCTTGGCGCAGCGATAAAACCTATTCGAAGGGCGATATCATCACGTTCGACGGAGGGATGTGGCACGCCGACGAGGCTACCCGCGATCGTCCGGGCACCAGTGCCAGCGGTTGGACGTTGGCGGTGAAATCGGGGCGGCGATGACGAGCGACGGCGCGAAGCTGCTGCATGTGCCCGTCACGCTTGACGTTGGCCCCACATCATCGCACGCTCAAGGCGAGCAATCGCAGTGCAGAGTGATCGCCCTATGGCTGCTGCAGCATCACCCCGATGATCGCGAGCGGGCGCTCGACGTGGTGCTGACGGTGCTCGATGACGCTTACCCCGATCGCCCGGTCGGCGAGCGCGAGCAGGCGACGCGGCGCTTGCGGGATATGGTTGCGCGTGAGTTCGCGGACATTGCGTTCGAGGAAATGCTTGTAGATGCCGACCGGTCGGCCGAGCGGCAATACGGCCGTCAGATTGCGGCCTATGTCAAAATGCTCTGCCGGAATGGCTGGTCGGCCACGGAGATCGAGGAAAAGCTCGAAGCCTACAAGGTCGAGGCCGCAGTCGATCGCGAGCGGTTGCGCGCCGAAATGCATCGCGAATTGCACGCTTGGCGGATGGAGGGTTTCGCGCCGCAAGATTTCACGAAGCCACAGCCGCCGCCGCACCGGCTGCAATGAATTTCGATGCTGTCCGGGGATGCGGCGTAGGTCTTCCACATCCCCGGACCAGACAGGGGTCTGGCGCAGACGATGGACCCCAACCGTTGCAACCACCTCAGCCGCTGCGCTCGGCATCTGCATCAGTGAGGAACTTGCTCATAGGCCGCATTCCGAACACTGACTTGCTAATTGACGCCAAAGATTTGTTTGGAGTGCCCTTGGCGCTGCTTGACACAAGCCCACGACGCGGCCCCGATGCGCAGTCGGGAGGCCGCCTCGATGAAACCCCTCGCATTGTCCGACGAGCAAATGACCGCAATCCTGCACGCTGCCGCGCCGCTGCCAGTTGCCGATCGCGACACCTTCCTGCAAGCCATTGCGGACGCACTGCGCGATCAGCCCGTTCTCGGTGATGGTCTCGTGGGCCGCACCGTGCGCGAGGTGCTGGAACGATTCTTGCGGCCGGTATTCGAGCGCATGCAAGTGCAACCGCGCACCAAGTTTCGGTAGCCGCCGTTTTACCCCATCAGCAGGTGCCGCTCGCGGCAACAATGGCCGCCGCGATGGCCGCGATCGCGGCAGCCGCTGCCGACACCGCCGTCGCAATTGCAGATGTCTTCATGTACCGCGTTCGACGCAGTTCCATTTCCGCCCGTGCGGTCAGATGGTCGAGCGAGTCCTCTCGCTTCCACATCTCCTGCGCCAACTCGGCGAGTGTCTTGTCCTTTGGTTCCTTCGCCATAACCGCTTCCCCCGGTTGAATGCAGCCGATCGCGAGGGTGGCATGGCCATGGTTGCCGCGCTGTTAACGATGCCTTCACGCGAAATGAAAGCCGCCGTGACCACCACCAGCGGGCCACGGCGTTAAAGCAGTCGCCCTCACATGGGACCATGAATGAAGGCAGGCGCGACGCTATGATGATCGTCTGGTCATTGACAATTGTCAATTCATGCGAACAGGCAGCGAACGCAATGGCGAGCACACAAAGACGCCGCGACCAGCGGGCCACGGCGTTGAAGGAGGGGATCGCTGTGGAAAGGAGAACGGCGCGAGCCTAGGACGGACCGCGCCGGGGAGCGAGCGAGGGTCAAGAGGCGGCACGGGCGGTATATGTCCCGTCACGCAATTATGACCGGTCGTCTACTTCAATCTCGAATGAGTGAGTCAGGTACGGCGGCTGATAGCCGGTCAGTTTCTTGATCACCTTCTGCCGAATTAAGTCGAGATCGGTCTTGATAGCGATGCATTCGAAAATTACGTCACCAATCTGGTCAGGCGTGAAGATGTTACTCGCGTTCCCCCTGAAGTCGAAGTCGGTCCACGGAGCCAGGTTCTTCCGTGTAAAGCCCACTCGGAAAATTTTGGACTCAGCCCCACGGGTTATGTAGAAGGTCTCGCCGTGGATGATGTTGTTTCGCTGGGGCGTTAGTTTCCTGAGCATCCCGATCAAATGATCGACGCCTTCCCTGTGCTCGTCGAACGCGCTGTGTTCAAGCCGCGTTACTAACATGTCCACCTTCGGGCCAAATGTCTTGCTGTAAAATGCCCTATGTACCTCGTTTGCGTCTTCTTCCGCGACCGCCAAGATCGTTTCAAACATCACGTACTCGACTTCGCCGACCACAGTTACAAAGTGACCCAAAGCCAATATCATTTCGTCAGACACGAAGTCCCTCCTCCTTTCAAACCGCACCTGCCTCAGGCCGCGCGCCTTGCGGTGGCCTAGGTCACGCCCTGCGCGCGCTCGCGGTTTGTTCAGGCCGCTTACCGCTTCCGTCGTCCGGTGCGATCGACCAGCGGGCGCGTCGCCTGATAGTCCGCCGCTGTGCGATCGTGAACG
The DNA here is from genome assembly GCA_963840535.1 of uncultured Alphaproteobacteria bacterium. Taxonomy (GTDB): domain Bacteria; phylum Pseudomonadota; class Alphaproteobacteria; order Rhizobiales; family Xanthobacteraceae; genus VAZQ01. Next base: position 33,750 of record CAWIZJ010000036.1, read on the forward strand.
GCACGGACGAGCAGAAGCTGATCACGGCGGCGAATTGAGCGAAGCGCGATCTACTCCCGCGCATTCGCGAGCGTCGCTAGCGCGGGATGCTGGTATCAAGCAGGAGCGCTAGCCGATCTGTTGCTCTTTGCCCTCCGCAAAGCTTGCCTGCGATCGATGTAAAAGCCTGCTACGCCGCTCAACTCCACCTCGATTTCGCCATAACCCGGCTCAAGTCCAAATCGAGAAATTTCTTGCGTCTGCCAAAGTAAGGATGTCATAGCACCGTCAATTATTTGGTTCGTCTGAACGAATTCTAGCGTGCCTGAACGGTGCTCGCTGATGTGAAGTGCGATGTCGGTAAGAAAACTTCGAATTGTTTCAAACCACAGCAGGCGAGCAAAGGCGATGTTTACGTGGACTGTCACCTCAGGATTTTGCGTGCTGTACTTAGACCAGGCTGAATTTCGATTTCGCCCAGACGGACTTGATTGTGAAACACAGCATAGCGTCGGCCGTAGCTGGGCGAGTCATGAGGACCAAGATGGGAAAGCCTGGACTTCGGCAATTCTTGTAAGCGCCAGGGCTCGTTGTGATGCACGTCCGGGTCTGCTAGCCACCAATTGACGACGTTTGCAAACTCATCGAAATCGCTGAAGAACTGCAACTCTTCCTTGTCAACGCCCCATTTCCCTGCCTCGAGTGGGGGCGGGGGTTCGTGCTTGGGTATGATGGGCTTGCTGTGCCAGAGCAGATTTAGAAATTTGTTTTTAAGTTTTTCTGGTCGTCGCATGGCTTGTTGCCACAGCGTGATGGTGGCTGCAGCGTTCAGAACGACGATGATGGCCAAAAAGTTTTCGAACGTCATATCTCAGCCCTTCTATACATCTCGACGTGAAACGCTTGGTACGCAACATGGCTAATCTTCGTCGAGACCGTTAGCCCGTGGTTAGCCCGACAGTTTCTTTCAGCATGCTGCCGTCGGATAAGTCATTGAGATAAATTGGCGACCCCG
>CAWIZJ010000037.1:0-42151 GCA_963840535.1 uncultured Alphaproteobacteria bacterium
GCCACCCCTAGCTGGACGATGAGGTTGCCGGACAGGTCCTCTGGTTCGACCTCGCCGCGCTTTTCCTGCCAGAGGCGGAGGAGGGCGGCCTCGTCGGTGCCCATGATGATGCGGGCGTCGGAGCCGCCGATAAAGGAACCGCGGGCGGCAAATTTGCGAAACTCCATTGCATTCGTAGGCATTTTACGCACCTCCTGATTCGTGGGAACTCCCTATCCCTGGGCGATCGCCGATATATTTAATATCACATATGGTCTTCGTAGCGGTACATCTGATCTATAAACGATCATAGCTGAGCGCTTGTCAAGGGCTTTAAATCGAATAATTCTCCTAAGCCATGCTTCAGGTCGCACAACTCCGTGCAGCCCGGGCGCTCCTCGGCTGGCGCCAAGAGGATATTGCGCAAGCGGCTAAGGTCGGTGTTGCAACCATTCGGCGTATTGAAAGCCAAGAAGGGCCGCTCATGGGCTATGTTTCAACTCTGATCAAAATTCAGGCAGCGTTCGAACAGGCCGGAATCCAATTCATCGATGACGATGAGACGGGCGGCTTCGGCCTTCGGATGGCAAAGAAGAAGCGAAAGCGATGACTTAGTCCTGAGTTCGTGGATCGTCCTGAGACTTGGAGCCATGGGAGTCGTATGCGCTGGAGGCCGGCGACGAACGGTGACGATTTACGCCAGCCAAGAACCACTATATTCACGCTTTAGTTGTGCCGCTCGTGATTAGGCCGGCACAGTGCAGGGCAGCGCGGGGTCTTCTCGAATGGAGCCAACAGGATCTCGCAACGACCGCGGGTGTAAGCCAGGTGACGGTCCATCAGCTTGAGGCGGGATCGACCCAACCGCGCCGCGCCACCCTCGATGTCATTAGGCGTGCTTTCGAGAACGCCGGCGTCGAATTCATCGACGAAAATGGCGGGGGCCCCGGCGTTCGCCTTCGGAAGCCAGCAAACGAAAAGCCGAGAAAATGAGGACCGCGCTCCCCGGCTGAAGACTTCTCAGGAGCGGGCGAGAAAGTTTGTACGTCCTACCATGAAGGCAGGTGGTGCTCAGCGCAGCGCACTCGGCATGCCTTCATCGAATCGTTCAATGGCAAATTCCGAGCGGAATGCAAACGAGCATTGGTTCATGAAGCCTCGACGATGCACGCCGAAAATGCGAGGCTCGGCGCAGAGACGACAACGAGCAGCAGGGAATGAGCAAGATAGTCTCCCCTACTGTACTTGGAATGTTCAATCATGCAAGAGTATGAATGTGCTCGCAGGCACGGGTGGCAAGCATACGGAGGTTTTCCATGCGCCTGACCCGTCGCTCTATTCTTCGCACCGGCACGCTTGCCGCCATCTCCCCCTGGTTTGGCCAAGCGCCATTACCCGCGACATCGGCGCGCGCGCAAAACTCCGAACCGCAGTGGCGGTACGGTCTGTCGCAGTTCGGCGACCTCAAATATCCGCCCGGCTTCAGGCATTTTGACTACGTCAATCCGGACGCGCCGAAAGGCGGGGCGGTACGCTTGGTGGGGCTCGGCACGTTCGACAACTTCAATCAGGTAGTAGCCGGGTTCAGGGGCTTGCTCGCTGCTGGTGCCGGCACGATTTGCGATACTTTGATGGTGCCATCGCTCGATGAGGTATCGGCCCATTACGGGCTGATCGCGGAAGCAGTCAGTCACCCGCCGAACTTTGCGTCCACCTCCTTTCGTTTGCGCGCCACCGCTCGCCACCACGACGGCAAGCCGATTACGGTCGAGGACGTGATCTATTCCTTCGAGGCCTACAAGAAATACAACCCCTTCATCGGGGCCTTTTACGGCCACGTCGTGAGGGTTGAGCAGAGCGGCGAGCGCGAGGTCACCTTCACTTTCGATGCCCCCGGCAATCAGGAAATGCCGGTGATCCTCGGGCAACTCAGAGTACTGCCCAGGCACTGGTGGGAAGGAAGCGATGCGTCAGGCAAGAAGCGCGACATTGGCGCAACCACGCTCGAGCCGCCGCTCGGCAATGGCGCCTACCGCATCAAGGAATTCGTCCCCGGCCGCACGGTGGTTTACGGGCTGGTGTGTGACTATTGGGCCAAGAATCTGAGCATCAATATCGGGCGCGATAACTTCGACGAAATTCGCTACGAGTACGTTCGTGACCCAATGGTGGCACTGGAAACCTTCAAGGCCGACCATGCGGATTGGCGTACTGAGAACAGTGTCAAGAACTGGGTCACGGCTTACGATTTTCCTGCGGTCAGGGGGAAGCGGGTCATCCTCGAGGAATTCCCCCAACGCGACCGGGGAATCATGCGCGCCTTCGCCTTCAACACGCGGCGCGACAAGTTCAAAGATGCGAGGGTGCGCCGCGCGTTCAATTTCGCCTTCAACTTCGAGGAGATGAACAAGCAGTTCTTCTTCGGACAATACAGGCGGATCAACAGCTACTTCGAGGGCACCGAACTGGCCTCCTCCGAGCTGCCGCAGGGGGAGGAGCTTAGAATCCTGGAACCGCTGCGCGACAAGGTGCCGCCCGAGGTCTTCACCACCCCGTATGCCAATCCGGTCGCCGGCGGAGCCGATAAGTTGCGCGCCAATCTGCGCGAGGGGATGCGGCTCATGCGTGAGGCGGCCTACGAGGTGCGCGATCACAAGCAAGTCAACTTGCGGACCGGCGAGGCGCTGAGCGTCGAGATGCTCTGCGCAATGAGCGATCCGTCGGGAGCCGAACGCTTCGTCCTGTTCTACAAGCCTTCCCTTGCTCGTCTCGGCATCGACGTCACCGTGCGAAGTGTCGACGATGTGCAGTATCAGAATCGACTACAAAACTTCGATTTCGATATCATTATAGCCTCATGGCCGCAGTCCCTGTCGCCCGGCAACGAGCAACGCGACTTGTGGAACTCTCAGGCGGCCGATACGCCTGGCGCGCGCAACTACGTCGGCATCAAGAATCCCGCGGTCGATGCCCTGATCGAGCGCGTGATTTTCGCCAGGAGCCGTGGCGAACTGGTGGCGGCCACCAGGGCGCTCGACCGTGTCCTGCTGTGGAACCACTACGTCGTCCCGCTATTTGCCCATGACAAGTTGTGGGCGGCACGCTGGGACCGCTTCGGCCGGCCCAATCCGTTGCCCAAGTACGGTGGCGCGGCATTTCCAACCGTCTGGTGGTGGGAATCCGAAAGGGCCGTCAAATCGGGGATGACCGTCGCGGAGCTATGATCATATGCGAAATTGGGATGACGCTACCGACATCGATGCTTTGCGTGCCACCAAGGTGAATTGATTGAGACCTGCGGGCAGTCCGGTTTTGTCCAACCGAAACGGCTGCGAATGTCCGCGGTTTGGGGTAGACCGGCGCGTACCCACTGCCCGAGGGGGTCGATGGACGTGCGCTCAGGTAACCGCTATGGAACGAATTCGAGCAGGTAACGAGACCTCTTACGATCAATCCGCACGGCACCACTTTCAATAGACGCAGCGTTTCCGAAACAAGCGAAAGTTCAGGTTGAGCAAAACGTTTTCCGCTGTTGACTATCGAGTATGCCAAGGCGTTGAGGACGAGGCTGCAAATTAACAACCCGCCGAGGATCAATCCGAACAATCGCGTTATCCGCCCCTCTTCCATAGGCGCGCCCCCCACAACCAAATTGTTAGTCCGGCAACCACCACCCGCGTTTTCCGATGCGGCGGATGAAGCGGTCCATTGTATGGAGGGTTTGCGCCGGTATACCTAGGTTACCTAGGGGGCGCCCGGGTGGGTGTCCTGGTCGCAGGGGATACCGCCCTTGTTAGCTCGCGAGTTCCCGCTTATAGGCTTCCTCTGCCGTTTCGCCGGCCCGAATCTCCTTAGATTAGATGAGTTTCCACAATCATGCGCAAGCCCGTGGTGCCTGCGAATGTCTGAAGTTTGGGGTAGACCGGACTCAGTCCGGACGATGCGTCTTGGGCCGTTCGTGACCCGGAGCCGACTTCTGACGGCCTTGGCCGAGAACTGGCGCGTTGTGAAACGGCTCGCCTGCCCGCTGACTGATCGCTTGCGATTGGATATGCTGCAATCCGACCCTAGCTGGGCACGGGACCAAATGCACTTCGACCAATTAAGGCGGCGCGATTTCGTCGCGCTGCTATTCGGCGGCGGCTCGCTCGCCAGCTGGCCGCTCGCAGCTGGCGCGCAAGGTACGGCGAGAGTGGCCCGCGTCGGCTGGCTGACGTCGCAGCGCGAGGCGAGCCTCGCACCCTTTCTCGCCGCGTTGCGTTCGGCCTTGGCCGAGCTCGGCTATGCCGAGGGCCGCAATCTTGTGATGGAGTATCGGTTTGGCGACGACCATCTCGATCGCGTACCGGCGCTCGCCGCCGAGCTTGTGCAACGTCCGGTCGATCTCATTCTGGTGCAGGGGGCCGCGGTGGCGGTAGCCGCCAAGCTCAATCTGCCGGTGCCCCTGGTTTATGTCACGAGCAGCGATCCTGTTTCAGCGGGGCTCGCCGATAGTCTGGCGCGACCGCACGGAAACATGACCGGGATGACATTCATGGCGGCCGAGTTCAACGGCAAACGCCTTGAGCTGTTGCGCGACACCGTTCCCGGACTGCGTCGCGTCGCCATTGTTGCCAACCCCACGCACGCTGGGCAGCATCTTGAGCGCGACTACACACAAGAGTACGGCAGGCGGCTCGGCTTGAGCACCGACTATTTCCCGACGCGGACCCGCGATGAACTGGAAAACGCCTTCGCGGCCATGGCGAAAAATCCGCCCCAGGCGATCTCCTTGTTTGCCGATGGCTTCGCCATCCAGTATCGCCAAAGCATTATCGATTTCGGTTTGAGCCAGCGCATGCCGGTGGTCTCCGGCTGGCCGGTGTTTGCCACGAGTGGCGCGCTTTTCACTTATGGTCCGCACTTGACCTCGTCGTACCGGCGTCTTGCCTACTACGTCGATCGCATCCTCAAGGGCACACGTCCAGCCGACCTGCCCATCGAGCAGCCGACCAAATTTCAGCTGATTATCAATCTCAAGACCGCGAGGACACTCGGTCTGACTATTCCGCTAGCATTGCTCGCCACCGCCGACGAGGTGATCGAGTGATCCGCCGGCGCGAGTTCATCACGCTCATCGGCGGAGCCGCGGCTGCATGGCCCATCGCGGCGCGCGCGCAACAAGGAATGCCGGTGGTCGGTTTTCTCCACAGTGCATCGGCTGCGGCCTACACGGAGCTCGTGGTCGCATTCCGCAAGGGGCTAAGCGAGGCCGGTTACATTGAAGGTCAGAATGTCGCGATCGAATATCGGTGGAGTGAGAATCAAAACGACCGTTTGCCGGCACTGGCGGCGGATCTGGTTCGACGGCGGGTGAGTGTCCTCGTCACACCGGGCAGCACTGCCGCGACGCTTGCGGCGAAGGCGGCCACTACGACTATACCCGTCGTCTTCCTGAGCGCAGTCGACCCCGTGAAAATCGGCCTCGTTGCCAGCCTCAATCGGCCGGGCGGCAACGTCACAGGTATCAGCGACATTGGCGTGGAGCTTGCCGCAAAGCGCGTCGAGCTTCTGCATGAGCTGTTGCCGAAAGCCGCGCGCTTTGCCGTGCTCGTCAATCCCACCAACCCATTTATCGCTGAGCCCTTTGTCACTGAAATGCAGACGGCGGCTTCGGTCATCGGGCGGCAAATCGACGTCCTCCCCGTCAGCACAAACAGTGACATCGATACGGCTTTTGCGACGCTTGTGAAAAAGCGCGCCGACGCATTCTTGGTCAGTCCCGATGCGCTTTTCGTGACCCGTCGCGTGCAACTCCTAACGCTGGCGTCGCGTCATGCGGTGCCGGCGATGTACTTTCGGCGCGAATTTACCGAAGGCGGCGGGTTGATGAGCTATGGATCGAACCTTGCGGATCAGTTTCGCCAGACCGGCATCTATGCTGGTCGCATCCTCAAGGGGGAGAAACCGGCTGAAATGCCGGTTCAGTTGCCGACAAAGTTCGAGTTCGTCATAAACATACAAACGGCCAAGACCCTAGGCATCGACATTCCAGCCACTCTGCTCGCGCGCGCCGACGAGGTGATCGAATGAGCAACAGGCGCGAGTTCATCACGCTCATCGGGGGCGCGGCGTCATGGCCCATCGACTGGTGCAATCAGGACGGCGACTGCGGTCTCCGCGTGGCGCTGAAATTCGTTGATCCCCTTGAGAGCCCCCGAAGGGGGAGATTTTCTGGGGTCACTCCACCCTTGTCAGGACGCCCTCGCTGACCTCCACTTTCTGTGGGCCGTAGGTCGATCCGTCCCGGTCCCCGAAGTATGTGTTCGCCCGACTTACCACTCGCACCCACAGGCCCTGATCCGTCAATGCGTACTCGTGCTGCTCGGTGACGGAGCGCTGATCCAGATACCCGCCGCTCGCGCGCTCGAACCGGATGTGGAGCACGTATGACACTCTGCCCGGGCGCTTGACGACCGAATTGACAGCTACCGTCTTAAAGCCTCCACCTAACGGTACGAACTGGATTTGCCCGGGCGCGGTCAACGGGATGGTACGGACCAATCCCTTGTTGTTCGTGTATTCGAACAGGACATAGCCGTCCTCGCTAAAGGAAGTTGTGAACTCGCCCTCGTGGCCGTCGACCGTACCTCGCCAAGTGCCTGCCAGGTCTGCGGCGCGGGCGGACGGGACCTGGACTAGAACGACGAGTGCTATCAGGGCAACTGCGAGCCTCACGCCCGTACCAAAGCCAATTCTCGTCATGATCTCCGTGAATACGTTTGAAGCCAAAACGACGGGCATGGCTCTCTCCCTTGCTTTCCACACGATTGACACGGGAACCGTATCCTCGCTGACAGACGTAGTCTGTGCAGCAGCTCACACATCTCGGTCCACGGCAGCCGTCATCTGGCGGTTTCGTCCGCCTCACCAAAACCGCCGCAGCGCGCCCCGCTGAGCCCGGCAACGCGCAAAGCCGACGGGTGGCGAGGCCTAAATGCTTCTGCCAGGGAGTTTTCACGCGACCAAGACTCCGAGCGGTCATTAGCCGCGCGAAATCCCTCACTGCATCGAGGCCCTGCCTTGATCCTCAGCAATTCGCTATGCTGTCACCTCCGGCTAGAGGCCGCCGATTCAATCTGGTCAACCGAGGAGGGTCTGATGGGTGTGAAAACCTCGTTTGCAGCCGTCGCAATTTTTTCGGCGGCCGTGTTCGTGTTGCCGCAAGCCGCAACTGCCCAGCAGACGATCAAGGTGGGTCTGATCATGACTTATTCGGGCCAATTCGCAGACGCAGCGATACAGATCGACAACGGAATTAAACTGTATACGAAACAACATGGCGATACGATCGCCGGCAAAAAGATTGAGATCATTCGAAAGGACACCGGCGGCATCGCACCGGACGTGGCCAAGCGTCTGGCGCAGGAGCTCGTCGTGCGCGACGGGGTCGACATTCTTGCCGGATTTGTCACCACGCCGAACACCCTTGCAGCGGCAGATGTGTCGGAGCAGGCAAAGAAGTTCATGGTAATCATGAATGCCGCTACTTCGATTATAACCACCAAATCTGCTTACGTGGCCCGAGTTTCCGTCACGCTGCCGCAGATGCATGAAGCGTTCGGCTCGTGGACTCACAAGAGCGGCATCCGCAAAGTCTATTCAATGGTCCTCGACCTCGGTCCCGGACATGACGCTGAGCAGGCGTTCCAGCGCTCCTTCAAGGGGGCAGGCGGCGAGATTGTCGGATCCGTCCGCTTTCCAGTGGCGAATCCGGACTTCTCCGCGTTTGTGCAGCGGGCCAAGGACATAGATTCTGAAGCCATCTACATTTGGGTTCCCGGCGGTGCTCAGCCTGCTGCGATCGGCAAAGCTCTATCCGAACGGGGCATCGATCCGCGTCAAAAGAAAGTGCTCGGTAATGACGTGCTGACAGATGACTCGGCGCTCAAGAGCATGGGGGACGTCGCGCTCGGGATCATCACCGTGTCGTACTACGACCACAACCTCAACACCTCTCGCAACAAGGAGTTCGTGCGAGCCTACCGCGCGGAATTCGGGCGCAATCCGGACATCTTTTCAGTCGGGGGATACGACGGGATGCATCTCATCTATGAGGCGCTGAAGAAGACCGCTGGCCGGACTGATGGCGACCTCCTCATCAGCGCGGCGAAGGGCATGGCGTGGGACAGTCCGCGGGGCCCGATCGCGATCGACCCAGAGACACGCGACGTCATCCAGACCGCGTATATCCGCCGTGTCGAAAAGGTCGATGGCGTCCTCGTGAATGTTGAGTTCGATAAGGTCGAGAACGTCAAAGATCCCGTCAAAGCGAGAATGAAGAATTGACGATCTAAGATCGAGGGCAGCTCTTTAGCGCCGTGTTCTTGGGAGGGCTTAATGGGTGCTGACCGCATACTCACCACACATGTCGGAAGCCTGATCCGGCCGCCGGAGCTCGTCTCGTATCTTATGCCATTGCTCCAGGGCCAGTCATACGACGAGGCAGGATACCAACGCTGCCTTGCGGCGTCGGTGACGGAGGTTGTTCGTCAACAAGCCGAAATCGGACTCGACATCATCAGCGATGGCGAGTTTGGTAAAACTCACTGGTACCGCTACGCAATCGAGCGCTTCTCTGGGGTTGAGAGTCGACCAGTGGGTCCTAACCAGACCTACTTCGTCGGGAAGGACCGGGAGCGCTTCCGCGAGTTCTATGCTGAGTATGACAAGGACATCCCGCGGGCGCGTCTGGAATGGGCCGTTACGAGAGCAGTGACGTACTGCGGACTGCCAGCCTTGAACCGCGACATCGCCAACTTCAAAGCCGCGCTTAGCGAGGTGAAGGTCGTATCGGGGTTCTTGCCGGTCGTGGCTCCCGCAAGCGTCATGCCGGAGTTGAAGAACGAGCTCTATGGGAGTGAAGAGGAGTTTGCCTTTGCACTCGCTGAAGCATTGCGCGAGGAATACAAGGCCATCACCGATGCCGGCCTGATTGTTCAGATCGATGATGCGTGGCTTCCAGCCATGTACGAGCGCCTGGTCCCTCCGGGTACGCCCGAGGACTACCGCCGCTGGGCCACGATATGCATCGAAGCACTCAATCATGCACTACGCGGCATTCCAGAGCACTTGACGCGCTATCATATTTGCTGGGGAAGCTGGAACGGCCCACATACAGCGGACCTTCCGCTGAAAGACTTTGTGGACCTGCTTCTCCGGATCAAGGTGGGCGGTTTTTCTGTGGAGGGCGCCAATCCGCGCCATGAGCATGAATGGCGAGTCTGGGAACACGTAAAGCTGCCGGAGGGCAGGACGTTGATCCCAGGGGTGATCAGCCATGCCACCAACATCGTTGAACACCCTGAGCTGGTAGCCGAGCGGATCGTGCGACTGGCGCGTCTAGTCGGACGTGAGAACGTTATTGCGAGCACCGACTGCGGCTTTGCTCAGGGGGCGCTCTACCGACGAGTCCACCCGTCTATTATGTGGGCCAAGCTCGAGGCCCTCGTCGAGGGCGCAGCCCTGGCCTCCAAGGAACTGTGGGCTAAACGCGCGGCGTAAGTTCTCACCGGCTATTCGTAGAGGAAGGCAGGTTGGGTTCGGTTCAGCAGATTTCTGATAGAACCTGGACTTCAGCCTCACATCATTTCGCGTAACGCAGCCTAGCCATGTGGAGTTTGGGATACTCCAACTTAGAAGAACGTCGGATCCGAGTATCTACGTTTTTGCTTGCCTGAGAGCTGCCCAAAAAACGGCGACGCACCGAAGTCACCGCTGTACTTAAACTGGCAGCCTGGTGCCGTCGGTAGGCATAAAATCGATCTCAAAAAAATCTCGGCTCGGATCGCGGAGGCCCAGGGCCCCGCATTCTGCTGTCTCCAGCAGTGTATGGGCGCTTGCCGAGCGACGCGAATCATGAGGACGCGCTCTAGCGCGAGGTGGATTCTGTCTCTGTTGTGGCCGCCGCGGCCTTGGGGGCTATCCTCGCGACGGCTTCCTGAGCCTTTTCCATGGCCTGGCTTACGTCGGCCATCAGCTGTTTCAGATCGTTCTCGGCGGCTTGAAGCTTCGTCGCCTGTGCGTTCATTTCCATCTCCCCATTCGCCGCCCTCTATAGGGGAAAGGGCTCGCCCGCAGTATTCATGGCCAAAGTGAATAGTCTCTAAAGGCCTTGCGGCGAGAGCCGTTCTCGCAAAGGATCATCCGGGCGGCGCGGAGCAGCGATCCTCCGTCGTTGCTCTATGCGCGACTGACGGCAGTGGCAGTCCGAGCGTTCCGGGATATCGCAATCATGTGGGCGATGTCGCGTCTTGGCACTTCTGCGCCATAGCAAGATCGCGGATGGACTTCCGCTTCTCTAATCGGCCGTCGGAGACGGCGGTTGCGTGCGTGCGCATCGTGGAGGACGGCGAGGTGTCGCGCTGGCAAACCCTTTTTGCGGCCCTGCCATCAATGCGTAATCTCGCGGCTGAAGTCGGTCACAAGGAGCAAAGCATGAGCGAAGTCGACGGCGCTACCCTGATAGCGAGGAGCCTCAAACAGCAGGGCATCGATCACCTGTTCGGGGTCGTCGGGTTTCCGGTCACCCCGATCGCCGCAGCCGCGCAGAAGGAAGGCGTTGCCTATATCGGCATGCGCAACGAGCAAGCCGCCTCCTACGCGGCGCAAGCCTACGGCTATCTGACCGGCCGCCCCGGCGCCTGCATCGTCGTGACCGGCCCAGGCGTGGTGCACGGTCTCGCCGGCCTCGCCAATGCCCAGCAAAATTGCTGGCCAATGATCCTGTTCGGCGGCGCCTCGGAGACCTATCGCGGCGGCATGGGCGCTTTTCAGGAAGAGCGCCAGGTGCTGATCGCCTCGCCGTTCTGCAAATTCGCACACGGCATCGAGAGCGTCCAGCGCATCCCCTATTATGTCGAGATGGCAACCCGGAACGCGATCTATGGCCGCCCCGGCGCCACCTATCTCGACGTGCCCGACGACATCATCACCGGCAAATGCGACGTCGACAAAGTCGTCCAGGTCGAGCGCGCGCCCGACCCGCCGCGCATGGTGGCGCCGATGGAGAACATCGAGGCTGCGCTGAACCTGCTGGAAAGGGCCGAGCGGCCGCTCGTTCTCGTCGGCAAGGGCATGGCGTGGTCGCGCGCCGAGGACGAAGTCCGCGCTTTCATCGAGCGGACGCAACTGCCGTTCCTGCGTTCGCCGATGGGCAAGGGCGTGATGCCGGACGACCATCCGCTCTCCGTCGCGGCGGCGCGCACGCTGGCGCTGCAGAACGCCGACGTCGTCTTCTTGATGGGCGCGCGGTTCAACTGGATCCTTCATTTCGGCCAGCCGCCGCGCTATGCGAAGGACGTCAAGGTCATCCAGCTCGACATTGCGCCCGAGGAGATCGGCCATAACAAGGCGACGGAAGTGGCGCTGGTCGGTGACGGCAAGGCAATCGTCGGGCAGCTCAACCAGGCGCTCGCCGGCCGCCAGTGGTTCTATCCGAAGGACACGCCGTGGCGGCAGATAATTACCCAGAAGGCGGCGGAGAACGCGGCGCAGATCCGGCCGCAGATCCACGACGACGAGGCGCCGGCCAATTATTTCCGGGCCTTGCGCGACGTCGCCGCCTGGATGCCAAAGAACGCGATCCTCAGCGCCGAGGGCGCCGGCACGATGGATATCGGCCTCACCCAATTACCGAGCTTCAACGCCCGTTCCTGCCTCAACGCCGGCACCTACGGGACGATGGGGGTCGGCCTCGGCCAGGCCATCGCCGCCTGCGTCGTGCATCCCGACCAGCCGGTCATCCACCTCTCGGGCGACTCGGCGATCGGCTTTTCGGGCATGGAGATGGAGACGTTGGTCCGCTACAACTTCCCGGCCAAGATCGTCGTCTTGAACAATGGCGGCATCGGCCCCGGCATGCCGGAGATCCCGGAAAACCCGATGTTCAACATGAAACCCAACGCGCTGATTTACGGCGCCCGCTATGACAGGGTGATGGAGGCCTTCGGCGGCAAGGGCTTCTTTGTCGAGGATCCGAAGGACCTGCGCGGCGCCCTAGACGAGGCGATGAACTTCCGCGGCCCCGCCCTCGTCAACGTCGTGATCTCGCAGGGCTCCGCCCGCAAGCAGCAGCAGTTCCGCTGGCATAGCTGATTTAGTGACAGAAGCTCTCTCCTCTGGTAACTGCGCTCGCGGTTAGGCCGCCCGCGCAGCGGGCTATCGCGCAGCAATTGTTGAACGGCCGCAATTTATGAGTACACGCCGTAGCTAGATGATCTGGTCTTTGCCGAGTTGGTCAATCTGGTCTGCGTCAAGACCAAGCCATTCGCTCAAAACTTCAGTTGTGTGTTGTCCAAGCAGCGGCGACGGCTTGAGGTCCGGCGTGCGCCCGCCGAAGCGCACCGGCCAGCCCGGCATCTTGAACGGGCCGGCGATCGGGTGCTCCATGGTCTGCATGATGCCGCGCCGTTCGAAATCCGCCTGCTCGGTCAGCTCCATGGTATCGAAGATGGCCCCGGCCGGCACGCCGGCGCCGCCGAGCACGCGCATCGCCTCGCGTTTGTCGTGCTGGCGCGTCCAGGCGGCGATCATCGCATCGACCTCGGGCTCGTGCTTAAGGCGCGCCGCTGCGGTGTCGAAGCGCGGATCGCCAATCAGATCCTTGCGTCCGATCACTTCGAGCAACCGCCGCCAATGCACTGGATTGGTGCGGCTGGTATAGACATAGAGGTAGTCGTTCGGTCCGCCCGGCTTGCACGGATAGATGCCGCTCGGCACCGCGAAGCCGGAGATCACCTTGGAGCCATTGCGCTTGGCCGCCACGCCGTAGGTCGCCTGGTTGGATAGCGCCACGCGGATGTATTGCAGCATGGCGTCCTGCATGGCGATCTCGATGCGCTCGCCCTGCCCGGTGTCGCGGCGCCGGTAGAGGGCCGCCAAAATGCTGATGGCAAGCAACATTCCGGTCCCGGTATCGCCGAGCGTCGCGCCGGGCTTTAGCGGCGGCCCGTCGGGCTCCCCGGTAATGCTCATGACGCCGCCGGTCGCTTGCGCGATCATGTCGAAGGCGAGGTTGTTCTCGTAGGGTCCGCCGGTGCCGAAGCCCTTCACCTGCGCGTAGACGATGCTCGGATTGACGGCGTGCACCACATCGTAGCCGAGCCCCAGCCGCTCAATGGCGCCGGGCGCGAAATTCTCCACCATGACATCGGCGCGTTTCGCCATGTTCTTGACGAGATCGAGCCCACGCTCGGATTTGAGGTTGACTTTGATGGATTTCTTGTTGGCGTTGAACAACAGGAAATACCAGGAGTCCTGGTTCTGGCTCTCGCTCGGGCCGGACTGCCGGCCTAACAAGCTGCGACCCGCTTCGCCGCCCTGCGGGTTTTCCACTTTGACGACCTCGGCACCGAGCCAGGCGAGCGCCTCGGTACAGGATGGGCCGGCCTCGAACTGGGTCAGGTCCAGAACACGGACACCGGCAAGGCAGCCCGGTAGCGCGCCGCTGGTAGCCATTTTCTCGTTCCTCCCGCTAGGAGCGTTCAGCGGCATTGTCACGCTAACGGCATTTGCATTCAAATCCGCCCGTTTCGTTCCAGGGGCGCTGTTGCATTTTCAATCACTTAGCAGGGGGCGGTTTGCTGGTGGGGCACAGTAGGGATGCCCTGCTGCGCCGCGTATGTCGCCGCACCGAGCTACCGATCAAGGATGTCCGCTGTCACGGTGAGTTTTCAATGCCGATGTCACGTCGACCCGGCTGACCGGCCTGCGTGGGCGCGACCAAGCGAGCAACCTGGACCGCGTCTAGAATGCAGGACGCGCGTTCCAGGATTAGCTTTGGGAGGCGGACCGCAACAACCGTGGCGTACGGTTGCAGCGGTCTCATATCGATCGTGCGTAATGACGATGATCTTGAACTCCTTTCGAGCTTGATGTCGTACTGCCCGTCTCTGCACTTGCCATCATCGATTTCGTAGACGCCCGTCCCTTCGGTCTCCACCTTACCACCCGAGCGTCTGAATTGACCCCAGGGTGTCGGACCCCTCTTCTCTACCGGCTCTTCACAGATCAAGTGCGCTTACGTACTCGTCCTCCGCCGTCTCCGCAGTGAAGTCGGCTCCACGCCCGCGAACTTGCGGAACCGCTTGGTGAGGGGTGAGGATCGCCTTGGTGAATTCCATCTCGGATCGCGGGACAATGATGCCATCGTGTATCCACCCTGTGGAGGTGACGCCATGTCCCAGAGAAATCTGCACATGCACACTTTCCTAAACGAGGCGCGAAGCCCTCACCACCAGGTCCAGGACTGCCCCACCAGGACGAGAGAAAGCCCTGGAAAGAAGACAACGAGGAGCAAAAAAATCGTCATGGTAATGGTCATGGGCATTGTGCCCATGAACATCTGCCACGTGGTTGTATCCGTCTCACCGAGATTGGCCCTGACGACAAAGACCGACATACCGAGCGGCGGTGTCAGCAGACCGATCTCGATTGCAACAATGGTGATCAGCCCAAACCAGACCAGATTAACGCCGAAACCGTCGATCACCGGCAGAACGAACGGAAGCAGGATGAGCATGATCGACAGCGAATCGAGAAAGCATCCCATCACCAGTACGATCGCTAGATATCCGAACAGCACGACCGGAAAACTCAGCTCTGCATGTTGCAGCCATTGGCCGGCTGCATACGGCAGGCCCGACAGCGTCAGCATCTGCGAGTAGAGCTGGGCGGACATGAGGATAAAGCAGATCGCGCAAGTCACGCGGCCGGTCTCCAGCGCCAGTTCCCAAAATAATTTTGGCGTTAGTGCTCGCTGAGCCAGGGCGATGAGAAGTGCTACAAGGGCTCCGGCGCCTCCCGCCTCTGTAGGCGTGAAAAATCCGCCGTAGATACCGCCGAGCACCATCCCGATCAAAAGGCAAACGGGAAACAATTTCATGACCAGGACATGAACAGGTGCATCATCCAGCATCCCGGTTACGCCCTGGCGGGCAGCCTCCTTGCTCCGGAAAACGAAGCCTTCGCGGAAATAGGAAAGCACCATGATGCAGGCCGCGAACGCGGCTGACAGAATAATCCCGGGAATGATCCCGGCCGTGAAGAGGTTGCCGATCGAGGTGTTGGCAAGCACGCCGAATATGATCATTAGGAGGCTTGGGGGAATCAGCATTCCGAGCACCGAACTGCCCGCGACTACTCCGATAGCGAAGGGCATCGTATGGCCGTGGCGCACCATCTCTGGCACCGCGATCTTAGTGAAAACGGACGCCGAAGCGATGGATGTCCCGGTGCAAGCAGCGAAAACGGCGTTCGCTGCGACCGTCGACACACCCAGACCGCCGCGGATGCGACGCGTTAGGCGAGCTGCCACATCAAAAGTGTCGCGGCCCATTCCGGTGGAGGAGACAATCAGTCCCATCAACACGAACAGCGGAATGACGGCGAATACCTCCGAGGCAAGGGAAGTGGTTACCGAGCTAGCCATAAGTCGGCCTGCCAACGTCATACTCTTCATCGCCCAGACGCCGACAAAGGACAGAAACATCAGAGCGACGGCAATTTGCATGCCGCTCTGGATGAGAATCAGACTGCCAATAATGCATGCCGCGCCGATGAGAATATCGGTCATCTCCCGGCATCCACAAATGCATGACGAAACTCCTGGATGGCGAGCAGGAGATATTGCACCGCCGCCGTCACAGCACCGATCAACACGATCAAAATGAAGGGCCAGACGGGAATTTCGACCACCTTTGTCGTGCCCATGTAATAGCCGCCACGGTAGTTCTCCAGGAAGGTGGGTATGACGAACCACACAATCGTCCCCATGAGAAATGTCCCGATCAGGTAGAACAGCCCATATAACGTCCGCGCGACATGTGGCCTTTTCCGTCTGATCCATGCGGTAATCATGTCGTTCGACACATGCCGATTCTCGCGTAGTGTGTTGGCCATCTGCAGGAACACCACTGCAACGATCGACAGGGCGATAAATTCAGTTACGCCGGCGATCGGCTGGTTGAACAACTCGCGGCTGAGGATGTCGCCGTTGACGGCGACTGCCATGAAAATGATCAGTGCCGTCCCAAGCACGTTCAGCAGGACCGTCAAGCGGCCAAAGGCGATCCTGGCGAAAGACGGTGGAGGGGGAGCTGCATCGCGCTCAACTCCGGCGCGCAGTTCATCCGTATGGTGCTGTGCGTTCACATCAGTTCTCGGAATTAATAAAGCGCCGGAGCATCCCCCCTTGTCCTGATGGCGGACAGACCGGATGCCCGCGGTGCGCGCTTCAGCGACTGGAGTGGATGGCCTTGATGCCGATCATATTCATCGCCCATCCCCTAGTTTTCCCTCATGCGTCGCAATCAGCTCGCGCCGACAACGGCACGCTTGGGCCGCGCGCGTTCTCGCGACCGTTCACTCCTTGTCCCAATCGCGGATCGGGCGCACGCCGGCCCTGCGCAGTTCATCCATGAACATCGATAGTGCTTTGGTTCCCGGAAGGCCCTGCATGTCCATCGACTGCGCCCACTCCTTGGCCAGGTTCGGCATGGCGCTGGCCCACCGCACCTGTTCCTCGCGCGACAATTCATGGAGGGTCGCCTTGAACTCGGGCAGCGAGCGGTAGCCTTCATCCCCTGCCGTCATGTAGGCCTTGTCGGACTCGATGCCCCACTGCTCAGCAACCTCGAATAGTATCTTCTGTAGTTCTGCCGGCAGCTGGTCGAACACGTCCTTGTTGACGGTCAGCACGACGGCATACTGCGCTCCGAAGCCTACCTTGGTCACGTGCGGAGCGACCTCCGGATACTTCATGGCCTTGAAGGTGGACGGCATGATGATCGTGCCCTGGTACACGCCGGTCTTGATGGAGTTGTAGTACTCCATCATGTTGCTCTGTACGCCGGTGCCGCCGAGCGCGCGCAGCCAGGACAGCGCAACGCCGCCGGTGCCAATTTTCTTGCCCCTGAGATCCTCCACGGACCGCACCGGGAAGGTGGTCAGTAACTCATACGAGTTGACCCCGGACCCCCCAATGCGTACCTGATTGAACTTGTGATACTGCGCGGCGAATTCCGGCAGGGTCTTGTGCAGCTGGTCCACCGCCTTGCTGACAAGGACCACGTCCGAAGTCATGAATGGAACATAGAAGCTGACCTGCTCCAGCGGCAGCTTATCGGGATAAAAAACCGAAGGCACGTAGCCGATCGTAGCAAGGCCGTCCTTGATGCCGTCGAGCATCTGCATCGGCTTGAGGAGCGAACCGGCGTAAGCCTCTTTCCATCGAATGTCGATGTTCAAGCCCCGTTCCTTGACGCGCCGCTTGACCTCGGGCACGAAGAAGTCGCCGACCTTGGCGAGTGACGGGAGTGCCCGCGGTGGCTGGCCGGCCGCCACGGTAAAGTCGATGGTCTGTTGCGCGACAGCGGCCTGCACACAAAGTGCTATGCCTGCGGCGCCAACCAGCGCTACGATGATCTTCAGCATGCTTTGCCTCTCTAGGCTTGGCGTTGCAGCGGTGAGCCGCGGCTGCGTTTTGTGCTTGTCATTGTAGGGCCGGCTTGCGCGTTGTAAACGCTCGAGGACACCCACGCCCGCGGGCACGATTGTGGCTCAATCCTTCGAGATGGGTAAGATCAATCTCGATGGGTGGGCTGCATCGTGCAGAATGGTGTCGGTACCGACTTTGTACCACATGTATTGATGCGAAAACAGCGAGTCGGTCATGGGCGAGTCGACGTTCGCGATTTCCAACCGGATGCGATTGCCTCGCTTGAACACATAGGCGCAAGGTAGCAGCTCGATCTCGAACCGATATACCTTACGGGGCTCGATCGGCTGCGGATTGGCGTGTGTATAGAAAGGCCGCATCGGCCGGCTTTTGGCTTCCTCCTTCTCCCGATGCGAGGCGCGCAACCAACCCTTCGTTACGTTGACGAAGGCGGGCTGCCTGCCTTCGCTTCGCTCGTTCGCAGGCTGCGGCGACTGATCGGACAGTTTGACGATGAATTCGGTATCCTCGTTTGTCGACGAGGCATACAATTCCAACACGATCTCGCCAATCACCTCGAGGTCGTTCTCGAGCGGCGGCGTCGTGAAGGTAAGGACACGAGCAATGGGATCCGGCCCAAATTTGGTTTGAGCCACTACCCCGATCCGCCATTGCGGATCGGGGTATTTGTATTGGGTCGATCCACCGTTGGCATCCATTGGCTGCGCTAAAAGTGCACCGTCGTTCAGCGACGTCACACTGCCTGTGTGGTCACTGCCCAGATAGAACGACTGTGGTTCCGCTGGCGGCGGCCATCCCGAGAAGTCGCGATATGTATCGCGGCCTCGCACAAACAGGCGGACGGACGGCCAACTGGCATATTCGGTGTCGATCCCCTTCAAATAATGGTTGTAAAACGGTAGCAGCATCTTTTCGTGGAAGGAAATGTCGTCAAACATTTCGTGAACTTCGAAAACGTCACGGCCGCCGGTCACCAACAGCTTCTTTGGTGCTTTGGCGACTTCGTAGCCATTGATGTTGCCGCGCAGATGAAGACCAATTTTGCCCCAATGCCCAATCGAGTAGATCGGCACTTCGATCTGCGGAACGCCCTCAATGGGGCTGCGCTCTCTCCACCAATCGTCATAGGTCTGGTGCTGGATTATCTCGCCGGCAAGATCCCGCTCCATGGTCCGACCGGTCGGACGGTTGGCAGCACGCATGAGGTTGTTGGACCGGAGCATGTTGCACCACCAGACCAGGAACTCGCAGTAGATCCCGCCGTGGTAGGCCGAGTCGCGATAGGCGTCGGTAAATCCGTCATAGGGTGCGATGCACTTTAGCGACGGTGGGTTCTCGATCCCCATGAACCATTGGGACCACGCATAGTATGATTGGCCGATGCCACCAACGCGGCCGTTGGACCACGGCTGGCGGCCGATCCACTCTATCAATTCATACAGATCGTGCTGTTCCTCCCGCGACATCATTCCATATTCACCGCCGGACTTGCCGCTGCCGCGCACATCCGCATGAACCAAGGCGTAGCCTTGTTCGCAGACGTACCAGGGAACAGGTCCGACCTCGCGCCATAGGAACATCGAGCTGTGTGGAATGTCGTCGGTATCGTACTGGTACGGCGACGGCGCAAACAGCGTGGGAAAACGACCCTCGGCATCAGGACGATAGATGCGACACGCGATATGAACGCCGTCGCGCATTACGACATAGACGTCGTCCTCAACCTTCATAGTGTACTTGCCCGCGCTCGCCGGTCGAGAGTTGCGAGACAAGTCGGTCATCCCCATTCGTCCAAAGTACTATCACTACATATTTCTGCAAACCTAGCAAGTTGTAGCCAGCGCTTCGAGCGCGTTCGAGGCCTTGTTGTCCTGCCAGAAGCCGACGGCGGCGTTGTAGGACAACAGACCGCCGACCACGAGGAAATCCGACCAGTCGCGGCGGAGCAATGAGATCAGCGCCGCCGCCTCGATCATCCAAGGGAGCGGCCCCCAGAAATAGTGGCGAGCTTGCGCCACCGGTCGGTATGCGCCTCGATGGCGTTACGGCCGTAGCGCGCCAGCCGCGCTACCGCCTCGGCCGCGCTCAATCCGTTGGGCGTGGTGCCGAGCTTCGCCAATTCGGTCGCCACCGCGGCGGCGTCCAATACGGATGGCGCCGCCTCGGTTGCCGGCGCGTGGTCGCCGTTATTCGCAACGATGCTGTCCGCCATGCCGCCTCGACCGGTCAGGTTCACGTGCGGCGCGACCTACTCCGCTTTGATATTGGCCGCCCGGATCACCTTGCCCCACTTCTCGAAGTCAGCTCGGATCCGCTCGCCGAATTCTTCTGGACTGCTGGCAATCGAGTCAAAGCCGAGCGTTGCCAAGCGCTCCTTGATGTCCGGCAGCGCCATGATCTTGACAATCTCACGATTGAGCAGGGCGACAATCTCCTTGGGCGTTCCGGCCGGAACCGCCACGGCAAACCACGATACGCCCTCGACATCCGGATAGCCGGCTTCCGCCATTGTGGGCACATCCGGCAGCGTCGGCACCCGCGCCTTGCTGGTGACCGCAAGCGCGCGCAGCTTGCCGTCCTTGAGGTGCGGCAATGCCGGCGGCGGCGTGCCAAAGCAAAGCGGAGTGTGCCCCGCGAGTGTCGAGCCGATCGCCAAGCCCCCGCTGTTGAAGGGGACGTGCACAAGATCGAGCTTGAGCGATAGCCGGAACAATTCGCCCAAGAGATGCGACGGGGTTCCGGTTCCCGGCGAAGAAAAGGTGTATTTGCCCGGATTGGCCCTGATGACCGCGACCAGGTCACGGGTCGTTTGTGCCGGCACTGACGGGTGGATCGCGAGGACGGTCGTCGTGGAAACGGCGAGCGTAACCGGGTCGAAGTCCCTGATCGGATCGTAGGGGACCGTGCCGTAGAGGCTCGGATTGATGACAAGGGGCGTTGCAACGAGGACGATCGTGTGGCCGTCGCGATCGGCTTTGGCGCCTCGGCCCATGCCAATGTTGCCGCCGGCGCCGCCGATGTTCTCAACGAAGAATTGCCGCCCGAGATTTTCCGTGAGCTTTTGCGCGATCAGGCGGGCGAACACGTCGGTCGGACCGGCGGGCGCATAGGGTACGATCATCCGCACCGGCCGCGCCGGATATGGTTGCGCGCTCGCAATGCGCGACCCGGCCGGGAGCGTGGCAGCGCCCGCCGCCAGTTGCAGAAAGGTTCTGCGAGGAAGCTTCATTCCCAGTCCCTCCACGGCGGGCAATCCGATGCGAGCGGCCGCGCCAACAGCCTACTCCCCTTTATCGAGATGGCGAAAGGGCAAGGCCAAGCCGCAGTTCCACGATAGCTTTCGCAAGTGGCTGGTGTGGGCGAAGCTCGAAGAAGCCAAGCAATGAGCGCGTCGCGTCGAGCGGGTGCAATCTTCGCTCCTCTCCTGGTTCCTTGGCTTAACCGGCTCGCGTCTCGCCTCGCTCCGAGCATCAAATTGATCGATGCACGATTGGCTCCATTGTCGCCACGGTCTTGGCCAACGTCATGTCCGCCTCGATCTTCTCGACGCGCGCGCTGATCGTTTCGTGGCGACTCCCAATTGTCTCGGTGATGCTATCCCCCTGGAGGGATTAAAAAAAGCGAGCGAAAAGTTCTAGTTAGCGAATTGGGCCGCAACTTGTTTGAGAAAATCGGCGACGATCGCATCCGCAAGAAGAGACCCAAGAAATATGGAGATTAGCGAAGCGTCGCCGCGGCGACGACGTACAGGCCGATCGCGATCAGGACGACCGCGTTGAATCCCAGGCTCATCGCCAGCAGGATCGCCAGGATCGCGCTCAATACGGAGGCACAGCCGTTGATGCCCCACGCCCAGGGCACGAGCGCCGGCCGAGCCGCCGCGACGCGGACGAGCGCCAAGGGAAACGGCATTCCCATGAAGAACGCCAACGGCGCAATCAGCACCAACGATACCGCGATCTTGAGCGCGCCGGGCAAGGGCATCAACCAGCGAAAGAGCGGCAGGGCGACAACGAGATGCAGCAGCGCGGCAGTCCCAATGCCGGCGATGGCCAGAGCCAGCGGTGGGTGCCGAACGCGGACAAAGCATCGAAAAAGCCGGTCGGCTGAGTTGATACGGATCGGCGCGCTCTGAGGCGACCGCGCGCGCAATGCCTCAAGACGCGCGGTCAATTTCGGTGCGATTCCGCTGCCGAGGCCTGCGAAGAAGAGAAAGCCGCACAGCACGACTGGGATGGCGTAGACTGGATGACCGAGAAACAGCACGAAGCGCTGGATGGAAGCGATCTCGATAAAGAGGAAAGCGAAGCCGATCGCCAGGAAGTAGAGGGCGACTCGCCATCTCGCGAGACCAGCAGCAGCGGGCTCCCGGCGATCGCCGCCGAGCGACAGCAGGGGTGCAAGGATCAGGACCAAAGCGAGCGCCGCCGCTTGGACGAGCGTCGCCGCCAGCACGAGGTAGCCCCAATCGAGCAGCGCCGCGCCGCCGAGCGCGCGTCGCTCCAAAAGCTCCGGCAGCGCCCGCCATTTGAAGAAATCGAAAAAGTACGGCCGGTCGTCGGTCGTCGGTGCGATGTCAAACTTGTAATCACGAAGGAATTCATTGCGCTCCGGCCCGAGCAACGCTACCGCGCCATCGAAGAAATGAGGCTGATCGAGAATATTGAATCGGTTCGCCTGCTCGCGCGCCATGCCGGGGAGGAAGCCGAGGTCGAAGGCGCGCTCGTCGGCGAAACGCCGGATTCTTGCCATGTCCTGGCCAGTCAGCGGGCCGTTCTTGACCAGGAGCGTGGTGGTGTTCCAGCTCCGCACGAGCGCGAGGTGTCGGCCCGGCTCGCCGATCCCTCGGCGCTCGAGTGCGGAAACCGCGGTGGCGAACAGCCGCAGGCTGTCGCGCGGCGGCAGCTTCAGCCAGCGCGTGATTGCGAGATAGCCGCCCGGCCGCAAATGATCGAGATACTGCTCGAACGCCTCGATCGTGTAGACGTAGCTCTCGCTGAGGCTGTGCGTGCCCGCGGCCGCCGCCGCAAAGGAGTCGAGGAGCGGGATCTGGATCACATCGTAGCGATCGCGCCGGCCGGCGACAAAGGATCGCGCCTCCGCGACATGCACCCGCACTCCCGGGCGCTCGTAGAGATGGCCTGCAAACGCGGCAAAGCGCTCGGCTACGAGCCGGACGAGTTGCGGGTTGAGCTCGACCGCGTCGATTGTTGGTGCGCCGTGCAGCAGCGCGAGCAAAATATCCGTTCCGCCGCCAGCACCGAGGATCAGCACTTCGGGCTTCTCCAGAAGATGATACGGCAGCGCCGTCGGCGTGGAATCAAGATAGTTGAGCGGCTCGCGCCGGCCGTCAAAGGCGGTGATCGCGGTGAGCCCGTCGCCGTCGGTGAAGACGCCGAGCTGGGCCGGCGGCTCCGTCCGGTTGTAAAGGCTCAGCCCCGGCGCATGGCGGAGCGGAATGGTTGGACTGCTCACGACCGTCAGCAGTCCGAGCGGGCTCGAGTCCTCGGCGAGCACCTTTGCGCCGGGGACGAGTAGTGCCTGGCTGAGCCCCTTATATTCGGACAGGTGCAGTGCCGTCCAAGACGGTGGCAGTGCGGCGCACGCTGCAATCGCCGCAGCCGAACACGCGGCCGCCCTGCCCTTCCGGATCGCCCCGCTCTCGCGCAGGCTGATCCCGAGCGCCGCGGCGAGAAGGCCAAGCAGGGCGACAAGCCTGAGCGCCGTGTCGGGAAAGAGCACGAATAGCGCCAGCATCAGGCCGATGGCGCCTGCGGCGGCGCCGATCAGGTCGTAGCGGTAGATTCGACCGATCCGCTCCGGGAATGCGGCGAGCGCAAGCCCGATGCAGGTGGCCGCGCCGAAGAACGGCAGTGCAAACAGCGTGTAGAGGATGGGAAGAAAGAGAAGCTGCCGCGGCTCCCAGATCACGGCGAGCGCATTGAATGGTAAGCGCTCGGCCACCGCAAAGCTCGTGACCGCCGACACAGCGAACAGGGCGGCGCCGGCGGCAAAAGCCGCGCCCAGGTGGCGGCGCAGCCGGTTGCCCACGAGTGCGAGGAAGGCACCGCTCGCGCCGTAGCCGAGCAGGGCGATACTGATGACCATGTACGCATAGTGGTGCCACTGAACGATCGAGAAGAGGCGGGTCAGCAACACCTCGTAGGCGAGCGCTCCGGCCGATACCAGCGCGACGGCCAGGAAGGGGAGCATCGGTCAGCGCTGCCGGCTGCCGCTGGTCAGCGGCACGAAACGCACCGGGAGCAGTTGCCTCGTCGTCACTCGTCCGTCGTCGGCGTTGCGCTCGACCAGCACGAGATGCTGAAGCGCGAAGGGCGCGCCGAGCGGGATCACCATGCGGCCGCCGGGCTTCAGCTGGCGGATCAAAGGCGGCGGGATTTGGCTCGCCGCGGCAGTGACAATGATGCCATCAAAGGGCTCCGCCTCCTCCCATCCGTAATAGCCGTCACCCGACCGCGTTGCGACGTTGCCATAGCCCAGCCTCTGCAGCCGCGCGGCAGCGCTGTCCGCCAAGGCGGGCACGATCTCGATCGTGTAAACCCGGCGCGCGAGATAAGCGAGGACGGCGGCTTGGTAGCCCGAGCCGGTGCCCACCTCAAGGACGATATCGCTCGGCCGCACGCGCAGCAGGTCGGTCATCAGAGCGACGATGAACGGCTGCGAAATGGTCTGACCATAGCCGATCGGCAATGGTCGGTCAGCATATGCGTCGCCGCGCACTCGGTCGGGCACGAACTCGTGCCGCGGTACATCGCCCACGACTTTGAGTATCTCCGGTGCGATAGAGTCTCGGCCGAGCGCGATACTCGCCTGCTTCGCGTGGGCCTCGATCGTCGTCACCATGCGGGCGCGCTCGGCGGCGAGATCCGCTTGGGCCGCCGCGGCCAACGAACGAGCGGCAACCAGGAGCGCCAAGAAAACGCCAAGAGCGAGCGCTGACCAGCTCCGCGCAACAATGGCATAGGACGGCGTGCTCGCCCGGCACCCCTGCCAGGCATCGGGCCGACGCGCACTTGGCCGGAGCCACCTCATAGGTACCCCTGCAAGCTCGCTCATGATTCCTGCCCATCGGCGGCGGTTAAGCGCCAAGCCGAGGCCCGTCATAATACTCGAAGGCGGGCACCAACCGAGACCAACTGGCACGAGGCACTTGTTGGAGAAAATCGGCGACGATCGCGTCCGCAAGAAGAGACCCAAGAAATATGGAGATTAGCGAAGCGTCGCCGCGGCGAGGACGTACAGGCCGATCGCGATCAGGACGACCGCGTTAAATCCCAGGCTCATCGCCAGCAGGATAGCCAGGATCGCGCTGAATACGGAGGCACAGCCGTTGATGCCCCACGCCCAGGGCACGAGCGCCGGCCGAGCCGCCGCGACGCGGACGAGCGCCAAGGGAAACGGCATTCCCATGAAGAATGCCAACGGCGCAATCAGTACCAACGATACCGCGATCTTGAGCGCGCCGGGCAAGGGCATCAACCAGCGAAAGAGCGGCAGGGCGACAACGAGATGCAGCAGCGCGGCAGTCCCAATGCCGGCGATGGCCAGAGCCAGCGGTGGGTGCCGAACGCGGACAAAGCATCGAAAAAGCCGGTCGGCTGAGTTGATACGGATCGGCGCGCTCTGAGGCGACTGCGCGCGCAATGCCTCAAGACGCGCGGTCAATTTCGGTGCGATCCGCTGCCGAGGCCTGCGAAGAAGAGAAAGCCGCACAGCACGACTGGGATGGCGTAGACTGGATGACCGAGAAACAGCACGAAGCGCTGGATGGAAGCGATCTCGATAAAGAGGAAAGCGAAGCCGATCGCCAGGAAGTAGAGGGCGACTCGCCATCTGGCGAGACCAGCAGCAGCGGGCTCCCGGCGATCGCCGCCGAGCGACAGCAGGGGTGCAAGGATCAGGACAAAACGAGCGCCGCCGCTTGGACGAGCGTCGCCGCCAGCACGAGGTAGCTCCAATCGAGCAGCGCCGCGCCGCCGAGCGCGCGTTGCTCCAAAAGCTCCGGCAGCGCCCGCCATTTGAAGAAATCGAAAAAGTACGGCCGGTCGTCGGTCGTCGGTGCGATGTCAAACTTGTAATCACGAAGGAATTCATTGCGCTCCGGCCCGAGCAACGCTACTGCGCCATCGAAGAAATGAGGCTGATCGAGAATATTAAATCGGTTCGCCTGCTCGCGCGCCATGCCGGGGAGGAAGCCGAGGTCGAAGGCGCGCTCGTCGGCGAAACGCTGGATTCTTGCCATGTCCTGGCCAGTCAGCGGGCCGTTCTTGACAGGAGCGTGGTGGTGTTCCAGCTCCGCACGAGCGCGAGGTGTCGACTCGGCTCGCCGATCTCGGCGCTCGAGTGCGGAAACCGCGGTAGCGAACAGCCGCAGGCTGTCGCGCGGCGGCAGCTTCAGCCAGCGCGTGATTGCGAGATAGCCGCCCGGCCGCAAATGATCGAGATACTGCTCGAACGCCTCGATCGTGTAGACGTAGCTCTCGCTGAGGCTGTGCGTGCCCGCGGCCGCCGCCGCAAAGGAGTCGAGGAGCGGGATCTGGATCACATCGTAGCGATCGCGCCGGCCGGCGACAAAGGATCGCGCCTCCGCGACATGCACCCGCACTCCCGGGCGCTCGTAGAGATGGCCTGAAACGCGGCAAAGCGCTCGGCTACGAGCCGGACGAGTTGCGGGTTGAGCTCGACCGCGTCGATTGTTGGTGCGCCGTGCAGCAGCGCGAGCAAAATATCCGTTCCGCCGCCAGCACCGAGGATCAGCACTTCGGGCTTCTCCAGAAGATGATACGGCAGCGCCGTCGGCGTGGAATCAAGATAGTTGAGCGGCTCGCGCCGGCCGTCAAAGGCGGTGATCGCGGTGAGCCCGTCGCCGTCGGTGAAGACGCCGAGCTGGGCCGGCGGCTCCGTCCGGTTGTAAAGGCTCAGCCCCGGCGCATGGCGGAGCGGAATGGTTGGACTGCTCACGACCGTCAGCAGTCCGAGCGGGCTCGAGTCCTCGGCGAGCACCTTTGCGCCGGGGACGAGTAGTGCCTGGCTGAGCCCCTTATATTCGGACAGGTGCAGTGCCGTCCAAGACGGTGGCAGTGCGGCGCACGCTGCAATCGCCGCAGCCGAACACGCGGCCGCCCTGCCCTTCCGGATCGCCCCGCTCTCGCGCAGGCTGATCCCGAGCGCCGCGGCGAGAAGGCCAAGCAGGGCGACAAGCCTGAGCGCCGTGTCGGGAAAGAGCACGAATAGCGCCAGCATCAGGCCGATGGCGCCTGCGGCGGCGCCGATCAGGTCGTAGCGGTAAATTCGACCGATCCGCTCCGGGAATGCGGCGAGCGCAAGCCCGATGCAGGTGGCCGCGCCGAAGAACGGCAGTGCAAACAGCGTGTAGAGGATGGGAAGAAAGAGAAGCTGCCGCGGCTCCCAGATCACGGCGAGCGCATTGAATGGTAAGCGCTCGGCCACCGCAAAGCTCGTGACCGCCGACACAGCGAACAGGGCGGCGCCGGCGGCAAAAGCCGCGCCCAGGTGGCGACGCAGCCGGTTGCCCACGAGTGCCAGGAAGGCACCGCTCGCGCCGTAGCCGAGCAGGGCGATACTGATGACCATGTACGCATAGTGGTGCCACTGAACGATCGAGAAGAGGCGGATCAGCAACACCTCGTAGGCGAGCGCTCCGGCCGATACCAGCGCGACGGCCAGGAAGAGGAGCATCGGTCAGCGCTGCCGGCTGCCGCTGGTCAGCGGCACGAAACGCACCGGGAGCAGTTGCCTCGTCGTCACTCGTCCGTCGTCGGCGTTGCGCTCGACCACCACGAGATGCTGAAGCGCGAAGGGCGCGCCGAGCGGGATCACCATGCGGCCGCCGGGCTTCAGCTGGTGGATCAAAGGCGGCGGGATTTGGCTCGCCGCGGCAGTGACAATGATGCCATCAAAGGGCTCCGCCTCCTCCCATCCGTAATAGCCGTCACCCGACCGCGTTGCGACGTTGCCATAGCCCAGCCTCTGCAGCCGCGCGGCAGCGCTCTCCGCCAAGGCGGGCACGATCTCGATCGTGTAAACCCGGCGCGCGAGATAAGCGAGCACGGCGGCTTGGTAGCCCGAGCCGGTGCCCACCTCAAGGACGACATCGCTCGGCCGCACGCGCAGCAGGTCGGTCATCAGAGCGACGATGAACGGCTGCGAAATGGTCTGACCATAGCCGATCGGCAATGGTCGGTCAGCATATGCGTCGCCGCGCACTCGGTCGGGCACGAACTCGTGCCGCGGTACATCGCCCACGACTTTGAGTATCTCCGGTGCGATAAGTCTCGCCCGAGCGCGATACTCGCTTGCTTGGCGTGGGCCTCGATCGTCGTCACCATGCGGGCGCGCTCGGCGGCGAGATCCGCTTGGTCCGCCGCGGCCAACGAACGAGCGGCAACCAGCAGCGCCAAGAAAACGCCAAGAGCGAGCGCTGACCAGCTCCACGAAACAATGGCATAGGACGGCGTGCTCGCCCGGCACCCCTGCCAAGCATCGGGCCGACGCGCACTTGGCCGTAGCCACCTCATAGGTCCCCTGCAAGCTCGCTCATGATTCCTGCCCATCTGCGGGCGGTTAAGCGCCAAGCCGAGGCGGTAGTAATACTCGAAGGCGGGCACCAACCGAGACCAACTGGCACGGCGAGCCCCTCACAGAGCCGGACTTGACACGTCCGCAAAACGTACGCAGAGAGCGTCCTGCAGCATGCCTCCGCCATGTTCCGCGCGACCTCGTCATCGAGGTAGTCGGACAATAACGCAGCGACGATCTGGAAGGCATATCGGCGAGCCGATCAGCCGACGCCCGGAACAAATCCAAAATCGCGGCGAACCGCTTCACGGTGACTTCCGCGTACCCACCCGAGCTATTGATTGATTTCGGGCTCGACGAGCCTGGCGAGATTTCGCAACAAATCCTGCCAGCCGAGATAGCACGCTTCCACCGGAATGGCGTCGGGAAGACCTTCCTGCACGATGTTCAGCTCGGTGCCGACGGATACTGGCTTGAGCGCCACCGTCACCTGGATTTCGCCCGGCAAATTGGGATCCTCGAATTTGTCCGTGTAGCGCAAGCGTTCACCGGGCACGAGCTCCAAATATTTTCCGCCAAAAGCATGGCTCATGCCCGTGGTGAAATTGCGGAATGACATCCTGTAGGTGCCGCCGACTTTCGCGTCGAGGTGATGCACGGTGCAGGTAAAGCCGTTGGGCGGCAGCCACTTCGCCATGGCGTCTGCCTCGATGAAGGCGCGATAGACCTTATCGGGCTTCGTTGCCAGGACGCGGTGCAATCGAACGGTGTTGGGCATGGTTGCTTCTCCCGAGCAGGCGCTCCGACCCTTTAACGCGCGGCCGTCCGGTCCAGGTCCATTCCCGAAGAAAGTATAGGCCTGAAATTCGGCGAATAGCGACATCCGCGGCCGTTCATCCGATAGAGGATCTATCTCGCTCAGCCGATGTCGGTTGCAAGTTCGATCTCCTCGACGATCGAGGGGTCAAGCTTCTCCGAATGGACCACCCGAGTGGCGAGCGCATCTGGATTAGGTCGGGTAGCCCCGGCCGGCCCCCAATTCACTTACAACGACCGAGGACTTAGCACGGGAGCTAGAAGCGTCGTCTGTGGATCCTCGGCGTCTTACCCACCTGTCAGACGATCCTCGATGCTATTGGCAACCTCTTCGCAGACGGCTGCCAAGTCGAGGAGTTCTTGTTTGCCGAAGCTATGTTCGGTCTCTTCGGCAAGTTGCCGATACATCGCCGCCTCGGTTCGAAGGTAATCATCCCAATCCATGCTTGGCATTGCGTGCAAGACCTCTTCCCGATGGCTCAGGGCGACAGGGATAAAGTTCGCCCATGGGCCAGCCAGCACCATCAACCCAACCGCTCAGGGACCTCTGCTGGGGGTGCCACGCAAACTCCCGCGTAGCTGGCGCTTTCGAGGACGTATTGGGATGTGCAGCGAGACTCCGCCGCCGCGGAGATGAGTTTCTCATGTCGAAGGTTGTGCAGTTGCGCGCGGCGGTAGCACCTCGCAGTCTCGCCCTCCCACAGCACCTCAATATGATGCGCAGTGATGCGGATGATCGTGCCGGGTCCGCTGGGCTCGCAAGTGTCCTTGCCCATCCAGATGACTCGGTCACCCAACGCTAGCCTACGAGCGATTGCGGTATTCATGATGATGCCCCCAGCTATTGCCGACAAAGAAAGCAGGATCGATGGGCCATGCCTCGGGGACGGCACGGCCTATTCCGCTTTGGCGCCTTCGTAGCGGCCCGTGGTCATCGCCCATCGATCAATGTTCGGATATTGCCCCCCGAACATCAGCACGCTTACAACGCTTAACCTTTCACCAAGTTCCGTTTCTCACAACTGCTCGCGTGGCCGCGATGGCTGTCGTCTTAGCTTGATGTTCAGGTGCCGTATGAGATCGCCTACGACCTGTATCTGCTCGACATCGTCGTCCGTAATTTCCACGCCCGCGAATTGATCCTCAATTGCTAGCATCAACTCAACGCGATCGAGTGAATCGGCTCCGAGATCGTTCGTGAAGTGCGTCTCACTTGTGACAAACTCAATGTCAACGCGGAACTGTTTGGCAACGAGAGTGCGCACATCGTTGATTGAAAAACATTCCTTCACCGGCATCAGCTGTTGAGGCGGTGTTGAACTACCGATGTACATGATCAACCCCCCGAATTCGGTACATGCACGCAATAGCGTGCAAATCATTGCGCCCGGAAGTGTGACCCTGATCTAAAAATCCTGGGGTGTGGCATCGGGATCACAGCGATTTTGGTTTCGAAGCCGCACGAAGACAAGCTTTGAAACACGAGCCTCGTTGTAGCAGGGCCAGCAACGTCTGGCGTCGCTTCCGGCCACTTGTGAGTTCGCGAGCGACGATGCAGCGCACTCGACCGCCCTCTTGCCCAAGACACCGGCAAGGCGGGCCGAGGTCGATCACTGCGGACCTTCCCAGCTGTTGCGCCCCTTCTCGCTCTCCGGCGAGCCCATCATGAAGGAGCCCGCTGGCACAACCAGCATCTCCGGACAGCGCTCGCATTCCCGAAAGCCTTCGGCGGGCGCGAGCCACGCTCGTGCGCGGGGGCGAGGGGCTGCGCCCAAACCAGCGCGTCGACGGCGCACAGCAAGACGAGGGAAATCGGCGCGACGAAACGATCCATGTTTTCTCCCGGGTCCGGCGTTAGCGACCGGCCGATCTACCATTGTAGCGGACGAGACTTCCACTGGGCTATCAGGGGCGAAGATCATTGCCACTGAACGTCAGCAGCGGAAGGGAGTTTTCACCCGGGATAGAATATGATCGGAGCCGAGGGATTGCCGAGAAGGCTCGCACGTCCGAGTAGCCCTGCTGCACGCGGGCTTTCCGGAATTTTTTTGACACCCTGCCGACTTCGGGAATTTTTAAGCGAGTGTGACTGACCGGCGGCGCGGCTGCGTTCTGCCCCCCGATGGAGAAAATCAGGGGGGGTAGGCGGTATCCTATGGCTTACCGTATCGCTGCATTCGCTGCGACCGATTCTGACGGGGGGCATTGGCCTCCCGCGATGGAGCTTTGGTACGAGCGGTTCCCGAATTCAAGCTGCTTGATCAGTGCGGCCAAACGTTCCGGCACGGGTTCTTTGATTGCGTCGTATTCGGCTCGGAGCCGCCGTCCAATCGCAAGCAGCCACTCCCTTCGGTCACCGCTGTAGCCGGGCATGGGAACAAACCCTCGCGGCGTTCGATCCCATTCCAACAAACTAACTCAGGCGGCAGTTCCTCTGCCCGCACGAAGGGGAGCCTAAGCGGCACCCAGAGCTGGCTGGACTTCCAACGGGCGTCGGGGCTCTCGTGCGGCTCGTCTCAGCCCACGACGATTTCGGACCTGTGGCGAGATATCTGTGTAATTGGGAATGTCGCCCAAGATCTCCGTGCCGTGCGCTTGCATCCCGTGCTGGAAATCGGCCGGCGCATTAGGTGACAGGCGGCCACAAACGGTGCCGGCTGTCGTGACATGACTTGGTCTTCGGACGGCACCTGGGTCCTGATCTAGACGATCCTGGCGACCCTGTTCGTGCTCTTGTGGGCGGTCGTTCCAGTGTGAGAATCGGTCCCTCCTGGAGATGCTGAGTGACCCGTAGGTATCTTGCGCGCAAAGTTACAGAAAATTATCCCAATTTCCGCCTGAAAGCCGACGGATGACGGCAACATTTCGATCGTTTTATGTCCGCTCGAAGTGGCGCCCTGTTTCTGGAAGGAAAGGCAGCGTCATGTTGGCGAACGCTAAGAGATATCAGGAATATGCGCGCGAGTGCGTCTGGATGGCGGGGCAGGCAGATACGGAAGCGGAGCGCGACCAGCTCCTTGAGCTTGCACGAGTTTGGATGAACGCAGCCCTCATAGAGGGGGAGGATGCGATCAAGACTGAGCTCTCTTCATCTTCTGGATCTCTGCACTAGCGCTGGACGCGATACGCGAGAGCCCGCCGTATAATCCGCTAGGCGGCTGCTCATCAGGCGTCAGCCCTTAGGGCGGGGCGTGGTTCTCAAGGTCCGCTTTCCCCCGGTAGCGACAGGTGAGCGGACATTTCTCGATCGGCCGTTTCGTGCCCCGCTTCCCAACTCATACACCGCAACCACGACGCGCACCGTTGCAGTGATCTAATCGATCACCTCGTCCGCCCGGCGAGAAGCGCCGGCGAGAGGGAACGCTGCGCTCGAAAAGATGACGGGCGATCATCCGCGTAATACCGGCCCGATGCTGTCGAGCCTGCGCTTGGCCAAGACGCGGTCAGGCAAGCCCTGCGGGTCTCCGGCAGTAAGCGGAAGAAAGCGTTGCCGAATGCATCACGGTGCGCCGGGATCAGGGGCTTCGCGCGGCAACAAGAACGCGCGCTGATGCGGCAACTGCGCATGCCGATTCACGACATCGAGCGTCACCACTGTGGCGCCCATCCGCCGCAGCACTTCGGCGCCTGGACCGGCCATCCGGTAGCGCAATCCCTTGTATTGTTCCGGTGAAGTGACCTCGCGGGTGAACCAGCCGCCCATCTGGGCACCGGTGTTGGCGCAGGGGAGCGACTTGTTACCAACAGTTCCGTGCATCGATTATCGATTGGAGCGACATCTCCGAACGCGCCGCCCTCAGCAGCCGCAGGCTCGCCTAGTCGAATTCGTCAATGGCCGCCCTCGCACCGAGCTGCCGATCCAGGATGTCCGCGCGACGGTCGCGATCGGGGTAAACCGGACTACATTTACTCGATCTGAGCCTACCGAAAATGCTGTCGTGCGACGTTAGGTCAGAAATCCGCTTGGCTGATGCTGATGCGCTGCCACGGCAGGCGCGAACGGGCGCCCTTGGCGGTGCCTCAGCGATCCCCAGCGGCGGCATACTGGCGGCTGCGATTCGTCGCCCTCAACAGGTCTTTGACAGGGTCCGGCAGCTGTCCGGCGGCGAGCTTGCCGGGCGGGCTTTCAAGACGTTCGACCACGGCGAGGCGGGTGACTTCGCCTTTGAGGAAGGCGTTCAGGAACTCGGGATAGTTCCTGAAGGATACGCACCCGTTGGACTGGCCGTTCGCGCCCAGCAAGAAGGAGTGGGCAAGGATGCCTGCGCGACCGTGCATCCTGCTGCCGTCGACGGGGTTGAGGCGGATGGCGCGGACTCCATGAAACATTCGCTCGCGCAAAGCGAGATTGTAAACATTCGGCGGCGTTGCCCCCCGCATCTTCACGTGCACATGGCGGGGATTGTCCATGAGGCCGCCAAAGCCGGAATGGGCCTCCAGCCGGCGGCCGCTCGGCAGGTAGACGGCCTGCGCCGTGATATCGTAGATCGCGGTCCGGCCGTCGTCGTCCGGCGGGGGGATCTCTTTGCGCGCTTGCCGGGGCGAACGTGCGCTTTGGAAACGATTGGCTTGACGGCGCATCGGTCGCAAGTTCTGGACGTCCTGATCCCAGAAGCACCTGCAGGCAACTCGCAAGCTCCCGCTTGGCCGACCGCGAGGCTCTCGTCGAATGACGGCGGACAATCGTCGGCCGAGGCGATACGGCTCTCGAATGCCGAATCGAAACGCTTGTCGAAAGCAGCGGGGCCATCCAAAGGGGCGAAACGCTCGTCCAACGACACGTTCGGGCACGTGTCCGTCAGCATGCCCCACCCGTTGGTTGGGGCATCGAATCCGACCTGCGGCCCCAGGCTTGCCAGTCGTACGCGATCGACCGGGGGCTCTGATCCCAGCGGCGCGCGGAACCGGAAAATGTCAGGGTGGATGGTCCCAAAAACGGAAATACCCGGACCGGGCAATCCAGTGATTGCCGGACCTGCCTGCGTCCCTGCCGATTTAAGGACGAACCCCAAAAACATCGCGGCGATTCCAAACGGAATCGCGCGGACCCCCAATCGAACCAATACGTCCCCCACTCGTCCCCACGTCGCCTCTGGCGCAGCGTCCAACGGCAACGCACGTCCCCCGACGCGCGCGGAAGAAAGCATGCTAATTGCGGCAAGAATCGTTCGGGCCGATACGGTCGGCGGGTCCAGGGGGTTGTTCACTGCTCCGCGAGTTACGACCGGCCCGACGCTCCTCACCCCAGGTGGCTTGGCTTGGCGTCGAACCGCAGCGTCCGAATGCTCAACGCCTGCGTCACGGACCCAACTCGGACATACGGCGAGGCATTTATTCGATCACCGCGACGGCGAGCGACAGCAAATTGTCCGACAATTTGATCCCGAGCGCCTTGGCGGTGATGAGGTTGATCACGAACTCGAACTTGGTCGACTGCATGACCGGTAGGTCGGCAAGCTTCACCCTTGAGAATCCGGCCGGTATAGACGCCGACCTGGCGATGCGCGTCGGTAAGGCTTGTTCAAGGTCATCATTGATCTGTGCCGCTTCATGACCAGTATCCGCTCGCGCATTCGATAGACCAATACGCTGCCAGCGACGACGGCCGCATTCAAGGCACGGGCCAAGCGATCAATTCCAGCCACGCAATGGAAAACGTCATCGTCTCAGGTGAGCTTGGCAGCACTAGCAAGGCCCAGACCACAGGCCCATGAAGCTGCCGCTTTTTTTACCTATTTGTCGGAAGCCGCCGGGCTCTGGGTAACAGCTGCGGCTCCGGTTATCAAAGAGGCCGCCAGAAATGGCTAAGGTAATATTCACACCGAACGTCCAGCGCCATGTCGCCTGCCCGGAAGCTCAAGCTCCGGGAGGCACAGTGCGGGAGGTCCTGGACAACGTGTTCGCGGAGAACGTCCAGGCGCGCAGCTACGTGCTCGATGACCAGAGAGCTCTTCGTAAGCACATGACGATCTTTGTCGACGGGCGCATGATCCGCGACCGCGCTGGGCTCGCTGACCGCGTGAGTGAGAACAGCACGATCTACGTGTTCCAGGCCCTGTCCGGAGGTTGATATGGCGGACAAGCTGCTCGTTTCGACCCGCAAAGGCCTCTTCTCGGTCGTGCGTAAGGGAGCGCAGTGGGAGATCGCGGGTGTCGATTTCCTGGGCGACAATGTGACCCTCACGCTTACCGATCGCCGCGACGGACGGACTTATGCCGCCCTCGATCACGGGCATTTCGGCGTCAAGCTCCACCGCTCGACGGCGAACGGCTGGGAGGAGATCCCGGCGCCCGCTTATCCTCCGAAGCCGGACGGTTATGAGGAGAATGACATGTGGGGTCGGCCGCTGAACTGGAGCACGGCCCGCATCTGGGCGCTAGCGGCCGGCGGCGCCGACCAGCCGGGCGTCATCTGGTGCGGGACCCTGCCCGGCGGTCTGTTCCGCTCGACCGACCAGGGCCACAGCTGGGAGATGCTTCGAGCGCTGTGGGATCATCCCAGGCGTAAGCAGTGGATGGGAGGCGGCGCGGATCTGCCCGGCATCCATTCGATCTGCGTCGACCCTCGCGATTCGAAACGGGTGTGGATCGCGGTTTCGACCGGCGGCGTGTGGTTCACCGACGACGAAGGAGCTAGCTGGACGCTGCGCGGCGACGGCATGCGGGCCGAATATGCTCCGCCGGAACAGACCCACGATCCGATCGCGCAGGATGTCCATTGCCTGGTGCAATGCCCGGCAGCCCCGCAGCGCATGTGGGTACAGCACCACAACGGCATCTTCGTTTCCTGGGACGAGGGCATCACGTTTACGGAGATCACTGGCGTCGAACCCTCGACGTTCGGTTTTGCCGTCGCCGTGCACCCGCGCGAGCCCGATACGGCGTGGTTTATTCCCGAGATCAAGGACGAGAAGCGTATCCCGCGCGAGGGCAGGTTGGTGGTCACGCGTACGCGCGACGGCGGCAAGAGCTTCGAGGTTCTCACAAAGGGCCTGCCGCAATCGCACGCCTATGGCATCGTCTATCGCCATGCCCTCGCGCTCGACGAGGCCGGCGAGCGGCTTGCCTTCGGCTCAACGACCGGGGGCCTATGGGTAAGCGAGGACCAGGGCGACAGCTGGACCGGCGTCACGCATACGCTGCCACCGATCTACGCGGTGCGGTTCGCATGACGAGATTTATAACCTAATGGCCGCACGGGTACGTCGAATGAAAACGATTACGTTAATCGAATAAAAGAGGCTGTTTGCTGCAGTGCATGAGTCGGGAATTGGCACAAATCGGAAGCAATTTGAGTGCGGAGATGCGTCCGGTTTCCCGAGGTACTGCGGACCACATTTGCTCGCCACTGCAGTTTCCGGCGTTCCTCGATGGCTTC
Source organism: uncultured Alphaproteobacteria bacterium (assembly GCA_963840535.1). Classification (GTDB taxonomy): domain Bacteria; phylum Pseudomonadota; class Alphaproteobacteria; order Rhizobiales; family Xanthobacteraceae; genus VAZQ01. The sequence goes on from CAWIZJ010000037.1 coordinate 36,231, forward strand.
GCGCGTATACAGGCCGTGCTTCAGCGCGCGTTCTTGTTGCCGCGCGGAGCGCCCCAGCTCGGCGCACACCATGCATTCGGCAACGCGGGAGCATCGAGTTCCTCGTAGTCTCCCTCCATCAATCTATCGGCTAACCAGCGAGAACGCCGGTGAGCGCCACCTCAATACTCATCGATGAGAACGGCGGCCGTGGCCCGTGCATGCGGATCATTACTGTTGAGTCTCCTAGGGTCTCGATTGACAAAGTCATAGCGCTTACTACGGTCCTATCGTAGGGCAGGAGGAGCCTCGATGAGGTCGCTGACCCGGGACCAATTTCTAAAAATCCTTGGGCTAACCTCCGGTGCATTTGATGCGCAGCAGCGCGCCGGCCATGTTGCGCTCGCGTTCGAAACCCCCATCCCGGCGACGCCGGGCCGCTATTTCGATTTGGACCTCGTGGCTATGGCGATCGCCGCCGGGCTCACGCCGACGCTGGGTCGGCAAGCCGCCACAACGATCGTGTTGGGGTTCTTCAACCAGTGGGTCTCCGCCGTCGGCCACGCGGATGCTGATTCGGCGCGCAATTACTTTTTTGCCATGGGTGCTGTTGGTTGGGATGACAGCAAACGACGTCCCGAGCTGATCTTGGTGACGAACGGCACCTCCGAGCAAATTATGTCGGATCTGCACGGCGCTAGCTCCGTGATCGCCGTTAACATCACGGATATCATCGCGCGCCTACGCGCCAAGGCGCGCACGGCGGGGATTGATCTGTCACAGCCGTTCTTTTTTCCCCCGAGCACGAGAGGTTCTCCCAGATCATCACCGAGTTCAAACAGGAGCGCGAGGCGCGGATCGCGCGCTTGCGCCGAAACAAAAACAAGTTTCGGCGCCACCAAGCTCTGATGAGCCGTCAGGACATCAAGGCCGTCGCGAGGGTTGAGAGCTCATCGGCAATATAAACGCTCACACCCAGCCCCCACGCAAAGAGCAGTATCCACTTTGCGTGAGGCCCTCATTCCGATCCCACGAAATCGAACTCGGAGTTGATCAGCGGCCGAAGTTACTTGAAGCCGAAGACGCCGCTTACGGGATCTGGCCAACCATTCGATAGGCGCCGATCTGTGCAACTCTAGCACAATAGCGCCAATAGGCACGCTTTCACAACCTGCGATTGTCCTTCGCTGGGTCCGGATCCGCGCTTGACTGTATCCTAGTATGCACTATGACTATGATTCTATCGTAGATGATACAACATGACGCCGTCAGCCATTGCGATTTTGAGAGATGCTGATCGAGCGCGCAACGCGGGCTCTTTTTCCGCCGATGCTTTAGATGCGCAAGAAAGTTCGGAGGCGACGCTCTGGTTACGCCGTTGGCTACGGCCGTCCGCCGACCTCGTCACAGTTTCAGCCGGGACAGAGCGGCAACCCGCAAGGCCGGCCTAAAGGCGTGCGTAACGCTTCGTCGATGGCGCGAGATGCCCTCGATCGCACGATCAACGTCAAGGTCAAGGGCACCTGGCGAAAAATGACCGTGCGCAAGGCGGCTTATCTCCGCCTTGCCGAAAGGGCGGTCGCCGGTGACGCGAAGGCGCTCGACTTTCTTTTATCGCTGGAGGGCGAGGAGCGCCGCACGGGTCTGATCACGCAGAAATTCAGCCGATTGTCCGCCAAAGATTTCGAACTTCTCCAAGGGTTCTTCGATCGTCGGCGGGCCAGCGTGCCGCAACAAGTGCAGCCTGATGCAGGCCAGCAGCAACGCCCTAACCCGGAAAAGGACAACAAATGACAAGACAAACTCCCTCCGGGAAGCCCCGGATAAAATCGCCCTTGCGCCTTCCAAGTGGGTCAATCAATCGATCGCGCTCGGAAAGACGCCTGCCGCCTCGATTTCGTCAGCTTCATTGAAGCGGTCTTCAACCTGCTCGATCCAGGCAGACCCTTCTTCATGAATTGGCATATTCGGGCCCTAGCATACCACCTCGAGCAGGTGCGTCTTGGTCGAATTAAGCGCCTCATCATCAATCTACCGCCGCGGTTTTTGAAGTCACTAATCTCGTCCATTGCATTCCCAGCGTTCGTTCTTGGTCACGATCCGACCAAACGCCTCCTCGTTATCTCATATGGTTTGGAGCTTGCCGCTAAGTTCGCGCATAACTCGCACATTCTAATGAGCTCTGGCCTTTACAAAGGCATATTCACAGGCACTCGGATTGCGCGGAATGCTGCGTCTGAAATCGTAACCACTCGGGGCGGACATCGGTTCGGAACTTCGCTAGATGGGTCGATAACCGGTCGCGGCGGGGACATCATAATCATTGACGATCCGCTGAAGCTGTCCGATGCCGAATCGGACAACAAACGCGAGCATGTCAACGACACTTATAGAAACACTATCCAGTCCAGACTCGATGACAACGAAAATGGTGCGATCGTTATTGTCATGCAGCGATTGCACATGGACGACCTGTGTGGCACGGTTTTGAAGCATTCCGATGGTTGGACCGTCTTGCAGTTGCCTTTGATTGCCGAGCGAGACGAGCAAATCCAGATCGCGGAGAACTCATATCATCCGCGTCGTGCTGGTGACCTACTTCATCCCGAGTATTTCTCGCAGCGGGCCGTGGATGAGCGACGCTCGCAGCTGGACGAAAAGACCTTCGCCGCCCAATATCAGCAAGACCCGCTGCAGCCACTGGGCGTCATGATCAAGCGGGACACCATCCAGCGCTATGATGATCTGCCGATCCGCAAAGAGTCACATCGCATCATTCAAAGCTGGGACACGGCCATCAAAGTTGATGCTACCAACGATTGTTCCGTCTGCGCCACATTGCTCGTTGACGACCAACGCAACTACTACCTCCTTGAGGTCCTAAGAGATCGACTTCTTTATCCTGAACTGAAAGCACAGGCCATTTCTCAGGCGAAAAAGCACAGACCGAACACCATCTTGATTGAAGAAGCCGGGCTCGGACGAACGCTGGTAAAGGATCTCAAAGCCGCCGGGCTCCCGGCAGTCGGAGTCATTCCAGAAGGAGATAAGTTGACACGCGTGTCCATCCAGCTGGAAAAATTCACAAATCGTCAAGTGTTCTTTCCGAGAGAAGCACCCTGGCTCGTTGACTTCGAGAACGAACTCTTCGCTTTTCCCAACGGGCGCTACGACGACCAGGTCGATGCTGTCATCCAAGCCTTGGCCCACAAGGGCCAACGCCATATATACAATGACGCCGCACTCAAGGGTTTCGAAAATTTCGTGAACAGCCTTTGGTTGCAAAACATGAGAGGCTTCTAGCGAGCTTTTCGAAACGCACTTCGAAATCGCTGTAAATTTCCCATCCATTGCCTGTTTGCTTTTGAGAAATTCCCTGTTCCATGGAGAACAGGGAATTACGGCGTAAGTGCCTCAACCGGATTGCAGATCTCGACGAATAGATCTCATTTTTTGCTCAAGAGAGCCTCAAATTCCCTGTTATCGTTGGGGGGCACACGGCGTGCGGAACGGTGTTGCTGAAGTGACGAGGACCAATGACGCCCAATCGGCCCAAATCTGCCAAGAAAAGCGGATCGCGAAAACGCCCTGCCGGTGCGACGCAGACGATGCTACCGCAAGATCCTCGGTCCAGCTTCAGCCTGCTATCGAAGCACAAAATCTGGACGGCGACGGCGCTCGCCGCGGTGACCGTCGTCGCAATCGGTCTCGGATTCCAACTCTTGAATGGCGATGGGTCAGCCGGGGACGCGCCCGGCGCTTCTGTCGCAACGTTCGTCGGCAGCGAAACCTGCGCCGGCTGCCACCGGGCTGAAGCGGAGCTGTGGCGCCGCTCGCAGCACAGCCATGCGATGGACCACGCCACCGAACAGTCGGTGCCGGGGATTTCGACGATGCGAGCTTCGACTATTACGGCGTGCGCTCGCGGTTCTTCCGCAAGGACGGGAAGTTTTTCGTCGAGACCGACGGACCCGACGGCAAGCTCGCCGCGTTCGAGGTCAAGTACACGTTCGGTGTCGATCCGCTGCAGCAGTATCTCATCGAGTTTCCCAATGGCCGGTTGCAGGCCCTGTCGATCGCCTGGGACAGCCGCCCGAAGACAAGGCGGCCAGCGCTGGTTCCACCTCTATCCGGACGAAGAGATCAAGCACGACGACGTCCTGCATTGGACCAAGCTCAACCAGAACTGGAATTTCATGTGCGCCGAGTGTCATTCGACCGGCGTGCGCAAGAACTACGATGCGGCCAAGGATCGCTTCGCCACGACTTGGCGGAGATCAGCGTGGGCTGCGAGGCGTGCCATGGGCAAGGGTCGCGACACGTCGGCTGGGCGCGGCCCAGCAAAGCTGGTGGCTGTTCGTAACGTCGAAGACCCTCACAAGGGGCTGCTCGTCCGATTCGGTGAACGGCGCAACGTCGCCTGGCCGATCGGTCCGAAAACGGGCAATGCCGCGCGCAACCCCCTGCCGGCGCTGCTGCGCAAAGAGGTCGAGACTTGCGGCGTCTGCCACGCACGCCGCGCCGCCTTCTCCGAGGACTGGGTTCCCGGCCGGTGGCTCTCCGACACGCACGGGGTCTCGCCGCTCGCTCCCGGGAGTTATCACGCCGACGGGCAGATGCTCGACGAGGTCTACAATTACGGCTCGTTCAAGCAGAGCAGGATGTTTGCGGCCGGCGTCACCTGCAGCGATTGCCACGAGCCGCACGGCGCGAAGTTGCGCGCGCCCGGCGACGGCGTTTGCCCGCAATGTCACGCCGTCCGACAAGTACGCCGCCGTCACGCACCACCGTCACGCGGGCGTGAGCCCGGCGCTCGCCTGCGCGTCCTGCCATATGCCGGCGCGCACCTACATGGGGGTCGATCGCCGTCACGACCACGGCTTCCGCATCCCGCGGCCCGATCTGTCGGTGAAGCTCGGCACGCCCAAATGCCTGCAACGATTGTCACGAGCGACAAGTCGGCCGCATGGGCGGCGTCGGCGATCGAAGGCTGGCATGGGCGAGCCAGAAAGGGCTTCCAGGCCTATGCCGAGGCATTCCATGCCGCATGGACGAACCGGGCGGATGCGGCGGCGCTCCTGGCCGTCGTGGCGTCGGATCGCAATCGCCGGCATCGCGCGCGCGAGCGCGCTGAGCGAGCTTGGCTCACGGCTCTCGCCGGCGAATATCAATCTGGCGCGTGCGGGGCTGTCGGACCCCGATCCGATGGTACGGATCGGCGCGCTCGACACGCTCGAAAATGTTCCCGCCGCCCATCTGGCCGCTGGTTTCGCCGCTGCTCACGGATTCCAGCCGCGGCGTGCGCATCAGGGCCGCCGCGCTGCTCGCCGCCGTTCCGACCGCAAGCCAGCCCCCTGCCGACCGCGAGCGGTTCGAGCACGCGGCGGCCGAGTTCATCGCGGCGCAACGCCTGAATGCCGATCGGCCCGAAGCGCGCGCCGCCTTGGGAAATTTCCTCGCCCGGCGCGGGCTTTCCGGCCGAGGCTGAAGCCGAGTACAAGGCCGCGCTGCGCCTCAGCCCACAGTATGCGCCGGCAGCGATCAACCTCGCCGATCTCTATCGACAACAGGGGCGCGATAGCGATGGGGAGAAGGTGCTGCGGGCGGCGACCGACGCGCACCGCGCGACGCCGGGCTGCACTATGCGCTGGGCCTCACGCTCACTCGGCTCAAGCAGACCGACGAAGCGCTCGTGCGATTGCGCCGTGCGGCCGAGCTCGAGCCGATCGCGCGCGATATACCTACGTCTATGCGGTGGCGCTGCATTCCGCCGGCCCGGCGATGAAGCGATACGGTCCTCAAGAGACCTCGCACGGCATCCGAACGATCGCGATACCCTGATGGCGCTCATCAGCTTCAGCCGCGAGCCGGCGATATCGCCTGTGCGCTCGAGTACGCAGAGCAGCTGGCGCGTATCGCGCCACAGGATCGACAACTCGCCC
>CAWIZJ010000038.1:0-9483 GCA_963840535.1 uncultured Alphaproteobacteria bacterium
TGCGCAGCGCCGAGGGAACCGAGGGCGTCACGGCATTTATGGAAAACTCAAAGCGAAGTGGGGTCTCTCGATGAGTCTTGCCGGCCAGGGTGTGGTTGCGATCTGGAACGGCATTGCGCCGGAAGGACGGACCGAGTTCTTCGAATGGCACAATCGCGAGCACATGCCCGAGCGCGTCGGCATTCCGGGCTTCCGGCGCGGGCGGCGTTACATCGCGAAGTATGGCACGCCGGAATTCTTCACGTTGTACGAGGCGAGAATCGCCGGAAGTCCTGGTTGGACAGGGCTCTCTCAATCGGCTCAACAATCCGACGCCGTGGACGCAGCGCGTTCCGCCGATGTTCTTTCGCGATAGTCGCGCGGGGTGTGCCGCGTCAAGCTTTCGCTCGGGGTCGGGCAGGGCGGATACATGCTGACGCTGCGGTTTGGCGCACAGGACGGACGCGAGGCAGAGCTTGAGAAATATCTGCGCCACGGCGCACTGCCTCCGCTCGCCGACATCGTCTCGGTGGTCGGCGTGCACCTTTGCATCGCAGACAAGAGCGGCAGCGCAATCGAAACCGCCGAACGGCGCGGGCGCAAGGTCGACGTGCCGGATTGGCTGATCATGATCGAGGCCGCGGAGGCGGAAGCCGCGGACAAGGCCTCCGACCAGTTGCTCGCGGGCGATCTCGCGAAACACGGCGCACGGCCCGGAGTGGAACGCGGGCTCTACATGCTGCAGTTCTGCCGGATGAAGACGCCGGGACGGGCGTAGGTCTTGCCATCCCGGAATGACGCGGCAGTCATTTGTGCGCGCTGTCCCCGCGCAAAATACCCTTCGACAGGAACAGGTCGGTAATCTTCTGCGTCGCCTCGATGAACAGCGGGTGGCTGCGCGCCGCAAGGCCGCGCGGGCGGCGCGAGCGCAATGTCGTACACCTGCTCGACGCGGCCCGGGCGCGGCGACATCACGATCACGCGGTCGGCGAGCAGCACCGCCTCGTCGATCGAGTGGGTGATGAACAGCACGGTCTTGCCGGTCTGCATCCACAACTCTTCCAGGTCGATGCGCATCTGCTCGCGGGTGAGCGCATCGAGCGCGCCGAACGGCTCGTCCATCAGCAGCAGCGGCGGATCGTGGATCAGCGCGCGCACGATCGCGGCGCGCTGGCGCATGCCGCCGGAGAGCTCGCGCGGCCGGCGGTCGTGGAATTCGCCGAGGCCGACCTTGGCCAGCAGCTCGTGCGCGCGCGGCAGATAGGCGCTTCGGGTCGAGGTCGCGCAGCTCGAGTTGCAGCAGCACGTTGCTGAGGATGTTGCGCCATTCGAGCAGCACCGGGCTCTGAAACACGATGCCGAGCTTCGTTTGCGCGCCGGTCACCTCCTCACCGTCGAGCCGCACACTGCCGCTGGTGTGCTCAGGATTCCGGCGACGATGCGCAGAAGCGTGCTCTTGCCGCAGCCGGAGGGACCGACGATCGCGACGAACTCGCCTTCCGGAACCGTCAGGTCGATGTGGTCGAGCGCATGCGTCTTCATCCCGCCGACGCTGGAAGACCTGGCTGACGCGCGGCGATCTCGATGTAGGGACGCGCCGCGGCGCGCGCCGTGCGCGCGTCCGCAGACCAGTCTCAGGTGCGCCCGTCTCCACGTCAGTTCGATTGCGCCGGCAGGAACTCGTTGGTGTGGAAGGCGGTCCAAGGTTTGTCGGTCTGCACGTCGCGGTACTGCTTGAGCAGCGCGAGCGTCTGATCCCAATCGCTTCTGATCGCCCCACCCGATGCGGCCCTTCGAATTCGGCAAATCCATCAGCTCGATATCGACCTTGAGCTGGTCGAGCTGCGAGGCGCGATTGAGGTCGGGTTTCACCTTCATGGTGGCGTCGACCGCGTTTTCCGGATTCTTCTTGGCTTCCTCCCACGATCGCACGGTCGCGCTCACGAAGCGGCGCACGAGATCGGCCTTGTCCTTGATGGTCGCTTCCCGCGTGAGGATCGTCATGCCGACGATATTGGCCCCATGATCCGCATAGCGCAGCGCGGCCGGAGTTTCGCCCTTGTACTTGATGAGGAAGAACTGATCGTCGGCCCCGCCGAGCAGCGCATCGACGCGCTTCTCCAGCACCGCGACAACCTTCGCGGCCGGATCGACCTGCACGAAACTGATCTTCGACATATCGAGCTTGTTGCTTGCGGCAAGGGCGCGGAACAATTGGCCGAGCGGATCGCCCGGCGACACCGCGAGTTTCTTGCCCTCCAGATCCTTCGGCGTCTTGATGCCGGCGGACGCAAGCGACACGACCGAGAAGCCGGTCGAGTTCAGCAGCGACATCACGGATTTCACGTCCGCGCCCTTGGCGGCCGTCGCGATTACGCTGGAGGAATCCGCAAGGCCGAAGGTGTCCGAGCCGGCCGCGACAACTTGCACGGTGTTGCCCGAGCCGCGGCCCTCGTTGATAGTCAGGTCGATGCCTTCCGCTTTGTAGAAGCCCTTCTCCTTGCCGTAATAGAACGGCACGTGCAGCCCGCCGAAATACCAGTTCAGGCGCAAGCTCACCGCATCGTCGGCTTGTGCCACGATGGAGGACGCTGCCAGTACGGCCAGCGCTGCCACGATCGATCTGAATCTCATCTGTTCCTCCTCGGTTCTTGTTCAAGTGATCGTCACGTCGGTGACCTGCTGCGACACATGCCACGGGATCGTGATTCGCTCGATCAGTTCCACCAGGTAGTAGACCGCAAGCCCGATCAGGCTGAGCAGCACGACAATCGCGAACACCATCGGCGTTTCGAGATTGCCGTTGTATTGCAGGAGCAGGTAGCCAAGCCCTCGATCGGACGCGACGAATTCGGCGACCACCGCGGCGGTCGCGGACAGCGCGGCGCCGACCTTCAGCCCGGTGAAAATATCGGGAAGCGCCTGCGGGAGGCGGATTTTCGCAAACATCTTCCACGCACCGGCGCCTGTCGTGTGCGCGAAATCCATGATCTCCGGATCGACCGACTTGAAGCCGGCGATGCTCGCGACCACGATCGGGAAGAACGAGAGCAGGAAGACCAGCAGCAGCTTCGGCGCGAATCCGAAGCCGAACCAGATGATGAACAGCGGCGCGATCGCGATCTTCGGAATGATCTGCAGGAACACGACAACTGGATAGATCGCATTCTCGACGAAGCGCGAATAGGCGACGCTGAGTGCGAGCGGCACACTCACGACGATCGCCAGCAGGTAGCCGGCAATGATCTCCTGCGTGGTTACCCAGGCGCCGGCGATCACGGTATCGGAGCGTTTGAGAAATTCCGTCCACACCTTCGAGGGCGGCGGCAGCAGATATTCCTTGATGCCGGTGAGGTAGACGGCGCTTTCCCAGAACGCAAACAGCAGCGCGAACACGATAAGCGGCGCGGCGCGCTTCTTGAGCCACGTGCCGAGGCCGGAGCGGCGCGCGGGTGAGGTCTCGTCGGTTGCTGTGAAGGTCACGGCTGCGCCCCGTCCTTCGCGCCGCCGAGGTCAAGGGTACCGTAGTCGGCCGGCATATTGATCTCGATCAGTTCGAGGTCGTCCGACCGCGCGACGACATTGTGCGCGACACCGGCGGGTTGCGAGAGGCACGAGCCCGCCTTCACCGTCACGTCGCCCTCCACGCCGGCGAAGCGGAACATGATCCAGCCTTTCAGCACCACGACGAAGTGGCCGGTCATATCGTGCCAATGCCATCCAGTGGGCTGCTCGAATGGCTTGATGGCGCGGATGTGCTTTGCGCCGATACGCCCGCCGCTCGCCGCGGCGAGGCCGAGGTCGCGATATTCGTTGTCGGCGCGCGGCCCGTCGCGCGTGAAGGCTCCCTCGGAGTTGACGACGAGATTGAGCTTGGTGTGCGCGTGCGCGAGATCGAGCGGTCCCGCGTAGCGCATCGGCTTGTCGGATGTGTCCATGGGAAGGCCCTCGTCAGGTTGGCACCCACGCCAGCGCGCGCGTTTCGGTGAGGCGGCGCGGCAGCGCGGTCCATGATTTCGCCGCCGTCGCGCGAGCGGAAGTATTGTCCGAGCGCGGTCGCTGCAAAGATCAGGTTGGGGTCGGCGGGATTGGTCGCGACGCACCACGCGGAGCTTTGCAGCGGGCCGGGCAGGCCCGCGTCCTCCCAGTGCGCGCCATGGTCGCGGCTGCGCATCAACTTGCCCCACGAGCCGGGAGGCCCGTCGCCGTTGCACAGCAGCACGAAGCCGTTCCGGTCGGCACGCGGCGTCACGCCGCGCGTGTATTGGGCGGGCGATTCGAGCGGCTTGAGCTCCCAGGTGTCGCCGTCGTTGCGGCTCACATGCAGGCCCTTGTTGGTGGTTGCATAGAGAATGCGCTTGCCGTTGCGCATGACGTTGATGTCGTGGATGTCCTCGGAAACGAGGCCCTGGGAGGCGCTGTGGAACCTCTTGCCGCGGTCCGTCGAGCGCCACACGCCGCCGATCTCGAGGCCGGCCCATACGAGATCGGGATCGTCGGGATCGAACTGGATCTTGGTCACACGCGGCTTCAGCACAGCCGGGCAGGTTTCGGGCAACGGCGCATCGACGCGCGCCCAGGTCTTCGCGCCATCGGTCGAGCGAAAAATGCCGGGCGGACGCGTACCCGCAAGGATGAGGTCCGCGTCATGCGGTGAGTGCGCGACCGACCAGATACAGAGCGTATCCATCGGCGAGGGAAGGTGGGTCCATTTTTCGCTCGCGATGTCGAGCCGGTAGATGCCGGAGTCGGTGCCGGCGAGCAGTTGGCCTGGACGGTCCGGGTGGGAGGAGAGCGCCCAAACGCGCGTCTCGCTGTATAGTCCGGAGGTGCCCCAGAAACGCTCCAGCGTCTCGCCGAGATCGTCGCTGTACCAGACGGAGAGTCCTGCCGTCCCGATATAGAGGCGAGGCGTCATCGCTTCTGCCTTTCGAACGACGTTGTTCTTGGTATGGAAACGGGCTCGCCCGCTTGTCGTTCGCGGTCATGATGAGCCGGCGGTGAAAACGTCGTCAATGGGGCGCGCATGTCGCGCCGCCTGCCGGCGACAACTTCCGCGAGCATGATTGCCGATCCCCGCCAAGGCTGGCGCCGACCATCGTCAGGATTCTTTTGTTCGCACGACGGAAAAGACAGTTTGGCGCGCGCTGCCCAAGAGCAAGGTGCAGAGGGGCCGGCAGCAACCCGCCCCCGAGTTCAGAACAATTCAGGTCTGGCCAAGGACTTGCCGGCTGTTCCGTGGCAGGTTTGACGGATGGAAAACCGACCCGCGGCCGTCGCGTGCCGGTGCGCATACCCATGGATCGAGGACACGAGGCAGGTGGGAGAAGCCCCATGTCGGGCATGAGGCGGCGGAACGTCATCGCACTGCTCGCCGGCGGAATGGCCGCGTGCCGCTCGCGGCGCGCGCGCAGCAGCCGGCAATGCCGGTGATCGGGTATCTGGCGCCGGCGTCGTCCGGCGACAGTCCGCATTTCGCGGCTGCATTCCGTCGTGGTCTCAATGAGCTGGGTCTGGTGGAAGGTCGTAACGTGGCGATCGAATACCGCTTCGCGGATCATCGCATCGAGCAATTGCCGGCACTGGCAGCCGACCTCGCCCGCCGTGGCGTCGCGGTCATTGTCGCATTCTCCACCGGCCCGGCACTTGCCGCCAAGGCGGCGACGACCACCATCCCCATCGTGTTCACGACCGGCGACGATCCGGCGGCGGCCGGCCTCGTCTCCCGCCTTAATCGGCCGGAGGGCAATCTGACCGGGGTGACGTTCATCAGCGCAACGCTCGGCGCAAAGCAACTGGAGCTGCTGCGTTCGCTCGTTCCCAACACCGAGTTGATCGCGGTGCTGGTGGACCCGAGCAGTGCTGAAAGCCGAGCCCGGTCGCAAGATGTGCAGGACGCCGCGCGTGTGCTCGCGCAGCGCCTCATCGTCCTCGATGCCGGCAGCGACACGGGCATCGACGCGGCGTTTGCGTCGCTCGCCGAGCGGGGAGCGCGGGCATTTTTCGTCAGCGGCAGTCCGTTCACCAATGCGCGCAAGCAGCGCATCCTGTCGCAGGCAGCGCGCAACGGGGTTGCCGGCATGTATACCAATCGCGACTACCCCGAAGCCGGCGGGCTCATCAGCTATGGCACCAGCATTGCCGATGCCTATCGTCAGGTCGGCATCTATGCCGGCCGCATCGTCCGTGGCGAGCGGCCGGCCGACTTGCCCGTCCTGCTGCCGACCAAGTTCGAGCTCGTCATCAATCTCAAGACGGCGAAGGCGCTCGGCCTGGACATTCCACCGATGCTCCTCGCCCTCGCCGACGAGGTGATCGAGTAGGCCATGCCGCCCGCCGTCGCGGCGAAGACGCCGCTCGGCGCATAGCCGATGCTTCGCATCGGCGTTCTTGGCGCCAAGAACGGCGGCCGGTAGGCCGCCTATGCTCTCGCCAGCATCAGCGTGTTTACAGCATCAGCCCGCGAAGACATAAGGGCGTAGACGCCCGTCTTCGCGGGCTGATGTTGTCTCCGCCCTTATGTCTTCGACGCGCTATGCGGGGAGAGATGCTATGGGGGCGGCGACGAGGGATGGCTACCATCGTTGTTGCAAACAACCGATGGAGCGCCCCATGAAACGGAACGATTTGAGCCGATCCCTCGTCGCCTTCGAGCAGAATAGCACGCTGGTTGCGGTGGTCGAACTGAGCCTGAAGAGCTGGCTGGTCGGCGGTCTTGTGCCAGGATTGGCGCGAGAGCCGCTGAAACGGCTTGGCGCGGATGAGAATGCGCTGCTGAAGCTGTTGCATCGTTGGCGGGACGAAGCGATCAAGACGGGCCGCAAGATCGAGCGGATCGTAGTTGCGTTCGAGGCGGGACGTGACGGCTTTTGGTTGGCGCGGTGGTTGCGGGCGCGGGGGATCGAAGCATACGTCATCCACCCGAACAGTATTCCGGTTGCACGCGATCATCGGCGTGCGAAGTCGGACCGGCTGGACACCACTTTGCTGAAGCGCGCCTTGCTGGGGTGGCTGCGTGGCGAAGCGAAGCACTGCAGTATGGCGGCGATCCCGACGTTGGCGGAGGAAGATGCGCGCCGTCCCAGCCGCGAGCACGAGCACTTGGTTGGCGAGTGCACCCGCCTTGTGAGCCGAATGAAGGCGGCGATGGTGCGGCTCGGGGTGCGTGGCTTCAACGTCAAGCTGCGCAAGGCTGCGCAGCAGTTGGCCGACGCTGCGGACGGCGGAAGGCGAGCGGTTGCCGCCGAACACGCTGGCCGAGCTGCGGCACGACATGGCGCGGCTGTGGCTGCTGCGCGAGCAAATCGCCGTGCTCGAGAAGCAGCGTTTGGAACGTCTGCGGAATGCACCGCAGGAGGGCACGCATCCGATGATCCTGTTGCTGGCCAGGCTGCGGGGGATCGGGGTGGAGACCGCCGATATGCTGGTTCACGAGGTGCTCGCGCGTGGTTTGCGCGACGAACGGGCGGTGGGGCGCTACGCCGGTCTCACCGGCGCGCCGGACGAGAGCGGGAGCAAGCGGCGCGAAAAGGGACTGGCGAAGGCGGGCAACGCGCGGGTGCGGCGTGGCATGGTCCAGCTGGCATGGCGCTGGCTCATGTTCCAGAAGGAGAGCGCCTTGGCGACATTGGTTCGAGGCACGCACCGCCGAATTCCCGTCGCGACGTCCGCAAGAAGATGATCGTGGCTTTGGCGCGCAAGTTGCTCATCGCGCTGTGGCGCTATGGTGACCGCCGGCGAGGTGCCGGCGGGTGCCCAGCTGCGGCCGGCGGCTTGAGCCCATTGGTCGAACAGGGATCGCAGGCAGACGAGCAGAGGAGACTTGCATAGGTTCGGCGCTCATCGGCTTCGGCGCGATGCAACGCCAAGACGATCCGAGGTGGCGGTGACCCGCCGTTGCCCATGGCCGTTCGTGCCGCGGGAGAGAATGGGCCCGCCTCCGAGGAGCCTCGCCGCTGATGCGCACGGCTGCATCATGGTTCGGATGCTCGCGGAAAAACCGCGAGCATCCACCGAATACAAGGTTGTGGCGGCAGGAACGCCACGTCATGGCAGGCTCGCCTCTGATCTTCTTGTCCGCAGTCATCCGTCGTCGCGGTCGGCACCGCCGAGTGGGGTGAGCGGCGCCGGACGCCGACGACGCGCTCGCCTGCCCGAAAGCTCGGGGCAAGTGGAAAGTGGAGTGTGTGGCAAAATTTGTGCTTGACCTCGAGAAGTCCCATACAAGGTTGAGCCCGCGGCACCCGCACGGTTTACGTCTTCCACTCGCCGCCCGGTTCGAAGCCGTTCCGGATCGACCGGCTACACTGCACGTCGGACGGGGTCGCGCCGAAACGCCGGCGGAAGGTACGATTGAAATATGACGGATCGCCAAATCCTGCAGCAAACGCGATGGCTTCCACGACAACGAGCTGCCGTCTGCGATCTTCGGGCGTTCCAAAGGTTGTGAGGGTGCGCGGCCGGATTTCAATTCCGCTCTCGCCAAGCCAAGACCTTGAGTTTGTTAGGAAGGGGAGTCTTGTGCTTGGAAACGATCCACCCGTCCTCAGTGCGACGGCATGGGTAACCAAGGCGATACTCTTCGACCCCGTCAGTCACCCATACCTCAACATCCTGGTCGAGTGGCGCCCGAAAGATGGGGTTCCATTTGTTCATGGAACTGCTGCCTCGTCATCAGGATTTGATTGTGACATTGCGCAGAAAGTTCGCAAGCCGACGGGACTCTGAATTTCGGATGGGCGCGACCGATTCCACGAGCAGAGCTGCTCGGCTTGACTGCGCATCGAATCGACGGATGTGCCCCGCGAGGCTCCGGCGACGGCGCCGGCTGCTCTCCCGAGCGGTGGTCGCGGCAAGTCCAACTCAGCTCAATTCAGGAGATTTCAGACGGACTTAAGGACGTCGGGGTGCGAGCTCGGGCATAGTTTGCGACATCGCAGGCGCAAGCCGATCGCGTCCTGCCGGTGCCAAGCGCTCGCACCCTGGCCGGCACAAGGAGAAGCACCATGGAGATGCTGATCATCCTGTTGGCTTTGGCGACCGTTGCCATCCCGGTTTTGACCGAGGCTGCCACTCATGTGTTCGCGGGCGGCGAGCCGGCGCCGTGAAGGCGGACGATCCCGCGCAATCCACAGTCCTTTCCCCGCCAGGTGCTCCCTGCGGAACTCAGATCGAATTGAGCGGGCCATCGCCACCGCTCTCCGCTGCCCCCCGTGGGCGTTTCCTCCCATGACTTGGCCCCCGCTGCGGCGGGGGCCTTTTCTTGCCGGTCGTCGGCGTCCTCAATTGCACCTTGGCAAGTGCAGTTGCGGCGTTCCGCCGCGGCATGAGTGAAACGGATCATGTCGAGGGCCGCAATGTGGTCATCGAAGTGCGGGCATCGGGCCAAGCGTTCGAAGTGGGCCTAGTCAGCAATCTCGGGGGGCCGGATGATGTCTCGCGCCTTTGAATGGTCGGGCCGCGACCATCCCGGCGAGCGCTAGCGTCTCGTGCTTGACTTTTTCC
>CAWIZJ010000039.1:0-13929 GCA_963840535.1 uncultured Alphaproteobacteria bacterium
TCCCTCCGCCCGTCGTCCCCTACCTGAGGGGGGCGATGCAACCGAACCGACCCGGAGCGTTTCAGCTACGGCTGAAGTTCGGGAAGCAGGCGACTGCGTCGTCAGTACGGCGGGCGCAGGCGGCCGAGATCGCGAAGAAGTTGCGCGAGCTGGCCGATCAGGTGGCGGGGCTGAGGGAACAACCCGGTTCGACCGGGCTGGGTGAAGCGACGCCGTGTAAACGTCAATGATTCCCCTGCCCTGCTGGCGAGTTGACGCAACGGGCACGTCGCGCTTCTGACGCGCTTCGTGGCGTGTCGCGGCGTATATTTGCGCTTGTCGAAGTGACGAATCGGACTGTTAATCCGCAGGTCGTAGGTTCGATCCCTACTCGGGGAGCCACAACAACCGGGGGTGCCGCAAAAGCCGTGTAGGCACCCTGAAGTCAGTCGCGCACTACGACGCCCGCACCTCGGCCGGCACCAAGCCGGCACCGTTTCTTCAGCCTCAACGATTCAGTTTAGTGGCTCGCGCGAGCAACGGACCCTTCGTGGCCGTTCAGGTCCGGGCAGAATCTCCATTGACTTCCGGCGGCACGTAACCAGGCGTTCCTTCCGAGTGTGGCACGAGGCGTTTCTTCGCGAGCTGCTCGCCGAGGACCCGCTTCATGCGCGCCAGGAGCGCGCCTGAGCGCTCGTCAGCGTACTTCGGGTGCGCGAGGTTGCGCATCTCGGTGGGGTCTACCGTGAGATCGTAGAGCTCGTACTCGTCCGGGGCGCGCTCGCTGACTTTGTTGATCTTGTTGTGTCGCATGAGGCGCTCGTCGCGCTCGCCAGGCACTGTCCAGAACTGCGGGTTGTCGTGGTAGCGCGCCACCTTGACCAGGTGCTTCTTGCCGTCCACGTCCACCTCGGCTACCACCATTTCGACATGGTTGGGCTGGACGACGTGGAAGTAGGTCCCGATCTTGCGAGCCCAGATCTGGAACGGGCTCTTCGGGTGCTCGCTACCCTCCGTGATCTCGTCGTCGGTCATGAAAAGTACCGGCTCGGCTGCCGGCGCCTGGCCGGTGCCGAGGATCACGCCCGACAAGTCACGACCCACGAGCGGATACGCCTCCTTGTGCGTGGCTGAAACCTTCTTCAGCGCGGCAGCGTGGTCGATACCTGCAAGTCCCAGCAGGGTCGGCATGACGTCCGCGTGGCTTGTCGGCGTCTCGACACCCCGCGGTCCCTTGATCAGGGGGCTGGCGACCACGAACGGAATGTGAGTCGCCTCTTCGTAGGCGATATGCCATTTCTGGTGCATGCCGCCGTGGGCGCCGAGCATGTCGCCGTGGTCGGCGCTGAACACCACGATCGTGTTCTCGAACTGCCTCGTGGCGCGCAGCGCCTCAAGCACGCGCGCGATCTGCTCGTCCACATTGCGCTGCATCTGGAAGTAGAACTTCCGCTGGAGCTCAATCCACGGCTGAGGCGCGAGCATCTTGCCCCATACATCGACGTAGCTCTGCTGGGCGGACGGCTTGGTGGACAGGTCCTCGTCGTGCGTCGGCGCATTTGGAATCGAGGGGATTTCTTTCGTGTCGTAGCGCAGGCCCTGCTTCAGCGCTATTAGGCCGAATATCGCGATGTCATGCGGATTGAGGAACGAGCATGCCGTGAGCCAGGGTTGGTCCTTGCCGTCCGTATCGAGGCGCTTCAGCAGTGCGATGGTGTCGTCGGCCGTAAAGGGATCCCGGATCGTGCCGGTGTTCTGCGCGCCCAGGCCATGGGGCTCCGGCCCGACCCACTCCGAGAAGCCGTACGGCTCAAGCAGATCGGCCTTGAGGAAAGTCGCGATGTTCTCGGGGATCGGCGTGCCGTCCTTGGTCAGCGTCTGTAGCTGTCCGTCGCCATCCGGCGCTGACAGGTTCAGGTGGGACACGTGCCACTTGCCCTTGTAGAAGGTCCGGTAGCCGCCAGCGCGGAACCAGTCGCCCATGGTCGGTACCGTGTCGGGCGCGAGCCAGCGCATATCCGCACTGTCCGGTCCCTTGCAAATCCCGTCGGTCTGGGTGACGCCGTGCAGCGACGGATACTGACCCGTGAACAAGGACGCGCGGCTGGGCGTGCAGGCCGCCGACATCGCGTAGTGGCGGTCGAACGACACGCCCGTGTCGTGCAGGCTCTGCTCTCCCTTGAGCACTTCACGGCGGAAGCGTTTCAGGTCTGCGTTTTCATAGAGCGGCGGAAACCGCTGCTGATCGGTCAGGATGAGGAAGATATTCGGTTGCTTTGGCATATATGTCCCTTCGATCTATTCATCTCCCGAATGGGCGACTGCGGCGGCCAGGCCTCGGCTTGCAGCGCCTGCTGCATGGCAAGCGCCGCGTCCAACGCGAGCCACGGCGTGGTGAACGCCGCAAAGAACGCGTCGCCGGCGGTCTTGAACACATAGCCACCGTGCGCCTCTATCCCACGACGCAGGATGACGTCATGCCGCGCAAGCGCGTCCCGCATCGCGTCCGGCGCAGCCTGCCACAAGTGGGTGCTGCCTTCGATGTCCGTCAACAGGAACGTCAACGTGCCGGTCGGCAACGGCGGCGTCGAAGCGTCGGCGCGAGTGATTGACGGCATTTGGTTGTGTGCGATTCGGCACGGCGATCCGCCAAGGAAGTAGAGAAATCCCCTATGTGGGCCGCGCAAGGAAAGCGTATCACGGGTAAACGCGGCTGGCGTCCAGCGCGTAACCGGTGGGGAAATTCTCACGCAACCGCGCGTTGGCTGCTCCTGCCTTGCTCACCATCGTTACATCCGGTTCGAGGAGCACGTCGATGGCGGTGAGCTCAGCGCCCCCGCCGGCGCGTGATGCATTGCTATTCATACTTGCCCCCTTCTTTGTGTCGTCACCGTTCTGTTTTGTCACTTGTCGAATGACCCGGTCCTGGTTAAAGTCGAAACCAAGGCATTGTGAGGTAAACGCACGCGATCATCGCGAGCGCGGGAGCCACCCACAACCACCCCAACCAGAACCGTTGCGTCCACCGCTCGGGCAACAACGCGGCAACAAGGCCGAACATGAGCGCTCCGAGCGCGGCCGTGGCAGTCCAGCCGTACCAGTACATCGCGGGAGCGAGGAACGCCATCGAGGGACCCGACACATCCCGCGAGTGGTGCGTGCCCAGGAGAACGACACCAAGCGATGGATAGACGGTAAACAGCGCAAGATCCTGCTTGAGCGCGACCACGTAGAGGACCGCGAACGCTGTCCCGTATGCAAATGCGAACCTGCGGAAGGCTCGCGAAGACGTCATGACCCGAAGCCCCTGATGTTATTCAGGACGTGACCGATCAGAAAGCTCCACCAGACGATGAAGGCCAGGACCGAGGTCAGCGCGGCGCGCGTTCGTGCGGGGTCGTCGGCGCGCGGTCGCCGCCAGCACACCCAGTAGGCCGGCAGAAGTGCCAACCCGATGGAGATGAAATGCTCCTTCAGGTCGAAGAAGCCGAGGGCCGGCCAGTGGCCGGCGCGCTCCAGATCGGGCCTGATGTCGACGCGGAAGTCCAAGTACAGGATCCCGCCCAGCAGCGTGGAGACCGCATACACCAGGCCAATGATGAGAAACCACAGCAGACGCACATGCGTGCCCCCTTCGTGTGGCGATGCCGCCTGTGGTGAGGCTTTCCAGAATAGCAGCGCCCCATCGCGCGGCGCGTAGGCCGATGCGCTGCTTGACATGCAGGTGTTTGCCTGCATATCATCCCCTCACGCACGAACGCAACGGATGGACGCTGACAAGGTTTTCAAGGCGCTGGGCGACCCGACACGCAGAAAGCTGCTCGACCTGCTGTACGAGAGGAACGGGCAGACGCTGGGCCAGCTCTGCGAGCACCTGGACATGGCGCGGCAATCGGCTACGCAGCACATCGGGATCCTGGAGGCGGCCAATCTGGTGAGCACGGTCTGGCGTGGCCGAGAGAAGCTGCATTTCATCAACCCGGTGCCGCTGCACGAGGTCTACGAGCGGTGGGTGCGGAAATTCGAACGCCAGCGGCTCAGCCTGCTGCACGACCTGAAGAAGGAACTCGAAGGAGAGTAACAATGAGCAAAGAGAAGACGAGCTTCGTTTACGTGACCTACATCCGCTCGACGCCGGAAAAGGTGTTCGAGGCCATCACGAAGCCGGAGATCGCGCGGCGCTACTGGGGCCACGAGAACGTCTCCGACTGGAAGCCCGGATCGACCTGGGAGCACGTGCGCGCCAACGAGCAGCGCACGGTCGAGCTGGTCGGCAAGGTGGTCGAGGTCTCGCCGCCGACGCGCCTGGTCATCACGTGGGCGAACGCCTCGCAGGCCGCCGATCCGGCCAGCTACAGCCGCGTGAGCTTCGACGTCGCGGCGTACGAGGAGATGGTGCGGCTGACCGTCACCCACGACGAACTCGAGGCCGGCAGCGGGATGGCCAAGGGCATCCAGCAGGGCTGGCCGATCGTTCTTTCCAGCCTGAAGTCCCTGCTCGAAACGGGGCAGGGCATCGACGTTTTCGCCAAGCCGAAGGCGGCCTGAACCGGGAGTCGTTCATGACCCAGCCCTACACCGGCGGATGCGCGTGCGGCGCGATCCGCTACGCGACCAAGCACGCGCCCGTCTTCCAGAACCACTGCCAGTGCCGCGACTGCCAGCGGCGAAGCGGCACCGGGCACGGCTCCTACCTGACCTTTCCCGCGCGGGCCGAGATGGCGATCACCGGCGAGGCGACGCACTGGGAGGTCGCGGGCGACAGCGGCAACGTGAAGGTCCACGCCTTCTGCCCGGTCTGCGGAACGCCGGTCTTCCTGCGCTTTGCCGCGATGCCGGAGCTGATCGCGGTCCATGCGGGCAGCCTGGACGAGCCGGGCCGCTTCGCGCCGCAGGTGCTCACCTACAGCGTCCGTGGGCTGGCGTGGGACGCCATCGATCCCTCGTTGCAGGCATTCGAGCGGATGCCGCCCGCCTAGTGCGATTCCAACTTGTTAACGCTAAGACCGCGAATCCCGGTCAATCGATGTTCCTGAGTGCCGAGTTTGCGATGCCGGTAGCGCAGATAGCGGTAGACGCGACGGCGTCGGACCGCGTGGCTGGGATCATCGGTGTTGGCCAAGGTGAAGCGCTTGAGCGCGCCGAAGTGGGCCTCGATCAGATTGAGCCAAGAGGCTTCGGTCGGGGTCCACACCGGATGGATGCGAAGCCGCTTGAGCAGCGCGAGGAAGCGTGGGTGGCGTGGACCTGGCGCAGGTTATCCATGATCACGTAGAGCTTCTTCCCCGGATAGCAGCGGCGCAGCCGCTGGAAGGCCTCGAAGATCTCGGGCAGGCGCTTTCGCTTGCGAAACAGCCCATCGAGGCAATCGGCGTGCACGTCGTAGAAGCCGAAGAACTGCTCGGTGCCCTTGAGTCGGCGGTAGGTGGCGCGCATGCGCTGGGGTTGATTGCGCGGGGCCCAGGCCACCCCGCCGATCGGCTTGATCTCCAGCGGCCCCCATTCGTCGAAGCACACTACCGCGGCCCCCGGCGGGCGGCGCCGGTAGAGCCGGCGGATACGTTTTTTTTACTATCGAAGTCCGGATCATGCGAGCGCTTCCAGGTGCGGATGCGCTGGGCACTCAAGCCCTCGCGACGCAACAGCCGCCGTACCCACTCGTCGGTCACCGGCGGCAGCAGCCGCTTGGCGCGGCAGTACTCGGCGAGCTTCGGGACCGACCAGTTGGAGAACGGCAGCCCCCGCTCCAGCGGACTGGACAGGGCCACATCGACCAACTCTCGTAGCTGCTCGCCCTTGAGGATGGGCGGGCGGCCCTTCGGATTGGGTACCTGCTCGAAGCTTGAGAAACCGCTCTGGTTGAACCGGTGCACCCAATCGTATGCCACCGTGAAATGGCAGCCGACCCGGTCGGCCGCCTCGACCACGCTGTGGCCCTTGCGCACCTCCTCGATGACGCGGTACCGCTGGTGCACCCGGGCCGAGAGCGACAGGTCCTTGAGCTTGGCGAAGAGCACCCGCTGTTCGCCGCGGCGCAGCGGGCGCAACTGCAAGGTCTTGGCCATCCCGCACCTCCTTCCGGAGCGCAGGATACCAGGACTTAGGCCAATTAAGTTGGATACACACTAGGCGGCAGCGCCAGTTCAGACCTGTCTGGCCGCAGTCGAACGGCAAACGGCGCAAGTGGTATGCACCCTTATCTCAGCGCCGGGCGCATGCTAGCTCCAGCTGGCGAACGTCCGCTTCTATGAGGACTGCTTTGTCAAGGTCCTCTGATCATCGACGGGTGTGACTTCATGGCGGTGCCTGCGTGTTGCTGAGCCAGTGACGCAGTGGCGCGAGGCTGATGCATCCTGATCGGAGGTTGGGGCGTGACGAGCATTCGAGCCAGCGCTCGGACGAACTTCTATCCGTGCCGGAAGAATAGATCCGGCACCACATCCAGCATGCGCGCAAAGTGCGTTGGCAAACCCCATTTAGCGGCGCGCCCCATCCTTTGCAACGGTCACCGAGTAGTGACCCGCGGACCTTGCGGGCGCGTCGACCCTTGATCATGACGATGTGCTTCCCTTGCCAGTTTCCTGCATCAGGACAACGCTGGGCCTTGATTAAGCGGTGATTGGCTTGAGCACGGCTCCGGCCGGGATCTCGCCGTGCTCGAGGTAGCGCCACAGCGCGATGGCGAGGCGCCGCGCCAGGGCCACGATGCCCACACGCCGCATGCGCTTGCCGCGCCCGCGAAGCGCCGGTGGAACCACTGGGTCAGGGCGCTGCCCGGCTGCAAGCTGACCCACTTCCACGCCAGCTCCACGAGCAACGCGCGCGCTCGCTTGTTGCCGGCCTTACTGATGCCTTGATCGACTCGGCTGTCGCCGCTGTCGTAGGGGTGGCGCAAGTCCCAGGCTGCCGGCGATCTCGCGCCGGTTGGCAAAGCGCCGCCAACCGAACAATTCCTTATCCAAGATCCAGGCGCCGCGCGGCCCGATCGCGCGCAATTTGGCGAGCTGTGCCACCACGGGGTGCCAGCCGGCCGCTATCGCCTGACGCCGTGCCGCCTCGAGCGTCTTCATCTGCTCCTTGACCAGGGCGAGCCGCGCACTCTCGCGCTCAATCTCGGCACACAGGTTCGGTGGCACCTGCTCACCATGGTTGCTCCACCAGCGCGCCCAATCGCGCCCGCCGATACGGCCCGGGCGTAGGTTGTGCAGCACCAGCAGTGAGCCGATGCGATTGGTATGGGCCTGGCGCTCCTTCGTCAGTCGCGCGATTTCCCGGTGCGTGCGGCGCGCATCTTCCTGTTGCGGTGTGGGCTCGTGCAGCACCGACCATACACGCCGCTCGCCGCCGTGGTAGCGCCGCAGCAACCCCAGCAGCTTCTCGCCATCGAGCCGATCGGTCTTGGCGCGTTTGGCACGCCGGTTGACCTCGATGCTCGAGGAGTCGACCACGATGCTGTCGATACCCTGCTCGAGCAGCCACCGGTGCAGCCACCAGCCGTCGCGGCCGGCTTCGTAGCAGCTGTGCGCTTTCGCGCCGGCATCGAGCCTGCAACGCGCCTTCGCCTTACGTATGCACTCTAGAACCGCAGCTCGATCGCCCGCGCACACCGTGTACCGACTCGGGCCGCGGCGGCCATCGCTCATTGTCAGCTTCCACCGCTTGTCGCCCAGCTCGAAGCTCAGGTACAGATCGGCGCCGATCGCCGTATCGTTGTTTTGAAGGACTGTCTCGGGTGAGCTCATTTCCGAACTCCTTGGCTAGAGGGTTGGAAACTCCCTTTTAGTCGCAACGGCCTCGCTTGAGCAGTCCTTCATAGGATCTCTCCTTGAGCCCTGCGGCGGAAACGATTGACAACCCGGCGATCGAAATCATCGAAACTCAACCCGGAGCGATCCGAGAGATTGCCGACCAAACTCGAGGGGAAGCCCGTCGTCTCGAGGCCGGACTCGATGAGCGGACTGAGTGAGATCTATTGCCGTCGGTTTCTCCATCCTCAGTGCCAGCGGCCAGCGGCCGCTCCACCGGGTCGCGACTGATCGAGTCAGGCCTTGAACGAATAGTCGCGCACCGCATCGCAGACAGTGATCCGATATTCGGTGAACCACCGCTCTCTGCCGAGCCGCTGTGCTTCGCGATGCTCGGGATGCGCCCGCCACGCGGCAGCCATTTCGTGCGACTCAAACTCCACGACGGCGACGCCCTCGCCATCGGTGGACGCGTACTGGCGATACGATACGAACCCCGGCATCGTGGCGGCCAGCTCGGCCATCCGGGCATCGGTCCCCTCAATCTCTTTTTCGATTCCGGGCTTGAGCCGGGAGCGAAAAACGACGACAACCATGCGGGCCTCCTTTCAATCGCTACCTTGTCGGTCGCCGCCATGGTTGAAGGGCGACCGATCGTGTCCTGTCGCGGCCCAAGACCATCGGTGGAGGGGATTGGCGTCGCGATCTGAAAGCGGATCCTCGAGCACTTGTGGCTGTCCCGGGCTGGCGCACGCGCTGGTAGCGTTCACGGTGATCGATCGCGTTCGCAACGAGATGCTGCGCCGCGTGGGCTTGTCCGATCTGTTCAAGCCACGCTGGGGCCAGTTCGAGCGATGTCAGATCATCCTGTCTTCACCGCGGCAGAAGCGGACAGCGCTCCGGTTTCGCGGAACGCTTGGCCTTTGGTTCCCACCCGTTCAGTTGTCACCATTGCGGACATGATGTCAGCCCCGCCGCGCCGCCTCGATCGCGGCGATGTCGATCTTTTTCATCGTCATCATCGCTTCGAACGCACGCTTGGCCGCCGCGCGATCGGGGTCGGAGAGCGCGGCGATGAGGACGCACGGCGTGATCTGCCACGACAGGCCCCACTTGTCTTTACACCACCCGCATGCGCTTTCCTGGCCACCGTTTCCGACAATCTGAGTCGAGAGGTGCATGGCTCTGCTCCTGTTAAAGAACGAGGCGGATTGCCTCGCTCGTCAACATCGCAGAACCAGCGGCGACCCGACTGACGCGGACTCCCGCTAGCGATTACCGCGCGAGCGGTTAGTCCCCTGGCCGTTCAGCGAAGTCCGGGAAAGTCTGCTCTCAGCGCCAAATAGCTGAGGTCCTTGAGTTCCCTCACAATTTGGCGTACGCCGCATCGAGTCTGAGTGCAGGAAACGAAATCGCATTGAACGGGGTTGCGCGCCTAGACGCGCCAGGCGTTCGAAACTCGTGCCCCTGCTGGCGCCGTGTCGCTCACCTACCGATCATCTGCAGCGCGATGTCTCCGTCCGCGTCTTCGAGTACGTGCGTAGCCGCGCTTCCAGTTCGCGCGCTCGGTATGACCGGGCAGAAGACGACTCGCGCTGCTCTCCAGCCGCCCGACGGCCGCATGCCCGAGCGGCTGCCCGCCGTCGTTCATGCCGTGCTCATTCAGTTTCGGGCCAGAATTCAGCCGGCAGTACTGCCGGCTCGAATCCGCGCGCGTCAATCGGCGCCGCTCGCTTGGCAGCAGGAGGCTGTGCCGGTCGAGGTAGGCGGCCTCGCTCTCAAACTGCGGCGGGTCGTTCGGGTCGAAGCGCTCGGCTGGAAAGTGACCGTCGTGGTACTCGGGTCCGATCGGATTACCGTGCACGTCGATCGCGCGGCCGTTGTAGTACTCGATCGACCAGCCGTAGACCCAAGAAGTCGGCACGCCGCGCTCGAAGTTTGGCGCGTAATTCGGCGCCCCATGGCAGGGCGTGGCCCCGGCCTGCCAAGCCGAAGGCGCGGCTCTGGCAGCACCCGCCCGGACTGAAGCAGTCGTCGTCCTCCTGCCAGCGCAGCGCATCGAATTGCCACCAGCATGACGGCCGCGCGCCGGGCGGCGCGTCCATATCACGTCGAGCGCCATCATCCGGGTGCGGTGAACAGCGCGAGCTGCCGCAATCACGCCTGAGCGGCGTTGGCGCGGTGTTCGGCGATTCGGACCAACATCCAGAGCGGCATCATCCCCCCGTCCATAACGATCTCCTTCAAAAAAGTTTGCTGCGCTCGATCTTGTCGGCCGAAAGTCAAGTTCTTGGACGGGCCAGGGCGGCTACCGCAGCCCTAGCCGTCGGCGATGGTGGCCTGATCAACATCCACGATCCTTCGAGTACCAAGCGCGTGTCAGGAGCGCCGCGCGCGGATTGACCGGCGGCTTATCGCCGGTAGCATGCTGCCCACGCTGGTGCGACAAGCCAGGAACGAGCACCCGTAGCCTGCAATCGATCGACGCGGACGTGACGCTGCTCCACAGCGTCCTCGCTCGCGGTCCCGGGCAGATATGGAAGTTCACTAAGCGCTCGAAGGAGAATGCGGCAGTGCCCGGAGGCACGTCTGAAGATTTCAGAAAATCACGGTGAAGGCGTTGCTGACCGTGAGTTGTGCATATCCGTCATCCGCGAGTAGCCGCAATTCATAGCTCCCCGGCGCGAGTGAGGCCGGTAGGGTAAACGGACATGAGCCGGCGCTGCGGGGCGCGACCGGCGCTTTCGAGCAACTCACGTAGATCCATTCGATGTAGGCGGTTGCCGCGGCTCCCGGGGCATAGAGCCCGATCCAGTCTCTAGGTCGAGGTGCGGCGATGCCGCTCCAGTCTGCGGTAACGGTCCCGCCCGCTGCGACACTCGCTGGCGCAACGCTTAAGCTCACGTTCGAGGATGAGCCGGCGACAGTGAACGCGGCGCTCTTTGCAAGCTCCGTGTAACCGTTGTTGGCGAACAGACGTAGTTCGTATGTTCCCAATGCGAGCGAGGCCGGCAGGACGAACGAACAGGTGCCGGCGCTTCGGGCAGCTGAGGCCGCCTTTGAGCAGCTCACGTAGATCCAGTCGAGGTACGCGGTCGGCGCAGTTCCGGGAACGTAAAGTCCGACCCAGTCGGAAGAACCAGGCGTCGCAATACCGCTCCATGTGGCGGTAACTGTGCCTCCGGGAGGGATATTCGTCGGACTCGCGCTGATGGTCGCAGCGGCCTGCGGCGACGCCGCCAATACCGCGGCACCGCCGTCGGCAATTCCAGCGCCGCACACACCGATCGCACAATCATTTTCTGTCCCGATAGGAAACGGCCGTGCCGAGCCCAGCAGCTTGGTCCGTACTTCCGCCGGCGTGAGCGATGGATTGACTGACAGCATGAGCGAGACAATGCCTGTAACGTGTGGCGTTGCCATGCTGGTGCCGCTGTAGGTTAGATAGGTATCGCTTTCCGGCCCGAACGCACCCGTATTGGCCGTTGACAGCACGCCGCTTCCCGGCGCGCTGATCGCCACGGCCGCACCAAAATTGCTATAGCTTGCTCTGGCGCCAGTGCTTGTTGTTGCGCCGACAGCGATCACGCCGTTGCAGCTTGCCGGTTGGAAATTCGCCGCGTCACCGGCGCTGTTGCCTGCTGCTGCCACTACCACCGCTCCAGCGGCGATCACGCTGTCGACCGCGCTCTGCAAAGTTGCAGAACATGCGCCGCTGCCGCCCAAGCTGAGGTTCAATACCCGTGCAGGATTAGCATTGACCGGAGTGCCGGCCATAGGGAGACCCGCGGCCCAACGCATCGCATCAGCAACATCGGAAAGGTAACCGCCGCATTTCCCAAGCACCCGCACTGGCAGGAGTTTCGATGCCCAGTTGATGCCGCTGACGCCCACGCCGTTATTGGTCGTCGCCGCGACTGTCCCGGCGACGTGAGTGCCGTGCCACGAACTGCTTCTTACTCCACAGCCGGCGAAGAACCCCGAGCTCGATTCTGCCGCGGTGACCCAATCGCCCGGATCGCTCGCGTCTACATCACGCCCGTCGCCATCATTGGCAATCGCCGCAGAGCTGATGAAGTCGTAGCCTGGAACGGCCCGCCCGGCAACATCGGCATGGGCGGCAACCCCCGAATCGATTACCGCTACGGTGATGGCATTGGAGCCAATCGTGAGGTCCCACGCTGCCGGTAAACCAACTCCCCCAGCGGGCTCAAAGTAATGCCATTGGGAGCTGAACAGCGAATCGTTCGGTGTTCGTTGCGGTTCGAGCAGGACGTCGACCTCGGCGTACATCACATCCGGCCGAAAGTGCAGCCGCTCGGCGAGTACTTGAGCGAGAGCGTGTGCCATCTTTGCTCGCGTTCTAAGCACGTAGGCGCCGTTTGCCGTGCGGCGTAAGACTGACAGCGAAACGCCGGCGACCTTGCTGAGTTCGTCAAGTCTTGCAGGCTGGAGGGCCTCTGCATCATCGCGCAGCTTGACGATCAACCGGTCGGTGGAATGTTGCAGTGACGCCCGCGGAGTGGGTCCACCTGCATTGGCCGGCAAAATTACGCCCCACACTGCAGCGACGGCTGAGAAAAACAGAACGGGTCTTGACATCATCCTTCCTCCCGCGGACGGACGTGTGATCTCCCGACGCAGAAAGTCTACTCCAGCGTCTGTAACCGCCGCACATCGCTATTTGCTGTGCGCCTCGACTTGGGCGGCGGGGCGCATGAAGGTAGCACGATCCGCTTCATCCATACGCGGCCGCTTTTCCTTCTTCGGCCCCAGAAAGGGCGAATGGGCTAAGGGAAGTGCCGCAGCCGGCGCTGAGGAAGTGAGTGCCGCGCTCGCTCTGCACGTCGACGCGCATCAACTGCCCAAGTTCCTCTAGGCGCGCCCCCGTGAACAGTGCAAGGATTGGGACCCAGTACGCGGCCTCGCCGGCTCCACCCTTCGGGCGCCCCTCCTTCTGATGGACCGGCCCCGCGAACATAACAGCCATGTCGCCGGCTGAGTGCTTGCTAGGCTACCGCGTGGCTCTTCGCCGCCTCCAGGGCCGATAGCGGCGCCTTCGCCTCAAGAGCGAGGGCAGTGCTTGACACAATCAGTGCACCATCGAGCTGGTCGCCCTTGGTTTCGAGCAGGCGCCTAGCCGCAGCATGGATCAAGTCCCGGTGCTGGTCGAAGGCGAGTAAGCAGCGCTGGTAGATGTCCGTGTCCTCGCGCAGCGCACGCGCAGGTTCGATCAGAGGGTCCTGCTCGACGTAGCAGCGCACTCGGTGGTCGCCGACTCTAGCGAAGAACAGAACACTCTTTCGGGCCGCGACATACAACCGTCTGGTCTCGAAGATGATCGCCGTCACTGATCCGCCTCGGCGCAATGCGCCATAAAGACCGCCTTTAGGGTGCCGAAGTGTTCCAGTGGCGCGCCAGCGATCAAATCGAGCATCGCCTGGCGAAGCTCGGCGCGCGATCGGTGTCGCTTGAGCGCCCGCACCGTCTTATCGAGACGCTCCAGCGGCGTCCGCCTCAAGATTTCAATAATGGGGACCCGCTCGTCGTCTACAGATGCAATGCGAAGTAATTTCGCAAAGACATTCATTCTCTTATTCCCCTACGGCGAAACGCCTGCCCTTTGAACTAGCAGCTTCCGCGCCAGAAGGTCAAAGCGCGTTACAGGCGTGAATGACTTCACAGCGTGCTGAGCGATTGCTCGCGTAAGCGTGACGGCCTGCACACGCCGCCGCGGCGCTCCAGCAATAGCTGGCGTGCGCTTTCTTTTGTTGTGGTGAGGTGGCGCTAACGGGAATAAAGCGGATGTCATTCGGTTCGACAGATCAGACGACAATCCATCGAACCGAAGGGAACTTGTGCAGGTCGCGACCCTCGTCTCCCGCCGGAGCGCCACGAGCCGGTCCTGACCAACATCGGGAGCGCGCTGTTAGGGCCGCGGGGATTCGAGCGGGAGGGTGAGGCGGCTATGGTTCAAGAGTGGCGGTGTGAGATGCTTACACACACACCATTGCTGGAGGGCTCGTGTTTAGGGTTGCTTACAGGAACGCCGTGCATGTCTATGGCTTAAAAAAGAGACCATAGAGGACCCCCATCGGTCCCGAAGAGCGATGCCAAGCGTCGGATCAAGCCAAGTGATCGCACCGAAGACATCGCTCGTGTCGTCTCGCTCCCCCGGTGTCCGCCAGCACCCTGCGGCGTTCGG
>CAWIZJ010000040.1:0-185680 GCA_963840535.1 uncultured Alphaproteobacteria bacterium
TTGTGCAATGGCGTGGATCGCTCGTCACCTGATCGGCAGATCATGGGCTGCACGGCACTGATCGACTCCGGTAGCGCAACCGCGAAAAGCCGCGCTATCGCGTACAACAATCGGGGTAATGCCTACATTGCAAAAGGCGATTACGACCGCGCCGTACTGGACTACGATGAATTGATTAAGCTCAACTCCGACTACGCGAGGGCATTCAACAATCGCGGCGTGGCTTACCAGAAGAAAGGCGAGTACGACCGCGCGATCAAAGACTTCGATGAGGCGATCAGGCTCAACCTGACAATGCCAGCGCCTTCGTGAACCGCGCCAAGACCTATGGGAGCACGGGCGAGTACGACCGTTCGGTCCGCGACTATGGCGAGGCCATCCGTCTTAAGCCCACATTGGAGGCGGTCTGGAACGGACGCTGTTGGATTCATGCCATCATGGGAGAGTCGGAGGCGGCGCTGGCAGACTGCAACGAAGCGCTTCGCCTGGAGCGGAGTGCCGCCACGTTGGACTCTGCGTGGGTTGATCCATCTGAAAATGGGCAAATGGGACCTGGCCATCGACGATTACAGCTCGGCCCTGCGACTGGACCCGAAGCTGGCCGGTCGGCCGATGGACGCGGACTTGCCAGGCTCAGGACGGGCGACACAACCGGCGGCAATGCCGACATCAGCGCGGCAAAGGAGATCGGGTTGAACATTGTCGAGGAGTTTGCCCGCTACGGTGTGCAGTAGTATCAGGATTGAACGATTTTCCTGCCGTTCGGCGCGCTGCGGGATCCTAGCGTACGCCATCATCGTGCAACGCGTAGTCGTTACAGAGCTTGAGCGCCCGGATGATCTTTTCGGTCGGTGGTTTCTGACCACAGAGAATTCTGTTCAGCAGCGTGCGGTCGATGCGCTCCCGTCGCGCCCACGCAGACTGGCCGCCTGCTCGGTCCACCTCCGAGCGAAGCAGGCGACGACGTCCGCGTCGTGCAGCATGCCCATGTCACCTGAACCGCTCGCGCGGCAAATCCACCCATAGCGCGGCACGGTATCCCCATGAACGCATTCCTAACTCATGGGAGGAACCCATATCTGTGACCGATCTCACACGTGCCGCAGGTTTCTGAACGCGCTTCCTTTGGACGCAAGGCAGCGCGAGCTTATTCCGGTTGGAGAGGCTCGGCGGCCGCTGCCCCTCGCGATGGCGTGTCCGTGTGACATTCGCCACAAACCTCCACTGTGTGACGTTCATCACATCTTTCAGTGACCGTCCTGGTTAACCATGCCGAGGTGAAGGCAAAGGACGGAGGGGACCAATGTCGATCGCATGCACAAGGGGCCAGCTCCACGCCGCCACCAATACGGACACATCCGACGAGGCGCTGATCCAATCGATCGCCGCCGGCGGCGCCCAGGCCATGAAGATTTTGTACGCACGGCACAACGTGCGCGTCTTCCGGTTTGTTCTGCGCTTGGTTGGAGACAGGTCGGCTGCCGAGGATCTCGTCAGTGAGGTGTTCCTCGAGGTTTGGCGACAGGCCGGTAAGTTCCAAACTCGATCCAGCGTTTCTACCTGGCTCCTGGCGATTGCCCGCAACAAAGCCCTTTCGGCCCTGCGGTGTCGCCGGCCGACCGAAGAGCTCGACGGAGACGCGGCAGGAGCCATCGAAGATCCGCAGGCCAATCCTGAAATGATGATGCAGGACCGGCAGACGAGCGAGCTTGTGCTCGGCTGTCTGCAACGATTGTCGCTGACCCATCGCGAGGTCATCGACCTGGTCTATTACCATGGGAGGTCGCTCGAAGAGGTCGCCGAGATTGTCGGCGTCGCGCCGAACACGGTGAAGACCCGCGTGTTCTATGCGCGCAAGCGGATTGCTCAGCTGTTGGCCGCCCAGCGCGTCGACAGGGCCGTCGTATGATACCTGCGCTTGAGCATCGTGCTCGGGCGGATCGCGCTGATTCCCGAATTCCTGGGGCACAACGGACCGGATGCGGATATGATGCCGACCGGCCAGCCCCAGCGATGGGCGTAACTCTTGGTTGACTGGCTGGCCGGGCAGGACATGCTCTAAGCGCGAGGAAGGGACGAGCAGCTTCTTTGAGGGTTTTGCGAGGCAGGTGCCGTGCAGCCGGACAAAACAGCACTCGAACAGGCCCATCGCCTGCTCGGAAATTGCACTCTGTTCAGCGGCTTGAGTGCTGACGAGCGTGCCGAGATCACCGGTCGGGCCCACATTCGGAGCCTTGCTGCCGGCGAGACCGTCTTCGCTACCGCGCTGCCGGCGATCAGATGATGGCCTTGCTCAGCGGAACCATCCGCATCAGCGTATCGTCTGTGGACGGAAGGGAGCTATTGCTTGCGATCATTCAACCCGGCGAGGTGTTCGGCGAGCTTACGGTCCTGGACGGCAAGGAGCGATCGGCCGACGCCATCGCGGAGACCCCGTGCACGTTGGCGATTTTGCACCGTCACGATGTCTTGTCTTTTTTCGAACGAAATCCCTCCGCGTGGCCCAAGCTCGTCGACGTCTTGTGTCAGCGGTTACGGCGCACCAATGTGGTCTTCGCT
The DNA here is from genome assembly GCA_963840535.1 of uncultured Alphaproteobacteria bacterium. Taxonomy (GTDB): domain Bacteria; phylum Pseudomonadota; class Alphaproteobacteria; order Rhizobiales; family Xanthobacteraceae; genus VAZQ01. The sequence continues at coordinate 2,560 of CAWIZJ010000040.1, forward strand.
GAGGTCGCGCTGCTTCAGCTGCCCGTCCGACTGGCCAAAGCGATGCTGCGACTGCTCGACCTGCAGACAGGCTCTACTCCGCCACAGCCCGCAATGATTCGTTTTAGTCAACGGGAGCTGGCAAACATGGTGGGGGGAACGCGCGAAAGCGTGAATAGGTGTCTTCGCAGTTGGCACCGCGATGGCATCGTTCAAATGACGGAAGGTTCAATCATCGTCGTCAACCGGCCCGCCCTCGAAAACATGGCGGAGCCGACCTGATGCATTCGATCAGGCTGTTTTCAAGGCCGGTCCTCCTTCTGGCCCCGCCCCAACATCCTGGTCGGAACAAGCGACGGGAGCGCGCGTTGATTTGGTTAGCGGCTTTTCCCGCTGGCGGCTGATACCCAGTGTTTCCGATTTCCGCCTGCGTTTCCGTAGGAATTCAGCAGGGATGAGCCCGGCTTCAGCCCGCTCCGTCTCGGGGAGGCTTACGCGACATGCCTACCTATCACAAGATCGATAACGGCTTCACCATCGGCCCCAATGCGACCCAGAACTGGTCGTGGAACTGGTTCGGCTTCGGTCCCAACCAGGGACCCGTGATCTTTATGGCTGACCCAAAATCGGGACAGAGCGCAGAGGCCAGTTTGCTCACCTTCGACTTGGCCAAGGTCCGCGGTGCCCCCAACAGTCCGCACGGCAACGAGGTTTTCTACCGGTTCAAGATCAAGAATCTGAGCAATATCACGGTCGCTTTCAATCTGGAGATCATCCGGTTCAAAGACCTGATACCTTGAGGGGTGCCATGAAGATCACGGTCATCACAGACAGGCGCGGAAAGGTCATCGGCACCGCCGGCCAATCAAGGCAGGGCGAAGCAGGAGCCGGTGGCCCTATTCCCGGGCCCGGTGAGAAGGCGCACGACATGGAGCTGCCGAGCGCTCTGAAAAACATCGAATCGCCGGACGAACTTCATCGCGCGCTCGAGAAACACTTGCGGTCTGCTCGGAAATCTTCTGCTCGGAAATCCTAAGTTGATCGCGCCTGGTGGTGCGTAGGGTGCGATAGCGAAGCGTATCGCACCGTCTCCTTCGGTCGGCGGAACGCTATTGCGCCCTAGCGGCGACGGCGGAAGGCGGTCTCACGCCGCTTTGGGCGGCCACACGCCGGCGACTCTCCAGCTCACTCATCGATTTGTCGGTGAACTCCGCGCGCGGGGCGTTGCCGCCGATGACGAACATCAGGATGTGCACCTGGTCGGGATCGCCCGGCGTCACGTTCTCGAACCGCCGGATGAGGCCGGGCGGGAACGACACCACGTCGAGCGGGTCGAGATCGACGTCAGCCCCCGTGGTCCTGTACAGTGCGGCGCAGTACGATGCGCAGCGCACAGCGCGCGGCGCGGCGCGCCGTGACGGTAGAGCACGCGCGACCCCCCACCCCCCGGCCAGAAAAATCATTTTATTGCAGGGCTCCTCCCCAAGTCCCCGGCCTTTTTTCACTCAGGGGAGGTAGGTCCACATCAGGCCGTTGGCATCGGCCGCAGCGGTCGATGCCAGCAGCAGGGCGATGGTGAGGCACCCGCAGGTGCCTGCTGCGCTGAATGTTGTATGGTGCTTTCTTTGTCGGAGGTAGCCAATGCCTAAAACGAATCTTGGTTCAATGTCCGTCGAGCAGCTTTTGCAGTTGCGCGATGACGTTGGGAAAGAACTCAATCGCAAGACGGTTGTGCTACGGAGCCAACTGGCGAGGTTGGGCGGGGAGATTGCGTCAAGTAGGGGACGGGGAGGATCAGCTGAGGGGGAAGAAGGTCCCGCCGAAATATCGAGACAGGGCAGGGAACACTTGGGCGGGTCGGGGCGCAAGACCCCGATGGCTGGTTGCCGCGATTAAGGAAGGGAAAAAATTGGAAGATTTTGCGGTTGAAAGGACCACTCCCGGAAGGAAACGAAGAAAAAAATAAAAATTCATGCCGCTCGCAAACAACGGCGCACAGTCTCAAGCCGAGACATTGAATTGCTTGGCGACGACACGCATTGAAACGCCGCGATCCGTATAGGCTTGGCGGACGGCGTTGCAGATCGTGGGAGTAAGCGCCGGTCGGCCAATAGGCTTCCCGGATTTGGTGCCCTTAGCTCTAGCTCGCGCCAGTGAAGACGGAGATGCACAACCCAGACAGTGCCGCCGATGTTCCTTGAGTAGGGAACACCTACTCCGACTCGAAAACTTGCCGACAATTTGCCGGTGACCAGTTGCGCGATCTAGCCTTATTATGCGCCATCCACAGCGCGGCACCGGTATCGATATTGGAGCCACCAATGAATGATTCCTTACGACCGCAGTTAATGGCGACCACATAAGAGCTAGGGCTGACTGCGATGGTGCCAAGCCACTCACATGTTCGCAACGAGGTGGAAGAACACTCCACGCGTGCTGTTGCCTTGGCGAGCATCTCATTGTCGAAAATCTCCGACTGAAACACCCGCCCGTTAGGCGAAACGGAGTAGCCCACCCATTCCGCTGTGGGCAACGTCGGAACACGGTGTGGTCTGACTTCGATAGCCAGAGCAGAGGTAGAAACTAAAGCAGCAAGACCAGCAAGTAAAAGCATTCTCATGTTTTTATTCCTTCCCTGGTTGTTCCATTTGCAAATCAAACCGGGTTGCCGGATTTGACTGTTCCTTTGTCGCTTTGCGCACCGTGCCGGACTTGTTACTCTGCGCCAAACATTTGTTTTTCGCTGCCATCGGGCCACTTTAAGGACGGGCGTTGATGGTGCGTGGCCGCCTTGCAAGTGCGTGCGCAGGAGGTGGACCGACTGCCCTCAAGCAACACTTCCAGGCGGTCGAGGTCAGCGCAACCGAGGCCGGCAAGGCGGTGGCTGAAATCGAGGTGGCTTGCGTGTGCGCGTGCGCTAGGGCGTGTACGCTGATTGTAGGCAATCGCGGCTGATGTCCGGATCACCCCCAAAAGCCGCCATGTAGCGGACATTCGGATCGGCAGCTTCGTGCCACGAGCCGATATGTGCGCTGCCGCAAATATCGGCGGATCATTCGACCAGAGTGTCGGCTCGAAGCAAGAACGCTTCTGGAATTGAGAGGCCCATTGCCTTCGCAGTCTTCAGGTTAATGGCCAACTCGAGTTTGGTGGGCTGCTCGATAGGTAAGTCGCTCGGCTGCCGCCCCTGTAAAACCCTATGCACAAATCCGGCGCCGTGCCGAAACAAAGCGGGGCCATCCGCACCATATGACATCAGACCGCCGGCATCCACAAAGGCCCGCGTGCTCGAGGCCGCTGGCAAACGGTGCTCACGGGCGAGATCAGCTATACGCTTGGTAGACAAGCTGCCTTGAATCACAACGGCGTCCGCCTGCTCTCTCGCCATAGCCGCAAAAGCAGCGTCGAGTTCCAAATCAGGTCCGCGTAACATGATTGGCTGAATTCTTGATGCCTGTAAGACGGCCAGCGACCTCGACGTGATCGAGGACTAACTTCGCGAATAAAGGATCTGCCGCGTTGGTGAGAACGGCTACCTGTCGCATCGCGGCCAGCATGTCACGAAATAGTTCAACACATTTTCCAACAAATACGGCGGACATCAGAGACACGCCGGTAATGTTCCCGCCGGGTCGCGCCAAGCTGGGAACTATTCCGGTTTCGACCGGGTCAGCCGCAATTATCACAATAGGGATTTCGCGGGTTGCTTGCTTCGCCGCCAGTGCACAGGGGACGTAAAGCGCCACGATCACATCGACCTTCAGTTGGACCAGTTCGGCCGCAAGCTCGGGAAGTCGATCCAGCTTTCCCTCCGCCGAGCGAAACTCAAATGCAATGTTCTTCTCCTCTACGTAGCCAAGTTCACGCAGTCCTTCCCGAAGTTCGTTTTTGAACAACTCCGCATCCGCGAGGCCTATGTAGAGCGCGCCTATTCGAGCCACCTTGGGCTGCTGCGCGCGCGCGGCGAGCGGCCATGCGGCCGCACCGCCAAGCAGGGTGATCAACTCGCGGCGTCTCATTCGATCACCTCGTCGGCACGCAAGATGAATGATTCCGGGATCGTGAGACCCGCCGCCTTCGCGGTCTTGAGGTTGATGACCAACTCGAACTTGGCCGCCTGTTCCACCGGCAAATCCGCGGGCCTGGTGCCTTGCAAAATCCGGTGCACATAGGAGGCGCCGCGCCGAAACAGGTCGGGGAGGCTCGCGCCATAAGACATGAGCGCGCCGGCACCCACATTCTCTCTCAGCTGGAACATCCCCAGCAGGCGGTTCTGTGCCAGGAAATCGACGCTGCTTTTGATGTGGAGCTGGTGGAGGGGGTCGGCGGTCATCACGAATGCATCCGGACGCTCGTGCATCATGGCAGCGAATGCGCCGTCGAACTCGCTGGCATTACGCACCGGCACGGTGATGAGCGTCACACTCAACGTAGACGCCGCAATTCGCATTTCTTCAAGGTACGCGGCGTGGGAGGCATTATCCGGATTCCAGAGGAGGGCCACGCGCGAAGCGGGAACGCCCTCCTTGAGGAGCTGCAATCGTTTGCTTGCCACGTCCGGACCGAGGATGGTGTTCCCGGTGATGTTGCCGCCCGGACGCGCGAGGCTCGCTACAAGCCCGGCCCCCACCGGATCGCCGATCCCGATCATGACAATGGGAATCGTCGTGGTTGCCAGCTTGGCCGCGCGGGCCGGCGACGTGCCGTAGACCGCGATCACGTCCACCGGGCGCCGCACAAGCTCGGCCGCGACTTCGGTGAGCCGGTCGGGCAGCCCGTCGGCGTAACGATACTCGAAGGCGATGTTCTGGCCTTCTAGGTAACCGAGATCGCGCAGCCCCTGACGGAAGGCGTTCCAGTTGGGTGAGTCGTCGATGATGCCCACGCGTGGAATCTTCGGCGGCTGTTGCGCGTGCACCGCGAGCGGCCACGTAACGGCGCCACCGAGCAGCGTGATGAACTCGCGCCGTCTCACGTTGGACCTCCCCCTCCAGAGTCGGTCTACTGCACCTTCAGCCTGCCATAGAGTGGCCGGCAAGTCTTATCGACAGACCTGAATTGCTCTGAATAAGGGTGGCTATTTGCCACCCCCAATTGGGGGGCGAGCACAGTGCGCCTGCCCTCGGCCGATGTCCGAGATCAAACCCGGTCATTGCCGTGATGTCCGCTGCATGACCGCTCTTCCACCGAAAGCGGAAGTCGATCTGCGAGGTTGCTATGTCGCCGAAGTGCCATGAGCTGCCGTGAGCGAGTGCACTGTTCGACGTACCCGGCTGCTTGCCGGTACTGGTCGACCCGATCAGGCCCGTAGGAGATCAGGCCGCCGGCGGCGGCGAAGGAACGATCGGAGTAAGGCAGCTTGTGTCGGGCCGCCAACTTGGTGAGCAGCTCGCGATGACGCTGATCCGGCGCGCTGGCCGTAATGCTCCAGGCCGCCATTTGACGAGCGTGCAAACGCCACAACGGTGCGCTCGATCTCGCCTGCGTCGCGGACATTGACCGGCTTCACCTCCATCCCAAGCGATGGCGCCACGGTCTGGGCTGCGCCGAACTGGCCGATTCCAGAGGGTATGGTGGCATCCCGAACGACTGCCGCCCGTGTCACGCTTGGCGCGATCTGCTTGAGCAGTTCCAACCATTTCCCGCCCATGCCGCGGCCGCACCGCCGAGAAGCGATATGAACTCGCGTCGCTGCATGTGCCCCTGAGAACACGCCTTATGCGATCGGGGTCGTTAGCATTTTAGGCCCCCGGCACGCTCCCCGGCGGCAGGAAATCTACCTCGTGCGCGGCCGAGCGGCGCACCACTTCCTCCACATCGCCGAGATCGTGAAGCTGGTCGAATAGTGCGCGCAGCCGCCCTGCCGGCGTCACCCAGAATAGGGCGCGAGCCGGTTTTTCGCTGCGATTGTAGTATCCATGCGGGATGCCGCGCGTCATGCGCACGAGGTCGCCCGCGCCCGCCTTAGTCCATGACCCTGCGAGATAAAGGTCGAACGTGCCCTCCAGCATGTAGATGAATTCGTCCTGGGCCGGATGCACGTGCGGCGGGACGAAAGTGCCGGGCGGATCGAGCGTTTCGAACGCGAAACAATCGTCGCTCTCGGCTTTCAGCCAATAGACATGACCGAGGATGTTCCATTTGACATCCTGCGAACCGACCTTGCCGGATCCGGCTGGTGTGATGCCTGCGGGCAGCGTGCTCATGTGGTCCTCGCCTGTCGTTCGCCCTACGATTTTAGCACAATCACCGGCATCGCTGCTGGCTGCTGCGCGCGCGCCACGAGCGGCCACGCGACTGCCGCGCCACCGAGCAGCGTGATGAACTCGCGCCGTCGCATGTGGAGCATAACCCTCCCAGCCGTAATCGGTCGCCGGCTTCAAGCCGGAGGGTATAGGCACAGGAAGGTTACAAGAAAAAACAGGACCGAATAGAGCCCGACACCGCTGACGACCCCGATGATGTCCGAAGCCCAGCTCTGCCCCTCGTCTACAACGCGCTCGCTCATGGTGAGACCTCCCACGAAAGTAGCCGGTGCGGCACCCTCAGACTGCCGCGGCATAGCCGGGAAGTCCTTGGGGTAGACCTGAATCGTTCTGAATCGAGGTGGCTGCTGCTGGGCTGCATTTATCGTTGACACTTTGGACCGCCTGACCATCCGACCACAGTAGTAATTGATCGTAGCGCCGTGCAGAAGCCGAAGTGGATTGATTGACGACGGGTTATTGGCGTCCCTGAACGCCCGTGGTACGTTGCCATCGACGAACTGATCGATCGCGCGGCCCCGCGCCGCGCACGGAAACCGACAAGCTTCGGCGAGCATCCGATTGCGCCGCTTAGGTGGATCAGCAGACGGTGCAGGCAAGGCCGGTTGCTCGACCGCTTTCCGCTCGATGACCTTGGCCGCGGCTGCCTTGCGCTCGAGCCGCTCCGTCAACTCTCACTCATCTCCGCAAGACAGAGTTCTAGTTATGGATGCGATGCTGCTGTTGTCAAAGACCCTTCGTGCAAGCTGGAGTATTGGCCTCGCCGCCGCGTTGCTTGTTGCAGTCCCGTCAGGCCACATCGCCATGGCGGAAAACATGGTCGGTGGCACCTCTGCTGCCCTTCCTATCGACGCGGCAAGCGAGGGCGCCTTCCGGCACCTGCGGGCGTTGCAGGACATCGCCTCAATGAGTGGTGGCAACCGAGCCGCCGGCACCCTCGGATACGATCGTTCCGCGGAGTATGTGGCGGATAGGTTGAAGGAGGCAGGCTATCTCGTTCACTTTGAGGAATTCGAGTTCCCATTCTTCGAGGAGCGAGTGCCGCCAGTCCTGCTTGTGAGCTTCCCTGACGGGCGGCAGGAGCCAGCGCCTGCTGCGGCCTTTCGTACCTTGACCAACTCAGGTTCGAGCAACGTGACAGCGCGGCTGCATGCGGTGAATCTCGGGCTCGCCGAGGGACAACCACTTGATTCTGCCAGCGGCTGCAAAACGACCGACTTCGATGAATTCGAACGCGGCTTTGTGGCGCTGATCCGTCGCGGGACTTGCATATTCCAAACCAAAGTCGACAACGCCTGGGCCGCTGGCGCAGCCGCCGTCGTCATTATGAATGAGGGCACTGACGGACGGACACACGCTTTTTCGGGTCAGCTAAGGGACCTTGCCCCCATTCCAGTGGTCGGCGTCTCATACGAACTCGGTCGCTCCCTCGAGATCGCAGCTCGCGGCGGCGCCACTGTACGTGTCGACGTGAACGCCGTGACGGACAAGCGGCTGACTCGAAACGTGCTGGCCGACACTGCTTTTTATAACGAGAGCTCCTTGATCATCGTTGGTGCGCATCTCGACAGCGTGCCGGAGGGACCTGGTATTAACGATAATGGTAGCGGCTCGGCTGCAGTGCTCGAAGCGGCACTGCGATTGGCCCAGGGACCGACCGAAGCCCGCGGTAGCGTGCGCTTCGCATTCTGGGGCGCAGAAGAGCGAGGCCTCATCGGCTCCCGCCACCATGTGGGATCTCTGTCCGAGGAGGTGCGTCGGCACATCGCGTTGTATATCAACCTCGATATGGTCGGCTCGCCCAACTTCGCGCGCTTCGTTCAGGGTTCCGCTGCGACTGGTGATGGATTGGCTGCCGTGGTGCGACGCGAGCTCCTCGCTGATTTTCGCGAACACAACTTGATTGTCGAGGAACGTGCTGAAGGTCGCTTTGGCTCTGACGGTGCCGCATTCTCTCAGAAGGGCATTGCGACCCTGGGTCTTTACACGGGCGCAGGCGGGCCGAAGTCGGAGATCCAGGCCAGCTTGTTCGGCGGTGCGGCTGGTCGCCCTTACGATCCCTGCTATCATCGGGCCTGTGACACGCTCGAGAATATCAACCGTGACGTTTTGGAGCAGAACACCCGCGCACTGGTGCGTGCGGTCAACGCCGCCGCAATCGCAGCTAAACGCTAAGTACGCGCTCTCAAAGGTGGTCGCTCTGACCGAACCCAAATTATGAACAGCACGTTCGCTGGGAGCGCCCTCTTTATCTAGGCAGGATGGCGGCGCCACGCGAGTGCCGGCCCGCCATGACTTAGCAATGGCCGCGGGTGCGTTTTGCCGTAATCTTCGGCGGCCCACGTAGTTTCTGAGGGCCTACTACTGCGGCCTGCCAGTCCATAGTCGGAAACCCCTCACGGTAAAGCGAGCATCGGGGCGCTTCTTCCAGCGCCGATGCGGCAAGTCCTGGCGCGCAGCGCCAGCGCGTTGATCGCCCCGCGCGCGCCGTGGCAAGGAGCCGACTGCTTGCCGCAGACGGTGATTACCGCAAAGTCGGCAACGGCACGACTACCCGCGCCTTGCGCTTTGTATCTATCCTCAAGTCCCACCACTCGAGCAACCGCTCGCACCAAGGCCACGGCAAGCGCCGAAAGGCGTCCGGGCGCTCCTGCTGAAGCGCTTTCGCAACGGCTTGCACGACGGCCGGGCGCAGGTCCGCGGGAATATGCGCTACTGCAGCTTCCAGCCGGTATGCGGAAGCTAGTGCGCGCTGCCTGTCGGCTCGCTCACGCCGCTCCGGGGTCAGACAAACGACGTTGGATGGATCAATCATGGCGCGCCAGACTGTACGATGTGGATTACGCGCGCTTCCGTCCCTGCGCGCCAATAAATCGGGATCATGCTCGCGAACATGATCGCAAATCCGACTTCTGAAGATCGCGTTCGGTCAGTTCTGCGGACTGCTGCGAGGTATGAATGCGGTGCCGGCCACGTTTGGCGCGGGCGTATCGCTCCAGCTCATGAAGTGCCTCGCAATGAGTTCGAACAATAAAGCACATGAACCCACCAGCGGCCGTTCCACACGTTACGGGAGCGGACACCTAATCCGAGTTTTCCGTGACATTGGGCACATCTTTTCATCGCAATGCCCGTCTCATTGGCGGTTCTGTTTCTTAGTCGTTTTGCCCTGTCCCAGGGATTTGTTACTTTTGCGCCAAACATTTGTTTGCCGACGGCGTGCTGCGGAGAAACCCGACCACCGGTATGGCCGGCTGCTGCGCCCGCGCCGCGATCGGCCAAGTCGCCGCCGCGCCGCCAAGCAGCGTCATGAACTCGCGTCGCTTCACTCGATCACCTCGTCGGCGAGGGCAAGCAGGCGATCCGGCACGCCCAGCCCGAGCGCCCTGTCGGTCTTGAGGTTGATCACCAGCTCGAACTTGGTTGGCTGCAGTACCGGAAGGTCGGCCGGCTTAGTGCCCTTGAGAATTTGCCCGACATAGATGCCGGCCTGGCGAAATCCTTCCCTGAAATCGGGTCCGTAGCTGGCGAGCCCGCCGTTCACGGCGTATTCGCGCAATGGGTAGATTGCGGGCAGGGTGTGACGCGCGGCCAGCGCGATGAGCCGCTCGCGCCGGCTCACGAAGAACGGGGTCTGCGTGACGAGCAGCGCGCCGGCACCGCGCTGCACCAGAGTTGCAAAGGCGCCGTCGATGTCCCGTTCCGTGCCGGCGGTGAGCATGATGGGCGTCACGCCGAGACGGGCCGCCGCCTCTTGCGCGTCCTGCGCCTCCGATTGGGCTGCCGGATAATTCGGATCGATGAGGACGGCGATGGTCGATACCGCGGGCGCCAGCTGGTGCAGCAGCTCCAGCCGCTTGCCCTCCAGCACCGAGCCCATGATGCTCACGCCGGTGACGTTGCCGCCGGGCCGATTGAGACTGGAGACGAGCCCCGCCCTGACCGGATCCGTGGCGCTCACGAACACAATCGGGATCGTGCTGGTCGCGGCCTTGGCGACCCGCGCCGGGTCGGGGCCGCCGCCGGCAAAGATCACGGCCACCCGACGGCCGACCAGATCGGCGGCGAGCCCCGGCAGGCGATCATATTCGCCGTCCGCCCAGCGAGATTCGATCGTCATATTCTGTCCGTCGATGAAGCCAGCCTCCCCGAGACCGCGGCGGAATCCATCCACGAATGTCACCCAGCTCGCGGACGAGGCGCTGCTGAGGAAACCGATCACCGGCGTCGCCTGCTGCTGCGCGCGCGCCGCGAGCGGCCACGCCACCGCCGCGCCGCCGAGCAGCGTGATGAACTCGCGCCTTCCGTCATTCGATCACCTCGTCGGCGCGGGCCAAAAATGCTTCCGGAACGGTCCAGCCCAGCGCCTTTGCTGTCTTGACGTTGATCACCAGTTTGAAAGAGGTCGGCTGTTCGACCGGCAGGTCGGAGGGCTTGGCGCCCTTGAGGATACGGTCGACAAAATAGGAGAGCCGCCGCATGCGCTCGCTAGAATCGACACCGAAGCTCATCAGCGCGCCGGCTTCCGCGAACGGCCGATAATCCGAGATTATTGGAAGCCGGGACTTCGCAGCAAGCGGAGCGATCCGCGCCGCATGACCGGTGAAGATAGGCTGAACGATCGCCACTTCTGCGCCATCGCCCTTTAGGCCCTCAAATAGTGCTTCGTTGAATTCCGACGGGTCTCCAAGAAATTTCACCAGCAACTTCATCCCAAACCGATCTGTTGCCGTCTTGGTTTCGCGGGCGAAGGTAGGGCCGTTGGAATCCTTGGATGAGCCGATGAAGGCAACGGTGTGAATTGATGGTCTGATCTCGCGCAGAATTTCGAGGCGCTTGCCGGCAGCATCGGGGCCGGCCATCGTCACGCCGGTGAGATTGCCTCCAGGGCGCGCCAGGCTCTGCACTAGCCCCGTGGCAAGGGCATCGGACACCAGCATGACAACCGGAATCGTCTTGGTCGCCTCTTTGGCGATATGCGCCACCGGCGTCACCCGCACAACCAACACGTCCACGGGCTTCTTCACCAATGCGTCGATAATCGCTTGGGTCCTCGCGCGGTCACCAGCCGTGAAATACGCCTCAAGCTCGTAGGTCTTGCCTTCGGCATGACCGAGCGCAGTCATGCCATCGCGGAAATGCTTGATCTCACCGGCCAGAGCCGGGCCTTGGAAATCCACGAACCCGACCTTCGGTACCTGCTGCGCGGGAGCGGACGTGGCGAATAGGGCGATGAGCGCCAGAAACGCGAAGCCGTATCGGACGTAGCAATTCCCGGCCATTTCATGTTCCTTCTATTCGACCGTCACTTCGGCCGCCGCCACCTCGTCAGGGCAGCCCTCGGCTGTTCCGACGGTCGATGCCCATTCGTGTCTTTAGTCGCTCTGCTCACGTGGCGGGACTTGTTATTCTCCGCCAAACATTTGTTCGTCGCTGCCAGAGTAGGTGTCACGCGGTGAGCGCGACCGGCTCGGCAACCACCTTAAGTTCCGGGGATGCCAGATCACGGTCCAAGTCTGTTACGATCCAGCTCACAACTCGCGCTTACGGGCCATCGCAACCGCGGCGTTAACGGCGTCTTCGAGATCGACCGCGTAGCAGGCCGTGCGTCTCGTCCCCATCGCGGAAGTTCACGCGATAGTGGCCAGAGCGCACCTTGCGTAGAGTGAGCCCAAGATGTCGCGCGATCGATTTCGCTTCCTGGAGCGTAATGGGTTTTTGAATCGTCATCGGGAAGCAGCCGCTCTCGAATCACCAGCTAAGCCTCGCAGTTGAAGCAGCTTGCCAGCTCGTGGCTCTTGACCTTCGGGAATGGCATCACACTTGCCTCGCCTCAAGGATCTCGATGGCCTCGACACACGGTTCCTTGCGCCAGCGGCTGGCTTTGCGCTCGGCCAGCGCACAGCTTCCCACCCATTCGGCGTGGCTGCAGGCCGCGATGCCCTTGGGCCAGAACTTGCTCGGCGGGTGCGCGGCGAAGTGGATCACGACGCAGTGCGAGTAGACGTGGCTCATGCTGCTGCGCTTGTGCACCTTGCCGGTGGCATCTGTGGCCTCGAACTTGACCCGCATGATTGCTCTGTCATGAAGTAGTCGGCAGCGCTGACCCGAAATGGGTCTTGCCGTTGGCTAACTTGGCCAACGCACGAATTGCGCCGTGCTGCCGGTATGGCTTCTCTGTTTCTTGTCGCTTGGCCTCGTCTCAGGGACTTGTTACTTTGAGCCAAATATTTGCTCGTCGGAGCCATGGTGGCAGTTTTGCTCCTGTCGGGGGTCAAAGATGAGCAATGGAACCTCTCCAGCCCTGAATTCTGAACAGGACTTGGCTTCAATCCCGATGGCGCAAGGGGGTCTTACCCGCCTGGCGATCGCGCGCCTCAAAAGCGCCGGCGTGCCGGTGGCGCCTCTTCTTAGGCGTGTGGGACTGACGCCGGAGCTGATCGCCGAACCGGAAGAGCGACTGAGTGTGCGAAGCCAAATCACGCTTTTGGACGAGGCGGCGATTGCTCTGAAGGATGACTGTATTGGCTTCACGCTGGCTCGCGATTTCGATCTGCGCGAAATCGGGCTGCTTTATTACGTCATGGCGTCTTCGCAGACCTTAGGCGATGCACTGAAGCGGGTTGCTCGCTACAGCAAGGTTACCAACGAGGCCCTCGTGTTCGGATATCGAGAGGGAAATAGGCTCATTGTCAGTCTGAGTTACTCTGGCGTTCCACGGCACTCAGACAGACATCAAATTGAATTTTGCATGTTTGCTGTATTACGAATTTGCCGCGTGCTGACGGGGCAGAACCTCGTACCGCAACACTTCTCGATTGCTCATCATCGATCGGGAGGCATCTCCGAAATGGCGCGATTTGTCGGAACGAAAGTGGAGTTCGGCGCTGACACAGACGAGTTTGCCCTAAACGTTGACGCACGTGAGTTGCCGCTTATTCACTCTGATACTTATCTCAATGACCTTCTCCTGAAATATTGCGAAGCGGCGCTAGCCGATAGAAGAGGTGATCCGAGCCAGTTGCGCACGAGAGTTGAGAACGCGATCTCGTCGATGCTTCCTCATGGAAGAGTGTCGGTGGAGGACGTTGCTCGCAGTCTGGGAATGAGCGAGAGGACGCTTGCACGAAAGCTTTCGGACGAAGGGTTGAACTTCACTGAAATACTTCAGCACCTGCGGCGCGATCTGGCGGTTCGTTACCTTGATGACCGCAAGCTGCATGTATCCAAGATTGCGTGGCTGCTCGGCTTTCAAGAGGTGAGCGCATTCACGCATGCATTCAAGCGCTGGACCGGAAAGACGCCGAGCCAGATGCGGACAGCCGGCGCTTATTGAGCAAATGGCCGCGACCCCCGAGTGGACCAAGACGACCACGATCAGGGCTCTGGACCATTCCTTCGACAACAACGATGTCGCCGAGGTCGCCGAGTTCTGTAAGTCTGTAAGTCCATTGTAGGCCCATTAATCGTCGAGGCCTTATCGGCGGAGAGGTGGGCCGCGGTCCGCTGCGCCGTCTGCTGTCGTCATCGAACATTTTCTGCGGTCGTCATCCGCGTCAAGAGGAACGCGGGGCGGCCCGGTGCGCGGCCCCGGCGCGAACCGGGCGCGGCTACCCGTCGCGTTCTCGGAGAAGAACCACGGGCTGTCGGGGTTTCTGCGGTCAACTCGCCGACTTAAACCTTCTGGCCACGTTAGCCCGCGCGCGCCATTGCCGCGGGGAAGAAACCGGAGCCTCGCCGCGCCAGCTGTGGCTGCTGGCGGCGGCGGTCGCGCTCGCGCCGCGCACGCACGTCGAGCTGCGGCACGATGCGAAGATCGTCGGCCGATGGCGGCGACGAACAAATGTTTGGCGCAGATGAACAAGACCCGCACGGGGCCCAAAGCTACCAATAAGCGACCGGCAGCGCGGCGCGATTTTCTTCGCGGAGCCCGTTGCGGGGTCCGCGCTGCCGGTCTTCCTCCTTTGAGGCGGATAGCGTCTAGCGAAACGCGGCTGCGGCCGCGTCTCCAGGCCAGCGGGCCAAACCATGCACTGATGAACAGACCCAAGGAGTAAGGAAGATGTTGAAGACACTCGCCGCTGTCGCGGCTCTGGCCTTGGTGCCCACCATCGCTAGCGCTTCGACCGTTATGAGCTTCGCATGTGAGGTCACACGCGTGACCCCGCCTGAGAAGAATGACTACAACCCGGTCGTGAACACCGCGCTCTCGACCGTCTATGTGGGCAATCGCCTGACCGGCTTCGCGGTTGAGCACGAGACTGCCGATGGCAACGTGTATGTGCGCCAGGAGCAGTATCGCAACCAGCGGGTCTGGGCGGGTAACCGCACCACTAGCTGGGCTGGGCAATCTGTGCGGACTCCGGCCTGAAGATGGTCGGCACGCTCACGGAGACTTCCCGCGGTCTGTTCTACGTCGAACAGATTTTTCGCAACGGTCGCGTTGAGACAACGATCACTCATAGTTGTGAGAGCGTGTAGTGCAGCGCAAGGAAGGCGCTGCGTGCGCCTTCTACCCGAGCCGATTTTAGGTCGGCGAATATGGTTGCCAGCCAAAGTATGACGCACCAGTCTGCCTGAAAGGTGATGTGGGAGAAGCAAAGAACAAGCACCTTCTCCCACCACCGCAGAGTGAAGAGGCTGAGATTAATCCGCTCTGCTAACTGAGGCCGTGGCCATCATGTCCCCCGCTGGCCAGGGCCTCTTTCTGTCTGACCTTCGACGACAGTTTCTTGCCGCCGTGGCAGCGATGAACAAATCTCTGGCTTGATCGAACAAATCCCACGACCCGGTCAGAGCGACTAAACGGTATCAGCCCTACAACGTGGGGAATGTGTCTCGTAGCCTACAAGCAGAGCTGACAGAGGCCCCGGTCAGAAGTGGAAGCCGGGGCCTCTTCCTCCTCCATCCGTGATGTCATGACCTCCGACGACAGTCTTTTGCTGATCCTCCGTCGCCTGGACGAGATGGAGCGCAAGCTAGACTGCATACCGAAGGAGCTGCAGACCCTACAGCCATCGGCTATCGGCACGCCGGGGTAATCGTCCGAAGGACTGATAGAGTGATTGCCGCACATAAACCACCGAGACGATGAGAGGCCGAAGAAACAGGTGCGAATAATCAACCTGCCAGCGCGGCAATCACAATTGCCAAAACCAACAATTGTTTGGCGCCGAATAACAAGACCCGCCACGTGATCAATGCGACCAAGGGACAGTCAATCCGGCAACCAGGCCTGATCGGCCGATGAATGAGTGGTCCGATCACCGCTGCCGAGAGACCTACATGCGAGACTAGCGAATGCCTGGAGCATCAACCGGAAGAACTCGACAGGATTCCGATTGAGTGTAAGCGCGTCATCAAACGGGAGCTAAAATCTAGACTCAAAAAAGGGGTGTCATGAAAACGTCATTGCTGATCACTGCGCTACTGACTTCACTAGCCACCTCTGCTCTGGCTATTGAAGTCAGACCACCACGTGTTCCGACTTTGCCCACAGCGGAATGGGTAGGCTACTCCGTTTCGCCTAACGGGCGGGTGTTTCAGTCGCAGATTTTCGACAATGAGATGCTCGCCAAGGCAACAGCACGCGTAGAGTGTTCTTCCACCTCGTTGCGAACATGTGAGTGGCTTGGCACCATCGCAGTCGGCCCTAGCTCCTATGTGGTAGCGATTAACTGCGGTCGCAAGGAATCATTCATTGGTGGCTCCAATATCGATGCTGGGGCCGCGCTGTGGATGGCGCATAACAAGGCTAGATCGCGCAACTGGTCATCGGCCAATTGTCGGCAAGTTTTCGAGTCGGAGTAGGTGTTCCCAGTTGGCTCTCGCGGACGAATTGCACTTGCCGCGGGAGGCTATCAAATCAGTTTGCGGCCAACGCCGGAAAGCCGCTCCAGTCGATAGTGTGCTGCAGTTCGAGTTCATCGGGCATTAACGCGATCTCGATCTGCGGCGCAGCCCGCTTAGGCAGAGCGCCGTGACGGCGCTGAGGAACAAGTCCCCGGACGGGAATAACGCTACTGAGAAGCGTGACTCCAACGGCGACGTCTGATGAGACAGATGGAGCGCAAGCTAGACCGCATACTGGAAGAGCTACAGACCTCTACAGCCATCGGCTATTCGGCACGCCGGGGCAATCGTCCAAGGAAGGACTGAAGGAGTTGTTGCCGCACATAAACCACCGAGACGATGAGAGGCCGAAGAAACAGGTGCGAATAATCGACCTGCCAGCGCGGCAATCACAATTGCCAAAACCAACAATTGTTTGGCGCCGAATAACAAGACCCGCCACGTGATCAATGCGACCAGTCGTGGCAACTCGCTCGGTACGTCGTCGACGTCCGGCGGCACGACCCGCTTCTACGACAGCCGCGGCAAGAGCCTCGGTACCTCAACCCGCAGATAGAAGGAGAAATCCCACCCCGAAGAGCGGATCGGCGCGATGGGTGCCACCGTCACGCCGACCCTGACCAAAGCTCGAGGTTTGGGCTCGAAGCCATGGGTACCAACACATTGCGCTTAGCTTTTGCGAAGTCCATCGCCGCGGCCGCCATCGCGGCCGCCGCGATTTCCTCCGTCGCTCCCGCCGCCTCCGCGGCGGAAATCAAGGCAACCCCTTGCCTCAGCGACGCCAACAAGAATGACGCGAAGTGCGCTCGCATCGCCATTCGCGGCACCATCAAGCCCGAGGATGGCGACGTCTTCGTTAAGCTCGTCGCCGACCGCGGGATCACTAAGGGAGAGATCGACCTCAATTCCGACGGCGGCAACCTCGCCGCAGGGCTCAAGATCGGCCGCGAGGTCCGGCGCGTTGGCTTCAACACCGTGGTCGACGATCAGGTAACCTGCGCCTCGGCCTGCGGCTTGATCTGGCTCGCCGGCAAGACCCGCTGGTACGACAACCGATCGCGGATCGGATTCCACGCGCCGTACTACTCGGTTGAGTCCAAGTCGGGCGCCGGTCCTCGACGGTGAACCTCCCGGCGACCGGCGGGGCGGCAGTGGTCGGTGCCTACCTCGCCGAGATGGGTCTGAAAGAAGACGCGATCTTCCAGCTGACGGCGTACAAGCCAAACGGCGACTTGCTCTGGCTCACTGTCGAGGTCGCCAAGAAGCTCGGCATCGGCAACATCGTTAACACCACCGAGGACGCCCAGGCGAGGCGGATCGAGCGGATCGCCCGCGAGGCCGCCGAGAAAGTCGCACGCGAGGCGGCTGAGAAAGTCGCACGCGAGAACGCCAAGAAGCTCGACGATGAGCAGCAGAAGCGGATCGTTCCGCTCCTCGCCACCGAGATGTGCCCCGAAGGGTCGGCAATCGAACCGTTCAATCGAACCTACTGCGTCAAAGACAAGACCTGATCCTTGGCGAAACGGCGCCCTGGACCTGGCGCCGTCCGCGGGACACCCGAGCACGCCCGCGCTGATGAGCCGCTCAAAAAGAGAGATGAAAATGAATTCGTTAGTTGCTTCCAAGATCCTGGCCGCCACGGCAATCGCCGCCGCGCTGGTGCTCCCCGTGGCAACGCCGGCGTCGGCGTTCACGATTTCACTCCCGTTTTTCCGGATTTCGATCCCCCTCGGTGTCGGGCCAAGCTACCGGCACGCCTCGCGACCGAGCGTTCGCCATGCCCGACGGGCGACGCCCGAAAGAGTTGCAACCAGTCGGCCGCGGCCGGAGCGGGAGGCGCCGCCCGCACGAGCGTCGGAGCCGACAACGATGGGAGGCGGCAACTAGTGAAACGTGCGGCGTCGCCGCGCGTCCGCAGGGTTGGGCAAGACTGCACTGATGAGCAACGCCCCAAGGAAAAAAGCGACTACGCTTAGTCTAAGTACACAAGGTATTGCAAACATAAATAGCGAGCCGCGATGGCGAGCGCACGGCGCTAATACCGTTGAAGTCAGGACGGGAAATTTCGTCACCACCACAATCGCCGCGCCGCGCAGGACAATAGCCCTCAAGTCGGAGTTTGAGCCTCATGACCAGGTTAGAAAACCGCTGTGCAAATTGTGGGGGGAAATTTGGTCTTGTCTGCCATCGTCATTGGGGCCTGCGGTTTTGCCGCAGAGGCTGCAAGGGCACCTTTCTTGCGAAAGCGGCGAGGGAGCATGCGGACCTGAGAAAGTGGTTCGGCTTCTTAGCTCGCAAGACGACGTAAAAAGCCGTGTGCCGCTGCAAGTCGCTGGATGGCGCTGGTGGGCGGTCTTACTGCGCTCGTGATCTCAGATCGCTTCCAGTAGCGCACGCGAACGTGCAAATGGGTGTCATCCCCGCGAATCCAACGACACACCAATTGAATATGCCTTCTGCTGTATTGCCCGCAGTGTTCGCTTGAGCGACTTCGCGATTTTTCCTACTGGCATCTTTTGACGAGCTAATGATTTCAATTCGCGAACATCCTGTGTGGTCCATTCACGACGTCTCGTTCTCTTTTTCATGTCCACTCCACTTTCTAAGAGTAAAGAGTTCAGTACCACAGCGCAGCTTTGTCCGCAGAACCTTTGAACCGCCGAAGATCAGGCCCCTGAGCAGAGCCGGCGTCCGAGGACGCGTATTCCTGGCGCGCGCGCGAGGGCTCTTGCGCAGAATGTCATGCGCGCGATCCCAGAAGGGTCGAACGACGATCGCCTGGTGCTCGCCGGGATAGGTGGTGTCTTTATGCACGGCCTCGCCCATTGTCGGGTGCTCCCTCTCTTAGTAACGATCGACGGGCGGGATTGCACGGTATGGAGAGCTGAATGCGCCCTGCCTCTGATGTTGGCACCAAGATGGGCCTGACGAGGCTCCAAGTGAACATACGCATACCCTTCAGCCCTCCTGCTGACGAGACGGCATTCGTTTGCACCGCATGGTTGTCTTGCAGGCAAGTTAGGAAAGCGCGAATGTTTGTCCAGTCAGGGATTGATCGAAGTGTCCCGGACGCCGACGGCGTGTAAATCGATGCAGTGAGGGGCATGCCACCGAGGGACATATCCGTTGCGATCGTCGGCGGCGGAATCGGCGGCCTCACCGCTGCCATCAGTCTGCTGCAGGCTGGTTTTGACGTGCAGGTCTACGAACAGGCGCGCTGGCTTTCCGAGGTCGGTGCCGGAATCAACATTGGACCCAATGCCTCGCGACTGCTGATCCGTCTCGGGCTTGGATCGGAACTAGCCGAGCTCGCATTCCGGGCGCCATTCTTCCATCAGCGTCGGTGGCAGGATGGTCGCACGCTCACCCGTACACCTCTTGGACAATTGATCGAGGCCGAATTCGGCGCACCGCACTACATCTTTCATCGGGGCGAGTTGCATGCTGCGCTGGCCAAGGCCGTACCGCCGGAAAGGGTGCATCTCGCACACCGCTGCGTGGAAATCCGGCAGCGTGATGACCATGTCGAAGCTCGGTTTGAGAATGGTGTTGTGATAACCGCCGACGTGCTGGTGGGCGCCGACGGCATTCACTCGACCGTTCGCCGCGCCTTGCTTGGGCCGGAGCGCATGCGGTTCGCCTGCCGCGCCTACCGTGGCCTGATTCCCGCTGAGCGGGTGAACGAAATTCCCGCCGAAACCACGGCATGGCTCGGCCCCGGCCGGCACTTTGTGCACTATTTCGTATCAGCCGGGCGGCTGCTGAATTTCGTCGGCCATGTCGAGGGCGAGGACTGGATCAGCGAGTCCTGGTCCGAGCCGGGCGATGTGGCTGACCTACGCTTGGCCTTCAAAGGCTGGCACCCGCAGGTCGAACGAATCATCGATGGGGTCGACGAGACATTCGTCTGGGCCGTGCTCGATCGCGAGCCGTTGACGCGATGGTCATTCGGTCGGGTTACCATGCTCGGCGACGCCTGCCACCCGATGCTGCCATTCATGGGACAAGGCGGTGCCCAGGCGATCGAGGACGCAGCAGCCCTCACGGCGTGCCTGCTCCGATGCGATGATGAGATCAAGGCATTGAAGCTCTATGAAGAGGTGCGTCTGCCGCGAGCATCGCAAATTCAGACGATGTCCTGGGAGAACAAGACCCGGTTCCACATGCCCGACGGTCCGCGGCAGGTGGAGCGCGACGCCGCAATGGCCGAGGGCATGACCGACTGGTCCTATCGGGCGATCGCCTGGCTCTACGGCCACGATGCCGACATCCTGCCTGCTGCAGCGCCAAGTGCGCATTGACGGATGAAGACGCCGGGAGATCACTGGAGAATAGCCTGGCTCCATTTCAGGCAACGGCACGAGTTGAGGATGGGGTGCTAACTACTCGCGACACCAAGTCGCCGTAGTGGTGGACCGGGACGCAGCCACTCGGCGAGCTTCGACCACCGCCGCCGGCCCGAGACGTTGCGCACGGCGATGGCGACGGCCTTTTTCTGCCCGACCAGCACGACCAGACGCTTGCCGCGGGTGACGCCGGTGTAAAGCAGGTTCCGCTGCAGCATGGGATAATGCTGGGTGAGCACTGGGATGACAACGGCTGGATATTCCGAGCCCTGGCTCTTGTGAATGGTCGCCGCATACGCGGGCACCAGCATGTCGAGCTCGCCGAATCCGTAGGTGACCGATCGGCCGTCAAAGCTGGCAACGACCTCGCCTAAGTTGGGATCGACGTTCTCGATCGTCCCGATATCGCCGTTGTAGACCTCCTTGTCGTAATCGTTCTCGATCTGCATGACCTTGTCGCCGGGGGCAAAGGTCCAACCGAAGCGCTCCACCTTGCGGTCGCCGGCGGGATTAAGTGCGGCTTGCAGCTCAATGTTGAGCGAGCGAGCGCCAACGCCGCCGCGGTTCATCGGGCACAGCACCTGGATGTCGCGGATGGGATCGAGACCGAACCGCTTTGGGATCCGTGTCTTCACAAGCTCAATGATACGGCCGACGGCAGTCTCCGGATCGTCCGCTTGCACGAAGTAGAAGTCGCTCTCGTTCTCTGGCGGGCTGAGGTCGGGGATCGAGCCCTGATTGATGCGATGGGCACTGGTTATGATCCGACTTTGGGCGGCCTGCCGGAACACCTCGGTGAGCCGCACCACCGGCACGGCGCCGGATGAGATGACGTCGGCCAGCACCTGGCCGGGCCCGACCGAAGGCAGCTGATCGATATCGCCCACGATCAAGAGGGCTGCCCTGTCCGGCACCGCCTTCATCAACGCCTGCATCAGCAGGACGTCGACCATGGAGGCCTCGTCGACCACCAGAAGGTCGCAGTCGAGCGGGTTATCCTCGCCGCGTTTGAAGCCGCCGCTTCTGGGGTCGACTTCGAGCAGCCGGTGGATGGTCTTGGCCTCGAAGCCGGTCGCCTCGGTCATGCGCTTGGCGGCGCGGCCGGTCGGCGCGCACAGCAGAAGGCTGGTACCCTTCGCCGCGAGGATGCGCAGGATCGCCTTTGACGATTGTGGTCTTTCCAACGCCGGGACCACCGGTCATGACCATGACTTTCGACATCAGCGCAAGCCGGATCGCGGCATTCTGACTTTCGGCAAGGGCAAGGCCGATGTGTTTCTCGACCCATGGCAGGGCCTTGTCCGGATCGATCCAGGGCCAAGGCAGCGTGCCGTTTGCCAGCCGCGTCAGCCGCTCGGCGATGGTGCGCTCCGCGCGATGCAGGCCGGCCAGAAATACACAGGGCGTTTCGCCAACCCGATCGGCGATCACGTTGCCTTCATGCAGCTCGAGATCGAGGGCGGTGCGAACGAGCTCCTGCGGCACCTCGAGCAGCTTCTCGGCCAGCGGTACCAGCTCCTCCGTCGGCAGGCCGCAATGGCCCTCGTCCATGGCCTCGGTGAGCGCGTAGGAAATTCCGGCCCTCACCCGCACCATGGCGGTCTTTTCGATGCCGAGCTTCATGGCGATGGCGTCGGCAGTCTTGAATCCGATGCCGCGGATGTCGCGCGCCAGCCGATAGGGGTTCTCGGTCATGACCTGGATGGCGTCGGCGCCGTAGGTCTTGAAAATCCGCACCGCCCGCGCGGTGCCGACACCGTGGCTGTGCAGGAAGACCATGATTTCGCGGACGGCCTTCTGCTCGGCCCAGGCGGCAAGAATGCTGGCAGCGCGCACGGGCCCGATGCCGTCGACCTCGCGCAGCCGCTCCGGCGTCGTCTCGATGACGTCGAACACCTTCTCGCCGAACGCCCGCACAAGCTTCTTGGCGTAGACCGGACCAACGCCCCGGATCATGCCGGAGGAGAGGTATTTCTCGATGCCATCGGCTGACGTCGGGGGCGATGTGCGCAAGGAACCGTGCCTTGAACTGCTGGCCGTGGGTGCGATCGTTGACCCATTCACCCGATGCCGTGATCCACTCACCGGCCGCAATGGCTGCGGCATGGCCCACCACGGTCACCACATCGCGATGACCACGCGCCTTGGCTCGCAGAACGCAAAAGCCGTTCTCAGCATTGTGGTAGGTGACGCGCTCGACGAGGCCCGCCAGAGCTTCCTGGGTAGATGCTGTCGGCTGCGGCTTCATGTCGATGGTCGCATCATCGGCGAAAGACCAAGAGGCGGCACTCAACTTGAACTACTATCCATCGCGGCTCTTTGTTTGAACGAATAGCTGCTCAGGCGCTTCAGGGAAGTACCGAAGCAAGGCAGGGCAGAGCCAGCCTTCCATTTCTAGCTGTGCTGAGTAGTACCAGTTGCCCCCTCCTTCTTCGCGCTGCCAATCGAGACGATACTGATGGCCTGGGAATGGCGTGTTGGAGAATATCATCGTAAAGCCATGTTCGGCGTCAGGGATATCGGCAACCACCCGATCGATCATGGTATCGGCTCCGGAGACGAACGGCTCCTGAACCAATCCGACGCGCGGATCATCAAATACCCACATGCCGTGATGCTTGTATGGTGCAATGAAATTAATCGCGTTCATGTAAGCCATCCCGGTCAATAAACGGGAAACGAATCATCCTCAAATGCCTTTGCCATTTGCACGAGCGCGTGGCTTGGTGCGGCATAACTGACGAGCCTTACGTCACGTTTAGTTTTCGACATCATCTTTAGAGCTCGCCACATCGCATCATGGATCCAGTTTTCATCGTTGCCAAAAGCGCCCCCACCGAGCGTCGTCAGAAGCACCACGTTTGAAGCGCCGCGTTGAGCATTTTGCAGAGCCGCCCACATCGTTGCCTCGTAGGCGGCTTGCTCCGCGAAAGGGCAAAATCAGGCGCTGGATTGCCCAACGCTGATCCGCCAGCCTTCATCAAAGCGCACCCAGGTTTGTGTTCATTCGACCGACCTTGCTAGGCGCTGTAGACCGGTGGAATAGATTGAGGCCATCGCAAAATCGCGGCCGAAGTCGGTGATCACAGTTTTCGATTGCGTCTGGGCAAGACCGACAGCCGGCCGCGAGCCGGTACTGTTCAACCAGATCGGGCCCATAGGACATCAAGCCGCCAGCCTCGACGAAGGCGCGCTGGAAGTAGACCGCGGGCATTTTGTGTCGAGCGGCCAGCGTGACAGTCAGATCGCGATGAACGATTACCAACGCGCTGCCGGTCACGATGAGGCCGGTATTCGCGGACCCGCTTCGCCGTCAATTTCATCGCCGCTTCCGCCTTTTCCCCACCGCTCGTGCATAGTGAGAGCCCATGGGGCGTTTACTTTGACGTCCGCCACACTCCTCCCGACGAGCTTGTCGATCTCTTCGGTGCTCAAGGAGCCCTTAGCGAGGAGAGCTTGCGCGACGCGCTTTATCCGCACCCGGTGTCGCCGAATAAGCCTGCGGGTCATTGCACGAAGGCGGGCCTCGTAACTGTCCCAATTGGTCGGCGACGCTACCTCCTCCATCATCAGCCCGATCCAACGTTGGTCGTCGCCGTCGCCAATTGGCTGTAGGCCAAGGCATATTCTCTCAGTCTCAGCGCCCGCCATCAGGGCGATGATGCGGGCATGCCACACTGCATTGTCCCCCCGAACCTTACCGCGCTTTTCCCACGCCCAGAGACACGCATACGGGTCGTGGATGATGCTGTAGCCCTCTGTCATCTCCGCGTAATTGCGTTTGATGGTTGCTCCGCCACAGGGCAGAGTGAGCACGCGTCCAATGACAGCGTGCCCGGCCTCGTGATAGGCGGTTTTCTTGCGTCGCTGGTAGGCGGCGGTCCTCGTGCGGCTTGCCGCACGCGCCATATGGTGTCTTGCTTTCATGTCCCGTCTTCCGCCTAACCCCCGCTCGGCATCGGCACTTCTGGCATTCCGGCCCGGCCGCTGCCGCCCAACTGAAACGGCCCCCGGTAAAACCCCCGGATCCGCCGCCGAAATGTAGCGAACCATATCGGACCACAGCGAGCAAGGATCAGAGACCGAGCGGCGTTTGCAGGTATAGCGCCCGCGCCCTGCAACATCCATCCGGGAGACACATTCGTCCGGGAGAACTACCGCGGCCAGGGCAGCACCCGGCCCTACGATCGCGCGCCCCTGACGGCGACGATCGCCGCGGCGACGGTTCGTCGTCAGTCAGCTGACGGCGCGCACACCGGCGAGCTGGCGGTCGACCTCTTGAATGAACCGATCGCGCGCCGCGGGCAGCCAACTGTTGAGGGCGCGCTTCATCCCGTTCGCTCGCGCGGCAAACCAACACTCAGGGGCCGGCCGTAGCGCCGCAGCAATTCGTCGTAGCGGCGCTGTCTTTGCTTGTCGGCCCACGTCGGCTCGTCCGGGGCGTCGTCGCACGCGGGACTTGTTGATCTGTGCCAAACATTTTGGCAATTTCTCCTATCGGCGGACCAAGGATGAGGCACAGCATCTCTTCAGCCCTGAATTCTGAACAGGGCTTGGCTTGAATCCCGATGGCGCAAGGGGGCCTTTCCCGCCTGGCAACGGCGTGGGCGTCGAGCCGCGACCGCGCTAGACCCTCGACCACGTGCTCGGGCACGTATTCGCGCGGCGTCATGCACACCGGCTGTAGCGTGCGAGCAGCTCGGCGCGGGCCTGCTCCGTGCGCGTGGGCTGCGGCGGCTCGGCGGGCGGGGCGTCCTCGTACAAGCCGGGGTCGAAAAGGTCGTAGCCCGGCTGGTCCTGGCCGCGCACCGCGGCGAGGCATGCCATGCTCAGCGCCACGATCACGTCGATCTTGTGCGCCTGCTTCAGCTTGTCGAGCCGCCAGCCGCGACTGCTCTCGACGATCACCGCGCGCGAGGCCGCCAGCCGCATGCCGGCGTCGGGGTAGAGCGCGAGCGCCCGCGCCTCGATCAGGTCGAACAGGTTGCTCGTGGCCGCGGTCAGGTTCGGCACCGTCTGCGGGTACTCCTCGACCGGCACGTGCGCCTTCGCCAACCGCTGCGCCACGCTCGCCATCTGGAACGGGTCGAACCAAACCTTGCGCACGAGGTAGCGCTTGCGCCAGTCGAGCAACGTGGCCTCGACGGTCCGCTCGAAGTCGAGCGGATCGCCCGGCGCCGGCGTAAACACGCGATGCTGCACGAGGCGCACCACCTGGGCCTTCTTGTTGAACGCGACGGCGACGAGCGCGGTGCTGTCGCGCTTCACCGAGGCGTCGACGCCGACCCAGATAGGCAGGCGCTCCAAGGTCGGCGTCAGCGCCGGTTGCACGCACGCGTCCCACGCGCCCATGTCGACGAACCGGCTCTCGGCAGACACGAACTGGTTCTCGATCATGCGCGCGTAGGCGTTCGGCCGCAGCGAGCGGCGCATCTCCGCCAGCCACGCCTCGGTCTGCCACGGCGCTATCGGCTCGGTGTGCCACGCGAATAGCATGCCGTCGCCGGCGTGCAGCGAGGGAGCCACCTCCGGCAGCGCAATGCCGCGCTTGTATAGCTCCTCGAGCAGCAGGCTTTCGCCCGAGAAGCCCGCGTAGCTCACCGTCAGCCGGCAGCTGATCTTGCGGGCGGGCGAGGTGATCATCTCATCCCACAAACGACGACTGCGCTCGCTCGTGTAGCCCCACAGCTCGTCGAAGCAGCTGATCGTCGGGTTGCCGCCTGCCGCCGACGCCGCGTCGCTAGCGATGGCGACGATGGTGGCATCGAGCGCCGGAAACCCGACGCGATCGGCCGTGACCTTCGCCTCGCGCCGCAACAGCGGGGACGCAGCGATGATCCGCTTCACCATGGCGAACACCCGGCCCTGTGCCTGCTCAAGGTCGTTGGCGACGCAGTAGCCCTCGGCGAACCGGCCGCCGTAGAGCAACACCATTGTCAACATGACGACGGCGGCGAGCGTGGTCTTGCCGCTCTTCTTGATCGCGCCGAACACCAGCTCTGGATAGATCAGCCTGCCGCCCTGGCCGAACGTGAATGCGCGCTCGAGGAACTGGCGCTCGGCGTCAGACAGCACGAACGGCTTGCCGCTCTCAGGGTCGCACAGCACGTGCTCGATGAACCGCAGCGGGTTCGCGCGCCAGCGCGCTATCGTGGCGGCGTCGATCTCAATCATGCATGCCCCCCGCCGCAGTCGAGCCGCCGCAGCTCGGCCTCGAGCCGCGCGATCTCCTCGCGCAGCTCTCGACCACCGAGGTCAGCCCACATCTGCACCTTCAGCCGCTCGATCTCATGCTCGAGCGCGGCGCGAGGTGACGTCGGCCGGTCGGCATAGTCGTCAGTGAAGAACATCCTCATGCGCCGCCCTCCTCGCGCTGAGCGGCGGCGAGATATTGCGCCAATGTCGGCGTCGTCAGCTGCGCCTTGTATCGGTCGAGCTGCAACCGCCGCATGGCATGGTCGGCCGCCCGACTGGCCCTGATCACATCGTCCGGTGAAACAGCTGGATCCGCACGTAACGCGCGCGCGGACAACTGTTCGCTGAAGGCAACGAGCCGCGCGGCGCGCTCTATCTGCACCTGCAGCACAGGATCGCCCGCATCCTCGCCAAGCCGAGCACAAAAAGTCGCGATCAGCTCGACAACCCGCCGCCCGAGCAACGTCCGCTTGTCGAATGGCTGGCGCGGCTTCGGACCACGACGGCGGCGCCGAACCGGTGGCATCGCGGCGTCAACGTGGGCCATCCTTCGCTTCTCCAAACGGCCGCCAATTTGCGCCCAAATTCATGACCGCGGCAACCTAAAAACGTTGTTCTAGTCGATGGGCTGCGCAGAATACTGCTAATTAATCAACGATACCAAGGCAGTGAGGCGGTTAAGCCCACCGCTATTAAGCCGAAAAACTGGCTATTCTTGGACCCCGGCGAAGGGCAAAAACCGCCGGCGGCGAACGAAAACTAGATCCAATCGGCGTGCCGGAAAATGCGAGGGACTGCGACGGAAACGGTGCAAGAGCTCCGATCCAGTTCCCTTCACCTTCGCCCCCGCAGCAGCGTTGCGCAGACACGGCTCCATTCTGCCGGGCTGCGGTATCGCTCCAGCGGAATGACGTTGGAGCTTCGGAACCAACGGTAGCTCCCGCCCCACTTCACTGTGGTCCAGGGCGTCCGTTCCTCTTCGGGGAGGACGAGCTTCTGCCAGAAGGCGCTCTCATCCCAAGGAGAGAGGTTCTGTGTCATGACACGTCTCTCATTCTATATGTGTACTACTAGAGAGTAAGTAAGAGAGAGTAGTAAGAGAGACCTGATGGCCCATAGGTGGGCCATGTTCTAGGCCCAAGCTGTGGGCCATGGGATATGGCCCAAGCTGTGGGCTATAGGGCGGGCACCTTTCACGGTAGAATTCTGACCCGCAAGGCGCGCTTGCCGTCGCGGACGACGGTGATGGCTCCCGCCGTTTCGAGGTGTTCCAGCGCCCGATACTTGATTTTCTGGCTCAGACCCAGGGCCTCGCGGAGCTCCTGGTTTGGGACCGTGAACAACTCATTGCGGTAGACAACACGGCGGCGTTGCAACCAGATCGCGACGACCAGTTGCTCTTTGGTGTTCACGAGCGGTAGCACGCGCTTCAGCCACGCGAGGGAACAGCCGATATGCGGGTTGGCCCGCTTCGGAGCTACGCTGCTTTCGAGCGTCTCGACTTCGATGCGCCGTCCGTCTTGGATGACGTACTCCGTCGCCATCACGCTACCTCGCGCTCCGGTACGGCCCCGACGACCCTCAGCGCGTTCATGATGGTCGCCCACATCTTCTGAGCCATCGGCCGCTTGTCGCGATAGCGCGCCCCGCCCTTGAGCAGCTGGTCGGTGTCGACGCCGATCTCGAAGCCGCCGCACACGTCGCGTCCGGCCTGCAGCATGATTTCTTTGGCCTGCTCGATCCGCTCCGGGTCGGTCTCCTCCAGCAGGATGCCGTCGTGGATGAGCATGATCGGCACGATGCCGGCCTCGCACATGCGCCACGCCGCCAGCCGTAGCATTTCGGCGCCGCCGGATTGCATCGGGAAATTGTAGAGCGTGCGGATATTCGGGCTGGTGCTGATGTGCAGCGGCCAACCGAGCACGCTCTCGATCTTGCGCTCCAGCATCGCCGTCTCGACCATGTTCTCGCGCCATTGCCAGAAGCGCGGGTATTCCCGGCGATGGCGTTCGATGATGGCGCTGGCGATCAGCGGGTGGCGATCGAGCCCGCGCGCCAATGACGGCACGCCCATGCCGTAGCTGATGGCGAGCTGCAGCGCCTTCATCCGGTCGCGCGCGTCCGGATGTTGCTTCTTCCAGCGGACCGGGTCGGGGTCGTCGGCGAGGCCGCACAGCCGCGCGAGCGCGTGATAGATGTCGCCGCCAGTGTAGGCGGCCTTCAGTGTGGCGTCGTCGGAGGCGGCGGCGGCGATTCCTACTTCCTGGGTGCGCCAGTCGAGGTAAGCCCCGATCGTGTCGGACGGGAACAGCATGAACGAGCGCAAGCCCGCGTGCGCGTTGAACAGGCTTCTCGCGTGCGCGTTTCGCCCCGTCGCCGTGCAGAACGGGAACAAGCTCGGCCGGTTGCGCCCGTCGCGCCCGATCGGCAGCCGCGCCTTGGCGATGAAGCCGATGCTGTCGCGCAGCACGTGCAGGCCTTCAATGCCGTGGTAATGCGACATCATGCGAAAGGCGTCGCCGGAGATGTCGAGTTTGCCGCTCTCGAGCCGCGGCCAAGCGGGGACGCCGGAATTGACGAGCCAGCGCTCGAAGCGCGCGTAGCTCCATTCGCCGTCGGGCGTGTAGATCGGGTCGTCCCTGCCGTGGCTGGGGTCGAACCGTCGCAGCAATTCGTCGATGACGGCCTTCTTGTTCTCCTGCACCAAATTCCACAGTGGCACGTCGATCGGCATGCCGCGTGCTTGGATTAGCGCAACCGCCTTCGCGCTGTAGTTTGACCAGTGCAGGACACGCGGAACATCGGCGGCGGGCAGCAGAGTGCGGCCGCGCTGGTCGCAGTGGCGGCGCAATTGCGCGCGCAGCAGCTGCACCGACATGCGCACGTCTTCTTCGCAGTATTCGAGAACTCGCTCGCGGCCGTATTCGCGCCAGCGGCCTTCGCCGATGGCCTCCGCGATCGCCGGCTTGTCGATATTTTCCCAGCCTTCGATCCCATAGGCGCGGCAGGCGTCGGAGAGGCGCTTGCGCGGCCGCTTGCTAACTTCGTCGGGGTTGTGCGGCAGCAGAATGTTGCTGGCCGCCAGGTAGGCGGTATGCAGGTCGAAGATGTGCACCGGGAACTGCCAGCCCAGCATCTTGAAGCAGGTCATCTCCGCCCATGCGCTGTAGGCGACGAAGAGCGCGTCGGGACCGACGTCGAAGGGTGGCGCTGTACCGAAGTCTCCGCGCCACATGCGGATGGTGCGCACGTGCTGGAGGTTCTCGTCCAGCACGTACGTCACCATGCACAGCACGTTCGGGAGCCCGCCGGCTTCGATTTCGTATTCGAAGTCGACGACGTTGATCGCGGTGAAGTTCTCGCTCACGACGTTGCCAGCCTGGCACCGATCTTGCGCAGCAGCGCTGGGTGGTTCTCGTCCTCGATCATCCGGCCGGCGAAGGTCTTAGCGATCAGCTCGCCCAGCGACGAGGTCGGCCAGTTGGGCTCGGGGAAGGCTTCGAGGTCCTTGGCGGACGTGATCTTGTACGCCTCCACGCCCTCCTCCTTGCGGGACGTTGCCCGCGTCCAACGCATCTTCGCCTGTTCGCAGGCCTCCATGTTGCTCTGGTTCCACGAGTTGTCCTCGTTGCGGGTGGGGACGGTGCATAGGAAGAACGCGTCGTGCGGTTTTGCCGCCAGCGCGAGGCGGAACCGCAAGACGTCTCCGCCCTCTAGGAACCGCAGCGCCAGGTTCTCCTCGATGAGATGCAGGGTGTCGCGTTTCTGCCCCTTGATCGGGACGTTGACGAAGCACAGCTCCGGCGACCAGTAGGCCTCTTCCGGGTGCAGTCTGACGAAGTCCTTGCCCCCCGAGAGATTGTGAACGGGCAGCGCCGACAACAGCGTCTCGACGTTGGCGATGGCCGCGGCCTGCTTCGACTTGAACTTGTCGAGATCGAACGCGCCCGGTTTGGCGATGGATATGGGTGCGTTGTCGGGTTCGGTCACGCCTTCGGGTTTGATTTCGGTGAGAGGCTTGGTCGCCATGTTGACCTCCTGGGTCTAAGCTAGATGCAGAAGTTGCCGGGGCAGTTATGGTCACCGCCCCCGCAACGTCGTTCAGAATGGAATTTCGTCGTCCATCACGTCGCCGCCGGCGTCCTTCTTGGGTTTCGGCGGCGGCTTCTTCGCGATTGGCGGCGAGATCGGCTTGATCAGCACCGATTCCTGCGGCTGGCCCTTGAATTCGACTTCGCCGACATGAAGCTCAAGCTCCTTGTCGATCCAGTCGTCGCTCTCGGTACCGTAAGCCTGACACAGGGCCTTACTGTTGGTGGCGTTCACCGACAGACGGGTGCCGTCGCTGAACGTCAGATCCGGTCGGTCGTAGTCGCCGATCCGGACGTCGGTGATCAGGACCCGGATCGGCCGTTCACCTTGATGTCGCCGACCTTCAGGAAGGCGCTGCCGTTGTACCTCGACATATCCATGTTGATCTTCGCTTTCTCGGCGCGCTGCTCTCTCGCTACGACCGTCGGCGCCGACGACGGTGAAGCTCTCTCAGTCGCCCTCGCGCACCTCGACGATCTCGGTGCAGCGGAACCCGAACCGGCGCAGCGCAGCCTTCAGCAGCAGGCGCAGATTACGGACGGGATCGGTATTGCCGGGCTCGGCGCGCAGGTGCAGCACGAACACGGGCCGCTCTTGCGCGGTCAGCGTATTGGTGGTGGAGGTGGGCAATTGCTTGTCTCCGAAAATGGAAAGGCCGCCTCTGCCCGTGGGGCGGCCTTTTCGTTTCCTTTTTAATCCATGCGGGAGTTGCGCCAATCGCCGAGCCGCCAGCTCTGCGGGCGGCCCGGTAGCAGGCCGCTGTCGTGGGGCTGCACGTCGTTACGCTGGAGCAGTTTTTGTGCGACTTCGTCAGAGACGCGACCGCCGCGCGGGATGATGTAGAAGGCGCGCCCGGTGGCGGTCCTGTGCGTGTAGGTCAGCACCAGCAGGGCACCGGGACGGCGCAGCTCGTCGAGTGCCTTGGTCAGCGGCCGGGCTTTCATGACCGCACCTCCCCGACCGCGTCGGCGTTCTGCTGGTGGTTGCGCTCGGCGGCCGCCGCGATGCCTTTCGCAATGAAACTGTCGACGCTCCTGTCGGTGTACCCGATGGCCTTGGGGCCGAGCTGCACTTTCTCGAGGTGCGGTTCGATTGTTTCGTAGAAGCAACTTTTGCCAACGCCGAAGATGCCACGCGTGGCGGGCTTGGCGGGCTTGTCGTCTTTGGCGGGCCTGAACGGCACGTTGTAAAGGTCGGTGGCCCGGTAGATCGAGATCGGCATGATGGTCCGCTCCGACATGCCGCACGCTTGTGCGGCCATGGTCGGAACATGGTACTCTTCAGGTGCGAGCTTCTTCTGCTTTGAAATGGCGGATTTAAACGCCGAGCTTCAGCCCGGCAGGATGACCGGCAACCGGCGGCTGCGTGGTCCCTTCAGGATCGCCATGACACGGTTGACGGATGGCGGCTTATGCTTGGCGAAATGCCACTTCTTCTTCTCGGCAACCTCGTCATGGACAATTTTCTTTCGGACGTCGTCGGGAATGTTGCGCCTGCCGTTGTCGCGCTTCCAGGCGGCGATGCGCCTCTCGGCAGACTGCGCCGTCACGTAATCCGGATCGTCCCACCGCCGCCACGTTCCGCCCGGCTTCCCCCGTTTTCGTTTCTGCCCCCTGGCGTGCAGCAAACGCAAGAGAGAGGCCAAGTTGACTAACTGCTGCTGCGTGAGCGCGGGCTCCCGCCCTGCGGCGACGTCATTAAGGTAGTTCGCCAGCGGCTCGATGTCGGCGCCATTGCCCGCCGCGATTGCAGCGTCGGTCCATCGGTCGCCCGTCTCGGGGATCGCGTCGGACGCCGCTATCTTCCACGCGTTCCGCAGCGTTTCGCAATATTCGTTGTAGGCTTTGGTGCGCTCATCCACCGGCACGGGCTTCGTGCGGGCCCGTTGGGTTCCGGCCCTCCGCGCGATCATCGTGCACCGCGCAACGGCACCACCGCGCCAGCCGCCGACGGCGTCGTGCAATAGCGCGCCCACGCCGCCATCAGCTTGCGCCTTCGGTCGAGCATGTCGCCACGCCGATAGGCCCGCTCGACATCGGAACCGATGGCGTGCGCCAAGCTTAGTTCGATCTCGTGATTGCTGAACGCGCTTCTTTCGTGGGCCCAGTCGGAAAAGCTGCTGCGAAATCCGTGCACGGTCGCGTCGCAGCCCACGCGCTTCAGCGTCGCCGCCAATGCGGTTTCGGACAGCCCCGCGCCGGGTCGCGAGCCGATGAACAAAAATGGGTTGTTCGCTTCGCGGGGGAGGCCCTCGAGCAGCTCAATCACCTGCGGTGCGAGCGGGACGCGGTGTTCCCGCCTTGCCTTCATCCGGCTGGCTGGCACGGTCCACACCGCATGATCGATCTCGGCCCAGGTCGCGCCCAACGCTTCAGCGCTGCGCGCCCCGGTCAGGATCGCGAATATCAACGCCCTGGCGGCAGATCCTTCGTGCTGGTGCAGCACGCTAACGAGCGCCGGTACTTCGAGATACGGCATTGCACGGTGGTGCGTGATGCGCGCGATTTGTCCGGGTGCCGGGAGCACTTCGGACAAGTGTCCTGACCAGCGGGCCGGATTCGGCGCTCCCTGCGGGCGATACCCGCGCACGGCCGCCCAGTCGAGAACAAGCTCTATGCGATTGCGCACCCGGCTCGCGGTCGTCGTCCGCACTTGCCAGAAGACGCCCGCCGGGTTGCCTTTGGCGGCGGCGATCTTCTGCTCAAGGACCGCCAGCACGTGCGGCGTATTGATCTCGGCGACATCGAGCGCGCCAATACGCGGGGACGCGTATTGCTTCAGCGTGCTTAGGAATTGCGCTGCGTGCTTCCTGTTTGTCCACTTCGCTTCGTGCTGATCGAAATACGCCTGCGCCGCCTTGGCGAACGTCGAGCGTCTCGGGCGCGGCGGCGGCCTTCGCCCGCTCGGCCCGGCGGACCTGCAACGGATCGATCTTGTCGGCCAGCTTCTGGCGTTCGACCTTGGCCCGCGCCCGTGCCTGATCGAGCGAGAAGGTCCGCGCCGAGCCCAACCCCATCCATCGGGTTCTGTGACCGAGCTGGTAGCGGAGGAGCCAGTGCGCATTGGTGCGGCCGCCGATCTCCAGATAGAGCCCGCGCTCGCCGCTGATACCACTGTCGAGGTGGCGTCCCTTCTCGCCCCGCCGCATCAGCGCGGCTGCCTTCCTCACGGTCAACGCCATCCTCGTCCTCCTGCCCGACGGAAAAACCATCGGCCAAGCCGACGGTCCACAGCGAACTATATCGGACGGCGGCGGACAGGTGTAAAGGGTGCGGGAGCGATTATCCCATAAAATTCGCGGGCTTAGACGGAAAGTAGCGGCACACAGCGAGCGCTGCGGCCGGGGAGAGCGCGACCGCCTCCGGCCATCGAAACTGCGGGCCGGCCCAGGCCGAAAGCAAGGTCAGCACCGCAAGCGCGCCCACGAGCCCGACCGGTTCGATCAGCGCGCCGAACAGGCATACCGCCGCGACGAGGACCGCGAGCGGGAAGAGCCGGGAATGTGGCAGGGGTTCGCCGTCGATCACCACCGAGCGACCGATCAGGAGGAGCCCGAGTGCTCCGAGCACGCCGCTGAGCAGCAGCGGGAAGTAGCCCGGCCCCATCCTGCCGGCACTGCCAAGGGAATATCCACGCGCGGCGAGGATGCCGACCACGGCAAAGCCGCAGAACATCACGCCGGACCAGAAATCCTTGGGCGCGCGGATTCGCATGCTCCCCTCACGCCGCGTGCGCTGCCGTCGAGCGATCAGATCGGCAAGCCGACGGCCCGTCAATGCCGCCGGGACCGTACCTCGCCGAGACTGCTGCGCCAGCCAAAAATTGCCGAAAACCAAAGGTGATTGATCAGACCCACGGCAGCATCGTATGAAACTCGCGTAGACAGGCAAGAGGAGGACAACGTGGCCGCCACCGTCAAGCAGATGATGGAAGTCGCCAACGCCGCAGTGCCGCGAATAGCGCCGGCACAAGCGCGGGAGATGATCGCCAAAGGCGATGCGCTGGTCGTCGACGTGCGCGACGCCTCGGAAGTCGAGAAAAGCGGCAAGGTCGCCGGCGCCGTGAACGTCTCGCGTGGCATGCTGGAGTTCCGCGCCGATCCGGAGTCACCCTATCACGACAAGAATTTTGCCAAGGACAAGACGGTCATCCTCTATTGCGCTTCCGGCGGGCGCTCGGCGCTGAGCGGGAAGGTGCTCAAGGACATGGGCTATGACCGGGTCTACAACCTCGGCGCCTTCAAGGACTGGGCCGAAAGCGGCGGCGCGATAGACAAGCCCGCTACGTGAAGCGCTTACCACGGAATGATGCGGGTGATAGCGGCGCCGGGTTTCATCGAGCGGCACGGCCTGTGGACCGATGACGATCGACGGCGAGCCGAGGAGATCAAGCGCAGGATCGAGCAGGACAAGCTCAAGCTCGTTCGTCTCGCGTGGGCCGATTCGCACGGCGCCTCGCGCGCCAAGGCGGTGACGATACCGGCCTTTCTGGCTGCCCTCACCGACGGCTACAACATCAACGTCGCGACCACGACGCTCGATTCCGCCAATGCGCGCACGTTCGCCTCGTTCACCTGCGGCGGCGGCATGGAGCTGCCCGAGATGACCGGCTCGCCCAATCTCACCGTGGTTCCCGATCTCTCGACCTTCCGGGTCTTGCCGTGGGCACCGGGTGTGGGCTGGGTGCTGTGCGACGAATACTTCAACAGCGGGGTGCCGTTCCACTTCTCGTCCCGCCAATTGCTGCGCAAGGGGCTGAAGCGGCTGGCGGACAAGGGCCTCACCCTCGTCGTCGGCCTCGAGATCGAATGGTACCTCGCGCGCGTGGCGGAGGATCATCTGGGCGACGAGACCACCGGCATCCCCGGCCGGCGCGGGCGGCCGATCAGGACCACCCCGCCGGAGCCCGGCTTCTCCTACCACTCGGAATCCAACATGGACCTGATGGAGCCGGTGCTCTCGGCGCTCACCGGGATGTACGAGAAGATCGGCCTGCGGCTGCGCTCGATCGAGAACGAGTGGGGGCCGGGCCAGGTGGAATGCACGTTCGCTGCGCAGCCGGCGCTGGAGGCGGCCGACCACGCGATGCTGTTCCGCACCGCGACGCGCCAGCTGTGCCGGCGGATGGGTCACTTCGCGACCTTCATGTGCCGACCGGCGATCAAGGGCTACTATTCCAACGGCTGGCATCTGCATCAGTCGTTGAGTGCGGTCGACGACGGACGCAACGTCCTGATGCCCGAGGACGGGCGCGATTGCCTCTCTCCGCTCGGTCGCGCCTTTCTCGGCGGCCTCCTCGAGCACGCCGTGGCTGCGACCGCCTTCGCCACGCCCACCGTCAACGGCTACCGGCGCTATCGGCCGAACTCGCTGGCGCCCGACCGTGCCACATGGTGCTACGACCACCGCGGCGTCATGTTGCGCGTGCTCGGCGCGCCGGGCGACCCGTCAACCCGCATCGAGAACCGGATCGGCGAGCCGGCGGCCAATCCCTATCTCTACATCCTGTCGCAGATCGTCGCCGGCCTCGACGGGATCGAGAACGGCCTCGACCCGGGACCGCAGGACACCGAGCCCTACACCGCCGATCGCCCGATGCTGCCCACGAGCCTGCCTGCCGCGCTGGCGGCGCTGGAGAGCGCGCCGCTCTTTCGCTCGCAACTCGGCGAGGTCTTCATCGACTATTACCTCAAGCTCAAGCGCAACGAGGCCGGCCGTTTCGAGCAATGGCTCGCGGAGACCGGTGCGCAGGAGAGCGAGGAGCCGACCGCCTGGGAGCAGAACGAGTATTTCGATTTCTTCTGAACAGAGGCATGATGGGCTGCCGCCAGTCGGATCGGCCGGTCGCCTCCGCCCGCGGATGCACCAGAAAGAGCCCGGGAACGACCCCATGCTGGAAAAGCTCAACACGTCTCGGATCGAGAGCGCGGCCGACCTCTACGACTGGGACGAGCTGGTCCAGGAGGATCGGGTCCATCGGCTGATCTATACCGATCCGGCCATCTTCCAGGCCGAGATGACCAACATCTTCGGAGCGGTATGGGTCTATCTCGGCCACGAAAGCCAGATCCCGAGCAACGACGACTTCATCACGGTGCGGCTGGGGTTGCGGCCGCTGATCCTGTTGCGGGACTCCGGCGGCAAGATCCGCGCCCTGTTCAACCGCTGCGCCCACCGCGGCACCACGCTTTGCCGCAAGGACAGGGGCTCGGCGCGCATCTTCACCTGCCCGTACCACGGCTGGAGCTTTCTCAACACCGGCAAGCTGCGCGCGGTGCCGTGGCCCGACGGCTACTCCTGCGATTTCGGGGACGCCAAGTACAACGTGGCGCAGGTGCCGCGGGTGGACAGCTACCGCGGCTTCATCTTCGCGACGCTCAATCCCGATGCACCCTCGCTCATCGACTATCTCGGCGCCATCACCAAGCCGATCGACGAATGGCTCGACCGCCAGCCCCAGGGCCGGATCCGGGTGTGCGAGGCGAACCGGCTGCGATACAAGGGCAATTGGAAGCTCGCCTACGACAATTCCGGCGACGGCTATCACGTCGTGTTCTCGCACCGCTCCCTGCTCGAGATGGAGAACCGCCAGGCCGACGTCGCCAACAAGGGCATGTCGTATTACAAGGGCTCGCCCGACACCGCGCCCATGTACATGGCCTATATGGGCCATGGCCATCACTTCAAGGACAAGCGGCCCAACATCGAGAAGCGCGCCGGTGGCCTGTGGGCGGTGGAAGGCCCCGCACCCGGAACCGAGCACTACCAGGAGGAGCTGCGCCGCCGCTTCGGCGCCAGGGCCGAGGAAATCCTCGACCTCGCCTCCTCGGAGCCGGTCAACATCAACGTGTTCCCCAACTTCTCCCTGCTCGGCAACCACATCCAGGTGTTCGAGCCGGTCGCGGTCGACGAGACCAACGTCACCTGGTACGGCACCGCGGTCGTCGACGAGAAGGGCGTGCTGTGCGGCGCGGTCGACGAGATCAACGCGTTGCGCATGCGTACTCAGGAGCAGTTCCCGAATTTCGGCGAGGTCGACGATCTCGCCAATTTCGAGGAGATCCAGCGCGGGCTCGCGTGCCGGGAGGACGAATGGGTCTACATGCACCGTGGGCTCGGGATCCCCGGCCGCGTCGAGACCGACGCCAACGGCATCATCACCGCGCCCGCCACCGACGAGGCGTTCATGCGTGAGTACATCAAGGAGTGGAAGTGTCTGATGAAGGCATCGCCCAGCCTCACCGTACAGCGCGAGCCGTAGACACGAATCAGTCATGGGCGGGCTTGGCCATCACGGGGCCGGGCATGACGCCGGGAGAGAAAGCCTCGTTCGACATGCAGCTCGCGCACGATCCGTCGATCAGCTCCTATTACGTCAACGACGCCTTCTACCGCGAACTGGTGGAAAGCTTCTCCGATTGGCAGCGCGACGAGCTGAACATCGATGATCCGAGGGAGCGCGATCGCTTCCGGCTGCTGCTGGAACGAGAGGCGCGCCTGCTCGACGGGCTTCGTTTCGACGAGTGGCTCGCGCTTTATTGCCCGGAATGCGTCTATTGGGTCCCAGGCACGCCGGAAGGGGGCGACCCGCGGCGGGAGATCGCGATCTCCTTCGACGATCGCCGCCGCATGGAGGATCGCATCTACCGGCTGCGTACCGGCTATGCGTGGTCGCAGGCCCCGAAGTCGCGCACCGTGCGCATGGTCTCCAACGTCGAGGTGTTCGCCGCCCGGAGCGGCAGCGCCCGCATGGTGCGCTCCAACTACCTGATCAGCGAGTTCCGCGTCGACGGGACCCGCTGTCTCTCGGGCTGGTGCGGGCACCGCTTCATCGAGCAGGACCGCCGCTGGCTGATCCAGGTCCGGCAGGTCAACTTGATCGACTGCGACCAGAACCTGCGCAATCCCAGCATCGTGATCTAGGTCAGAGCAATATCGAAAGGTCTATCGCACGAACGCGTCGAGCGGCGCACCCCGGCCCCGGCCCCGCGCACCCTCGACGCAGCGAATGAGATCGGCAACGACTTCTATCCGATCGGTGTCATCCGCGATTTCAACATCGACGAATTGATCCTCGATCAGCATCAGCAGTTCCAGACGATCGAGCCAACCTGCCCCGAGATCGCGACGGAGGTGCGCCTGGTCCGTGACGCGTCGTACGTCGAGGTGGAGATGCTTGGCAACAAGCGCGCGAAGCTCGCGTACCTCCAAGCCTTCATCATCCGATACTCGTCGAGTGTCGCTCAGGCTACTGATCATGGTAACCCCCCGAATCATTGAGCGGACCATAGTCGATCAAGCAATCCGTCCCAGATTGTGACGCTGGCCGAAAATTTCCAGGGTGTTGCCGGTTTGCTTCGACGCATTAACGCATTGAATTCATGCTCGGTTTTGATGCCGTGGCCGGCTCTTCCACCGGGCGTGAGCGCCACCCTGCCTCGATCATTGCCATCGCCCCGTGCAAAAGGACCACGTTCCATAGGACGTGAGCGGCGCCTACCGCTTTCGCGGCGACGATGGCCTTCGTACAGTGCCTGGGCCGGCGGTGGCGCGCGACTTCGATGATCATTGCCGGAAGGACGTCATCGACACCGGCATCCTCCGGGATCTACCCATGATCGGAGAAAAAGCATGACGGCGACTGCGCTCGACTCGGCGATCTTCCGGGATATCTTCAGCACTGCCGAGATGCGCCATGTCTTCTCCGATGAGACGAGAACCGGCTACTACCTCGAGATCGAGGCGGCGCTGGCACGCGTCCAGGCGCGCCTCGGCATCATCCCGGAGCGGGCGGCGCAAGAGATCGTGCGCCAATGCCGGATCGAGAACATCGATCTCGCCCGGCTGAAGCAGCAGACCGAGCGGATCGGCTACCCGATCCTCGGCGTGGTGCAGCAGATCGTCGATCTCTGTGCCGATGGGCTGGGCGAATGGTGCCACTGGGGCGCCACCACCCAGGACATCACCGACACCGCCGCGATCCTGCAGATCCGCGCCGCGCTCGAGCTGGTCGAAAAGGACATGGAGGCGATCGCCTCCTCGCTCGCCGAGCTGTCACGGCGCTATCGCGACACGCCGATGGCGGGGCGCAGCAACCTGCAGCAGGCGGTACCGCTCACCTTCGGCTTCAAGACCGCCTCGCTGCTCGCCGCCATGCAGCGTCACCGCGAGCGGCTCGCGCAGCTGCGCCCGCGGGTGCTGGTGGGCGAGTTCGGCGGCGCGGTCGGCACGCTCGCCGCGCTCGGCACCGATGGCCTCGCGGTGCAGGCCGCGCTGATGCGGGAGCTCGGCCTCGGCCAGCCGGAGATCGCCTGGCACACCGTGCGCGACCGCATCGGCGAGGTCGGATGCTTTCTCGGGCTCGTCACCGGCACGCTCGGCAAGATCTCGATGGACGTCAAGCTCCTGATGCAGACCGAGGTGGCGGAGGTCTACGAGCCGTTCCACGAGGCGCGCGGCTCGTCGAGCACCATGCCGCAGAAGCGCAATCCGGTCTCCTGCCTCTACATTCATTCGACGGTGGCGCTGGTGCGCCAGCACGTGGCGGCGCTGCTGGAGGCCGCGGTCGCCGACCACGAACGCTCCACCGGGCCGTGGGAAATCGAATGGATCTCGCTGCCGGAAATCTTCCTGCTCGCCGCGGGCGCGCTGGCGCAGACCAGGCTGCTGGTCGCCGGGCTCGAGGTCGATGCCGCGCGCATGCGGGCCAATCTCGATCTCACCCGGGGCATGATCGTCTCCGAAGCCGTGATGATGGGGCTCGGTCCCCATCTCGGTCGCCAGCGCGCCCACGATCTGGTCTACGACATCTGCCGCAAGGTCGCCTCGACCGGCACCCCGCTGGTCGAGCTGTTGGCACGAGACGCGGAGATCTCGCGGCATCTCACGCGCGCGCAGCTCGAGGAGATGTGCGATCCCGCGCGCTATCTCGGGGTCGCCGGCGAGATGGTGGACAAGGTGCTGGCCGCCGAAGGCTGCAAGGGGTCGGCTCGGTAGATCGCGCCGTCCGAAACGGAACGAGCGGCGCGGCGCGATCGCGCGCTGCGTCGCCTTATTGACAGATTGTCTGACAATTGCGACATTTCCGTGGGCCTTCGCCTTGGAGGTCGCTGCGTTCGCGGCCAGAACGAACCGCCGCCGCACTGCGAGGAAGTATGCACAGATACGTCACGCCGAACTGGGTGCAGGAACGGGTCCTGAAGGCCCAGGGCAAGCCGCACGCCCTCGATGCCATCGACCCCGCGCGCGCGGCGCTGGTCGTGATCGATATGCAAAACCACTATGTGGCCGCGGGCTTCCCCAATGAAGCGCCGGCGGCGCGCGAGATCGTTCCGAGCATCAACCGCATGGCCGCCGCCCTTCGTACGGCGGGAGGGAAAGTTGTCTGGGTGCAAACGACCGCCGCAGGCGCGCTGGAGCATTGGTCCAATCACCACAAATACAAGCTTACGAAGGCGAACGCCGAGCGGCGGCTGGCGAGCCTTTCCGCGGATAGCGAAGGGTTCAAGCTCTATCCGACACTCGAGCCGCTCCCCGGCGACATCCGTGTCACCAAGATAAAGTACAGCGCGATGATTCCGCACTCGTCGAAGCTCGACAGCGTCCTGGTCGAGAATGGAATCGATACGCTGCTGATTGCCGGCACAAAGACGAACGTCTGTTGCGAGTTGACGGCGCGCGACGCTTCGATGCTCGAGTATTGCGTGGCCATGCTTTCCGACTGCACCGCCACGTTGAGCGATGAAGAGCACGCCGCGACCTTGAACAATTTCCTTGTCTATTTCGGCGACGTATTGACGACCGACGAGACGATCGGCCGCCTCACGCCGGCTGGCGGCGGAACGAAGCGGCAGAGTGCGTCCCGTCTCACGGCGTGCGCCGGCGAGGGACTGTCAAGCTCCGGGACCTGAGGCGCACCGACTTCTGCACGCTCGATCGATCATCAGGGAGACAGACATGAAGTTGCTCTTCACAATGCTGAAAATAGGCGCGATCGTGGTCGCCGCCGGATCGCCGTGGGACGCTCCTGGCACCGCGCAAGCACAGGATGCGATCAAAACCGGCGTCGACGCCAATTTTGCACCATATGTCATGCCGCGCCTGAGTGGCGGCCTCGAAGGCTTCAATATCGATCTCGGCAACGAATTGGCGAAACGTCTGAAACGCCCGGTCGAAATCGAGGGAACACAATTCTCTGCGCTGATCCCCGGCTTGAACGCGAAGAAATACGATTTCGTGCTGGCGCCGACGATGGCGACGCCGGAGCGTGCCAAGACGATGCTGTTCTCCGAGGGCTACATGGAGGCCGACTTCCGCTTCCTGATCAAGAAGGGAGGGCCGGTCATCAATTCGCTCGACGATCTGAAAGGGAAGACGATCTCAGTCAACAAAGGATCGATATTCGAGGTGTGGGCGCGTGCGAACGGCGAGAAGTACGGCTTCAAGCACGACGTCTATGGCACCAATGCGGACGCCGTACAGGCGATTCTGTCCGGGCGAGCGGATGCGAACCTGGCAATTTTCGCGGTCGTGATGTGGGCCGCGAAGCAGAACCCGGAGCTGATTCCGAGCTATGTGATCAAGACCGGAAACGTCTGGACAGTTTCGTTCCGTCATGACGATCGGGAAGGCCGGGCGCGATTTAACATGGCATTGAAATGCATGAAGCAGGATGGCACGCTGGCGCGCATCTACGAGAAATGGTTCGGTGAAGCGCCGGCCGCCGATTTCATGGGCGCGCAAGATTGCCGCGGGCCACGGCGTTCCAGAACTTCCCGGCTACGATGCGGAACCCGTGACGCTGAGCTGCTCGTAATGTCCCAGCGTGGATGATGACCGGCGCGAAACCGATCCTCGAAGTAATCGATCTGCGCAAGTCCTTCGGATCGATCGAGATTCTCAAGGGCATCTCTCTCGCGGTCAGGCCGGGTGAGCTTATTTTCATCATTGGCCCGTCCGGCTCGGGTAAGTCCACGTTGCTTCGCTGCTGCAATCGTATCGAGGAGCCGACCAGCGGTTCGGTGCTGATCGACGGCGTGGACATTACCCGGCCCGGAGTTCGACCTCAACCGCATCCGTCAGCGGATCGGAATGGTCTTCCAATCGTTCAACCTCTATCCGCATATGAATGCGCTCGGCAACGTCACGCTGGCCTTGCGTAAGGTTCAGCGGTTCGCACGTGGTGAAGCGGAGGAGCGCGGCCGCGCCGCGCTCGCCAAGGTCGGTCTCGCGGACAAGGCCGCGGCTTATCCCGGCGAACTGTCAGGCGGACAGCAGCAGCGGGTTGCCATAGCGCGGGCGTTGGCTCTGGAACCGCAGATCATGCTGTTCGACGAACCGACG
Organism: uncultured Alphaproteobacteria bacterium; assembly: GCA_963840535.1. Lineage (GTDB taxonomy): Bacteria > Pseudomonadota > Alphaproteobacteria > Rhizobiales > Xanthobacteraceae > VAZQ01. The sequence goes on from CAWIZJ010000040.1 coordinate 45,631, forward strand.
AGCTCGCTCGATCCAGAACTCATCAACAGCGTCCTGCAGGTGATGCGTGCCCTGCGCGACGCCGGCATGACCATGGTGGTGGTGAGCCACGAGTTGCAGTTCGCGCGAGCGGCCGCGGACCGTATCGTGTTCATGGACCACGGCGCGATCCTGGATCAGGGCGCACCGGAACAGATATTCGGCGACTATGGCCATATCCGCGTACGCGAATTCATGTCGACGCTATCGAGGCAGCATTAGATGGACCTCGATCGGTTCATATTCACGTTTTTCAACGCCGAGATCGCGAAGGAATACTGGCCCGACCTAGCCAAGGGCATCGTCATCACCGTGAAGCTGGCGTTGGCCGTCATCGTCTGCGGACTGGCCCTTGGTCTAGCGCTCGCGGTCGTACGCGCCTTCCAGATTTCGAGCGGTCAACGCGCTGATCGTCGTCTACGCCGATTGCCTTCGCGCGCTGCCGCCGCTGATGGTGATCATCATCCTGTTCTTTGCGTTTCCCTACGCGCAGCTGCCGATGAGCGCGTTCACCGCGACCTGGCTGTCGCTGACCTTCGTTCTCGCAGCTTTTGCCGAGGAGATCTTCTGGGCCGGGATGATCTCGATCCAACGCGGTCAATGGGAAGCCGCGCGGTCCACCGGCATGTCGAGCCGGCAGACGCTTGCCTATGTGATCCTGCCACAGGCGGTGCGCCTCACCATTCCGCCGCTCACCAACCGTACCATCGCGATTACCAAGGGCACCGCGCTCGGATCGGTCGTCGCATTGCCTGAAGTCCTGGGTGCTGCGCATTCGGCTTCGAGCCTCGCCGGAAACCCGACTCCGCTGACGATCGGCGCGCTCATCTATGTCGCTCTGTTCATCCCGCTCGTGCTGTTCGGGCGCTGGATCGAGACCCGATATGCGTGGAAGCGCTAGCATGGACGCGATCGTTCACAATTTTTTCAACATCGAGATCATGACCAGGGTCCTGCCCTATCTCCTGAGCGGTCTCGGCGTTACCTTTCTGCTCTCGCTGCTGGTCGTGCCGCTTGGCCTGGCGGGGGGCCTCGCAGTCGCCATTCTGTACAGTCTCCGGACGGGCTGGATCACCGCGCTCGTCATCGCTTACGTGGATTTCTTCCGGGCCTTTCCACCGCTCGTATTGTTGCTGTTCCTGTATTTCGGTCTTCCGTTCTTCGGTGTCGACATCCCCGCGATCTTGGCGGTGGCGCTCGGATTCTTCCTGAACACATCGGCGTATTACGGCGAGATTTTCCGCGCCGGCATCGACAGCATCGCTCGGGGCCAATCGGAGGCCGCGCGCTCCACCGGACTGTCATGGCTGCAAGCGATGACGTACGTCATCGTGCCGCAGGCGACGAGAAACGTGCTTCCCGATCTCGTGAGCAACACGCTTGAAGTGGTGAAATTGACGACGCTCGCAAGCGTGGTGGCGATTCCGGAACTGCTCGATGCCGCGCGCAATGCGCAGGCCCTCACCTACAATCCCACGCCGATCGTATTGGCGGCACTGACGTACTTGGTCATGCTGTGGCCGGTGGTGCGTCTGGTCTCGCGACTCGAGCACAAGAGCGTCAGCTTGCGCTGAGTACAATCCGCGGCGCTGATCGTCAGGCCCCATGGACGTGGATCCAGAAGTCGACGATCGCTTCGGCGAGAACCGCATACGCCTCCTCGGAAACGTAATGGTCTGCCCCTTCGATCTCGATCGCCGTCAGATCGCTTCGCAGTCGTCGGGTCTTCGCCCACCCCGCGGCGGATACAAAGCGGCTGTCGGCGCCGCGAACGAGCAGCGTCGGCACGCGAATGTCTCTCAGCGCCGGCACGAGGTCGGCGCGCAAACCATCGCAAGTCTGCAGCAATGCCGACCGGTCGGCGCGCGGCCGAAGGCCGCCTTCCACGTGTACGAATCCAGGTGCGGCCCGTCGCTCGATTGCGTCCGCCGATAGCAGGGGATAGCGGAGCGCGAGTGCCTGCTTGATCGCGCCGGTATTTGCAAAACAGGCGAACACCGCCATTCACGCGTGTCTCGAGGGCGTCGAGCACCGTCGCCTCGATGAACGGTGTGAACTCGATGGCGACGACGGACGAGATCAACTCCGGGAATCGCACCGCGGCCTCCAAGGAATTTCGGGCGCCGAGCGCATGCCCGATCAACATCGCCTTTCCGGTGCCGAGGACCTCGATGAGCTCCCGAATGTCGCCGGCGAAATCGGCCGCCGCGTAGCCGGCAGCCGGTTTGCTGCTTCGACCGTGGCCGCGCAAATCGACGCTCACCAACCGGAATCGATCCGCAAGCAACCTCATCAGCGGAAGAAAGACATAGGCATTGGCCGATATGCCATGGAACAGGAGCGCCAATGGCCCGCTGCCGAGGCTCACGCCGTGCAGCTCAACGTGCTTCAGGGGAATCTGGAGCGTCGTCGCGCCCTCGATCCCGAAAGCCGCGTCTGCATGAGGGCCATTTTCCATGAGCGCGCTCTAACTCGGCTTCAACTTCCGCAAATGACCCCCGGAGTGAGCGACTTGCAATGCGTCGCAATGGCCCCCGGCCGCGTCATCCAGACCCGGTCGAAGTCGGCATGGCCCAAAATCCGGTGCAAGCCTTCGCGCAAGACGCGCAGGCGGTGCGGTTGCCCCATGATGAATGGGTGAAGGGAGATGGCCAGCACGAGCGGATGCGCGGTGCATTGCTCGACCATCTCGCTGAACTGGCGCACGACCGCGTCCACATACTGGAGCGGGTCGTGGCGCAAATGCAGAATTGAAACGAAATCGTTGGTCTCCACCGCGTACGGAACGCTGAGGATCGGCCCTGAACGTGTGTGCAGCCAGTACGGCTGGTCGTCGGCCGGCCAATCCAGCAAATAACGATACCCCGCCTCCTTGAGCAGGTCGGGCGTGAACGTGCTCTCCGATTGGAGCGGCGTCATCCAGCCTGCCGGCGCGCGGCCTTCATGGCGCGCGATGGTGGCGGTCGCTTCGGCAATAAGCTTGCGTTCTTCGTCCTCCGGACGCATGCCGGGCTGCTCCGAGTTGGTGCGCCCGTGACCGACCACCTCATCGCCCCGCTGTCGGATCGCGTCCATGATCTCCGGGTGCGTGTCGTACATGTAGGAATTGACCTGATGCGATAGCGGCAGCCTCAACTGGTCGAAAAGTTCCAGCAACCGCCACACGCCGACGCGATTCCCATATTCGCGCCAGGACCAGTTTCGCTGATCGGGCATTGGCAGCGGGTTGCCGAGGACCGGTCCGATTTCCATTCCGAACCCGAACGTTTCGATGTTGAGCGCGATATACACGGCGAGACGCTTGCTGCCGGGCCACGAATAGTCGGGACGCTTCGGCAACGGGCTGAAAGCGAAGCGATGGTGGGTGGGCAGAGCCATTCCAAACCTCGCGACAACGGATGAAGCAGCAAGGTTACAATTGTCAGACAATCTGTCAATATCGGCCAATGCCTAGCACGCTATGCCGTCGCAATGCAGCCAGCCGGAGGAGTCTCGGCCGTGGGCAGTGGCTGGGGCGGGAACGGCGGGCTCGGCCGGCATTGACAGATTGTCCGACAATTGCGATCTACTTGACCGATCGCCCCGCTCCCTTACGGACGCCCATGGAAATCAAGATACGCCGCAGCGCCGTTATCACCTTGGAACAGCGCGATGAAGCCGGTCAGCAGACGAATTTCCCGCAGCGGAAGGTCGCGACGATCGCCGTGATCGGAAATCCGTACGCCGGCCGATACGTCGAGAATCTGCAGCCGATCATCGATGCGAGCGCGCGAACTCGGCGCGGAGATGGCAGCCATGGCGATCGCCGCCTTCGGCACCGATCCAGTGCAGAGCTACGGCAAGGGCGGCATTGTCGGGCTCGCGGGCGAGCAGGAGCACGCCAATGCCATGCTGACGACCGTGTTCGCCGAGCCGTTTCGCAACGCCATCGGCGGTGGCAATGCCTGGATATCGTCGGTCACCAAAGTCGGTGCCCCCGGTATCCCCGTCGATATTCCGATGAACCACAAGGATGAGATTTACGTCCGGTCGCATTACGATGTGATGTCAATTGCATTGCCCGGGACCCCGATGCCGGACGAGATTGCAATTATCTTCTGCCTGGCAAATCGCGGGCGTCTGAATGCCCGGGTCGGCGGGCCTACCCATGAAACAGCAACGGCCAAGCTCGATCCACGCGGCGCGAAACCTGAATCTCGATGACGGCCGCCGGTCGGTCCAAAGTCCTGTCCCGGCTCGCAGCGGACAATCGACGTGCGGCTTGATTGAGGTTAGATGAGGGCGTCCGGCGTCCAATGGGAGACATTGAAGTCACTATGGACTTGCACGTCGAACACCGAACGCTCCAACGGCAGGCCGTCGAGAAGCTTCGTAATGCCATCCTCGCGGGCCATTTCAAGCCCGGCGACAGATTGGTGGAGTCCAAGCTGTGCGCGATGCTTGGCGTCAGCCGCGCTTCCCTGCGCGAGGCGTTGCGGGGCCTCGAGGCGGAGCGCCTGATCGAGATCATTCCTAATCGCGGGCCGAAGATCCCGGTCCTGACCTGGGAACAGGCGGAGCAGATTTATCAGGTCCGCTCGCTGCTCGAAGGGGAGGCCGCCGCCAGGTCGGCGGTACGCGCGAGCAAGCAGGACATCGCCAGCCTGGAAGCAGCTTGCCGGGCATTTGTAACCTCGGCCAGGCAGGACGATATCACCGGCTGCATCGAGGCGACGTCCGATTTCTACGCAACAATGCTCCATTGCAGCGCGAATATAGTTATTGCCGAGATCCTCTTCGGACTGAATGCGCGCATCAATTTTCTTCGCGGAAGATCGATGTCGCTCAAGGGGCGTACGAAATTCAGCGCACGCGAGATGAAGGCGATCCTGGCCGCGATCAAGTCCGGAGATTCCGACCGCGCGCGCAAGACCGCTGCCCACCATGTGGAACAGGCGCGACTTGCCGCCAGATCGTACTACGCAGAGCAGATCATGACACAGGCCACGAGACGCAAGCGCGCGAAATGAAAGCCGCAAGCGGTCAGTTCGGGCAAGGGACTCGGGTTAGAGACGATGGACCTACACCTCGGCGGCAAGCGTGCGCTGGTGACCGGCGCCAGCAAGGGGATCGGGCTCGCGGTCGCCCAGGCGCTGGCGGCGGAAGGTTGTCACCTCGACATCGCCGGCCGCGGCGTCTCTGCCCTGGAGCAGGCGCAGGACCTGCTGCGCAAGGCCCGCCCCGACATCGATGTGCGAATCCACGGCGTCGACCTGTCCCGGGTCGAGGACCAGGAGCGACTGGCGCAGGCCTGCGCCGGGGTGGACATCCTGGTCAACAACGCCGGCGCCAACCCGGGCGGCGACCTCGCCGACACCAGCGACGAGGTCTGGCGCAGCTCCTGGGACCTCAAGGTGTTCGGCTACATCAACCTGACCCGGTCGATCTACCGCGCGATGAGCGAGCGGCGCGACGGCGTGATCGTCAACATCATCGGCTATGCGGGGGAGCGGCTGTTCTCGCGCTACATCATCGGATCGACCGGCAATGCCGCGCTGATGGCGTTCAGCCGTTCGGTCGGCAGCCAGTCGCCCGATTTCGGCGTGCGGGTGGTCGCGGTCAATCCCGGCTACACCGCGACCGACCGCGCCGAGACCGTGCTGCGCAAGATCGCCGAGAGCAAGCTCGGCTCGGCCCAGCGCTGGCGCGAGGTCGAGCGCGATCTCGATCTGCCGTTCGGACGCATGGCCAGGCCGAGCGAGGTTGCGGACGTGGTGACGTTCCTGGCCTCGCCGCGCGCCTCCTACGTCAGCGGAACGGTGGTGACGGTGGATGCCGGCGCCGCGCACAGGAACTAGTGCGGTGTCTTTGACGTTCCGATCAGTCTCGCGGCGGTTCCGTCATCGGAACGTCAAAGACAAAACCGCACTAGCACCATAGACTTGCTAGTGTCCCTTTGCTTCCGACGTTCGCACTCGAGCGTGCTGCAATGTGAAGCGAACGTTGGAAGCGGGACACTAGTCGCCCGAATTCAGTCAGATTGAAGGGTATAGATGCTTGAGTTTGATGCGTGCGTTGGGGGTTGTGAAGTGCCAGTTGGCCTTGGTGTTGTTGGCATTGCGGTCGTGTTCCCAGGCGGCCGTTTCGTCGATGAGGGTTTGTTTGTCGGGGATGCGGCGATCGAGGCACTGGGACGATAGGACGCCGAGTTCTGACTCCGCCAGATCGAGCCAACTGCCATGCTTTGGAGTGTAGTGCCATTCGAAGCGCTCGACCAGCCGCCTGGCTTCGGCGGCAGGAAAGGCTTCGTAGAGCGAAGCCTTGCCGTGAATGTTGAGATTGTCCTGGACCAGAACGATTGTCTTGGCGTTCGCGAAGTGGAGATCGGCCAAATCTTTCAAGACGTGAGCATAATCCACGGCGGTGCGGCGATCCGTGACTTTAACATGGCGCCAGCCTTCGAGCGGCGCAAACATCATGAAGAGGTTGGCGGTCCCGTTGCGCTCGTACTCGTAATCGAAACGGGCCGGGCGTCCCGCTTTCATCGGGATCGGCACACTCGTTTCGGCAATGAGCTGCTTTGAGGTCTCGTCCAGACAAACCAGCGGGCAATCGGGATCGCGTGGCCGCGTATAAACGGCCAGCACGTCTTCCATCGCCGCTACGAACGCGCTGTTGGCCTTCGGTGGGATGACCCATTGCCGTCGGCGATGGGGCTGGAGCGTGTTTTTTTTAGAACCCGCCCGATCGTGCTGTCACTGGCACGATCGACAATGTTGAGCTCCACGACTTTGTTCTCCAACAACCGCAAGGTCCAGCGCGCGCGTCCCTTGGGAGGTTTGGAGCATGCCAAGGCAATCAGCTTGGCCTCTTTCTCGCCGTCAAAAATCGGCGCGACGGCAGGCATTGCCCGTTGTTTGCGGCTCAACACAGCCTCGAAGCCCTCCTCCACCAGTTGCTTGCGCACCCGGTAAACCATGGACGGGCTGGCATCCAGAGCCTCGATGATCCGGCTGTCGCTCCACCCTTCACCCACCTCCGACACATCGGCCTTCAACAAGATCCGCGCCTTCAGCAGGCGTTTTGCTGGGCTCTTCCCCCCAAATCAGCGTCGCAAGCTGTTGGCGCTCCTCGCCGCTCAACCTCACCACATACGTCTTTACCGAAATCTCCTTCGCAGCCATGATTGCCTCCGTCGCCAATAGTGGCGATGAAAGCGAATCACCAAATCCTTACCAAATCCTTTCAAACTGGTTGAAGCGGGCGACTAGCCAGCGGACATCCTTGCCGCGTCATCGAAGGAGCAGGCTGGGCAGCCAGGTGGCGAGCGGCGGCCACAAAAAGACGACCAGCATGATCAGAATGCCGAAATACATGTAGGGCATCACCGCCTGAATGACCTGCTTCATGGTGATGTGCGGCGGCGCCACGCCTTTCATCGCGAACAGCAGGAGCCCGAACGGCGGGCTCAAGAGGCCGATCTGCATGCACAGCAGGAACAGAACGCCGAACCAGATCGGATCGACTCCCATGCGCTGCACCAGCGGCATGAAGAACGGCAAGGTGATCATCATCATGCTGACTTCATCGACAAAGAAGCCGAGCACGATCAGCAGCGCCATCATGCCGAGAATCACCGCATGAACGGGCAGGTCCTGATCGACCACCGACCTGATGATGCCGTTGGTGGCGCCGGAAAAGCTCAACACCTGTGCGAAGGTGGTGGCGCCGATGATGATGAACAGGATGGTGCCGGAGATCGCCACCGTGCCGGTGAGCGACTGCATCAGGTTCTCGAGGCTGAGGCTGCGGTAGAGCCAGCACGCCACGACGGTGGCGGCGGCGCCCAGCGCCGCGGCTTCCGTCGGCGTCGCCCAGCCCCCGGTCATGGCGCCGACCACCACTCCGAAAATCAGCAGCAGCGGCAGCACATAGATCATGAACGGCCGCCAGCGCGCCAGGCCTCGCGGCGCGTCCAGCACCGGCGGCTCCGGCGCCAGCGACGGATTGAGCTTTGCCCTGATGACGATATAGCCGATGAACACGGCGCTCAGGATCAATCCGGGTACGATGCCGCCGACCAGCAGGCCGGCGATCGAGATGCCGGACAGCGAGCCGAGCAGCACCGCGAGCGCCGACGGCGGGATCAGCATGTCGACGCTGCCGATCGCCATGATCGGGCCCATCGCCATGCGCGGCTCGTAGCCGCGCGCCAGCATGGTCGGGAGGATGAGGCTGCCCAGCATCGCCGTGGTGGCGATGGTCGAGCCCGAGATCGCCGAAAAAATCGTGCCCGAAACGATGGTGATGACCGCAAGCCGTCCCGGCACGCGATGGATGAGGGCGGCAACGGCGTCGATCGCCTTGAGCGCCACGCGGGTGTGAAAAAGCACCTCCCCCATCAGCACGAAAAACGGAATCGGAGTGAGCGAGAAGCTGGTCACCGACTGCACGGCATTGCGCGCGAGCTGCGGCAGGCCCGGCTCGCCGCCGAGAAACGCGAGCGCGCCCAGGATATTGATCAACAGGAAGGCGATCGCGACCGGCAGCCCGAGCCCCATGGCCGTGGCGAGCCCGCCGAAAAGGATGAGACTTGCAGTGACCCAATCCATGCTCGTCTCAACCCGGCGAGGTCACGTCGCCGCGGCGCGCAGGATGGTCGCCGAACAGTCGATGGAGACGAAGCAGGAACTCGATGGCGAGCAGGAGGAAGAGGACGGGCAGCGGTGCCAGCAGCCACCATTCCGGGAATACGAGATTCTTGATGGTGATCGAGCCGAGCCGAAGGCTCTCGCCGGTCATGACCACGCCGTACCACACGAAAACGAGGCAGACCAGCAGGCCCAGCAGGTCGCTCGCAGCCTCCAGCAGCCATGCTACGCGCGGCGGCACGGCGTTGAGCACAAGATCGATGCGCACATGCTGGCCGCGCCGCAACAGCCACGGCGCCGTCAGCAGGGTCATGAGATAGAGCGCATATTCGGAAACCTCGTTTGCCCATACGAAGCCGCGGCGCGTCGTGTTGCGCAATATGATATCGGCGGTGACGCTCACCACCATGGCCAATAGAATCAACGCGGCGAGGATCGCGAGCGCATCGAACAGCCGGCCGAAGAAAAGCGAGAGGCGGGCCATGGGGCTAGGGCTTCACGCGCTTGAACGCGATGAGGACATACCCGGACCCGTTCTTTGCCTCGAAGGCGGCGGGCCGACGTTCGTCCAGGTTTGGTGCATTGTCGCAGATCGTCAGCGTGTCGCCGTCGAGTTCAAAAATCCCCTTCCACGCCTTGCCCTTCAGGACCCCTTCCGTATGCTCGAAGTCGATCGCCGCCGGCTTCGCGCTCGGGTCCAGACGGACGGTTCCCGCGTAGAGGGGCTTGCCGTCCTCGGACTGGATCTGGAAGCGGTTGCCGGTAAAGGAGAGCCGATGTCCGACAACGTCGTCGGCTGCTTTGCCGTCGCGTTCCGCCCTTGTCGCAGTCCAGGTCCCTTGCAGTTGCTTCTGGGCTTCCTGGGCCGGCTGCGCGAGAGCGAGCCCGGTCCCGAGGATCAGCCAGCACATCGCCGAGGTTACCCGGTGCATAATCGCTCTCCTTGCCATGGGGGCACTAACTCGCCCGACTTGCGGGTCATGCAGACGAAACGGGACAACCGCCGCCGCTGCCGAGACTTGCCTTAGCCTATCACCCCGATCGGGTCGATCTCGACGCGGCAGCCCGTCCTCCTCCGACCCTAAGGGGGGCGTGCCCTTAATCAGCAATTAAGGATAATCTGCAATTAATACTGCGGGGACCCGGCTAGGGACGTGTATAGGGGATATTCCAATGCATCTCGCATTTACCCGGCCGGGCTCGGCCGCTGCAGTGCCTGAACCAGCAACCGCACCGGCCTCATCAGACGAAATGCTCCTCGCTCGTATAGCAAATGGCGATGGCCTCGCCATGCGGGCGCTGTTCGTCCGTCAACGGACGCCGGTCTATCGTTGGCTGTTGCGCTTCGTCAGTAATGAGAGCTTGGCGGAGGATCTGCTGAGCGAGGTCTTCCTAGATGTGTGGCGTCACGCAGGTCGATTCGAATCTCGCTCCTCCGTGTCGACGTGGCTGATAGCCATTGCCCGCAACAAGGCGCTGTCGGCACGTCGACGTCGGACAGACGCGGAGTTGGACGAAAGAATTGAGCGCACCGTGGCCGATCCGACGGACAATCCTCAAGTAGTGCTCGAGAAGAAGAATCGGGGCGAGTTGTTGCGCCAAGCCTTGATTAACCTGTCGCCTAAGCACCGAGAGATCATTGATCTCGTCTACTACCATGAGAAGTCCATTGACGAAGTCGCGCAAATTCTTGAAGTGCCATCCGCAACGGTAAAGACACGCATGTTCTACGCTCGGCAAAAATTGGTTGAATCGATTAAATGGCTGCACTGAAGCCATAGCCCGTAGCCGCGCGCGTTACGTTGATCGTGGGCCAAAGCCAGCGCCGAACGATGACTTGCAACGGTGGGCCGCATCAAAGCAAGTGAACAGCTCGAAGGCCGATACAAACGATGCGACGCTCATCGAACCGGTGAAGCAGGCCGCCTGACTGATGCGCCTGACCGCTCCTAGTAAGTGGTACGGATGCGCCTTATCGTCAGCGATCCCCAGCGGCGGCATATTGGCGGCTGCGATTCGTCGCCCTCAACAGGTCTTTGACGGGGTCCGGCAGCTGTCCGGCGGCGAGCTTGCCGGGCGGGCTTTCAAGACGCTCGACCACGGCGAGGCGGGTGACTTCGCCTTTGAGGAAGGCGTTGAGGAACTCGGGATAGTTCCTGAAGGATACGCACCCGTGGGACTGGCCGTTCGCACCCAGCAAGAAGGAGTGGGCAAGGATGCCTGCGCGACCGTGCATCCTGCTGCCGTCGACGGGGTTGAGGCGGATGGCGCGAACCCCATGAAACGTTCGCTCGCGCAAAGTGAGATTGTAGACATTCGGCGGCGTTGCCCCCCGCATCTTCACGTGCACATGGCGGGGATTGTCCATGAGACCGCCAAAGCCGGAATGGGCCTCCAGCCGGCGGCCGCTCGGCAGGTAGACGGTCTGCGCCGTGATATCGTAGATCGCGGTCCGGCCGTCGTCGTGCGGCGGTGGGACCTCCTTGCGCGCTTGCCGGGAGCGAACGTGCGCTTTGGAAACGGTCGGTTTCGGGGGCGCATCGGCTCGCCGGTTCTGGACGTCCCGATCCGGCGGCAATGTCAGGCTACCCTCGAGTACTCGCGTGGCCGCCCCGACTCTCTCTTCGAACGACGCCGGACAATCATCGGCCGAGTTGAAACGTTTGCCGAAAGACGCGAAACGATCATGCACAGCGGCGAAACGCTCGTCCAACGACGCGCTCCGGCACGTGTCCGTCTGCATGCCCCGCCCGGTGGGTGGGGTATCGAATCCAACCTGCGGTCCCACGCTTGCCAGTCGTACGCGATCGACCGGGGGCTCTGATCCCAGCGGCGCGCGGAACCGGAAAATGTCAGGGTGGATCGTCCCAAAAACGGAAATACCCGGGCCGGGTAATCCGGTGATTGCCGGACCTGCCTGCGTCCCTGCCGATTTAAGGACGAACCCAAAAAACATCGCGGCGATTCAAAACGGAATCGCGCGGATCCCCAATCGAACCAATACGTCCCCCACTCGTACCCCACGTCGCCTCTGGCGAAGCGTCCAACGGCAACGCACGTCCCCCGACGCGCGCGGAAGAAAGCATGCTGATTGCGGCAAGAATCGTTCGGCCGATGCGATTGGCGGGTTCCCGCGAGTTGTTCACCGCTCCGCGAGCGACCGGTCCGACCCTGCTCACCCGCAAGCGGGGAGAGATGAGTGGCGTCAGACGACGCCGCTGGGCGGGAACCTGGGCGGGCGCTTCTCGCGCAACGCCCTGGTCCCTTCCGCCAATTCGGGTCCGGAGAAGCCCAGGAACTCGAGGCCCAGCGAGGCGTCGAAGATCGGCCCGGCGGCACGCAGCCAGTTGTTGAGCGCATACTTGGTCCAACGGATCGCGTTCGGCGCGCCATCCGCCAGCCGCACCGCAACCTCGAGCGCGCGCGCCTGCAGCTCCTCCGCCGGCACCGCGAGCGACACCAGCCCGATGCGCTCGGCCTCCTCACCGGTAACGGTCTCGCACAGCAGCAGGTAGTATTTCGCCTTGGCCATGCCGCACAGCAGCGGCCAGATGATCGCGGCGTGATCGCCGGCGGCGACGCCGAGCTTGGTATGGCCGTCGATCAACCTGGCGGAGTTGGCGGCTATGGAAATGTCGGCGAGGATCGCCAGCACCAGGCCGGCGCCCACGGCCGCGCCGTTGATCGCCGACACGATCGGCTTGCTGCAATTGATCAGGTTGTAGACCATGTCGCGCGCCTCCTTCCAAACGCGCATGCGGGTGTCGAAATCCGCGATCATCCGGTCCACGAGATCGAGGTCGCCTCCGGCGGAGAACGCCTTGCCGGCGCCGGTCAACAGCACGGCATTCACGCTCGGATCGGCGTCGATCACGCGCCAGATCTCGGTCAGGTCGGAGTGCATCTCGCCGTCGGCGGCATTGAGCCTGTCCGGCCGGTTCATCACGACCCGCAGGACCCGCGGATGCGGTCGATCGATCTCGAGGCGCGAAAAGCGTGCATAGCGTTCTTCCATGGGGTGCTCCGGGATCGTCGGGGTTCAGGTCGGGTTCAGGATACGGTCCGCGCCATCACCTCGCGCACGAGCGCGTGACGCTGGATCTTGCCGGTCGGGGTGAACGGGAACTCCGTGAACAGTTCCAGCCGCTCCGGCAGCTTGTAGGTGGCGACGCTGTCGCCGAGGAAGGCGAGCAGCTCCGCGAGCGTCGGCGCCTCGCCGGGTCGCGGAACCAGGCAAAGGCAGTTGCGCTCTCCCAGCCGCACGTCGGGGACGCCGACGATGGCGGCGTAGAGGACCCGGGGGTGGGTGTAGAGGATCTCCTCGATCTCGCGCGGAAAGAACTTCTGGCCGCCGCGGTTGATCATCTCCTTGAGGCGGCCGACGATGCGCAGGCGTCCATCGGCGTCGATGGCACCGAGGTCGCCGCTGCGGAACCAGCCGTCGGAAAGAAAGGCTTCTGCGTTGGCGACGGGGTTGTTGTGATAGCCGAGATGCACCGAGGGGCCATCGCAGCAGATCTCGCCCTCCTCCCCGCGCGCAACATCCCCGCCGTCGGCGTCGACCAGCCGCAGCCCCATGTGGCTCGCGGGCACGCCGACCGAGCCCGCCACCCGCTCGGGGTCGTCGGTCGCGCGGGTATAGGCCTGGTATCCCGTTTCCAGCATCCCGAGCAATTCGAGCAGCACGCCGGGCGCGGCGCGGCGCCAGGCGCGGATGGTCTCGACCGGCGCGGAGGCGCCACCGCTCACCACGATTCTGAGGCTCGAAAGGTCGCGCCGTACCAGATCGGGCTCCTGCAGAATGGTGGTCAGCGATGCCGGCGCCGTGGGGATGTAGGTCACGCGTTCGCGCTCGATGAGATCGAGCGCCGCAGTCGGGCGGAAGCGATCGAGCAGCACCGCCTTGGCGCCCGCCAGCACCGACTGCACCAGCGTGAGATAGCCCCAGTTGAGGCCGAGCGGCAGCCAGATCAGCATGACGTCGTCGGACGCCAGCCCGAGATCGCCGTTGAGAATGCGGGCGGCGGCGAGCGTCGTGTTGTGGCTGTGCATGACCCCCTTGGGGTTGCCGGTCGTCCCCGAGGTGAACGCCATGCGCATGACCGCATCGGCATCGGTTGCAGCCGGCACGAAGCCTGCGGGTGCACCGCGCGCCGCGACCGTATCGTCGAGGCTGACCATGCCGACACGCGGGGTGCCGCGCACGACCGCGGTCTGCGCGAGCGCGGGAAGCCGCACCTGCAGCCCGGCGGCCATGGTGAGGTGATCGAACGAACGGAACTCGGCGCAGCAGACCAGCATCTTCGCGTCGGCGAAACGCGTGATGTATTCGAGCTCGCGGCTGCGGAAATCCACGCTGACCGTCACCGCCACTGCGCCGATGCGCTCCAGCGCAAAGAACACGCATGCAAACTCGATCCAGTTGGGCAGCTGGATCGTGACCACGTCGCCTTTCCCGATGCCGAGCGCGCGCAGCCGGGCGGCCATGCGCTCGATGCCATCGGCCAGCTCCCGGTAGGTCACCCGACGCGTCCCGTCGGTCAGCGCCTCGCGATCGGGTGCCGCGCGCACCCACCGCGCCAGCGCCGTGGCGAGGGTCTCGTCGCCCCACAGGCCGGCGCTTCGCCACCGCGCGGACATGGCCGGCGTCAGACGCGTTTCGAAGGCCATGTGACTGCCTCGCTGCCTACTTCATCCGACAGGCTCATGCCGCAATGATCTGGCCGCCGTCGACCTGCAACACCTTGCCGGTGATGTAGGCGCCGTCGGGTCCGGCCAGGAAGCAGACGACACGCGCGACCTCCTCGGGCGTGCCGATGCGCCGCAGCGGGATGCCGCGGACGATGCGCTCGGTGGTTTCCGGCCCCCACTCGGCAAACGCCGCGCGTCCCATGTCGGTATCGGTCAAGCCGACCGCGACCACGTTGGCACGGATGCCGCGGCGCCCCTCCTCGCGTGCCACCACCCGCACCATCGCTTCGACCCCCGCCTTGGCGGCGGCGCCTTGAACGTTGCGGGCCTGGCACATCTGTGCGGCGATCGAGGAGATCGCCACGATCGCCCCGCCGCCGGCCTTGCGCAGGTGCGGCAGCGCCGCGCGAACGGCGTAGAACGTCCCGGACAAGTCGACCGCCAGGTACCGATCCCAGTCGGCAACCGCGAGCTCGGCGGTCTCGCGCCATGTCCCCACCGCCCCGGCCGCCGGCACCAGAAGATCGAGCCGCCCGAAATCGGCGGCAGCGCGGTCGACAGCCGCGCCGACCGCGACGGCATCGGAGAGGTCGGCCTTGAGCGCCAGCGCGCCGGCGCCCAGCGAGCGAAGTTGTGCCGCCGTGGCCTCGGCTTCGGCGTCCCTGTCGCGATAGATGAAGGCGACGTCGGCGCCCCGGCGCGCCAGCTCCAGGCACACCGCACGACCGATGCCGCGACTGCCGCCGGTCACGATGGCCTTCCTGCCCACGAAATCGCGCAAGCCCTCACCGGCGGTCATGGTCTCGTCCTCGGCAGGTGAACCGATGCCGCAGCCGGCGTCACAGGGTCAGGTAGCGCGCCTTGACGTCCTCGCGTTCGGTCCGGAAACGAGCGAGCGGCGCATGATAGACCATCTGGCCCTTGACCATGACGTAGACCACGTCGGCCACGGCCTCGGCGAGCTTGAGGTTCTGCTCGACCAGCAACAGGCTCACGCCTTCGTCGCGCAGCCGCGCGATCAGCCGCGTGAGCTCCTCCACCACCAGCGGGGCGAGACCCTGGGACGGCTCGTCGAGCAGGATGACGCGGGGATCGGTCACCAGCGCGCGGGCGACCGCGAGCATCTGCTGCTCGCCGCCAGAGAGCTGGGAGCCCTTGCTGCGCCGCCGTTCGGCCAGCGCGGGAAACAGCGTGAGCAGCCGCTCCATCGACCACTGCCGTGCCGGCACGCGCTGGGCGACCTGGATGTTCTCGATCACGGTCAAGTCCGGAAAGATCATCCGGCCTTCCGGCACGTAGCCGACACCCACGCGCACGATGCGATGCGGCGCCCATCCGGCCACGTCCTGGCCCGCCAGCAGGACCTGCCCGCGGCGCGGCGGAGTGAGGCCGATGATGGAGCGCAACGTCGTGGTCTTGCCGACGCCGTTGCGGCCGAGCACGGCCGCAATCGAGCCCGCCGGCACCTCCAGGTCGATCCCCTGCAGGACATGACCCTGGCCATAGTAGGTATGGAGACCGGCGACCTGCAGCATCACTCGGAGCCTCCGAGATAGGCGCTGCGTACCGCGGGATCGGCCCGCACGCGTGCCGGCGCTCCGTCGGCGATCACGCGGCCGCGATGCAGCACGGTGATGTTGTCGGCGAGCTTGAACACCACCTCCATGTCGTGCTCGACCAGGAGCACGCTCAGGTCGCCAGCCGCCAGGAGATCCTTGAGAATCTGAACCGCGCGGCCGGTCTCCTCGATCGACAAGCCCTGGGTCGGCTCGTCCAGCATGAGCAGGCGCGGCTTCTGCGCGATCGCCATCGCGACCTCGAGCAGCCGCTGGTCGCCGTGCGAAAGCATGGCGGCGGTCACCTCGGCGAATCGGGAAAGCCGCATGCGCTCGATCGCCTCCTCGGCGACGGCCGCCGAGGAGCTCAGCACGCTGCCGCCCCCGAGCAGGCGCCAGCGCCGGGGATCGCGCGACTGCGCCGCGATGCGGACGTTCTCGCGTGCGGTCAAGGCGGGAAACACATGGCACTGCTGGAAGGTCCGGGCGATCCCCAGCTGCGCCACCCGGTGGACCGGCATCCCGGTGATGTCCTCCCCGGCGAAGACGACCCGCCCCGCGCTCGGCTTGAGCACGCTGGTGACCAGATTGAAGAAGGTCGATTTGCCGGCACCGTTGGGGCCGATCACCGCGCGGATCTCGCCGGGCTCGACCGTCATGTCGAGGTCGTCGACTGCGACCAGCGCACCGAAGCGGCGGACCAGGCCTTTGCATTCAAGCAGCGGCACCGGGCGCCTCCTTGCCGCGGTCCGCGCCCGCGGCCTCGCGCTTGCTCCGCAAGCGGCCGGTCAGAATCCCCCAGATGCCCTGCGGGGCAAACATGACGAAGATGATGAAGATGGTGCCGAAGATGAGCGGCCACAGGTCGGTCACCTGCGACAGGTGATGCTCGAGGAACACGAAGGACACGCCCCCGAGGATGGGGCCGACGAGGGTGCCGGCCCCGCCCACCACCACCATGATCAGGACGCGCCCGGAGGTCAGCCAGAAGAACAGCTCCGGCGACGCAAAGCCGGCGAACGCGGAGTAGAGCGCGCCCGCGAGCCCGCCGAACCCGTAGGCCAGCACCACGGTCGCGATCTTGTAGGCGCGGGTATTGTAGCCGAGCGCGATGGTCTTGGGCTCGTTCTCGCGGATGCCGGCGAGCACGGCCCCGAACGGGGAGCGCACGATGGCGCGGCACAACAGATAGGAGCCGAGCAGACAGCCGAGCACGAGATAGTAGTAGCCGAACTTGCTCTGGAACCAGTCGATCCCGAGCGGGCCCGGGTGACGCGGAATGCCGACCAGGCCGTCGGAACCGCCGGTCACGTCGCGGAACCGGAACAACATGGCGTAGCCCAGCTGCGCGAAGGCGAGGGTGAGCATGGCGAAGGACACGCCGGTCGAACGGGTGCAGATCCAGGCGATCGGAACGGCGACCAGCGTCGTGACCATCACCGCCAGCAGGATGCCGGCCGGCAGCGGCAGATGCACGTGGGTGAGGATCAACGCGTAGGAATACGCACCGAGCCCGTAGGCGGCCGCATGGCCGAACGAGTACAGCCGGCAGTAGCCCACCAGGAGGTCGAGACTCATCGCGAACAGGCCGAAGATCAACGCTTCCACGAGGATGGTGAGCGAATGCTGCGGCACTGCGAACGGCAGCACGGCACAGGCGACGGCAGCGACCGCGAAATGCACCTTCCAATTCAATCAGTCCTCCTTTCCGAGCAGGCCGCCCGGCCGAACGACCAGCACGAGCAGCATCAGGAGGTACATGAAGGCGAGCGCGAGATCCTGGAAATAGTAGGCGCCCATCACCTGCACGAAGGCCACCAGCACGCTGCCGATGATGGAGCCGAGGAACGAGCCCATGCCGCCGATGATCACGATGACGAAGGCGTCGATGACGACACTGGTTCCCATGCCGAGGAATGCCGTGACCAGCGGGGCGGCGAGAACGCCGCCGAGCGCGGCCAGGGCACAGCCGAAGCCGAAGACCGCAGTACGCACGAGGTCGACGTCGGTGCCGAGCGCGTGCACCATCTCGGAATTCTGCGATACCGCGCGGATCAGCAGGCCGGCGCGCGTGCGCTCGAGGAACTGCCAGATGGCGAGCGCGGCGGCGACTCCGAGCCCGATCAGGAACAGCCGATAGAGCGGGAACGGCTGATCGAGAATGACGACGATGCCGCGCAGAAAGTCGGGGATGCCGGTGCCGAGCGGCTGTACGCCCCAGATCAACCGGATCACCTCGCTCAACACGACGGCGAGCCCGAAGGTGAGAAGAAGATAGGCGCCGCCGTCGCGACGGCCGTAGAGATGGCGCAGCAGGGTCCATTCGAAGGCCATGCCCACCAGCCCGACCACGACCGGCGCGACCACGAGCGCCACCAGGAAACTGCCGCTGACCACATTGGCGGTGTAGCCGACGTAGGCGCCGAGCATGAAGATGACGCCATGCGCGAAGTTGACGATGCGCATGATGCCGAAGATCAGCGTCAATCCGCAGGCGATGAAGAACAGGATCGACGCCTGCGAGAGCGCATTGAGGCATTGCGCCAGGATAAAGCCGAACCAGTCCATCGCGCTGTGAAGTGACCTGGAGCAAGTTTCAATATGACGGGATCATCGAAAGCGGGCAGATTTCGCCGGGGCACCCCGGCCACAGGCACGTGACCACAGGACTATCATGCGCCATGGGGGATTCACACCCATCCCTGCGGAATCCCTGCGGAAGTGGCTTTGACATCATGATGCCTGGACTGTAGCATCAAAGCATGCGAACCACGCTCACTCTGGATGATGATGTGGCGGCCAAGCTCAAGGCGCAAGCGCGCCGCGCCGGCCGGCCCTTTCGAGAGATCGTGAACGAGACGCTGCGCCGTGGGCTAGCGAGTCGACGCATCGTCGCGCCGCGGCAGGTCTTCAAGATAACACCCCGCGATCTCGGTGATCTCAGGCCAGGACTTTCCCTGGACAATGTCGCGGAGCTCATCGAACAGGTAGAGGGCTCGCTACACCGGTGATCCTCGTCGACGCAAACCTGCTGCTCTACGCCTATCATCCGAGAGCGGAACAGCACGAGAAAAGTCGAGTTCTGGCTCGAAACGGTGCTGTCCGGGCCGGAACTCGTCCGCTTCGCCTGGCTCACGCTGTGGGCCTTCCTGAGGATCGCCACAAATCGCCGCGTCTTCGACCGTCCGCTCTCCGCGTCCGAGGCCGAAGCAGCGATTTCCTCTTGGCTCACCCAGCCCACCGTGGGCATCCTCGAGCCGGGCGAGCGCCACTGGGACCTGCTGCGCGGCCTTGTGCGCGAGGGCCAGACCGCCGGACCACTCGTCATGGATGCCGTCATCGCCGCGATCGCGCTCGAGCACGGCGCCACGGTTTACACCACGGATCGCGACTTCTCGCGATTTTCCGGGCTCCGGTGGACGAACCCGCTGACAGCGGACGGCTGACCAGCGGTTTCGGGAGCGCAGGGCGAGCTGGGCAATCGCAGCCACTTGACCGCGTCCACTTGCTGGTGCTTCGGCGCCGGTCATGAGCGGTTGCGGTAGCTGGCGCTGCGGCAGTCCGGCGTCGTCGTCTCCCGCGGATAGATCTTGACGATCTCGCCCACGGGATCGGCGAACTTCTCGTTTTTGGCGACTTTCACCACGAAGCCCTGATTCTCGCCCTGATGGTCGCACTTGCGCATGAGCACCGGTCCCTTGACGCTGGTGACCTCGAGGCCCTCCATCGCCTCGACGATCTTCATCGGCTCGGCGGAGCGTGCCTTCTCGATGGCGGCGAACAGGACCATCAACGCCTGGTAGATCTCGCCGTCCGTCCAATCCGGGATCTCGTTCTTGTGTTCGGCCTGGAACGCGGAGACGAAAGCCCGATTCTCCGGGATGTCGTAGGTGACGGCATAGCGCGACGAGCCGACCAGGCCGATCGAATCCTTGCCGAGCACCTTGATGTCGGCCTGGGCGACGATCTCGGTGAAGAACTGCACCCGCTGGGCGAGGCCGTATTGGGCGGCTTGCGAATAGAAGGCGCGCGCCTCGTCGCCCTGCAGCGCGACGTAGCAGCCCTGAGCCCCCGACTGCAGGATCTTGGTGATGTAGGTCGAGTAGTCCTTGTTGGCCACCGGCGCGTAGATCTTGTCGGCGAGCTCCTTGCCGACGGCCTTGATCTGCTCCTCGAACGCCGCGTTGCTGGATCGGCCCCAGGCGGCGTCGGAGGCGATGGCGATGAACTTCTTCTCCGGTGCATCCTTGAGATAGAGGGCGAGCGTGCGGGCCCCCATCGGAGCCGACGTATTGGCCCGGAAGAACCGGGGCACGAACAGCTCCGCCGTCAGCCGGCCGTCGCCGTTGCCATGGGAGAGAAAGACCGCGTTCCATTCCTCCAGCTTCGGCAGCATGGCGGCGGCTTCGGACGAGACGATCACGCCGGTCAGGATGCGGCAATTGTCGCGCTCGACGAGCTCCTGGCACTTGCGCACGCACATCGCCGGATCGCCCTGGGTGTCCTGGAACAGGAACTCGATCGGACGCCCGATCACGCCGCCCTTGGCGTCGGTCATTTTCTTGACCAGCCGGCAGGTGCGCATCACCTGGCTGCCGAGAATGGCGTAGCCGCCGGTGATCACGGTCGGAATGCCGATCTTGATCGGGCCCTGCTGGGCCCCGGCGTCACGCAGGAACGCGGGCGCGGCGATGAGTGCCGATCCGGCGAGCGTGCCTTCGAGCACGCTTCGCCGCGTGATCGCCTTCACCCGGTACTTGCTCTTCATCGTCATGACTTCCTCCCTGTCCGTTCGTGTCATGGCAGCAAGCGGTCACGTCGCGGATCGATGCGGCGCGCGACGCTTTTCCGCCTGTTCGAGCTCCACGGTTTCGAATTCCGCGGGCACGATGATCTCGAGCAACTCGCAGTCGTCGGAGTAGTCGAGCACGGTGTGCTTGATGCGCGGCGGCTGCAGCCAGGCTCCGCCTTCGCGCATGGTCACCACCTGTCCGTCGTACTCTCCCTTGATCCAGCCCTTGAGGACATAGATCATCTGCAGGTCCACGTCGTGGTAGTGCCGCTTCGACACGACCTTCGGATCGCAAGGCGGGACGAGGCGGATCACGTGGGCCTGCAACAGGCCGTTGGTGGCCTTGCTCATGCCGAGATCGCGGTATCGCGCGTAAGTGCGCAAGCCGTCCGCCCGAAAGTCCTGCTCGCGAAAATGGCTGAAGTTCGCCCTCTGCTTCGGCTGCGTCTTCGTCCGCGTGCGCGACTTGCGACGCGAGGACATTGCGCCTTTCGTGCCCGACTTCTTCTTCGGCTGCGCCTGCAGCTTCGCCATCGTCTTCGCCATGGCATTCCTCCGCATGAATCGTGGTCAGGCGGCCCCTTGCGGCCGCAGCTCGATGAAGTCGGGGCAGCAGTTGGGCGCGGCCTGCGCCGCATAGACGACTGCCTCGGCTACTTCCGCCGACGTCAGAGCGTCGAACTTCCTGATCTTCAGCGCCTCCAGCACGCGCGGATGGTCGCTGGCGGCGCGGATGCCGGTGTCGACCATGCCGGGAGCGATCTCGGTGACCTTGATCCCATGGCTCTGCAGCTCGATGCGCAAGCCGCGGGCGAAGGCGGAAAGGGCATGCTTGGTGGCGCAATAGATCACGCCCAATGGATAGACCTCGCGAGCGGCAATCGAGGTGACGACGATGATGTGCCCGCGCCGGCGTTCCGCCATCGCCTTCGCCACCGCCAGCGTGACGCGAAAGGATGCGAGCACGTTGGTGCGGAACATCGCTTCGATGTCCCCCTCGGTCGTCTCCAGGAGCGGCGCATATTTCAGGATCCCGGCATTGCTCACCAGAATATCGACCCCGCGTGCGCGGGCGGCAAGTTCGTCGGCGAAACGCGCATCGTCGAGGTCGCCGGCGATGGTCTCGACGACCCCGTCGCCGCATTCCTCCGCCAGGGCCTCGAGCTCCATCTTCCGGCGCCCCGTGGCGATGATCCTCGCCCCTGCCTGCGAGAGCGCAACGGCGGTTGCTCTGCCGATCCCGGCGCTCGCCCCCGTGACGAGCACTGCCTTACCCGACAGCGGCGGCCCCATGCGCGTTTCCAACAGACTTCGTGTTCTTGTGGACGATGACTATACACGACACCGACGCCGCGAAAAGCGTGGACTGCCGCGACAGGCTCGGGTGCGACGCGGTAACCGGGTTCGGGCAGCGACAACCAATCCCGGGACCCCGGCAGCGCCAAAAAGGCCTATTCAGGCGCGCGTTCGGTGCATCGGAGGCGGCGCAGGCACCCGGCGCAGGACGGCGTCACCGTCGGCCCAGGATCGTCGGCGCCATCGCCCGCAGATCGCGCGGGCGCCAGGCTCCCACATCGACCGCATGGAAGAAGTCGGCGAGGTGCCGATTGAAGGCATCGGGCTCCTCGAGGTTGATGAGATGACCCGAGCTCGGCATCACGACGAGGGCGGAGGTCGGGATCGTGCGCTTCATCAGCAGGGCGGGCTCGAGGCATGGCCAGTCCTCGTCGCCGGTCATGATCAACGCCGGCACGCCGATGGTCTTCATCTCCTCGACGAGGTCGAACAGTGACGGACGGCGCTTCTGCACGCCACGCATGGTCAGCGCCGAGCCTTGCGAGGAATGCTCGGCCAGCTGGTCGGCAAACTCCTTCCAACCACGCGGGTCCTTGTTCTGGTACTGCACCCGCGTCGGGCCGACGGCGTAGCCTTCGCTCGCCTTCGCCATGCCGAGCGACTCGAACTGCCGGGCCGAGGCCTCGGCCTCCTCGTGTGAATTTCTGCCGCTCGCCGGGCGCGGCGCCGTATCCGCAACCTGCGATCACCAGGGAGCGCGCTCGCTGCGGATAGGCGATGCCGAAGTGCAAGGTGGCAAAGCCACCCATCGACAGTCCGACGATATGCGCCCGCTCGATGTTCAGCGCATCGAGGACAGCACGGATATCGTCACGCGCGCGAGCCTGCGAATAACTCTCGCCGCCGGGCGGCACGTCCGATGGCGGATAGCCACGCGCGTTGTAGGTGATGCAGCGATAGCGTCGGCCGAGATAACGCACCTGCGGCTCCCAGGACCGATGATCGCCTGCGAACTCATGGACGAAGAGGACCGCAGACCCCGATCCGGTTTCCTCGAAGAACAGCCTGGTGCCGTCGTCGGTCGTCAAGTGCGGCATGGCGCCTTCCGGACCTGGTTGAGAGGAGCACGCGGGCGAACGATAGATCAAACCGGATTCTTATCAACGGCATTACCGTTCGTCTCATGCCGAGGGCTTGGGAGCTCGAGGTGCGAGGTGCATCGTTCATGTACCGCTCCTGTTGCGATCATCGTTTCGCGCCGCCGAGCGAGGCTTGCGCAGGGAGGGCGGCGACTTGATTGACGCCCTTCGCCCGTTGCGCATAGTCTCGAAAACAGAGGGGGGCGCGCAGGTTATGGCATGCCACTGATTTGGCGTATGAATTTCTGGAGGGCCGGGGCGCTCTGGGCGGCCGCCCTGACGCTCGTCCCGGCGCTCGCCGGTGCGCGCGAGTTCCGTGTCGCCGACACCCAGGCGGAGAATTATCCGACCGTGCAGGCGCTCATGCTCATGGCGCGTCTGGTCGAGGAGCGCACCAACGGGCGCCACTGGATTCGGGTGTTTCACTCGCACCGGCTCGGCGAGGAGAAGGAGACCATCGAGCAGACCCGGGTCGGCGCCATCGACCTCAATCGCACCAACGTGGCGCCGATCGGCACTCTGATTCCGGCCGCCAACGTGCTGTCGCTTCCGTTCCTGTTCCGCTCGTTCGATCACCTGCACAAGGTGCTCGACGAGAGCATCGGCGACGAGATGCTGGAACAGTTCCAGCGCCATGGTTTCGTCGGCTTGACGTTCTACGATTCCGGTGCGCGGTCGATCTACAACAGGGTGAGGCCGGTTCACTCCCTCGCCGACCTGAAGGGTATGCGCATTCGGGTCCAGCAATCCGACCTGATGGTCGCCATGATCAAGGCGCTCGGCGCAGAGCCGATCGAGCTTCCATACGGCCAGGTATCGACCGGGCTCTCCACCGGATTGATCGACGGCGCGGAGAACAACTGGCCGTCCTATGTCATGACCGGTCATTACAAGCTCGCCCCGCACTACACCCTGACCGGGCACACGATGGGGCCCGAGGTCCTTGTCATGTCGTTGCGGGCATGGGAAAGCCTTTCGGCGGAGGACCGAAGCATCTTTCGGGATGCGGCGCGGCAGTCGAGCACGTTCATGCGGGGCCTGTGGACCGAGCTCGAGGTGCGCTCGCAGCAACAGGCGCGCGCCGCGGGCAACACCATCACCGCGACGTTCGACCGCAAGCCATTCGAGGACGCGATGGGGACGATCTACAGCAAGGTCGCCGCCGATCAGGATCTGCAATCGTTGATCGAGCGCATTCGCAAGGTTCAATGAGCTTCGATCTGGCCGTTCTCACGGAAGACCCCGCCGCCGCGCAGCGTGCGAGGCCGCGGCGAAGCCTCGATCTGGAGACCGAGAGCTTCGTGCGCGTCCTGCCGATAAGGTGGCGCCTGTTCTCGATCGCGGCGCTCAATGCCGCTGTGGCCGTCATCCTCGCGGCGCTGATCTGGAACGGCGCCAACGTCCTGAACCGCGCGTGGGAAGATGTGCGCAAGGTGCGGGAATCGGACAAGCTGCTGGTTCAGCTCGAAAGCGAGGCGAGCCGGCTGCAGAACCTCATTCACCGCTACATCAACCAGCCGAGCCACGAGTTGCTGGCCGAAATCCTCGGACTGCACGGCGAGGTGCTGAGCACGCTGCGCAACCGCGGCGCCGTGGATCCAGTCCTCTCCGGGTCGGCCGGCGAGCTGCGCATGGTGACCGAGCGCTTCCTGCACGGTTTCGGCGAGTTGCGCGAGGTTCAGACCACGATCACGCAGACCCATGAGAACGAGGTGCTCAAGCCCGCCCGAGAGATCGCCGGGCTCTACACCATCATCGAAGGGTCGATCGGCCGCCGCGACGCCTTGCTGCTGCCGTCGCTCGGAAAATCGCGCGACGCCTTCACCGCCAGCCTGGTGGCTGCGAACGCGTACTATCTCTCGCTCGCTCCGGACGCAGCCGACGATGCACGCCGCAACATCGCAACCGTCGAGCAGACCATTCCGGTGATGATCGATCTTGCCGAGAACAATCTGCAGCGCCAGGCACTCTCCCTCCTGGAGCAACGCGCCGCGGCGTTCCGCGAGGGGTTGCAGGTGCTGTCGGAGCGGTTTGCGGCCCGGGCCGATTTGTTGAAGACCGCGATCGACGACAATCAGGCGGCCATGATCGGGGTCGTCAACAGGCTGTCCGCGCAGATGACGCTGCGGGAGCTGCAGGCACAGGGCAGCTTCGACCACACGCTCGCCAATATCTATCAGAACGTGGCCCTGGTCTCCGTCATCTTCCTGACGGTGATAGTCGTCATCGGCGTCCTGATCGCGCGCAGCATCATCCTGCCGCTCAAGGAAATCATGACCGCCATGAATGCCGTCGTATCCGAGAGATACGATCAGCCGATTCCGGGGACGCAGGCGGGCGACGAGATCGGCGAAATGGCGCGCGCCGTCGCGGTGTTTCGCGAGAACGCCATCGCCAAACGTACCGCCGAGAACGAGTTGCGGGCGTCGAAGGAACGAGCCGAGAAGACGCTGGAGGATCTGCGCGAGGCGCAGCAGAACCTGATCGCCGCCGAGAAGCTCGCGGCGCTCGGCGGCCTCGTAGCCGGCGTCGCCCACGAGGTCAACAATCCGATCGGCATCAGCCTCACAGTGGCGTCGAGCTTCGCACGCCGCTGCGACGATTTCGCCAAGGAGGTCGATGCCGGACCGCTCCGCCGCTCGCGGCTCGACGAGTTCCTGGAGGGCGGCCGCGACGCCGCCAATCAACTGGTGGCCAATCTGCAGCGTGCCGGCGAACTGGTGCAATCCTTCAAGCAGGTCGCGGTCGACCGCAGCCACGCCGAGCGGCGTCCGTTCGACCTCAGGGAATCGACCGATCAGATCATCGCCAGCCTGCGGCCGGTGCTCAAGAAATCGCAGATCGTGGTCACCATCGATGTGCCGGCCGGCATCCTGATGGACAGCTATCCCGGCTCGTATGGGCAGGTGCTGACCAACCTGTTCCTCAACAGCGTGGTGCACGCCTTTCCCGATGGCCGCGCCGGCAGCGTCATCGTCGAGGCGCGGCAGGTGCGCGACGACGTCGATCTCTTCGTGTCCGACGACGGTATCGGCATGAACGACGAGATCCAGCGTCGCGCCCTCGACCCATTCTTCACCACCCGCCGCAACGAGGGCGGTACCGGGCCTCGGCCTCCACATCATCTTCAATCTCGTGACCCAGCAACTCGGCGGCCGCATGACCTTCGAATCGAGGCTCGGCTGGGGAACCCGCTTTCGTATCACCATTCCGCGCGTGGCGCCCGGCGAAACGCCGGCGCCGCAGGCCACACCAATGATGGACAAGGCGCATGGCTGACGACGACATCGTCCACCTGATCGACGATCCCCGTGACGAGCCGGCACCCGCGGAAGGCCGGCGCTGGAAGGTCGCGGTGATCGACGACGAGCCGGCCGTGCACGACGGCACCCGATTTGCGCTCAGCGACTACAAGCTCAACGGCCAAGGGCTGGAGATCGTCTCCGCCTACTCGGCGGCGGAGGGCCGCGAGCTCATGCGCAAGCATCCGGACATAGCCGCGGTGCTGCTCGACGTCATCATGGAGACCGACACCGCGGGGCTCGAGCTCGTCGAGTTCATCCGCAACCAGCTCAAGAACGAGACGGTGCGCATCATCCTGCGCACCGGCCAACCCGGGCAGGCACCCGAGCGTCGCGTCATCATCGACTACGACATCAACGACTACAAGGCCAAGACGGAGCTCACCGCCGACAAGCTGTTTACCTCCCTGACCGCCGCGCTGCGCAGTCATCAACAGCTCCAGCGCATGGTCGAGACCCGTCGCGGGCTGGAGATGATCATCGAGGCGGCTTCGACGCTGTTCGACTTCAAGTCGATGCAACGGCTGGCCGAGGGGGTGCTCACCCAGATCGCATCGCTGCTCAATGTCGACTGCGCAGGCATCCTGGTGCTGCGCGAGGGACAGAACGCGCACGAAATCCTTCTCGGTGCTGGCGGGGTCGGGTTGCTACAGCCGATTCATCGGCACCGACGTCTCGCAGACATTCGGGCGCGACCTGCGCCAACTGGTCGAGGAGGCATTCAGCCGACGGCGGCACGAGTTCTCGTCGCGCCGCTCGGTTCTCTACATCAAGACCGGGAGCGGCCGCGAGGTGGTGGTGGTGCTGGAGGCGGCACGCCAGCTCTCCGATACCGACCGCGCCCTGGTGGAGATCTTCTGCAGCCGGCTGTCCGTCGCCTTCGACAATGTCATTCTCTACGAGCAGCTGCAGAAGGCGAATACCCGGCTCGAGGAACGCGTCACCGAGCGCACCCGGGACTTGACCAACGCCAACCGCCGGCTGGCCGCGCAATGGGCGCGGCTGCGGCAGGCCAATTCCTTCAAGAGCGAGATCCTCGGCACCGTCGCCCACGACCTCAAGAACCCGCTGGGGGTGATCCTCGGGCGCACGGAGATCCTCAAGGAGATGATCGCCGACGCCGGCGCACTCGACCAAAAGGTGGAGACGCAGATCGCCTACATCCGCGACGCCGCCGACCGGCTTACCGGCATGGTCGACGACCTCGTCTCGGACGCCATGGCCGACGCGCTCGACATCACCATCAGGCGCGAGCCGGTCGATATCTCCCTGCTGGTCAAAGAGGTCGCCGAGGCCAACCAGCCGCTCGCCCTGCGCAAGAACCAGACCATAACGGTCACGGCCCGGCCCGATCACTCGGCGATGTGCGATTCCGACCGCATTCGCGAGGCGATCGACAACCTCGTGAGCAATGCCGTCAAGTACAGCCCCATCGGCGGGACCATCGACCTATTGGTGGGGCAGCAGCCGGACGGTATAGTGGTCGAAGTGCGGGACCGAGGGGCGGGCCTTTCGCCGGAAGACATTTCGCGGCTGTTCGGACGTTTCCAGCGCCTGTCCGCCAAGCCGACCGCGGGCGAGACGTCGACCGGCCTCGGCTTGTCGATCGTCAAACGCATCGTCGATCTGCACGGCGGACGGATCGCGGTCGAAAGCCACGGCCCCGGACAGGGCGCGGTCTTCAGGATGACGCTGCCGGAATCGTGAGCCGAGGATGACGCAGGCGCAGCACATCGTGGTCGTCGACGACGAGCAGCCGGCGCGCGAAATGGTCGGCGACTATCTACGCATGCACGGCTTCAGCGTCAGCCTGTGCGATGGCGGCGCCAGCCTGCGCGCGACCATCGCACAACAGATGCCGGATCTGATCGTGCTCGATCTCAACATGCCGGCGGAGGACGGGCTCTCGATCATCCGCGATCTCAAGCAGCGCATCGGCGTGCCGATCATCATGCTGACCGCGACCGCGAGCGCGATCGACCGGGTGGTCGGCCTCGAGCTCGGCGCCGACGACTATCTCGCCAAGCCCTGTGAACTGCGCGAGCTCCTGGCGCGGATTCGCTCCGTTTTGCGACGCAGCACACCCGGTGCGCAGCCGACGCCCGCCCCCACCGCAGGTGCACCGGCAGCCCCGGACCGTACGCGGGTTCGGTTCGGCACCAAGTGGCTCGACCACGACGCCCAGGCGTTGCGGGACGACGAAGGCAACGAGCATCCGCTCACGGCTTCCGAATACGGCCTGCTCAAGGTCTTTGCGGCCAATCCCAAACGGGTCCTGTCTCGCGACCGGCTTCTGGAGCTCGCCAATGCCCGCGACGCCGAGGCTTTCGACCGCGCCATCGACCTGCGGATCATGCGGATCCGCCGAAAGATCGAGCCTGATCCGGCGCATCCCTCGGTCATCCGGACCGTCCGCGGCGGGGGCTACCTCTTTTCCCCCACTGGCGACACATAGTGCTGGACTGACGCAATAATGTCGCAGCCGACGAAACAATTCCCCATAAGGCACTACCTTTTGTGTCGTCGACGCACCGGCCAAGAAATAATTCTGTCCGACGACGAAACCATTTTTCACCCCCCACGTAACATTCAAGCAACAGCGGTTTGGTAGTCGGTTTGGCTACGGGCTGACTACAGGGGATCGTCATGCAATCGGGATACGCACTGCGGGACATTGCGTCGCCGCATTTCAGGGCACCCGTTCAGGAGACTTCGGACGAGGCACTGATCGAACTCATCGCCGACGGCGACAAGCGGGCCATGCAGGTGCTTTACGCCCGTCACAACGTGCGGGTGTACCGCTTCATCGTCCGTCTCACCGGGAACCAGTCGCTGGCCGAGGACCTCGTGAGCGAGGTGTTCCTCGACGTGTGGCGGCAGGCCGAGGGCTTCGAGGCGAAATCCCAGGTTTCCACCTGGCTGCTGGCGATCGCACGGTACAAGTCGCTTTCCGCTCTGCGCCGGCGCACCGACGAGCATCTCGACGATCAGATGGCGGCGACCATCGAGGATACCGCCGACGATCCGGAAACCGCGGTGCACACCAAGGACCGCAACACCATCGTGCAGAAGTGCCTGAGGGAATTGTCGCCGGCGCATCGCGAAGTCATCGACCTCGTCTACTACCACGAGAAATCGGTCGACGAGGTCGCGCGCATCGTCGGAGTGCCGCCCGCGACGGTGAAGACCCGCATGTTCTATGCTCGCAGCAAGATGGCCGACCTCCTCAAGCAAGCCGGAGTGAGCGCCCTCTGATCGCGGCGTCCGCTCCCCTCGGACGAACCGTACCAGCTCAATGTCCATGAACAGACCCGGCGGGCCGGCATGAAAGTGCCGGCCCGCCGATAATTTATGGGCGCGGGCACAGCATCGTCGGCTCGCGCCGCCGGCTTCGGGATTTACCCGCTGCGTCGAAACGAGCTCCGCCACAGGGTTGGAGACGATGACCACCGCGAGCAGCAGGCCGGCGATCGGGAGCCAGATCAGGAACGCGCCCAGCAGGAGCACAACAAGGACCGCCGCCAGCAGCGCGATGATCAGCACCAGCGCAAAAAACCCGAGCGGCCCAATGCGCCCGACATAGATCCGAGCAGTGCCATGCTCCGGCTCGCCCCAACGGATGCGCGGGATCACCCGGCGGAATGATTTCCGGCTCGGCCACAGGCCGGTCGACGCCGTGCGCGGGTCGCTGGTCCTTCATCTTCTCACGGGGCCTTTGCTGCCGGCGGTATGTAGTGGCGGCGGACGCAGTCCACAACCGTAAACCGCCGTCGGACATCGCACAGCCGCAAGCGCTCCCTACCGCGGCGACGGTCGCCAGCTGTCATCCTGCGCAAGTCCGCGCTACACTCGAGCAATCACTGCAATGCCGCATCCGGGGCGCCGACCTCATGCCGCGACGCTGCTCGAACAGACCCCGGACGCCCACCCAGCGGCGCGGCGTGCCGACGATACGAACCCTTCCGAGCGCTCCCTGCTTCGAGGCGATCTGCGGTAGCCCGGCATGACGCAACCAGAGCGCTTCCTGCTTGCCGGTCTGATGGGCTGGCCGGTGATGCATTCGCGCTCGCCCAAGCTGCACAACTACTGGCTCGCGCGTTACGGCTTGAGCGGCACCTACGTGCCGCTCGCCATCCCGGCACCAGGCCTGCGCGCGGCTCTGCGGGCGCTGCCGGCGTTGGGCTTCTCCGGCAGCAACCTGACCATTCCCCACAAGGAGGCCGCGCTCGAAGTTGTCGACCGGGTCGATCCGCTGGCGCGCCGCATCGGCGCCGTGAACTGCGTCGTCGTCACGCCCGACGGATCACTCGAGGGGCAGAACACCGACGCCTTCGGCTTTGTCGAGAGCGTGCGCGAGGCGCAGCCCGGTTGGCGTGCCGATGCCGGACCGCAAGTGGTGATCGGCGCGGGCGGCGGCGCCCGCGCCGTACTGGTGAGCCTTATCGATCAGGGAGCGCGCGAGATCAGGCTGCTCAACCGCACGCCGACCCGCGCGCAGGCCCTGGAGCGGGAGCTGGGCGGCCCCATCCGCGTGCTCGAATGGCGCGAGCGCAACGCCGCACTCGACGGCGCCGCCATGCTGATCCAGGCCACCAACCAGGGGATGGTCGGCGAGCCGCCGCTCGATATCGCGCTCGATGCACTGCCGAAGAACGCGCTCGTCTCCGACATCGTCTATGTCCCGCGCGAGACGCCGCTGTTGGCGGCGGCGCGCAGGCGCGGCAACCCGACCGTGGACGGTTTGGGCATGCTGCTGCATCAGGCACGTCCCGCGTTCCGCGCCTGGTTCGGGATCATGCCGGAGGTCACGCCGGAACTGCGCGCCATGATGCAGGCGACGACGTGAGCAAGGCTTTCCGGTTTCACCGTTACGGCGGTCCCGAAGTGCTGCGCTTCGAGGAGGTCGACGTCGGCGAGCCCGGGCCCGGACAGGTGCGCATCCGGAACACGGCGGTCGCGGTGAACTATCGCGATGTGCTGATGCGGTCGGGCATACACGCGGTCAAGGCGCTTCCCTCCGGCATCGGTCTCGAGAGCGCGGGGGTGATCGAAGCGGTCGGGCCGCAAGTCACCGGCTTCTCGATCGGCGACCGCGTCGCCTATGCCGGCATGCCGGAAGGCTCGTACGCGCAGCTGCGCATCGTGCCGGCCGCGCGCCTCATCGCGCTCCCGGCAGGGATCGACGAGCGCACGGCGGCGGCGATGATGATCCGCGGCATGACTGCACGCTCCCTCCTGCGCGAGACCTACCGGGTGAAAAAGGGCGACACGATCCTCCTTCACGCCGCCGCGGGCGGGGTCGGCCTCATCATGTGCCAATGGGCGAAGCATCTCGGCGCAACCGTGATCGGAACGGTGAGCAGCGACGAGAAGGCTGCAATCGCCCGCGCCCACGGTTGCGATCACCCCATCGTCTATACCCGCGAGGATTTCGCCAAGCGTGTGCGCGAGATCACGGGCGGCGAAGGCGTGCCGGTGGTCTACAACTCCGTAGGCAAGGCGACGTTCGAAGGCTCGCTACGTTGCCTGAGCCGGCGCGGCGTCATGGCCTCATTCGGCGAGGCCTCGGGCGATCCCGATCCGATGCCACCGCGACGGCTGGGTGCGCTCGGCTCGATCTACCTCACCCATCCGAGCGTGTCGAACTACATCGTCCGACACCGCCGTCGCCGATCTCTTCGCCATGGTCTCGAGCGGCAGGATCCGGATCGAGATCAGCATGACCTACGCGCTCGCGGACGCGCCGTGCGCGCACGCGGATCTCGAGGCGCGCCGGACGACGGGGTCGATCGTGCTCGTCGTGTAGCGGCCGGACCGGTCAAATGGCGAGCGGCGCTCCGCCCAGATCTTCCGCCCGTTCCACCTTGATGAGCACGCCGAAACCCTTCTTGTCCGGATCGCTCTTCTTTTCCGGCTCGATCAGCCGGTTCCAGATTTCCTCGTAGACCGGCCCCGACTTGTAGATCGTGGCGGTTCCGTAGAAACGAGCGATGCCGCCACGCGGCAGCAGGCCGGATTCGCGAAGCGGCGGCTTGCGGAAATAGATCGTGACCTTGGTGCCATCCGCGAGGCTGGCGTTGGTCGATCCACGGCCGCGCTCCCAGAGCGCGAAATGCTCATCATCGTAGACCATCGTGCTGCCGCGCGGCGTAATCTGCGCAAATCCGTTCGGCAGGGCGGTGCCGATCAGGCAGACGTGCGCCGGATAGGCGGTGTTGATGTGTTCGTGCAGAACCTTCGGAATGGTCGCCACTGCGTTCTCCCCTCTCGAATGAGCCGCCCTAGTGTCCCGCTTCCGACGTTCGCTTCACATTGCAGCACGCTCGAGTGCGAACGTCGGAAGCAAAGGGACACTAGCAAGTCTATGGTGCTAGTGCGGTTTTGTCTTTGACGTTCCGATGACGAAATCGCCGCGAGACTGATCGGAACGTCAAAGACACCGCACTAGATAAGGCATGACGCGCTCCATTTGCAATCAATGGGAACCAATGGGCAATCGACGGGCAATCGACGGCCAAGCCCCCCGGTTTGCCCATCCCGGCGTGCCCGTGTCATAGTGCGACAGCGAGCGGCGCCCTCCACCTCGCAACCCGCCCAGCCAGCGAGAGCTCGAACGATGCGTCAGCTCGCGGGCAAGACCGCGGTCGTGACCGGGGCAGCCTCGGGAATCGGTCTCGGTTTGGCGCGCACATTCGCTCGCCACGGCATGGCGGTCGTGCTCTGCGACCTCGGCGGCGACCGGCTCGATGCCGCGCTCGCGGAGGTGCGCGCACTGGGGGCGCGTGCCGTGGCAATCACGACCGACGTCTCCGACCGCGCCGCGGTCGAGAATGCCGCGCTTGCGGCGCAAGCAGCCATCGGCGCCGTCCATGTCGCGTGCAACAATGCCGGCATCGCCATCCACGGCAAGTTCGTCGCCGAGCTCGCCATCCAGGATTGGGACTGGCTGATCGGTGTCAATCTCTACGGAGTGATCCACGGCATCCAGGTCTTCCTGCCGCTGATCCGCTCCCACGGTGGCGAGGGCCACATCGTGAATACCGCCTCGATCGCCGGGTTCCAGGTTCACCCCGGCCGCCGCAGCGGCGCCTATGCGGTAACCAAATATGGTGTGGTGGCGCTATCGGAATCGCTGGCGCTGGATCTCGCCGACACGCCGATCGGGGTCTCCGTGCTGGCGCCGGCGGCGGTGAACACGCAAATCTACCGGTCGGGGGAGCACCGGCCTGCGCGCTTCGGGGGACCGGCCACGCTTGCCGGCAACGATCGTCTGCAGATCGAGCTCGAGCAGGGGCTTCATCCGGACGAAGTCGGCGAGCGGGTGGTGCGGGCAATCCGCCGACGGGAGTTGTTCGTGTTCACCCACATGGAGACCAAGGATTGGCTCGAGGAGCGTCACCGGCGCATTCTGGACGCCTTCGGCGAATGCGCGCGGTGGGACGTGGAGCGCCGGGCCAAGTGACGCGATCCGGGCAACCGGAGATCGCCTGCAGGTCGGGACGAGATCACGAGTCGGAGCGCAAGAACCGAAATGAAGCAGGACCAGCTGTTCGACATCAAGGGCCACGTCGCCTTCGTCACCGGCGCCGCGAGCGGACTGGGACTGGCCTATGCCGAGGTGATGGCGGAGAACGGCGCGCGGGTGGTGCTCGCCGACATGGACGCGGCCGCGCTCGAGCGCGCGGCAACACGGCTCGCTTCCGGGGGCTGTGTGGTCGAGCAGGCCGTCGTCGACATCCGCGAGAGCGACGCGCTGCGTGCTGCCATCGACGGCAGCGCCGAGCGCCACGGCCGCCTCGACGTGGTGTTCGCCAATGCCGGCATCACCTCCGGTCCGGGCTTCGAGATTTCACGCGAGGGCGCCATCGACGCCATCGACCTCGGTCTGTTCCAGCGCGCAATCGACGTGAACCTCACCGCGACATTCATGACCATCCGCTTCGCCGCCACACACATGAAAAGGCAGCACCGCGGCAGCATCATCGTCACCGCTTCGATCGCGGGGCTGCGCTCGGAGCCGCTGGTCGGCTACGGCTATGTCGCGGCCAAGGCAGCCATCGCCAACGTCGTGCGCCACGCGGCGGTCGATCTGGCACCCTACAATGTGCGGGTCAACGCAATCGCGCCGGGCCCGTTCCTGACCAACATCGCGGGCGGGCGGCTCCATCGCGAGCCGGAGGTGGCCAAGAAATTCGCCGCTCCGGTGCCGCTCGGACGGCTCGCGCAGCCCGACGAGATCAAGGGCCTGGCACTGCTGCTCGCCTCGCCGGCGGGAAGCTTCATCACCGGCGCGGTGATCCCGATCGACGGCGGCACCACCGCAAGGTAGCTCAATGCCCGGTCGCCAGCGCCGCGAGCCGTTCGGGCTCCTGCGGTGGCGCGTTGCCGCGCCAAACAATGTGGAGGTCGGGCCGTAGCAGCAGGAGATCGTATCCATAGAGGTCGCGCGGACGTTGATCGGGAATGTCCAGAGCCCGAAAGGGAGCACCTGACGCGGCGAACGCCTGCGCGAGCGCGCCGGTGCCGGCGTGGGTACCGCCGAGGCGCAGCAGCGTGTAGCCGTCGCCGTAGCCGATGCGGTCCTGGATGGCGCTGCCGTCGCCGAGCCATACATGCGGGAGCCGCGCGCCCGGCCACGTGCTCGGAACATACCGCATGAACTCGTGCGCGGGCCCCTCCCCCGCCTCGGCAGCAATGAGCGGGGAACCGTCATAGCGATAGCCGAGCTCGGCGCCGACCATCTCGGTCGCCTTGCGCTGCTCGATGTCGGCGACGCGGGCAAGCTCGGCGCGCGCAGCAGCGCCGGCCGGCTCGCGAATGTCGGGCCGGTAGAGCTTGCGCCAATTCCGCCGCCCGCGCGCCGCAAAACCGGATGCCGCGACGTTGCGCTCTCCGACCTGGCGGCGCTCGATCTCGTAGGATGCGAGCAGGTTGGGTCCACCCCAACCTTGCAGGGTCGCGTCCAGCTTCCATGCCAGGTCGATGGCATCGCCGACCCCGGTATTCATGCCGAGCCCCCCGGTCGGAATCACGAGGTGCACGGCGTCCCCCGCCAGGAACACACGACCCAGGCCGTAGCGGTCGGCGAGCAGCAAGTTCATTCGCCACCGCCCGACATGGAGCATGTCGTACTCGAGCGGCATGGCGACGACCCGCTCGAACATGGTCGCCATCTCGGCGTCGCTTTCGACCACGGAATGCAGGGTGAAATGCCGCGTCGAATCCTGCACGATGAGAAAGCTGCCCTCCGCGTCGGCGACGTGATAGTGCCTGCCCTTGCCGATCGGGATGCGCTCGTAGAGATCGGCGCAATAGTAGAGCGCCTGGCGCAGCTCCTGGATGTTGGCCTCGCCGTTGAGCGCGATGCCGAGCCGCCGCCGCACCAGGCTGCCGCCGCCATCGCAGCCGACCATGTAGGCGGCCTCCATCGCGGACGTGACGCCGCCGCTCCTGACCTGGGCGGTGACCGAGCTCGCGTCGTGCAGGAAATCGATGAGCTCGCAGCCATAGCGCACGGTGACGCTCGGCAAGGCCTCCGCGATCGATTTCAACAGCGGCTCGAGCGTGTACTGCGAGATCAGCTGATAGGGCTCGAGCGGCTCGTTCGCATCCTCGCAGCGCGCGATCCGGGCCTTGGCCTCGACGACCGAGGGGTGCACGTGATGCACCAGTGGCGGCTCCACCAGCGAGAGCACGATGAAGATGTCCATCGGGCAATGCGCGGGCAGGCCGGCCGCTCGCACGCGCTCGGCCATGCCCATCCGCCGGTAGATTTCCATGGTGCGGGCGTTGCAACGCTCCATCTTGGGAAGGAACTGCGGTGCGTCCTTCTGCTCGATCACCACGCAGCGCACACCGCGTAGCCCGAGGTCGATGGCCAGCGTCAACCCGGTTGGTCCCGCGCCGACGATGAGAACCTGGGTATCCATGATGTCCTTTGATAATCGAATTGCTGGTCGCGCACAGCGAAATAGGGAAACAAGCGAAACGCTACTCGCCGTTTGCAGCCGGCTCGAAATCGGCGAGCTCCGTGCCTTCCTGCACGAAGTCCCCGACCGCGCATCTGAGCGCCTTGAGATGGCCGTCGGCGGGCGCACGCAAGGTGTGCTCCATCTTCATCGCCTCCAGCACCAGAAGCGGCGTCCCGCGCGACAGATCGACACCGGGCCGGGCGAGGATCCGCGTCACCGTTCCCGGCATCGGTGCGACGATGCGGTTCGCAGCGGCAACCTCGCCGATGTCGGCCGCAAACGGATCGATCCAGTGAATCGCGAGGCGCCCGCGCGGCGTGGTCAGATCGAGCTCGCGGCCGGACCAGACCGCAGTCACGCGCTCCGGCGCATCGTCCAGGCAAAGGTCGATCGTCCCCGCGCCGCGCGCGACGAATTGCAGACGGGCATCCTTGCCATCGAGCTGCAGGCCAAGTCCGTCGCGTCGGTAACATAGCGCGGCCTCGAATTTCTCCGAGCCCAGCCGGAAGCTCAACCGGCGGTGCCGGGTTCCGACGATCGTCCAGCCATCGTTGCGGTCCCAGGGCGAGGTCGGCGCCGACCCGACCTGCTCGCCTTGCTCGCGCATCAGCACGGCGACACAGGCGCCGGCGAGATCGAGCGGTGAAATCGACGGCTTCGCCGCCGTGAGTGCCGAGATCTCGCGCTCGATGAAGCCGGTGTCGATGTCACCGCGCGCTACCTGCGGATGGCCGATCAAGGCCTTCAGGAAGGCGAGATTGGTGGTCACTCCCTCGATCACGAAGCCGTCCAGCGCGCGGGCCATGCGGTCGAGCGCATCGGCTCGATCGGAACCGGCGACGATCAGCTTCGCCAGCAGCGCATCGTAGTAGGGCGTGACCGCGTCGCCTTCCCGAAAGCCGCTATCGACGCGAACCCCGCCTCCGTCCGGCACGCGCCATTGCCGAATGGTCCCTGTCGACGGCAGAAAGCCCTTTCCCGCGTCCTCGGCATAGATGCGCGCCTCGATGGCGTGGCCGTCGGCCTCGATCGCCTCCTGCGCGAGCGGCAGGGGATCGCCGGCGGCGACACGCAGTTGCCACTCCACGAGGTCGAGGCCGGTGATCGTCTCGGTCACGGGATGCTCGACCTGAAGGCGCGTGTTCATCTCGATGAAGTAGTACCCCGTACCGTCGGCGATGAACTCGACCGTGCCCGCACCGGCGTAGCGCGCGGCCTTGGCGGCCACGCGCGCCGCGCTCGACATCTCGGCGCGACGCTCGGGCGTGACCGCGATCGACGGCGCTTCCTCCACCACCTTCTGATGGCGCCGTTGCAAGGTGCATTCGCGCTCGAACAGGGACACCACGTTGCCATGGCTGTCGCCGAACACCTGCATCTCGATGTGGCGGGGCCTGTCGATATATCTCTCGACCAGGAGCTGATCGTTGCCGAAGGCGGTGCTCGCTTCGCGCCGGGCGGCGGCAACAGCTTCGGGAAGTCCGCCGGGACCATCGACGAGGCGCATCCCCCTGCCCCCGCCCCCCGCGGCGGCCTTGACCAGCACCGGATAGCCGATGCGGTCGGCAGCCGCTTGCAGAACCGCAATGCTCTGATCCTCGCCGTGATAGCCTTCGACGACCGGCACGCCGGACGCTTCCATCAGCGCCCGGGCCGCCGACTTCGATCCCATGAGCCGAATGGTCTCGGCCGACGGACCGACGAACACCAGGCCGGCCTGCGCACAGGCCAGCGCGAAATCGGCGTTCTCGGAGAGAAAGCCGTAGCCTGGGATGAACCGCCTCGGCGCCGGTTGCACGGGCCGCATCGATGAGGCCGTCGATGCGAAGGTAGCTGTCCTTGGCCGGTGCCGGGCCGATGTGAACCGCCTGGTCGGCGAGCGCGACGTGCATGGCGTCGCGGTCCGCATCGGAAAATACCGCGACAGTGCCGATTCCCATGCGCCTCGCCGTGCGCACGATCCGGCAGGCGATCTCGCCGCGATTGGCGATCAACAGCTTCTCGAAGCGCCCGGACACCGTCACATCCTGAAAATGCCGAAGCGGGGAGGTTCGGGCGGCGACGCATTGAGGCCGGCCGCAAGTGCCAATGCCAGCACCATGCGGGTATCGGCCGGGTCGATGATGCCATCGTCCCAGATGCGTGCGGTTGCGTAATAGGGATGCCCCTGCTCCTCGTACTGCTCGCGTATCGGCGCCTTGAACGCCTCCTCGTCGGCCGTGCTCCAGCTGCCGCCCTTGGCCTCGATCGCCTCCTGGCGCAGCAGGCCGAGGACGCTCGCTGCCTGCTCTCCGCCCATGACCGAGATGCGCGCATTGGGCCACATCCAGAGGAAGCGCGGGCCATAGGCGCGCCCGCACATGCCGTAGTTGCCGGCGCCGTAGCTGCCGCCGATGATCACGGTGTATTTCGGCACCCGGGTCGTGGCGACCGCGGTCACCATCTTGGCGCCGTCCTTGGCAATGCCTTGCGCCTCGTACTTGCGCCCGACCATGAAGCCGGTGATGTTCTGCAGGAACACCAGCGGAATGCCGCGCTGGCTCGCAAGCTCGATGAAGTGCGTCCCCTTGAGGGCGCTCTCGCTGAACAGGATGCCGTTGTTGGCGAGGATGCCGACGAGAAAACCATGGATGCGGGCGAAGCCGCAAATCAGCGTCTGCCCGTAGAGCGCCTTGAATTCGTCGAGCTCGGAACCGTCGACGATGCGCGCGATCACGTCGCGAACGTCGTAGGGGGTGCGGGGGTCGGCCGGAACGATTCCGTAGAGCTCGTCCGCCGGAAACAGCGGCTCATGCGCCGGACGAAGCGAGAGACGGCACTGCTTCACGCGATTGAGGTTGCCGATGATGCGGCGCGCGAGGCCGATCGCATGCCCGTCGTCGATCGCGTAATAGTCGGTCACGCCGGATTGACGGCTGTGCACGTCGGCGCCGCCGAGGTCCTCTGCGCTCACTTCCTCGCCGGTCGCGGCCTTCACCAGCGGCGGTCCGCCCAGGAAGATGGTGCCCTGCTTGCGCACGATGATGCTCTCGTCCGACATCGCCGGCACATAGGCGCCACCGGCGGTGCACGAACCCATCACGATGGCGAGCTGAGGGATTCCCAGGGCCGACATTTGCGCCTGGTTGTAGAAGATGCGGCCGAAATGGCGCTCGTCCGGGAAGATCTCGTCCTGCAGCGGCAGGAAGGCCCCGCCGGAATCGACCAGGTACACGCAGGGCAGATGGTTCTCCCGCGCGATCTCCTGGGCGCGCAGGTGCTTCTTCACCGTCAACGGATAGTAGGTGCCGCCCTTGATGGTGGCATCATTCGCCACGATCATGCATTCCTGGCCGCTGACGCGCCCGATGCCGGTGATCAGGCTCGCGGAATG
The DNA here is from genome assembly GCA_963840535.1 of uncultured Alphaproteobacteria bacterium. Lineage (GTDB taxonomy): Bacteria > Pseudomonadota > Alphaproteobacteria > Rhizobiales > Xanthobacteraceae > VAZQ01. Next base: position 85,399 of record CAWIZJ010000040.1, read on the forward strand.
AACGTCGCCGCCGTAGAGTCCGTAGGCCGCGAGCGGCGACAGCTCGAGGAACGGCGTTCCCGGATCGAGCAGCAGGTTGACCCGGTCGCGAGCCAGCAGCTTGCCGCGCGCCACGTGGCGTGCCCTCGCCTCTTCGCTGCCACCCTGCATCGCCGCTTCGAGCTTGCCGCGCAGGTCGGCGACCAGGCCCTTCATCACAGCGGCGTTGTGGGCGAATTCGTCCGAGCAGGGGTCGATCGCGGGTGAGCCAACGGTCATTTATCGCGTCTTCTCGAACAGTTCCCGGCCGATCAGCATGCGCCTGATCTCGCTCGTCCCGGCGCCGATCTCGTAGAGCTTGGCGTCGCGCAGGTACCGCCCGGTGGGAAAATCGTTGATGTAACCGTTGCCGCCGAGCAGCTGGATCGCGTCGAGAGCGACCTTGGTGGCGTTCTCGGCGGCGTACAGGATGGCGCCGGCGGCATCCTCGCGCGTGGTCTCGCCGCGGTCACAGGCTTTGGCCACGGCGTAGACGTACGCCTTGCTGGCGTTCATCGCGACATGCATGTCCGCGATCTTGCCCTGCACCAGCTGGAACTCGCCGATCGATCTGCCGAACTGCCGACGATCGTGCGACGTAGGGGATCACCACGTCCATGCAGGCCTGCATGATGCCGAGCGGACCCGCCGCCAGCACCACGCGCTCGTAATCGAGACCCGACATCAGGATGGTGACGCCGTCGCCGACGCCGCCGAGCACGTTCTCCTCCGGTACCTCGCAATCCTGGAAGATGAGCTCGCAGGTATCGGAGCCGCGCATGCCGAGCTTGTCGAGCTTCTGCGCGGTGGAGAAGCCCGCGAAGCCTTTCTCGATCAGGAACGCGCTGATGCCGCGCGGTCCGGCCGAGGGATCGGTCTTGGCGTAGACCACGAGCGTCTCGGCTTGCGGGCCGTTGGTGATCCACATCTTGCTGCCGTTGAGAACGTAGCGGTCCCCCTTCTTCTCCGCGCGGGTCGTCATCGACACGACATCGGAACCGGCGCCGGGCTCGGACATCGCCAGCCCTCCCACGTGCGCGCCGGAAATGAGCTTCGGCAGGAAGCGCCGCTTCTGTTCGCTGCTGCCGTTCCTCCGGATCTGGTTGACGCACAGGTTCGAATGCGCGCCGTAGGACAGGCCGATCGCGGCGGAGGCGCGTGAAATCTCCTCCATGGCGACGCAATGCTCGAGATAGCCCAGGCCCGATCCGCCCCACTCCTCTTCGACCGTGATGCCGTGAAGGCCGAGCTCGCCGAGTTGCGGCCAAAGATCACGCGGAAAGGTGTTGCTGCGGTCGATCTCGTCGGCACGGGGCGCGATCTTGTCGGTGACGAAGCCGCGTACGCTTCGACGCAGCATGTCGGCAGTGTCGCCGAGGCCGAAATCCAAGGCGCGAATGTCGTTGACGCGCATGTCCGCTCCGCTCGCACCACGCGCCGGCCGAGGCTGCAGGCAGCAGTGGCTCGCTCAATTAATGCACGGCCGCGATCGAGCAGGCAATATTGCCGCTTCGCACCGGCACCATCCCGCCATATTCGAGGGTTCCCCATGTCGCCTGGAATGTGCCATATCATCCGAATCTCTCGTCCGGAGCGGTCGTGGATCTCATCATCGTCGGCGGAGGCATCGGGGGATTGACGCTGGCGATGGCCGCGCACGTGTCGAAGGCGGTCGACCGGATTCGCGTGTTCGAGGCGGCGCCGGAGATTCGTCCGCTCGGCGTAGGGATAAACCTGGGACCGCACGCGGTGAAGGAATTGAGCGCGCTCGGGCTCGAGAACGCGCTGGCGAACGTCGCCTGTCAACCGCAGGACTACGCGTTCTTCACGCGCCACGGACAGCTGGTCTATCGGGAGCCGTGGGGACGGGCAGCCGGGCATCGGTGGCCGCACTTCTCCATCCACCGTGCCGACCTGCACGAGGTCTTGTTGGACGGGGTTCGGGCGCGGCTCGGTCAGGAGAGCTTCCGGACCGGGCACCGCTGCGTCGGTGTCGAGCAGGAGGCCGGGCACGTCACGGCGCGTTTCGTCGGGCCGGACGGCAACGCGTTGGAACCGCATCGGGGCGACGCGGTCGTTGCCTGCGACGGCATCCATTCGGTCATACGCACCCAGTTCCACCCGAACGAGGGCCCGCTCGCCTATCGCGGGATCAACCTGTGGCGCGGCGTGACGCGGATGCCGCCCTTTCTGACGGGACGAAGCATCGCCCGCATCGGCGCCCGGCACTCCACGCTGATCAGCTATCCGATCCGCGACGATGTCGACCACGCCGGACAACAGCTCGTCAATTGGGTGGCGGAAATCGAGCGACCGATCGCGGCGCCGGTCGACTGGAACGGGCCGGGCCAACTCGAGGATTTCCTTCCGGTCTACTGGGACTGGCGGTTCGACTGGCTCGACGTCCCGACCATGATCTGCAATGCGGATGCGATCTACTCCTATCCGATGGTGGACCGCGACCCGCTCGCGCGCTGGACCTTCGGACGCGTGACGCTACTGGGCGATGCGGCGCATCCCATGTATCCGCAAGGCGGCAATGGCGCCGCCCAGGCGATCATAGATGCCGCCAGCCTCGCGAGGCTGCTTGCGAGCGAGCCCGACCCGGTCGCAGCGTTGGCGGCGTACGAAGCCGCACGACTGCCTCCGACCAGCCGCATCGTCCTGCAGAATCGCAGCGCACCTCCCAACGTCATCGTCGATACCGTGGAGCAGCGCACGGGCGGCAAGCGTTTCGACAAGCTAGAGGACGTCATCAGCCAGGAGGAGCTCAAGAATATCTTCGAAAGCTATCAGAAGGTCGCGGGTTATCACCTGCAGCAAGTCGGGCGCACAGAAGGGTGAACCATGGCGGATCGCCAAGTCGCGAACGTGGCAACCTTGGGCACGGTTGCGTAGCCGCCTCGGCGATGAGCACGCATCGGGACCAGGCCTTGCACTTCAGGCTCACCGACGAGCAGAAGCGCATTGTCGCCACCGTGCGCGAGGTCACGCAAGGCGAGCTCAAGCCGCGAGGCCTGCAATACATGGACGGCAGGTTTCCCTGGGACAACATCCAACGTCTCGGGCAGCTCGGCATTCTCGGCATGGCGGTGCCGGAAGCCTATGGCGGATCGGAGTCGAGCGTGCTCGATACGGCATTGGTGCTCGAGGAGATCGCCAAGGGCTGCTACGTTACCGCCATGGCGGTCCTGGGCGAGGTGGGAGTGCAGACCCGCATCATCGCGGCCTACGCGCCGGACCCGATCAAGCAGCGTCTGCTGCCGGCGGTGTGCAGCGGCGATTGCATTCTCGCGATCTGCATGACCGAGCCGCAGGCCGGCACCGACGTCGCGAGCTACGTCACGAATACCGAGGTTCGCAGCACGGCGCTGCGCGTCAAGGGCGTCAAAACCCTGGTCAGCCGCGCCGAGGAAGCCCGCGCCTTCGTCGTGTTCACCCGCGTCAACGGCAGACCGGGACGTGACGGCATCGGCTGCGTCGTCGTCGAACGCGGTACACCCGGCCTCGTGCTCGCCGGAAAGTACCACACCATGGGCGGGGAACATCTGCAGGAGGTACGGTTCGAGGACTGCGAGCTGCCGGCGGAAAACCTTCTGCTCGGGGAAGGCGGGTTCAAGCGGCTGATCTCCGCCTTCAACATCCAACGCTGCCTCAATCCCTCGATCTCGCTCGGTCTCGCCGAGGGCGCATTCGACGAGGCATTGCGTTACGCGCGCGAACGCGTCGCGTTCGACCGGCCGATCGGCTCGTTTCAGGGCATGCGCTGGAAGCTCGCCACCATGTACCAGGAGATCGAAGCCGGGCGCGGCCTGCTCTATCGCGCGTGTGCAACCGCCGACCCATTCCCGGATCCGCTCCTGGCGGCATCGGCGAAGATATTCTGTAACGAGATGTCGATCCGGGTCACCAGCAAGGCCGTGCAGGTTTTCGGCGGCTACGGCTTCACCGACGAATATCTGGTTTCGCGGCTCTATCGCGGTGCCCGCTATGGCAGCCTCGGCGGCGGGACCTCCGAGACGTTGCGCGACCTGATCGGCAAGCGTCTGATGGAGAGCGACCTCAGCGACGGAATCCTCGGGATCTCGGATCTGTAGCCGGCAGAGAGCGAGGGGGCGGCGACAGGGCTCCGCCTATTCCGCCGCCTCGGTGCGGGCTTCCGCAAGGCCGCTAACGCTGGGCGTTCTCGGGCCGGAAGTATACGTCCACTTTCATGCCTACAGCGAGCGGACCCGGCTCGGCGAGATCGACCAGGACCTCCACCACGTCGACATCGGTCAGGTTGCGCTGTCCACGCACGCTGATCCGCCCCTGTTCGACGATCGGAGCTATGAACGACACCTTGCCGCCGAACTCTCGCCCCCGGAAGGCGGCGGCGCGCACGGCGACCGATTGCCCGACCTTGATTTCCCCGAAATCGCGCTCGTCCAACTCGGCCCGCACCCGCAACGCCGATACATCGCCCAACAAGACGAGCGGCTGGGTCGCAGAGGGAGCCGCCAGCTCCCCGGTCTTGGCATTGACCTGCAACACCGTCCCCGCAACGGGCGCACGAATTGTCATCTTCGCGATAGCCGCTTCCGCGACCATCAACTCGGCGCGCGCAATATTGAGTTGTCCTTCGCTTTGGCTGGGCAGCGGGGTATTGGTGTCCGCCTCGACCCTGCGAAGCTCGGCCTTCTGTTGCCTCAGGCGGTCCTGCGCTCGCGACAATGCCGAGCGAGTCGTCTCCAGGTTCGCGTCGGAGGAGGCGCGTCCGGCGCGCAGCTCGATCACAGCCCTGTCGACGACCGCCTGAGCATCGGTCACCGCCCTCTCCGCGTCCGCCACCGCATCCTCCGCCCGACGACGCGCGGCCGCTCTGCTCGAAGCGGACTCGTCGTTGCGTGCGCGCCTGCGCAATGCCACCTGCGCTTCCGCAGTCGCCAGTCGCGCCTGCGCCTCCTGGTCGGTCAAGCGGATCAACGGATCTCCCGCGAATACCTTGTCGCCGGTCCTGACCAGAACCTCGCCGATGATGCCGGCGACGGGCGCCGCAATCCTGATCTCGCCAGACGACGGCTCGAACTCGGCCGGGCGCGACCGCCTGCCAGCGTTTCTCATCGGTGGGTTCGCCACGCGTCGCGCGCGCCGCTTCTTCCGCACCTATCTTCGGCACAACGATTGCGAACACACCGGCAAGCCCGGCCAGGCTCAAGACGGCCACAACAGCCGCCCTGCCTCTAGACGTGACCATGAAGCTCACGATTGCCTTCACCTTTTCTCCTGAAGCTGGCGGCGCCTCGCTCTTCGCCGACGATGCGTCCGTCCTCGATGCGGACCACTCTATTGGCGAACGGCAATATACGCGGATCATGGGTCACGACCAACACGCCGCGCCCGGGATCCTTGGCGATCTGAGCCAGCAACGTCATGATGGCGTGACCGTTCTCGGTGTCCAAGGCCGCGGTCGGCTCGTCCGCGAGGATGGCAGATGCGTTCCCGACGATTGCGCGCGCGATGGCGACGCGCTGCTGCTCGCCGCCGCTGAGCTCACGTGGATAGGCGCGCATCTTGTGGGACAGGCCGACCATGGCCAGCGCCTCGCCCGACTTGGCCCGTTGCCCGTGCCGAGTTCTCGCCGCGCACATCCAGGGCCAACCTGACATTGTCTCTGGCGGTCAGGGTTGGAAACAAATGATATGATTGGAAGACGAATCCGACATGCTCGCGCCGAAGCTTGGCCAGGTCCTCGGGGCCTGCGCCGGCGGTCGAACGCCCGGCCACGAGAACGCTGCCGCGGGTCGGCGACAGCATGCATCCGAGCACCGAGAGCAACGTGGTCTTGCCGCTCCCGGACGGTCCCATCAGCAGGGTCAGCTCGCCGCCCGACAGCGCCAGGCTGACGCCCCTGAGCGCCTGCACCTGGGCGGCGCCACTGCCGAGGAATTTCACGACCTCGACAGCCTCGATGACGGGTCCGCTCATCGCGTGAACACCATCGCGGGATCGATGCGCGTCACCTGCATAATGGCTGCGATCGCCGAAACGACGCACATGACGACCGTGAGCAGAAAGAGCCCAAGGGTCAACCCGGGCGTCATGACGATCGGAAGCGCCGACTCCGCCGTCCGGTCCACGATGATCAGCCCGATGAGTGCCGCGAGACAGAATCCGATAACTGCGCTGAGCAGAGCCTGACAGATGATGACCTTGTAGATGTAGCGGCCGGACGATCCCATGGCACGCAGGGTGGCGAACTCGTTGAGATGGTCCTTGGTGCTGGAATAAAGCGTCTGCGCAACGATGATAGTGCCGACGATGACGCCCAGCAGGGCGCCGGCGAACAGCGCTGCGCCAGCACCGGTATCGAACAGCCAGAACGCACGACTTCGCTCGCTGAACTCCGCCGGCGTCAGCACTTCGACGTCCGTGAGATTTGCCTTGAGCCGGTGACGAACGCTCTCGACATTGGCGCCCGGCGAGACCCGCACCAGAAAATACGTGGCCTTGGTGGCGGCGATCCCGGTATAGGCGCGCGCGCGATCGATCGCCGTGAAGACATAAGGCGTGGTGGTGAAGGATCGGATGCCCTTGGTGACCGCCAGCACCTGCACCTTCTGCTCACGAATCTCCGCGCTTGCGCCCAATCCCTTGACGCCGAGGCGCTCGAAATACGACTGGTCGACAGCAACGGCGTTGGGGATGGAGAGATCGCCGATGCTGCCTGCGACCACGTTCCAAGGCTGCAAGCCGGCGGCCCTGGTTTCCGAGCCGACGATGAAAACCGGGGTCGTTCCGCCACTCGGCAGCCGCCACTCGGCAAAGCCGATCACGACCGGCGTAGCGTCCGTGACTCCATTGATCGAAAGCGCCTGGAACCGCTTTCGCTCGTCCAGCAACGACGGATCCTCGAAGCACTTCGTCCCGTTCGGGATGATCCAGAGATCGGTGGACGCGTGATCGATCATCGTCGTCACCATCCGCCCGAACCCCAGGTAGAGGCCCATTTGGACCGTCACCAGGAGAATGGAGAAGACGATCCCGACGATAGTGGCCACGAACCGGAGCCGATCATGAAACAAGTTTCGCGATGCGAGGGTAAAAATCAACGACATGGCGTATGCAATCGCTCGGAATTCGTCCGCCCAGCGGCGACTTTCCTTCGCGGACAGGCTCGGGAAAGCTGCATAAGGGTTTTCCGACAGGCTGTCGAATCTGCGCCGGGGCTGTGGCAGCGAAGGAAACCGTCGGGAACAACGGCCCGCACAGATTAGCACAGGGCCGCGGCACGCCGCGATCTGCCAGCCGGGGCGGCCCCTTCCCAAGGGCCTTATCGCCCGATGGAACCTGCCGGCTGACGGCCGCGAAACCACCATATTGCGGAGCAATGAGAGCGTTATCCCGATCCCTCGAACTCGGATGTCCCCTTTGAGAACACAGCTTGCTGCAGCGATCATCTCGGGCCTTGCGACGTTCACGGCGGCAGTGCTTCCTGCCGAGGCCGCCGATCCGACTGCCGTCGGCCTGTGGGAGAAAACCGATGACAATCGGCAGCCGGTCGGCTGGTTCCTGTTCGTGGAGCGCAGCGGGCTCTACGAGGGAGCGATCGCAAAGCTGTTTCTGCGCCCCACCGACGATCCCAATCCGACCTGCACCCGATGTCAGGACGACCGGAAGAACGCGCCCCTGTTGGGTATCTCCCTGATCAGGAGCATGAAGCGCAATGGATTGCGATACGAGGACGGCAACATCATCGATCCGCGCGATGGAACCGTGTACCGGGCGATGATGGCGCTCAGTCCCGACAGCCGAACGCTGACGGTGCGCGGCTATCTCGGCATCCCTCTGCTCGGGATGGACGAAATCTGGAGGCGCCTGCCCGACAACGCCATCAAGCAGCTCGATCGATCCGTCGTCGCGAAGTATCTTCCGGGGCAGGTCCCGGCAGGCACATCACGACAACCCGATGCCTCCAGGGCGAAAGCCGGCATTCCTGCCCGCTAGTGCTAGTCGCCCGCTTCAACCAGTTTGAAAGGATTTGGTAAGGATTTGGTGATTTGCTTTCATCGCCACTATTGGCGACGGAGGCAATCATGGCTGCGAAGGAGATTTCGGTAAAGACGTATGTGGTGAGGTTGAGCGGCGAGGAGCGCCAACAGCTTGCGACGCTGATTCGGAAGGGGAAGAGCCCAGCAAAACGCCTGCTGAAGGCGCGGATCTTGTTGAAGGCCGATGTGTCGGAGGTGGGTGAAGGGTGGAGCGACAGCCGGATCATCGAGGCTCTGGATGCCAGCCCGTCCATGGTTTACCGGGTGCGCAAGCAACTGGTGGAGGAGGGCTTCGAGGCTGTGTTGAGCCGCAAACAACGGGCAATGCCTGCCGTCGCGCCGATTTTTGACGGCGAGAAAGAGGCCAAGCTGATTGCCTTGGCATGCTCCAAACCTCCCAAGGGACGCGCGCGCTGGACCTTGCGGTTGTTGGAGAACAAAGTCGTGGAGCTCAACATTGTCGATCGTGCCAGTGACAGCACGATCGGGCGGGTTCTAAAAAAAACACGCTCCAGCCCCATCGCCGACGGCAATGGGTCATCCCACCGAAGGCCAACAGCGCGTTCGTAGCGGCGATGGAAGACGTGCTGGCCGTTTATACGCGGCCACGCGATCCCGATTGCCCGCTGGTTTGTCTGGACGAGACCTCAAAGCAGCTCATTGCCGAAACGAGTGTGCCGATCCCGATGAAAGCGGGACGCCCGGCCCGTTTCGATTACGAGTACGAGCGCAACGGGACCGCCAACCTCTTCATGATGTTTGCGCCGCTCGAAGGCTGGCGCCATGTTAAAGTCACGGATCGCCGCACCGCCGTGGATTATGCTCACGTCTTGAAAGATTTGGCCGATCTCCACTTCGCGAACGCCAAGACAATCGTTCTGGTCCAGGACAATCTCAACATTCACGGCAAGGCTTCGCTCTACGAAGCCTTTCCTGCCGCCGAAGCCAGGCGGCTGGTCGAGCGCTTCGAATGGCACTACACTCCAAAGCATGGCAGTTGGCTCGATCTGGCGGAGTCAGAACTCGGCGTCCTATCGTCCCAGTGCCTCGATCGCCGCATCCCCGACAAACAAACCCTCATCGACGAAACGGCCGCCTGGGAACACGACCGCAATGCCAACAACACCAAGGCCAACTGGCACTTCACAACCCCCAACGCACGCATCAAACTCAAGCATCTATACCCTTCAATCTGACTGAATTGGGCGACTAGTCCAACTTGCCGCCGCGCTGCCCGAGAGGTCCTGCACGATCAGGCCTCCGCGGCATCGATTGCCTCCACCAGCAGATCGAGCGCCGCGGTCGCGAAGGCACGCATGTTGGCGACCCGATCACTGCTGCCGGTCTCGATGGTGATGGCCCGCTCGATCGTTCCGGCGACCGCGATGCAGCTGTGCCCGGCCGCGTCCCCGTAGCGGTTTCCGGCAGGCCCCGCAGCACCGCTCTCCGCCACGGCCCAGCTGGCGGAGAAGCGCCGCCGCGCCGTTTGCGCCAGCAGCCGCGCATAAGGCTCGGTCGAGGCCCGCAGGTTTAGCGCCGAAAGGTCGGGCAGATCGAGCAGTGCCCGGCGCGCGGCCGAAGTGTAGACCACGGCTCCGCCCAGGAAATAGGCGGAGGCGCCAGGCAGCGTGAGCAGTGCCGAGGAGATCAAGCCGCCGGTCGATGATTCGGCAACGGCAATGGTCGCACCGCGGCGCTTGAGAAGGTCGGCGACGGCTTGCGCGCGGGGTATCAAGTTCTGCATGATCACTGATCTCCTTCTTCCGTTCGCATGACGTCCCGGAACGCGCGATGTCCGAAACTGTCGGTAGCACTCGGACTTGTCCGGTTTTTGTAGCACATCAGTTGTCCGCTTCTGTCTGTGTCTTTTTTTGCTTGTGGGGCTTGTGGTCGACGCCTCTTGGCGTTGTCCACAAACCCACAAGCCTTGATTTGCCGGGTCGAAGCGGTTCACGCGGCCGTCCTCGAATCCTTTTGTCCGACGAGCTCGCCGGCGGCGTCATAGCGTGCCAGCAGCCTGGGACCATGGAACACGGCGAGCGCCCCGTCCGGATACTCGCGCACCTTGACACGGGCCTTGACGTAGTGGGCTCGTACCCGGCTCTGCGGAAGCTGAAGCCGTCGCCCGGCATACGCGACCGTATTGTCGCGAGCCACGATCCGCTCCTCCTGGACACAGAGGATCTCCCGAAGCAGCGCCGGGTCGGCGATAACGAACGCGCTTTCGCAGAGCGCCGGCGGCTTGAGGAAACGCGCATTATGCCGCGGCAGGTAGACGTCGCAAATATATCGGTTGGCGTCGTCGATCCCGCTGATCCCGGCAAGCTTCAGCTCCTTCGGCAGCCGGTCCTGCAGGGTGCCGAACATGCGCTCCGATCGGCCCCGCGCCTCGGGCGAATAGGCCGGGATATGCTCGATCCCCAGCTGCTCGAGCGCGCGGCCGACCTGGGTCTTGATCCGTGCGTCAACCTTCTCGCCAGCCTTGGGCGTGAAGAAGTAATGGCTGCCGCGATCGGTATAGATGCTCGACGGCATGCCCTTGACGCTGAACACTTCCAGGCACGCCCGCAAGGTTGAGGCCGTGCCTTCCTCCTCCACCAGGAAGGCCGAGTAAATCTCATTATTGGCGTCGTCCAGCGTCACCACCAGATCAAGCTCGGGCTGCCCCGCAAGCCACGCAAAGCGGCTTGCGTCCTGATGCAACATCATGCCCACGCATGGCTTGCGCGGCCGTTTGCGACGGTGCGCCCCGCGCCTGGCCGCCCGATCCACCAGTCCGGCAGCGTGCAGTTGCATCTTGGTCCAGGTGTAGCTCCAATTGAAGTTGTGCTCGCGATGGATGTGCTCGTGGAAGTGCTTCACGTTCCAGCCCCGGTAATGCGTCCGGTATTGGTCGAGCATCCAGGCGATCTCGTCGACCGGCACTTGCTTGATCGAGGCCTTGCCCAGTCGCTTGTCCAACAGGCCAAGTAGCCCTTCCTCCTCGTAGCGGCGCCGGTAGCGCAGAAACTGGCGCTCCGACATCCCCAGCAGCTCCCCTGCCTCCACCATCGACAGCGCGCGCTGCTCCCAACGGCTCAATACGTCCCTGAACTTCTGCATTCTGCGGTCCTGTAGCCACTGTGTCCGGTTCATTGCCCCCACTCCTTTGGGGGGCAGAAAACCGGACAACTCGTGTGCTACCTAACCCGGACAACTCGTGTGCTATCGACACGCGCGATGTCCGAAACTTGCTCGCGGCAACGGAGCACGCCTATGATGCCACGCAACGCTATGGCGAGACGACCGGGTGGTGTGACGATATGGCGAGCAAGCCGGCAGCGAAAAGGCGCAGCACGGACAAGCGGTCCTACGGCGACATTCTCTACGAGGTGAAGGATCAGGTGGCGTGGGTCACGATCAACCGCCCACGCGTGCACAATGCATTTCGCGAGCAGACCCTCGATGAGATGATCGAGGCGCTCAGGTCGACACGCGACGATCCTTCGATCGCCTGCGCGGTCGTGACCGGCGCGGGCGACAAGGCGTTTTCCGCCGGCGGCGACTTCTACGCCATGAAGCGCCTCAATTGGGTCAACGGCGCCATGTGGAACGACCGCATGCAGGGGCTCGCCATGACCATCCGCGGATTGCCGATCCCGGTCATCGCCATGGTGAACGGCTGGTGCATGGGCGGCGGCCACGAGCTCGCCCTGTGGTGCGACCTGGTCATCGCGTCCGAGAACGCCGTGCTCGGGCAGACCGGCGCGCGGGTCGGCGCCTGCCCGACAGTGGGCGCAACGCAGTATCTGCCCCGCATCATCGGCGAGCGGCTGGCGCGGGAGATGATCTTCTGCGCTCGCCGCTTCACCGCGCAGGAGGCGGTGCAGATCGGGCTCATCAACAAATGCGTGCCGCAGGCCGAGCTGCGCAAGGAGACGCTGGCGTGGTGCGAGACCATCAAGGGCCACAGCCCGCAGACGCTGCGGATGACCAAGAAGAGCCTGAATTTCGAATCCGACCTTCTCTATGCGTCGTGGCAGCACGGGATGGAGCTGCTTGCCCACGTCTGGGGCTCCGAGGAAAGCCTCGAAGGCATGAATGCCTTCCTGGCCGGACGCAAGCCCGATTTCCAGAAATTCCGCATGCGCAGCAAGCGCGAGCTGGAAGAGTATCTCGCCGGCTGCGCCGACGACCTGAACGCGCCGCCCTCCATGCGCGGCAAATAGCATCGGGAAAACGACCACATGAGTGACGCCGCCGACGGCCCGCTCGCCGGTTGCCGCGTGGTCGATCTGACCCGCATCCTGGCCGGCCCCCTCTGCACGATGATGCTCGGCGACATGGGCGCGGAGGTCATAAAGGTCGAGCCCCCCGACAAGGGGGACGATACCCGCGGCTGGGGTCCGCCCTTCGTCGCCGGCGAGGCCGCCTATTTCCTCGGGATCAATCGCAACAAGCGCTCGTTGACCCTCAACATGGCGCTACCGGCGGGACAGAGAATCCTGGCCGACCTGATCCTGAAGGCAGACGTGCTGATCGACAATTTCCGGCCGGGAACGCTTGCCAAGTGGAGCTTCACGGACGACTGGTTCGAACAGAATGCGCCGCGGATCGTGCGCTGCTCAATCACCGGTTACGGTACGAGCGGACCCAAGGCGGCGCTGCCCGGCTACGACTTCGTGCTGCAGGCGGAGTCCGGGCTCATGAGCATTTGCGGCGAGCCGGCGGGCGGCCCCACCAAGTACGGGGTCGCCATCGTCGACATCTGCACCGGAATGCTCGCCTGCAGCTCCATTGCCGCGGCACTCAATGCCCGCCACCGCACCGGCAGGGGACAGAAGCTCGAGCTCTCGCTCTACGAGACGTCGCTCGCCATGCTCATCAACGTCGCCTCCAGCTATCTCACGGCCGGACGCAATGGCGGTCGTTTCGGCAACGGCCATCCCAGCATCGTTCCCTACACGACCTATCAGGCTGCCGACGGGATGATGGCGCTCGCGATCGGAAACGAACGCCAGTTCGCGCGCACCGCCGAGCTGCTCGGTCATCCCGAGTGGGCCGAGGACCCGCGTTTCAGCAGCAACCGCGCGCGGGTCGAGAACCGGATCATGATCGACGGGCTGATCAACGAGGCTCTGGCGGGCGACGATACCGACGCCTGGCTCGCCAAGCTCGAGGCGGCGGGGGTGCCGTGCGGAAAGATCAACTCGGTCGCGGAAGCGCTGGACGACCCTCATACCGCCGCGCGCAATATGATCGCCACCGCCGAGCATCCCACCATCGGTGCGCTCAAGATGCTCGGCATTCCGTTCAAGTTCTCCGACACCGCCTGCTCGGTCCGCCGTCCCCCGCCGCTGCTCGGCCAACACACCGACGAGATCCTCGCGGTCGAGCTCGGACTGGACGAGCAAGCGATCGCTCGATTGCGCCGCGATAAGATCGTGTAGGCGAGCGGCAGCGCCATGCCGAAGTTCGGGCGACCGGCCGGGGAAGGGTCCACGCCGTCACTTCTGCTTGTCTTCTTTCGGCGTAACGGGAGCCTTGCATGAAAATCGGACTGATCGGTCTCGGACGGATGGGCTCGGCGATCTGGCAGCGGCTGACCGAGCGCGGCTGCGAGGTGGTGGCATGGGATCGCAGCGCCGACGCGCGCGCGGCGCAAGGTGGGCGCGGGCTACGCGTGGTCGACGGGCCGCGTGCGGTGGCGCAGGAGGCCGACGTGGTGCTCTCCATCATCACGGAGGACAAGGGCGTTCGGCAGATCTTCACCGGCCCTGCGGGATTTCTGTCGGGCGATGTCGCCGGCAAGCTGTTCATCGAGATGAGCACGCTTCAGCCGATGACTCATCGGGAGCTCGCGCCGCTGGTGAAGGCCAAGGGTGCAAGCCTGATCGATGCGCCGGTCATGGGGTCGATTCCGACGGTACGCGAGGGCAAGCTGTTGGCGCTCCTCGGCGGCGAGGCGGCCGACGTCGCGCGTGCCGGCGCGGTGCTCGACCATCTGACCCGCCGCATCGTGCATATCGGCCCCAACGGCGCCGGCTGCGCCATGAAGCTCGCGGTCAACCTCGGGATGGCGGTCTACCTGCAATCCCTGACGGAGGCGCTGGCGCTCGGCCGCTCCGAGGGATTGGACTTCGATCGGATGCTCGACATTCTTTGTGAAGCGCCGACCGCCTCGCCCTGGCTCAGGGGCAAGCTCGCCGTTCTGAAGGGCGAACCGAGCGAGATGACCCTCGACATCCGCACCATGCGCAAGGACGTCATGTCGGCGGTCGCGACCGGCGCCCGCAACGGCGTCGCCATGCCGGCTACCGCCGGCGCGCTCGCCTCGCTCTCCGCCGCCGTCGCGGGCGGATGGGGCGACAAGGACCTGGCCGAGCTGCCGCGCTATTTCCGCGAATTCATGGTGCAGGTGTACGAATAGACGCGGACGCGGTCCGCTACGATCGCAGCACGATCAATGCATCGACCGCGACCGACCGGGCGCCGCCGACCAGCAGCAGGACCTCGCGCAGTCCAACACTCGCCATGAGATGACCTTGGCCGACGGGCTATCCGCCGACAATCGTCGCATCACCGACCCTTCCAGACCGGCGCGCGCTTCTCCAGGAAGGCGCGTGCCCCTTCCTTGCGATCCTCCGACGCGTAGGGATCGGGTCCGACATCGAGGCGCAACCCGGCATGCAGCGGCAGGCCGTGCGCCTTGCGATAGGTCAGCTTCATGCGCTGCAGCGACAGCGGCGCCGAGGCGGTGATGTCCGCCGCCAGCTCCATCGCCACCTTCATCAGTTCGTCAGCCGGCGCAATGCGATTGACCAATCCCCAGCGCGCGGCCTCCTCGACCGGGATATTGCGGCCGGTATAGAGCCACTCCATGGCGATGCCCATGGGAACCATCTGGGGCAGAACCACCGAGGCGAAGTGGGCGCCCATGCCGCGCTTGGATTCCGGAAGACCGAAGAAGGCGGTATCGGCCACCACCCGGATGTCGCAGACCAACGCCAGCTCGCAGCCGCCGGCGACCGCAGGACCGTTGACGATTGCCATCGATGGCTTGCGTGAATCGATCAGAACCTCGGTGAGGCTGCGCTCCGGCTCGTGCAGCGGCCCGCGATAACGTTCGCCCCTTTCATCGATCGAGCGCGCTTCGTCGAGGTCGACGCCGGCGCAAAACGCCGTGCCCGCTCCGGTGATCGCCACGACCGCGACCTCGGGGTCTACATCGGCGGCGAGAACCGCCGACCGCAGTGCCTGCATCAGGGCCTTGGACAATGCGTTGCGCCGCTGCGGCCGGTTGAGGGTAAGAAGCCGAACCCGGTTCGCCGTGGTGATCTCGAGAACGTGGTCTTCGGTCGTCATGTCGCCCGGCCCCTGCTGGCGTCCGCGGGTAGCGGTGCTCGAGTGTCCGCTCTCGACGACACCGTTGCAAAGATGGCTGCCAACGACAAGACTGCCTCGGGATGCCCGCTGGAGCTTGGTGCTCGTGACGCGCGCCATCCTGGCCAGCAGTGGAGATCGACCGTGACCCTGCCCAAGCGCGTCCACATCTACGAAGAGGGTCCACGCGAAGGGTTTCAGATCGAGAAAGGAGCGATCGCCACAGAACGCAAGATCGAGCTGATCGACGCACTCTCGAAGACCGGCCTCACCAAGATCCAGATCGTCTCGTTCGTCGATGCGCGGCGAGTGCCGGGAATGGCCGATGCCGAAGACGTCGTGCGCGGCTTCACGCGGCAACCCGGGGTCGCCTATACCGGGCTATGGCTCAACGAGCGCGGATTCGATCGCGCGCTCGCCACCGGCCGCCTCGATATCAGAGGGACGATGGCGCTCTCCGGCTCCGAGACATTCCTGAAGCGCAACCAGAACCGCACCCCTGCCCAGCAACTTGCTTTACAGCACGCCCTGGTCGAGCGCTATCGCGCGCTCGGCTACCAGGTGGAGCGCGGAACGATCATGGCGGCGTTCGGCTGCAATTTCGAGGGTGACGTGCCGGCCGCGCGGATCGTTGCAGCGGTGGGAGACATGCTCGACGTCGCGCACCTGCACGGCGTCACGCTCGACTATATCGCGCTCGCCGACACGATGGCCTGGGCCTCGCCGGATGCGATCAAGCACGTTGTCGGCGCCGTGCGCGACAAGCATCCCGAGGTGGAGCTGGCCCTGCACCTGCACGACACCCGCGGCATGGGCATTGCCAATGCGTATGCCGGTCTCGAGATGGGCATCACAAGGTTCGACTCCGCCGTGGCCGGCCTGGGCGGCTGCCCATTCGCCGGTCATGCCGCCGCCGCGGGCAATGTCTGCACCGAGGATCTGGTGTTCATGTGCGAGGAGATGGGGATCGAGACCGGCATCGATCTCGATGCGCTGATCGAGTGCGCCCGGCTCGCGGAGGACATCGTCGGCCATCCGCTGCCCGGCTCGGTGATGAAGGGCGGCAGCCTCGACGCGCTGCGTGCGCGAGCGCGGCACGCTTGAGCGCGAAGCGGCTACGCCGCCCGCGTCCTGTGCTTGCCTGCAAATGCCGTCGCGACCTCGCGCATGAAGCGATCCATCTCGTCCTTGACTTGCGTGTGCGGCTTGAGCCCGACATTGAAATACAGGATCACCTCGTCGAATCCCGCAGCCTCGACCTTCCTCAGGGTGTCGGTGATGCGCGCGGGAGACCCGAGCAGGACCGAGTTCTCGGTCAGATCCTCGGGTCTCAATTTCTGCAGCCGGTCGACCATGTCGACGAAGTAGCGGTAACTCGGCGGTGCCGTCTTGGGATCACCCGGAAACGCCGGGATCACGCATTCCCTGTAGTATCTGATCTGGCGGGCACGCTGCGCATCCTCCTGCGTCTTGTTGTCGGCGAAGTGGGTGAAGTAGCTGCACATCAGGCGGCCGGGCTTGTTGCCGTGCTTGGCGCAGGATTCGTGATAGAGGTCGGCCACCTGCCGGAGGCCGCCGTAGCTCATCGCGGCGGCGAACGGTGCAACGATCAGGCCGCAACCCAGTCGCGCCGCAAGCTCGATCGACGGCTTGGAGAACGACCCGACGTAGGTCGGGATCGGGTTCTGCACCGGCTTGGGCGTGATGCGGACGTCGTCGAATCGATAGTGCCTGCCGTGGTGCGAGATGCGTCCCTCCGCCTGCCACAGCTTGCGCACCAGCTCGAGCCCCTCCTCGAAAATCGATTGGTTGTCGTCGAACGACACGTCGAACGGCAGATATTCCCGGCGGTCGTAGCCGCGGCCCGCCGCGAAATCGACCCGGCCGTTGCTCAAGAGGTCGAGCGTGGCCCATTGCTCGGCGATCCGGATCGGATGATGCAACGGCGAGACGGTCACCGCCGGCGCCAGCCGGATATGGGCGGTCCGCGCCGCAATGAAGGCCAGCACCAGATCGGGACACGACAGTACGCCGAGCGAGTTGAAATGGTGCTCGCCGATCCAGGCCGAATGCATGCCGAGCTCATCGGCATAGAGCGCCTCGGCGGTGATGTCCTCCACGAACTGGTTGGGCGAGCGGGTGTTGTTCTGGTAGTGATTGTCGCTCAGCGTGAAGTATCCGAACTCCATCTTCATCTCCCGTAGCGATGCGCATTCCGGGGTGGCGCCGGCCTTGCTTTCACGGGCATAATTGCACAGGCTGCGGAATGCGCAAAATCGGCTGACGGTCGGCGCCGGTCGGGTAGATCAGTGAATGAACGCGGGGCGAGTGAACGTCGGAATCGTGGGCCTCGGCCGCTGGGCCAAGGTGCTGGCGCGGGCCGCACTCAAGTCCGATCGGCTCAGGATCACCGCCGGCCATAGCCGTTCCGAGGACAAGCGCAGCGCCTTTCAACGCGAATTCGGCATCCCCGTGGTCGACCATCTCGCGACCATGCTTGCCGACCCCGGCATCGCTGGCGTGATCCTCACGGTGCCGAACGAGCAGCACCTTCCCATCGCGCGCCTGGTGGCAAAGGCCGGCAAGCACGTCTACACCGAAAAGCCGATCGCGAGCACGCTCGAGGAGGCGCTGCAGCTCGAGGCACTGGAGAAGATCCATGGGGTGACGGTCACGGTCGGTCACAGCGCGCGCCTGATGGCCGGCATCCGTCTGATCCGCAAGGCGATGGACGACGGGGAGCTCGGCCGCGTCTCTCTCATCGAGGCCAACTTTTCCAACGATCGCGCGCTGGAGCTCACCCCGCAGACCTGGCGCTGGTACAAGGACCGTGCACCGGGCGGCCCGCTCTCGCAATTGGCCATCCACCATTTCGACGTCCTGCACTTTCTGGGCGGCGAGATCGTCGCCGCCAGCTCGATGGCCGCGAAGCTCTCGCCGGTGGGCGCCGAGGTCGACGACCAGTCGATGACCATGCTGAGCTTCGCCGACGGCAAGCTCGGCTATGTCGGAGCCTCCTGGACTTCGCCCGGCGTGTTTTCGATCCGTGTCTTCGGGTCAAAGGGTCTCATGCACTACGAGATCGATTTCGGCACCTGGGATACTCCATCCGAGCTCCACAAGACCTCGACCCTCTATATTCAGCGCGGCAAGGACGGCTACGGCAAACGTGAGCAGCTCATCATCCCGGAAAGCGACATGTTCCGCACCGAGCTCGACATGTTCGCCGAGAGCTGTCGTACGGGCATTGTGAACGAGTTGACCGCGAGGAACGGCAACATCGCGGTCGCGGTGGTATGTGCGGCCTTGCGCTCGATCGAGCGGCGGGGCGAGGCGGTTCGCATCGCCGATGTGATCGCGGAGGCACATGCCCGCGTCGAAGAACGGAACCGCCATGTCGCATAGCCGCTACTTCGCCGACCTGACCCAGCCGGAGATCGCGGCGCAGCTCAGGAGGAAGGCGCTCGTCATCCTGCCGGCGGGCAGCGTGGAGCAGCACGGGCCGCACCTGCCGGCCGGAACCGACATTCTCGCCGCCGACGTCATCGGCCATGCGGTCGCGGAACGGATGGACGGGCTCGTTCTTCCGGCGACGCCGGTCGGGGTGACCCCGATGCACATGCCATTCGAGGGCACCATCTCGCTGACACCCGATACCTATATGCGCGTGGTCATCGAGACCTGCGCCTCCACCGCCAGGCACGGCGCTCGCTATCTGCTCATTCTCAACTGGCACGAGGGCAACATTCCATCGCTTGCGATCGCCGCAGAGACGCTGCATCGCGACCACGGCATGACCGTGCTCACGGTGCAGGCCTGTTACGTCGCCGAGGAGCTCTATGGAGCCAGTTGCAACGGTCTCACCCATGGCGGGGAGATCGAGACGCTGGCTGTCCTCGCACATCGACCCGATCTCGTGCACCTCGACCGCATCGACCATTCGTCCGACCACCAGCACGGCCACCGCATGGACCGGCTGCGCCGCACCCGTGCCTACCAGCCGGTGCTGACCGACATCCGCTCGATCGCGCCGACCGGATGGTTCGGCAACCCGCAGCACGCCACCGTCGACAACGGCCGTCGCATGATCGCCGAGATCGCCGACGCCATCGCCCGAGAGGCGGCGGAGATCTACGATCAACTCGACGCCGTGCAAGGCGGCATCGCCGAGGTCAGGCATTTGCGACAGACGAAGTGAGAGCTCATTCCCGATCGGATCCGCCGCGAGCGGTGGCCGCTCCGGCCGCGATCCTGCGGGCACCCACGTGGCACCCACGGTTATGGGCTTGCTCCCGCGCCAGCGCTGGGCGACCATGACGCACCGAAATCCGGCCCGGCAGCGGCGCGCCGCTGCAAGCGCGCGCCGGTTGCAACCCAGAGGACTTCCATGATCGGTCAAAAAGGTCTGTTCGCCATCGGGTTAGCTGCCACCTTAGCGTTGTTCTCGCCGCCGTTGCATGGCAAGGACAAGGTCAAGGTGGCCTTCATCGGTCCGCTCACCGGCGGTACGGCGGCCAACGGCCTCGGCGGCCGCAACTCCGCGGATCTGGCCGTGAAGCTTCGCAACGCCGACCCCAAGGCGAAGTACGAGTACGAGCTCGTCGTGCTCGACGACGAGTGCAAGCCGAACGTCGCCGTGCAGGTGGCGACCAAGGCAGGGGCCGACCGCGCCGTCATCGCCTCGGCCTCGCATTATTGCTCGGTCGCCGCCATCGCCGCGGTCGAGACCTACAATCGGCTCGGCCTGCCGATGATCGTGTGGGGCGCAGTGCTGCCCGACATCACTTATCGCAACAAGTTTCCGGAGGTGCACCGGGTCAACGGCACCATGATCAACCAGAACGAGGTCGCGGCGAAGTTCATGACCGGCGCCGGGTTCAAGAAGTGGGTTGTCGTTCACGACACCACCGACTACGGCAAGGGCCATAACCAGTACTTCTCCAAGTACGTCAAGGAGCACGGCGGCCAGATCGTCGGCACCTTCGGCGTCACCGCCGACCAGCAGGATTTCACCGCCGAGCTCACCCAGAGCAAGGCGCTCGCTCCCGAGGTGATCTATTTCGGCGGCCTCACGCCGATCGGCATCCGCGTCCGTTCGCAGATGGACAAGCTCGGGCTCAACGCGGTGTTCGAAGGAACCTCCGGGATCAAGTCCGACGCCTATATCCAGGGGCTCGGTCCGCTGGCGGAAGGCTCGCTCAGCTTCGCCGAGGGCGCACCGATCGAGAAGCTGCCGGGCGGCCGGTACTTCCAGGAGCAGTACGACAAGGCCGGCTACAAGGAGCCGCCGGAAGCGTACGGCGCCTTCGCCTTCACGGCGATGAAGTTGATCCTCGACAAGATCGAGGAGGTCGGCCCCGATCGCAAGAAGGTCACCGCCGCGCTCGGAAACGTCAAGGACTACAACTCCATCGTCGGGCCGATCACTTTCGACGACCACGGTCAGAACGCGGTTCCGCTGATCACGAAGTACGTCGCCCAGGACGGCAAGTGGGTGATCTGGGAGGACAGCGAATACGCCAGCGGCAAGCGCAAGCTGAGGAAGTGACGGCGCAACCGTAGGGTTGGGCAAGATCGCCTGCCGCGGCGTGCGGTCTTGGGCGCGGCACACCAGCGATTTTGCCTACGCATCCCTGTCACACCGCGGCCCGCGTCTGGGCAACCGCCACGCGTGGGCACGGCGCGCAGAAAGCGCGCCGTCCACCCTACGATCGACGAATGCAACATGGAAATCGCGCTGCAGTACCTGATCAACGGCCTCATGCTCGGGGTCATGTACGGGCTGGTCGCGGTCGGATTCACGCTGTTCTTCGGCGTGCTCGACGTGATCAAGTTCTCGCACGGCGACGTGCTGACGGTCGGCGTGTTCGTCGGCTTCGCCACCTATCTCGGCTTGAAGGCGGGTGACGTCGGCTCACCGCTCTTTCAGCTGGTCGCGGTCTCGGTGGCGGCGATGGCGGCGATGGCGGCGCTCGGCGCCGTGATTGCCCGCACGCTGGTGCTGCCGCTTTCCTCGGCGCCGGCGCTCAATACGCTCCTGATCACGCTCATGCTGGGAACGGTGCTGCGCGAAGGCGTCCGGCTCGTCTTCCCCGACGGCTCCAACCCCAAGCCGTTCCCGGCACTCCTGCCCACCACCGCCTTCACCTGGGGCCATTTCACCTTGCGCCTCGACAGTCTGATCCTGCTCGCGGCGGGCCTGGCGATGATCGTCGCGGTCTACCTCCTGATCAACCGGACCAAGCTCGGGCTCGCGATCCGCGCCGTGGCGCAGGACGGCGAGACCGCGCGCACCATGGGGATCAATTTCACCTCCATCGTGCTCACCACCTTCGCGATCGGCTCGGCGGTGGCGGCCTTCGCCGGCGTGATGAACGGTCTCTACTACAACGAGATCAACTTCGGCATGGGCCTTCTGCTCGGCGTGTTCGGATTCAGCGCCGCGGTGGTCGGCGGCCTCGGCAACATCTACGGCGCCATCCTGGGCGGTTTCCTGTTCGCGGGCCTGCAGACCATCGGCGCCGTCGCCCTCCCCTTCGCCAGCGCCTACAAGGACGTGTTCGCGCTCGCCGTCATCATCGTCATCATGACCTGGCGGCCGACCGGGCTGATCGCGGAGAAGTCGAGCGAGCGGGTGTGACCGCATGGCCGCCCGGTCACTCTGGCCTGCGCTCGCCTTCGCCGCCGTCGCGACCGTCTACGGAATTTTCTTCCTGGGCGCCGAGAGCGAGCGCGCGGTCGGCGCCCTGCTGGTGATCGCCGCCGCCGCGGTCATGCTCGGCGCCCGCTTCGGTCTCGTCGACCGGGTGCGGGCGAGCATCGGCGGCCACGAAAGGAGCTTCCAGGCCGCGGCGGTCGCCGGCATTCTCGTCGCCGCGCTCTGGTTCCACGAGGAGCATTTCGTCATCCTGATGATGACGACCGCGTTGCTGCTGATGGTGGCCGCGCTCGGACTGACCATCCAGTTCGGCTATGCCGGGGTCGTCAACTTCGCCGGCGCGGCGTTCCTGGGCATCGGCTGCTATACCGCGGCCGTCGTCACCAAATACACGCCGCTTCCCACGGCACTCACGCTCCCGCTCGGCGGACTGATGGCAGCGCTGATCGGATCGATACTGATCCTGCCGGTGCTGCGCACCCGCGGGCATTACGCGGCGCTCATCACCATCGCCTTCGGCATCCTGTTCAAGGTCTTCCTCGAGGTCAACGACACGCTCGGCGGACCGCAAGGCATCCAGGTGAAGCCGCTCGAGTTGCTCGGCTGGAACTTCAACAGCCCGATCGTGATCGGGGGCATCGCGACCTCGTTCTATTTTTCCTATCTCATGGCGGCACTGCTGCTTCTGATGCTGAGCTTTGCGCTGGTGCGGCGGACCGAGCGCTCCTGGATCGGGCTCAGCATGGATGCGATCCGCCTCGATGAGATCGCATCGGCCTGCTATGGGCTCGATCTCGCGCGCTGGAAGGTGCTGGCCTTCACGCTCGGCAATTTCCTCGCCGGCGCCGCCGGCGCGCTCTACGGCCACGTGCTCGGCTTCATCGCGCCCAACAATTTCACCTTCGGCGACTCGCTCATCCTGGTGTCGATCGTGCTGCTCGGCGGCATCGGCAATCCGTGGGGCGTGACGGTCGCGGCGGCCTTCGTGGTGATCCTGCCGGAGAAATTCCAGGTCATCCAGGAGTACCGCTTCGTGCTCTATGCCGCACTGGTGATCGTGATCCTGCTGTTCCGTCCGGAAGGATTGCTGCCGCGACGCCTGCGCGATTACGTTCCCGGCGCGCGCGGCGGCCCTCGGCATGATGCCGCGACAGGCGCTGTCCCCCGCGAGGGAACGATGCCATGAGAGAGGGCCTGCTCGCGTGCAAGGGATTGACCTGCCGCTTCGGCGGGCTCATCGCCCTCGACCGCGTCGATTTCGAGGTGGCCGACGGCGAGATCGTCGGCCTGATCGGGCCCAACGGCTCCGGCAAGACCACGCTGTTCAACGTCGTGACCGGGATCTACGGCGCCGACGCCGGTACGGTCGCCTTTGCCGGCACCGATGTGACGGGCGCGAAGTCCCAGGCAATCTACCGCGCCGGCATCACCCGCACCTTCCAGCGCTCGCGCATGTGCCTGCCGCTCTCCGTGTTCGACAATATCATGATCGGCAATCACAAGCGGCTCAACCACGGCCTCGTCTTCAATCTCCTCCGTCGCGGCGCCTTCGCCGCCGAGCTCGCGCGCAATTGGTCCGAGGCGCGCACCCTGGTCGAGGTATTCAATCCGGAGCTTGCCGATCGCATCGACGAGCCGGCCGCCGGCCTGCCGATGATCGACCGGCGGCGGATCGAGATCTGCCGCGCGCTCATCAGCCGCCCCCGCCTGGTCCTGCTCGACGAGCCGTCCGCCGGCATGACCCACGAGGAGACCCGCCACCTGATGGACGACATCATGTCGGTGCGCGACCGCATTCCCGGCCTGACCATCGTGATCATCGAGCACGAAATGGGCGTGATCGAGCGCATCACCAATCGCTGCGTGGTGCTCAATTACGGCCGCAAGATCAAGGAAGGCACCTTCGCCCAGGTCGCCGACGACCCCCAGGTGCAAGAAGCCTATCTCGGGGTGGCGTGAATGACGGCCCTGCTCGAGATCGCCGACGTCTACACCGCCTACGACAAGGCCGACGTGTTGCAGGGCGTCTCGCTCGAGGTCGCTGCCGGCAGCATCACGTGCCTGCTGGGATCCAACGGATCCGGCAAGACCACGCTGATCCGCTCCATTCTCGGGCTGACCATGCCGCGTGCGGGGCGCGTCGTGTTCGACGGCCGCGAGATCACGGCACTCCCCACCCACAAGGTGATCGCGGCCGGCATCGCCTGCATTCCGGAAGGCCGCAAGGTCTTTCCCAAGCTCACGGTCGAGGAGAACCTGCGCGTGGGCGCCTACCAGGAGAGCTCGGAAGCCGTCACGCGCAGGCGCATCGACGAGATCTACGGCATCTTCCCCCGGCTTTCCGAGCGCCGCGCCCAGATCGCCGGCACCATGTCGGGCGGCGAGCAGGCCATGATCTCGATCGGGCGCGGCTTGATGCGCGCCCCGAAGCTTCTCCTGGTGGACGAGCCGTCACTCGGCCTGTCGCCGATCCTGGTGCGGGAGAATTTCAGGATCATTCGCGAGATCAACGAGCGCGGCATCACCGTGTTCCTGGTCGAGCAGAATGTCCATCAGACGCTCGCCATCTCGCACTACGGCTACGTGCTCTCCAAGGGCCGCGTGGTCGCCGCCGGCGGGCCGGACGAGCTCGCGGGCCGGCCCGAGGTCCGCGAGGCGTATTTCGGATAGCCTGCCCCGTTTTCATCAAAAGAAATCGGCAATCGATCCAGAGGGCGGTCTGCAAATTGCGCCCGCCCCGCCTCCCAATTGCAGCCAATTCTGATACAATGTGACCGGGAATTTCAGTTACATCGCCCGCCCGAATTCGAGGTTGTGCGCATGCGGTGTCCATTGCAAAGCAAGAACATGCGAACGAGAATCCTCTTCGGCGCGGTGACTGTCGCGGCGCTGCTTTCCGCTCACACCGCGACCGCTCAAGATACCAGGATTCACCGGGTAGGGGTTATCCTGCAAGGCGGTCCTTGGTACGCCGTTGTCGATGGATTGCGGGAAGGTCTCATTCGGTCGGGGCTTGTCGAGGGCCAGCAGTTCGTCCTGGACATCCGCGATACGCGGGGTGATCTGACGGCGGTGGAGCAAGCAGCAAGGAGCCTGGAGCAACAGAAGGTCAACCTGATCTTTACGGCTTCCACGTCAGTGAGCGTGACAGCGAAAAGGGCTACCGACCACACCCCGATTGTCTTTGTTGCAGGCACCAATCCGGTTGTGGTCAAGCTCGTGGATTCGATCCCAGCCCCCGGTGGCCGGTTGACGGGTGTGCACCTCCAGGCAACGGACCTTACGGGAAAACGACTTGAGCTGTTGCGAGAGATTGTCCCCGGCCTTCGTCGCGTGGTGACATTCTACAACCCGCGGAACCCGTCGGCTGTTAAATCCGCGAAGCAGGGTCGTGAGGCGGCCCGTCATCTGGGGCTGGAATTCATAGAACGCCACGTCGCTTCCGTTGAAGAGCTTCAGAAAGTTGTGCAATCGTTCAAGACCGGGGAAGCGGATGCCTACATTTCCGTTTCGGACGCGATGATCGACAGCCAGATTGATTCCATCATCGACATGGCGATCGCCAAGAGATTGCCGACGATGCTTTATGAGCCGGGTGGCGTCGCCAGAGGAGGCCTCGTCAGCTACAGCGCGGATTTCAATGAAGCTGGCCGCTTGTCGGCAAAATATGTTCGCCGGATTCTCGCCGGGACAAACCCTGCCGATCTGCCCGTGGAACAGGTCGACAGGATCATGTTCGTCATCAACGCGAAGACGGCCAAGGCCATCGGACTCGCAATCCCCGAAGTCGATCCTCATCCGAGCTGACAAGGTGATCGAATGATGCCCGCTTCGACGCGTCGAAATTGCAGACCGCGCGTGCATCCGTAGCGGGCCTGCCGCAAAATTGACCTTACGGTTGGGGATCGGATACGGTTTTCCGCCGTAACGCGGAAAGTTCAAGCTCCATGATCGACCATACCCACGCGCCGGGGCGCCGAAGCTGGGTCGCCTCCGCGCAGGGGCACCCCGACTTCCCGATCCAGAACCTGCCGCTCGGGGTATTCGCGCCGCCGGGCGGCGGCGGTCGCGGCGGCGTTGCGATCGGGGACGAAATATTCGATCTCGCGGCGGCGCTCGAGCTCGATCTGTTCGACGGCCTCGCCCGCGAGGCGGCGCAGGCGGCATCCGGAACGACGCTCGGCCCGCTGTTCGCGCTCGGCGGCGCGGCGCGGAACGCGCTGCGCCAGCGCGTGGGCGACCTGCTCGATGCCGAGGGCAAGGAGCGCGCGCGTTGCGAGGGCTTGCGCTCCCGCCTCCTCCACGCGGCCGCCGATTGCCGCCTCGAGCTCCCGGCGGCGATCGGCGACTACACCGACTTCTTCGCCGGCATCCACCACGCCACCAATGCCGGCAAGCTGTTCCGGCCCGACAATCCGCTGATGCCGAACTACAAGCATGTTCCGATCGGCTATCACGGCCGCGCCTCCTCGATCGGCGCGTCGGGGGTGCCGGTGCGCCGTCCCAACGGCCAGCGCAAGCCGGCGAGCGAAACGATCCCGACGTTCGGTCCATGCCGCAATCTCGACTACGAGCTCGAGCTCGGGGTCTGGATCGGCCCGGGCAACGCGCTCGGCACGCCCATCCCCATCGCCGAGGCGGCGCAGCACATCGCCGGCTTCTGCCTGCTCAACGACTGGTCGGCGCGCGACATCCAGGCCTGGGAGTATCAGCCGCTCGGTCCGTTCCTCGGCAAGAGCTTCTGCACCAGCATCTCGCCGTGGGTGGTCACGCCGGAGGCCTTGGCACCGTTCCGCTCCGCGCAGGGAAAGCGGCCGGCGGGCGATCCCGCGCTGTTGCCCTACCTCGACGACCGCGCCGACCAGGCAGCCGGCGCACTCGACATCGAGCTCGAGGTGTTCCTGCACACACCGGCACTCGCCGCCAAGGGGCTTGCGCCGCACAAGCTGTCCACCGGCAATGCCCGCCACCTCTACTGGACCGCGGCGCAGCTTGTCGCCCATCACAGCTGCGGCGGCTGCAACCTGCGTCCGGGCGACCTGTTCGGAACCGGCACGATCTCCGGCCCGGGCGACGACGAGCTCGGCAGCCTGCTGGAGATCAGCGCCGGAGGAAAGCGGGCGATCGAGCTCGCCTCCGGCGAGAGCCGCCGTTTCCTCGAGGACGGCGACACCGTCATCATGCGCGCCCAATGCCGACGCGAGGGCTTTGCCGGTATCGGCTTCGGGGAATGCCGCGGGACCGATCATGCCGTCGACTTGACGCCGCGCAGACCCGAGCGCAGATCACGTTGACAATCGGTCGGCAGATGGAACGTCCGGCGTCCCGCGGGTGCGCCGGAGAACGTCCAGACGCAGCGGCAACGTTGCGCCGAACCAAGCCGCATGATCGGTGTGATCGGCAAGTGGCGTGCCATGCGCTCGACTGTCCCGACCGACTCAGAAAGGATGGGAACCATCGAGCCGACCCGGCGTTGAGCCGGCACCGGGCATTGGAGCCGACGAACGTGACACTCCTTCAACGTCTATTGCTGCATTACGGAATCTACCGACGCTATCCGCTCAGGCGCTGGCCGGCCTTCAAGAACGCCTGCCGCATCGCGTTCAGGTAGCCCCCTTCACACAGCGCCCGGGGTCGGGCCGTTCTACGGCTGCCCGCGAAGGACCTCCCGCGCCAGCACCATGCGCATGACCTCCACCGGCCCCTCGGTGATCATGAAGCTGCGGGCATCGCGCCACATGTGCGAGATCGGCATCTCGGTCGCGAGCCCCATGCCGCCGTGGATCTGCATGCAGCGGTCGGCCACCCGGAAGCCGAGCTCGGTGCCGGCGATCTTGGCCATGTAGCTTTCGTGGCGCGCGGCAACGCCGGCGTCGGTGCGGGCGGCGAGGCTGTAGACCATCAGCTGCGTCATGTGGTGCTCCATGAAGCTGTCGGCGATCATGAACTGCACGGCCTGCCGATCGGCGAGCGGCGCGCCGAAGGTGACCCGCTGCTTGGCGTAGGCGACCGCGAGCTCGAGGCAGCGCGTGGCGACGCCGAGCCCGCGACAGGCCTGATAGAGCCGGCCGGCCGTGATCCACGATTGCGCCTGGCGCATGCCGTCGCCCTCATTGCCGATCAGGTTCTCGACCGGCACCATCACGTCGTCGAGCGCGACCTCGCACGGCATGTCGCTCATCATGGTCGGTGTGCGGCGAACGATCGTCACGCCCGGGGTGTCGGTATCGACCAGGAACATGCTCAAGCCCCCGCGGCTTCCTTTCGCCCGATCGGTGGCGGCGACCAGCTGCAGGAAGTCGGCATCGTCCGCCTTGGTGATCCAGCGCTTGTAGCCGTTGATGACGTAGTGGCCCCCCTTGCGCACCGCCGTGGTGCGCATGGCGCCGGGATCGGAGCCGGCATCGGGCTCCGACTGTGCGAAGGCGGTGGTCTTCTCGCCGCGCAGCACGGGATAGAGATATTTCTCCTTCTGCGCCGGTGTCAGCGTGAACAGGATCGGCTTCACGTCCGGGCCGAACACCCCGGGTCCCCGCGGCGGCAGTGCGATGCTGCGCGTCACCTCCTCCCAGACCACGACCATCCCGAGCAGGCCGAGGCCCTGGCCGCCATGCTCGGTCGGCACGTCGAGCAGCCACAGCCCCAGGTCCTTTGCCTTGCGCTCGAGATCGGCACGAATCTCGGGCCGAAGCGACGGCCCATCCATCGAGCTCATCTCGATCGGGATCAGCTCCCGGTCGACGAAGGCCCTGACCGTGTGCTTGAGAAGCTTCAATTCCTCGGGCAGCTCCAAGTCCATTGCACGGTCCCGTGATGTTCGGCGCGTGAGCGCGTGGTCGGCCCGGTCGGAGCGTCGGACTTGGGCGAGCCTCGGAGTTTCGCGTTGACAATTCGCCCAATATCCTCGGCATCGCCGCCAGTCGGCGATAGAAGGGGCCCGTTCGAGCCGTACCAACATGGACCATCTCGATCCGGCACAACAGGCGGCGGCCGCGGCAACCGGGGAAGTTCAGCTGGTGCTCGCCGGCCCCGGCTCCGGCAAGACCACCACGCTCGCCGCACGCTTCGTCCACCTCGTGCGCCAGGGGACCGACCACCGGCGCATCCTGGCGCTCACCTTCACCAAGAAAGCCGCGGACGAGATGAAGGAGCGCATCATGACGGCGCTCGAGCTCACATCCGCCGGCGATCTGGCGATCGCGACGTTTCACGGCTTCACCTTCCGCCTTCTCAGGCGGAATCCGCAGCTGGCGGGGCTTTCCGAGGGTTTCGAGCTTTGGGACGCGCCCCAGCAACGTCAGATCTTCAATTCGCGGCGCATGTGGTGGAACGAGGAGATCGACGTTCTCGACATCATCTCCGGCGCCAAGGAGCGTCTTCAGGACGCCGAGAGTTTCGCGGCGACGATTGACCCGAACGACGATGTCCTCGGTAATGCCGTGGAGTTCTTCAAGGTCTATGAAAACGCCCTCCGCAAAGCCGGCGCCATCGACTTCTCCGACATGGTGCCGCTGGTCGTCAGGGCCATGGACCGTGACGCAGCCTACGCGGCCACCGTCGCCGGCAGCTACGACCACGTGCTCGTCGACGAGTATCAGGACGTCAATCCCGGACAGGTGCAGCTCCTCGAGCATTTCGTCCGCGCGGGCGTGAAGCTGTGGGTGGTCGGCGACGAGGACCAGACGCTCTATGCGTTCCGGGCAGCGGACGTGCGCTACATCCTGGAGTTTTCCCGCACCTTCAAGGGCGCACAGGTCCACGTGCTCGATCACAATTACCGCTCGGCCGTCCAGATCGTTGCGGCAGCCCGCCGGCTGATCGTCAACAACCGCTCACGTCGCAGCAAGGATCAGCGGGCGAGCACGGTCGAGCCTGGCGAGATCGTCATCCGCGGTTATCGGACGGCAATGATCGAGGCCCGCCAGGTGGCAACCGCAGCGGCCAAGCTGCTCCGGTCGGGATACGCGCCGCGGCAGATCGCCGTCCTCTACCGGACCGCCTCGACCGGCCTGGCGCTGCAGCCGGCCATGCGGCAGCTGGACATTCCCTACCAGGTACGCGGCGCCAGCGATCTGTGGCAGAGCGTGGCAGCCAGACTGGTGCTGGGATCGCTGTATTACCTGCGCGATGGCGAGTCGGTCGAGGCAATGAGCCGAATGGGAAGCAACCGGCGCGCGGAGATCACGCGCGAGAAGCTCGACCAGGCTCGCGCCGGCAAGGTCGGCTCGCTTGCGCGGGCATGCGAAATCGTCCGCACCATCGTCGAGGCGGCGGTACCGGGGCAGGCTTCCGAGCGCAATCGGGCCGAGTGGGTGAGCGTGGTCGAGGCGGTGACGGCAATCGCGTCATCGTGCCAGTCCTTGCAGCAGCTGGAGGCGCGCATCGTCGAGCAGTCCGCCGTACTCCGAACGCCTCCCGAGCACGCCGTGGCGTTGTCCACGATCCATTCCGCCAAGGGCCTGGAATGGGACGCGGTGTTCGTGATCGGCATGGAGGAGGGCATACTGCCGCATGCCAGCAACGACGACGTGGAAGAGGAGCGCCGCGTGGCGTATGTCGGCATAACCCGCGCCAAGCGGATTCTCGGTCTCACCTATTCCGCGGTCCGCTTCGGGCAGGACGCCAGGCCCTCTCAGTTCCTGTTCGAGCTCGCCGACGGAAACCGGCAGCGGTACATCTGGACAGGACCTCGGACGGGCTCGTCCGATGATCGCCTGCCGCTGCTCTCGGATCGCGAGCGGGAGCGCCTGCGGAACGGCGCCCTGCCCGCATCGGCGCCCGCGCGCCCGCCGCCCGCGTCCGGGCGGGCCGCGAGGACGATTCTCGACGCGGCGCCGGTGCGTCATGGCGAGCCCTGGAGCGCGAAGGAAGATAGCCGCCTGCGCGCCGAGTTCCTGGCGGGAGCGAGGATCCCCTCCCTGGCGCAAATGCACCAGCGCAAGCGAGGGGCCATCAAATCACGGTTGGCGAAGCTCGGCCTGATCGAGGATCGCAAACGCGCGCCGTCCGATTGAGCCCCTGCCCGGCGCCTTTCGGCTAGCGGGTCCCCAGGAAGCGGGTACCCCAACTTCCGCTCTCGATGACGCGCGCGGTCTCCCGCCTGGCGATATTGAGGACCGCTTTCATCTGCGGCGTGAACGGCCGCTCGCTCGACCAGGCCGCGAACAGCGTGCGGTGGATCGGTGGATTGACGATGCGCAGCGCCCTGACGCGGCCGGCGGCGAGCTCGTCCTCCATCTCGCCGCGCGGCAGAATGGTGTAGACGCCGCCCTCCTGGGCCGATTGCTTCAATCCCACGATCGATTCGAGCTCGGTGTGGATGCGCGGCAGCCGGCCGATGGTCTGCATGATCTGCTCGACGGCCAGCCGGAGGCCGTGCTCCCGGCTCGGCAGCGCGAGCGGCAGTTTCGCCACCTCCGCCAGCGAGATCCGGCCGCGTTCCGCCAGCGGATCGCGGGCTGCGCAGACCAGGAACTGCTCCTCCAGGGCCAACGGCTCCGTGCGCAGCACGTCGCTGTGGAGCGTATGGTCGTAGATCACGCCGAGGTCGAGGCGGCCGCGCAGCAGCCATTCGATGATGAAGCCGGTCCAGCCATCGATCACCCGCAACGCGACATCGGGCAGTTCGCGGTGCACGCTCTGCACCAGCTTTCGGGTGAGCGCCTGGCTGATCGAGAACGGCATGCCGAAGTCGATGCGCCCACCCGGCGAGCGTGACAGTGCCCTGACCTCCATCTGCGCGCGATCGAGCTCGCGCAGCACCGCGCGTATGCGGTCGCGGAACACCACGCCGGCATTGGTGAGCGTGATGCCGCGTCCGTCGCGGGCGAACAGGCGCACCCCGAGGTCGCGTTCGAGCGTGCGCATGTGCCGGCTGAGCGCCGGCTGCGCGACATGGAGACGCTCGGCGGCCCTGGTGACGCTTTCGAGCTCGCTAACCTCGACGAAGTATTGAAGCTGCCGCAGGTTCATTGCCCTTCCTGCCGGCGCCGATATCCAAGCCTCCACACCTTCGGCCGGATTCCACAACAGCCACGCCGATATTCATGCCGATTTCGGCATGAATCATCGGCAGAATCAATATTTGTTCCGGGCGCTGGCGAGACCTAGCCTCGGCCATCCGTTCCCGCCGGGACCAGGAACGCAAGGCCAATTCGGGGTTGCAGCATGGCTCGGACGATCATCGACTTGTCGGTGCCGCTCACCAACAACATGCCGGCGCACAAGTTCTTTCCGCGGCCGGTCATCCTCCCGCACTTCACCCATGACGAGATGGAGACCTGGGGCAACGGCACGCCCGACGACCCGCTCGGCGGCTGCACCACGTTCATCTCGATGATGGATCACGTGGGAACCCACGTCGATGCGTTCTGTCACGTCAAGCGCGGCGGCGCCAGCATCGATCAGATGCCGCTCGACATGTTCGTGGGCAAGGCAGCGTGCCTCGACCTGCGGCATATTCCCGATCTCGGCGATATCGATACCGCCGAGCTCGAGGCCGCCGAGAAGAAGGCGGGAGTGAAGCTCGACGGTCACATCGTGCTGATCTGCACCGGGCTGCACCGACGGCATTTCCCCACCGACAAGGTGGTGTGGTCGAACTCCGGCATCACCGCGGAAGCGACCCACTGGCTCGCCGACCGCTCGCGCATTCACGGCGTGGAGGGCCCATCGACCGACAAGCCCAGCCACAATCTCTTTCCCAACCACCGGGTCTGCCGCGACCGCGGCATCACCCACTACGAGTGGCTCTGCAATCTCGAGGAACTGATCGGCAAGGGAGAGTTCGAGTTTTCCGGCCTTCCGCTGCGCATCGGCAATGGCAGCGGCTCGCCGGTGCGGGCGGTGGCCTTCCTCGACTGACGAGAAGCGAGGCCGGCGCGCCGCCCGCGGACGGCGCCGATGAGGGTAACTGATATTGTCGGACGATTTCGCCTACATGAGCGCGCTCGACCTGCGCCGGCTGATCCGCAGCAAGCAGGCTTCGCCGGTCGAGATCGTCGAAAGCGCGCTGCGCCGCCTCGAGGCGCGGCAGCCCGTGCTCAATCCGTTCGTAACGGTCACCGCCGATCTTGCGCTCGCGGCGGCACGCCAGGCCGAGGCCGCCGTGGTGGGAGGCGCGGACCTCGCCCTGCTGACCGGACTTCCGCTGTCGATCAAGGATCTCACCGCGGTCAAGGGCGTGCGGTTCACCTCCGGCTCGCGCACGCTCGCCGATTTCATCGCGCCGCTCAATTCGCCGGCCTCCGAGCGCGTCAAGGGGCACGGCGCGGCGATCCTCGGCAAGACCACCACCACCGAGTTCGGCTGCAAGGCGTCGAGCGACAGCCCGCTCACCGGCGTCACCCGCAATCCCTGGAACCCGGGCAAGACCACCGGCGGCTCCTCCGCGGGAGCCGGCGCCAGCGTCGCCGCCGGCATCACGCCGTTCGCGCTCGGTACCGACGGCGGCGGATCGATCCGCATTCCGTCCTCGTTCTGCGGCCTCTTCGGGTTGAAGGCGCAGTTCGGCCGCGTCCCGGTTTTTCCGGTCACCGCCACACCCACCCTCGCCCATGTCGGCCCGATGGCACGCACGGTGCGCGACGCGGCGCTGCTGCTCACCGCGATTTCCGGCTTCGACGCACGCGATCCGGCGAGCGTCGCCGCCGAGGTGCCGGACTATCTCGGCGCCTGCGAGCAATCGCCGCAGGGACTGCGGATCGCATGGAGCCCGACGCTCGGCTACGCGCGGCCGACACCCGAGGTCGCCGAGATCGCCGGCAGGGCCGCTCGCGCGTTCGAGGAGCTGGGCTGCACGGTCGAGCTGGTCGAGAAGGTGTTCGACGATCCGATCGATCTGTGGGTGGCGGAGTTCTATGCCGGGGTCGGCACCAGGCTCAGGAAACCGCTGACCGAGCAGCGCGACCTCATCGATCCGGCGGTGGCCGCGGTGCTGGAGACCGCCCTCGATCGGACCCTCGAGGATTATTACCGCCGGGTGTTCGCGCGCTACGAGTTCCGGGAAAAGGTGCGCGCGTTCTTCGAGCGCTTCGATCTGCTGATGACGCCGACCCTGCCGGTGCCGGCCTTCGACGTCGGGCGCGACGTGCCGCCCGAGCTCGAGGGCGAAAGCATCGTCGCCTGGGTCGCCTATACCTATCCGGTCAATCTGTGCGGCCTGCCGGCCGCCTCGGTCCCCTGCGGTTTCACGCGCACCGGCCTGCCGGTCGGCCTGCACATGGTGTCGCGCGCCATGTGCGAGACCGACGTCCTGCGCGCCGCCGCGGCGTTCGAGGCGGCGCGGCCCTGGGCGGACCGACGACCCCCGATCGCCGCGCCGCGGCAATCCCCCGGCGTCCCTCCTCCCCATGCGGGAGCGGGAACGCAGCCGAGCCGACAGGACCGACTGCAGGCCGGGACACGATGAAGCGAAGCTCGAGCAACATGGAGGTTGCGATGACTGCAGCTCTTATCGGATTTCGGCTCGCCGCCGGCATCGCGGCGGCGTCGCTGGCGGGCCTCGTCGGGGCTCACGCGCAGGAGCCGATCAAGATCGGATTTGCCGGCGCGCTGACCGGTCCGGCGGCGTTCGTCGGCGTCGAGATCAAGCGCGGCGCCGAGATCGCCGTCGACGAGATCAACGCAAGCGGCGGGATCAAGGGCCGCAAGCTCCAGCTGGTCTCGCGCGACGACGAGCACAACCCGGTCAAGACCGTGGCGCAGTACCGCGAGCTGGTCGAGCGCGAGAAGGTGGTCGCGATCGTGGGCGCGACCAACAGCGCCTCGATGCTCGCGGTCGCCCCGATCGTCAACGATACGCTCAAGGTGCCGGTCATCTGCCCCGCCACCGACGCCACCGCCATCACCGAGAACGACGCTCACAAGCAGGGGCGCGACAATTACGTGTTCCGCGTCGGAATGTACGGCACCGGGCAGGCCAACTTCATGGTCGATACCATGGTCAAGAGGTTCGGCCACACCAAGGTCGGTCTGCTCACCTGGACCGGCGGCTGGGGCGTCACCGGGCGCAGCGAGCTGCAGCGTCGCCTGAAGGAGAACGGGCTCGCGCCGGTCGCGGACGAGACCTTCGACAACAACGATACCGACATGACCCCGCAGATCATCAAGCTCAAGAATGCGGGGGCGCAGAGCATCCTCAACTACGCGCTGGTGCGCGAGAACACGTTCGTGGTGCAGACCAAGGAGAAGCTCAGGAACGACACACCCTACGTGTCGGCCTGGGGAATCGCCGGGCCGGCATTCTGGCGGGCGGCCGGCGCCGCCGCCGAGGGCGTGCTCACCAGCACGACGGTCACCATCGACGGGCCGCAGCCGCCGGAGCGCGCGGCGTTCATCAACGAGTACCGGCGCCGCCACAACCAGGACATGGACGCCGCGGTGTTCGGGGTCGGGGCCTACGACGCCGTGTATCTCTTCAAGACGGTGATTGAGCGCGACGGCACCGAGCCGCAGAAGATTCGTGCCGGGCTCGAGAGCATCCCGGAATTCAAGGGACTGGTGAAGCACTTCAAGCGTCCGGTGTTCGCGCGCGACCGCCACAACGCGGTGACCGAGGACGACATGGTGATGACGCGCTGGACCAACGGCAAGATGCTGGAGATCAGGTACGACGCCGCGGGTCCCTATGTCGAGATCGATGCCCAGACCAGGAAGTACCTCGACAAGCTCAATCTGAAGCTGCTGTGAGCTTGCGAGCACGGCGGGCTCGCGCACGGCGCGGGCCCATCCCGCGGTTGCCGGCCTCAACGTCGATCCGAGCGCATGTATTTCTTCCTGCAGATCGCCGCTGAGCGGGGTCGCGACCGGCGCCATCTATGGACTGATCGCGGTCGGCTACAGCCTCACCTTCATGACCACGAAGGCGCTCAATTTCGCGCTCGGCATGTGGGTGATGCTGGGCGGGATGCTCACGTATTCGCTGCTCGTCCTGCACGGCATTCACCCGCTGATCGTGCTGCCGGCGGTGGTCGTGCTGCTGTTCGTGCTCGGGCTCGTCGCCGAGCGGTTCACCGTCCTGCCGTTCCTGCGGGCTGGCAGCGACGTGTGGGTGATGAGCACGCTCGCGGTCGGTCTACTGATGATCGACTTCGCGGAGATCATCTGGGGCCGCAGCCCGACGCCGGTACCGCCGATTCTGGGCAAGGACCCGATCTATCTCGGTCAGGTCTCCATCCTCCCCCAGCAGGTCCTGATCATCGCCGCGGCCTGCGTCACCTTCGTCGGGCTCGACCTGTTCTATCGTCATACCCTCCTCGGCAAGGCATTCCGCGCGGTCGCCCACAGCGGCGAGGTGAGCGGCCTGATGGGGATCAATACACGCCGCGTGCAGGCGGTGTCCTACGCCGCCGCCGCGGCGCTCGCCGGCTTCGCCGGCTTTCTGGTGGTGCCGCTCACGCTGGCCGAGCCGCAGCTCGGAACCGTGCTGGGCCTCAAGGCGTTCGCCATCGCCATCATCGCCGGCCTTGCCGCCCCGCGCGGAATTCTCATCTGCGGGCTCGGCTACGGCGCACTCGAGGCGCTGATCTCCGGCTATTTCTACACCGGCATTCGCGACATCCTCGGCTTCTCGCTGATGATCGTCGTGCTCTTCCTCAAGCCGGAGGGACTGTTCGGGCACCGGATCGAGGAACGCGCGTGAGCTGGCGGCTGGCGAGCTGGCTGCTCGGGCTCGCAGCCCTGGCCGTTCTGCCGTTCTTCGTGCAGGGCACCTACTACCGCTTTCTCGGCATCGTCGTCTTCATCTACGGGATCGTTGCGGTCGGCCTCAACATTCTCGCGGGCTATGCCGGTCAGCTCTCGCTCGGCCATGCCGCACTGATGGCGATCGGCGCCTATACCACGGCCATCCTGACCAAGGCGCTGGCGCCGGTGTCGTTCTTCGCGGCGACCGGCCTGCACATCTGGCTCGGGGTGGTCGCCGGCACCGTCGCTGCCGCTGCGTTCGGCGCGCTGCTCGCCTTTCCGGCCCTGCGCGTGCGCGGGCCCTACCTCGCCATGGTGACCATCGCCTTCGGCTGGGTGATCTTCAAGGTGCTGCAGGAATGGGTGCCGGTGACCGGCGGCGATCTCGGCCTCGCCTCGATACCGAAGGCGCAGATCGGCTCCTATCACTTCGACACGCACGGCTTCTACTATGTGGTGCTCGCGATGTTCGCGGCGGCACTCCTCGTTCAGCACCGGCTCGTCACATCGGAGCTCGGGTTGCGCATCCGCGCCATGAAGCACAGCGAGATCGCGGTCTCCTCGGTCGGGATCAACGTCTACCGGCTCAAGGTGCTGGTGTTCGTGATCAGCGCAGCCTTCGCCGGTTTCGGCGGAACCCTGTTCGCCCACCAGCAGAACTACATCAGTCCCGACAATTTCCAGTTCTTCAGCTCGGTGTTCTTCCTGCTGGCGGTGCTGTTCGGAGGTGCCGGAACCCTGCTGGGACCGGCGATCGGCGCCGCCGTGCTCACGCTGCTTCCGGAGATGCTGCACGATTTCGACAAGTTCCGGCTGATCGTCTACGGCGGCTTCATCCTGGTCACGCTCTATTTCCTGCCGAACGGAGTCATGGGCCTGTTCGAGCGGCGAGGTGCCGTACGTCCGCATCGCGATGACCGCGCGGCGGCATCTGCAACGCCGGCATTGCCGCCGACCGCGGGCGCCGCCCTCGAGCTCGAGAACGTCTCCAAGAGCTTCGGGGGCCTGCAGGCGGTGCGCGAGGTGAGCTTGCGCGTCGCGCCGGGCTCGATCCACGCCCTGATCGGGCCGAACGGCGCCGGCAAGACGACGCTGATCAACGTCGTCTCCGGTTTCTACCGCGCCGACCGCGGCGCCATCCGCATCGACGGCAAGGCCACCCACATCGGCTCGCTGCACGACGCCGCCCGCCGCGGCATCGTGCGCACCTTTCAGACCATCAAGCTGTTCGGCGACATGACCGTGCTCGAGCATGTCGTCATCGGCCTCTCCCGCCATTCGAATGCCGGGCTCGGATTCGCTCGGGCGGGCGCAGGCGCGCGAACAGGCCGCGCGCCGGCTCGCTGCGGCGCGCGAGCTGATCGCGCTGGTCGGCTTGTCGCGCTATGAGAACATGCCCGCGAACGCGCTCGCCTACGGCCATCGGCGCCTGCTCGAGATCGCCCGCGCGCTCGCGGTCGAGCCGAGGATCCTGCTGCTCGACGAGCCGGCCGCGGGCCTGGCGGCCGACGAGATCGCATCGCTCGCCGACATCATCCGCCGGCTGCAGGCGACCGGCATGACCGTGCTGCTGATCGAGCACCACATCGACTTCGTGGTCAGCATTTCCGACCGTGTGACGGTGCTCGACTACGGCGCCGTGATCGCCGACGGCCCGCCCGCCGTGGTGCAGCGCGACGAGCGGGTGATCGCCGCCTATCTGGGACCCTCCCATGCCGCTGCTTGACGTCAGCGACCTGCATGTCGCCTATGGCGAGCTCGAGGTGGTCAAGGGCATCTCCTTCGCCGTGGAGCCCGGCGAGATCGTGGTCATGCTCGGCAGCAACGGCGCCGGCAAGACCACGACCATGCGCAGCCTCGCCGGTCTGCTGACGGCGAGGCGCGGACGGATCGAGCTCGCCGGCGTGGACACCAGCCGCTCGGCGGCGCACGAGATCGCCGATCTCGGTCTCGCGCTGGTGCCCGAGGGACGTCAGCTGTTTCCCGAGCATACCGTGCAGGAGAACCTGGAGCTCGGGGCCTACCGCCACTTGCGCCGCGGCCGCCGCACCGAGTTCGCAAGCAGCCTGGAGGAGGTCTTCGAGCTGTTTCCGCGCGTGCGCGAGCGCCTCGGCCAGCCGGCCGGCCTGTTGAGCGGCGGCGAGCAGCAGATGGTCGCGATCGCTCGCGCGCTGGTGAGCCGTCCGCGCATGCTGCTGGTCGACGAGCCGTCGCTCGGCCTGGCACCCATTCCGCTGCGGTCGATCTTCGATGCGTTCCGTGCGCTCAAGGCGCGCGGGCTGACCATCCTCATCGTCGAGCAGATGGCATGGCTCGGGCTCGAGATCTGCGATCGCGCCTATGTGCTCGAGAACGGCTCGATCGCGCTCGCCGGAACCGCGGCCGAGGTCGCCGCGAATCCGCGCGTGATCGAGGCCTATCTCGGCACCGCTCGCTGACGCCTGCGTCATCCCTCCCCCGCAGGGTGGCCGAGCGAAGCGAGGCCGGGTGGGGGGTTGCGCGACGGTCGCCGAAATCGAATGCGATCGAAGGCGGCCGAGCCTAGGATGATCGTGGTGCATAACTGCTTCGCGAGGGAGCCGGGCCTTGCAGACGACGCCATCGCGGTACGCTCCCGTCACGAGCGCGACAGGCATCGCACATCCCTGCCCGGCTTGCGGCCGCACCACCGAGCACAGGCACCGCTTCCGCACCAACGGGTGCGACATATTACAATGCAGCGACTGCGGCCTGGGCCGTGCCGAAACGTCGGGGTTTGATCCGGCGGCCTACTACACCGGAGACTATTTCTCCGGCAGGCACGCCGACGGCTACGCCGACTACCTCGGCGCCGAGCCGGTACTGCGGCGCGAATTCGCCCGCTGCGTCGATTTCATCAGCGGTTTTCGCCCTGGCGGCAGGCTCCTCGAGGTCGGATGCGCCTATGGCTTCTTCCTGCAGGAAGCCGCGCGTTGTTACGAAGCGGCGGGGATCGAGCTTGCCGCCGATGCCGCCGAGCACTGCCGCCGCACCGGGCTCAACGTGCTGCAGGGCGTGGCGGACGCGGCCAATCTTCGCCGCATCGGTCATGTGGATGTCATCGTTCTGCTCGATGTTGTCGAGCATCTTCCGGATCCGCGTGCGACCCTCGTGCTTTGCCACCAGCACCTCAATCCCGGCGGGATCATCGTGATCACGACGGGAGACTTCTCCTCCGCTTTGGCCAGGCTTGCGGGCGTGAAATGGCGCTTGATGACGCCGCCACAACATCTGTGGTTCTTCACCCCGGAAAGCATGCGCCGGCTGTCGGCCGGGCTCGGGCTGACCCTGGAGCATGCGGATCACCCCTGGAAGATCGTTCCGGCATCGCTGATCGCATTCCAGTTGCGGCGAATGCTCGGCTTCCGCGGCGCCGGCTTGCCTTCCGCCAGCGCGGTCGGGGTGCCGGTCAACCTGTTCGACGCCATGCGCATCGTGCTGCGGAGGCCGCACCCTGCAGTCGCGAGCTGAATGGAACCTTTCGCCGCAGGGGGAACCAACCGCCACGACGAAGGTTGCCGTGCCATGAACACCGCCGGGGTCCATGCCGTTATCGCCGCGTACAACGAGGCTACGATGATCGGGCGCGTCGTCGGCGAGCTTGCGCACGCGGGCTACCCGGTGGTGGTGGTGGACGACGGCTCGCGCGACGAAACCGCCGCCATCGCGCGCGCGGCCGGCGCGGCGGTCATCAGGCACCCCTTCAATCTCGGACAGGGCGCCGCCCTGCAGACCGGCATTGACCATGCGTTGATGCAAGGAGCCGAGATCGTCGTCACCTTCGACGCCGACGGTCAGCACCGGGTCGCGGACATCCCGCGCCTCACCGACGCGCTGGCCGAGGAGAACGCGGATTTCGCCCTGGGAAGCCGGTTTCTCGGACGCTCGCCGAGCCTTCCACCGATGCGCCGCCTGCTGCTCATGGCGGCAACCCTGTTCACACGGCTCACCACCGGGCTCGAGCTCACCGACACCCACAACGGGCTGCGCGCCATGACGCGACGGGGCGCCGAGGCGATCCGACTGCGCCAGAACCGAATGGCGCATGCATCGGAGCTGATCAGCCAGATCGGCCGCAGCGGGCTGCGCTACGTCGAACGGCCGGTGACCATCGAGTACACCAGCTATTCGCTGGCCAAGGGCCAACGGATGAGCGACGCCGTTCTCATCCTGGTCGATCTGTTCGCGCGCAGACTCTATCGCTGATCAAAAACGCGACTTGATCGGGCGCATTCGCATCATTCGACCGGCAGCGAGCGCGCACCAGCCAACCACGCTGCGCGAACATGCCGGCACGCCACAAACGCCGCCACGCAACAGGCTACCCTTCGTCAACAATGTCCCGCGTAGCATCGCCGGTTGAGGACCCACGGGGTGACGCCCATGAACTTGAGCGAATTCCAATTCATTGGGATATCCCTCATGCTCACTTTGGCTGGCCCTGTTCCTCCTGCTTCCGCTCGCGACCTTGCGCGATCAGCGCGGCGATGATGCCCATGGCACCGTACATTCAACGTCCCTTCATTGTGCGGGGAGCAGCGCGGCGGGGAGTTGTTTTCTTTGCACCTTTGCTCGAACGCACCACCACCCCCTTCGCCGAGCGCCGCACGTATTGCTGCAGCACCTCGCCGATGCGGGTCTGCCAGCCCGGACCCAGCGCCTTGAAATCGCGGATCACGACTGGAGGAAGCCGCAGCGTGAGGCTCTGCCTGCGCTCGTCCGCTGGCAACGGTGGCCGCCCGCCCCGGCGCAGATGCGCGAGTTCGCCCTTTTTCAGCGGCATATTATCGCGGTCCGACCTCGCCGCCGCCGTGATCTCGCTATCGGTCATGGCGTCGAGCCGCCGCCGCTGCGGCGGGGTCAACCGCGCCTTGCGGATCTGCTCACTGGTCTTGCGTACCATCGGCATAGGCCCGCTCCTCGCTGGCATTGGTGCGCCGCGCCGAGATGATCCGCCGAACATCGCCGCGCTCGGCGAACACCACCACGAACAGCCGACCCTC
Organism: uncultured Alphaproteobacteria bacterium; assembly: GCA_963840535.1. Lineage (GTDB taxonomy): Bacteria > Pseudomonadota > Alphaproteobacteria > Rhizobiales > Xanthobacteraceae > VAZQ01. The sequence goes on from CAWIZJ010000040.1 coordinate 127,173, forward strand.
GATACGGCCGACACACTTGCGGCGCGGCTCGCCGTCGCGTGGACGCGATGCATCGAACTCGACCCGCCGCGCATCGTCAAACACCCGGCAGGCATACCCGAATGGAACGCCATGCTTGCGCAGATTGGCCGCCGCCTTGCGGCTGTCCCATTCGTACATGCCCGGTTTATGTAACTACACAAACCGTGGGCGCGCAAGACCGGGAAAGGCATGCGCCTTCGTGGCACTGCGATAAGACCGCCAAGGTACGCGGCCTCGACATGCCGGCGTTGGTGCTGTCACGGGCCGACGAGGTAAATCGAGTGAAGCGTGAAGCGTTGCAAATGTGTCATTTGCTGCGGTGCATGAGTCAGCTTCTGACCCGACTGTATGGTCCGGCAGTGCGTTGCAAGAGGGTTTCGTCGAGCTGTCGGATGTGCGGTCTTGCATCAATGTATCCGGCCTCTGATTGGAGCGTGTTGAGCTCCCGGCCACCATGGATATCAGCGCGCCTGCGATCTCATTACCGGACAAGCCTCGACCGGGCCATTCGGGACATCAGAGTGCGTTGGCACGGAAGAGACCCGCTCGCCACGCCGACCAATGTCCGCAGTTGGAGCTACAAGAGAAAACATTTGCTCGATCTGAGCCTTACCGGGAATGACCCCATCTGTGACAAGGATTGCGCTCCAAAGGCCAGATAGTGGAGCCCGTAGTACGCGATGAATACCATGACGAAGAAGAAGATGTAGTTGCTGGTCATGAAATAGGCCTCGGTACCATAGTGATTTCTGATCAAGCACGACGAGATTGCGGCCCTTGGTCGGCCCACGAGACGATCAGCACAAACAGGATTGCCATGATCAACAAATGGCCCACAGCGTCGATCATGCCGAACTTGAAGATGGCAAGTGCGAATATCGAGCCGAAGCCGAGGGCGATAGCGCGCGAAAGCAACGAGGCGCTGCTCAGCAACATGTAGGTCAAGGTGAACTCGATGAACCCGGCGAGCACCATAAAGGTGGGCGGCATCGAGGCCCATCAACAGGTCGGGGTTACGCGCGAGCAACGGATAAGTCCAAAACGGATAGCCCCATTTTTCAATGGAAGCCCACAGCAGCGTGAGCCCGGTCGTTGCGTAGAGCACGACGTAACGGGACATCAACCAACCGCGCATCCGACATCGCCGCTGCGAGAAAGTAGTACGAGACGCCAATCACGATGAGATAGTCGAGCATGTGAAAGACACCATACTGGGCGACCGCGGCGACGAAGAGGACGGCAGCGCCCAGGCCGATCAAGGGTACCGTACGCCGGTTGAGCGCCGACAAGGCGATCGCCAGCTGTACCCACGGAACCCAGCGATCGTCAGTCTTCAGCTCGGGGGTGAGAAAAAACCCCTGACCAAGACATGCCGTATGCACTGATGGCCGCGAAGAACACAAACGCCGCGCCGCGCATGATCATGAAGGCTACGGGCTCGGTGACGGTAAAGCGGCGCAGCACATCGTCCAGAATGCGCTTGCGGTAAGCATAGCGGTCGAACCAGAAAAAGACGTAGATCAGGAGTACGGAACCAAGGAAGAAGTACACGAACTGGGGCGTCACCACCTCGCCGATCGGAAGTGGTGGCTGGTTTAGATCATATTGATCGAACCACTTGATGTGCGCATGTGCAAAATCGCTTTCCACCAAACCAGCGAGCAAGATCAGGCTGCCAGCGAGGGCGACGACCGGATCGCCGCGCCTTGATGGATGAATGATCGCCGTAGTCTTGAATTTGCGCTACGGCATCCGCATCAGGCTCGGCTGTGCCCCATATTGCCGACCATGTCCTCAACTCCTCGTGCTTGGGCGGAACTGCAAATCGAACGGGATGTTTATGCGGTAAACCCGCAATCTCTTGCAACCAGGAGGTCCGCATCATGGGTAATCCGTTCGTCCACGTGGAATTGATGTCGACCGACGTCGGCAAGGCTAAAGCTTTCTACGGCAAATTGTTCGACTGGAAGCTTGAGGACATGGACATGGGCGATATGACCTACACCATGGTCAGGGTCGGTGAAGGCACGGGCGGCGGACTTATGAAGAACCCCATGCCGAAGGCGGGCTCGATGTGGGTCCCCTACGTGAACGTCGATGACCTTAAGGCCGCCACCGCGAAGGCCAAGTCTCTCGGCGCGACCCTCATCAAGGACCAGGTTGAGGTAAAGGGTGGAGGCTCGTTCAGCATCGTCACCGATCCGACCGGGGCGATGCTGGGCCTGTGGGAGCCGAAGAAAGGCTAACTCGAGCCCGGGCAGGAGTATCGCCACAACGATCTGCTCGACCCGGTCTGGAACATGTTCGACCTTGCGCCCGAGGGGCGGGGCGACTTCCAACCCAAGCTCGACTACACGTCCGGGTCCGGCAAATGATGCGAAAGGAAGGAAAGGATAAGCAATGGCCAAGAACACGATTTGCCTATGGTACGACAAGGACGCCGAGGCTGCTGCCCGCTTCTACGCCGAGACCTTTCCCGGCAGCACGGTGGGTGCCGTCCACCGTGCACCCAGTGACTACCCGTCCGGCAAGGAGGGCGACGTGCTGATGGTCGAATTCACAGTCGCCGGCGTCCCCTGTATCGGCCTCAACGGCGGTCCCGCGTTCAAGCATAACGAAGCCTTCTCGTTTCAGATCGCCACCGACGATCAGCAAGAGACCGACCGCTACTGGAACGCCGTCGTCGGCAATGGCGGCCAGGAGAGCCAGTGCGGCTGGTGCAAAGACAAGTGGGGCGTCTCCTGGCAAATCACGCCGCGCGTGCTGACCGAGGCGCTGGCGGCCGGCGGGGAAGAAGCAAAGCGCGCGTTTGATGCGATGATGGGCATGAAGAAGATCGACATCGCCGCGATCAAGGCGGCGCGGCGCGGCTGACCTGCCGAGATGATCGGGGTTGCCGCGTCCGCCGCGGCGCTGAGTAGCGGAAGAGGCCGCCCGTGGACTGATCAAAGCCGGCGGCCGTGAACTACTCGCCCGCGCGACGGGACGTTGATGCCGGCAATGCCGCGTACTCCGCGGCCAGGAAGTCGATGAAGCTTCGCACCGACGGCAGCAGACCGCGTCGCGATGGAAAGACCGCCTGCGCGATGCCGGTTGCCGGCATCCAGTCCGGCAGCACGTCAACGAGCGCCCCTGTTGCGATGTGGTCGTCGGCCACGATCGTTGGCAGCTGAACCACGCCGATACCTTCAAGCGCCGCGTGGAGCAGTTGCGCCATATCGTCGGTGATGAGGCGCGGCTTGTAGGGGATGCGCACGCTTGCCTCCTCGGGCCCATCGAGCTGCCAGACGTGCTCGCGGTGCAACGGGCCGAGGCTCAGGCTCGGCAGAGCGGCGAGATCCGCGGGACGCAGAGGCTTCTGCGTCGGTGCCACGAGCCCCGGGCTGGCGACGATCCGCTGCGGGCTGTCGCCGAGAACCCGCATGATGAGGTCCAATTCCTCGAACGGCGGAAAGCGCACGCGGATGGCGACATCGATACTTTCACCGATCACGTCCACGCGTCGGCTGGTGCTGTCGACCTCGATCGTGACGCGGGGGTTGGCTGCCATATAGCGCGCGACCATCCGCCCGATCGCGAAGCAGACCAGTGCCGGCGGACAGCTCACGCGGATCAGGCCCTGCGGCTCCGAGCGCGAGCGCTCGATCGCCTCCTGCGCAGCGTTCGCCTCGACCAGCATGGCCACGCAGTGCCGGTAGTATTCCTGCCCGATCTCGGTCACGGCGAAGCGCCGCGTCGAGCGCTGCAGAAGCCGCACCCCGAGCCGGGCCTCCAACTCGATGATGCGCCGGCTGAGCCGAGATTTCGGAAGACCGAGCGCGCGGGCGGCCGGTGCAAAGCCGCGGTGGTCCACCACTTGGACATAGAAATAGAGGTCGTTGAGGTCCAGCATGGGCTCCATCGTCCACCGAATAGGACGATGAGGTCAAGATCGAGCGACTACAGGCGTCTTGGTATTCAAATTAGCTGTTGTCTCGAGCGAGGGGCTAGGGTGAGCCCGGAAGGAGACAAAGCACTATGAGACAAATTCTGGGAGTCCACAGCGCACCGCGTCCCCATTGGGTTGGCGACGGCTTTCCTGTGCGCACGTTGCTGTCGCACCACGACCACGGCGAACACATCAGCCCCTTCATCATGCTCGACTACGCCGGGCCGGCCAAATTCGAGCCGACCGAGGCGCGCCGGGGTGTGGGCGTGCATCCCCACAAGGGCTTCGAGACCGTTACCATCGTCTACGAGGGTGAAGTCGAGCACCGCGAACTCGACAGGCGCGGGCGGCCTGATTGGTCCGGGCGACGTGCAGTGGATGACCGCGGCCTCGGGCATCCTGCACGAGGAATACCATTCGCCGGCGTTCGCGGAGAAGGGCGGCAATTTCGAGATGGTGCAGCTCTGGGTCAACCTGCCGGCCAGGGACAAGATGGCCAATCCCGGCTATCAGACGCTGCTCGATGCGCACATCCCTGCGGTCGAGCTGCCCAGGAGTGCCGGCGCGCTGCGCGTCATCGCCGGTAAATTCGGCGACGTCGACGGCCCGGCGCGAACCTATACGCCGATCAACATTTGGGACGTCCGGCTCGATCGCGGCAAGACCGCGACCTTCGATGTGCCCGAAGGCCACACGCTTTCCGTGCTCGTTCTGTCTGGAACGGTCGAGGTCAACGGCCAGGAGATCGCTCGCGAGGCGCAGACGGTGCTGCTCGACCGCAAGGGCGGTGGCATCACGATCGAGGCCAACTCGGACGCGAAGCTTCTCGTGCTCACCGGCGAGCCGATCAACGAGCCCGTCGCCGCCCATGGGCCGTTCGTCATGAACACTGTCGGCGAGATCAAGCAGGCCATGCTCGACTTCCAGAGCGGCAAGTTCGGCGCCATGGGTGCAGCGGGAAAACCCTAAGTCGAGGCGGGCTCCGATCGCTGGCGCTGGGCCGCCCACCCTGACGACGCCGGTCCGCACCGACCTCGCGGACCAACCCCAACTAAGGAGACCGACATGACCAAGCCTTACACTCGATTGGACAAAACCAAGGCCGCCGTGCTGCTCGTCGACCACCAGGCCGGTCTGCTCTCGCTGGTGCGCGACATCGACCCGGACACGTTCAAGAACAACGTGCTGGCGGTCGCCGACCTTGCCAAGTACTTCAAGCTTCCGACCATCCTGACGACGAGTTTCGAGGACGGCCCCAATGGACCGCTCGTACCGGAGCTCAAACACACCTTTCCCGATGCACCGTTCATTCCCCGTCCCGGCCAGATCAATGCGTGGGACAACGAGGATTTCGTGAAGGCCGTTAAAGCCACCGGCCGCAAGCAGCTCATCATCGCCGGCGTGGTGACGGAGGTCTGCGTCGCGTTCCCCGCCCTATCGGCCATTGCCGAAGGATACGAGGTGTTCGTCGTCACCGACGCCTCGGGCACCTTCAATGAAGTGACGCGGCATTCGGCATGGGATCGCATGTCCGCAGCGGGGGCGCAGCTCATGACCTGGTTCGGTCTAGCATGCGAGCTTCACCGCGACTGGCGCAACGACGTCGAGGGCCTCGGCACGCTCTTCTCCAACCACATCCCCGACTACCGCAATCTGATCACGAGCTACACCGCCTCCAAGGGCCCGAAGTGAGCACGCGCAAACGGCGGCGCACCGATGCCAGTAGCGCAGTGACCTCTGACGCTTGCATCGCACGTGTCCCGGGCGCAGCGCAGCACGAAGTGGTGCGCTGCAGAACCGGGACCGTTACAAACTCCGCCGCTGGAACGGTCCCGGCTCAGCGCTGCACCGCTCCGCAAGAGCTTCGCGCTGCATCGCAGCCGGGACACGACCGTTAGAGACAGCACAGTAGCGCCCAGGGAGGACCTTCCGTGATGTCGCTTTGGAACCGCGAAGTACGACCCCCGAAGGGCGGTCGTACTTCGCCACGGTAGCGAGCACGTCAGGAGAAGCGGGGCTCGGTGGAGCATCATCGCCGACGCCTTTCGGCCCTGGAGAGTGACCATCCAGGAACGATCGCTCGGTAGCCATGCCGGTTGGGTCAGCCGGGGTGAATGACGGGTGCAGCAACGACGCGCCTGCATTGTCCGCCGGACCGAGGTCAGGTATTCCTGACCGACACTCGCAAAGTGATATCCTGCAATTCGACCCTGGCTGGGCACGAGACCAATGACCTTCGATCAATTAGGGCGGCGCGATTTCGTCGCGCTGTTCGGCGGCGCAGCGGCCGCTTGGCCGCTCGCGGCGCGCGCGCAGCAGCCGGGAGTTCCAGTCATCGCATTCCTGCAACGTACGGCACCAATCCGTGGTGATTTCAGGCATTTCTCGGATGGCCTAGCGAAGTTGGGATACGAAGCGGGTCGAAACGTCAGGATCGAGCAACGCTACGCTGGTGGCAGCGACGTACGCCTCAATGAACTTATTGAAGAGATTGTGAAGCTGAATCCCGCGGTGATCGTCGTCGATGGCGCATTTACGACTGCAGCGGCGCAGGCGGCGACAAAGACAATTCCAATCGTGAGTGCACTCATTGGTGACCCGGAGCGTTTCGAAATCACCAATCTCGCCAAACCGGGCGGTAACCTCACCGGATTCTCGACCCTCACCGACACCCTGTATGCGAAGCGACTTGAGTTGCTCAAGGAAATGTTGCCGCAGGCGCGCCGTATTGCGGTGCTGCGCGCTCCACCAAATATCAGCCCCGTTGCGATGCGCGTTATCAACGAGGCGGGACACGCACTCGGCCTCGAATTGCGTACGTACGATGCCGGCGTTCCCAATACTTGGCCCGCCCTGTTTGCGTCGATTGTCGCCGACAAGTGCGACGCCCTGCTGCAATTCACTGACGCCAGCTTTGCCGGCAGAGCGACCGAGCTCGTCATTCTCGCAATCGCGCAGCGCCTGCCGGCTGTCTACGGCGAGCGCGAATTTGTCGAAGCCGGTGGGCTCGCCTCCTACGGCGTCAGTTTGGCCGACCAATGGCGGCGCGCCGCCGGCTATGTCGAAAAGATTCTGAAGGGCGACAAGCCGGGCGAATTGCCGGTCGAGCTTCCGACCCGCTTTGAATTCGTGATCAACATGAAGACCGCAAACGCAATCGGCCTTGCCGTGCCGCCCGATCTGCCGCTGCGCGCCGACGAGGTGATCGAGTGATGCGCGATCGGCGCGAGTTTATCACGCTCGTCGGCGGCGCAGCGGCAGCGTGGCCGCTCGCGGCGCGCGCGCAGCAAGCGTTGCCGGTGATCGGAGGGCTGTACGGCGTATCGGAGGCACAATAGCGGGTCCCCACGGCCGGATGCAGACGCGGCCTCGGCGAGACAGTTAATTAGATTAGCGCTCCTTCCGGTCGGCTTGAGGCACAAATCTGGGCGGTCATCATCCGCCCCCGATCAAGTCGGGGGCAGGCTCCAACGGATGATCCAGTAGCGACCGCCGCTGAAGCAGGCCACGTGCGGTGATTACTGGATGCCCGCGTTCGCGGGCATGACGACGGGAGATCAATTCAATTGGGAACGGAACACGCTCTTAAGGCGCTTCAGCAGCAGCAACTGGAACCGGAGCCGGTGTCTCCCGATCCCGCCCGCTGTCCACCAAATTGACCGTGACCTGGGTCAACCCCGAGAATCCGAGAACCTTCGCCCCCGCAGGGGTGAGATCGATAATCCGACCCTTCACGAATGGACCGCGATCATTGATCGTGACGACCACCGAATGGCCATTCTTCTTGTTGGTCACGCGAACCTTGGTGCCGAACGGCAGCTTACGATGGGCGGCGGTCAGCGCGCGTGGATTGAGCTTCTGGCCGCTGGCGGTCATGCTTCCGCTGTCAGTCGAGTAGATCGAGGCAATTCCGGCCTGACCTTGGGCCTGCGCGTGTCCGAGGTACGTTGGTGACAATTGAAGAACTAAAAGCAAAATAACGCACGGCACACCTCTGACTTTTATGATTTTCACAATGCCCCTCCTTTTCGCCTTGCTTGGCGCATAGAAAAGACACCAGGCTCTCTCGAATTTTTCACGCCGTCTTTCCCCGCGATCCGACAATGCATGTCGTCGACCGTGGTTCCGCATTCCCGCGCTATAAAAATCTTGCACCGGCTAAATCTTGGGCGATCGCGCCCACGCAGCGCGCGCCGTCATGCGAACGAAGAAATCAACCCGCGTCGTCGTCCGGCGGGACGCAAAGGGCGCTTTCCTAGCATCGGGAAAACGGCGCCGCGCAAACCGCAAGCAGGGCTGAAAATGAACCGCGCCAGGACAACGCCGCCGCCGAACCGTGCCAGCAAGCTCCTCGCGCCTGGGTCGTAGTGCCCAGAGGTCGGATCCCGGCGCTACGACGCAGCACGGCCCAGGTTTGCCTCCGTCCCGCCACGAACTCACGGTTCCAGAGAAACGGTCCATTGCCGCTTCGCTCGCGCGCAGTGTGGAACACAGCATTCGATCCGGAACGTTCGGCGCGCTGACGCGTTTTCGCGGAACGGGGAGAGCACCGCCAACACGAGGAGTTCCCCATGCAAGTTCCGATCGCTGCATCCACCCTTGCTGTGGCTGCGCTGCTCGCCGCTTCACCGGGCGCCTTCGCGCAGCAACAGGCGTTCTGTCTCAAGAGTGGGCCCGCTCCGGCCAACTGCATCTTTGCGACCATGGCCCAATGCGAGCAGGCCAAGGCCAGCGCCTCCGACCAATGCCTCAGGGCGCAGGCCGGCACGACCGGAGCCGGCGGCGGAACGCAGCAGCCCGGCACAATGCAGCGGCCGGCGCCCGGCGAAACCCCGGACGCCAATCGTCCGCGCTAAGGGCGTTCCGCTCGTATCGAACAATTATGCGTTGCGCGTCATGCGTGGCCTCGTCCCCGCGCATGACGCCTTGCAACGTGACGTGACAGGCGTGGATGCCACTGGAACTCGGGCTCGCTCGCCCGAGTTCCGGCAGTCCTGGGAAGCGGCCGAATGCAGCGCCGAGCAACCAAAACGGTGAGCAGAGCAAAAGGACCAGGGCGAAGAACGCCCATGCCTAGTGTCCCGCTTCCGACGTTCGCTTCACATTGCAGCACGCTCGAGTGCGAACGTCGGAAGCAAAGGGACCCTAGCAAGTCTATGGTGCTAGTGCGGTTTTGTCTTTGACGTTCCGATGACGGAACCGCCGCGAGACTGATCGGAACGTCAAAGACACCGCACTAGTTTACTTTTGCTTCGCCAAAAGCGGCGCGGCCTCGTCGGCGGTCGTAATGAAGTCCTTCATGGCTGCGTTGAACCACGCCTTGCTTTCGTCGACGGACTTGAGCTTGGGACCCCACATCTCGGCTTTGGCGAAGAGGACTTTCATGCGCTCGCCAAGCATCGCCTTCTGGATCGCTTCGAACAGCGTGTTCATGATCTCGGGCGGCGTTCCGGCCGGCGCCCAGATGGCATGAAACAGCGTGTTGCCCACACCCTTGATCCCAACATCTTCGAGCGTCGGGACATCGGGGTAGGCTTTGATGCGGTGCTTGGCCGTCGTAACGACACCGAACACCTCGCCACTCTTGAGGAGTGGCAATCCGACCGCGATGTTCAGGAGACCGGTGTTCGCGTCCGCGTTGGAAAGCGCCTTGAGGATGCCGCCTCCACCCTTCTGGGGCATATGCGTCCAGTCCACGCCAAGCCGATTGGCGAGAAGTAACATGTCGAGATGCGGCCCTGTCAGGGCACCCGGGCTGGCATAGCGAATCTTGCCGGGGTTCGCCTTGGAATAGGCGATGAACGATTTCCAGTCCGTGATGTCGAGCTCCTTGCGGACGAGGATCATCGAGGGTGGCCCCTCGCCCACGGGCGAGACGATCGTGAACTTGTCGTCGAAGTCGAAGCTGAGCTTCTGTTTCATCGTCAGCAGGCCGCTCGACATGGAACTCGGGCCGCCGAGAAGGGTGTAGCCGTCCGCAGCCTTACGGGACACCTCTTCGATCGCGATGATGCCGCCGGCTCCGGGCTTGTTCTCGACGATGACGTTGACGCCGAGAATGTCGCGCAACTCCTCCGCCGCAGTGCGCAGCGTGATGTCGGTCGCGCCACCAGCCGCGAATGCGTTGACAATCCGGATCGGTTGCGACGGCCATTTACCCTGCGCGAGTGCCGCACCGGTGCTAGCGGCGAGCGCAAGCAAGATGAGCATAGGTCGTTTCATGGGCTTTTCCTCCCTCAGGATGCCGATCCGGCGACGCCCTCGACAGCGCTCGCCTTGGCAAGTGAACATTACCAAGTGAAGATTACACGGTTTGCGCCACGTTGGCGCGCGCCAAGTTGAGCGGGTTGCTTGACAATTGGCTTCCCGCACTCGGACATTGCCCGCTTAGAGACCGACGACCAGCGTCGAAAAGCCGCTGCGGGATGGGGAGGGCATGGAGATGGGCGAAGCGCGCATGGAACGTGACTTTTTCCTGTCACGTGCGTTCGCAAGCGAATGGATTCCACCGGGTCTGTGCTTCATTGCGCTCGGCGGCGCGGCGCTGTGGATTTCCCGTGACTATCCGCTTGGCGATCTCAATCGTATGGGCCCGGGATATTTCCCGCGCATGCTGAGCGTTGGGCTGATCTGTCTCGGCGTGCTGATCGTGCGTCAAGGTCTGCCCGACCTGGCCGGTGGCAAGAGGCTTCGTACCGGGCTTGATCGCAGCTTGTGGCTCATTCCTCTGGCGCTGGTCGTCTTCGGACTTTCAGTTAAATCGCTCGGTGTTGTTGTCGCTCTGGCGCTGACGCTCGCAGTGGCCGGCGCCGCCCATCGCGAAGCGCGGATCACCGAGGTCGCGATGTCGATCGTGACGTTGATCGTACTCTCGGTGCTGATCTTCGTCGTCGCGCTGAAGTTGCCGCTCCGCCTATGGCCGGATTTCTAGAGATGATGGATCTTTGGAACCATCTTCACCTCGGCTTTAGTGTCGCGCTGTCGCCGACCAATCTGCTGGTCTGCCTCATCGGCTGCCTCGGCGGCACGCTGATCGGCGTGCTGCCGGGCATCGGTCCGGTCACGACCATCGCGGTGATGCTGCCGGTGACGTTCTATCTGGAGCCGGTTTCCGGCCTCATTATGCTGGCTGGTATCTTCTACGGCGCTCAGTACGGCGGCTCTACGACGGCGATCCTGGTCAACATGCCGGGCGAAACGTCGGCTGTCGTGACCGCACTTGACGGTTACGCGATGGCACAGCAGGGCCGCGCCGGGCCCGCGCTGACAACGGCCGCGCTCGGCTCTCTTTTTGCCGGCATCGTCGCCACGCTCGTCATTTGCCTTGCCGCACCGCCGCTGGCGGCAGTCGGAAAATCCTTCGGCGCGCCCGAATATTGCGCCTTGATGACGCTCGGCCTGATCGGCGTCATCGTGATCGCCAGCGGCTCAATTCTCAAAGCGCTTGGCATGGCGCTCATCGGCCTGCTGCTTGGGATCGTGGGCATCGACGTCAACACGGGCGACGGCCGCTTTACCTTCGATTGGCCGACACTCATGGACGGCGTCGACTTCGTGCCGATCTCGGTCGGCATCTTCGGTCTCGGGGAGATCATCAAGAACTTGCGGGCTACCGACTACCGTCCCGTATCGACCGCGAAGCTCCAACTCTGGCCGTCTGTCGAGGATGTCCGCCGCGCGACGCCGGCAGCTCTCAGAGGGACTGGCCTTGGCTGCATCATTGGTGTTCTCCCGGGCGGCGGTGCCACGCTCTCGGCGTTCATGGCCTACATTCTCGAGAAACGGGTGGCGCGAGACCCTTCGATTTTCGGCAAGGGCGCGATTGAGGGCGTGGCCGCGCCGGAATCCGCGAACAACGCCGGTGCTCAGACCTCGTTCATCCCCATGCTGACGCTTGGAATCCCCGGCAACGCCGTGATGGCCGTCATGGTCGCCGCGCTGATGATTCACGGCATCAATCCGGGCCCTGGGGTGATCACGGAGAAGCCGGATCTTTTCTGGGGCATCATCGCCAGCATGTTCATAGGCAATGTCATGCTGGTCATCATCAACTTGCCCCTGATCGGCATCTGGGTAAGGCTGCTGCGCATCCCCTACCGCGTCCTCTACCTTGCGATCATCGCCTTCTGCACCATCGGTGTCTATGCGTTTCGCGGCAACCCGAACGACGTCCTCCTCGCGGCCATGTTCGGCGTCGCGGGCTACTTCTTCATTGCGTACAGGTGCGAGCCGGCGCCTCTTCTGCTCGGCTTCGTGCTCGGTCCGCGGCTCGAAGAGAACCTCATCAACGCGATGCTGATGGGAGGCGGCGATCCGATGATTTTCGTCAACCGCCCGATCAGCCTCGGGCTGCTCCTGGCGGCGCTCGCCTTGCTGCTGCTCGTCTTGCTGCCGTCCTTCCGCAGGACGAGAGAGGAGGCGTTGTAGTAGTTAAAAAAGCCGGAAAACGGATTCTCGCGAGAGCGGCCAATCGAGCATGCGGTTCGCCGACTGCTCTCCCTTGGAAGTCCGAAAATCTGCGCGCTCGACTGGCCGCCAGGTATTCCGAGCCGACGCAAGCTCTCCGGAGGTTAGGGCTTGCATGCCAGATGGAATGTCCGCCGTCACGGTGAGGTTCGGAGGGTGAGCAGACGTGTCGCGGACATCGCAAATCTGTAGTGAATGCGCCCTCGCCAATTCGATATCTTACGATCCGGGTTTGGCTGGCGGGCATCGAATGCAATTCGATCAATTGAAGCGCCGCGAGTTCATCACGCTCATCGGCGGCGCAGCGGCGGCGTGGCCGATCGTGGCGCGCGCACAACAACAGCCGGTTCCGGTGGACATCGGCAAGCATCTCATGTTGCATAGCGAAGCCTAGCCACTGAGCAGGTAGCACGAAGTTGACGCGCCTGCCTGGCGTGCCGCTCGCCGTGATGGCAGCGTCCTTCTTCAAGGCGCTCTCGCCAGAGGATCAGACGGCAATCGTCGCCTATCTTCGTTCTGTAAAACCGGTGCGCAATGCTGTGCCCGATCCGGTCTACCGCGTTCCAGTGCGTCATGATCACTATCCGGAGGCAGACGCGGGCTACACCCCGGAGATGATGCGCGACCCGGTCAAGCGCGGCTCCTATCTGGTTACGATAGGACACTGCATGGAGTGCCATTCGCCACGCCAACGCGGCGTCTCCGACTACAGCAGAACTGGATTGGGCAAGGGCGGCCGAAAGTTCAGTTCCGAGGATGTAAAAGGGTTCCCGGCCAGTTGGCCCGGCGCGACCGCTGCCAACATCACCTCGCACCCGGAAAAGGGACTTGGTCGGTGGAGCGATGCGGAAATTCGGTGGAGCGATGCGGAAATAAAGCGCGCGATCACCGACGGTATTTCCCGTGACGGCCGCAAGCTTCAACCTCCCATGGATTTCGCAGCGTATCGCGGCATGAGCGACGCTGATCTGAACGCCATCGTGAGCTATCTACGAACCATCCCCCCGTTGGAATAAACACCGGGCGCTCAGCTCCGCGTTGAGCGCGCCGCATAGCCCTCGGGTTCTGGTCGCTGGGCAACGACCCAAAAGGGTCTGCGTTTGGTGAGTGATGAGAAGGCGCGACTTCATCACTCTTGTCGGAGGCTCGGCGGCAGCATGGCCGCTCGCGGCGCGCGCGCAGCAGTCGGCGATGCCGACGATCGGGTTCCTCAGCAGCTTGTCCGCGCCGGTGACGAACAGGCGGATTATTTCGTTCGGACAAGGATTGAGTGAAATTGGCTTCGCTGTCGGCCGGGAGGTCCTGCCAAGCGGTCACTGGCTCGACAGAAATCCCGCACTGCGGCGAGCCCCTGACTTGATCCTCTCCAATCCGCTATGCTGCAACCCTGGTTAGGGCAGCGGATGCATTCCAATCGGTTGAAGAGGCGCGACTTCATCACGCTGCTCGGCGGCGCGGCGACCGCGTGGCCGCTCGCGGCGCGCGCGCAGCAACTCCAGCGGACGCGACGCATCGGTGTTCTGTCTCCCTTCGAGGAGGACGATGCGGAGAGCAAAGCGTGGCTCGCGGCGTTCCGACAGGGGTGCGAAAAGCTCGGGTGGTCGGACGGTCGCAATGTCCGCATCGACTATCGATTTACCGCCGGCAGCGTAGATCGGTCTGAGCCGCTCGCGAAAGAGCTGCTCGCCCTGCGTCCCGACGTGGTTCTTACAGTATCGACGGAGGTGGCCACTGTTCTCCAACAGGAGAGCCGTACAATCCCGATCGTTTTCGTTGGGGTGTCCGACCCGATCGGGTCGGGTTTCGTTGCGAGCTTGGCGCGGCCGGGCGGCAATCTCACAGGGCTGCTGAACTACGAGGCAGGCATCACCGGCAAATGGCTGGCGATGCTTAGGGAGATTGCGCCGCGCCTGACGCGGGTTGCTCTCGTGGCCAACCCCAAGACGACCCCGTACGACTACTGGCGGCGGGCAGCCGAGGCCGCCGTGCCGTCGCTCGCGATCGAGCTTGTGCCCAGTCCCGTCGAGACGGCTGCCGACATCGAGCGTTCGATTATGCTGTTCGCGGGCGCGCCGAACGGAGGCCTGTTCCTACCGCCGGATGCTACGACCATCCTACGTCGCGATCTCGTCATAGCGCTCGCGGCCCAACACCGGTTGCCGGCGGTCTACTCGGCTCGTCACTTCGCCGTTGCCGGCGGTCTCATGTCGTACGGGAGCGACCGCGCCGAAATGTATCGGCAGGCCGCGTCGTATGTGGATCGCATTCTGCGCGGCGCCAACCCGGCCGACCTTCCCGTGCAGGCGCCGACCAAGTATCAGACAACCCTCAACATCAAGACGGCGAAAGCGCTCGACCTGGAGGTGCCGCCGTCGCTCCTGGTGCGCGCCGACGGCACCGGGCCAAGCTCGCCGAGCTTGCGGCGCGACATCGCCTGCCGATGGTGGCCGAGCAGCGCACGTTCGCGGTGGCTGGTGGTCTCGCAGCCTACGGGGTCAATCGGTCCGCGCTGTCTCGGCGCTGGGCATACTACATTGATAAGATTCTCAAAGGCGCAAAACCGGCCGATCTTCCTGTCGAGCTGCCGACCACGTTCGAGCTGGTGATCAACCTCAAGACCGCGAAGGCGCTCGGCCTCGACGTGCCTTGGTTTCTCCAGCAACGCGCCGACGAGGTCATCGAGTAGGTTTGGCTTCTGCACCTGTGTTGCTGCATCTGCTCAC
Organism: uncultured Alphaproteobacteria bacterium; assembly: GCA_963840535.1. Taxonomy (GTDB): domain Bacteria; phylum Pseudomonadota; class Alphaproteobacteria; order Rhizobiales; family Xanthobacteraceae; genus VAZQ01. The sequence continues at coordinate 142,311 of CAWIZJ010000040.1, forward strand.
GGCCGCTAATGGCACCGAGCTGCCGATCCAGGAGGTCCGCGCAACGGTCGCGATCGGGGGTAAACCGGACTACATTTGCTCGCTCTGAGCCTTACCGCCCTTGACCCAACTGATATGAGACATGGGCGGCTCAAGACTTTCGCAGCGCAAAAGCATTGTTCGTTTCTTCGCTAAAGCGTGATATCGTCCCCTCTATTGCATGCACACGACCTCCGGCGGGAGGGATCGCATGGCAATCCACATCCGACGGCGGCAATTCATATTCACACTGGGCGGCGCAGCAACCGCGTGGCCGCTCGCGGCACGCGCGCAGCGGCCGGCGATGCCGGTGATCGGATTCGTCAATGCCGGATCGTCCGATGCGCCGCTAGGCGCGGCGTACCGCAAGGGCCTCAACGAAGCCGGTTATTTCGAGGGCCAGAACGTAACGGTGGAGTACCACTGGCTAGAGGGCCAATTCGATCGCCTTCAGGCGCTCATGGCTGACCTCGTGCGTCGTCGCATGGCCGTTATCGCCACGCCAGCCGGCAATCTTGCTGCACTTGCAGCCAAGGCTGCGACCACGGCAATCCCGATCGTCTTCGGCGTTAGCGAAGACCCGGTCAAGCTTGGTCTTGTCGCCAGCCTGGCCCGGCCGGGCGGAAACCTGACGGGGATCAATTTTTTCTCGACTGAGTTGGAAGCGAAGCGGCTGGCACTTCTGCACGAATTGGTGCCTAAGGCCGTTCGGATTGCCGTGCTGGTCAATCCGGCCAATACCCTGGCTACCGAGAGCGCGCTACGAAACATACCGGAAGCCGCACGCGCCATTGGACTGCAGATTCAGGTCCTCAACGCGAGCACCAGCCGCGAGATCGAGGCGGCCTTCGCCACTCTCGTGCACGACCGCGCCGACGCACTGTACGTCGCCGGCGACGTGTTCTTCACCAGCCGACGCGTCCAATTTGCGACGCTCGCGGCGAGCTATCGGATCCCCGCGTCCTATCCCTCCCGCGAGGCTGTCGAAGCCGGCGGCCTAATGACCTACGCGGCCGATCGCCCGGATATGTTTCGCCAGGTTGGCGCCTACACCGGTCAAATCCTCAAGGGCACCAAGCCCGCCGACCTGCCGGTCTTGCAGTCGACCAAATTCGAGTTCGTGATCAACCTGAATACGGCCCGTGCGCTGGGCCTCGACGTGCCGCCGACCCTGCTCGCGCGCGCCGACGAGGTGATCGAATAATGAGGCGGCGCGAGTTCATCACCCTGCTCGGCGCGTCGGTTGCCTGGCCGCTCGCGGCGCGGGCGCAGCAGCCGGCGATGCCGGTGATAGGGCTCCTCTATAGCGGATCACCCGATCCGATCGCGCACCGGCTCCGCGCATTCCGCCAAGGCCTTAAGGATTCCGACTACGTCGAAGGCGAGAACGTGGCGATCGAATACCGCTGGGCCGAGAACTCAGACCGATCGGCTGCGGGAAATGGTGGCCGACCTGATTCGCCGCCAGGTCACCGTGATCGCCGCCATGAGTACGGTTGCGGCGGTGGCAGCCAAGGCGGCAAACACGACAATCCCTATCGTTTTCCAAGCCGCCGAAGATCCGGTCCGGCTCGGTCTTGTCACCAGTCTGGCCCGGCCGGGCGGCAACGCGACGGGGATCAATTTTTTCGTCGCTGAGCTGACGGCAAAGCGGCTGGAATTCCTGCGCGAGCTGGTGCCCACTGCCAACCGCGTTGGCGTGCTCGTCGACCCGAACAACGCGACAAATACGGAGTCCACATTGCGAGACGCGGAGCCGGCTGCCCGCGCGATGAGACTGAAGATCCTGGTCGTCAACGCAAGCACCAGCCGTGAGATCGATGGAGCCTTCGCAACCTTTGTGCGCGAGCAGGTCGACGCCCTCTTCGTCGGTCCCTCAGCATTATTCACCAGCCGGCGCGTCTACATTGCCAACCTGGCGATGCGCCACGCATTCCCGCGACATATCCGGGGCGTGAGTTTGCCGAGGTTGGCGGGCTCTTAAGCTACGGAACCAACCTTACGGATACGTGGCGTCAGGTCGGCGTCTACGCCGGCCAAGTCCTCAAGGGCGCCAAACCCGCGGACCTGCCGGTCGTACAGTCGACCAAGTTCGAACTGGTCATCAACCATCAGACCGCCCGGATGCTCGGCCTCACCGTGCCTCCGACTCGCGCGCACTGGAGATGACGGGCGCACGATTACGGTAAGGCTGTTAAGCTGCGGCACAATCTTGTAGCTTTGCTGACGATCTGAGCCAACGGTGGTTCCCGCTCCGGGAGGGCAGGGTGCCGACTGAACGCCGCCTCGCCGCGCTCTTGAACGCCGACGTGGTCGGCTATTCGCGCCTAATGAGCAAGGATGAGGCGGGAACGCTGCGGACGCTCAAGGCCTACGAGGCCCGCGTCATCGAACCAACCATCGCCAGCCACCGGGGCCGCATCGTCAAGCGCATGGGGGATGGCTATCTCGCTGAGTTCGCCAGCGTCGTCGACGCCGTGGAATGCGCGCTCGGCTGGCAGGGGCAGCGGATGACCGAAGACGAGCAGCCGCTGAGGTTCCGCATCGGGGTGCATCTCGGCGACATCATAGTGGAAGGTGACGACATTTACGGAGACGGGGTCAACATCGCAGCACGGCTGGAGGCGCTGGCCCAGCCCGGCTGCATCATGTTGTCCGAAGACGCATTCCGCCAGGTGCGCGACCGCGTCGAGGCTGAGTTCCATGACCTCGGCGAGCACGAGATCAAGAACATCCCCCGCCCCTTGCGGGTGTGGGAATGGCGCTGCCCGCTGGCGGTTCCACGCCGGCTTCAGAACGTCAGCTTGCCGCCGATAGCGACTCCTTCGATCGTGATCCTGCCCTTTCGCAATCTGACCGGCGATCCGGCCAACGACTATTTCACCGACGGTTTGCGCATGGACATCCAGAACGCGCTGGTGAAGGTGTCGGGCCTGTTCATCATCGCGTCGGGGAGCGCCTATGCCTTCCGCGGTGCCGGCAGTGGGGAGACGGCCTGCGCGCTCAACGTTCAGCATGCCTTGCAGGGGAGCGTGAGAGCAGCGGGGAAGCGGATACGCGTGACAGCCGAACTAACGGAAGCGGCCTCTGGCCGTATCGTCTGGGCTGAGCAGTTCGACCGCACGCTCGACGATTCATTCGATCTCCAGGATGAAATCACCGGCCGCGTCCTTACGGCGATGAACGTCAAGCTCGTCCAGGGTGAGCAGGCAAAGGTCTGGCACAAGACGCTCAAGGACCTGAGGGCGCTGGAGGCGTTCTACAAGGGCGTACATGCGCTCTATCAGATGGACCGCGACGGCATGCAGCGCGCCCGCCAATGCTTCGAGCGGGTGGCGGAAATCCGCCCGGACGTTTCGGTAGGCGCCACCTGGACCGCAATGACGCACTGGTTCGATCTACAGCGGGGATGGACTGACTCGCCGGAGAAATCGAAGGAGCTTGCTCGCCGTTGGGCGGAAGCCGCCGCTTCCATGCCGGATGCCGACGGACAGGCGCACTCTGCGCTCAGCTATCTCTATCTAATGGAACGGCGTTTCGACGAGGCGCTGGCGGCGGGGCGTCATGCCGTGGCCAACCGGCCGACCTGCGCCTATGCGAACTGCTTCTACGGCAATGTCTTGCACTACTGCGACGACCAAGACGGCGCCATCCATCACATCAAGCTCGCGATCCGCACTCAACCGCTTCACCCGCCGTTCTATCTCCACATGCTGGCGGGGGCGTACCGCGCAAAGGGCGACCTCGAAGTCCGCCGTGGTCGCAGCGAGGCGGGCGCTTGATCTAAGCCCGGGCGACGTTGCGGGCCGCGTCATCCTCGCAAGCGCCTATGTCGGGTTGACCAGGCTTGATCTGGCGCGCGAGACGGCGGCCGATATCCAGCGCATCGAACCGTCATTTTCCGTGACGCTCTTCATGCAAGGCCAGCCCTTTAGGGATGAGAGTTTCGCGGCCGATTATGCTTCGGAGCTTCGGCTAGCCGGGTTACCAGCATAGCAACGCTCGGGACGGTGTGAGCCGCGCTTCAAAGGGTGTCCCCTATGGCACGAGGCTGCCGATCCCGGATGTCTGCGCTTACGGAGAGTTTTGAGGGGTAAGCGGACTCGCGACGACGTGGGAAATCCGGGCGCTCCTTGCCTGCCGCCGATGTTGCGCAAATTTCTCCTTTGCGCTGACGCAGGGCGCTTCTACGCGCCGCGCGCGAGGGGACAGGTCAGGTCCAGACGGCCACCACGCGCTGAGGCGCGCGCATATCATTCCAAATCAGGCTCGATTTCCCCGCTGATGATCTTTATCACGTGTGAAGCTTGCTCGAACTCTAATGCCCCGAGACGAAAAGTAACGCAGATCAGATTGTCGATCGGGCGGTCCAACTCGATTGCCAACCTCGCTGGCGTGAACTCGGGTCGAGCCCGATGCGCGGGCATGACGGCTGAAAGGAGACCGCCCTACGCCGCCAGCTTCACGTATTCGAAATCGCCCGGCTTGTTGTCGATGCCCACGCGCGGCGGTGCGATCCAGCTCGCGAACTTGCCGGGCTCGGTGACCGGCTTCATCAGGCTCCGAATGAAGTCGCCGTCGTCGCTCGACGGCAGCCAGTTGTCCTTCTTCTCGTCCCAGGTCTTGCGATCGAGCAGCTCGCCGGCGGGCGTCGCCTCGACGTCCCTGAACTCGCCGATCTGCCGGTGGAAGGCGACGTGCGGCAGCTGGAGCCTGAATCCGACGCCGATGCGCTCGATGATCTTGTTCCAGCGGTCGAGGCCGCGCTGGCAATCGGCGGTATAGTCGTCGCGCAGCCGCATGTTGATCGCCGTGAGCGCCGGCTCGTCCACCCGCGTGATCACGCCATCGACCAGCTTGAGCACGGGATAGGTCGAGCTTTCGAGCTTGTGGTCGTCCTCGATCTTGGTCTCCTGGTAGCGGCCCTTGAGGCTGGCGTTGAACGCATTGGCGGCGTTGGTGGAAACCTCGGAGCCGAACAGGTCGAGCGACAGCGAGTAGTGCATATTGAGCTTCTTCTGCATGGTCGGCAGGTCGATGACGCCGAGGTCGCGGACCTTGGCGATCTCGGCGGGATCCTCGATGCCGCCGGCCTTCATCGCCTCGCACGTGCGCTGGATGGTGCGGCCGATGCCGGTCTCGCCCACGAACATGTGATGCGCTTCCTCGGTCAGCATGAATCGGCAGGTGCGCGAGAGCGGATCGAAGCCCGACTGCGCGAGGCTTTCGAGCTGCATCTTGCCGTCGCGGTCGGTGAAGAAGGTGAACATGTGGAAGGACAGCCAGTCGGGCGTGGCCTCGTTGAAGGCGCCGAGCATGCGCGGCTTGTCGGGGTCGCCGGATCGGCGCTGCAGCAACTGCTCGGCCTCCTCGCGGCCGTCGCGGCCGAAATACTTCTGCAGGATGTACACCATGGCCCACAGGTGGCGGCCCTCCTCCACGTTGACCTGGAACACGTTGCGCATGTCGTAGAGCGAGGGCGCCGTCTTGCCGAGGTGGCGTTGCTGCTCGACCGAGGCGGGCTCGGTGTCGCCCTGGATGACGACCAGGCGGCGCAGCATGGCGCGGTACTCGCCGGGCACCTCCTGCCAGGCGGGATCGCCGAAGTGCCGGCCGAACGGGATTTTGCGGTTCTCCTCCTGCGGCGCGAGCAGGATCCCCCAGCGGTACTCCGGCATCCTCACGTAATCGAACTTGGCCCAGCCCTTGGGATCGACCGACACCGCGGTGCGCAGATAGACCAGCGCCTCCTGGAATCCCTCCGGACCCATGGTCTGCCACCAGTCCAGATAGCCGGGATGCCACCCCTCGAGCGCACGCAGCACCGTGCGGTCCTCGGTGAGATTGACGTTGTTCGGGATCTTGGTCGAGTAATCGACGTTGACGATGTCACTCATGGGAGGCTCCTCTTTATTCTCAGCGTGCCGGTCGCGTGCGCTCACACCCTCTTGGTGTCGAACACCGGCTTCTGGCCGCTGCCGTAACGCCTGAGCGCGCCGTCCTCGCCGACCGCATTGGGCCGCTGGAAGATCCAGTTCTGCCAGGCGGTGAGGCGGGCGAAGATCTTCGACTCCATGGTCTCGGGACCGCCGAAGCGGAGGTTGGCTTCCATTCCGGTCAGACCGTCGGGCGAGAAGCTCGCGCGTTCCTCGAGGAAGACGCGGATCTCGTCCTCCCAGTCGATGTCGTCGAGGGCGAAGGTGACGAGGCCCAGCTCCTGCGCAGCTCGGGCGTCGAGCATCCTGCCCGTTGCCGCTTTCGCCTTGTCGACATCGGAGGGATCGGCCAGGAAGCGCGACCCCAGCCGCGACAGCCCGTTCGACATCGGATAGGCGCCGAAGTTCACCGCCGCGAGCGCGAGCGCCGCCGGCGGCTTGTTGTTGCCGTGCAGCTTGCCGATCAGCATGTACGAGCGGTCGGCGGCGAGCACCAGCTCGGCGAGCGTGCCGGCGAAGCACGATCCCGGCTCGACCAGCGCCACCAGCGAGCGCGACGTCAGGTCGACGCGCTTGAGCACGCGTTTCCACAGGTTCCTGATCTCGCGGCCGAGCCAGTGCTCGCTGTTGGCGTCGAGGAACGCATCGTAGGCGAGGACCTGGGCGGGATCCCCGGACGCCTTGAACACGATCGCGGCGATGTCGAACTCGTTGGCGCGGATGTCGAGGATGGCATCGTCGAGCTCGCGCGCGAGCTCGAGCAGCCAGAAGCGCGCGCCCTGCCGGACCATCGCCTCTGCGGAGGCGGGCGGCGGCGCATCGGGACCGCGCACGGTGACGACCGCAAGGCGTTCGCGCCGACGGAACTCGACCGCGACCGTCCGGTACTCGACGCCGTTCTCGGAGCGCGTGCGCTCGAGCCGCGTGAGCGCGATCCCCGCGGCTGCTGCACGCCGGTGCGACCTGACGGCGAACTCGCCGGCGCGCGTTGCCACCGTTTCCTCGAGCTTCGAGCCCGGCACGATCTCGTCGACCAGGCGCCAGTCGACCGCGCGCTTGCCCTTGATGCCTTCCTCGGTGGTGCAGAACACGTCGGCATGATCGCGCCGCACCTTGCGCTTGTCGGTGACGCGGGTGAGCCCGCCGGTACCCGGCAGCACCGCCAGCAGCGGCAGCTCCGGAAGCGATACCGTCGAGGTGCCGTCGTCGATCAGCATGATGTGATCGGCAGCCAGCGCCAGCTCGTAGCCGCCGCCCGCCGCCGTGCCGTTGATCACGCAGATGGTGGCGAGCCCCGAGGATCTGCTGGCGTCCTCGATGCCGTTGCGCGTCTCGTTGGTGAACTTGCAGAAGTTCACCTTGTGGGCATGCGACGCACCCGCCAGCATGCGGATATTGGCGCCGGCGCAGAATACCCGCGGCTTGCCGGAGCGAAGCAGGACGACCTTCACTTGCGGGTGCTCGAAGCGCAGCCGCTCGATGGCGTCGGCGAGCTCGATGTCGACCCCGAGGTCGTAGGAATTGAGCTTGAGCTCGTAGCCCTCGAACAGCGTGCCCTTCTCGTCGACGTCCATCAGCAGGGTGGCGACCTCGCCGTCGACGCGCAGCTTCCAGTGGCGGTAGCGCGACGGGTCGGTCTGGAAATCGATCCGGCTCTCGCCGCTCGTCAATTTGCGCTCTGCATCGGCCATCGGTGTCCTCGCTGGAGCCGTCATTCCGCGGCGAGATCGCCCTCGTGGTGATCGCGTAACAGCCGGTTGACGAATTCGGAGATCGCGCGCTGCGTCGCCTCGGGAGCCTCGCGATGGGGCGCATGCCGTGCACCGGGCAGCAATGCCACCTCGACCGGGCAGTAGCATTCCTCCCGCGCCACCTCGATCTGCCGCACGGTGCCGTATTGGTCGCGCTCGCCCTGCACGATCAGGATCGGAACGCGGATATGGGCGAGCGCATCGGTGATGTCCCACTGGCGGAACTCGGGAAGCAGCCAGGGATCGCACCAGTTGTGAAACGCGTTGTCGGGATCGTCGTGCAGCCGCGCGAGCTTGGCGCGCAGCGTGCCGGTCTCGAAGGCGGTCTTGGCGCGGGCGATCTCGGCGATCCCCATGTCCTCGGTGAAGAAGTGCGGTGCCATGAGGGCGAGGCCGCGCACCCGGTGGTCCTGGACGCTGCCGGCGTAGATGGCGGCGATCGACGCCCCGTCGCTGTGGCCGACCAGCAGGCCGCGGCGGAATCCGACGGCGTCGAGCACGCGCGGCAGGACCTCGCGGGCCTCCTCGTGCATGAAGGAGACCCCACGCGGCAGCCGCGACGGCGACGAGCGGCCGTAGCCGGCGCGTGAATAGGCGAGCACTCCGGCGCCGGTTGCGCCGGCGAGCTCCTGCGGGAAGCTGTTCCAGACCGCCACCGACCCCAGGCCCTCGTGCAGCAGCACCAGGGTCGGCGCCACGTCCGGTCGGGGCCCGATCATGCGATATTCGAGCCGCATGCCGTCGAGATCGAGAAAGCCCTGGTCGGCCAATGGAGTCATCGTCTTACGTTGCATTCGGCTCAGGGTGAGGGGCGCACGCACTTCCCCCTCTCCCCGCTTGCGGGGAGAGGGGGGGCCGAGCCCAGCATCAACCGCTCGCGTCTCATTTCCTCGCACCGTTCAAATAATTCTCGGTGATCTGCCTGAGTTTCTCGAAGCTCTGCTCGGGCGTGTCGACCGAAGTATCGAGCACGGCTTCGGCGCGGGCATAGTCGGCGCTGCGAGCGTCGAGGATGGCGACGAGATCGGCCATGGCTTCGCGGCTGTGCGCCATGGGACGAAAGTCGCCCTGCTCCATCACCCGGCTCATGTGCTGGTCGGGCCTGGCGCGGAGCCAGACGGTGTGGGTGCGGCGCAGAAGCAGCCCGTAGGTCTCGGCGTTCGACACGATGCCGCCGGCGGCAGCGATCACCGCCACCGGATGCTCGTCGATCACGCGCTCGAGGCAGCCGCGCTCGTAGCGCCGGAAGGTCGCAAGCCCCGACATCTCGATCAGGTCGGGGATGCGGGCGCCGTAGTCCTGCTCGACCATGCGGTCGAGCTCGATGAAGGGGCAGCCGAGCGACTGTGCCAGCCTGCCGCCGAGGGTCGACTTGCCGGCTCCGCGCAGCCCGACGAGCGCGATCCGGTGCGCCCGCTCGCTGGCGAGGTTGGCACGGGCCCGGTTCTCGATCAGCTCGGCGACAGCCGGCAGCTCCGAAGGCGGCAGGCGCCGCAGCACGTCGACGATGCGGGTCATCGTTCCCCCGTTGCCGTGCGGCAGCAGCTCGACGATCGGCAGCTCGAGCGCATCGGCAATCGATTGGAGAACGACGACGGACGGATTGCCGCGCCCGCCCTCGATCTGGGCGAGGTAGCGCTCGGAGGTGCCGGACCCCAGCGCCAGCTGACGCCTGGTCATGCCGCGCTTGGCACGCGCCAGCCGCACCAGGCGGCCGACCCCGGCAACCAGGGCCTCGCGGTCGATCCGCTCGCCGCCGCTCGTCTGGATCTCGATGCCGCTGGCGCTCGCCATCTCCGGCACGGCCTCTCCGGTGGCATGCATTATAGTTCATGCATTATACTGCAGATCCCTGGAGCTGCGTCAAAGCCGGCGCGACAGCGGCGTGACAACTCCGCACAACTCCGCCCTTGAGATCACTTACTACATTACGACTACATTGTGTAGCCAAATCTCCGGCCGCGCATCGGACGGCGGCCGGGACCTCGCGAGTTCGACGGGCAGCTGACCCTCCCCCGCGGGGAGGCCCGTCAGCCGACGCTGAACTCGTTGGCCCACAACACGTCGAGCTTGGAGACCGCCGCCGCCGGCAGCGGGCCGCGCGCCACCGCCGCAAGCGCCTCGCCGAGCTGCTCGATCCTGGTCAATCCGATCACCCGGCTCGCCAGGTCCCTGTTGCCGAGCACGAAGCGCAGCGCGGCCTGCGCCGGCGTGCCGTGGCTGTCGCCGAGCGCCGCCCGCACCGCTGCCGCGCATTGCATCTCATTGCCGAGGTCGGTGTCCGACGTCATCATGAAAAGCCCATCGGGCCGTGCCGGGCTCGCCAGCACTCCGCCGGCCCAGACCCGGATGTTCAACACACCCATGTTCTGGTGAAAGCAGGCCGCCAGGATGCCGCAGAAGGACTGTCCCCCGCGCCAGCCCGGCGGCACGCGCCGCCAGGCCGCGCTCGGATTGATGGCGTTGTAATAGACCTGGGCCGCATCGAAGCGGCCGCTCTTGATCACCTCGAGACAGGCCTGGGTAACTCCGGCCGCAGTGATGCCGGCGGCATGGATGAGGCCCTGCTCCTTGAGCCGGTCGAAGGTGTCGGCCACGCCGTCGGACCCGAGCACCTGCTCGGACGACAGCGCGACCCGCCCGCCGGTGCTGCTGCCGATGTGATTATGCAGCTGCAGCAGCGCGACCCGGTCGGTGCGCAAGCGCTTGAGGCTCTGCTCCAGGCTGCGCTCGATCGCACCCGGGATATCGTCGAGGTGCTCGGCATCGATCCGCACCTTGGTGGAAACGTGCGGACGCGGCCGGAGCGATTCCAGATGTCGCCCGATCGTCTCTTCGGACGCACCGTTGCCGTAGATGGGCGCGGTATCGATCCAGTTGATGCCGGCCGCGACCGCGCGCCGCATCGCCCCGTAGCGGGTCGTCTCGTCCGGGTTGATCAGGATGCCGCCGGTTACGCCGCCGCCCAATGCGAGCTCGGAAATCTCGAGCCCGGTGCGTCCGAATGAAGTCTTGCGCATCCAACTCGTACCATTCAGCGCGTGCGCATCTGGCGCGCGCTCTCCGCCCGCAGCTTGAAGCGCTGAATCTTGCCGGTCGCAGTCTTGGGAAGGTCGGCGCGGAACTCGACCCAGCGCGGATATTTGTAGGGCGCCAGTACGGTCCCGACGTGCGCCTGCAGCGCGCGTGCGAGCTCGTCGCCCGCGCGGTCGGGCGCCTTGAGCACCACGAAGGCCTTGGGCTTGATCAGCTCGTCCTCGTCCGGCCACGCCACCACCGCCGCCTCCAGCACGTCGGGATGGGTGCAGAGCGCGCCCTCCACCTCGAAAGGCGAGACGTAGATGCCGCCGACCTTGAGCATGTCGTCGCGCCGCCCGCAGTAGACGTAGTAGCCGTCCTCGTCCTCGATGTATTTGTCGCCGGAACGGGTCCATTCTCCTAGGAAGGTCTCGCGTGACCGCTCGCGATTGTTCCAGTACATCACTGCAGCGGTAGGACCGCGCACCTGCAGCTCGCCCATCTCGCCTCTGGTCTCGACCACGTTGCCGTCGTCGTCGACCAGCCGGATGTCATAGCCCGGCACCGGCTTGCCGGTGGTGCCGAATCTCACGTCGCCGGGACGGTTCGAAAGAAAGATGTGCAGCATCTCGGTCGAGCCGATGCCATCGAGAATGTCGATGCCGTAGCGCTCCTTCCAGCGCCGCGCGACATCGGGCGGCAAGGCCTCCCCGGCGGAGATGCAGTATCGCAACCGGAGGTCGGAGCGGCCGGGCGTACCCGGGCTCGCCAGGAAGGCGGCATAGAAGGTCGGCACGGCGTAGAACACCGTGACCGGGTGTTGGCGCAGGATCGCCGCCACGCCCTCGGGCGTCGGCCGCTCGGGCGAGAGGATGGTGGTGGCGCCGACCGCCATCGGGAAGGTCAGAGCATTGCCGAGGCCATAGGCGAAAAAGAGCTTCGCCACCGAGTAGCAGAGGTCGCTTTCCTTCAGGGCGAGCACGCCGCGGGCATAGAGCTCGGCGGTCAGGCGCAGACTGGCGTGCACGTGCACTGCGCCCTTGGGCCGGCCGGTCGAGCCCGACGTATAGAGCCAGAAGCAAATGTCGTCGCGCGTGGTCGGCGCAGTATAGGTCTCCGGCCGCGCATTGGCGAGCACGTCCTCGAAGCCGCGATGACCGCGCGCGTGCTCGCCGGACACGATGACATTGACGAGGTCGGGGCTCGATCCGATCAGGTTGGCGAACTTCGGGAACAGCGCCTCCGACACCACCAGCAACCTGGCCCTGCTGTCGGCGAGCATGAAGCGATAGTCGTCCTCGGTCATCAGCGTGTTGACCGGTATGGGCACCACGCCGGCCTTGATGGCGCCGAGGAAGGCGGTGGGCCAGTCGATCGTATCGAGCAGCGCGAGCAGGATCCGCTCCTCCCGCCGGATCCCGAACGATCGCAGCACCCGCCCGAACCGGTCGACGCGCTCGGCCAGCTGGCCGTAGGTCCAGGTCCCGCGCGGGTCGATGAAGGCGGGCTTGCCGGCGCGGCCGGCCTCGAGGTTGCGACCCAGGATGTCGGCGGCGAAGTTGTAGGCGCGCGGGATCGCGTCGATGGCCGCACGGGCATCGAAGGAGGGCGCGGGCTTTCCGGCGACGTCGGCAAGCGTCATCGAGCGCATCCCCCTGGAAGGCTGACGTGCGTCGGTGAATGAGTTCGTCCTGCCGACGAATTATGCAAGCGGTCAGTCACTATCGCAATGAAAAGCTTGCTATAACCGGGGCCGGCCGGACGCCCGGGGTCGACCCGCGAGCGCGCCGCCTCGAGATCAAGAACAATCCCAGGAGGCCGTCATGGACGAGACCGTCCGCAAGATCAGCGCCGACGACATCAACCCGCGCTACAATTGGAATCGCGCCTTGCCCGCGCTCGGCACCATGGGAGTCGATTTCGAGGAGCGGGTCGACTACCGCCGGCTCCACCGCTACCGGCTCTCGCGCGTGCGCCAGGCACTGGAGAAGTCCGATCTCGGATCGCTCCTGGTCTTCGACGTCAACAACATCCGCTACGTCACTTCCACCAAGATCGGCGAGTGGGAACGCGACAAGCTGTGCCGCTGGGCGCTGCTCACCCGCGACGGCGAGCCCATCCTGTGGGACTTCGGATCCGCCGCCGTGCACCACCGGCTCCATACCCCGTGGCTGCTGCCGGAGAACTGCAAGGCCGGCCTGATCGGGCTGCGCGGCACCGTCAACCCCGCCTTCGGGCTGATGGAGCGCCACGCCAAGGAGATCGCGTCCCTCATCAAGGAGGCGGGCTGCGAGAAACTGCCGGTCGGCGTGGACATCATCGAGCCGCCGATGATGTTCGAGCTCGAGAAGGCCGGCCTGAAGATCGTCGACGGCCAGCAGACCATGCTGGAAGCGCGCGAGCTCAAGAACATCGACGAGATCGCCCTGCTCAACCGCGCCGCCGCCATGGTCGACGGCGCCTACCACCTCATCAGCGAGGAGCTCAAGCCGGGCGTGCGCGAGAACGACATCGTCGCCAAGGTCAACGAGTTCCTCTATCGGCACGGCTCCGACGATGTCGAGGCGATCAACGCGATCTCGGGCGAGCGCTGCAATCCGCATCCGCACAACTTCACGGACCGCATGCTGCGGCCGGGCGACCAGGCCTTCTTCGACATCCTGCAGTCGTTCATGGGCTACCGCACCTGCTATTACCGCACCTTCAATGTCGGACGCGCCACGCCGGTGCAGCACGATGCGTACAAGCGCGCCCGCGAATGGCTCGACAAGGCCATTGCGCTGATCAAGCCGGGCGTGACCACGGACAAGGTGTGCGCGGTTTGGCCGAAGGCACCGGAGTTCGGCTTCCCCGACGAGATGTCGGCCTTCGGCCTGCAGTTCGGCCACGGCCTCGGCCTGGCGCTGCACGAGCGGCCGATCATCTCGCGCGTGATCTCGCTCACTCATCCGACCGAGATCAAGGAAGGCATGGTGTTCGCGCTCGAGACCTATTGCCCGGCCACCGACGGCTACTCCGCCGCCCGCATCGAGGAGGAGGTCGTGGTCACCGACAAGGGCTGCAAGGTGATCACCCTGTTCCCCGCCGAGGAGCTGCCGATCAGCCACAGGTATTGAGCTTCGCAGCTTCGGGCGAACCCGCGCCACCGCGGCTAACGGCAGTCGCGGCGAGGGCAGCCGCGACGCGCCACGAAACTTCGACGACTGCCCTGCTCATGCCATTGTTGTTGCCAAGTTGGCACGATCGAGGAGAACGAGGGGAGAATTGATGATCAAGCTCCACACCGCCCGGATTGGTCTGCGACCGATCACGGGCCTCGCCGCGGTGTTCGGCCTCGGGCTGATGCTCGCCCCGGTGCCGGCCGCGGCGCAGGGAACGCCGGAGCAGCGCGCAGCCTGCGAGGGCGACGCGATGCGGCTGTGCGGTCAATTCGTTCCGGATGTCGAGCGCATCACTGCGTGCATGCACCAGAATCGACGCTATCTCAGCCCCCGCTGCCGTGCCGTGGCCGGCACGGCACGAAAGAGGCGATGATCCTCGCCGCATGGAAGCTGCACCGCGCACGCTTGCGCGTGCGGCGACTCGCCGGATGGAGCCGATCTCGGCCGGCTTTCTCCACCGCTACGATTTCCGGGGGTGGGTCATGTCCTGCGGCCGCACCCATTGGTCGAACTGCTCGGCGCTGAGGTAGCCGAGCTGGAGCGCGGCCTCCTTCAGGCTCAGGTCCTCGCGATAGGCGAGCAGCGAGATCTGCGCCGCCTTCTCGTAGCCTATGTGCGGGCTGAGCGCGGTCACCAGCATCAACGAGTTGTCCAGGTGCTGCGCGATGCGAGCGGGGTCGGGCTCGATGCCGCGGGCGCAGCGCTGCTCGAAGGAGCGGATGCCTTCGGCCAGAAGCTGCGCCGATTCCAGCACGTTGTGCAGCATCACCGGCTTGTAGACGTTGAGCTGGAAATGGCCTTGCGAGCCCGCGAATGCCACTGCGAGATCGTTGCCGAACACTTGCACGGCGACCATGGTGAGCGCCTCGCACTGGGTGGGATTGATCTTGCCCGGCATGATGGACGAACCGGGCTCGTTCTCCGGAATTCTGAGCTCGCCCAGACCGGCACGCGGGCCGCAGGCATGCAGGCGCACGTCGTTGGCGATCTTCATCAACGCACCGGCAAGGGTGCGCATCGCGGCGCTGGCATCGACCAGCTCGTCGTGTGCGGACAGGGCCGCGAACTTGTTGGGCGCGGAAAAGAAGGGCTTGCCGGTCTCGGCAGCGATCTTCTCCGCCGCCAGCTCGCCGAAGCGGGGGTCGGCATTGAGCCCGGTGCCCACCGCGGTGCCGCCGATCGCCAGCCCACACACCGCCTCGAGCGCTCGCTCGATCGCGGCGACCGCATGATCGAGCTGCGCCACCCAGCCCGAGATCACCTGCCCGAGCGTGATCGGCGTCGCGTCCTGCAGATGGGTGCGCCCGACCATGACCACATGGCCGAAGTCTCGCGACTTCGCGTCCAGCGTATCGCGCAGTTCCCGCACCGCCGGAACGAGCAGGTCCGACATCTGCTCGACGGTCGCGACGTGCATCACGGTCGGGAAGACGTCGTTCGAGGACTGACTGCGGTTGACGTCGTCGTTGGGATGAATCGGCGACTTCGCGCCGACGGTGCCGCCGGCCAGCTGGCTGGCGCGGTTGGCGATCACCTCGTTGGCATTCATGTTGGTCTGCGTGCCGGAGCCGGTCTGGAACACCCCCAGCGGGAATTCGTCGTCCCACCTGCCCTCGATCACCTCCTGGGCGGCCGCCACGATGAGATCGACCTTGCCGGCGGGAAGCTGCCCCAGCTCGCCGTTCGCCAGCGCCGCGCATTTCTTGACGATGCCGAGCGCGCGGATCACCGGGCGGCCCCAGCGAAATCGGCCGATCCCGATCGGAAAGTTCATGCGCGCGCGCTGCGTCTGCGCGCCCCACAGCCGGTCGGCCGGGACCTCGACCTCACCGAGCGCATCGTCCTCGAGCCGGAAGCGCGCGCGGGCGTCCGCTGCGTTGGGCATGGGTCGCCTCCTTGACGCGATCTACATAGGCGATGCGGCGAAGACGGCCAAGTCGCCGGGCCGGCGGCAGCCGGACGGCATGCAGTCTCGGAAGCGCGGGGCAAGACGTACCGGCTTTGACTTGGGACGGCGGCTTCGCGCATCCTGACCGCAAGAGGTCCGAGCAAAGGCCACGATCAGGGAGGATACGATGCCCACACGACGTCAGCTCATCGCTGCGGCCTCGGGTGCGCTGATCGGCTCGCGCCTGCCGGCACACGCGCAGGGGACGGTCGAGGGCTGGCCCGCGCGCGGCGTGCGCGTGATCTCGCCGACCGGGACCGGCGGACCGGGCCAGAACTTCCGGCTCTATGCCGATCACCTCCGGGACACGTTCGGGCAGAGCTTCGTGCTGGAGAACATGCCGGGCGGCTCCGGGGCGCTGGGCAGCATGGCGGTGGCGCGCTCGGCACCGGACGGGCACACGCTGCTGCTCGCCTCCAACAGCCACATCGTGCTGGCGCCGCTGGTGCTTCCCAACTCGCCGGTCAACGTCAAGAAGGATTTCGCTCCGATTGCGCTGGTCTTCACCTTCCCGTTCCTGCTGCTGGTCAATTCCGCGCTGCCGGTGCGCTCGCTCGACGAGCTCGTCGCCTATGCCAGGGCGCGCCCGGGCCAGCTCAACTACGGATCGCCCGGCGTCGGCACCGGCGGGCATCTCGTCACCGAGCTCCTGGTCAAGCGCACCGGCATCGAGGCCGTGCACGTGCCGTACCAGGCGACCACGCAGCAGATGATGGCGGCCGCCGCCGGCACGCTGCAGTTCACGTTCGACACCGTCGCCAACTCGCGCGGCATGGTGGATGCCGGCAAGGTGATCCCGCTCGCCGTCACCGGCGCCCGCCGCGCCATCGCCGCACCCGCCGTGCCGACGTTCAAGGAGCTGGGCTACGACGGCTTCGACCATCTGTTCGTCGCCAACGGGCTGCTCGCTCCGGCCGGGACGTCGGCAGCCATGATCAAGGCGCTCAACCGCGAGATGGTGCGGCACAATACCGACGGGCCGATCCGGGAGCGGCTGCTGGCGCAGTCCTACGAGCCCGGCACCATCTCGCCGGAGGACTATGCCGCGATGATCGATCGCGAGCTCGAGCTGTGGGGCGCGGTGGTGCGGGAGACCGGCGTGCGCATCAAGTCGTGACGACGTGGCGTCTGGCTGCGAGCACCCCGATCGGACGATCGGGCAAACGGATCGTACCCCACAACTGGCAGCGCCGCGAAAGGCCGATTGCGTACAGCCCCCGTGGGCTCGAACCGGGGCTGCTGTTAACTCGATCCTGCCAGAGGGGTTTAGGCACTGCCGGCGGGTTTTCAGGCGAGGACCGATGAACCTTTTCGCGGGTTGCTCCGACTAACCGGGGAGACCCTGGGGAGGGCGTGATGAACAATTTCTCGCTGCTTACCGCCGACCGCATGACCCACCTGAAAATCGTGGTGGTTTCGCTGCTTTGCGCGACGCTCGTCGCCAGCATCGGCGTTGCCGCGCGCGTCGGCGACGGCGCGGAGAGCCGCATGGAAGCCGCCGTGGTCAAGGCCGGCAAGCCGCTGACCGCAGCCACCGGCCTCGACACTACGATCCGCTGACCGTCTTCACTTCTCAACCCCCCACTGGCGCGCCCACCGGGCGCGCTTTTTGTTTGGATCGGTGGGCTCGTTCTCGCTGCGCTACTCGTCGAAACGGGATTCGGGAGGCGGCCGGGCCGCGGCGGAGGCTCGCTGGCCGGGGGGGCGGGAAGCGAGACGTCGAGCCGGCGCAACAATTCGAGCGGCTGCAGGGACGGCGGGACGCGCTCGGGCGCGAACCGCCAGGCCGCCAGCAAGGCGGCGATGCCCATGACCAGGAGCATCATCATGAGCGCCAGCGCTCGCCAGGCGGCAAGGCGCCGGCTCATGCCCTGCACCGCACGACCAAATGCCGCCGAGGCCGCCAGAGGCACGTCCGCGACCAACTCCGGCGCGCTGACAGGCGGGGATGGCGCAGCGGGAGCGAGCGCGGCCGCGACCGGCGTTCCCGGCGCCGGAACTTCCGGGGGCGAGGACACCGCGGTTTCGGGCATCGGCAGCTCTTCGACGGCGGTCGGCACCACGGGCTCCGACGTCGTCGAGGTCCGCCACCGCTTCCGGCGTCGCCGGCTCTGCCGGTGCAGACGGCACGATCGCCGGGCTCGGCAGCTCCGGCTCCGCGGTCGAAACCGGGGCAGCCTCCGGGGCTGGCGGCTCGGAATGCTCGATCTGCGGCTCCGGCTGCACCTGCGGAAGCCTGGCCTTGATGCGCTCCCAGATCCTGCCGTCCGGCTCGACCGGCTCGACCATCAGGTGCAGCTCGCCGAGGCGGCGTTCCCACATCTTCACCTTGGCGACGAATGCTTCGTTCGCGGACAGCAGATTGCGCGCCTGGGCACGCTCGTCGGCATCGAGCGTGCCGAGCACGTACTCGGCAGCGATCGGATCCGGATCGCCGAACCCGTTCATGACCCGAGACACTGCTCGACCTCGCTCAGGCTGCGACGGAGCGATGCCCGCAACAGGTTCACCGGCATGTCGAGCTTGATCGAGAGCTCCTCGCGGGAGAACGCCCCGTAATAGGCCAGGAGCAGCATGCGTTGCCGGTCCGGCTCGAGCCGTCCGATGCAGGTCAGCAGCCGCTTGAGGTCCTCGGTGAGCTGGTGACGGGGGACCGTGCCGGGCCCCTCGTTCTCGTCCATCACCTCCGGCTCTGCGTGCCCGGCGACCGGCCGCCGCGACGCGTCGATCGCCAGCCGGCGGGCGATCGCCACCATCCAGGCAAGCGGCGTCGAATGGGCGGGATTGTACTCGCCCGCGCTCTCCCTGATGTGCAGATAGGCTTCCTCCATCACATCGGCTGCAAGATCGTGGCGGCGCACGATGCGCAGAACGACCCCGTAGAGCTTGGCGCAGGTTGCCCGATAGAGCCGCTCGAACGTGCCCGGGTCACCCTTGGCGACGGCCGCGAGCAGCCATGTGATCTCAACCGGCGTCGACATGAAGAAGAATGGCCCCTGACCTCGCCTTGCGCGCGCAACGGACCGGATTATTGCCGTCAACCTCCGTTCCGTCGAGGCTTGAATGCGATGCCAGCGCGCGCGCGATCCCGGGGTCGATCGCCGGTCGCGACGAAGCGAGATGCCGGCGCAGCATGAACCGAGGCGCAATGACATGTTTCTTTGGTTGGCGCTGGCCGACATGTGTAGGATCGGGATCATCGTCGAAATCGACGCCGCGATGTCGCAAATCGAAATCGAGATGGCAATGGGGGGATGGAGAAAGCCATGATCAGCAGGTCAATTCATTCGTGCACCGTGGCGCTGCTCGGGCTCGGCCTCGTGTTGGCGACGCCGTTGCCGGGACAAACCTTCCCCGACAAGCCGATCAAGATCATCGTGCCGTCGGCGGCGGGAGGCCCGACCGATTTGCCGGCCCGCCTGGCGTCGCAGATCCTCCCCGCCAGGCTCGGCCAGCCGATCGTCATCGAGAATCGTGCCGGTGCCGGCGGCGCGATCGGAGCGCGAGCGGTCGCGAGCGCGCCGGCCGACGGCTACACCCTGATGGTCGGGAACACCAGCACGCTTGCGGTCATCCCTGCGGTCTCGGCGAGTGCGGGTTACGATCCGGTCAGGGACTTCACACCGATCGCCAAGGTCACGGAAGGATTCCAGATCCTGGTGGTGCATCCCTCCTCGCCGTGGAAGTCGATCAAGGAACTGGTGGACCACGCCAAGGCCAATCCCGGCACGCTCAACTATGCGCATACCGGCGCCGGCGGGCTGCCGCATCTCGCCGGCGAGCTGTTCATGCTGCGCACCGGCACCAGGATGACCGGCGTCTCGTATCGCAGCGGCGGGGAATCGAACACCGCCGTGCTGAGCAAGGCCGTCGATCTGACCTTCGAGAACATCGCCATCCTGGGCGCGCTCATCCGCGACGGCAAGCTGCGCGCACTCGCCGCCGCCAACAGCACGCGCACCCCGCTGCTTCCCGACTTGCCCACCATGGCGGAAACCGGCGTCCCCGACGCCGAGGCCAATACCTTCTTCGGCCTGGTGGCGCCGGCCGGAACCCCGGCAGACATCGTCGCCCGGCTCAACGCCGCGATGAACGAAGGCATGCAGGCTGCCGACATCCAGGCCATGCTCGCCAATGTCGGGACCGTAGCGAAGCCAGGCTCGCCGCAGGATTTCGCGGCCTACATCGCCGCCCAGCACCGCAGGTGGCTCGAGGTCGGCAGGCTCGCGGGCGTGAAGGTCAATTGAGCGCGGTGGCCGACCCCCGTCATGTTCCGGTCCTGATCGTCGGCGGCGGGCCGGTCGGCCTGGCGCTCGCAGCCGAGCTCGGCTGGCACGGCATCGGCTGCGAGCTGATCGAGCAAGGCGACGGCGCGATCTCCACACCCAAGATGAACGAGGTCAATGTCCGCACGATGGAGTTTTGCCGTCGCTGGGGCATTGCCGAACAGGTCCACAACTGCCCGTTCCCGACCGACTACCCACTCGACGTGGTGTTCGTCACCAGCCTGGGCGGCTACGAGCTGGCACGCATGCGGCGACCGCCGCGTGGGCGCCAGAGCCCGGAAAGCTACAGCCCGATGCGGCTGCAGATCTGCTCGCAGCTCTGGTTCGACCCGATCCTGCGATCGTTTGCCCAGTCCCGGCCCAGCGTCCGATTGCGCTACCGGACCCGGCTCGAGGCGTTCGAGGACCGGGGCACCCATGTGGCGGCCGACCTCGTCGACCTCGAGCGTGGGGAGCGCGCACGGGTCACCGCAGATCATCTCGTTGCCTGCGACGGCGCCAACAGCGCCATCCGCGATGCGCTGGGCATCGGTTTGTGCGGACAGGGCGTGCTCGGCCATCCGCTGCATCTGTTCTTCCGGGCCCCCGACCTGCTGCAGCGGTGCGGCCGCGAGCCCGGAACCTTCTTCCTCGCCATCGACCGCGACGGACTGTGGGCCAACATCAGGATCATCGACCCCGCCAACGCGGTCTGGCGCTTGATGGTGCTCGACACCGACGGCCGGCAGACCCCGCAGACGGTCGACCGGGAGGGATTGCTTCGGCGCGCGGTCGGTCGCGACATCGACGTGGAATGGCTGGGCACCAGCATCTGGACCCGGCGCAGTGTGGTCGCCGAGCGCTATGGCGAGGGCCGCGTGTTCCTGGCGGGCGACGCCGTGCACCAGCTTTCGCCGACCGGCGCGCTGGGCATGAATACGGGGATCGGCGACGCGGTCGATCTCGGCTGGAAGCTGGCGGCGAGGGCACAGGGCTGGGGCGGGCGGCGGCTGCTGGCGAGCTACGATGCCGAGCGGCGCCCGATCGGGCTGCGCAACGTCGCCATGGCGGCGGAGTTCTATCTCGCGCACGGATGTTTCGCCGAGAGCTCGGCGGCGATCGAGCGCGACGACGGCGAGGGCCGCGAGCTGCGGCGGCGGCTGGGCGAGGCCCTCATGCGCGACGTCGGCCGCATGTTCCGCACCATCGGGCTCCAGCTCGGCTACCGCTACGAAGGCTCGCCGATCTGCGTTTCCGACGGCACGCCGGCACCGCCCGACGATCCGGAGAGCTTCGTCGCATCGGCGCGGCCGGGCTCACGCGCACCCCATGTCGCGCTCGCGGACGGGCGCTCGACGCTCGACCTGTTCGGACCCGGATTCACGTTGCTGCGGCTGGGCGCCGATGCTCCGGATCCCACGCCGATCGCGGCCGCCGCGCGGCGGCGCGGCGTCCCGCTGCGGATCCTGACATTGCACGAGGCCGCGGCGGTCCCGCTTTACGAGCGCAAGCTGGTGCTGGTGCGCCCCGACGGCCACGTGTCCTGGCGCGGCGACGGCGTGCCGGGGGATTTCGGCGACATCATCGATCGTGCGCGCGGAGAGCTCTAGCGAATCCCGGGTCGCGCCGCGCTCGGCTCTCAGGCCCGCGCAGCGCCGACGGCGTCGAGCGTGTCCGGCGCGTGGGCATCCTCCTCGGCGCGCTCGCGCATCTGGTCGCGCTCGTCGAGCAGCTCGACCTTCTTCATCTCCTCGAAGGCCTCCCCGAGCGAGGTCTTGGCGTCGTCGAGCTGTACCTTGAGCTCGTCGGCGGAGCGCTTGAGGTTCTCGCGCCGCTGCATCGCGGCTTTGGCATAGGTCGGATAGGCGAAGTGCGCGGGATCGTGAATCCCCGCGCGATCCTGCTCGGTCTTGATCTCGCGCTCGAGCTCGCCGCCGATGCGCTCGAACTCGGCGATCATCCCCTCGATCTGGACGACTTTCCGGCGCCTCTCCTCGACCTGAAACTTCTTCAGTCGAATAAGCGTCTCGCGTGACTTCATCGTCTCGTACTCCCCCCCGAAGCCGAGGAACCAAGCGTCGCTACGGACGCGGTTGCTCCCCGGGCGACTTGATCCCAGGCGCGGCGCAGTGTGGGGGGACAACGTTAGTTTTCGGTTGCAGTGCCGGCCCGGGTTTCTTCAAGACATAGATGGCCTTGTCCCAGGGCATTCAACCTGACCGGAATGCGCGTCGCCGACTGCGCGGGCGCAAGAAGCGATGCGCGCGGCCGCGTTTCGGCCTTGGTTCTTAACTTGGTGTTTACCCGCATCATTAATCATTACGTCACCGTCCGCGCGACATTCAGGGGATGCCGCGTCCGGCGGCAACCGAGGGCGCGTACCCTCCAAATCGGTTATGATCGACTCTTAAAGCCGAAAGTGAGATGATGCTTGGCAAAAAAACCAATCCGGGGCAATATCTTAGGGCGATTCGTCGGAGCTTGCCCAAAGCGCGGTTGCGTATCGGAATCAGGTTTTGTTAACCACGCGTCGTTAAGGTTTCGACCGGGTTTGTCCCAAAGCGTTTTCGAGGGCCGCCGCTGCGGCGTGCCGACCTGAGCCAGAAGCGGCGAGGAAGGGGCTGGGCATGCGCGTATTGCTGATCGAGGACGACAGCGCCACCGCTCAATCGATCGAGCTGATGCTGAAGTCGGAGAGTTTCAACGTCTACACCACCGATCTCGGGGAAGAAGGCGTCGATCTCGGCAAGCTTTACGACTACGACATCATCCTGCTCGACCTCAACCTGCCGGACATGTCCGGCTTCGAGGTCCTGCGCTCGCTGCGCGTCTCCAAAGTGAAGACGCCGATCCTGATCCTCACCGGCCTCGCCGGCATCGAGGACAAGGTCCGTGGTCTCGGCTTCGGCGCCGACGATTACATGACCAAGCCATTCCACAAGGACGAGCTGGTGGCGCGCATCCACGCCATCGTGCGTCGCTCCAAGGGCCATGCCCAGTCGGTGATCCAGACCGGCGATCTCGTGGTCAATCTCGACACCAAGACCGTGGAGGTGAACGGCGCGCGCGTGCACCTCACCGGCAAGGAGTACCAGATGCTGGAGCTCCTCTCGCTGCGCAAGGGCACGACCTTGACCAAGGAGATGTTCCTCAACCACCTTTACGGCGGCATGGACGAGCCCGAGCTCAAGATCATCGACGTGTTCATCTGCAAGCTGCGCAAGAAGCTCGCCAATGCCTCCAGCGGCAAGAACTACATCGAGACGGTATGGGGCCGCGGCTATGTGCTGCGCGAGCCTTCCGACGACGAGGCCCGCATCCCGGCCTAGCCGCTGGGGCCATGAACGGACATGGGGCGCGGCTCCCGCAATGCGGTCGGCGTCACCAGCGCGTCGGCAAGACCGATCGACCGGTTCGGGTCGGGCTCCCACGGCGTACTGTGCTCAGAAAGCCGACTACCCGGTAAGCGAAGCAGATTTCGGGCGCCGACCGACGACTAAGGTGGCCGCGGGGTACATGAGCCCTCTCGCGAGGCATCTTCTCGTTCGATCGTATGACGCACGAACTGCTCGTATCCTGAAAACTGCACCACTTGTCCGCTTCTGGTTCTTGCGGGTAGGCGGCGCGGCCCTTGAGGGCCTGACCATCATGCTCGGCTTCGGGATGGTGCTGCCATGGGGGAAGTACGATGACTGGGAGCACGTCAATCAGGGGCTGAGCATCGGCAACAACATCTGGGACTTCGCGCCGAGCGTCGCCTTCACCTATACGAGCCCGCCGATCCTCGCGGAGGGGACCGAGATCAGCGCCAAGCTCTACTGGAACAACTACCTGACCAATCCGGCCACCCAGAACACGACCGGAACGCTGCTCAACGTGGACTTCGCGGTGTCGGAGCGGATTGGACGATTCCAGGTGGGCTTGGCAGGCCTCTACGCCGTCCAGTGGCGGACGACAAGCTGCTCGGTATCCCGATCCCGCCCGACGGATGACGCACCGAGCTCCTTAGCATTGGCGGGGTGCTCAACTTCGACATGACCGAGCTCGGCGCTGCGGTGAAAATCAAGACGCTCTCCACGGTGATCGCCGCAAACAACGTGCGGTCGCACGGGTCGCCGTCGGATGGATCAAGAGATTGCAGTGAACGGCGGCGTTTGCGGCTCGGCCGAATGTCCGCCGAGCGGCTGCACAAGAAGCGCCTGGGATAGCCGGGCGCTAAGGTCGGCCGCGACGCAAGTAAAATCACGCGAGATCATTCGATCGTATGACGCGGAGCCTTCAGCGCTCCGCCATCCTGCCGCGTCTCGCTGGCAAGAGGTCGAACAATGCCGGAGAGAACACATAAGCTCTCGACTTGGCAGCGACTGGTGCTGCTGCTGCTGGCGTTCGGCGGCTTCGCCCAGATCGGTTATTGGTCGGTGGTCGCGGAAGGCCACGAACGGCCGCTCGATGCGGTATGCGCGTCCTGGGACCGCGAAGCCAGCATCGGGATCGCCCTGCTGGTGCCGAACCAGACGGCGTTGGCCGAATCGCAGCTCGATGACGCACTGTTCCAGCTGCGGCGGGCGCGCAAGAACTGCCGCGCGGGGCGGCTCGACTTGGCGCGGCAGGATTACGCACTCTTGCGCGATGCGCACCCGTTTCCGAACCGATCGGCGGTCGATGCCTCCGGCAGGGGAGCGATGCGATGATCGGCGAGCGGCCTCCCGACTGCCGCCTGCATCGGCGCGACCGCGGCATCACATCGGAACTTCGCATCCGAGCTCATTTGCGGTGACCTCGTCATGCGACCGTGCGTTCCCTTGGCGCCGCGATCGGCCGAGCGGACGTTCCACACCGCCATTGTCCGAATGCGGCGGGCGCGCCGAAGCTGCGAGGTGGGCTGGGTCAGATTGGCGTGCCTGGAGTACCAGGACATCGTCAGCGGGACGGCGCTCGCGTCATCCCGAGCCGAGCGGTCGATCTGCTGGCTCGCCGCCATGGATCGTGAGGAGATGCGCCTCGAGTCGCCGTAAGCGGCTGAGAAGCCTTGCAGTCACTAATTGAGCCACGGTGCGGAAGCCCATGTACACACCCCTTGCCCCGCTCATTGGAGCTCGAGCCGTCGACCAGCAAGGCCAGCGCCGCACGCATCTGGAAGCGCGCCACGTCGTGTGCTAGGTAATACCTGCCATTGGCTCGGTATTACGGAGGCGCAATTGGCTGTCACGGTCACGCGAAAGGGCCAGGTGACAATCCCGAAGCCGGTTCGTGACCGCCTCGGCATCAATCCAGGCAGCAAGGTGGATTTCGAGGTTGCCGAAGACGGTCGGGCGTATCTGCGCAGGGTCGATAAACGCGCGGTCAAGCCGAGCCGCTTCGAGCGGATGCGGGGGACAGCGACGAGTGGCCTTACAACAGACTAGATCATGGCGCTGACCCGCGGCGACACTTGACGACCCTCGTCGACACAAACGTCCTTCTCGACATAGCGACCAACGATTCGAGATGGGCGACCTGGTCCTTGCATCAGCTGGACGCTGCCGCCATCCGCGGCCCGGTGCTGATCAACGCGGTCGTGTATGCCGAGCTCTCTGTTGGTTATGCGCGCATCGAGGAGATCGACGCCATCCTGAGCGATATCGGCCTCGAGATTGCCGAGATCCCACGAGCGGCGCTGTTTCTTGCTGGCAAGGTGTTTCGGCGCTATCGCGCCCGAGGGGGCACCCGAACCGGCGTGCTGCCTGATTTCTTCATCGGCGCCCACGCCGCTGTCGCGCCATTTCCGCTGCTGACACGCGATCCCCGCCGCTACAGCACATACTTTTCACGCCTCACCCTCATTGCGCCTCCACGTTCCTATGCCGCAGATTGATTGTTCAATCGCTCTGCCGACGTGCCTCGATGGCTCGATCGGTCAGGCCCGCACGAGGCCGGACGAGCCCAGCCATGACGTCGGGAAAACCGTGGGAGAACGGCCATGTCCGAGGCGCCGAGATACTTCATGTACTTTCCCGGCAATTACCGCTGGTCGGCGGCGTTCGTGAACATGCTGGGGCGCGCCAGCTACGGCGGCGCTGATATCAGCGAGCTGCACAAGATCGGGCGCCTGCTCGCGGGCAAGGGCGCCGAGGACGACCAGGCCTGGTTCGACGTCTGCGTCGCTGTCGCCGACGAGGTGCGGGGCCGTGCAGAAGAATTCGCGCGGACCGCCCACCCCGTTTCCGCCGCTAGCTTCTATCTACGCGCCTGTCACTATTACCAGATGGGCGAGCGCTTCCGCACGCCCAAGGACGGCAAGGCGCTCGCTGCCTATCGCACCGGCGTCGAATGCTTCCATCGCTTCGTCGCGCACACCGAAATCGCCATCGAGATCGTCGAGGTGCCGTACGAAGGCGCAAGCCTGCCCGGCTATTTCGTCCATGCACGGAAAACCGAAGCCGAGCGCAAGCCGTGCGTGGTGTTCTTCGACGGCCTCGACGTCACCAAGGAAATCCAGTTCCTCGCCGGCGTGCCGGAGCTGATCAAGCGCGGCATGTCCGTCCTGATCATGGATGGGCCGGGCACCGGCGAGGCGATCCGGTTCCGCGGACTGGTGTTGCGCCACGACTATGAAAAGGCCGGCAGCGCCTGCATCGACTTCCTGGAGCAGCGCGCCGATGTCGATCCCCGCAAGATCGGCATCGTCGCCATCAGCCTCGGCGGCTACTACGCACCCCGCTGCGCCGCGCTCGATCGCCGTTTCGCCGCCTGCATCGCCTGGGGCGCGATCTGGGACTATCACGCGGTGTGGAAGCGGCGCATCGAGGCGCAGTTCAAGGCCTCGCTGTCGGTCCCGGGCCACCACATCATGTGGATCCTGGGCGCCGCGACGCTCGAGGATGCCTTGCGGCGGCTGGAGCCGTTCAAGCTCGACGGAGTGGTGCAGGACATGCGCTGCCCGTTCCTGGTGGTGCACGGCGCCGAGGACGAGCAGATCCCGCTTGCCGATGCGCGGGCGCTCTACGATGCCTGCGATCGCAGGACAAGACCTTGCGCATCTTCACCAGCGAGGAAGGCGGTGCGCAGCATTGCCAGCGTGACTATCTCACGCTCGGCTGCGCCACCATGTGGAGCTGGTTCGAGGACAAGCTGATGCGGGGATAGCCCGCACGGGCTCCCCGTCGTCAGTGGGCCTTGACGACGATCGCATCGCCCTCGGCCTCGAGCTCGACCTTGAGCCCGCAGGCGCGGGCGAGCAGGCCGGCATAGAACGGCTGGATCACGTGGGCGTCGACCGACCCGCTGTCCGAGGTTCCTTGCAGCAGCGCGGGCACCGCCTGCGGAATGCGCGCATTGATTCCGGTCGCAACGATGCGGAAGCCCATGGTCTCCGCTGCCCCCAGCGGCTCGATCACGAGCGTGCCGCCGCGCGGGATCGTCTGCCCCGCGATGATCAGCAGATTCAGCAGCAGCTTGACCCGATTCTTCGGCAGCAGAGCGCTCGGCAGGCTCCAGACCAGCGTGGTCTTGCCGTCCTCCATGAAGGCGCGCGCCATGGCCTGGGCATCGCCGAGATCGATCTGTGCGCCGGCGGAGCCGGCCGAGCCGAATGCGAGCCGGCAGAATTGCAGCCGCGCCGAAGCGGATCTTGCGCTCTTCTTGATGAGGTCGAGCGCGAAGGTCCTGGTCTCCGCGTCGCTCTCCTTCTCCTCCAGCACCTCGAGGCCGTTCACGATCGCCGCGGTCGGACTGATCAGGTCATGACAGACCCGCGAGCACAGCAGCGCGGCGAGATCGAGAGCATCGAGGGCGACGGCGGTGGCCATGAGGACGTCTCCGGTGGGCGGGCCGAACCCGAAGTTCGCAATCGGATTTGCGGCACGGTTGTGCGAACTTCGGGTTCGGGGCACTAGGTCCCGATTCCGCCGCGCCGACGTGATACACCGCAGGCGCTCGATCTGCCAAGAACCAAGCCGCACGGTTGCGGGCGGGTCCCGGCCGCGCGCCCCCGGCAAGACCGAAGGAGCGGGAAGGCGCGAATGGCCGACAGCGAGGTCAACGTGACGGACGGACGGCTCCTCGAGGAGCTCACGACCATAGTGTCGGCCGCGAGCGCAGCGATCCTGGCGGCCCGTGCCGGCTCGCTCGATGTCCGAGCCAAGGCTGACCGTTCGCCGGTCACCATTGCCGACCATGCCGCCGAGGAGGTGATCCTTGCCGGTCTGGCGCGGGTCCTGCCCGGCGTCTGCGTCGTCTCGGAGGAGGCGACGGACCGCTCGCCGCCGACTCGTCTTCCAGCGAGCTTCGTGCTGGTCGACCCGCTCGACGGGACGCGCGAGCTCGTCTCCGGGCGTGACGAATTCACCGTCAACGTGGCGCTGGTGAGCGGGGGGAGCCCGCGGCTCGGCCTGATCGCCGCGCCGGCGCAGGCGCGTATCTGGCGCGGGATCGAGGGCCAGGGCGCCGAGCGGCTCGCGCTCGAGCCGGGCGTCCCGGCCGGCCGGGCGCGCGAGCGCGTCGCCATCCGCACCCGCCCCTTGCCGCGTTTCGGGCTCACCGTCGCCGTCAGCCGGTCGCATCCCGATGGCGAGACGGAAGCGTTCCTGGCGCGGCTGCCGGCGACCGAACGCCTGAGCCGCGGATCCGCGATCAAGTTCTGCCAGGTCGCCGAAGGATCGGTCGACGTCTATCCGCGCCTGTCGACGACCTGCGAATGGGATGTGGCAGCCGGCCACGCGCTGCTCGTCGCCGCGGGCGGTACGGTCACGACCCCGACCGGGGCACCGCTGAGATACGGCGCAGTGGCCTCCCGTTTTCGGGTCCCCGCCTTCGTGGCCTGGGGTGACCCGGCCGCGCCGGCCAGGCTCGATGCCGTGCTGCGGTCATAGTCTTGCCGATCATGCGGCGAATCGGTTGCGGTTTGGCCGCAAAGTTGCGGTAGCGGTGCGTGCAGCGGGAACAATTCGTCGAATTCCATGGAGCACTCATGCGCACGGTGATGCGGAAATTCGCCCTTGCCGTCCTCGCCGGCCTGGTGAGCGCCTTCGCGGCCGGCCCGGCCGCCGCCCAAGCCAATCCGCCGCCACCACCGCAGCAGCAGCAGCATCCACAGTATTCCTCCAACGAGGTGATCGACGCCGGCCACCGCTTCTTCGGAACGGTCTCGCGCGGGCTTGCACAAATCGTCGAGAAGGCCGGAAGCCAATGGGGCCTGCCGAACGGTTACATCCTCGGCCAGGAGGCCGGCGGGGCGTTCGCGGTGGGAGTACGGTACGGCGAGGGCGTCCTCTACACCAAGAACGCCGGCGATCTGCGCGTGTTCTGGCAAGGACCTTCTCTCGGCTTCGATTTCGGGGGCGAGGGTGCCCGCACCATGATGCTGGTCTATTCCCTGCCGGCCACCGATGCGATCTACCAGCGGTTCGCCGGCATCGACGGTTCCGCCTATTTCGTCGGCGGGCTCGGAATGACGGCATTGACCTTCAACAACATCGTCGTGGTTCCGATCCGCACCGGCATCGGATTCCGGCTGGGCGCCAACGTCGGCTATGTCAAATTCACGCCGTCGGCGACCTGGAATCCGTTCTAAGACGGGCTGCAAGCAGCCTCGTCATGGCGGCATCAGGGGGTTCCCGGCCCGTTGTCCGGTCCCCGCGCCTCGACCTTTCACCCTGGGCCCGGATTAGGTTAACGGCCGCCCGCGCTGGCAGCGGGGGGGCCGCCGTGGCATTCTGGTAAAAAATGGGTTGATGGGCCCAGAAGGCGTTTCAGGAGGCGTTTCTTCATGATCGAACCGATCATGTTCGTCGGGATCGGCGTCTTTATCACCGGCCTGCTCGTTCTAGGCGTCATCCCATTGGTGCATGCACGTGCCGTGCGCCTCACCATGCGACGCCTGGAGGCCCTCACCCCGCTGTCGATGGCGGAAATCCAGGCCGACAAGGACCAGTTGCGCGCCGAGTTCGCCATGTCGACCCGCCGGCTCGAGATGAGCGTCGAGCA
Organism: uncultured Alphaproteobacteria bacterium; assembly: GCA_963840535.1. Classification (GTDB taxonomy): domain Bacteria; phylum Pseudomonadota; class Alphaproteobacteria; order Rhizobiales; family Xanthobacteraceae; genus VAZQ01. The sequence continues at coordinate 172,371 of CAWIZJ010000040.1, forward strand.
GATGAAGGCGAAAACCATCAACCAGCTCGCCGACATCGGCAAGAAGAGCGAGGCGATCGGCCGGCTCAAGCTCGAGCTCGGTGAGAAGACGGCGGCGCTGTTCGCGCTCGAAGCCAAGGAGAGGCAGCTGACCGACGACCTCCAGGCCACGGAATCCGAGCTGGCGACGAGCTCGGCCGATCTCGAGGAAACGCGGCGCGCCCTCGCGGAGGCGCAGGCGGAGCTCTCGCAGATCAGCTCCAGCTTCCACGACAGCTCGGCAGCCACCGACAGCCAGCGGGTCGAGCTGGTGGCGCTGCGCGCGCAGACCGAGGTCCTCAAAGGCCAGATCGAGAGCTCCGAGCAGGAATCGAAGGAGCTCGAGGATCGTCTCGTCGCGAAGACCTTCGAGGTCGACGCGCTGAGCCAGCAGCTCGCCGACGAGCGTGGCAGGGCCGATCAGCTCGGCAACCGCCTCGGCGAGGTCGACCGCCAGATCATCGTGCGAACGACGGAAACGGAGGTGCTCGAGCGACGCGTCCAGGAGCTGACCGCTCGCTTCGACGAGCAGCGCCGTTTCCTTGGCGATCGCGAATCCGTCTCCGACCGGCTGCGCGCCGAGTTGGCTGCTGCCCAGAAGACGGAGGCCGACATTCGCAGCGCGCTCGCCGATGCGGAGAACCGCCACCGTTTCGCCGCCGAGACGATCCGTGCGGAGAAAGGGCTGGTCGAGGATGAGCTGCGGCAGGCGCAGGAAGAGCACGCCAGGCTGCAGCGCGAGATCGCGTCGATGAAGCGCGACGCCGAGAACGCCTGGGCGAACGAGCGCATGGAGAATGCCATCCTGCGCGAGCGCATCAACGATGTCGCCGCCGAGGTGGCGCGGCTCACCGCCGCGCTGGAAGGTCCGGGCTCGCGGATCGACACTCTGCTTGCCACGGAGGGTAGCACCTCGGCCGCACCCAACGGGGGCAATGGCGCCCCCCCGATTGCTCCCGGCGTCGCGGAGCCGAAAGGCTCGCTCGCCGACCGCATCCGCGCCCTGCAGGGCCGCGCCGCGCGCGCCAACCCGCCGGGAGGGGCATAGGCGCGCACCGCCGCGTGCGACTTCGGGCGAGACAAGGAGCCGACACGCCGCGCGCGACGTGACTGCTCGATCCGACGGCTTGACTTGGACTTTCGGTTCCTTAAACCCTGCCGCTTGGTGCGGGCGCTTAGCTCAGCGGGAGAGCGTTCCCTTCACACGGGAGAGGTCGCAGGTTCAATCCCTGCAGCGCCCACCATTTTTCAATGACTTACCGGGTGCTCCGCATCGCCGAGAGATCCGAGCAAGCCGAGCCAAATCGAGGGGTTGCGGCAAGCGCAGCGCATGACCGACGTTTGATCTGATGATTGTCCGCCGAATTGCTGTAACGGGCGCTACGCCGGCGGCGTATTGAAAATCCGGCATCCTACAAGCGCCGGCTCGACGCCCCATTAGCAATACCGTGACCCACCGTTAACCCCAGACGCTGGACGAATGCCAAGGGACTGTGGCCGCCAAGTCACAGCTGTTTCCGCGTGCCGAGTGAATGATCACTACGGGTACGCGATGGCGTTTCCGAGCGCTGGCGTGCACGGTTCCGGTTGTTGCCGGGGAATGCGTCGAGCAGCAGCATGGCGAACCGTCTCAAAGGTCGGGATAGGGGATTCTGATGAAGACGCTTTTGCTTGCTTCCACTGCCGCCGTTTTTCTGGCGGCCGGCTCGGCGACGGCCGCCGATATGGCCGCGCCCTATAGCGCGCCCCCGCCGCGGCCCGTTATCAGTTGGAGCGGGCCGTACTTGGGCGTCAACGTCGGCTACAGCTGGGGGAAGTCGGAGAGTGATTGGACCGCAACCGCTCTCGGTACCACCGCCGTGACCTCGAGTCCCAAGATGTGGACGGCATCATCGGCGGCTTCCAGTCGGGCATTAACTGGCAGACCGGAGGGTGGGTGTACGGCCTGGAGATGGACTTCCAGGCATCCGGCCAGGAAGGCGACACCACCTATCCCCTCCTGGCGGGAACTCGTGAACATCAGTGTCAATGCCGATCACAAGCTCAAGTGGTTCGGGACGGCACGCAGCCGCCTCGGCTTCTTGTGGAGCGAATACGTTCTCGTCTATGCGACGCTCGGTGTCGCCTACGGCCAACTGACATCGGACTACGCACTCAATGTGGGCGCGGTTACCGTAGCCACGTTGAGTTTCAAGGACACGAGAGCGGGGATGGACTGTTGGTGGGGGCGTGGAGACGGCGTTTGGTGGCGGCTGGAGCGGAAAGCTCGAATACCTCTACATCGACCTCGGCAAAAACCAAGTTACCGCCACCGCCCCGGGGGTGGCAGCCTTGACCTGGGACAATCAGTTCCAGGATCACATCGTCCGCGCCGGTCTGAACTATCGTTGGGGCGCGCAACGCTAACACTGCTCGATTTGCCCCGCGGGAGGGTCGTAGCGATCGCGGTCCTGTGCCCGGCTGAACACGCCGGACGGCAAGACCACCGAGTGGAAAGAGCCAGGCGCTGAGCGACCGGCTCTTCACTTTCGCGCGCCTGCTGCCAAGTCAGTGGCGCAGCGCGCGCACCACCAACGCCTTCGAGCGGCTACACGAGTAGTTCAAGCAAAGGATCAAGACGCAGACCGTGCCGCCGTCTGCCGACACCGCAGCCATGTTGTTCTGGGCATTGCTCGCCTCCGGCCAGATCAACACGCGCAAGAGCCTGCCCCGCGAAGGCGGGGGTCGACGGCTGGCCGACGCTCGTCAGTAAGCCCATCGGTCAGCCAATTGACCTCGTCGCTTGATCCGATAGCTTCAAGTTGCTGGAGATCGCGCCGCACGCAATTCCAACCACTTTCCGGGCAGCGCCGCGCTTCTTCCCAGCAGACAAACTACGATGAACGAGAAGGCGCCCCCTATAAAGAATGTCCGAGCGGCTTCATGGCAAGCGCTGCAGCAAGCCATACGGGTCCATCAACAAGGCAGATTTGATCAAGCTGAACGCAGTTACGAAGCAATACTCAAAGCGCAGCCGAACCACTTCGATGCCAAACATCTGCTCGGGGTTCTCCGATATCAGCAAGGTCGCAACACCGAGGCTTTCGACTACATAAGTGCCGCCCTTAAGTTGAAACCCGACTCAGTGGCAGCGTTGTCAAGTCTTGGTTTGGTTCTAAGAAAGTTAGGCCGTCCCAACGAGGCGCTGGCGAGCTATGACAAGGCGCTGGCGATCGAGCCCGAACTATGCCGAGGCGCTCAACAATCGCGGCAACGCGCTGCTGCGACCTCAAGCGCCCCGAGGAGGCGCTGGCGAGCTTTGACAAGGCGCTGGCGATCAAGCCCGACTATGCCGAGGCGCTCTACAATCGCGGCAACGCGCTGCGTGACCTCAAGCGCCCCGAGGAGGCGCTGGCGAGCCACGACCAGGCGCTGGCGATCAAGCCCGGACTATGCCGAGGCGCTCAACAATCGCGGCAACGCGCTGCGCGACCTCGAGCGCCTCGAGGAGGCGCTGGCGAGCTATGACAAGGCGCTGGCGATCAAGCCCGACTATGCCGAAGGCGCTCAACAATCGCGGCGACGCGCTTCTCGACCTCAAGCGGCCCGAGGAGGCGCTGGCGAGCTTCGACAAGGCGCTGGCGATCAAGCCCGATCACGAACATGCATTCAGTGGCGTTGCCGATTGCGTGAACAGATTGTGCGACTGGACCCGGCGGAAGGCCGTGGCTGGTCAGGTATGGGATCATGCCGCCAGCGGCAAGACGCTGGCGTCGCCCTTTGTTGCAATCGGCTATTTGAACGATCAGGCGCTGCTTCGACAATGCGCCGAGAATTTCGTCAAGAACAAATTAGGCAATGTCCAATTTCCGTTATGGCGTGGCGAGGTATGGCGAAACGACAGGATCAAGATCGCCTATTTGTCGGCTGATTTTCGCCTGCACGCGATGGCGTGCCTCATGGCTGAGCTATTGCGAGAGGCACGATCGCGCGCGGTTCGAGATTATCGGAGTGTCATTCGGCCCGGACGACCGCAGCGAGATGCGAGCGCGGCTGGTGGCGGCATTCGATCAGTTCGTCGACGTGAGAGGAAAAAGCGACGCCGAGGTTGCCCGGCTCCTGTCTGAACTCAAGGTCGATATCGCGGTCGACCTCAATGGCTACACGCGGGACTGCCGCCCTGGCATCCTGGCGCATCGGCCAGCGCCGATCCAAGTCAATTATCTGGGGTTTCCCGGGACGATGGGGGCCACTTTCATCGATTACATCATCGCCGATGAGGTTGTGCTGCCGTTCGATCAACAACCCTTTTATTCCGAACGGATCGTTCATCTGCCCGATTGCTATCAGCCGAACGACCGTAGGCGGCAGATCGCCGACCGGACGCCGGCCCGTGCGGAGGCCGGTTTGCCGGAACAGGGCTTTGTCTTCTGTTCGTTCAACAACAATTGGAAGATCACGCCGGAGGTGTTCGATGTATGGATGCGGCTCTGAAGGCGATCGACGGCAGCGTGTTGTGGCTGCTGCACGACAATGCGACGGCGGAGCAGAACTTGAGAAACGAGGCGGCGGCGCGCGGCGTCGGTCCAGAGCGTCTGGTATTTGCGCCGCGCATGAAGCCTCGAGGATCATCTGGCGCGCCATCGGCTGGCTGACCTGTTCCTCGACACGCTGCCTTACAATGCGCATACGACGGCGAGCGATGCATTGTGGGCGGGACTTCCGGTTTTGACATGCATGGGCAATGCATTTGCAGGGCGAGTGGCGGCTAGCTTGCTCAATGCGATCGGGCTACCGGAGTTGGTGACGAGCAATATGGCGGATTATGAGTCGCTGGCGCTTACCCTGGCGCGTGATCCGGCTCGACGCAGCGACATCAAGGCGAAGCTTGCCCGAAACCGAGACACCGCTCCGCTGTTCGACACCGGCCGATTTTGCCGCGGTATCGAGGCGGCCTACACCAAGATGTGGGAAATCTGGCAGACGGAGGAGAAACACACGAGCTTCGCCAATTAAGCCCTTGCCTGCATACGTTTCTGCTTACTGTTACGACACGAGACCGAAGAGAGGATTGGACCGCACGCCCAGTGGCCGCCAGACGAGGAATAGCGCAGTACAGCGCCTCGAAGTGGCCACATCGACCTCGAAGCATGAATTGGCGTTCACATTTCACTCGCCGTCGTTGCGCACAAAGTCTCACCACCACCCTCACATCGCCCGCATTGACTTCCACAGCTCATGCCGCCTCGAATTCGATTGCGCTGGCATTCGGGTCTGTGCTATTTTTTGTCGGGGACCTGATCTGATCAAGATGAATGTCAGATGAACGTCCCCACGACCTACGCAGTGCGCGAGAAAGCACTAGGGTAGGTAGTCCATCTCCGAGATTTGCTCGCAGGTAGAGGAGAGCTCCACCATGGGGCGCCGAAATCAAGCTTCGAAGCGAAAGGGTCGGAGGGCAACCTTACCGGTATGCGGGGCCACCGGGGTGTCTTTGGCGATGGCGGGCGGCGCTGCAGCTGCAGCTGCGCCGACATCGAATGTCTCGTTGCAGGACAACGCGCCGAGTCGCGCAATCTTTCTCGGTGAGGAAGAAATCTCCGACGTCAGCCTGGCGACGTTCTATGTCTTCGACAAGGAAAACATCCAGCTCGGCCAGGGCTTGAGACTTGCAGCGCGTGGCTGCGGCGGCTGCGGTTGCAGAGGCTGCGCGGCCCGCGGCTGCAGAGGCTGCGGAGGCTGCGGAGGCTGCGCAGTACGAGCATGCAGGGGCTGCGGGGGCTGCGGCTGCAGGGGCTGCGCAGTGCGGGTCTGGAGCGGCTGCGGTGGCTGCGGCGGCTGCGGCGGGGGCTGCGCACCCTGCCTCGTGTGGACGATCTTTGGCGCGATTCGCATCTGCTAACGGAAATGAGAGACGGGGGGAGATTGCGTTCCCCCATGGAACTCAACACTTTCCTCATGACGGGCGATCACGGGAACAGCTTTACGCTGCGTAACAGCAAGGACGTTCCGCAGTTCGCGCCGAATTTCAGCGTCTATGTGCTGCCACCCGATGTCGTGTGCCTCTATTCCGAGGACCGGAAGTTCTTTCTTCACGGCGAGCTCTACTGTGCGCTGGCGTCCGCAATAGGAAAAGGTGGAAGGAGCTTTCGGGAGATCGTTCGCGAGCTGGAGCAGGACTTTCCGTCCGACGAAATCCATGAAGCCCTGAAGCGACTGATCGAGCGCCGCCATGTTCTCCCGGCATCGCGCTATTCCGCCGGCACCGCGGCCGCCTATTGGGCGAGCCTCGGCCTGTCGCCGGAGACCGCGGAGAGCAATCTTCGGAAATGTCGTGTGCGCATTCAGTCGATCGACGTGCAGGGCGCGACGGAACTCGATGCCGCCCTGAGAGGGCTGGGCGTCCACGTCGTAAAGCGCTCCCCCGACCTGACGGTCACGCTGGTGAACGATTATCTCGAAGGACAACTGGCCGAATTGAACCGGCAGCATCTGTCGGACCGAACGCCGTGGATGCTGGTGCAACCCTCCGGCATTTTTCCCCTGGTGGGGCCGGTGTTCAACCCGGGCAAGGGCGCCTGCTGGACTTGCGTTGCCGATCGCATGAAACGTAACCGGGAGGTCAAGGCGCTTCTCGACCGCGAACAGGCCCGCTGCGTCGCCGTTTCGCCTCTGGCCCGGCACACGTTCGGGCAGAGCGCCATCCAGTTTGCGGCGGTCGAGATCGCGAAAGCGATCGCCACCGACTTTCGCACGGAAATGCGCGATCACATCATCAGCCTCGACCTGATGGGCTCGACCACCGTGAAGCATTACGTGCGGCACCGCCCGCAATGTCCGAGCTGCGGCCGCAAAAGGCTGCGGGACCCGGGCCGGGCCCCGGTGCCGATCGAGCTTGGCGCCGGCGGCAAGCTGGTCATGACCAGCGGCGGATACCGGACCGTTTCGCCGAGGGCGACGGTTGCACGTTTCCGAAAGCACGTGAGCCCGCTGACCGGCGTGGTCTCGCGCCTCGAACGGATCGAAGTCGACCTGCCCTTGAACACCAACTACTATGCCACCCACAATTTTTCGGCGCCCGCCAGGACAGTCGATCGAGCTCAGGGCAGGACTGAGTGGCGGCAGCTTCGGCAAGGGCAGCACCGCCGAGCAAGGCGAAGCCAGCGCGCTCATGGAGGCGATCGAGCGTTATTCCGGGATTTTTCAGGGCGACGAGATCAGGGTGAAAAAGCGGTTCACCGAGTTCCCGGCCGGCGACGCCATTCCTCCAATGACGTCCTGCTGTTCAGCGACGCGCAGTATCGCGCGACCAGGCGCCGACCACCGACCCGCACGAAACCCCGCCGACGCCGGCCCCGTTCGATCGGTCGGCCGAGATCGAATGGTCGCCCGCCTGGTCTCTGCGCGACCAACGTTCAAATATATTCCGACCAGCCTCCTGTATTTTTTCTACAGCGGCCCGGCGCGATCATGGCGGATTCCAATGGCTGCGCGGCCGGCAACACGCTCGAGGAAGCAATCGTCCAGGGGTTCCTCGAGCTGGTGGAACGGGATGCCTACGCGACCTGGTGGTACAACCGAATGCAGCGGGCGGAAGTCGACCTTAGCCAGTTCGATGATTCCTACGTCCGTGATCTGAAGACCCAGCTCGCCGAAACCGGACGCCGGCTCTGGGTGCTCGACGTCACCAGCGATCTCGGGATTCCGACCTACGTGGCGATCTTGCACTGGATGAAAGCCGAAGGAGAATATCGAGTTCGGTCCGGCGCACACTTCGATAGCCCGAATCGCCTTGCTGCGCGCGCTGACCGAGTTGAACCAATTTCTGTCCATCGGTCTCATGGGCGGCGGCACCGGAGAGAAATCGAGCCTCGACGGCGCCACTCCTTGCGGCTGCAAGACCATCCCTTCTTGATACCGAGCGGCATCCGGCGGTCCGACCGCCTTCGGCTCGAAGTTGCCATCTCGACACGCGCGAGCAGGTGACGCCTGCGTCGTCTCGCCCGGCGAGAGGGCCTCGATTTCCTCGTGCTCGATCAGACACGGCCCGACATCGAGGTTCCGGTAGTCAGAGTGTCGTTCCGGGATTGCGGCATTTCTATCGCCGCTTCGCGCCGGGCCGGCTTTACGAGGTTCCGGTCAAGGCCGGACGGCGAGACCGGCCGCTGCCGGAAGACGAACTCAATCCGATTCACCCCCATACCTGAGAGCCATCCCGGCTTGCGCGCTCCCGAAAAAAGCGAGGGCGACGGGCTGCGCCGCCGCTTTTCCGCCCGGCTCGGCCGTCATGTCACGCTCGAAGCGCATGCGAACGGAAGTCTTCGCCTGCTTCGATGGCTATTCGGTCGGCTTGGGAACATTCAGCGCCGGCGCGGCGGTCGCGCGCAGGATCTGCGCATGGGTCTGCCGCTTGCCTCGCTCGCCTCCAGCCCCCGGACCATCGACAAGGAGATTCACCTGCTGGTCCGGCGATTGGCCGGGCACGGTCTTTTGGAATACTGCCTCCAGCGCCGCAGACGACGAAGACCAGGTCGTCATCGAACCGCAAGTTTCCGATTATTGGCCGACTAACGCCACGGCTCGACGATGCCGACGTTCTCGTCCTGTCGCGGTTCGCGTACCTGCGACGGCGCGGCAACGACATGGTGCTGGAATCGCCGCGCGCCGGCGCGCTGTTCAGGATTTGCAATCCGAAGATCGCGGCCGCCATCGCCATGCTGTCCACACCGCAACGATCACGCGGCTGCGCTGGCCCGACGATTTCCCGGGGTTGAGCTTCTCGCCGTGCTGATGGATTGCCAAATCGTTTTCAAGATCGACGCCGCCCGCGACATCGGGCTGCGGCCGGCCGAGGGTGACGGCAACCTCGTTCTCTGGGACTTTCACGATCTCCTGTTCCACACGCGCAGCACGGAAGGCCGACACGCAAATCCGGCGGGCCGACTTTATCCGTATGCGGGCGTCAGCCCCCGCCGCCGGCGGTGCGGCCCCGCTGGCCGGAAAGAAAATCGATCTGCGCAAGCTTTCGGCCGCCGATCCGGAGCAGTCTCACCGGCCGCAAAGCTCCTGCGAGAACGTCATTCGACACGCAGCTTCGATGACCAGCAACCGATCACGCTCCCCGAGCTTTCGCGTTTTCTCGACAGCACCGCGCGTGTCCAGTCGAGATCGAGAAGCAGGGTCGACTGGGCGGCGGAGGCGGTCCGGTGCTCGCAATCGCCGACCGGCCGTATCCGTCGCATTACGAGCTCGAGCTCTATCTGGCCGTCGACAAATGCGTAGGGCTAGCGCGAGGATTTATCACTACGACGCCGGTGGACACGCCCTGGTGCCGATCGGCGTCCCCTCCCATGAGCTCGATGTGCTGTTGGCGAGAGCCGACTCGCACTCGGTGTTCCCGCCGCGCCCCAAATCCTGGTCACGATCGCTGCGCGCTTTAGCCGAATTTCATGGGCGTACAGCTCGATCGCCTACTCGCTCATACTCAAGGAAGTCGGCGTATTGCTGCAAACGCTATACCTGATGGCGACCGATATGGGGCTCGGTGGATGTGCGATCGGGATCTTCAATATCGATCTGTTCACGAAGATGACGGGGATCGAATTCCACGTCGAGGGCCCGGTCGGCCAATTTGCGATGGGCCGGCCCGCGAAACCGAGGCCTCCGACTGACGATTCGATGCTTCGGCGGCCTGGATCACGCTCCGTGTAACGATCGGGAGGCGGCCACTACCCGGGGCGCCTGCGCACGCCGAGCGTGGGTCGGAACGATCCGCGATGCGACGCTTTCGAAGTATCCGATGCCGTCGTGGCTCCGCGTTCCTTCCAGCGCGAAAACTGCGCCCTGCGGGTCCTCGCAGTGGACGATCCAGCTGCCGCGCAGCACTTCGATCGGGCCGTTGAGGATCTGGCCGCCGCCAGCCGTCACGCGTCTCACCGCCCCGTCGATGTCGCCGATATTGAAATAGTGAAGCCAGAACGGGGCGGGCACGGTCGGGAGCTTGGTGAACATGCCGCCGATCGTCTGCCCTCCAGCGGAGAAAAGTTGATACGTGCCCAACGCGCCGAATCGGCGTCCGCATTTTGCCAGCCGAACATCTCGCTGTAGAAAGTGAACGCCTTCTCCCAATCGGCTGCGATCAGCTCATGCCAGCCGACGCGACCCGGCGTGCCCGGATCGGGGGGCTGCGCCCGGGATCAGCGACTTGAACAACGCAAGCATAGCCATTTGCGGGTCAGTGACAATGCAGAAGCGGCAGATGCCGGGAATGTTCGTTGGTGGGCGGGGCGCGGTGCCGCCGAGCTGATGATCCGGTCCGCGGCAGCATCCACATCGTCGACGCTGACATATCCAATCCAGGTGGGGCGCCGCCCATTTTCCTGGCGTCCTCCGGCAGGTCCATCAGCCCGCTGACCGAGGCCCCTCCAGCGGTAAACAGCGTATAGGCCCATGCCGGGCATCGACGCGTCCGGCCGCCCCAGCCCACGACCTTGCCGTAAAAGGCCTTGGCGGCCTCCATGTCTGTCGTCATCAACTCGTACCAGACGAACCGGCCATGAAAATCGACCACGTTTGCTCTCCAGTGCGGGCCTGCAAGGAACGTCGCCACGCCCTGCATATTCGTCGAGCCTGCGCATCGCAGGCTCAATCGCTGCAGCGTCATGTTGGCGGGTCCGCCGGATCGCGTCAAATTACCTAGCGATTTCAACGTTTAACCAAGGCACTTGCAGTACAGATACGATTTTGATATATCGTATTATATCTTAGCTCTATCTGAGGATCGCATCATGCTTGAAAACGACAACGAACGTAGCCGCCGGCGATTCGGCCGAGGCGGGTTTGGATTTGGAAGAAGCGCACATGGCGGCCACCGTCATGGACGAGGTGGCGGCGGACGCCGCGGCCGCATCTTCGATCAAGGCGAACTCCGCTTGGTCATCCTGCAGCTGATCGCCGAGAAGCCGCGCCATGGCTACGAGATCATCAAGGCGATCGAAGAAAAGCTCGCGGGCTCATACAGCCCGAGCCCTGGCGTCATCTATCCCACTCTGACCTTGCTCGAAGAACTCGGCTACGCGACGGTAACGGAGAGCGACGGCAAGAAGCTCCACACGATCACCGAACAAGGCTCCGCGTACCTGGATGCCAACAGGGCGTCGGTCGATGCCGCCTTCGCGCGCATGGCCGAAGCAAGATCGGCACACGGCGGCGGCGCAGCGCCGCCGATCATACGCGCCATGGAGAACCTCGGCCTCGCGCTGCGTCTGCGCCTCGTGCGCGGTCCGCTCACCGAAGAGCAAAACCGCGCGATTGCCGCGGTGATCGATGCCGCAGCCATTGCGGTGGAGCGAAGTTGAACCACAGCTACAGCGGCTCGAGGCGGGCGCCGACCGCGGCAGTTGATGCGGCGCGGCCTCAAGGAGCAGGTCCAGGCGCCTGAACATTTGCAAGACGGAAGCGACAGGGCCGGATTTGCACCCCATCGGCACCGTCCTCCGACCACATTCCGAGCGATGCCGCCGGCGTGTGCTCCAGTCGAGCCATCGAGTTGATGCACGTCGGTGCGTGCAAAGCGCGACCCGCGTTCGGCCGCCGCAGAGCAGGCGGCCGTTGCGGGCGCTCGCGCGCGCTCTATACAAAACCATGTCCGAGCACAAAGTGAGCTTGAAGTGGGAGCGCGGCGGCGTCGAGTTTTCGTATCAGAAGTATCCGCGCGATCATACTTGGAGCTTCGACGGCGGCCATACGATGACAGCGACGGCGGCGCCGGCTTATCTCGGCAGTCCGGCCAATGTCGATCCCGAAGAGGCGTTCGTCGCTTCGCTCTCGAGCTGCCACATGCTCACGTTCCTGGCGATTGCGTGCAAGCAGAGGTTCGTCCTCGATTCGTACCAAGACGAGGCGGTTGGCTATTTGGAGAGAAACGCCGACGGCAAATTGGCGATCACGCGGGTCGCGCTGCGCCCGAAGATCGCATGGAGCGGCAATCGAGCACCCAGTGCGGATGAGCTCGACAAGATGCACCACGCCGCCCACGAGAGTTGCTTCATTGCCAACTCGGTAAAAACCGAGGTGACGGTGGAGAAACGCTAGAGGCAGTCGAATCTCGAAGGTAGCGCACGAGAGCCGTGGTCGCGCTTGCTGGGGTACAAAAAACGGCGTGTGCTCGGCGCCACGCCGCTCCCCCCTCCGACCATTCGGACCGTCGGACACGGCCGCAATTTCGAGCGAATCCTCGACATGATGGCGGTCGCAACGGGACCGATCCGGGGAGGGGACTTGCGGCGACGCAATTTCATGACCGGCGCGGCGGCCGTGCTCGCCGCCGCCGCCATGGCGCGGGCCAAAGTCGGCACGCCTACAGCTTCGACCTCGCGCCCCCGACCACGGGGCGGGAGGCCCTCATCAGGTGGGGCACCCGCAACGGCAATCGCATGAGTTGAGACTCGATGGTGACGGCAGCATTGGCGACGACCCCGCGTCTCCTCGCCGGCGCCGCGGGCGCGGTCGGGCTCGTGGTGGTGCTGTGCGGCGCCCCGGCAGCCGCCAATCCGTACGATCCCGAAGGACGGCTCGGCTCGCCGATCGGGAGATTTTTCGGCTCGTTCGGCGCGCCGAGCGGGCGCGGCATGGTGGGCTTCTCCGGCGGTCACCGGCCCGGCACCATCGTGATCAGCACCAGGGAGCGCCGGCTCTATTACGTGCTCGGCAATGGGCAGGCCCTGCAATACGCCATAGGCGTCGGCCGCGTCGGCTACACGTGGAGCGGGGTGACGCGGGTGAGCTCGAAGCGCGAATGGCCGTCGTGGACGCCGCCGGCGGCCATGCGGCAGCGCCGTCCCGACCTGCCGCGCCACATAGCCGGCGGCGTCGACAACCCGCTGGGCGCGCGCGCCATCTATCTCGGCTCGACGCTCTATCGCATCCACGGCTCGAACGAGCCGGAGACGATGGACAAGCGGTGTCGTCGGGCTGCTTCCGCATGACCAACGAGGACGTCATCGATCTCTACAACCGCGTGCGCGTCGGCAGCACGGTGGTGGTACAGCATGCGTAAAAAACACAAAAATCCAACCAAACAATATATCTTGTGCTCTTCCCCCCCAACCCAACCTCAAAACCCCCCCTGAACTTCCCGCCAACCCTGGATTTTCAAACTTTAGACCAGCGTCGCCGCGGGACCAGCTAGCGCGCGAGCCCCTTGCCCGCCAGCTCGTCGAGATATTCCTCCCAGTCGGCGGCGCGGTTCGATCCCAGACCGAACAGGTAGTCCCAGCTGTAGATGCCGGTCGAGTGCAGGTCGTCGAACACCA
>CAWIZJ010000041.1:0-70721 GCA_963840535.1 uncultured Alphaproteobacteria bacterium
ACCGCGTGCATGCGCGCAGCCCGCATGGTCTTTTGCATGTTTTCCTCCCGCTGGACCAGGCAAAGCATAGAGCAATATTCCGATCCATGTCCGGCTCAAAAAGCCGCCGCCTCATCGTCAACCTCAAGACCACCAATACGCTCGGGCTCACGGTGCCGCCGACCCTCGCGCGCCGACGAGGTGATCGAGTGAGCGCCTGACCTGTACACCGACCGCTTAGCGTGCATTCCGGCTGGGCTTGAAAGAAACCGGCGAAGCGGCTGCAGTTGCTGCGGCGACGTCGCCGGTAGTCGCTACTTCGGCGCGAGCCTGCCGCCGGCGGCGGTTCGGATGCGCAGCGCCGACGCCTTCGCGTCGCGAACGATCTTGTCCACGTCGTAGGCGACGAGCCTGCCGCCGCGTTTGACGATGCGGCCATCCACCAGCACGGTGTCGACGTTGTTGACGTTGGCGGACTGCACCACGCTCGCCTCGATGTCGGCAACCGGCGCGATGTTGAGGTCGTTGCCGCGGATCAGGATGATGTCGGCGCGCTTGCCGACCCTGATCGAGCCCGTCGTGTCGGCGATGCCGAGCGCGGTCGCGCCGTTCAGCGTCGCCATCTGGATCGCTTCGCGAAACGACACGTCCGGAAGCTGCTCGGTCGGCGTGCCGCGCCACGGGATGCCAGTGTTCCAGGTGAACCGCATGGTTTCGAACATGTTGGGCGGCGCGATCGAGGTGGCGTCGAACGACAGCGACACGGTCACGCCAGCCTTGCGCATGCGCAGCAGCGCTTCACGCGGGTTGCCGGCGCGGCCGAGCCGGAACTCGGAATGGGTCGCCCACGACAGCGGCGTCTTGGTCTTGGCCATCAGCTCGGCGTCGATGTCGCGCGCCGGAACGAAATGGCACAGCAGCAGGTTCGGGCCGAGCCAACCGCGGCGCTCGAACTCTTCGGTGTCGACCCAGTTCGGCGGCGTCTGCGCCGCGTGCAGTGCGATCGGCAGCTTGCGTTCGAGCGCGCCGGCCATGTCGATCAGGAAGGTGGCGGGTTCGCTCTGCGAATGGCCGCGCAGGTTCAGCCCGAGGTGGACCAGCCCCTCGAACGCCGTGCCGGAGGCGAAATATTGCTGACCGACGCGATCGACGTCGGCGAAGCTGACCGGCTCGTTGCGCGGCATCAGATCAATGTGGCCGTAGGCGTAGCGGGCACGCAGCATCGACTCGCGATGGGCGCGCAACTCGGCGTCGGCGTGCGCGGGCGTCCGGGTGTTGTGCGACCAGTTGTGCACCGTGGTGATGCCGGCGTTGGCAAGCTCCACCAGGCCGAGCATGACGCTCGCGTAGAAGTCCTCCGCGGTGTAGAGCTTCGAGGTCGCGTTCTTGGCCGGGAAGTAGCCGAAGCCGTCGCCGACGAAGTTGCGGCCGAGGGCGCTCCACATATGGTAGTGCGTGTCGATAAAGCCCGGCATGACGATCATGTCGGTGGCGTCGATGGTCTCGGCGCCGGCAACGTCGAGGTCGGGGCCGACTGCCTCGATCCGACCGTTGTTGACGTGCAGGTCGGCACGCGGCAGTACGCCCGCGGCGTCCACGGTGATAACGGCGCCGTTCTTGATCAGATAGTTGCCGCGCGGCACCAGCGGCGCGGCGCCCTGCGCAAACGACGGACTGATCAGGGCGGGCGCGGCGAGGCCCCCCATGGCCGTTGCGCCGAGAAGCCCTGCAAAACGCCTGCGGTTCAACATGGCATGCCTCCCGAAGCTTCCGGCTGGCCGGGGCGCGCAACACCACCCGCAGCGTTCGCGCATCGTGCGACAAACCGGATTTCTCCGGATGAACCCTGACCTTCAGGTGAATGGTAGCGATTTTCTGGTGTTCCCGGAAGGAGCCGACCCGATGCAGGTTCTTTCCGCATCGCAGTGCCGCACGCAATGCATGCTCGGGCTTCTTTGTGAGTTCACGCCCTAGAACAAGAAATACCTCTGCGCCATCGGCAGCACCTCGGCGGGCGCACAGGTCAAGAGCTCGCCGTCGGCCCGCACCTCGTAGGTCTCGGGATCGACCTCGATCCTGGGGGTGGCCGCGTTGTGCACCATGTTCTTCTTGGAGATGCCGCCGCGGGTATTCTCCACCGCGACGAACGCCTTCTCGACGCCGAGCTTGCTGCGCAGGCTGCCCCTGGCCGCGGCCTTGGAGACGAACACCACGGAGGACGCCGTGAGCGCCTTGCCGAAGGCGCCGAACATCGGCCGGTAGTGCACGGGCTGCGGGGTCGGGATCGAGGCATTGGGGTCGCCCATCGGCGCAGCGACGATGGTGCCGCCCTTGATGATGCAGTCGGGCTTGACCCCGAAGAAGGCCGGCGACCACAGCACGAGATCGGCGAGCTTTCCCTTCTCGACCGAGCCGATGTGCCTCGATACGCCGTGCGCAATCGCAGGGTTGATGGTGTACTTGGCGACGTATCGCTTGGCGCGCGCGTTGTCGTTGTCGCCCTTCTCCTCCGGCAGGCTCCCGCGCTGCTTCTTCATCTTGTCCGCGGTCTGCCAGGTGCGGATGATGACCTCGCCGATCCGGCCCATCGCCTGGCTGTCCGACGACATCATGGAGAGCGCGCCGATGTCGTGCAGGATATCCTCCGCGGCGATGGTTTCCTGCCTGATCCGGCTTTCCGCGAACGCCAGGTCTTCCGCGATCGACGGATCGAGATGGTGACACACCATCAGCATGTCGAGATGCTCGTCGATGGTGTTTCTGGTGAACGGCCGCGTCGGATTGGTGGAGGACGGCAGCACGTTGCGCAGGCCGGCGACCTTGATGATGTCGGGCGCATGGCCTCCCCCGGCGCCCTCGGTGTGGAAGGCGTGGATGGTGCGGCCCTTGAAGGCCTCGATGGTGTCCTCGACGAAGCCGGACTCGTTGAGCGTATCGGTGTGGATCATCACCTGCACGTCGTAGTCGTCGGCGACCGCAAGGCAGCAGTCGATCGCCGCCGGCGTGGTGCCCCAGTCCTCGTGCAGCTTCAGCGCGCAGGCGCCGCCCTTGATCATCTCCTCCAGCGCCGCTCCGCGCGAAGCATTGCCCTTGCCGGCGAAGCCGAGATTGACCGGGAAGGCGTCGGCAGCCTGGATCATGCGGCCGATATGCCAGGGTCCGGGCGTGCAGGTGGTGGCGAAGGTGCCGTGCGCAGGCCCGGTGCCGCCACCGAGCATGGAGGTCACGCCCGACATCAGCGCGTCCTCGACCTGCTGGGGACAGATGAAGTGGATGTGGGTGTCGAAGCCGCCGGCGGTCAGGATCCTGCCCTCGCCGGCGATCGCCTCCGTCCCGGGCCCGATCACGATCGCGACGTCCGGCTGGATGTCGGGATTGCCGGCCTTGCCGATGGCGGCGATGCGGCCGCCCTTCAGGCCCACGTCCGCCTTCACGATCCCCCAGTGGTCGAGGATCAGTGCGTTGGTGATGACGGTGTCGACCGCGCCCTGCCTCGAGCTCGCCTGACTCTGGCCCATGCCGTCGCGGATCACCTTGCCGCCGCCGAACTTCACCTCCTCGCCGTAGGTGGTGAAATCCTTCTCCACCTCGACGATGATGTCGGTGTCGGCGAGCCGCACCCGATCGCCGGTGGTGGGGCCGAACATGCCGGCATAGACGGAGCGTGAGATCCTGGTGGCCATGACTAATTCCCGCTTTCCACAGTCGATCGGAGCTGGTGGCGATTGCATTACGCCGCGCGACGATTATGATCCCCGTCAGCTCGTAGCGTTTCTCTCTGGTGACAGGAAGCTGCCTCGAGACACTCGGTCCCGGTCGGTCGTGCAAACTTCCGACAGCGACATGAATTCATGAAGGCTTCTTGTTGTTGAGAGCGGACCTTTGAGCTCGGCGGGCAGGCTTCGGCCTGCCCGCTGCTATTTTCTCCTTTTTATTTTGTCGTCTCGAATTTCCTGCTCTCGTATTTCGTCGTCTCGCAATCGGCCCCTGTCCTGGACGGCTTGCCTGAGTTGGCTCGCGGCCTGCGGCGGGCTCGCAAGCGCAATCGACGCATCGCGATATCCCGCCTGCATGCGGCGCTCGATGCTCGCCCTGGAAAAATCGGCCGAGCTCGACACCGGTTCGGATTCGTTGTTGGCGATCGGGATGATGTTGTCGAATACCTTGTACTTCGCCAGGTCGGCGAAGTCGGGATGCCGCAGGATCGAGCTCCGGTCGCCCGCCGCCACGCCCTGCAACTGCTCGATCACGGCAACGAGCTTGTTGATCCTTTGCGCAAGCGCGACGTCCTTTCCGGTCTTGTTGGCGAACTGCAGCTCCGTCATCCGGTCCCAGACATCGACCATGGTCCTTGGAATCCTCCCCCGGCTCGGGAAAAGGTTGATGACGATGACGCGCGTGGCCGCCGCATCGGCGGGGGCGATCCTCTTCAGCAGCGAGGACAGCGGCGTATTGTCGAACAGGCCGCCGTCCCAGAACGAACGATCGCCGATCCGCATGGCCGGGTAGCTGGGCGGCAGGCTGCCGCTGGCAATGAGATGCTCGAGCGTCAGCGGATGCTCGGGATCGTCGTTCGAGAATTCCGCGATCTCGCCGCTTTCGATGTCGGTGGCCGTCACCACCAGCTTGACCTCGGCGCGCGCAATGCGCTCGAGATCGACGTAGCGCGCCAGGGTATCCCGGATCGGATCGAGCTCGTAGAAACTGGTCCAGAACGGAAATCCCAGCAGGTCGAGACGCGGCCGATAGAAAGCCCGGTTGCCGAAATAGGCCAGGTACTTCTCTGCATCGGCAGGCAGGAACGACGCATGGGATACCGTCAGCTCGTCCCAGAACGATCGCAGCTGCGGCAGCGGATTGTCGGGATGGCTCGCAACGATGGCCGCGGTGAACGCGCCGATCGACACGCCGGAAATGCAGGACGGCCGGAACGGCGCCTCGGACTCGTAGATGTACTCGAGCGCTCCGAACGCGTAGGCGCCCAGCGCGCCGCCGCCCTGGAGCGCAATGGCGGTCTTGGCATGCGTGCCGGTCATTGCGCCGGTTGCCCGTCAGAGCTTGCCCATAACATCCTGCCTGAACCCGTAGACCGTGCGCTTGCCGGCAAGCGCCACCAGGGAGACCTCGCGCGTCTGTCCGGGCTCGAAGCGCACCGCCGTGCCGGCGGCGATATCGAGCCGCATGCCGCGCGCCCGTCGACGATCGAACTTCAGGGCGGGATTGGTCTCGAAGAAATGATAGTGCGACCCGACCTGAATCGGCCGGTCGCCGCTGTTGGTGACGGAGAGCGTCACGGTCCTGCGACCGGCATTGAGCTCGATCTCGCCGTCCTTGACGAACATCTCGCCGGGAATCACGGCCGACGACCTCGTTGCCCGCGGCGAGCTCGGGCATATCGGCGAATAGTCATCGTCCACCTCATCGGATCGGCTCGTGCACCGTCACCAGCTTGGTGCCGTCGGGGAAGGTCGCTTCGACCTGGATATCGTGGATCATCTCGGCGATACCGTCCATGACCTGTGCACGCGTCAACACGTGCGCGCCGGCCTCCATCAGCTCGGCCACCGTCCTGCCGTCGCGCGCACCTTCGACGATGAAATCGGTGATCAGCGCGACCGCCTCGGGATGATTGAGCCTGACGCCGCGCTCGAGACGGCGGCGCGCCACGATTGCGGCCATGGTCACCAGCAGCTTGTCCTTCTCGCGGGGGGTGAGATTCATGACCTGCCTTTGAACCCTCGCGTTCCGCTCAATGAAGCCACAGCCGCGGCAGCGGCACTGCGCGAAGAGACGTGAGCACGCAAAGGAGGTCGTGCCGCAGCGCCGCGCCATCGACGGCGCACAACCGGATGACGGCGAGCCCGTTCCAGGCGGAAACCCCGACCTCCCCGCGAAATGTCGCGTGCGAGCCCACGCACGCGGACGGCGGTATCCTCATCAGCCGGCACCACCAGCACGGTCGCGACTGCAACACCCCCTCCGGCGACCGCGGGCTGCGCCAGCCTGCTTGCGATCCCGCCATCGAGTCGCGTTGCCTCGGCGTGGACAAGCGCACCGTTTCGCCGCACGCGCCAGCGATCGAGCAAACGACCATTCCCGACCGTTTCCCCCATGCCGGACCGCCCGAACACCAGCGCCTCCGCCAGCAGCAGCCGCGCGTCCTCGGCGAGATCGATCTCGATCGAGCGCTCGAGCCGCGCGCAGTCGAACAGGATGGTCTCCTGCGGCAGCCATGCGAGCCCGGCACCGGCCTCGACCGCGAGCTTCACGTCGATGGTCGCGTCCCGATCGAGGGTACGGTAGACCTTTTCTGCAGCGGCGGTCGTGACCGTCAGCCGCGAATTGGGTCCTACCGTCACTTCGAGCTCGTGACGGTCGCCGCCGGCCACCCCGCCGGCGGTGTTGACGATCACCGCCTCGAGCTCCGCCGAGGGCGGCCCCGGGCATCGCACGCGCAGCGGGCCGGATTCGCCCACGCGCCAGCGGCGGGTGACGCCGGCGCGCATCCGCACACAGAGCGCGATCCGGCCGGCGGCGCGATTGGCCGCGAATGTCCGCGCTAGGTCCACGCTCGATTCTCTCACGCTTCAAATCGCCATTGCACGCCTGACCGCCGCCTCATCCATGGTGTCGCGAGTACATGAATATACGATGGATCCGCGGTCCATGACCGCGAAATGATCACCGAGCTCGCGGGCGAAGTCGAGGTACTGCTCGACCAGCACCACCGCGATCTGGCCGAGATTGCGCAGGTAGGCGATGGCGCGGCCGATATCCTTGATGATGGAGGGCTGGATGCCCTCGGTCGGCTCGTCGAGCAGCAGCAGCCGCGGTCGCATCACCAGCGCGCGACCGATGGCGAGCTGCTGCTGCTGACCGCCCGAAAGGTCGCCGCCACGCCGGCGCAGCATCCCGTTGAGCACGGGAAACAAGGAGAATACGTCGTCGGGAATGGTCCGGTCCTCGCGCCTGAGCGGCGCAAAGCCCGTCTTCAGGTTCTCCTCCACGGTCAGCAGCGGAAAGATCTCGCGTCCTTGCGGGACATAGGCAATGCCGCGCCGGGCCCGATCGCTCGGCCGCAGCCGCGTGATATCGACATCGTCGAAGGCGATCGAGCCCCTGCTGACGGGATGGTGGCCGGCGAGTGCACCGAGCAGGCTGGTCTTGCCCACTCCGTTGCGCCCGAGCACGCAGGTCACCTTGCCCGGCTCGGCCGCGAGTGAAACCGCGCGCAGCGCTTGCGCGGCGCCGTAGTACAAGTCGATCGACTTCACTTCCAACATGGCGTCAGCGCCCCAGATAGACCTCGACCACACGCTCGTTCGCCGAGACCTGATCGATGGTTCCTTCGGCGAGCACGGAGCCTTCGTGCAGGCAGGTGACCTTGACGCCGAGCTCGCGCACGAATGCCATGTCGTGCTCGACCACCACGACCGTGCGGTCGCGATTGATCTCCCTGAGAAGCTCGGCGGTCTGCCGGGTCTCGGCGTCGGTCATCCCGGCGACCGGCTCATCGACCAGCAGAAGCTTGGGTTCCTGCGCCAGCAGCATGCCGATCTCGAGCCACTGCTTCTGGCCGTGCGACAGCAAACCGGCGACACGGCCGCGAACCGGCGATAGCCGGGTCGTCTCCAGGATCCTGCCGATGCGGGCGGCTTCCTCACTGGTCTCGCGCCACAGCAGGGTCTTGCGGGCGCGCCGGTCGCCCTTCAGCGCCAGACCGATATTGTCCTCGGCGGTGTGCAGCTCGAACACCGTCGGCTTCTGGAACTTGCGGCCGATGCCGAGCAGCGCGATCTCGGTCTCGTCGAGCCGCGCCAGGTCGTAGGAACCGTCGAAGTAGACGTCCCCGGCGTCGGGCCTGGTCTTGCCGGTGACGACGTCCATCATCGTGGTCTTGCCGGCGCCGTTGGGGCCGATGATGGCCCGCATCTCGCCGGGCTCGACGGTGAAGGACAGATTGTCGAGCGCGCGGAACCCGTCGAACGACACCGACACGCCGTCGAGATAGAGCAGCGCCGTGGTGGTGCGGGGCTCCATGGCTCACTCCGCCGGCCGCGGCGTGGCGGCCGCCTCGGCTGCCGCGTCGCCGGCATCCCGCCGCGCGCGCCATTCGCTCCACCAATGGTGGATGGTGCCGACGATGCCGCGCGGCAGCAGCAGCGTCACCGCCACGAACAATCCGCCGAGCACGAACAGCCAATAGGGCGCGAGCAAGCCGCTGGTGAAATAGGTCTTGCCGTAGTTCACCAGCACGGCACCCAGCACGGCTCCGGTCAGCGTGCCGCGACCGCCGACCGCGACCCAGATCACCGCCTCGATGGAATTGGCCGGAGAGAATTCGCTCGGGTTGATGATCCCGACCTGCGGCACGTACAGCGCACCGGCCACGCCCGCCATGCAGGCCGACAGCGTGAAGACGAACAACTTGTAGGCTTCGACCCGGTAGCCGAGAAAGCGCGTGCGCGTCTCGGCGTCGCGGATCGCGACCAGCACCTTGCCGAGCTTCGACGAGACCACGACACGGCAGATGACGAAGCCGAGCATCAGCGCGAGCGCCGAGACGACGAACAGCGTCGCCCGCGTTCCCGGCGCCTGTACGTTGAACCCGAGAATGTCCTTGAAATCGGTGAGCCCGTTGTTGCCGCCGAAACCGAAATTGTTGCGGAAGAAGCCGAGCATGAGAGCAAAGGTCAGCGCCTGGGTGATGATCGAGAAATAGACGCCGGTCACGCGGCTGCGGAAGGCGAACCAGCCGAACACGAAGGCGAGCAGGCCCGGCACGAACAGCACCATGAAGGCGGCGTAGGCGAAGTGCTGAAAGCCGTACCAATAGACCGGCAGCTCCGGCCAGTTCAGGAACACCATGAAGTCCGGAAGGATCGGATGCGCGTAGACGCCGCGGGTTCCGATCTGCCGCATCAGGTACATGCCCATGGCATAGCCGCCGAGCGCAAAAAAGGCGCCGTGGCCGAGCGAGAGAATTCCGCAATAGCCCCAGATCAGATCGATCGACAGCGCCAGCAACGCGAAGCAGAGGTACTTGCCGAACAGGGCGACGAAATACGACGACAGATGAAACGGGGAGCTCGCCGGCACCGCAAGGTTGAGCACCGGCACCAGAATCGCGATCGCCGCCAGCGTCGCGAGGAAGGCGATCGAGCCGCGATCGAGCGCGCGCCCGACGATGCCCGCGATCATGCCTCCACCGCCCGGCCCTTCAGGGCGAACAGGCCCCGCGGACGCTTCTGGATGAACAGGATGATCAGCACCAGGATGGCGATCTTGGCGAGCACGGCGCCGGCGTAGGGTTCC
This sequence comes from uncultured Alphaproteobacteria bacterium, assembly GCA_963840535.1. GTDB lineage: Bacteria > Pseudomonadota > Alphaproteobacteria > Rhizobiales > Xanthobacteraceae > VAZQ01. The sequence goes on from CAWIZJ010000041.1 coordinate 9,295, forward strand.
AGGAACTTGTTGGCGATGCCGAGCGTGAACGCACCCACCAGCGTGCCCCAGAGATTGCCCACGCCGCCGAACACCACCACCATGAAGGAATCGATGATGTAGCCCTGACCGAGATTGGGGCTGACATTGTCGATCTGCGACAAGGCGACGCCGGCGAGGCCCGCAATGCCGGATCCGAGCCCGAAAGTGAGCGCATCGATACGGCTGGTGCGGATGCCCATCGAGGCCGCCATCGCGCGATTCTGGGTCACCGCGCGCATCTCGAGACCGAACCGCGTGAAACGCAACAGCCCCAGCAGCCCGACGAAGATCAGCAGCGTGAACACGATGATCCACAGCCGGTTGTAGGTGATGGTCATCTGTCCGAGATCGAACGAGCCGGACATCCAGGACGGAGTGCCGACGTCCTTGTTGGTCGGACCGAATGCAGTGCGCACCGCCTGCTGCAGGATCAGCGAGAGTCCCCAGGTGGCGAGCAGGGTCTCGAGCGGCCGCCCGTAGAGGAAGCGGATGATGCCGCGCTCGATCAGGATGCCGACCAGGCCCGCGATCGCGAAGGCGAGCGGAATGGCAATGGCGATCGAATAGTCGAACAGCGCGGGATTGCGGGCCCGGATCACCTCCTGGACGACGAACGTGGTGTAGGCGCCGATCATGACCATCTCGCCGTGCGCCATGTTGATGACGCCCATCACGCCGAAGGTGATGGCGAGCCCGATGGCGGCCAGCAGCAGCACCGAGCCGAGGGAGAGCCCGTACCAGGCGTTTTGCACCGCGGTCCAGATCGCGAGGTTGTCCTGGATCGAGGCAATGGCGTCGGCGGCCGCCTCTTTCACGGCCGGGGAGGCGCTCGCCGGCAACCCGCCGAGCAGCCCGAGCGCATCCTGATCGCCGCGGTCGCGGATCACGGCGACGGCGCCGATCTTGTCGGCATCGGATGCATCGTCGCGATAGAGCACCACCGCGGCGCGCGCCCCGATCAGCGCGCGCTTGACCCTCGCATCGGTTTCCTTGTCGATCGCCTGGTCGAGTGCCGCAAGCGCGCCGGCATCCCTGGACTTCAACACTGCCTGCGCCGCCTCGAGGCGCCTGGCCGGATCGGGGGCCATCAGCGTCAGGCCGCCGAGCGCGGCCTCGACGATCCGTCGCAGGCGATTGTTGAGCCGGACCGGAGCGAGATCGGATGGGCCACTGCCGGCTGCAGCCTGACCGGTCGCGGCATCGACGAGGCGGTCGGACGGGTCTCGAATGAATACCCGCCTGCTCTCCGCGCTGAACAGCAGCCGCCCCTCCTGCAGGGCCCCTATGACCGTGGCCGCAAGCGGGCTGCCGCTGGCGGCGACCTCGTTGACGCCTTCGATGGTCTCGTTGAAGCTGTCGGCGGTGAAGCGCAGCAGCGCGTCTTCATAGGGCCCGGCACTCGCGCCGGGCAGCAGCGCGACGAGCACGCCGAGCGCAAGCACGAACGCGGCGAAGCGATCGCTGAGGGCACGCATCGTGGCAGTCCCGGCAGTGGAGCGAGGCGGCCCACTCGTCGGCGGGCCGCCTCCAGTCTTGCTAGTGCGGTGTCTTTGACGTTCCGATCAGTCTCGCGGCGGTTCCATCATCGGAACGTCAAAGACACAACCGCACTAGCACCATAGACTTGCTAGTGTCCCTTTGCTTCCGACGTTCGCACTCGAGCGTGCTGCAATGTGAAGCGAACGTCGGAAGCGGGACACTAGCAAGCGACAACCCTACGCGACTACGACGCGCCGCCGCACCTCTTGGTGACGGTGTTGTAGTTGCCGCACTTCAGCGTCACCCAGTCGGCTTCGAGATCCTTCGAGCCCGGCAGGTACTTGGACCAGGCATCGCCGGGCACCAGTCCCGGCGTCTTCCATACCACGTCGAACTGGCCGTCCGCACGCACTTCCCCGATGAACACAGGCTTGGTGATGTGGTGGTTGGACAGCATTTTCGAAATGCCGCCGCTCAGGTTCGGCGCCTCGGTGCCGGGCAGCGCGTCGATCACCTTGTCGGGATCGGTCGTCTTCGCCTTCTCGACCGCCTTGACCCACATCGCGAAGCCGATGACGTGCGCTTCCATCGGGTCGTTGGTGACCTTCTTCGGGTTCTTCATGAAGGCCTTCCAGTCGGCGATGAACTTGTCGTTGATCGGAGCCTTCACCGACTGGAAGTAGTTCCAGGCGGCGAGATGCCCGAGCAGCGGCTTGGTATCGATGCCTGCGAGCTCCTCCTCGCCCACGGAGAAGGCCACCGACGGGATGTCGGTCGCCTTGACGCCCTGATTGCCGAGCTCCTTGTAGAACGGCACGTTGGCGTCGCCGTTGATGGTGGAAACGACCGCGGTCTTCTTGCCGGCCGAGCCGAACTTCTTGACATCCGACACGATGGTCTGCCAGTCCGCGTGTCCGAACGGCGTGTAGTTGATCATGATATCGGCGTCGGCGACGCCTTTCTGCTTGAGATAGGCTTCGAGGATCTTGTTGGTGGTGCGGGGATAGACGTAGTCGGTGCCGGCCAGCACCCAGCGCTTCACCTCGCCGCCATCCTTCGACATCAGGTAGTCGACGGCCGGGATCGCCTGCTGGTTCGGGGCAGCGCCGGTATAGAACACGTTGCGCTCGCTCTCCTCGCCTTCGTACTGCACCGGGTAGAACAGGATGCTATTGAGCTCCTTGAACACCGGCAGCACCGACTTGCGCGAAACCGAGGTCCAGCAGCCGAACACAGCCGCCACCTGGTTCTTGGTGATGAGCTCGCGCGCCTTTTCCGCAAACAGCGGCCAATTGGAGGCCGGGTCGACCACGACCGCCTCGAGCTTCTTTCCCAGCAGCCCGCCCTTCTTGTTCTGCTCCTCGATCAGCATGAGCATGACGTCCTTCAGCGTGGTCTCGCTGATCGCCATGGTGCCGGAGAGCGAGTGCAGGATGCCGACCTTGATGGTGTCCTGGGCCTGGGCGTGAAATGCCGCCGCCAGGCTGAAACCCAATCCCGCCGTGAGGGCAAGCAAGCGGCGGGTGAACGGTCGCTCGACGACCGCGCCGATGGATATGTGCATCGCGATGTCCTTCTGTTGACGCGCAGCAACCGGCGCAAAGCCGTTGCGGGGCTGGAATCGCAATCCGCGTGCCAAAACCGAATTCCCCGGTAAGCCGTTGCGCCGCCACGCTGATCCTTGCGATCGGCCGCCACGAGGTGCGCCCCGAACGCTGATCCTGCCGCGAGATTGAACATCTGCCTAAAACTTAGGCAGTCGGCATGGCAATCGGGGCGCCCCGGCAAATCGCGCCAAACGGTCGCACCGACCACCGGCGGAGCCTAGATTTCGCAACCGTCATTCCCGGCCTCGTGCTGGACAAGCCCGGCCATGACGACGGAGCGGGTCAACTTCCCGGAAAATGCCCTGGCCGGCCGAGGTCCAAGCGGGAGGCGACGACCCGCCAGGGCATCGCGCGCGGTGAACAAGGGCGACCATTCACCGAGGGCGCTCTTCGCGCCTGGCTGGATTAGATGGTAGGATGCGCTCCCACCTCAGCTCGCTTCAGGGAGAGACACGCATGGATAAGCCGAACGAGGTCGACCGCCGCAGTTTCTTGAGCGCCTTGGGCATGACCGTCGGCGGCGCCGGATTGGCCGGCGGCGCGATGGTCACCGGATCGCAGCTGGTCGAGGCGCAAACCGCGCCGCCCAAGGGCCGGATTCCCGATACCCCGTACAAGACCGGCCACATGACCTTCATCACCGGGCCGGCGGCGGTGCTCGGCGACCCCTCGCTCAAGGGCCACATCTTGGCCGCCGAGGAGATCAACGCGCAGGGCGGCTTCCTGGGCAAGCGCAAGATCGAGACCATTACCGCCGACGAGGCCGCCGGCACCGACGCCAACGTCAAAGAGCTTCGCCGCATGAAGCTCGAGGGCAAGATCGACCTCTTCACCGGCATCATCTCCAGCGGCAACACACCGGCGCTCGGTCCGGTGGCCGAGGAAATGAGCCTGCTGACCATATTCGTCGACGGCTGCACCGACTTCCTGTTCGACAAAGCGGTGCCGCAGCCGAAGTACACCTTCCGCATCACTAACATCCAATCGGCGGACGGCATCACCTCGGCGATCGGCACCGCACAGGCATGGCCACAGGTACGCCGGGTGGCGCACATCCATCCGGACTACAGCTACGGCCGCAACGCCGCCGAGCACTACACGCTGGCGCTCGAGCGGCTGCTTCCCGGCACCCAGGTGGTGTCGGAAAGCTGGCCCAAGCTCGGCACCACCGACTTCACCTCGCACATCACCAAGGTCATGTCGTCCAATCCGGACCTGCTGTTCACCTCGGTCTGGGGTGGCGACTATATCGCGCTCTACAAGCAGGCGCTGCGTTACGGCCTGTTCGAAAAGATGAAGGTCGCAACCACTCTCGCATTCGGTAGTGCGCCCCATTCCGTCGGCAAGGATCACCCCGAGGGCGTTCTCGCCGGCTGCCACTCCAACTACTACTTCACCTATCCGGGCGGCGATCGCTGGCCCCTCAACAAGCAGTTCGTGCAGCGTTACTTCAAGCGCTGGAACGAGTACCCAAACTTCCAATCGGACGGTGCCTACGCCACGCTCTACATGTTGAAGAGCGCGATCGAGAAAGCCAATCGGCTGGCTGGCGGCTGGCCGGACGACGAAGCGATCATCAGCCAGCTCGAAGGCATGGGCTATGACGCGCCGTCGGGTTATCTCTATATTAGGCCAGACAACCACCAAGGGTACAAGGACGCGGTGATAGGGTTCACCAAGAACCTGCCCGAGTACCAGTTCTCGACCTGGGATCCCAACCGGGTGATAACGATTCCGATCCGTAACATCACGGCGCCACCGAACTGGCCGAAGCCCGGCCAGGGCCACAACGAGTCGACCGCGGCAGCCGACTGGATCAAGAAGACCTGGCCGAAGGCCATGGGCTGAAACCGCGCCCGCGCGGCTCCCGACCGCGACAGCCGCGCCCGCTCATGCGGGCGCGGCTTGGTTCTGTGACGATCCCTTGCTACGCTGACATGGGATCGTCGGCCGGCGTTCATCGCCTCATGGCCCGGCACGGCGGCGACCGGAGGGCGTGTCGGTGTCGATACTGGTCATCCAGATCCTCAATTCGCTGTTCTACGCCTCCGTCCTTTTCCTCATCGCCGCCGGCCTCAGCCTCATCTTCGGCGTCATGCGCATCGTCAACATGGCGCATGGCACATTCTATGCCGTCGGCGCCTTCGCCACGGCCTGGCTGGTGGCACGCGCGATTGCGCTCGGCGTTCCCGCCGGCTGGACCTTTCTGCTGATTCCGGTGGGAGCCCTGGCGGTCGCGCTGCTCGGCGTCGTGATCGAGCCGCTGCTGCTGCGGCCGTTCTATCGGCGCGCGGAGGAGTATCAGCTGCTGGTCACGTTCGGCCTGCTGCTGATCCTGGAGGACGTCATCCGCTTCCTGTGGGGCGGGTTGCCGCTGTCGGCGGACCCGGTCATGGACGTGCTGCCCAGCATCCGCCTGGGTGGACTGATCTATCCCGCGTACAATCTGGTGGTGATCGGCGTCGGCGTGGCCGCTGCCGTGCTGCTGTGGGCGGTGATCTATCGCACCAAGTTCGGCGTGATGCTGCGGGCGACCTCGCAGGACCGGCGCATGGCGTCGGCGCTCGGGCTCAACGTCGGACTGGTCTACGTGTCGGCGTTCGCCATCGGCTGCTTCATGGCCGGCCTCGGCGGCGCCATCGTGGTGCCGACCCAGACCGCGGTGCTGGGGATGGGCGTCGAGGCGCTGATCCTCGCATTCGTCGTGGTGGTCATCGGCGGGCTGGGCAGCCTGCAGGGCGCGCTGGTCGGTGCGCTGATCGTGAGCTTCGTGCGCACCGCGGGCATCCAGTTCTTTCCCGAGATCGAGCTTGCGGTGCTCTATCTCATCGCGGCGGTCGTGCTTCTGGTCAAACCGACCGGGCTGTTCGGAAGCACGTCATGAAGGCCGACGTGAGCCGCATCTCGTATCGCCCCAAGCTCCTGCTCGCAGCGGCGGCGGCGCTGGTGCTGATCGTGCTGGCGCTGTTGCCGCCGTTCATCGGCCTCTACCAGACGCAGCTCCTGACCTATGGGCTCATCGCCGCCATCGCGGCGCTCGGCTTCAATCTTCTGCTCGGCTATACCGGGCTGCTTTCGTTCGGCCACTCCGCGTTCTTCGGAATCGGCGCCTATTCGGTCGCCTTCCTGCTGCGCGATGCCGGAATCCGCTCCATGGAGCTCTACATCCTGATCGGGCTCCCGATCGCCGCCATCGCGTCGGCGCTGTTCGGCTATATCTGCGTCCGCCACACCCGCATCTTCTTCGGAATCCTGACGCTCGCTTTGTCGCAGGTCCTGTGGACGCTCACCTACAAGTTCTTCTGGGTCACCGGCGGCTCGGACGGCCTGCGCGTGACCCGACCCGCGCTGCTCGGCGGGCTCGTCACCTTCACCGGGCGCGACGCGTTCCAGCGCTTCATCAACGGCTACTACTACTACGTGCTCGCCGTGTTCGCGATCGCCGTGGTGATCATGTGGGTGATCGTCCATTCCCCGTTCGGCAAGGCGCTGCAGGCCATCCGCGACAACGAGACGCGCGCTGCCTTCCTCGGGCTGAGGATCCGCCGCTTCCGCCTGATGTCGTTCCTGATCTCAGGAACCTTCACCGGGCTCGCCGGCATCCTCTGGGTCCCGCTCAACGGCCTCACCACCCCCGAGGTGCTGTACTGGCCGTTCTCCGGCGAGATCGTGTTCAGCGCGCTGCTCGGCGGCTTCCGCAACTTCACCGGGCCGATCGTCGGCGGGATCGTTTTCACCTATCTCAAGACCTATGCGGTGGCGACCACCGAATATTGGCAGCTCCTGCTCGGCGTGGTGCTCGTCCTCCTGGTCATGCTGCTGCCGACCGGCATCGTGGGCGCGATCTCGGCGCTCGCCGGCAAGCTGCGGCCGAAGGAGAAGGCTCCATGATCCTTCTTCAGACCGTCGATCTCCGCAAGAGGTTCGGCGATACCGTGGCCTGCGACGACGTGAACTTCGTCGTCAACCAGGGCGAGTTCCTCTCGCTGGTGGGCTCGAACGGCGCCGGCAAGACCTCGCTGGTCAATCTCATCAGCGCGCATCTCAAGCCCGACAGCGGGCAGATCCTGTTCGACGGCAAGGACATCACCTCCACGAGCGTGCACGAGCGGATAAAGGCCGGAATCGCGCGCAGCTTCCAGATCGTCAATCTGTTCGACGGGCTTTCCGTGTTCGACAACGTCGCGCTGTCGATCTTCTCGCGCGAGGGCAAGACCGTGAAGGTGGTCGCGCTCGCCGACCACGACGAGGACGTCCGCGCGGAAACCCTGGAGGTGCTCGGTCAATTCGGCCTCGGCCGCATGAGCGCGGTGCCGGCGGGCGGGCTGGCGCAGGGCGAGCGCAAGCTGCTCGACGTTGCGCTCGCCTATGCCCTGCGCCCCAAGCTGCTCTTCCTCGACGAGCCGACGAGCGGCGTGAGCACGCGCGAGAAGTCCCAGATCATGGACACGGTATCGTCCGTGGTGCGCGGCGGGACCGTCACCGCCGTCGTGATCGAGCACGACATGGACGTCGTATTCCGCTACTCCGATCGCATCGTCATGATGCACGAAGGCAGGTTTCTCGCCGACGGAACGCCGGACGAGATCAGGGCGAACCGGGACGTCGCCAATATTCTTCTCGGCATGCCGCTGTCGGCGTGAGGAGGCGAAGCGTGCTGCTCGAAGTCGAAGCGATCGACACCTTCCGCGGGCCCGCCCATATCCTGCACGGCGTGTCGCTCGACGTCGGCGAGAACGAGGTGGTGTCGCTGGTCGGCCGCAACGGCGCCGGCCGCACCACCATGATCGAGAGCATCATCGGCCTCCTCCCCGTGCGGGCGGGAACGATTCGGTTCCGCGGCCAGGACATAACCCGGCTACCGCCGCACCGGCGTGCGAAGTGCGGGATCGGCTACGCACCGGAGAATGCCGGCATCTTCCCCGAGCTCACGGTCGCCGAGAACCTCATGATCAGCCGCTGGCTCTCCGACAAGACCGCGCGCGGCGCCGGCGGCGTCGACGCCGAGGCGCAGGCGCTCACGGTCTTTCCCGAGGTCGGCAAGTTCCTCAGCCGGCCCGGCCTCAATCTCAGCGGCGGCCAGAAGAAGATGGTATCGATCGCGCGCGCAATGACGCTGGCGCCCTCGCTGATGATTCTCGACGAGGCGTTCGAGGGGCTCGCACCTGTGATCGTGAAGCGGTTCCGCGACGCGGTCATGATGATCAAGGGCCTCGGCATCTCGCTGCTGATCGCGGAATCGAACCTCACCAGTGCGGCCGCCATCGCCGATCGGCTCTATGTCATCGACCGTGGCGAGATCATCTTCCGTGGCACGCCCAAGGAGGCATTGGCAGACGAGAACGTCATACGGACGCTGCGAGGATGATGTTGTGGATCTCGCCGACGTCCGGCCATCGATCCCCGGTGCAGGCGTGACGGCTGAATGAGCAGGCTCGGCGCATTCACTCTGGTTGCCGCCGCGGCGGCCGTCGTGACCGCCGCATGGAGCGGCCACGAGCTGCCGATCTATCCGTCGTTCTATCCGCATGAGATCGAGATCCGGACGCTCGCTCCCGATCAGGCGATCGAGGCGCTGCGGCAAGGCAAGATCCAGGCGCATGTCGGCGTTCTGCCACACCCGCCCGTCACACCGCCGGACCAGGTCCGCGCCATCGAATCGCTGGGCGCGTTCGTGATCGTGCGCAGCAACCCGAGCAAGGCCTTCGCCGGCGGCGAGACTTGCGCCGCGGTCAGGACCGTCGCCCGCCAGGCGGCCCAGGTACGCGATCTGGTCCCGCATCCCTACCCGGTGACGCCGTTCCACGGCGACTACCTCTACCACGCCGATCTCGCCGCAGCCGCCAGGCGACGTCTCGACGACGACGCGAGTGCCGGGCCGGCCCACGGCCCGAAGGTCAAGGCGAGCAGCGGCCTCGAGCACCCGGACTGGACCGCCGGCGAGGACGATTGGGACGTCGAGGTGCTCACGGTCGACGCCGCCGTCCTGACGGCATCCGCGACGTTGGCGTTGAACGGGTGGCTCGCCCCTCCTTGGGTGCGAACCGGCTGGTTTCACGCCGAGCGCCTTCTGGCCGACCGCACGGTCGAGCCCCGAGGCAATCCCGTGTCGCAGCGGATGCTGTCCGACCTCGAGCGTCTGCGCTCCGGCGATTTCGCGGATCTCCCGGAACGCATCAATCTGGAGCGCGACGTGGTTGGCGTGCTTGCGGCCAGCTGCTCGGCGATGGTCGCCGGCTACACCGTGAAACGGGAATACGTCAACGTCGAATATTCGGCCGGAATCGAGAACATCGGCTTCGACGCGATCGAGGGCCTTCGCTCGCCCATTTTCATCCGCACGGTGAAGCTCAAGGATTTTCCCTGGAACGGCTGGCTCGCCCTCGGCCTCGGCGAGCGGCCCGCCGCCGCCTGGAATCCGATCGGCGGCATGACCGATCCATTCGGCCGGCTGCTCGGCTTTGCGGTGGGCGATCCGGCCATGCTGCCCTCACCCTATGAGGCGGGCTGGATGCTCAATCGCATCGCCGATCTGCCCCGGCAGCCGGGGCCGTGAATGATCCGGCGCGCCGGCCGGCAGCGTTTCGGGCTCGCCCTGGGCGTGGCGGCACTGCTGCTTGTCGTCGGGATCGCCGCCGCCGATGCCGCCGAGGTCACTTTCGTGCTGCGCATCGAGAGCGGCCGGGTGCCGGAAGCCATGCGGCGCATTCGCGTCAAGCAGCATGACGTCGTGAAGCTGCGCTGGAGCACGGACCGGCCCATGACGCTTCATCTCCACGGCTACGACGTCGAAAGCAAGCTTGCGCCGGGTACGGTCAGCGAGATGACGTTCACCGCCCGCGCCACCGGACGGTTCACGATCGAGCCTCACCAGCATTCCTCCGGCGGACACGGGGCCGTCCTTGTCACCATCGAGGTCCATCCCTAGGCGGACGCTCACGGCCGTTCTCGCGGCCGCCTTGCCTGCAACGCCGGCCGCGGCGCACGGCTTCGGCCAGCGTTACGACCTGCCGATTCCGCTCTCCTATCTATCTCGTCGGCACGGCGGCGACGGTGGTCGTGTCCTTCCTGATCGTGGGATTGTTCGCGCGGGAGAAGGCGCGATCGCGCCCCCCGTTCACCGTCGACCTCCTGACGACGCCGATCGGACGGCTGCTGGCAAGCCCGGCGCTCGCCTTTGCGCTGAAGCTCGTCGCGCTCGCCGTCTTCATCGTCACCATCGTTGCGGGGCTGCGGGGCGACCAGAATCCATACCGGAACATCGCCCCCACCATGGTCTGGATCATCTGGTGGCTCGGGCTCGCCTACGTTTCGGTCCTGTTCGGAAATCTGTGGGCGCTGATCAACCCCTGGCGAACGATCTTCGAGGCGGCCGACACCATCTATCGGGGTATCACCGGGCGGCCCGGACTGTCGCTTCGCCTGCCCTACCCGGCGGCGCTCGGGGTGTGGCCCGCATTCGTGCTGCTGCTGGCATTCGCCTGGATCGAGCTGATCTATCCCAATCCCGCGGTGCCCCGCTTCATTGCGTGGGTGGCGATCGCATATTCGATCCTGACGTTCGCCGGCATGCTCCTGTTCGGCTGCGAGTGCTGGCTCGAGCGCGGCGAGCTCTTCACCCTGGTGTTCGGCACCTTCGCCCGCTTCGCGCCGATCGAGCTGCGCACAGGCACGCATCGCACATTGCGCCTGCGGCCGTTCGGCGCCGGCCTGCTCGACACCGGCGCGATCTCGACGTCGATGATGGCGTTCGTTCTGCTCCTGCTTGCGAGCGTGCTGTTCGACGGCGCGCTGGGCACTCCGGAATGGGGACGGCTCGAACGCACGCTGGCGGGGCAACTGCGGGGTTTCCACGATCTCGAGCCGATGGCGGTGCGCAGCGCGGGCCTGATCGCGTTCTGGCTCGTCTTCTTCGGCGCCTATGTCGGGGTCTGCGCGCTCATGAGCGCGATAACGGGCGGTCGCCTGTCCCCGCTCGAGCTGGCGCGGCGCTTCGCGTTGACGCTGGTTCCGATTGCGATCGGCTATCACGTCGCGCACTACCTCACATTCCTGCTGATCCAGGGGCAATACATCATCCCCCTGCTGTCGGATCCGTTCGGGCATGGGTGGGACCTGTTCGGGACAGCGGGCTACCGCGTCGACATAGCCCTGGTCGGAGCGCGCTTTGGCTGGTACGCGGCGGTGGCCGCGATCCTCATCGGGCACGTCGCCGCAGTCCATCTCGCGCATCTCGAAGCGATGCGGTCGTTCGATGTGCGCGCCGTCGCGTTGCGGTCACAGGTCCCGCTCACCGCCCTCATGGTGATCTACACCTTCGTGAGCCTCTCCATTCTCGCCGAGCCGCTGGTCGAGCGGGCTCCGCCTGCACAGCCGGTCGACTCCGCTGCCGAGCTCGAGATCCCTGCCGATGCGGTGCTGCCGGAGCCCGGAACCGGCCGGCTGCAGGCGGTGGGCGCCGGCAAGACTGCGCGCCAGAAGCTCACCTATCGCATGATGGGCTCGGCCTTCCACGACGGCATCCGAATGACGGCGGCCGATCTCCTCTACGCCTACATGCTCGCGTACCGCTGGGGATCCGATGGGCCGGGCGCCGATCCGCTGGTGGCGGCGGCGACCGCGGTCATGCGGGCGCAGCTCCTGGGCGTGCGCGTGCTGGGGATCGACAGCACGTCGAAATCATTTCGGATCGGGGACTTCGAGGTCACCCGCGAGCTGTTGGTGGTCGAGGTCTATACCTCGGTTCACGCTCTGGATCGGGAGCAGGGTGCAGTGATCGCACCGCCGTGGAGCGTGCTGCCTTGGCATCTCATGGTGTTGATGGAGGAAGCGGTCGACCGCGGCTGGGCGGCCATCTCGCAGACGGAAGCGGCCCGCCGCGGCATCGAATGGCTCGACCTCGTGCGATCCACGGAATCGACCAAGCGGCTGGCGGCGCTGGTCGACGGTTTCGCGCTCGAGGGATACCGCCCCGACCGGCTGGCGGCGCTGGTCGGTCCCGAGGAAGCGCGCAGGCGCTGGGCCGCACTTGCCGCCTTCTACCGGGAGCGCGGCCATCTGCTGGTGACCAACGGGCCCTACCAGCTCAAGCGCTGGTCGAGCGACGAGGCCGTGCTCGAGGCATTCCGCGATCTCAGCTACCCGCTGGGTGTCGGTTCGTTCGACGCCTACGCCGTTCCGCGTCGGGGCTTCATCACCGCGATCGCGCGCGACGGCGATCGGATCAGAAAATCTCCGGCGACATCGAGCTGATCGAGAGGCGCATGCGCGACTACGATATCGTGCGCCGGCCGCTGCGATCGGTCGCGGCCGACGCGCTCAGGCGGGCAGCGCCGGAATGCCGCTACGTCGTCACCGACGGCGCCGGCCGCGTCGTGGCGGCGGGCCGCATCGCGCTCGGTGCAGATGCGAGCTTCCACCTCGACCTCGCCGGCAGGTTGCCGGCAGGCCACTTCACGCTGGCGGCGCAGCTGATCGTCAACGACAATGCGATGAATGCTGAGATCACGAAGGAGGCGATCGAAATCGGGTCGAGGCCGTGACATGCCTCAGCGGCGCGGCGGCTTGGCGGCAAACCCGGAGCCGCGCACGCACATGCGCCCGCGCGGGTCCTGCCACAGCTTCTCGGTCGCGTGCAGGTGACCGAGCGCGCGCGCAACCGTGCGAAAGTCGTACGTCGAGAAGCGCTCCGCGATGTCGGTGTAGTAGAGCGGCTCCTCGCCGATCGCCTCCAGTATCCTCTTCGCCAAGTCGGCGACCTCGATGTCGTCGCCGGCGATGCCCGTTTCGTCCGACTTGCCGCCGACATAGTCCCCGATCCGGGCGCGGTCGGCATAGGCATAGGTGATGCGCTCGTAGTACTCGCGCGGAATGCCTTCCGGGATGGTGGCATCGATGCCGACCTTGGCGCCGGTCGGCACCACGCCGTAACCCTGCGGCAGGCTCGGATCGAGCGGCTTGGCGCGCGCGTTGCCCACGATCATCACGTCCTTGTCGCCCTGCACGCGGGTGGCGATCGCCCATTCCACCTCGGTGGGGTCGAACACGTCGATATCGTCGTCGACCACCACCACGTGCTTGAGGTCCATGACGGAGAGCGCCGCGAGCAGCGCGTTCTTGCCTTCGCCGGGCTGCTTCTTGATCGAGATCGACCGCGTGCCAGAACGCACAGCCCCCGAGCGTGACGTTGATGTCCTTGACCTGGACGCCGGCGGTCTTGAGCGCCTGGCGGATCGCGGCATAACGGGTGGGCGCGGCGAGCCAGGTGTTCTCCCACGGCATGTGCAGATTGTAGTAGATCGCGTCCCTGCGCATCGAGATTGCCTTGATGCGCACCAGCGGGTTCCAGTGCAGCCCGCCCATCAACCGGGTGAACTCTCCGAAGCGCCCCTCCGGCCAGGTCCAGCCGGTCGGCATGATCTCCGCCTCCAGCACGATCTCGGCGTCGGCGACATAGGGCAGGTCGATGGTCTCGCAGGCGGCGAGCTCGACCGGCGCCCCGCGCAAGCCGCCCGCGATCGCCATCTCGTCGACGCCGAGCGGCGCACGATAGCCGGAGCCGGTGATCTCGATCGGGTGCGTGCCGATCGAGATGGAGATCGGCAGCGGCCGGCCCTGCTCGTAGGCGCGCTGGGCGAACAGCCGCATGTTGTTGGGGGTGACGATGTCGATGCCGGTGAGGTTCTTCTCCTTGACGATGAAGCGGTAGATGCCGCTGTTGATGCCGAGCTCGGGATCGCGCGCGATCACGACCCCGGCGGTGATCATCGGCCCGCCGTCGTACACCGACGACATCGGGATCGGGAGCTTGTAGAGGTCGACGTCGGCGCCGGCGAGCACCACCTCGCGGGTGGGCGAGGTCTCGACGTATCTCGGAGGGATCGGACGGTCGATCGCCCGCTTGAGCCTGTCCTCGATCTCCCGGTAGCTCTCGCAACCCAGCGCCATCATGGCGCGCGCACGCGAGCGGATGATGCCGGAGACCACCGGCATGTCATAGCCGATCACCTTGTGGAAAAAGAGCGCGGTCTCGGCCTGATCGACCAGCGTCGCGATATGGCGGATGTCCACCGGCTGATGGAGGTCGACGAGCTCGCCGGTCTGCCGCAGGCGGTCGAGGAACTGGCGGAAGTTTTCCTGCATCAGGTGCTCCGGACGCGGCGATGGAGACAGGTTGTTGGCGGTCGTGGCCTAAGCTACTTAGACCGGCATCGGACCTCAATCCAGAAAGCGAAGGGACGGCCCCGTGAGCGGCAGCAAGACCATGAAAGCCCTCCTGTTGCGCCAGCACGGCGGGCTCGAGCAGCTCGACCTCGTGAGCGACCATCCCGTGCCCACCGCGATCGAGGGGCACGTGGTGATCCGGGTGCGGGCCTCGTCGTTCAACTACCACGACGTGTTCACCGTTCGCGGCATGCCCGGGATCAAGGTGCCGCTTCCCGTCGTCATCGGCCTCGACATGGCGGGCGAGATCGCCGAGGTCGGCGCCGGCGTCCGGCGGCAGGTCGGCGAGCGCGTGCTGGTCAACCCGCTCAACAAGACGAAAGGCCTGATGGGCGAGATGCTCGACGGCGGGATGGCGCAATACTGCCTGGTCGCCGCCGATCAACTCATCGCCATGCCGGAGAACGTGTCGTTTGCGGACGCTGCATCGCTGCCGGTCGCCTACGGGACGGCGCATCGCATGCTGATCACCCACGACACGGTCGGGCGAGGCGAGCGCGTGCTCATTCTCGGCGCCTCGGGCGGCGTCGGCACCGGCTGCATCATTCTCGCCAAGCACCTGGGCGCCGAGGTGATCGCCTGCACCTCGAGCCCGGAGAAGGTGCACAAGCTCAAGGAGCTCGGTGCCGACGAGGTGATCAACATCAATGATGTCGACTTCTCCAAGTGGGCGGTGGAGAGGTACGGCAAGCCGCAGCGGCGCAGCTACGAAGGCGGCGTCGACGTGGTGATCAATTTCACCGGCGGCGACACCTGGCACCCGTCGCTGCGCTGCCTCAAGCGTGGCGGCAAGCTCCTGGTTTGCGGCGCCACCGCCGGCTACGACCCGAAGGAAGACCTGCGCTATATCTGGAGCTTCGAGCTCAAGGTCATCGGGTCGAACAGCTTCTACGACGACGACCTGGCGGCGCTGATGGCATTGATCGACGAGGGCAAGATGAAGCCGGTGATCGACAAGGTGCTGCCGCTCGAGCAGGCGCGCGAGGGATTGCGCCTGATCCAGGATCGCGAGGTCATCGGCAAGGTCGTGGTCGAGCCCTGACTTCGCGTTTTCCGTCACGCCATCGGCCTTGGCAACCGAGTTGTCGGAGCAAGCCTCATGAACGAGGAAATGACCCTCGAGCGCGTGCAGGACCTGGTCACCCGCGCCCCCTATCACCGATGGCTCGGGCTCAAGGTGATCGCACTGCACGAGGATGCGATCGAGCTCACCGCAACCTGGCGCGAGGAGTGGATCGTCAATCCGGAGCGCCGCTACACCCACGGCGGGGTCCTGGCGGCGCTGGTCGATCTCGGCGCCGACTGGGCGATGGTGAGGAAAACCGGCCGCGGCGTCCCCACCATCGACTTGCGCGTCGATTACCATGCCGCCGCCGCACCCGGCGATCTCACCGTCCGCGGCAAGGTGGTGCGCATGGGCAGCCAGTTCTCGACCGCCGAGGCGCACGTGCTCGACGCCGGAGGCAAGCTCATCGCCAGCGGCCGCGGCACCTATTTCACGGCGCCACCGAAGGGTTGACCGCGATCGTGGCATCCGCCTTCACCAACCTGGGCGACCTCGTCCGCCGTGAGCGCGATCCCGGCAAGATCGCGATCATCGATCTCGGCGGCGAGGAGCCGCCGCGCGAGCTCACCCATGCCGCGATCGACGCGATGGCGAACGGCGTCGCCCGCGCCCTCGCCGCGCGCCGGTTCGCGCGCGGGGATCGCATCGCCATCCTCTCCGCCAATCGAGCAGAGTATCTGGCGACCTATTACGGCATCATGCGTGCAGGCCTGGTCGCGGTGCCGGTGAACTTCAAGTTTCCCCGTTCCACGATAGGCTTCATCCTGCGCGATGCCGGGGCGCGACTGGTGTTCTGCGACGGCATGCGCCGTGCCGACGTCCCCGAGCATCTCCCCTGCGTGCAATTCGGCAGCGCCGATGGCTTCGACCGCTTCGTCGACCCCGGACCGTTCGACGCGACAACACCGGGCGACGGCGAGCCGGCCATGTTCCTCTACACCTCCGGCTCGACCGGCGCCCCGAAGGGCGTCGTGCTCTCGCACCAGAGCCACATCTGGGTGGTCGAGACCCGGCTTGCTCCCGATCTCGAGCGCCACCGTTATCTGATCGCCGCGCCGCTCTACCACATGAACGCGTTGGCCCTGGCCAAGCTCGCCTGCGCAGCCCATGCCACGATCGTGCTTCTGCCGCAGTTCACGGCCGGCGCCTATATCGAGGCGATCGAGCGTTACCGCTGCACCTGGCTGACCGCGGTGCCGCCGATGATCGCGATGATGCTGCGCGAGGGCCAAGCGCTGGCGCGCACCGATCTTTCGAGCGTCGAGTTCGTCCGCATGGGTTCGGCGCCGGTCGGTGCGAGCCTGATGCAAGCGATCCGCCGCGCTCTGCCGCAGGCCGCGGTCACCAACGCCTACGGCACCACCGAGGCGGGCCCGGTCGTGTTCGGTCCGCACCCAAGCGGCCTGCCGCAGCCGGAAACCTCGGTCGGCTATCCGCATCCCAGGGTCGCGCTTCGGCTCGTCGACGGCGGCAACCGCGATGCCGATCAGGGCGTCCTGGAGATGCGCTGCCCGGCGGTCATGAACGGCTATCACGAACGGCCGGACGTGACGCCGCCGTTCACCGCCGACGGCTTCTATGTCACCGGCGACGTGTTCCGGCGCGACCGCGACGGATTTCACTATTTCGTCGGGCGCACCGACGACATGTTCGTGTCCGGCGGCGAGAACATCTATCCGGCCGAGATCGAGCGCATGCTCGAACGCCATCCCGCCGTGGCGCAGGCCGCGGTGGTGCCGGTCGACGACCAGATCAAGGGACAAAAGCCGGTCGCGTTCGTGGTGGCGAAGGGCGACCGGCGGCCGAACGGCGACGAGATCAAGCACTTCGCGCTCGCGAATGCGCCCGCCTATGCGCACCCGCGCTTCGTCTGGTTCCTGGACGAGCTGCCGCTCGCCTCGACCAACAAGGTCGACCGCGTCGCCCTGCGCAAGCTGGCGGCCGAGCGAGTTGCCGGCAGCTAGGCAAGTTTCGGCCGGTTGACCAACTACTCGATGACCTCGTCGGCGCGAACCAGGATCGTGGGCGGGATGGCGAGACCGAGCGCCTTGGCGGTCTTCAGATTCACCACGAGCCTGAACCTCGTCGGCTGCTCGACGGGCAGGTCCGCAGGCCTGGCACCTTTGAGTATCTTGTCGACGAAGACTGCAGCACTGCGGTGCAGTGCGAGAAGGTTCGGGCCGGAGGACAGCAAGCCACCCGACTCGGCGTACTCTGCGTCATAGTAAATCGCCGGCACCTTGTGCTGTGCCGCAGCGGCCACGACGCGCTCTCGATGCATGAAAATCAATGGACCGCTCAGCACGGCAACGCCACGCGTTCGCGCGGCCGCTTCCCTGAAGGCGGCATCGAAATCGGAAGGCCGCGTCACTTCGAACGAATTGAGCACCAAACGCAAGGTCGCCGCGGCTTCTTGCATCTCGCCAAAGTCGGCGTGGTTGGCCGTGAAGGAGGGGGTCCAAACGACGCCGAAATGGGAGACACCTGGCATCATCTCGGCGAGGAGCTGCAGCCTCTTCCCCACGAGACCCGCAGCTTGGTTCGACTGCCCGGTGATGTTGCCCCCCGGAATCGTTCTTCCCTGAACATGACCCAGATCGTTCAACTCATGCTTGAAGGCTTCGTACCAATGGGGCAGGCCGGAACCGTCCAAGTATCCGATCACCGGCGTCGCCGGCTGCTGCGCGCGCGCCGCGAGAGGCCCAGCAATGGCGCTGCCGAGCAATGCGATGAGCTCACGCCGCCTCATTCGATCGAATTGCATTCGGTCCCCAACCATCTCGAGCGAGCATGAGACATCTTCACGACGGCTTTGCACGCTCTGTTGTAGCGATCCAAATGCCGAGAAACACCGCAACCAGGCCAACGACAAGGTTCGGAGTAATTGGTTCGTCGACGAGTTGCGTGGCGAGCAGTGCCGCCGCTATCGGATTGAGGGTCATGGTGTTGGCCACGCGCGTCGGTGTTGCCCGCTGCAACGCCAGCACCCAGAGAATGAACGCGAGTGCTCCACCGCCAATTCCCAGGTAAACGCCCGCAATCCACTGCGGTGTGCCAAAGCCGCCGAGGACCGCGATCCGATTAGTCGCCAGGCCAACCAGCACCAGCGCCGCCGCGCCAAATCCCATGCCCACGGTCAAGAATCCCAGGGCACTCGACCTCTGCATGAACGGCTGCGACAAGACATTGTAGAAGGCCATGCAGAGGACCGCCACCGTCATGATCAACTCACCGCGCCAGGCTCCGGGCGGAGCCGCGGAAAGACCCGACGCAAGTGCTGCAAAAACGCCCAGTATGGCAATGCCGACACCTGCGGACTTGCGCTTGGTCAGCGGCTCGGCGCCGAGCAGCCCGCCAACCAGCATCGTGTGCACCGGCAACGTGGAGAGCGCGAGACTTGCCCGAGCAGCGGTCGTGTAGCCGATCGCGATGTTGTAAAGGATGAAGAACAGTCCGAAGAAGCAAATACCCAATGCGGCGACGCCGGGCCAATCGCGACGCTTCGGCCATTGCACGCGCATGACCAACGCGACCGGCAGCACGCAGATGAAGCCGATGCCCCATCGCAGAATCGCGAGCGTAAGCGGATCGGCCTCATTGACCAGATAGCGCGTGACGGCCGCGGCCGTTCCGCCAAGAGAGCTCGAGACGATCGCGATCAGAACTCCAAGCGATTGACCCAATCCCGTCTCCTGTCACGCCGAATTCGGCATACGGCATCTTCCTGGCCCGCGCAAACAGCGTGCTCCCCCCGTTCACTGCACCGCGCCATCCGCCCAATCAACGTTTGCGCACGCGATGCCGAACTTGCCAGCAGATTGCCTTTCCACGGCGTGCGGACCGCGCGCGCCGAGGCCGGTTGCACCGAAGAATGTCTCACGCTCGGAAATCAGCTTGACTGCGTCGGCGCCCTGGGAATGTCCCGCTGTGCCCCGTTTGCGACCGTGACGGTGCGGTGCCGTCGATCGACGTGATGCTAGCGCCAACTTTTAGCCTATTCGTCCCCGATCAGGTTTCTTAGTTCTTTTGCACGATCAGCTGTTACCTGTAGAAAACAACCGGTGCCGGCCAAGAGCGCGGCAGTACCGCCCTCTGGATCGAAATAAAACTTGCAGTTCGCGTCCCGAAATTTTATCCAAGCGCGCTGCGCCTCGAGCAGCATCTTTTTTCGTTTTGCAGAGACCTTCGACATGAGTTTCTTGTAATTTTCATTGAGCCGAGCATCTTGACGCGCTTTTTCGTCACTCGTGCACTCAATCATTTCAGCGGTAACCCCACCGGACTTGTCCATGCAGGTCGAGTACTCCTGCGTCATTTCACTGTCGGCCGCGGCGAGCGGTGGCAGTGTTTAATAAAAGCGCCAAGACAATCAGTATACCTTCTTTTGTGCAGCGCGTTGCGGCACACGCTTTGAGCTTCCGACCTGTAGTCATTGTGATATCTCCTTGCAGAATACATCCACTGCTTCCCTGACGTCGGCTGATGCGTGGGATTTCGGGGCACCATCGGGACTTCGGGACTGGGGAACTGTAACCGCGGAACGAGAGAAATGACGAAAGTCCCGACCGGGCCCGGTGAGACTCAGCCGATCTAGGGCGCGCCCTGCACGTGCTTGTCTGTCCTCGTCAGGGTCCAGAGCTGCAGAGCTGCCCCGTGAAGTTGGAGCAACGGACGAGGTGCGGCTGGTTCTCGTTCGCGCCGCCGTTAAAAATGTCCAGACACATGCCGTGGCCGCGAAACTTCGTCGTCAGCCGGACCCGATCGCCGTCCTCCGTGAGCAGGATGTTCCAGAACTGATGTTTCGGCGGATGGGGCGTTGCATCTCACTCGTCATAGAACAAATCCCCGAACCGTACCCAGCGCTTGCCGTCAAACCGCATCAGCTGCAACTGCTGGACCGCATAATAGTCAGTCGGACTAGTGTTGACTTTGATTCCTGGTAGCAGCATTGGGAGCTCGAGGTCGCGCAGGTTCGTCGCTTGGCGCATGATATTCTCGCGAGAGAGATCGCTGCCGGCCTGTTTAAGCACCTGCACAACGGTGGCCGCGTAGTTGTAGCCATTGACGAAGTTCGGCCGCCGCACATCCTCCCCTGGCAGATACTTGCTCATCCAAGCGCGCCAATCTTTCATAGCCGGGTCATTCTCAAACGCAGGGTCTACCGGGTCCTTGCTATGGGCCGATGACAATAGACCGACGCTGCTCTCGAGCCCGGCCGGCTCGATAATAGTGGGTACCGAGGCTGAGATATTGTTCATGAAGAAAATCGGTTTCCAGCCGAGATCGTGGACCTTACGGATTGTCTGCACTGCGAACTGTAGGAGGGTCGCTGCGATTAGCGCGTCGCAGCCGGTGGCCTTGAGCTCGACGATCTGCCGCTCGACCGAGGCATCAGTGAACTCGTAGGTCGCTTCCTTGACGATTGCGGCGTATTTGTTGCCCAGCACATCGCGCACGCCAGCCGTATAGTCGCGGCCGAAGGCATCGTTCTGATAGAGGATACAGATTTTTGCATTTGGATTCTGCTTGAGAATGTGCCGGGTGTAATAACGAGCTCCCACGCGGTAGGTGGGGCGTACGCCGCCAATCGTGTAGGGCGTGTCCCTGTAGTTGCCCCAACGGTGAGCGCCACTGTCGATGAACAGCTGCGGAATTTTTCGGTCGTTGAGATATTTCGCGACTGAGAGCTGAGTGGGGGTCCCAATCGAACCGAAAATAAAGGCAACCTGCTCCACTTCGATCAGCTTGCGCGTCTCGTTCCCGGTTCGCCACGGCGCGTACCCGTCGTCGACACTGATCAGGTTGATCTTGCGACCATTGATGCCACCCTGATCGTTGATCATTTTCATGTAGGCGATCTCGGCTAGACCGGGAGCCGAGAACCGGGCGGCCGGACCGGTATAAGGCATCGTCTGGCCGATCTTGATCTCGCTATCGGTCACCCCCGGCGCGTTCTGGGCGGCCGCTGACACTGCCATTGCACCGCTTAGAAGCAAGCAGCCGAACAAGATCCGAAACACTCCGCTCCTCCTTCGCCTTCAATATAGCCGGTCCTTCAGACCCTGACGGAAGGGCCCTATGTGCGGCCGCCGCGCCGCCGAAAAGCGCGATGAACTCGCGCCGTTTCATGATCGATTGGCATTCAATCCCCACCAGCCAAGGCAGAATTGCAGCATATCGAATTGGCAGTGATCAGTCAGGAGGCAACGGGCACGATTTTGCAACCGGCTAGACGCTTCAATGTCCGTCCGGGTCATGAGCAGAAATCCAGGGCCGAGCACCTGAGGCCTTATTTGGCTTTCGCGCTGCGTGGCTCGAACAGCTCGACGAGATTTCTGGACGGGTCCTGCAAGAGAATTTGCGAGCCGCCGGGTCCCATCACGATCTCGTTGCGAAATGTTACACCCGCTCCTTGCAGCCGGGCGACCTCCGCATTGAGGTCGTCCACCACGAAATGAATGCGGTTCCAGCCGCCAGACTTCGGCCGCTCGCCATCGGTCATGGGGCGGCCGGCGGAGCTTTTTGGACCGCTCAGCAGCAACCGTAGCGATCCGCGTTTGACGTCGGCAAAGGCTGGCGCCGCGCTGGAGATCAGCTCGAAGTCAAGATGCTTCGTGTACCAGGCGATCGCGGCATCAACATCATCGACCATGTAGCGAACATTGACTATCGCCTCCGGCATGTATCCTCCTTAGAGATAGGTTACGAGGCCCATGAAAGCCTTCGTCCTGGTGGTCCTGATGCGCTTTTCGGACGCCGGCCGACTGAGCGCGTGGAGAGCTCATCATTGCCGGCGTACGAAAACCTTGCACACGAGCAGACTTCTAACCGTGTCCGACGTAGTCCATCCGCCCGCCATCCACTGTCAGCATCTGTGCCGTGATCCAGCCTGACACCGGTGAGGCCAAGAACACGACCGCATTGGCGATGTCCTCCGGTTCACCGATGCGGCCCATCATCGCCAGTGCCGCGAAACGCTCCTGCGTCCCCTGCCAGTTCGTTGCGCCCCGGCCGCCGAGCGTCATGTCGGTGCGGACGAAGCCGGGCGCCACGGCGTTTACGGTGATGCCGTGTGGACCCAGCTCCAGGGCAAAGCGCCGCGTCAGAATGACGACTTCGGCTTTGGTTGCTGCGTAGAAAGCATTGCCAGCCAGGGCGGTGCCGATCGCCGCGATCGAGCTCACGTTGACGATCCGGCCATAGCGTCGCGCCCGCATGCTCCCCATGACCGCGCGGGTGGTATGGATCATGCCCTCGACGTTGACCTGACGCATGCGGGCGACCGGCTCCGGGTCGTAGGTGTCCAGCGTGCCCCGCCAAGCCACGCCGGCATTGTTCACCAGGATCGTCACCGGACCCAGCTCTGCTTCGGTGCGGGCAACCATCGCTTCGACCGAGGCGACGTCGGCGACGTCCGCCGCCACCGCGATCGCCCGTCCGCCCGCGTCCGCAATCGCAGCGATCAGCGCCTCGGCCGCCTCGCCATTGGCAGCATAGTTCACGCATACAGCGGCGCCGTGTTGCGCGAGAAGCGAGGCCGTTGCGCGTCCGATCCCGCGTCCGCCGCCCGTGACCACCGCCACCTGGTCCCGCCATTCCAGCATGTCTACCTCTTCAAAGACCGGATCGTGCATGCCATGCGGCAGAGAACGCGTGAGATACAGCGTACGCACACGGCAGGCGCTGCAAGCCCGATGGCCACAGCGGGATAACCGATCATGGTCATGTGTGCGGCTCGGCGCCCTTGCGGCTAGTGCCGGCTGCTGTGCGGCGCCTGGTCAACCGATCATCGGCGCGTGCACGAAGACGTCGGAATTGGACGGTCGTGCTGTGGCGGTGGCGATGTCATTCCCAGCAAGGTCTATTCCCGGCAAAGTCTATTCCCGCAAAGTGTGCTGCTGACGCGACCGATCTCTATTCATGCTGCCTTTGCGTCTTCTCCCTCATGATGGCCAGCAGGCGCTCCGTTACGGGGTCCAGTTTGTCGGGCATGACCTCCTGGGCCGCAGAGTCTCCATTCGTTTCCGACGACCCGAACGGTTGCTCGCGAAAGGACGAGGACAGGTCCAACGTCCGCTTCCCTTGCTGCTGCTTCCGCAAGACCCGGATCACCCTGATCCTGTCGCCCTCGCTGATAAAATCGATGTCATCGCTTTCATTGAGTTGTTGTTTCAACTTGTCCCTTACAGAGTTCTTGGCTTTTTGAGTCTCGGTTATCAGGATTGAAAGCTTATTCGCCTTGTGTATGTACTCATCCCAACCCTGCAATGTCTGAACCTTGTCCATGGGGAGAAACCCAATGGTCTTTGTCTTGGCTTCGCCCTGGTCTGGCATGTCGTTGTCCTCTTGAGCACGGAGCTTCTGTCAACGCGCTGAGGCGTTCCGCCTCGGCTGCTGCAAAGGTGCCCAAGCATGGTTTACAGATGGTTAATTCCACCAATGGACGGGTGGAAGAAGCACGATGCCTTGCGGCGAACGGGCGGGAGGCACTCTCGTACCGGCGCCCCCGGCGCAACATGACTCACCTCCAGCGGCTGTTGAACGGACATCTCCGGTCGGCACCCTTCTACCAAGGGCTGCCACAGCCAAAGGGTGGCCGCAGCCGCAGCCCTGTCGCCGCAGCTTCCCAGGTCACCCGCTTCGTTTCCGCCGCGCTCGCGGTTGGTCCGGCCTACCCCCAACTGCACCTGTGCCGTTGCGGCGCCGCGGTCGTCGGTCAGATCGTACGATATCAACTGGCCTCGGACGGAATTGACTGCAGGTGCGCCAGTGACCGAGATCAGTGCCGTACCGGCGAATATTGCCTGTCTCGGTCATGATGCTTGCTGTCGTCGCCATGGTCCGGAGAAAGGCCGACGCATTTCTTGAAGGCGCGACTGAAGGCAGCTTCTGATTCGAAACCGACGGCCGCTGCAACGGAGACCACCTTGGCACCGTCTTCGGCCAGCAAGCGACTTGCCAATTGCATGCGCAGCTGCTCTCAGGTACTGCATCGGCGGCTGGCCGATGAAATGCACGAAGCGTTCGGCCAACACCGAGCGGGAGGTGGCCAGCCTGCGCCGCGAGCGCATCCAGCGTCCAGTCTTGCGCCGGTGCATTGTGCAGCAACGCCAGCGCCCGCGCGACCAGTGGATCGCGCAACCCCGCGAGCCAGCCGGTTTGCCCGCCGGGCAATGCTTCGAGGTAGCGGCGCATGACGTCAACGAACAGCAGCTCGGCCATCCGCAACCTCACGACCTGTCCGGCCGAGCGGTGCTCACGAAGCTCGTGCAACGCAAACGCGATCAGATGAGACAGCCCGTTCCCCAAGATGTCGCAGGACGGACGCAAAGCAGGCGCGGCAGGGCCGACAGCACGGGATTGAAGGGCCGCAGATCGCAGCCGAGAAATCCACAGATGAATTGCGACTTGCCCGGCCCATTGCCACCTTCGATCACGGTGGATGGCAATTTGCCGGCGGCCATGTCGCGGAAGAAGGTCACCGCCTCCTCGTGGCCGTAGGTGCGCTCAGCCTCTGGCGGGTCGGCGAGGTAGTAGGCGTCACCGTGCGGAATGACCAGCACGTCGCCGGTTTCGAAGCGCTCGGGCGGTGCGCCAGCGAGCCCTGCCCAGCAGCCGCCGTGCGTGACGATGTGCAATGAGATCAAGTGCTGCGCGGCCGGAAGCACGACGCGCCGGAACGACTCGGCCTGCGGCGCCCACGCCACCCAAGGTGTGGACGCCTCGACAAGAAACAGCATTGCGCCGGTCAGTCGCACCGAGCGCAGCATATCCGACAGCACGTCGAGCCCGGACGCTGGGGCAAGCGATGCGGACGATTGGTCATGGCCGCTGGTCATGCGGAGACGATCTTAATAGCACACGTAGCGGTCAAAGGAAACCAGGAAATGCAGAGCGATCTCGATGCGATCCGCGGGATGTATCGGCCTCTGCGACGGTATTCCGTCGCCGACATGGTGCGCAGCCAAGAACAATCCTACGCGAAGGGACGCGTCCCATGCCCAATCAAGATGCCTGGCAACTCGCGCATGATGCTGCCGTGGCCTACGAGAAGGATTTCGTTCCTGCCATATTTGCGCAGTGGCCGCCGGTGCTGGCCGAGGTTGCGGGCATAAGATCGGGCGACCGGGTGCTCGATGTTGCCTGTGGAACCGGCATCCTGGCGCGAGAGGTTGCAGCTCGTGTTGGGCCGAGCGGGCCGCGTCACCGGGCTCGATCTCAACGAGGGCATGCTGGCCGTGGCTCGGCGGCTGCGGCCGGAGATCGATTGGCGCCAAGGCGATGCCGCGAAACTGCCCTTCGAGGACAGCGCTTTCGATGTGGTGGTGAGCCAATTTGCGCTGATGTTTTTTCCGGACCGAGTTGCGGCCCTTCGTGAGATGTGGCGCGTGCTCGCGCCGCGCGGGCGGCTGGCGGTGGCCGTTTGCGCGCCGATTGCCCACACCAAGGGCTATTCGGTGCTCGCGGGGATATTGCGGCGAGAGGCGGGCGATGGCGCCGCAGCCATGGTCGAGGGGTACTTCGCCCTTGGCGACGAGCCAGAGCTGCAGCGGCTCTGCAAGGCGGCCGGCATCGCGGGCGCGAGCGTCCTGTCCCGCGAGGGCTGGGCGCGTTTCGCCTCGATCGACGAGCTCGTCCGGATCGAGATCAAGGGTTCGCCGCTCGCCGGCCTGGTCGACGATGCGAGCTACCAGAAAGTCCTGAAGGCGGCGCGCCAGGAGTTGCGTGAATTCTGCGATGCACAGGGAAGGGTCTCCGTTCGCCTGGACGCGACCATCGTCAGTGCCGGAAAAGGTTAGCAAGCGCCGCCGACATTCAGAACTACGGCTCATCGCCAGCTTGCGCGTGTATCACGGCGCTCATACTGTTGTCGCCTCATGAACCTCGCGTCGTGGGTGGAGTGGCCGGGGTCCTGGCCGGTGTCACGTTCGGCGAGGACTGCGCAATCCTGAGTCCTATCGGCTTCATCTATGTCGGGCTGCTCCAGGCCGCAGTCTATCCCTACCTCATCTGCTCGCTCCTGCACGGTCTGGGCTCGCTCGAGCCAAGCAAGGCTTGGCGCCTGTTCAAGACGCGGTTGGATCTTCTACGTGGCGGTGTGGGTGGTGACCTTCGCGTGCCTCGTGGCCCTGGCACAGGCCATTCCGCCGATCCAACCGGCCGTCATCGGCGACACAGCGAGGGAGGAACAGAGCATCACGAAGTTGCTCGGGCTCGCTGATTCCGGCCGATCTGTTCACTGCGCTGAGCCAGAACTACGTCCCTGCGGTCGTGATCTTCTGCATCTTCTACGGGATTGCGCTCCAGACCGTCAAGGACAAGGCGCCGCTGCTGAGCATGCTGGACACCATTCGGCTGGCGAGCCTCCGGTTCTGGAATTGGATCGTGCGGCTGGCGCCCTTGGGAGTTTTCGCGCTGTTTGCTGTGACCGCGGGGACCACCGCGCTCACCGATCTCGTCAACATGAGTTTTTACCTCGTCCTCTTCCTCGTCGGCACCTGCGTGCTCGCCTTCTGGGTCTTGCCGGCGCTGATATCGGCGCTGGCGCCGGTCGCCCATCGCGAGGTGATTGTCGAGCTGCGTTCCGCGCTCGCCATCGCTGCGGTGACGACGCTGTCGGTCGCCGCCTTGCCGTTCATCATGGAGGCGACGCGCAAGCTTGCCGATCGTTGCGGGATCGTGGACAAGGAGCGCGACGAGATCATCCGGACGAACCTTTCGGTCGCGTATCCTCTCGGCCAGATCGGAAACTTCTTCGTCTATCTCTTCCTGGTGTTCGCCGCCTACTACTACAAGGTCCCATTGGGAGGCAGGGACGAAGCGCTGCTCCCGCTGATGACACTGCTCTCCGGATTCGGCTCGCCCACGTCAGCCGTCAATGCCGTCGAGTTCCTCTCGGCGATGGCTCGCTCTCCCGGGCGGGACCCGCGAGCTCTACGTCGAGCTGCAGACGCTCACGCGCTACTGCCAGGTGATCGTTTCGGTGATGGCCTTCGCGTTCCTGAGCGTGCTTGTCACGCTGGCCTATTACGGCAAGCTGCGAGATCCGGTTTCCACGGCTCGTCGCGTCGCTCGTCCTTCCCGCGCTCGCCTTCGTAGCCATCGCATGGGCGGGGCACGCCGCGCACGGTTATTTCCCGGCCTCGGCCGGCGTTCGCTATGGGGCGCTCACGCTCGACCCTGCCCTCACGCGCGCGGTCCAGGCCACGGTGCTGCGCGGCGCCCGGCAGAGCCGACGGCCGCCGACGCCGGCTCGAGCCGGCGCCACCATCGACCGCATCCAGCAGAGCGGCGCTTCTGCGGGTGGGCTACAACGCGGCGCGCAGTACCGTTCTCCTACTTCAACGACGCCGGCGAACTGGTCGGCTACGATGTCGCCTTCGCCTACGACCTCGCCCGCTCGCTGAACGTGCGTGCGGTTTTCATCCCGTTCGAGTTTCCCGGTCTCGAGCGCGACCTCGAGACGGGGCGCTTCGATATCGCCATGGCAGGCATCTACGCCAGCACGCAACGGCTGACCGCGCTCTCGGCGTCGATGACGTATTATCAGAGCCCCGTCGCCTTGCTGGTGCCGACGGCGCGGGCCCAGCGATTTCGCACCCGCGACCAGATCCTCGCCATGCGCGGACTGCGCATGGCCATGAGCGTCGATCCGGTATCTGCATCCACGGTGGGCGCGCCTGTTCCCGAACGCCGAGATCGTGATGGTGCCCGACTATCGGACACTGCCGGATTTCTCCAAGGTGGACGCGGCGGTCTGGACGCTCGAGCAGGCTGCCGCGTTCGCCCGCTCCCATCCCGGGCATCACCGCGGTGGTGCCGCAGGGCATCAGCAATCCGTTTCTGCTGAGCTACCTGATGCCGCCCGGATCGGAGAGCGATGGTGCATTTCGTGAACTACTGGCTCGAGCTTCGGCGCGCCGACGGCATGCGGGCGCGCGAGGTCGATTACTGGATCCTGGGACGGCCCCGCGCCGCGGCGCCGCCGCGCTGGAGCATGGTGCGCAATGTGTTGCACTGGCAGGACTGACACGCCGCCGGGACGCGACAAGGGGTGTTCGCAGGATCGGATATCTGCCCGGAAGTGATGAAATGATAAATGATGAAAACACGTTGAGTTGGCAGTTGGGGACGAGCTGAACTTCGCGCACTGCAACAGACGCCTTACTGATATACTCAGTTACTCGCTCGTCGCCTTCTTGGTTGCGTGTTCCAAATATTCACTGGCGCGCCGCTCTTTTCGCGCCGGGAATCGGTATGTTTGTACGGTTCGCGATAGCCAAGAAACAGCCACATTCGCTCACACGTAGGTTTTACTCAACTCAGAGTGCGTTGAGCTGCCGCACGTTATTCAGGTTTCAAGTTTCATTCGACCAAGCAACGAATCAGCTCAGGGAACGAAGCAGCGAGCACCTTGTTTTCAGCGGGAGGCATGAAAGTGGAAAAGAGGAACAACCCCGAAAGGACATGATCATGCGAATGATCACCGGATCGTTTATCGCACTCGCCTTCGTCGGCACGATCGCAGGTGCGACCGCTGTGACGCCCGCCGCGGCGCAGGGAGTTTACATCCAAGGACCGGGGTTCGGGTTCAGCATCGGCCGCCCCGCATATCGTGAGCGGTACGACTATCGAGGCTACCGCGACCATGGTGGCGCGTACGCCTATTCCGGCAAGCGATACTACCGCGGCCATGGGGTATACCCACGCCGTTCCCTTCGGTGGCGACACTATGACTGGGACTAGAGTGCGGGAACGTTGGCCACGTTTGTGAGCGGTCGGGTGTGCTGAAGAATGCACGCGTAGACCGGCTCGAGCGAGTTGATGCTGGTAATTAGTGAGGGGAAGTAGGTCGCCGCGGATGTTAACCATGCGGCGGAAATCATCACAGCGGCTAGGCGCGCTACGATGCGCGCGCTACAGTGATCGGCATGGATCGGCGGGGCTCTGGGTGCAGGAGCTTCACCATGAACAACCGATCAATTGCGCTGGCGATCGCGGCTTTGTCGGCCGCGCACATCACGACCGCCGACGCGCAGTCGGTCTATGTAGCCCCCGGCGGGGTGTATATCGCCGGCGGACCCGTCTACGTGATCCCGGCCCCGAGCAACGGCAACGGGAATTACGTTGAGCCCATCTACGACCACGGAAATGGATACGATTACGGAAATGGAGGGCTGGAACCCTCACCATATTCGGCACCCGTGGTGGTGGCCCCGGGTGCGGGTTATGTGGTGGCGCCCTACGGTCTGAATGGAAACGGTTACGGCGCTGGCTACCGCAACGGCTACCGCCCACCGCGGGCTCCGGCCTATCACAACGGCGATCCGGTGCTGAGCACCTACGCCTCGGCGCGCGTGCCGCGGCCGCCGACGGCAATCTCCTCCAACGGCAACGGAATCGAAGACGCCAGGCGTGTGCCGCGCTCACGAACTGCGTTGCAGCACGTCAGGATTGATAATGGGATTGCATTAGACGCGATCGCGTCCGATAGATCCGACATCAGCTTCATCGGTGGATGGGGTGTTGACGTTGCTCAATGTCGTGAGTCACCTCTCACCATTACCGCGCGCCGGGCCGAGGCTTACGGCGCCGCATGTGAATTTCGCTCAACTCAACGGGAAAGCTCGAATGTGTGGCGATTGCGAGCCCAGTGCGATAACAACGGCGAACGCTGGAACGCGAACATTCGATTTGCGCTTTCGGAAGACAAATTGACCTGGTCGAGCGAACGTGGAACGACGACCTACCGACGATGCCCGAGCTCGCCTGGTTGGACCGGTGCCAGGCGTTGATCATCCGGCCGAACTCAGGATCTGCGATGCAAACCTGCGGGATGCGACGCGTCTTCTAGTGCTGTGAATCTGACGCTTGCATCGCACGTGTCCCAGGCGCAGCGCAGCACGAAGTGGTGCGCTGCAGAACCGGGACCGTTACAAATGCCGCCGCTGCAACGCTCCCGGCTCGGCGCTGCACCGCTCCGCAAGAGCTTCGCGCTGCGCCGCAGCCGGGGACACGACCGTTAGAGACAGTACACTAGGCGCCGACCTGGTCGCGGATCGGCAACTTGCGGATGCGTTTTCCGGTTGCGGCGAAGATCGCATTGGCGAGCGCCGGTGGCACCGGCGGTACGCCGGGCTCTCCGACGCCACCCAGGGGGCGGTTCCAGTCGGTCGACGGCACGATGTGCACCTTCACCTCACGCGGTGCGGCATCCATGCGGATCAGCTCGAAGCCGTCGAAGTTGGTCTGCTGCGCGCGGCCGTTCCTGAAGCTGATCTCGCCCAGCATGGCGAGGCCGATGCCCTGGATCACCGCGCCCTCGAGCTGAGCGCGCACCCGCTCGGGATTGATCACCGGACCGCAATCGATCGCGATGTCGACCTTGGGAATGGTGATCGCGCCGCGATCGCCGACCTTCACCTCGACCACCGCCGCGGTGTAGCTGGCGAAGCTGCGGTGCGCGGCGAGCCCGAGCCCGCTGCCTATCGGCATGCTTCGTCCCCAGCCTGCGGCCTGCGTCACCGCCTCGATTACTCCGCGCAGCCTCTCCGTCTCATAGGGATAGACCGCCGGGTCCTCGCCGTAGTTCCACTGATCCGACATGGCAGCCGGATCGATCTTGCGATCGGGCCCGAGCAGCTCGAGCAGGAACGCCTTGTGGTCCTTGTTCGCCGCCGCCGCCAGCTCGGCAACGAAGGATTGCACGGCAAAGCCATGCGGGATGTTCGACACCGAGCGGAACCAGCCGATGCGGGTGTGAGCGGTCGCCTGCGGATTCTCGACCCGGATGTTGGGGATGGCGAGCGGGTTGTCGACCGCACCCATCGCCAGCTCCAGCGCCGCCTCGTGCCTGGGATCGGGCTGGAAGAGCGCAAATATGGTCGGCGCCACGGTGCGATGCAGCCAGGCGACCGGCTTGCCTGATGCATCGAGGCCGGCCTCGACCCGCTCCACCGACACGGTGTGGAAGAAGTCGTTCTGCAGGTCGTCCTCGCGCGTCCAGGTGACCTTGACCGGCCTGCCGTCCATCGCCTTGGACAGGATCGCCGCCTCGGTCATGAAATCGGCCTTCGACTTGCGACCAAATCCGCCACCCAGCAGGGTGACGTTCACCTTGACCTTGTCCTCGGGCAGGCCGAGGCGCTTGGCAAGGCTGGTGCGTGCGGCCTGCGGCGACTGCACGCAACCCCACGCTTCGCAGGAATCGGAGCCGGCCCGCGCGACCGCCGCCGGCGGCTCCAGGGTGGCATGGGCGAGATGCGGCAGATAGTACTCCGCCTCCAGCTTACGCACGGCCGTCTTCATCGCCGCATCGACGTCGCCAGTATTGCGCACCACCTTGCCGGGCTGCCGTGCCGCGGCCTCGAGCTGCGCCTTGTAGGTGTCCGACGAGTAGTTGCCGTGTTGTCCGTCGTCCCAGGTGATCTTCAGTGCCTGGCGACCCTTGATCGCCGCCCAGGTGTTGGTGGCGACCACGGCAATGCCTCCGACCGGCTCGAAGCTCGAGGGAATCGGGCTCGGCTCGACCGGCACGATCTTGACGACGCCCTTGACCTTCATCGCTTCGGTGCCGTCGAAGCTCGCGACCTTGCCACCCAGTACCGGCGGCCGCGCGATCACGGCATAGAGCATGTCCGGCAGGCGCGGATCGATGCCGAACACCGCCTTGCCTGTCGTGATGTCCATGTTGTCGAGCAGACCGATATCGTCGCGTCCGATGTAGCGGAACTTCGACGGGTCCTTGAGCTTGAGGGCGGGACCGGTCGGCACCGCAATGTCCGCCGCGGCCTTTGCCAGCGCGCCATAGGGGAGGCGCCGGTTCGTCGCGGCATGCACCACCTCGTGATACTGCGCCGCGACCTGGTCGGTGGGCACATTCCACTGCGCTGCCGCGGCGGCTTCGAGCATCTGGCGCGCCGCGGCACCGATGCGCCGCAGCGCCACGAAGTGATGCCGCATGCTGCGCGAGCCGTCGGTATCCTGATTGCCGAAATGCTTCTCGTCACCCCAGGCCTGCGCCACCTTGATCTTGGCCCAGTCGGCGTCGAGCTCGTCGGCAACCACCATCGGCCAGCTCGTGCGCACACCCTGTCCCATGTCGGAGCGATGACATGTCACCGTTACGGTGCCGTCCTCGGCGATGGCGACAAATATGCGCGGATCGTCGCGCAGCCCGTTGGGCATGCCTTCGCCGGCGAACTTCTGGGTTTGCGCCAGGGCGCTCTGCGGCAGACGCATCGCCAGCACGAGGCCTCCGGCGAGGCTTCCGGCAAGAACCGCGCGCCGGCTGAGATTTTCAATAGCTGGGGTGGGCGTCCGGACCTGTGTCATTGGACGGCTCCCTTCCTGGCGGCAAGCTTTATTGCCTCGCGAATGCGCGTGTAAGTGCCGCAACGACAGATATTGCCGCTCATCGCGGCATCGATGTCCGCGTCGCTGGGGGTGCGTTTCTCCTTGAGCAGGGAGGCGGCCTGCATGATCTGCCCGGTCTGGCAGTAACCGCACTGCGCCACGTTCAGCTCGCGCCAGGCGACCTGCACGGGATGCGTGCCGTTGCTGGAAAGCCCTTCGATGGTGGTAACCTTGCGACCTGCAGCATCGCCCAATGCCGTTTGGCAAGAACGTGCAGCAACGCCGTCGACATGCACGGTGCAGGCACCACACAAGGCCACGCCGCAACCGAACTTGGTTCCGGTGAGACCCTGGATATCGCGCAGATACCAGAGCAGCGGCATGTCCGGATCGCCATCGTACTGGAGATCCTGTCCGTTTATCGAAAGTTTGATCATCGCGGTTTCTCCTGGCTTTCGCGTATCATTCGTCTGATCGGCTACGCAGGAGGGGGAAACGAGGCGACTTTATCAATCCGGCGCGACGCCGCCAGCCCCGCAGCGCATGTGCGGTAGATTTTGTTCGTGATGTGCCGTGGTCAGGCCCTGCCACAGGCCGCGCCCGAATGTCGGCGGTACCGCGGTAAGCCCCCCCCCCTCTGACTTGGGTCGGAATTGTCTGTTCAGGCACCTGAAATCCTGAATCGTTCTGAAACGACCTGAGCATTGTGATCGGCAACACACCCGCTCGACATTGCCGGTGACACCTTCCGACCCGCAAACGCTAGCCGATCGGTCGCATAGGCCGATGCATGGACCAGCTCAATGGAGGGTGTGCCATGAAGACGCTGATCACCACGTCAAGACAGCCCGAGAATGCCGGTGGAACCGTGGTTTCGCTGACAACGGTTCGATCGCAAGCTGAACAATGCCGCGCCAACGCAGCCCCGGCCGAACCAAGGCACCGCAGCGCAGAGCAGGGCAGCGTCAGCGTGCTCTCGATTTTCCCATTCGTGATGTTGATGAGAACCGGCACGCAATAACGTCGTATCATCGGCTGCTCTGTCGCCTGCCCTGTATCGGTGCGGTCATCGTCAGCGCCTACCGTCGATCAGTGTCATAGCCGAACGCCTCTCTGGAGGTCGTCGTCCGGTCCCGCCAGCCGCGGACATGACCCGCGGAGCATCCGTCGGTCGCGCCGCCGCCCCACTCTGCCCAGCTTGGTTTGCCGCGGCTGCTGCAGCCGTCTCTCGCGGGAACGCCCGCTCACTTGAGCCGCTCGATCGGCGGACCCTCACTCCACCTTGAGGCCGGCGGCCTTCACGACCGGGCCCCAGCGCGCGACCTCCTCCGCGATGAAGCGCCTGGCATTGCCGGTGTTGGAGTCGGGCACCGCCTCGAGGCCGGACACCAGCAGGATCTTCTGGAATTCCGGATCTGCCATGGCTGCGCGCGTTGCGTCACCGATGCGGTTGACGATGGCGACCGGCGTTGCGGCCGGCACGAACAGGCCGAGGAACAGCTGGCCGATCATCCCGGGCAGTCCCTGCTCGACGGCGGTCGCGATCTCGGGCGTCGCCTTCAGCCGTTCCGCCGCGTTCACCGCCAGGATGCGGACCTTGCCGCTGCGATGAAGCTGGAGGATCTGACCGGTGATGTTCGGTGTCATCATCGGGATGTGCCCGCTGACGAGATCGGTGATGCCGGGCCCGGCGCCCTTGTACGGTATGTGAACGATATGGTTCAGACCGGCGAGCTGCTTGAACAGCTCGCCCGACAGGTTGCTCATGGTGCCGGTGCCCGCAGAGCCGTAGGAGAGCTTGCCGGGATTGGCCTGGGCATGGGCGACGAGCTCCTTGAGCGACTTCGCCGGCACCGATGAATGCACGACGATCGAGGTCGTGGAGACGCAGATGATGGAGACCGGCACGAAATCCTTGACGGGATCGTACGGCACCTTCGCCATGGTCATGGGATTGAGCACCATGGTGCTGGTGCTGCCGAGCAGGATCGTGTAGCCGTCGCCCGGCGCGCGCGCGACCTCGCCGGTCGCGATGGTGCCGGTGCCGCCGCCCTGGTTCTCCACATACACGGTGCCGAGCGATGTCTTCACCCGCTCGGCCCACTGGCGCGCCACCACGTCGTTCACGCCGCCGGCCGAGAACGCAACCATCAGCTTGATGGGCCGTTCCGGATACTTGCTCTGTGCGAAGGCCGGCCACGGCAGCAGTGCCGTCGCCGACGCCAATCCCCGGGTCAGCAGGTCACGTCGGTTCATCGCGCCCTCGTCCATTCACGACCGCCATTGTCATGGTCTAAGACTATAGCACGGCAGGCGCCGGTGCCGGTCTCGATTCGCCGTGCGGCCCTGCGACAAAGCGGAGGGGGCGTCAGTTTGAGCATGCGCGCCGGCGCCGGACCCGATCGCCAGCTGCCCCTCGCCGGCGAGATTTTCCTCGATCACGTCGGCCATTTCGTGCGCGATCCCGATGCCGCCGGCCGCGCGCTCGCGCGCGTGGGCTTCACGCCCACCCCGGTCTCGGTTCAGGTCAATCCGGACCCCGCCGGCGGTCCGCCGCAATTGACCGGCACCGGAAACGTCACTGCGATGTTCGCGCGCGGCTACATCGAGGTGCTGTTCAAGACTGCCGACATGCAGCTCGGCCGCGAGCTGGAGGCGGGGCTCGCGCGCTATCGTGGCGTGCATCTGGCCGCATTCGCCGTAGCCGATGCCGCCGCCGACCATCGGCGACTCGCGTCCGTCGGCTTTCGCGTGCGGTCGCTGGTGCACATGCAGCGACCGGTCGATACCGGCGGCGAACCCGGCACCGCCGCTTTCACGCTCTCCCGCGTGGAGGCAGGCGAGATGCCGGAAGGCCGCATCCAGATCCTCACCCACCGGAGCGAGCACATGGTCTGGCAGCCGCGCTGGCTGACGCATGCGAACGGCGCGCTCGGCTTGCGCGGCGTCACCATCGTCGTGGCCGACGTCGAGGAAGCGGCAGCGCGCTTCGCTCGCTTCACCGGCCGCGCGGCGGCGACCGCGGCATCGGGCCATACCATCGCGCTCGACCGCGGGTGCATCGAGCTCACGACTGCAGAGGGCTTCGCGCGGCGGCTGCCGGAGGTTTCGATTCCCTCATTGCCGTTCATCGGCAGCTACGCCATCCGGGTGACATCGCTCGAGAAGGTCGACGGCATCCTCCGCTCGGCCGGAGTGATGGCGCGACAAAGCGGGCAGAGATTGGTCGCGACGTTTCCGGAAGAGCTCGGACACGGCGCCTGGCTGTTCGAGGCCTGACGGCGAAATGGCAGGAGGCGGCCAGCCCACGGGAATCGCGGCCGAATGCGCATCGTCTCCCGAAATTGTTCCACCGCCTGCGATGCGCCGGCGATATAGTCGCTCTCGGATGGAGCCGGAAGCCTCGTTGCGCGCATAGGCGGGCGGGCCCAGCGCAAGGCCGTCCCCGCCGAAGACGCGGCTGCTACGACAACATGTTTGCTCCCGATCCTGCTATTCCTGTCGCCCCCGCCATGCTCGAAGACTTGTTGCAGCGCCGGCCGTACAACGCAGTCACCGACTTCGTCGACGGCAACGTGGCACGCGGGCTCGGAGGCAAGATCGCGTTCACCGATTCGAAGCGTACGCTCGGCTACGGCGCCCTCGCGGAACGATCCATTCGTTTCGCCTCGGCGTTGAGGAAGCTGGGGGTGCGCCAGGAAGATCGTGTGATGCTTCTGTTCCACGACACCGTGGACTATCCAGTCGCGTTCTGGGGTGCGATCCGCGCCGGCATCGTTCCGGTTCCCGTCAACACGCTGCTGACCGCCGAGCAATATGCCTATCTCCTTGCCGACAGCCGCGCGACGGCGGCCGTCGTCGCTCCCGCGCTCGCCGGCATGCTGTCTTCGATCCGCGACCGCCTGCCGCATCTGCGCACCGTCATCGTGGTCGAGCCCGGCGCGGGGGACGAAGTCGACCTGCGCGACGCGCTCCGTCTCGAGGATGTGCTTGCAAGAGGTGACCCCGAGACGTTCACCGCCTCGACGATGTCGGACGAGGTGGCGTTCTGGCTCTACACCTCCGGCTCGACCGGCGATCCCAAGGCGGTCAAGCATGTTCATACCAGCCTGATGGCAACCGCGCGGCTCATGGGCCAAGGCATCATCGGCATAGGCGCCGACGACGTGGCGTTCTCGGCGGCCAAGCTGTCGTTCGCCTATGGGCTCGGCAATGCCATGTCGTTTCCCATGTCGGTCGGAGCGAGCACGGTATTGCTGCCCGAGCGGCCGACGCCGCAGGCAGTGCTCGCAGCTCTGCGCCGCTATCGCCCGACCATCTTCTATGCGGTGCCCTCGCTCTACGCGGCACTGCTGGCGCATCCGGATATCGGTCCCGGCGCCGGGTCCGACCGGCTGCGGCTGTGCATCTCCGCCGGAGAAGCGCTGCCGGCCAACCTCGGCGAGCGCTGGCGCAAGCTCGTGGGCGTCGACATTCTCGACGGCCTCGGCTCGACCGAGATGTTGCAGACCTTCCTCAGCAACCGCCCGGGCGACCTCCGCTACGGATCGAGCGGCAAGCCGGTGCCCGGCTACGACGTCAGGATCGTCGACGAGAGCGGACACGAGCTGCCGGCCGGCGAGATCGGCGAGCTCGTCGTGCGCGGACCATCGGCGGGCGAAGGCTACTGGAACCAGCGCGCCAAGAGCCGGCGCACCTTCGTCGGGGAATGGATCCATACCGGCGACAAGTACGTGCGCGATCAGGACGGCTACTACCACTACTGCGGGCGCACCGACGACATGTTCAAGGTCAACGGCATGTGGGTATCGCCGTTCGAGGTGGAGGCCGCGCTTGTTTCGCATGAGGCCGTGCTCGAGGCCGCCGTCATCGGCAGGGAAGACGGCGATGGCCTGATGAAGCCGAAGGCCTTCGTGGTGCTCAAGGAGGGCTACGCCGCCAACGATGGTCTGTTGGAAACGCTGAAGGTGCACGTCAAGGATCGCGCCGGAGCATGGAAATATCCGCGCTGGATCGACGTGCGGCCGGACCTGCCGCGCACCGCAACCGGCAAGATCCAGCGCTTCAAGCTGCGCGAGCTGGAACCGTAGCCTGTAGGGTGGGCAAAATCGTCTGCCGTGTGCCCGATCCCAGCCCTCGGCGTCGCACGATTTTGCCCACGCGTGCGACCTTGACGAGTGGGCAAAATCGCACGCAACAGTTCCCGCGCTGCAACCGCACGGACGCGATTTTGCCCACCCTACCGATCCATTCGGGGTCGGGCCGGCGTCTTTGTGTCGATTATTCCGCCTTGATGCCGGCCGACTTGATGATCGGCCACCATTTCTCGATCTCGGCCTTGTGGAAGGCGGCGAGCCCTTCCGGGGTCTGTTGCTCGCGCGAAGCAACATCCAGACCGAGATCGGCGAACCGCGCCCGCACCGCCGGATCGGCGAGCGCCTCGGCCATCGCGCCGTTGAGCCTGGCGATAACCTCCCTGGGCGTGCCGGCGGGCGCAAAGAACCCGAACCATCCCGACGCATAGAGCCCGGGAACGCCGCCCTCGTCGGAGGTCGGCATGTCCGGCATCGCCGGAGAGCGGCGCGGGGAAAGGTTGGCCAAGGCCTTGATCGTTCCCGCCCGCACTTGCGGCAACGCGGCTGCGGCTTGCACGACCAGGAGGTCCACTTGCCCGGAGATCAGGTCCTGCATGGCGGGACCGGCGCCGCGGTACGGGATGAACTGGACCTGCGTGCCGGTCGCCTGCTGGAACAGGATGCCGGTCACCTGCGCGGCCGCGTTCTGGTTGACGAACATGGCCTTGCCGGGATTGGCCTTCATCCATGCCACCAGACCCTTGAGGTCGTCCGCCGGCAGCGCCTTCTTCGCGACCATCAGCTGCGGATTGATGGAGATCAGCCCGATCGGCTCGAAATCCTTCTGCAGGTCGTAGGTCAGGCGATAGATCACGCTGCCGACATGAGTGTCCCACTGGCCGATATCGATGGTGTAGCCGTCGGCAGCCGCGCGCGCGAGACGCCCGACGCCGATGCTCCCGCCGGCACCGCCGACATTCTCGATGATGACGGGCTGGCCGAGCAGCGACCGCATCCGCTCGGCCATGATGCGTGCGACGGTGTCGGTCGATCCGCCCGGCGGGAACGGAACGATGATGGTGACGGAACGCGATGGATAGGTCTGCGCCTGCACGCCGGCGATGCCGGCCACCGCCGCCAGCGCGATCGCAACCATGAATTCTCATGTTCTCCTCCGGGAAGTGATGGTCGTGGAAACGGGTCGTTGAACGTCGCGATGTCGATGAAGGGGTAGCCGGGATCGCGCGACAACCGGGGTGCGGGCAAGGACCGGGCGTCCGGCTCTGCTGCGAGCCGGCGCCATCTAATCCACTTTCGGGCCGAAGTAGCTCGACCCGTAGAGCACCACGACCCA
Organism: uncultured Alphaproteobacteria bacterium; assembly: GCA_963840535.1. Lineage (GTDB taxonomy): Bacteria > Pseudomonadota > Alphaproteobacteria > Rhizobiales > Xanthobacteraceae > VAZQ01. The sequence continues at coordinate 48,475 of CAWIZJ010000041.1, forward strand.
GATCGCCGCCAACACCCCGACCGAGACGACCGGCACCATTATTCCGTCGAGCATCTCATCCTCCCTTCGCCGGCATGATGGCATATGCGACGTGTCCGCGGCGATTATTCGATGACCTCGTCGACGCGCAGCAGAAATGACTCTGGAATGGTTAGGCCGAGCGCCTTTGCGGTCTTGAGGTTGATCACGAGCTCGAACTTGGTCGGGTGCTCCACCGGCAATTCCGCAGGTCTGGTGCCTTGCAGGATCCTGTGTGCGTAGAGGGCCCCGCGCCGGAACAGGTCGGGCAGGCTCGCGCCGTAGGACATGAAGCCGCCGGCAGCCACGTGCTCGCGGGCCTGGAACAGGCCGGGCAGCCGCTGCTGGGCCAGTGCATCGATGATCCTGCGGAGGTGGAGCAGGTGGAAGGGGTCGTTGGTCATCAGGAACGCATCGGGGCGGTCCCGCCTCATCGCAGCGAATGCGTCGTCCCAGTGCGAGATGTCGTGCACCTCGACCGGGATCAGCGTCACCCCCGCCGCCGGCGCCGCAACCTCCAACTGCTCGAGGATGGCAACGTTGGAGGCATTGGTGCGATTCCACAGGAAGGCCAGGCGCGCGACGGAGGGGATGACCTCCTTGAGCAGCTGGATGCGTTTGGGGCCGAGATCCGGACCGAGGATGGTATTGCCGGTAACATTTTCCCCGGGCTGCGCGAGGCTGGCGACCAGCCCGGCCCTGACCGGATCGCCGATGCCGATCATGACGATGGGAATGGTGGCGGTCGCCTGCTTGGCGGCGCGGGTGGGTGGCGTACCGAAGGTCGCGATCAGATCGACCGGGCGGCGGACCAGCGCTGCCGCCGCCGCGGCCAGCCGCTCGGGTTCCCCCTCTCCGTAGCGATATTCGAAGGCGACGTTGCGGCCCTCGAGATAGCCGAGGTCGCGCAGGCCGACTGCGGAACGAATTCCATACCGGAGCGTCGTCGATGATGCCGATGCGGGAGATTTTCGGCGGCGGCGGCTGCGCACGCGCGGAAAGCGGCAATGCCGTAGCCGCCGCGGCGGCGCCGATGGAGGCGACGAACTCGCGCCGCGTGGAGCAGGCGGCGCTCGCCCTCGTCCCGATCGACCCTGGCTGGTTCCTCCGCACCATTTCGATCACCACCTCGTCGGCGCGGCCGAGCGGCGCCGGCGGCACGTCGAAGCCAAGCGGGCATCGCGCGGGGCGAATGATGCGAACGCCCGTCGCTTCACACTCACGTCGCTCGCCCCACCCAGGTTCCGCATCCAAGTCCCACCTTTGACAGGGTCGCTTCCGTCGCTACCATATCACAATGCGTGCCGTTGGTCTGAGAACCCTCAAGAGCAGGCTCCGCCAGTACGTCCGTCTTGTCGCCGGCGGCGAGACCGTGCTGGTGACCGATCGCGATCGCGTCGTTGCCGAGCTGGTGCCCCCGCGTGCGGACCGCAGCCTCCTGGTTTCGGACGCGATGCTGGCGGATGCCGTGCGCCAGGGATGGATCGCTCCACCCGCTGGTGGCCGCCGGAAGCGTCCCGCCACGCAAGCCGATCATGACCGTTCCAAAGCCTCATGGAGGAGTTGCGGCACGACCGAAACGACCGATGATCATATCGACACCTCGGTCTAGTCCATCAGTTGGCGGAAGAACTTCCATTCGGTGCGGCCGGCCTTGCCTTCAAGACGCATCGCGGCGGCGCTGCGACTTGCGGAGCCTGCGTGCAGGGGTCAGCCGAGCTCGCTGCCCTCGAGCTGCGAGAACCGCACCTGCAGAATCTCCCGCGTCCTCACCTTGCCGTTGCCGTCCTTCTCGACCAGGACGAGCTGCTGCGCATCGGGCAATCCCGTGGGGATCACCATCCTTCCGCCGGGCTTCAACTGATGCAGCAGCGGCGGGGGAATGAGGTCGGGAGCCGCCGTCACCATGACCTTGTCGAAGGGGGCGTGCTCGGCCCAGCCGTGATAGCCGTTGGCGATCCGCAGCGTCACATTCGCGCATCCCTGCCGACGCAGCCGCTGCTCCGCCTGCCCTGCCAGCTCCTCGATCATCTCGATGCTGTAGACCTGCCGCGCCAGCTGCGCCAGGATCGCGGCCTGATAACCGAGGCCGGTCCCGATCTCGAGGACCTCGTCGTCGGCGCCGACATCGAGCAGGTCCGTCATCAGCGCAACGATGAACGGTTGCGAGATCGTCTTGTCGCATCCGATCGGAAGCGGAACGTTGGCGTAGGCATAGGGCTGGAGCTCGATCGGCACGAACTCGTGCCGCGGCACCTTGCCCATGGCCGTCATGACCCGTTCCCCGAGGACCGCCTTGCCGATCGTGTCACGCAGCAGAAACGTGTTGGCGGAAATTTCCGCCAGCATCTCCCGGCGCATGATCGCGAAATCGTCCGCACTCATTGGCGCATTCTATGGCAACGAGAGGGTCTCGTCGCAAGCACATCACGCCGATTTTCGGATCGCCACCCCACCGCCGCAACATGACGCGGAGTTCGAGCACGGAGGCACTGGCTCGAATTTTTTCGTCTTCAGCGTGCCGGAGGCATTGCCGGAAGGCTTCCCTGAACGCCTGCGGCGCCGATGATGATGGCGAGAATCTTCACCGGGTCCTGTCCGCTGTTGTGGCCGTTGTGCGGCTCGTCGATCGCTTCCACGAAGCCGTCGCCCTTGCGATAGGTGTGGGTCCCCTTCGCCCCGTAGTCGACCGTGAGCTCGCCCTCGAGGATGTAACCGAAGAGCGGCACCGGATGCATATGCCATCCGGTCCGCTGCCCTGGCTCGAGCGTGATCTCCACCGCCGTGACCCGGGCAGACGAACCGGACGGATACCGGATCGGTTCGCCGATCACCGTCGTGCCGGTCGATACGACCAGGCGCTGCCCGGCATGGGCCTCCGCCGCGAGCGGTGCCGACCGGAGCGCGTCGGCCAGGCCCGCGCTCGACGCCGGCAGCAGGACGAGCGCCACCAGACATGCGGCCTGGAGCGCGTTTGCGCACGCCCATGACGCGCGAGCGCGGGCCTTCGAGAACACGCCGTGGCGAGATAATGGGCGTGGCTGCCGGGCATTCGCCATGAGGAAGCTCCGTGGTGGGGTCGATCTGGATCTGGATCAGGATGAGGTCGGAAGGTGTGCAAACAGCTTCGTCACCAGTCGGCGAGCCAGCACGCCGGCGACGCGGCGGCGGTAATGCCCGGGCGTGAACGTGGTCTTCATCGACATGATCTGATCGCGGACCAGATTGTCGAGTCCCGCGAGAACGCGTTCGTCGAGCGGGCCACCGCACAGCGCAGTTGTGCCTTCGAGCAGGACGGGGCGCGGATTGGTGCCGGTGAAGGCGACACGCAGGTCGACGAGCGTATCGCGCTCGCGGCGCAGCGCCGCCGCGACCCCGGTCACGGGATACTCGATCGAGCGGCGGATGCGAATCTTGTCGTAGGCCGAGCGCAGGCCGGGCGTGTTGCGCGCACGCACCGCGGTTACGAGCTCCCCCGGACGCAGCGACAGGTAGTATTTGCCGTCGCCGAGCGCGTCGGTGACCCCCTCCCTTCCCTCAACCGCTTGCGGGGGAGGGTCAGGGTGGGGGCGCGCGAAGCCGATGTAGAGACGCGCCAGCGGCAGCGTACGCGCGCCGGCGGGGCCGGCGAGATCGACCTCGGCGCCGAGCGTCAGCAGGGCGGGCGCGAGATCGCCGCTGAAGGTCGCAAAGCACACGCCTCGGCTCTTGGGTGCGACATGGCAGATCTCGCCCGTCGTCTTGAGGCAGTGGTTGTTGGCGGCGCGCCACCATTCGCTTTGATTGTAGAACAGGCAGCGGGTATCGAGGCAGAGATTGCCGCCGACCGTGCCCATGCTGCGGTGGGTGGGCCCGGCGATGAAGTGGGCGGCCTGCGCCACCACCGGATAGTGGGCGACCACCTGGCGGTGGGCGGCGAGCTCGGCGAGCGTGACCGCAGCGCCGATCTCCATCATATCGGCGTCGGCCCTGATCTCGCGCAGCTCGGCGACTCGATTGACGTCGATCAGCACCGGCGGGGCGACGATGCCGCGGCGGATATTGACCACGAGATCGGTGCCACCGCCGATGAGCGAGCTGCCGGGATGAGCGGCGCGCGCCGCGATCAGCTCGGTGAGCGTCGCGGGGCGAACGAGCTCGAATTCCGGCAGTGCGTCCATCGGAGCGCGACCGTCACCTGGCGTTGCTTCGCCCGTTGCCGGCGCGACGGCGCTTCTCCAACGCTGCGAACACGCGGTCGGGAGTCACCGGCAAGTCGGTGAACCGCACGCCGATGGCGTCGGCGATCGCGTTGGTGAGCGCGGGCAGGAACGCGGCGAGCGAGCCTTCACCCGCCTCCTTGGCGCCGAACGGGCCGTGCGGGTCATTGCTCTCGACGATGCCGACCTCGATCGGCGGCGAATCCTGGATGGTGGGCACGCGGTAGTCGAGCATGTTGCCGGTGATCAGCAGCCCCTCGTGATAGGCGGTCTCCTCGCTCATGGCCTGGCCCATGCCCATCCAAACCGAGCCCTGCACCTGGCCCTCGACCGTGAGCCGGTTGAGCGCCTTGCCGCAGTCGTGTGCCACCCACACCTTGTCGACGTCGACCACGCCGGTCTCCTCGTCGACGGTGACCTCGACCACCTGGGCGGAATAGCTGTAGCCCATGGTGCCGCCGATGGCGGCGCCGCGATACTTCCGTCCGCCGTGCAATTCCGGGATGGTGGAATAGTTGCCGGTGACGGTGATGGTGCCGGCGTCCTTGAGCGCCTCGATCACCACCTCCTCGAAGGTCAGCCCCTTGTCTTGCGCGCCCGCGCGATAGAGCTCGCCCAGACATTCCACCTCCTCCGGCCTGGCCTCGAGCTTGCGCGCGGCGGCCGCCGTGAGCAGGCGCTTGAGATTGTGCGCGGCGTCGATGGCGGCGTTGCCGACCATGAAGGTGACGCGCGAGGAATAGGAGCCGTTGTCCTTGGGCACCACCTCGCTGTCGCCGGTGACCACGCACACGCGCGCCAGATCGAGCCCCAGCACCTCGGCCACGGTCTGCGCCAGGATGGTGGTCGAGCCCTGGCCGATGTCGGCGGCGCCGGAGAGCACGACGATGGAGCCGTCGAAATCGAGCTTGATCTTGACGGTGGCGTGGGGTTCGCCGGTCCAGTTGACGGGCTTGGAGGCTCCGCTGATGTAATGGGAGCAGGCGAAACCGAGCCCCTTGCCCTTCGGCAGGGTGCCCCTGCGCTCGCGCCAGCGGCTCGCGCGCTCCACCCAATCCACGCATTCGGGCAGCCCGTAGCTGTTCACCATCAGGTCGTTGTCGGTGAAGGTGGGCGCCGTGAGGTAGTTGGCGCGCCGCACCGCCATGGGATCGAGCGCAAGCTCGTGCGCCATCTCGTCGAGCAGGCTCTCGAACGCGAAGCGGATGTCGACGGTGCCGTGGCCGCGGAAGGCACCGCAGGGCGGCGTGTTGGTCAGCACGCGCTTGCCGATGTACTTGACGTTGTGCAGGTCGTAGATGGCGTAGAGCATCGATCCGGAATAGAGGATCGTCACAACGCCGTAGCCCGAGTGGGCGCCACCGCGCTGGATGCAGGTGCACTCGACCGCGGTGATGCGACCGTCGCGGCGCATGCCGAGCTTGAGCTTGATGTCGGTCTCCGGCCGGCCGCGATGGGTGATGAAGGTCTCCTCGCGGTCGGTCACCAGCCGCACGCTGCCGCCGGTGCGGCGCGCCAGCAGCGCCGCGATCAACTCGACGTTGAGGCATTCGGTGCGGCAGCCGAAGCCGCCGCCGACATGCGGCTTGACCACGCGGATACGCGACATGTCCATGTCGAGGATCTGCGCCAGCATGAGATGGACGTAATAGGGGACCTGCGTGCTGGCGTGCACGGTCATGCGATCACGCACGGCGTCGTACGCTGCGACCGCGGCATGCATCTCCATCTGGTTCTGGCACACCTCGGCGCAATTGTAGCTCTGCTCGCGCACCAGGTCGGCTTCGGCGAAGCCTTGCTCCACGCTGCCGAGCTCGAAGAAGACGTCGCGCTCGATGTTGCCCGGCTTGCGCTCGTGCAGGAGGACGCTGTCGGGCGCGAGCGCGTCGGACGCGCTGAAATAGGCCGGCAGCTCGCGGATGCGCAGCCTGATCAGGCGGATCGCGCGCTCGGCAGTCGCGTCGTCGACCGCGGCGACCGCGGCCACCGGCTCGCCGCGGTAGCGCACCTTGTCGCGCGCCAGCGGATGCTCGCTGCGGGCGATCGGCAGCACGCCGAAGGTCTTGTCGCAGTCGGCGCCGGTGACGATCGCCTTCACGCCGGGAAGCGCGATCGCGGCGGAGACGTCGACCTCGAGGATGTCGCCGTGGGCATAGGGGCTGCGATAGATGCGGCCCGCCAGCATGTCGGGCGCAATCAGGTCGGCGGTGTATTTCGCCCGTCCCGACACCTTCTCGGGCCCGTCGATCATCGGCACATAGGTGCCGATGTTGCGGATCGGCACGATCTCGTTCACGGCGCCACTCCCGCAGCGTCGAGCTCGGCCGCGTATTTCACCGCCTCGATGATCTTCACGTAGCCGGTGCAGCGGCAGATGTTGCTGCCGAGCGCCTCGCGAATGTCGTCCTCGCTCGGATGCCGATTGCGCCGCAGAAGCCCCGCCGAGGCCATGATGAAGCCCGGCGTGCAGTAGCCGCACTGTGACCCGAGCTTCTCGTGAAAGCCGCGTTGCACGGCCGAGAGGTGCCCGCCGCTGCCCAGTGATTCGATGGTGTCGACACGCTGGCCCGCGACACCGGCAGCCAGCGTCAGGCAGGACAAACGCGGCCGGTCATCGACCAGAACGGTGCAGGCGCCGCATTCGCCGCCATCGCAGCCCGTTTTTGTGCCAGTCAGTCCGACGACTTCCCGCAAATAATCCAGCAACAGGAGATTGTCCGGAACCGCATCGACGCGCCGGCGACCGTTGAGCGTGAGCTCCAGGATGCGTGCCATGCGCCATTCCATTAGCAACATTCGGCACGTCGTTCAAACCGGATGTCGCGTGCACCGGCGCAGCTGCAGCCAGGATCGCGCAGCACACTGTAGCCCGGATCGAGCGAAATTCGGGCCTTCCATCTGGCCTCTGCCTACTCCTTATCGGCCAACTCGATCTCACGTTCCTGCGCGCGCCACGCCGCATAGCGAAGTGCCTCGAGAACATCGTCGCGCTCAAGGTATGGATAATCACCGAGTAGCTCGTCAACGGTCCGTCCTGCGCCGATGTGTCCAACAATCATGCCGACCGTGACCCGGAGCCCGCGAATGCACGGCTTTCACCCATCACAGCGGGATTCTGCGTGATACGCTTGAAATTGCTCATGACCATACCTCTCTACGCTCAGTGTAGCCCGGATGGAGCGCAAGCGAAATCCGGGTCGCCGGTTGCCCGGTGGCACGGCCGCCTCGCATCGTCCCGCCACGCGAGTCTGCAACGGGCTGCGGCTCCGTGCGGCTACTTGAACAATCGTTGCGACGCCAGGCGGGCGCCCTCGCGCAGGCTGGCGAGCTTCGCCCACACCACGTCCTCGGCCACCCGTCCCCATCCGGCCGAGGTATCGAAGCCGCAATCGGTGCCGGCGAGAACGCGCGAGGGATCGCCGACGACCGCGGCGACGCGCTCGATTCGATCCGCCACTACCTCGGGGTGCTCGACGAAATTGGTCAGGCTGTCGATCACGCCGGCGACCAGCAGCTGATCGTGCGCGAGCGGGTGCCGTCCGAAGCAGCGGAACTCGTGCGCGTGGCGCGGATTGGCGAACGGGAGCACAAGACCGCCGACCCGCGCCTCCAGCAGCGCGGGGAGGACATCCTCGAGCGGCACGTCGGCATCGTGCGGCGATTCCGAATTGCCCCAGCACACATGCAAGCGGACCCGTTGCGCGCGGGACGTTCGCGAGCGCCGTGTTGATGGTCGCGACCACCCGCTCGACGAAGCCGATGAAGGCGGCGACCGGCTCGTCCTTGTAGGTGATGTGACGCTCGAGCGCGAGGTCGGGCGCGTCGATCTGCAGCAGAAAGCCGCAGCGAACGATCGCCTCGTACTCGACCTCGAGCGCGCGGCCGAGCGCCGCAAGATAGGCATCGAGGGTTTCGTAGTGCTCGTTCTTCACCGCCGTGGCGAGGATGCCGGGTGACGGCGCACACATGAACGGCTCGACGAAGGCTCCGGGATGGTCCTCGAGCACGGTCTCGAAGTCGCGGCATTCGTCCTCGATGGCGCGCTGGTCGAGATATCGCACCTCGCCGACCGCCTTGGGCAGCCCGCCGAGCGCCGAGACCTGGGTCCGGGCCGCGTGCTGCTCGAGCCACATGCGCTTGAAATCCGGATAGCGCTCGACATCGGCGCGGGCAGGGCGCTCCCAGCTGCCGCCGAGACCGGACAGCCGGGACCTCAGATACAGAAAGAAGGAATCGCGCTGCTGCTCCCCGTTGTTGCCGACATCGATCCCGGCGGCGCGCTGCTTCTCGACCACGCGGCGCACGGCGTCGCGGCCGACGCGCGCGATCTCCTCCGCATCGACGGCTTCTCCGCGCGCGCGCAGCGCGTAGAGCCGCGTCAGCTCGCGCGGCCGCGGCAGGCTGCCGGTATGGGTGGTCAGGATCCGGTTCGTGCTGCGCTGCATGACCTCGCCCATCAATTCGACATGCGGGCCGGCAGCCACAAGGCGAGCTCGGGCCAGAAGATCACCAGTCCCAGCACGACGAACATGATCAGATGGAACGGGATCGTGCCGATGACCACCTCGCTCAGCTTGCCGTCCCAGATGCTCTGGATGACGAACAGGTTGATCCCGATCGGAGGCGAGATCTGGCCGAGCTCGACGAAGATCACGAGGATCACGCCGAACAGGATCGGGTCGATATCATAGGTCCTGAGCACGGGAAACAGGAGCGGCACGGTGATGACGATCATTCCGAGGCTCTCGATCAGGCAGCCCAGGATGGTGAAGAGTATCAGGAGCGCGATGTAGAACTCGAACTTGGAGAGCTCGAGATCGACGATGAAGGCGGTGACCTTCTCGCCGACGCCGCCGAAGCTCAGCGCCACCGAGAAGATGTAGGCGGCGAGTATGAGGAACAGGATGTTGCCGCTGAAATAGATGGTGTTGTGCATGGCCTGCAGGAAGCGCGCCAGATCGAGCTCGCCGAGCGTCACGCCGAGCAGGATCGACAGGACGCAGCCGATGACCGCCGCCTCGGTGGTGGTGACGACGCCGAAGTAGAGCCCGCCCAGGGTGGCGGCGATCAGCGCGAAGAACGGGATGACCTCGGCGAACGCGCCGACGAGATCGCCCGCGGAGGAAGGTCCGGTTTCGCGCGGCGCCACCGCGGGTACGATCAGGGCATGCGCAGCGATGTAGACCATGAACAAAGCGGTCATGATCAGCCCCGGGATGATGCCGGCGATGAACAGCTTGGGGACGGATGTCTCCGTGAACGTGCCGTAGACGATCATGGGAAAGCTCGGCGGGATGAGAATGCCGAGGGTACCGCCGGCGGCGAGCGACCCTGCCGCCAGCGCGCGATTGTACTTGCGGGCGATGAGCTGCGGCAGAGCGACCCCTCCGATCGATGCCGCGGTCGCGATGCTGGAGCCGCTGACCGACGCGAAGATCGCGCAGCCCGCGATGTTGGTCTGCAACAGCCCGCCAGGCAGCCTGGCGACGAGCTTCTCGAGCCCACGGTAGATGCGGCTGCTCAATCCGCTCGCGCTCAGGACCTCCGCCATCAGCATGAACAGAGGGACGGTCGTGAGCACGAAGCTGTTCATGCTGCCCCAGCTCACCAGCCCGAGGCTGTTGAGCGCCGGCAGTCCGCCCTGCAGGACGAGATAAAGCAGTGCCGGAATCGTGATCGCGAACGGCACCGCCATCCCGGCCATCAACAGGCCGAGGAACAGGAGCGTCACGATCAGAAGCTGAAGCTCAGGCGAATCGCGCCGACGGGGCATCGCCGAGCAGCCTTCTCGACTCGGCGATCAGGGTCCGGCAGAGCGAGAAGCACAGCGCGAGCATGCCGAGCGCCATGGCGAGCCGCGGGAGCCAGAGCGGGGTGGCGAGGTAGGTCGGCGCCACGTCGCCGAACCGCCACGACGCAAGCTCGAGACGCACGTATTGCCAGGCGAGCAGGCCGCAGGCGGCGAGCGACATCAGCCCGAAGATCAACTGCGACAGCGAGCGAGCACGAGGCGGCAACCGTGCCTGAACGAACTCGACCTCGTGGAAGCTGCCGCTGACGTGGCATGCCGACAGGCTCACGAAGCAGATCACCACCAGCATGTAGCCGCCGACCTCGTCCGACACCTCGAACGAGAAGTTGAGCAGCCAGCGGGTGACGATGTCGACTGCGACCAGCGCGAGCATCACCAGCAACGCCGCCTCGCTGGCAACCTTGCAGGTCCATTCCACCGGACCCTCCGGCAGTGCCCGCCGGCGGCGCTCGCTCGGTACCGGCGTTGCCTCCCCAGTCGCGGTCATGGCCGGGCTCTTTGCCGCTGGCTAACTCGACTTTCGCCGGAAGACGCGCTGGGTCAGCGGCCGAGCGCCGTGCGGACCTTGCCCAGGGCCTCGACCACGTCGGGACCACGCGTCTTTGCCCAGTCGTCCCAGTAGGGCTTCACCGTGCTGACCGCGCGGCCGACCTCTTCCGGCTTGGCATTGGTCAGGGTGTAGCCCGCGGTCCTGAGGATCTGCACCGAGTTCCGCCTCCTCCTTCTTCATGGTGCCCTCGTTCCAGCGGGCGGTGTCCTCGGCAACCTTGCGCAGCTTGCCCTTGAGATCGGCGGAGAGCTTGTCGTAGGCACCGGTGTTGGCGATGAAGTAGGAGTTGTTGACGTTGACGACCAGCATGTAGCCGTACTTGAGCAGATCCTTCCACAGCACGGCGCCGACGCCGGCGGTGAAGATGCCTTCGACGACACCGCGGTCGAGCGCGGAAGGCACCTCCGGCGCGCTCATGGTGATCGAGGTGCCGCCGAAGCGGCGGACGAACTCGCCCTGCTCGGGCTGCGCGACCCGCAGCTTCATGCCCTTGATGTCGTCGAGCGAATTCGAGCTTCTTGCGCCCCCAGATCACCTGCATCGGGTAGCTGTAGGAGGAGAGCACCGTCGAGCCCTTCTGACCGAACGCCTTCTCGACATAGGGTTTGAGCACGGCGTCGGCCCTGGTGAAGTCCTCGTAGGACTGGATCAGCATGGGAAGGCGCGGGATGCCCGCGACCGCGATGTTGCCGGAATTGAACAGGTCGTCGCCGATCTGGACGACGTTCTCGCCGACCGCCTGGGTGATGTTGCTGGGACTGATCTGCAGGGTGCCGGAGAGATGGAGCCTGACCTTGAGCTCGCCGCCGGTCGCCTTCTCGATCTCCTCGGTGAACATCTTGGCGCCGCGCGACGTGGCGAAGTTGGGCGCCGACTGGTGCATGTAGAAATTCCACTGCTCGGCGGCACGCCCGGGCCCGCCGGTCGCGAGCGCGAGCATGATCGACGCGAGTCCTGCGGACGCGGCCGGTATTGCAATCCTCATCACGGCGTCTCCTTGGCTCTTGCGGCGCAATCGTGCGCACGTTCCGGCGACCCGGGCGAGCGCGCCTCAGGGGGGATGCACGGCGGAGGCAGTGTGGAAGAGAATGCGCGCGCCGCGCAAGGGTCGTGCGAAGGCCCTTCGATCGGGCTGCCCACCGCAACGGGGTGGGCAAGGACGGGCCTGCCGTGTCGCTTGCGGCAAGCTACAAGTGACGCGTTGGAACAGTACCAGCGGTGAGTGCGTCCAGGTGGCCAAACGCACCGAGATCGAGGCGGCGGTTCGCCGGCTGGCACCGCGCATTCCGCCACATGAGCTTTCCGCCGTGGTCGATCACGCCCTCGACAGTCCGGGGCTGCGCTCGGCGGCGGCCGAGCGCGCGGCGTGGCTGTCGCTGGTCGCCTATGTCCGCCACGTGCTGACGGAATACGACGAGCTCCTCGAACAAGGCTACGAGCAGGACAGTGCACGGTTCTTCGTCGCCGCCGAGATCGAAGCGGCGTTGCGCAGCTGGGGCGTGCGACGCCCCTTGACGGCCGACGACTGAGGCAGGCGGATCGCCTACGAGCGCAATCCCGCCTGGCGCAGCGAGTGGTCGATCCACAGCCGCGTGAGCTTCTCCTGCACGCCGTTCTGACCGAGGCGGGCACGCAGGCTGTCGAAGTCGACCCGCTCGAGGGCCTGATCCTGGTCGAAGCAGGAGAACACTACGCTCTCAACTCCGGTCGCCGGATCGCGCTGCACCTGCAGGCACTGCGCACAGATCTCCTTCATCATGCATTGCATCGGCGAGTTGATGGAGGCGATCGCCTTGTGGCCGGGCTTGAGGTGCTGCGCCAGGATTCCCTCGCGCGCACGCTTGACCGCCGCCATCATCCCATCGGAGCCGATCGCGATCACGCGATCGACCGCGCCGAGCGGGAGCGGCTGCTCGCCGAGCGCCCCCGAACCGTAGGCCGCGAGCGCCTCGACGATGTTGCCGACGAACGCCTTGTCCTGTGCCCGCTCGGCGGCGAAGCCCGGCGCCTCGTCGCAACACCAGACGATGACGTCGGCCGCGCGCTCGATCTCCTCGACCTTGTAGCGGTCGATCGCGCGCTTGTAGCCCGCGAAATAGATCACGCGGCTGCCGTTGCGTCGCAGCGCCTGCCCGATCGAGAACAGCACGGCGTTGCCGAGCCCGCCGCCGATCAACAACACGGTTTCGCCGGCAGGCGTCTCGGTGGCGCAGCCGGTCGGCCCCATAAGGATCACCGATTCGCCCGGCCGCAGCGCCGCGCACAGATCGGACGAGCCGCCCATCTCCAGCACGATGGTGGAGAGGAGCCCCCGCTCGCGATCGACGGCGGCGCCGGTCAGCGCCAGCCCCTCCATCGCGAGCGCCGTGCCATTGACGCGCCGCGCCAGCGTCTCGTAGTTCTGCAGCCGGTAGAACTGGCCGGGGGCGAAGGCACGCGCAGCCATGGGCGCGCGCACCACCACCTCGACGATGTCGGGAGTGAGGCGCACGACCCGGTGCACGGTGGCCCTGAGCTCGTCGTCGAGGCGCGCCATCAGCGTCTCCGGCGCGACGGCCGACGGCGGCAATCGCTCCAGCATCCGGCTGACCACCGGATAGCCCTGCTTCGCGCTCGCCATCGCCTTGACCACGTTGCCGGCATAGGACGGATGCAGATCGCCGAAGAAGCTGATGGCACGGCGGTCCTCGCGCAGGCTCATCAGCACGTGGGCAGCCGACGGCTTGGTGACCCGCTCGGGCGAGACCTTGCGGCCGCTCTCGTCGAAGGCCTGGAAGTGCTTGCCGTCGATGCTCACGTGCCGCGGCTCCTCGCGCCCGAGCACGGTGTTGGGCTGCGTGCCGGCGGCCACCAGGATGGTGCGCGCGGGCAGGATGACATCGCGCCGCTTGCCCGCCTCTTCCTCGCCAGCCGGCGATGCAAGCGCGGGGGCAACGGGATCGGTGCCGGCCGCAGCCTTGCCGGACAGACGCAGTGCCTGCGCGCAACCGAAGGCGTCGAGCTCGACCTCCTCGGGCGTGAGCTGCTCCGCGAAGCCGATCCCCTCCTCCAACGCCTTGGCCACCTCCTCGTGATTGAGGGTGTAGCTCGGCGCATCGATCAGGCGCCGCCGGTAGACGATGGTGGCACCGCCCCATTGCCGCATCAGCTCCGCCAGCTGCGGCTTGCGACCCTCGCGCGTTGCCGCCGCGCGCTCGGCACGGATCGCGCGCGCGTGATCGATGAACTCGGCCGCCGCCTCGGCTTCCTGCGCGGTCCAGCCGGAGCGCACCGTCGCCTCGCCGCGCTCCCGGACGAGGCGCTCGTAGCGGGCGAGGAACTTCTCCACCTGCAGCGGATAATAGGCGAGCGCCTCGGTCGCGGTGTCGATCGCGGTCAGCCCGCCGCCGATGACCACCACCGGCAACCGCACCTGCAGGTTGGCGAGGCTGTCGGTCTTGGCGGCGCCGGTCAGCTGCAGCGCCATCAGGAAATCGGATGCCTGGCGCACGCCGGGAGCGAGGCCGTTCTTCATCGGGACGATGGTCGGCCGACCGGCGCCGGCGCAGAGCGCGATGTGATCGAAGCCGAGAGCAAACGCGCCGTCGATGCCGAGCGTTCCGCCGAAGCGCACGCCGCCGAACATCCTGAACTCGGCGCGCCTCTCGAGCAGGAGCCGGATCACCTTCAGGAAGTTCTTGTCCCAGCGCACCGTAATGCCGTACTCGGCGACGCCGCCGAAGCCGGCCATCACCCGGGCGTCGAGCGGCTCGCTGAGCTCGGCGGCATCGCGGATCGGGTGGAACGGCGTGCGCACGCCGGCTGCATCGACCCCGGACACGTCCGCCGGCAACGGCTCGATCTTGAGCCCGTCCACGGCCACCACGGCGTGACCGTCGTTCATGAGATGATGGGCAAGCGTGAACCCGGCAGGCCCGAGCCCGACCACCAGAACGGTGCGGCCGGTCGCGGGCTTCGGCAACGGGCGGCGCAGGTTGAGCGGATTCCAGCGTGTCAACAGCGCGTAGACCTCGAAGCCCCAGGGCAGCGCCAGCACCTCCTTGAGCACGCGGGTCTCGACCTGAGGAATGTCGACCGGCTCCTGCTTCTGGTAGATGCAGGCCTTCATGCAGTCGTTGCAGATGCGGTGGCCGGTGGCCGCGCACATCGGATTGTCGATCACCGCGATCGCAAGCGCACCGACGCTGTGGCCGCCGGCCACGACCAGGTTCATCTCGGAGACCTTCTCGTCGAGCGGACAGCCCGCCAGCACGACGCCGAACGCGCTCTTCTTGAACTCGCCGGACTTCTCCCGCAGCCCGGTGGAGCAGGAGTCCTTGCCCTGGTTGTGACACCAGATGCAGTAGTTGGCGTGATCGAGCGCGCCCGCGAGATCGGTGCCGCGATCGGTGAGGGCGAAGCCGTCCCGCGCGCGGCGCCGCGGCTGCAGCAGGGCGAGCATGGTGACGCCGTCGATCACCTCGGTCGCCACCGGAACGAGATGGTGCGGGTCGACCTTGTGGGGGACCTTGAACAACACGCCGCGCTTGTGCAGCTCGCGGCCCTGCGGGCTATGCACGGCCCAGGCGGCATAGCGCGCCGCCAGATCGAGCGACACGGCGTTCTCCGCACCACGCGCGCCCAATAAAGAGTCGCCGCGCTGGCCGCTCGCTTCGCTCGCCAGCGCGGCGCGCGCCGACGAGCCCGGGTCAGGGCGAGTGTCATAAGCGCGTTCACGCGCGTCTTCCGACGCGCTATGCGCGCGCACTCTAGAGTCGCCGCGCTGGCCGCTCGCTTCGCTCGCCAGCGCGGCGCGCGCCGACGAGCCCGGGTCAGGGCGAGTGTCATAAGCGCGTTCACGCGCGTCTTCCGACGCGCTATGCGCGCGCACTCTAAAGTCGCCGCGCTGGCCGCTCGCTTCGCTCGCCAGCGCGGCCTCGGCCTTCATCCAACGCTCGACTGCCTCGGCAAAACGCAACTCGGTGAGCTCGCCACCGATGAGGGGCTCGATCTGCGCGGCGAGCGCAGGTCCGTCGAAAGCCGCAGCCTGGTCGGGGCCGTATTTCTTCGCCGCACGCCGCTGCACGAACAACCGCTTCACCGAGTACAGGGGAGCCAGGGCCTGGTGACGGGCTGCGAGTGCGCGCAGCTCTGCGGCAATGCCGAACAGCTCGCCGAGGAAGTCCTCGAGCTCCGGCGCGAGCTCCACGATCAGGTCGGATTCCGACTTGCCCGCTGCGGCATCCGGTGTCGCGCGCGCCGTGGAGTCGCCGCGCCGGCCGCTCGCTTCGCTCGCCAGCGCGGCCCGCGCCCCCATCAGCCGGTTGTGCAGATCGGGATTGCGGACGGCGAGGAAATCGACGAACCGGCCGTCGAGGCGCACCAGGCCTTCGCGGCGGTAGAGATCCTCGAACCGCAGGTCGAAGCCGAGGACCAGGCTCTCAGTCATCGATAGACACATCCTCCGCGTGCATCCCGACCGCGCTGGGCCGGGAATTCACTGCAAGCTTCTCATTGCGACGCCGGGACATCAGCGCAAGGACGAGCACCCCGCCAGACCCGCGATCGGGATCGAGCTGCACGATCTCGCGCTTACCGTGGCTCATACCTGGAACCGTTCGATCACGGCCGACGGGATCGGCATGCCCTTGAGCTTGCCCGGGTTGTCCCCGTCCTGCCCGGTCCAGACCCTGGTCTCGCTGCCCTCCACAGCAAGTTCCCCGTCGATGCTGATGCGATGGCGCACCTCGAAGCTCGTGCGCCGGAACTCGCTCACCTCCGAAGCGATCTCGGCGACGTCGTTGAATTTCGCCGGCTTGAGGAAGCGGGCCCGCGCGTCAACCAGCGGAATGCCGACGATGCCGTAGGTGGCTGCGAGCTCCGACGGCGGAACGCCGAGCGCGCTCTCGAACAGCAGCCAGGCGTTCCAGTCGAAGAACTCGAAAAAGCGGCTGTTGAACACGATGCCCGCGGGATCGCAATGACCCCATTCGACGGTGAGCTTTCTGCGGTAGACGAAACTGGTCATGCCTTCACTGATTAAGTCCCGGCCCCGGAGCCGCGCCGCACACAAACCCGGCACCGACAACGATGTCAATCGATTGCGAGCGACGGCGCTGGAATGTGCGTGGCCTCGTAAAGGCCATCCTTCGGCCGGTCGTACCGCGACTGTGGCGCGCCGGCAACATCGGGAATCTTTCAGGCTATGGGCGCGGCTTTGACCTTATTGCAACGTCTGCTCGAGGAATTCCCGAGGGAGAGGGTACGACATGCAATCGCACGACCCCGCTCGGCCCGCTCTTGCAAGCGCTGGTTTCATCGCCCGCAGCGCGCCGCCGCCGCGCTCTGCCTCGTCTCCGCGGCCGCGGGGCCGGCATGCGCGCAGGCGGGCGGCTCGATCAGTCTGGGCGCCCGCGGTGGCCTGGCCGCCGAAGGGCCGGTCCGCGCGGCCCCAAGGCAGGAAGGCGCTGACAGCCCTTTCGAGTTCAGCGTTCGCGGCGGATTTGCCTCCGACTACATCTTCCGCGGTACCACGCTCTCCGACCGCAAACCGGCGGTCGGAGCCGCCCTCGAGGCGGCGCGCGGCATCTTCTATGCCGGTGGCACCATGGCCAGCGTCAAGCTGCCGACCCAACCGGCCGCCGAGATAACGATGGGTGGCGGCATCCGGCCGACGCTGGGCGACATCGTATTCGATTTCGGCTGGACCTACTTTCTCTATCCCGGCGAGACGACGCCGCCCGGCGAAACCGCCGGCATCGACTTCTGGGAAGCCGTTGCCCGTGCCGATACCAGGATCGGAGAGATGCTGCGCGTGGCCGGCGGGTTTGCCTACTCTCCTAACACCTCGAACACCGGGGCATGGAGCAAGTACGCCGCGTTCGGCCTGGGCGTGGACCTGCCAGCGGGCGCGCTGCCGCCGGACGTCACCGTATCTTTCACCGGCAGTGCCGGCTATTTCTGGTTCGGCAACCAGTCGGCTGCGCTGGGCGGGTTTCCGCTGCCCGCCTATCTCAATTGGAATGCGGGCGTGACCTTGACGCGCAAGGCCTTCAACTTCGACCTGCGCTATTACGACACCAATCTTTCCAGGGAGAATTGCTTCGTCTTCACCGGCGATCCCAATGCCACGCCCGGCGGCAACATCGACCTCGTGAGAAATCCGGAAGGTCTCACTTCACGATGGTGCAGCGCCACGGTCGTTGCGAAGCTCGCGTTCGCGTTGAACTAATATAAGGGCAGCCATGCTCTGATTGACGCAAGCTGGAGAGGCGAGGTCGCATGCCCCGAGCTTGTCGGAGCGCGTTGCGTCGTCGATGAAGTTATTGAAGAACCCCCTGACGCAGACTGCGAGCACGATAGCAGCGGGTCGGAATGTCAATGCATCAAGCGAGCTTTCCCGTGCGGCAGCAACGGAACAATCGCGTTCTCGACGCTCGATCTGAATGAACTGGGCTGACCGGGTCGATGAGAAATTGCATCCTCGCAATAGGTGATCAAGAGTTTGTTGAGGTGAGGGTCAGCGCTGACCACGGGCAGCCGCCTGGCACCCGGGGTGAACGTGATCTCATCGACGGCTGCACCAAATTCAATTTCGCGGCCGAAGAATTCTGCGAAATCGGCACTTCCGCGTTTGCGTGGATGAGCGAGCCGCACGCGGCTCGGCAGCAGGTGGCGACCCGTCAGCTGTCGGAAGGCGCGCATAGCCACGGTCATCCAATATTCGATCTGATGCCGATCCAGATGGCGACTGACACCAACATAGTGGAACGCTATGCCAACCTGCTTGCCATCGATGCATTTCAGCGAGATGCCCTCATTTACGATCGAACTGTACCGCTCTGCTCGGCTGATGACGTCAATCAATATTTCCGACGATGCCAGAACATAGTACAGCAGGCCGTGCTCGCGGAGATCAGGGATCTGAGCGAGATGAAATCCGAGCAAGTCGTCGTCGAGGGCGCTCGCAGCAAGGTTCAGAAATTTGATTTGATCTCGAACCTTGAGCCGGACATGCGGGTCTTCGATCTGGCGACGGGTCAGACCCGCTTTCCCCAACAACGGGTCCAACGCAACCCCAGCCGCTTTCGCCTTGAAGTAGGCGAGCCGCGCTATCGTCCCGGTAGTGCTCGGCAGCCGACGGCCGCGCTTGGCATCGAGATCATCCACAGCCTTGGCCTCCCGTATCCCCGAGTTCGATCTCCGACCGTTCGAACTCGAGCCAGTTGGCATGCGCGGACAAATAATTGGCAAATGATAACAATGCGTTCGCGAAAAGTCCTCACTAACACGTACCCGATTGGAGCTGACTTTGAGCCGAAACGGACAACCCACGTGCTAGCCACTCCTGGGAAATTTTTCACAGATATGCAACAATTTGTCATTGCGGTGGTGGACGATGATTCCGAATTGCGCACGGCACTTGGAAACCTGTTGTCGGCACTCGGATATCGGGCGGAGCTATTTGCATCTGCCGAGGAATTTCTGACGTCTGCAACGACGATCGAGGCGTGGTGCCTTCTTATCGATGTCCAACTCGGCGGAATTTCGGGCGTTGAAATGGCGCGTCAACTCGCATCGAGCGAATTCAAATTTCCTGTCATATTCATGACTGGATCTCAGAACGCGGCGTTCCGGAGACAGGCCATGGATGTCGGCTGCGTCGCATACCTGGAGAAGCCTTTTCGCGAAGCTCAGCTGGTCGAGGCAATCAAAGCGGCCGGACCAAAGCCCGGCCTTGAATAGATGGGGCCGAACCCCCTCTTCCGCAGGATCGGTCGTCCTATCGCCAGTCTTTTTCACCAGCGGGATGATCAGCAGACAGCAGTGCTTGCCGCGCATCATCCGCAACGCAGAAGGTACCGGCCTTGTCGTTCGCTCGGTGAATGAAGCAGTTGCCCGCGGCGAAAGAACCGAAATCACTACCGAGACCAAGCGCGAACTGCGGAGGCTGCTGCGACAAGATGACCAGGAAGCCGGAGCGACGGGCGAAGAATACCGATGATGCCGAACGGTTGAAGGCTGTCCTCGATCTCGCGAGCGGCTGGCCGACGCTGGATGCGCTGTCGACACTCGCGGCTGCCATTGCCAATGTCATTCACCGGGCAGCCAACGGGGACATCCTGACGGCGGACAGGTTGATCGACAGGTTGACCTCCGAAATGAAAAAGGGCCCCCGGCGCGGTCGGGACGTGTCGCGCACAAAACTACACTGACCCGAACCGACAGTGCCAAATCGATTGCCTAAATTCTCACACCGCGTTTTGGCCGCGAGCGCCGCGATTGCCACCCAGGGAAGCTGCGCATGTCCGACAAGCGGTGCGCGATGCCCTTATGGCAATCGATGCAGGTTTTCAGGTCCCTAAAAGGAGCCGCTGGCGCAAGTCGACCTGCGCCCGGACCTTGCCGCGTGATATCCATCGATCGGCGCTGTGGCAGTTGCGGCATTCGGCCTGGTAGCCGGTAAGCAGACGCGCCACGCGCTGCGTCAATTCGTCTTCAACAGCCCTGCGGCCTTCAAGGCCTGAGTTATGACGGCGCCTATATCGACAGGCAGAGAATGCGGCGCGCTTGCGGGCTCAGCATCGGAAAAGGGCCGTTCCTCGGCTCTCTCGTCAATCGCGATGGCCTCCGACTGGTGCCTCTCGACAAGCTTGCCATCCTCCACCGCGGTGGCGCGGGGGACTTCTGCCAGGCCCCAGAACTTGGCAATGTAATAGGAAGAGGAAATACCGACTTCCAGGAGAAACGCGCCGGCAGCGCCGCACTGGTCATCGGCATCTCCCGCGGCGAGCGGAGTGCCGTGTGCCATGTTCGGAAATCGTGTAAGATTCGATCAAATCCTCGCCTTCTGCATTGCGCCAGACCTGCCGCGGATAACCGTCCACGATCCCCTGGAAGTGTCGGAGCCATCGGAAGGCCATGCACATCGGTCCATTGCTTGACGATCTCATCCGCGTTGAGCGGTATCACTATTGCGTCCGCGCCGCCGTGCCACACGGAAACGCGCGGCCAAGGTCCGTCGTGCCGTGACGCGCGTCGCACCAGATCACCCCACGCACTGGCGGGACGGGCGGGACTCTGAAACATGCTTTCGAATGCTTCCTGGACGTTCACTGCCGCTCCGTACGGCAGTCCCGCTATAATGCCGCCACCGGCAAAGACATCGGGGTAGGTCGCGAGCATGACGGAGGTCATGGCTCCCCCGGCCGACAGCCCGGTAACGTAAACCCGGCGCCAGTCGATGCCGTAATCGAGCATCATTCTGTCGGTCATTTGTCGGATCGAAAGGGCCTCGCCTTGCCCCCGCCGCGTGTCACCGATTTGAAACCAGTTGAAACAGCCGTTCGGATTGTTCACCCGCTGTTGTTCGGGGAGAAGAAGTGCGAAGCCATACCTGTCGGCGAGCGTCGACCATCCGGCGCCGAAATCGTAACTTGCCGCCGTTTGCGTGCAGCCGTGAAGAACGACCACAAGCGCGGATTGCTCTGCAAGGCCGTGCGGTACATGCGTGAACATACGCAAAGCACCAGGGTTGGATCCGAAATCGTGAACCTCACGCAGGCGGCTTGGTCCTTGGCCAGAGCCGGGCGACTTGAGCCCCATCTTGGTGGCTGCTCGCATGAGCGTCTGCCACTTTTGGCGATGGTCGACAAAACTCGCGGTTGTTTTCCCAAAACCGAGCACTGAAGAACCCTTTCGTCACGCAGAGACGGCACCGCGACCGCCATGGGGTGTTTGATGTGCGACATTTCAAGAACCACGATCAAGCCATCGCGAAATCTCCTGAAGCGGAAGCTGACGTCGGCCAGGTGCGGTATGTGCTATGTGGTAGCTCAATGCTGCAATGCAATAGAAGCGCGTGTGTCGCACAGCGGCGAACAACGCGGACAACGCAAATACGATTGCTGGTCATTCAAGTGCAGGACGGTGCCGGGTGGATGCATTTGCGCCCACCTGCCGATGGAAGGTCCAGGAGTGTGAGTAATGGTATTGCGTGCACCTACGGGAAGCGGCGAAGGAAGCTTGACCTTGTCCTTCTTGGGGCCCCTCGATCCAGATGAAAGTCTGGCTGAAATCGTTGCTGGCCTCATCATGGTGCTGACCTTCACCTTGGCAGCCGGTGTCGTTACCGGCGGCGGTCAGGAAGGAGGGCGCAGTTGTTGTTCGCGGCTGTCGGTTGCAACATCGCCTGGGGCATTATCGACGCCGTTTTCTACATCATGAGCAACATCTTCGTCCGCGGCCGACGCGGTCGGCTGATTCGTGCCGTCAGCGCCGCACCGGATGAGGCCGTGGCCTTGGCCACAATCCGACGCGAGCTGGATCCCGACCTTCAGTCGGTTGCGCGGCCCGAGGATCGCGAGCAACTGTACCGGAGCATTCATGCACTCTTGGCAAATGGTAAGCCAGGGCGAACCGGCGTGACACGCGACGATCTCGTTGGCGCCATCATTGTATTCTGCCTGGTGCTCGCCACCACCTTGCCTGCCGTAGTGCCGTTCCTTGTCATTGGCGATCCGTGGCTTGCGCTGCGCGTCTCGAACCTGCTTCTAATCGGTTTGCTCTTCATCGTCGGCTTCCACTGGGCACAGTACATCAACGCCAACCCATGGATGGCCGGCCTTGTGCTCACTGGGCTCGGCTTGGCGCTGGTGGCCGTCGCGCTCGTCTTGGGGGGCTGAGCCCT
>CAWIZJ010000042.1:0-67873 GCA_963840535.1 uncultured Alphaproteobacteria bacterium
TACAACGTGTTCGGGGTCTCGATCATTCCGCCGTACAAGACCTACATCACCTATCAGGAATATATCGTGCCGGGCCTGCTCGGCATCATCCTCCTGTTCCACGGCATGCAGTCCTCGCTCTCCATGGTCTATGACCGCGAAATGGGAGTGATGCGGCTCCTGCTCACGGCGCCGCTGCCGCGCTGGGTGCTGCTGGCTTGCAAGCTGACCGCCGGAACCGCGCTCTCCGTGATCACCTGCTACGTCTTTCTCGCCGTCTGCATCCTGTTCGACGTGACCTTCGACTGGAGCGGCTGGCTGTACGTGCTGCCGGCGCTGATCGTGTCCGGGTTGATGCTCGGGGCGCTCTGGCTGTTTCTCTCGGTCTATATCCGGCAGGTCGAGAATTTCGCCGGTGCGATGAATTTCGTCATGTTCCCGATGTTCTTCTTCTCGTCCGCGCTCTATCCGCTGTGGAAACTGCGTGAGGGCGGCTCCGAGCTCATATATCTCGTTTCTCTGGTCAATCCATTCACCCACGCGGTCGATCTGATCCGTTTCTCGCTCTACGGCATATTCGAGCCGATGGCGGCGGCGGTCGTTGCGGGGGCGACGGTGGCGTTCTTTCTCCTGGCCGTGAAGGGCTACGATCCGCAGCGTGGCATGTTCCGTCGCAGCGTGCAGCCGGTATAGGCTCTCTACACGCCTGCATTACCGGATCTCGTTTCCGCTCGCCAATGGTCGGGCTGCATTCCTGCAGGACACGACGCGCCTACGAGTACGCCCGATTGACGCGCCGCGCGACCTCCTCCCGCATCCGTGCCCGCTCCTCCTCGTCCTGCGTTGCACGCGGACGTGGAACCGGAACCTCGGCCAGCAGGCGGGCAGGGCTTTCGGACAGGAGCAGCACCCGGTCCGCGAGCCCGATCGCCTCATCGACATTGTGGGTCACCAGCAGCGTGGTGACGGGCCGCCGATCGACCAGCTCGGCCAACTCCTCGCGCAGCCGGGCCGCGAGCGCGGCGTCGAGCGATACGAACGGCTCGTCGAGCAAAAGCAGGTCGGGCTCGACCGCAAACGCGCGCGCCAATGCCACGCGCCGCGCCAGTCCGAGCGAAAGCTCGCCCGGATAGTGATCGCGGTGGTCGGCGAGGCCGAGCGTCCGGAACAGCGCGTCGAGGCCAGCTTCGGTGGCGTGCGGGGCCGCAAGCCGCACATTGTCCTCGAGGCTGCGCCAAGGGAGCAGGCGCGGCTCCTGGAACACCATTCCGAGAGTCCCGTGGGCTGGCAGCGAAACGCGGCCCTCGAAGTCCTTGTCGAGGCCGGCGACGATCCGTAGCAGCGTGGTCTTGCCGCAGCCCGATGGCCCCACCAGCGCCACGACCTCTCCCGGGTCCAGGCGGAACGCAAGCTTCCCCAGCACGTCGATCCGGCCGCCCGAAGCTGCGCGAAAGCACTTCTGCTCGATGGCGACGTCAAGCCGGTCGCGGACGCCAGCGGGCGACATGTCGTTCAAGCGGCTGTACCAGGAACGTTTCGATTGCCAGCATGACGGTGATGAAGGCGAGAGCATACGCCAGGATGCGAGTGACGTCGAACAGTTGGAACGCAACGCCGATCTCGAAGCCGACCCCGTTGGGCCGCCCCAGCAGCTCGACGATCAGCACGATCTTCCAGACCAGCGACAGGCCCGAGCGCGCAGCAGCGGCCAGATACGGCGCCAGCTGCGGAAGAACGATGTGGCGCATCCTGATCCACGCCCCCATGCGGAACACCTGCGCCATTTCGTCGAGCGCACGGTCGAGCGAGCGTGCGCCTTCACGTACGGTGACGGTCGCGATCGGCAACTTGTTGAGCGCGACCGCAGTAACCGCTGCGGTCTCGGTCAGCCCGCCCCAGACATAGGCGAGCACGATGATGACCAGGGCCGGCATGTTGAGGAGCACGATCAGCCAGGGATCCGCGAGCCGGTCCGCGATGCGGGAGCGTCCCATGAGCAGCCCGATCGCCGAGCCGAGCGCCATGGCGATGGCGAAAGCAACCGCTACCCGCGCCAATGTCGCAGCGAGGTTGAAGGCGAGGGCGCCCGAAGCCGCCTCCTCGAGGATGGCGAGCGCCACTGTCTGGGGGTCCGGTAGCAGGCGGGCGCCTGCGACCCGGGATCCGGCGTACCAGGCAAGGATCAACAGCAAGAGTGAGAGGAGCCTCGCGCCCAAGCTCATTCCCCCGTCGCCGACCGGTAGAATGTACCGGGCGGGAGTTCGCGCGCCGGGCCGACGAGCTCGACGCCGCCGATCTCGGCGAGGACGCGATACAGTGCGCGGGCATCCGCCTCCTCCGCTGCAATCGGACGGCGTACGATGCCTTCGCTGTAGCGCTGGCGGTAGATCGCGAGCGCATCGTCCTCGGTGACGCGGATACGCGGCGCCAGCTTCCGCCATGCCTCCTCGGAGGAGGCGAGGATGTCCTTGGCCTGGCGCATCGCATCGAGGAAGCTGTGGAGGGCGGACCGGTTGCGCGCGGCCCAGGCGCCGTCGAATGTATAGCCGACGATCGCGACCGGTCCATCGGCGCCGAGGCCCTTCATCACCTGCTCCATGGCGACGGCGCGCCTGAAATCCCTTGCCTTCGAGCTCGGCGCAGAAATTCCAGAATGTGAGCGTGGCATCGGTCTCGCCCTGCAGCGCCTTCGCCGACAGGAGCGGCGGGGCGCCGTAGACGACGGTCGCCTGCCTCTTGAGGTCGAGACCGGAGCGGCGCGCAAGCGCCTGCAGCAGCAGCCAGCTCTTGTCGAGCGGGCCGCCGGCAACGGCGAGCTTTCTGCCCTTGAGATCGGCGATGTCGCGGATCGGCGATTGCGCTGGCACCATCACGGCGCCGAGCGTGCTGGACGAGGGGTGGAATACCAGGCCATCGCCCAGGGCACGCTCGCGCGCAACCCAGAGCCAGTCCGAAAGCATGAGATCGACCGCGCCGCCTTTGAGCGCGATCTTGCCGGCTTCGGTCGAGGCGAGTTCGAGCGTTTCGATCGCGAGGCCCGCCTTGCGGTCGAGGCCGTGCGTCTTGATGACATCCACTTCCCACGCCAGCGTGCCGGTCCTTTGCACCGCGAGGCGAATGCGCTCGGAGGCGTCTGCGCCGGTACCGAGGAGCGCCACAACGGTGACGAGGGCGAAGCGCAGATCGGCAGGCATGACATAACCCTGATACGAAAGCGTGGTGACCCCGAAGGGGGCTTTGCAGCATAACATGGCAAAATCGACGGAAGCGACCGGCATGCGATTTTCACGCCCGGCACGGACCCCATTGTCAGCCTCGTCTGGTCTCTGTCATTGATCGGGAGCGATCGTCGATTGCATCCGTAGCGGCTAGCCGCGGCCGCGCGCGAGGTGAAACATGCAGTTCGGTGTCTTCGATCATCTCGACCGCTCCGACACGGCGCTCGCCGATTTCTACGAGGATCGGCTCGCGATCGTGGAGGCCTACGATCGCGCCGGTTTCTACGCCTATCATCTCGCCGAGCACCATTCGACGCCGCTCGGCATGGCGCCGTCGCCGAGCGTGTTCCTGTCCGCCGTTGCGCAGCGCACGCGGCGGCTCCGCTTCGGCCCGCTGGTGTGGGCGATGCCGCTCCATCATCCACTGCGCCTGATCGAGGAAATCTGCATGCTCGACCAGATGAGCGGCGGGCGCCTCGAGATCGGCTTCGGCCGCGGCTCGGTTCCGATCGAGCTCGAATATTACGGAGCCGACCCTGGCGCGGCGCAGGAGATCTATGCGGAAGCGGTCGAGCTCGTGCTCGCGGGGTTGACGCACAAGACGCTCGATTTCAAGAGCAAGCACTTCGCCTTCGACAACGTCCCGATGGAGATCGAGCCGCTGCAGAAGCCGCATCCACCGATCTGGTACGGCCTGCACGCGGTGGAGAGCGCGGAACGCGCGGCGCGCCGCAATCTCAATGTCGTGAGCCTCGATCCCCCGCACGAGACCCGGCTCTCCATCGAGCGCTATCGCACGATCTGGCCGCAGATCCACTCCTCGACCACGGACCACCCCAAGCTCGGGCTCGGTCGCGTTCATCGTCGTGGCGCCGAGCGATGCGGAGGCGCTGGCGCTCGCCCGCCCCGCCTATCTGCGCTGGCACGCGAGCTTTACCCATTTGTTCCGCCGGCATGGACGCTCGCAGTCGCATCCCCGTCCCGCCACCTTCGACCTGGTGATCGAGCGCGGCCAGGGCATCGCCGGCGCGCCCGCGACGGTCGCCGGTTTCCTGTCCAGCCCAGCTCGCGCATACCGGATGCAACTACGTGGTCGGCCAGTTCGCGTTCGGCGATCTGACGCGCGCGCAAATCCTGCGATCCGTCGAACTGTTCGCGCGCGAGGTGATGCCCTCATTGCGCTCGGGGAAGGCCGGCCGCCGCGTCGACGGCCGACGTTGCGGCTCACGGTGCCCGTTGATATCGTCGTCCCCGGGACCAACGGAGTCGTTGATTGAGCACGCCGGAATCGGGCCGGATTCGGCTCTCTGCCGATGTGGGCGGCACCTTCACCGATGTCGCCGCGTTCGATGCGACGACCGGGCAGCTCCAGCTCGGAAAAACCCTCACGACGCCGGCGCAGGCTCGTAACCGGCATCGATCACGGCGTGGGCAAGGCCGGCGTGAGCTTTCGCTCGGCCGGGCTTTTCCTTCACGGCACCACGGTTGCAATCAACACCATTCTCGAGCGCACCGGCGCCATCTGCGCGCTCATCACCACGCAAGGGTTCCGAGACATCTACGAGATCGGCCGCGTCAACCGGCCGGAGTCCTACAATCTGTTCTTCCGCCGCCACGTGCCGCTGATCGAGCGTGACCTGCGCTACGAGATCCGCGAGCGCCTGGACTCCCAGGGCAAGGTGCTGATCAAGCTCGACGAGAGCCAGCTGCACACGGCCGTGGCCGACGCAGTGGCGCAGGGCGTAGAGGCGATAGCGATTCTCTTCCTGCACTCCTACCGCAACCCAGCCCATGAGCAGAGGGTGAAGAGCATCATCGAGGACCGGCACCCGCAGCTCTTCGTCACGGCATCGCACGAGCTCTCGCAGGAGTATCGTGAGTTCGAACGAACCTCGACGGCGGCGGCCAATGCCTATGTCGGACCGCGCGTGCGGCGCTATCTCGGCGAGATGGCCGAGCATCTCGGCGCCGCGGGTTTCGACGGCGACTTCCTGATCGTGCAATCGACCGGGGGCTTGTTCGGCGTCGAAGAGGCGCAGAGCGCCTGCATCCGGATGCTGGAATCGGGGCCGGCGGCGGGCGTGATCGGCACCAAGATGCTGTGCGACGACATCGGGCTCGAGAACGCCATAGCCTTCGACATGGGCGGCACCACCGCCAAAGCCGGCGTCATTCACGACGGAGCGGTGCTGATGACGGGGAGCACGCTGGTCGGCGGCTATGCCACCGGTCTGCCCGTGCAGATCCCGATGATCGACATCCAGGAGGTCGGCACCGGCGGTGGCTCGATCGCGCGCGTGGAGATGGGCGCGCTCCATGTCGGGCCCGAGAGCGCGGGCGCCCAGCCCGGTCCGGCCTGCTATGGCCTCGGCGGGGTCGAGCCGACCGTCACCGACGCCAATCTCATTCTCGGGCGGCTTGCCGTCGATCGTTTCCTCGGCGGCGAAATGCCGCTCGACCTCGACGCCGCGAGGCGTGCACTGGACGTGCGGGTCGCAGGGCCGCTCGGCCTCGATCTGACCGAGGCTGCGGACGGCATTCTGCGCATCGCCACGACCAAGATGTCCCACATGGTGCGCTGGGTCACCACCGAGCGCGGGCTCGACGCCGCCGATTTCAGCCTGGTCGCCTATGGCGGCGCGGGTCCCCTGCATGCCGCGATGGTCGCGCGCGAATTGCGCATCGCCAGGGTCGTCATTCCACGCGCGCCCGGTCACTTCTCCGCCTACGGCATGCTGGTCGCCGATCTGCGGCGCGACTTCGTCAAGACCTGGTTCACGCCGCTAGCCGAGGCATCCTTTCCCGCCATCGAAGAGATCTACGCCGAGATGGAGGGACGCGGACGCGCGGCGATCGGGCGCAGCAAGGTGGCGATCGTCGCCGTCGAGGTGCGTCGCGCGGCCGACATGCGCTATGTCGGTCAGGAGCACGCGGTGACGGTCGAGCTTCCCCTCGAGCTGTTCCGATCGCAGGATCGCGACGGGATCAAGAAGCGCTTCGATGCGGTGCACGAGACCCGATACGGCTATTCCGCCGCCGCGCGAGAAGGCGGAGATCGTGAGCCTGCGCAGCGCCGTCACCGGTCTGTTGCGCAAGCCGGCCTTCGAGCCGGTCGCGGCCGGAGCATCCGAGCCGCCGCCACGGGCCTCTCGCGGCACCCGTCCGGTCTACTTCGCCGAGGCCGGTCGCCACGTCGATACGGCGAGTTACGATCGTGCGGCGCTCGAGGTCGGCAATCGCGTCGCGGGCCGGCGCTGATCGAGGAATACGCCTCGACGACCGTTATCCATCCCGGCGACATCGTCACGGTCGATGGGTTCGGAAACCTCGTGATCGAGATCCTGCGGAGCTGAGCATATCGTGGACGCCGGGCTGAAATCGAGCCTTCCGCTGCCTTCCGCTTCGCCGCGATCGGTTGAGGGAAAGAAAACAGGTCGCCGGACCGATCCCGTGACCACCGAGATCGTGCGCAACGGTCTCATTGCCGCGACCGAGGAGATGAAGACCAATCTGATGCGCACCGCCTACAACATGATCATCTACGAGGCGCTCGACTTCACCGTCGGGCTGTTCGATGCGCAGGGCAATACGGTCTCGATCGGGCTCGGGCTGCCGATGTTCATCCGCGGCATGAGCGACACCGTCAAGACCAAGCTCGCGCATTACGGTGTGGAGAACCTCGACCCCGGCGACATCCTGCTCACCAACGACGCCTACATCACCGGCAGCCACCTCAACCACATGACTTTCACGGTGCCGATCTTCGATGGCGACGAGGTGGTGGCGTTCTCCTGCTGCATGGCGCATTGGCCCGACGTGGGCGGCACCCTCGACGGTGCCACCACCGATATCTACTCCGAAGGCCTGCAGATGCCGATCGTCAAGATCTATCGCAAAGGCGTGCCCAACGAGGAGCTGATCTCCATCATAAGGACCAATGTGCGACTGCCGGAGCGGGCCATGGGCGACTTCCGTGCGCAGATCGCGGCGGTCAAGACCGGCGAGCGACGTTTTCTCGAGATGATCCGCAAGTACGGCCGCGACGCCGTGCTCGGGGGCATCGAGGCGATCATGGATCACAGCGAGGCCGCCACCCGCGCGCGCGTCGCCGCGATACCCGACGGCATCTACCAGGCGGAATCGTTCATGGACGATGACGGCGTCAAGGTCGGCGAGCGGGTGCCGATCCGGGTGCGCGTCGAGATCAAGGGCGACCGGATGAAGGTCGACCTCACCGACGTGGCCGGGCAGGTGGCCGGCTTCTACAATTCCGGCGAGACCGCCGGGCGATCCTGTTGCCAGGTGGCGTTCAAATGCCTGACCTCGGCGCTCGATCTGCCCATCAACGATGGTCAGTTCCGCGCGCTTGAGATCGTATTGCCCCCGGGGCGGGTGGTGAGCGCGCTGAAGCCTGCCGCGATGCGCATGTGGATGACCTATCCCATGACCATCATCGACACCATCTTCAAGGCGCTGGCGCCCGCGATCCCCGAACGCATCGTTGCCGGTCACCACGCCGACCTCGTGGTTGGTCGCGTCAACGGCCGCCGCCCCGGGGACGACAGCTTCTACATCTACCTCGGCGGCCTGATCGGGGGCGGCTGGGGCGCCAAGCGGGGCAGTGACGGCTGCAACTCCACCATCGCCATGAACGACGGCGACACCCACAACGGGCCTTCCGAGCAGGTCGAGGCGAAATATCCGCTGCTGGTGGAGCGCTATGCCTTGCGGCCGGACTCCGGCGGCGCCGGCCGCTTCCGCGGCGGCCTCGGCTGCGAGCAGGTGGTGCAGGCACGCCACGACATCCGCTTCAGCTCGCAGATGGACCGTGTGAAGTGCAAGCCGTGGGGCCTCGAGGACGGCCTGTCCGGCTTCGGCAACTCGGTCGCGATTCACCGCTTCGGCCAGCCCGAGGAGCAGCGTTTCCACAACGGCAAAGCGCTCAACCAGGTGCTGCATGCCGGCGACGCCTATATCCTGCGCTCGGGCGGTGGCGGCGGTTTCGGCTCGCCGCTCGAGCGCGAACTCGCGAGCCTCGAGCGCGATGTGCGCTGCGGCTATGTGAGCAAGGCAGCGGCCGAGAAATACTACGGGGCTGTTTTCGAGGAAGGCTCGACGAAGCTCGATATCGACGCGACGCAGGCGCGGCGTGCCGAAATGCGCGCGCTCGGGCTCCCGCGCGACGAGCCGATTGCCGACACCGGGGTGCCGCCGCCAGTTCCCGCACACGTTCACTGGCGCGAGCACGGGCACGAAGCGCTGAGCGAGGAGGAGCGGGTCGCGCTGGCGATGACGGGGCGGTGCTGCACGTGAGCGGCATGCTCTGGCGGCACAAGAAGGGTCGATCCCGTACGGCATTCGGCTCGGTTTAAGGTCTCCTGACTTCACGCTGTCGGGGGCTTCACTTCGGCTTGAGCTGATGCAGCAGGATGGAGTTGCCCTCGCTGTCCAGGCACACCGCCATCCGACAGACGGGACTGTGGATGACGTCGCTCTTGAAGGTGACACCCTTGCCCTTGAGGTCGGTCATGAGCCGATCGAGGTCCTCGACCTCGAACGCGATCGTGCCGCCGGCGCTGTCGCTGGGCTTCTCCTTGGTGAAGTTGGTGAGGGCCAAACAGCCGCCGCCGGGCAGGTCGTATTCCACCCACCAGTTGTCGCCCTGGTTGCCGGCCGAGCCGGACTTGAGGCCGAGCGTCTCCTCGTAGAACATGCGCGCCCGCGCCACGTCGGTGACCGGGTAGTACGTGAAGGCGACCTTCCTGAACATGCAACACCTTATGTTGGCCACGCGCTCGGCAGCATCGAGCAGGCGGGATCGGGATCACGCAATTCGCCGCGCTGGCACGGACCTCTCACTCGATTCCGTCCGGCCCGACAGGTTGCAGGCTCGGCCGTGGACCCGCTTCGCCGCGTAGCGGCAGCGGCTGCTCTTCCAGCATGGCCTGGATCGCGCTGCGCGTGGACTTGGGGTCGAGGCCGTGCTGTGTCACCAGATCCTGGCAGTCGGTCGCGATGGCATCGACGTCCTGCAGCATCTTGAGCCGCTTGAAGTGATCGTCGTGATGGATGCCCATGCTGTCGCCCACGATCTCCAGCATGTTCATGATCCGGAACGGATAGTCGCGCTCGTGCGCGCACAGCTCGCGGTGGTCGGCGTGGTAGACCGCGACCAGCGCGTCGACGCCCGCCTTCTCGGCGGCGTCGAGCTCGTTTCCCTGCAGCTCGCGCCGGTAGGCCGGCAGCGCACGGAAATAGTTGCTCATCATTCCGACCGCCGGTTGCCCGAGATCGACGAGCTCGACCCCCGGCACGGCTTTCAGGATGTCCTCGGCGGCCTCGACCACGCCCCTGATGCCGGGGTGGCGATGGAGCGCGATCCGCATCTCCACGCGCTTGCACAGGAACGGCCGCAGCCGGTCGAGGTTCTTGCGCAGGAACAACATGAACGGCGTCATCTCGAATGGTTTGGCGCCCCGCGTCTTCTCCACCGTCGGCAAGGTGGTCTCGGTGAACTGCGTGTGGCAGCTCGGGCACCAGGAGATCACCTGCCCGGACCTGCTGCGGGCGAGCTTGTCCATGGTGCTCTCGGCGAAACGGCCCGAGGTCGCGACGTCGCCGGTGCGCATCTGGACGACGCCGCAGCAATGGGTGGGACCGCCCATCACCTGGTAGGTGACGCCGAGCGCGTCCATGATGTCGAGGGCGAGCAGCGCGATGTGCGGCGTCTTGAGCACGTTGCAGCCGGTATAGAACACGAAATCCGGCGGTATGTTGGGCTCGGTCCGGCTATCAGCCTTCTGCCCGAGCCGCGCCAAGGTCTCGTCGTCGAGCTGGATGCGCGAGATGTGCGTCACGTCGCGTGCGACCTTGCGGAAGCCCTCCACCCCGAGACGGCGTTGTTGCACCGGCGCATCCCTGTGGCGCGCCATGGCCACGCGTGCCATCCCTAGGAGAAAGCGCGGATTGACGCCGTAGTCGCAGGCCTCGATGCACTCGCCGGTGAGCACGCACGCGTTCGCCCATTTGCGCGCCGCGTCCGGCCCATCGCCGGTGCGCAGAATGTCGATGATCCCCGAGATGACCGCGCGCGGCTCGGCCTTCACCCCACCGGGACCGGTAACGGGGCAGACCTCGACGCATTTGCCGCAGCGGGTGCAGGCGTCGGTCATCGCTGCGACGCGCTCGCTCAGTGCGGCCTCGAACGTGGCGGTCATGCGGATGCGATCCGTGCTCAGTCAGATCGTGCGGATACTACCGCGCGGGCACGCCCGATGAAACCCTGCCCCGGGAGAATGGTGGCCGGCGGCGGAATGCCGTGAGGGCATCAAGCGGTCACGGCGATCCCCTGCACCTCGATCAACATCTCGGGCTGGGCAAAGCCCTGGACGGTGATCGCGGCGCTGGCTGGAAAATCCTTGTCGAACAGCTGTCCACGCAGCTCGGTCATGCGGGTCGTGTAGCGCGCGTCGATCAGGAACACGGTCATGGTGACCATGTCGCTCAGTCTCGCGCCGGCCTCCGCCAATGTTCGCTCGATATTGCGAAATGTCTGCTTGAACTGCGCATCGAAATCGCCGGCGAGCGATTTTCCGGTATCGTCGATCTGGCCGGTATGCCCGGCGATGTAGATGGTTCTGCCCCCGCCTTCGGTGATGACGCAAGGCGAGAACGCGCGCTTGACCTGCCAGGTTCCGCGAACGAACGTCTTCTGCATGGGTGCAATCTCCTCATTGGAGCCGCTAGTGCTAGCTGTTCTAGTGGCGAACCCGAATTTTCGCCGAAGCCGTGCCACAAGTCCGATGAATTTTCCGAATGGTACACTGCCGCAATCGCGCGCGCGTCAGGGCGCATTTGCCTCCTTGATCGCTCGCCACAGGCGCTCCGATGTCGCCGGCATCTCGACGTGGCGGATGCCGAGATGCGACAGCGCGTCCACCAGCGCATTGGCGACAGCGGGCATGGCGCCGACGCAGCCCGCCTCGCCCGCGCCTTTGACCCCGAGCGGATTGGTCTTGGTCGGCACCGGATTGCTCTTGACCTCGACCGCGCTGATATCGGTCGCACGCGGCATCGCATAGTCCATGAACGAGCCGGTGAGCATCTGGCCGTCACCGTCGAACCGGATGTCCTCCATCAGGACCTGGCCGACTCCCTGTGCGATGCCTCCGACGATCTGGCCCTTGAGCAGCAGCGGATTGAGCACGGTGCCGACATCGTCCACCACGCTGTAGCGCACGATCTCGACCTCGCCGGTCTCCTCGTCGATCTCCAGCTCGCAGATATGGCAGCCATTGGGAAAGTTCTGCACCGATGCGGTATAGGTGGCGGTGGCGATCAGGCCGACTTCCATGTCCCTGGGCAGCCTGGCCGGGTCGACCGCTTCCCTGGCCACTTCCTTGATGGTCAGCGTGCGATTGGTCTTCGGGCTGGAGAGCACGCCGTCGGCGAAGTTGACGTCGGCGACGCCGACATCGAGCAAATGCGCAGCGATACGTTTGGCCTTGGCGGCGATCTTGTCGGCGGCAAGGTCGACTGCCGCTCCCCCGATGGTGGCGGAGCGCGAGCCCCCGGTGCCTTCGCCGATGAAGACCTGATCGGTATCCCCCTGCACGTAGTGCACGTCGTCCGGTTGCAGCCCGAGCCGGTCGCAGGCGATCTGTTTGTAAATGGTCTCGTGTCCCTGGCCCTGGGTGACGCTGCCGGCGAGCAGCGTGACGGTCCCGGACTTGTCGAAGCGGATCTCGGCACCCTCGAAGCCCTGCGCGGCTGCACGTTCGATGGTGTTGGACATTCCGATGCCACGCAGCTTGCCGCGCTTGCGCGCGTCGGCCCGCCGCCGCTCGAAGCCGGCGACGTCGGCGAGCTCGAGCGCCATGTCCATGCTCTTCTCGAACTCGCCGCTGTCGATAGGTGAAGGTGAGCCCGGTCTTGAACGGCATGGCATCGGGCGTGATGTAGTTGCGTCGCCGCAACTCGGCGGGATCGAGGCCGAGCTCGTCGGCGGCGAGATCGACCAGCCGCTCGATCACATAGGCCGCCTCGGGACGGCCGTTGCCGCGATAAGGCCGCACCGGGTTGGTGTGGGTGAATACGGCGGTGACATCGGCATGCATCGCCGGCGTGCGATAGACCCCGGCGAGGGTCCCGATGTTGCCGGTGAAGGCCGGCATGCCGGTCTGCAGATAGGCGCCGATGGCGGCGATCGTCTTCACCCGCATCCCCAGGAAGGTCCCGTTCTGGTCGAGCGCGAGCTCGGCTTCGGTGACGTTGTCACGGGCCTGGGCGTCGCAGAGAAAGGCTTCCGAGCGGGTCGACACCCATTTGACCGGCCGCCCCACGAGCTTCGACGCCAACAGCACCAGCGCCACCTCGTTGTAGACCGCCGACTTCATGCCGAAGCTGCCGCCGATATCGCCCGCGACCACGCGGATCCTGCTCTCCGGTACTTTCAGGATCGGTGCCAGCTCGGAGCGGTAGGGGTGCACGCGCTGCAGCGTCGTGTAGATGGTGTAGCGGCCGTCGGCAGCGTTGTAGTCGCCAATGCAGCCGCGCGGCTCCATGGTCGCGGCGGTGACCCGGTTGACCACGAAGCGGTGCTTGACGATGTGATCGGCCCTCGTAAACGCGGCCTCGGTCGCAGCCTTGTCGCCGAACAATTGAACAAAGCCGATATTGTCGGCACAGTCGTCCCACACCCGCGGCGCGCCCCGGGCGGTCGCCTCTGCGGTCGACGCCACCGCCGGCAACGGCTCGTAGTCGACCGCGATCCGCTCGGCGGCGTCGGCGGCGTGGTGATACGTATCCGCCACCACGAAGGCGACATAGTCGCCGACCCAGCGCACCCGGTCCCTGGCCAGCGCCGGGTAGGGCGGCCGGAACACGCTTCCGTCGCGCAGCTTCAAACCCCGCGGCACCGGCAGATCGCCCCAGCCGGAGGCCTGCCAGTCAGCGCCGCTGAGCACCGCCAGCACCCCCGGCGCCGCCTTGGCCCTGCTCGTATCGATCGATCGGATCCGGGCGTGGGCGTGGGGCGAGCGGAGCACGTAGCCGAACGCCATGCCCGGCAGCACCATGTCGCCGACGTAGCGGCCGCCGCCCTTGAGCAGCCTCGGATCCTCGAAACGGGACACGCTCTGGCCGATCGCGAATTCACCCATCGCATCCTCGGAGCTGATTCATTGCGGGAAAGGCGTTATCGCAAAGCTGTGGCCGGATTTCCACCGGGGGCCGCGGCCGCGCGCCATTGACCGAAAGGGCGATTGCGCCACAATGCATTGCGGATGGACGACCTGATATCGACACGAGCGTCACCATCGCCGGCGAACGCAGTCGAGCCAAAGGACGACTGCATCGCGCGCGTGCGCGCCATTGCTCCATTGATCGCGGCGAATGCCGCGCGCATGGAAAGAGAGCGGGAGATCGCTCCCGAGGTGCTCTCGGCCCTGCACGAGGTGCGACTGTTCCGCATGCTGCTCCCACGTTCGTGCGGCGGCTGGGAGGTCGATCCTGCGACCTTCATGCAGGCGGTCGAGGAGCTCGCCAAGGCCGACGCCAGCACCTCCTGGTGCGTCGCGCAGGCGTCGGGCTGCTCCATGTCGGCGGCCTATCTGGCCCCCGCCGTGGCGTGGGAGATCTTCGGCGACGCCCGGGCCGTAATGGCCTGGGGGCCCTCAGGGTCGAAAGCCACGGCCCTTGCGGTCGAGGGGGGCTATCGGGCGTCGGGGTCGTGGAGCTTCGCGAGCGGGATCAAGCATGCGAGCTGGCTCGGCTGCCACTGCGCGTTGCTCGAGCCGGACGGCTCGCCGCGCGTGACGGCGGACGGCAGGCCCGCCGAGCGCACCATGCTGATCCGCAAGGAGCATGCCGAGGTGACCGACATCTGGCGCGTGGTCGGCCTCAAAGGTACCGGCAGCGACCGCTACGCGATCGAGAATCTGTTCGTGCCGG
The DNA here is from genome assembly GCA_963840535.1 of uncultured Alphaproteobacteria bacterium. Taxonomy (GTDB): domain Bacteria; phylum Pseudomonadota; class Alphaproteobacteria; order Rhizobiales; family Xanthobacteraceae; genus VAZQ01. Next base: position 14,148 of record CAWIZJ010000042.1, read on the forward strand.
CCGAGCATACCTTCTTGCGCGAGTCCGCCGCGGAGCGCCGCGCGACCGGTCCGCTCTACCGCATCACCACTTTTCACCTATACGGCATCGGGTTTGCCGGGATCGCGCTCGGTATTGCGCGCGCCGCGCTCAATTCATTCATCGAGGTTGCCGTCGCCAAGGTTCCCATGGGCAGGACGTCGCTGTTGCGGGACAATGCGGTGGTCCAATCCCAGGTCGCGCTGGCCGAGGCGAAGCTGCAATCCGCGCGCAGCTTCATGCTGCAGACCTTGCACGCGATCTGGGAGGCGGTGACGCGGGGCGACGATCTCGCGCTGTCGCAGCGTGCCGCGCTGAAACTCGCCGGCACCTACGCCGCGCATCAAGCCAAGGATGTCGTCGATGCCGTCTATCATGCCGCCGGTGCCACCGCGATTTTCGACAGCAATCCGTTCGAGCGCCGCTTCCGCGATATACACACGTTGATCCAGCAGGTGCAGTCGCAGTTCGTCAATTTCGAGATGGTGGGGCAGGTGCTGCTCGGGCTGCCCAGCCCGTCGAAACTGATTTGAGCAAGCCTACTACCTTGCCCTATCCCTTGCCCAACAACACTCCCCAACAACACTCATCTTGACGATCCACGCTGGTCCGAATACATGTAGTACATGTCCTACCTATGGACGACCATGAAGACAGTCAGCGCGCGCCAAGCCAACCACGAGTTCTCGGAATTGCTCGCGCGTGTGGAGCGCGGGGAGGAAATTCTGATCACTAAACGAAGCAAGCCGGTGGCGGTGTTGAGTCCTTACCGTCCACCGCTCATGACCCCGGAGCGACGAAAGGCCATCGATCACGCCATCGAAGTGATGACAAAGGGCCTTCCCTGGGGCAGCGCCCTGCGAACGTTCGGTCGCGAGGACATGCACGAGCGGTGACCGTCAGTTTCGATACCAACATCCTGGTTTACGCTACCGCGGTGGGGCCCGACGCGAAGACAAGGCGGGCGCGTGACGTCATAGCGCGCGCAATGCGGATTGGATCGGGCGTCCTGCTGTTGCAGACCCTCGCGGAGTTCAGCAGCGTAGCAATCCGCAAAGCGGGGATACCGATCGACGAGATTCGGGCGACGATCGATGCCTGGCGGACGGTGCTGCCCGTCCAGGCGGCCGACGATGACGATCTGGCGGTGGCGCTCGACGCCGTGAAAGCGCATCGACTGGGGTTTTGGGATGCAATGCTTTGGGCTTCGGCACGACGTGCCGGGGTGCGCCACTTGCTCACCGAAGACCTGCAGGATGGCTTCGTGTTGCAAGGTGTCAGATTCATCAACCCGTTCAGACAAATGAACAATCGCTTGGTCGACGAAATTCTTCCGCCGTGATGATCCCCGGTTGCGGGCTGACAGAGTCAAAAATTCGCGGCGAGCTTGGGCGTGGGTGCCGTCATCTGTGATCCCCTCGGCAGGTCGAACATTCCGCTGGGCAGGCTGTCGAGATAGGTCAGCACCTCTGAAGTCTGCACCACGTCGGCGTATTTCGCGTTCATGTCGCAGAGATTGATGGCGTGGCTCGCCTGCGAGCGATCGAAGCAGCCTTCCTCGGCGATCGCGATCCGATAGTTGAGGCTGAAGGCGTCGAGGACGGTCGCGCGCACGCAGCCCGACGTGGTGGTGCCGGTGACGATCACGCTGTCGCAGCCTAGCAGCGTCAGATAGCTCGCCATGTTGGTGCCGAAGAAGCCGGACGGCTTCTGCTTCAAGACCACGATGTCCTGCGGCGCCGGCGCGATCTCGGCGACGATGTCGTTGCCGTCGACATTGGTAGCGGGCCGGCTGGTGCGATCCTCGTCGGAGCGGCCGTTCTTCCAGCTCCAGCTGCCGTTGTCCCAGTTGTCCGCGCGTCGAACCCCGGTGGTGTAGATCACAGGGATGCCCTTGTCGTGGCACTTGCCGATCAGCGCCCTGAGATACGGCATCGCCACCCAGGCGTCCTCGCCGCAGGAGTTGCGCCAGCGCTTGATCAATTCGAGGATCGGCACTGGGCGCTCGTCGCAAAAGGCGTAATTGACGTCGATGACCAGCAGCGCCGGCCGCTTGCCGAAGCCGCCGCGGGCGCCGTAGCCGGACGCCGCGAATACCGTCTTGTCGCGCTCGGTCAGGAATTTGTTCCAGATGGGTTCCGACATGGTTTTCGCCCTGCGTTGAGTTTTCGTCCTGCGTTGACCGCGCTCGCAGCCTGCATGGAGCGGTAGCGAAGTCTGCCGCTGCGAGTATCGTCCGCAGTCTAGCCGATCGCAGGCTGGTGCGCACGCCCTCGACAACGTTCGATCGCCTTCTCCTGCACGGTCCATGTTCACCTCAATAGATGTCCCCACTTGTCCTCGATCGCCCGCGCCTCCGCCAACGACAGCGCCGAGGTCGGCGGAAACTTATCGAGCCAGGGGAAGGGACGGCACGCATCGATGATCAGCTTGGAGTGCGAGGTGACGCCGGAGAGCTTGTGCTCCGGCGCAATGCGAGGGTCGAGTGCCGAGCTCCAGGCGTTTTTCACGATGTCGACCTGCTCGGACGGCTCGCAACGCGTCGCAATCGCCCACATCACGTCGTGGAGGTTGGAGGGATCGACGTCGTCGTCGACCACGACCACCACCCGCGCCATGTAGCTGTGGGCGGCGGCGACGAGCGCGGTGCGCTTGGCATGGCCGTCGTAGCGCTGCTTCAATGCTACGACGGTCATGAGTTGCGAGACGTGCTGCCAGGCACCGACCACGTCCGTCACCCCGGCGGCATCGAGATTCTGCCAGATGGTCGCGGCGCGGAACGGCAATCCGAAATGAAAGCGCGGGGGCTGCATCGGCGGCGACCCCAGCAGGATCGGATCGTGGCGGTGATGGACCGCGGTCACCTCCATGACCGGCGCCGGCCGCACTTGCGACGCGTAGTAGCCCGTGAACTCGCCGAACGGTCCTTCGGGCAGCGACGTTTCGCTCATCGGAAGCAGTTGACCCTCGAATACGATCTCGGCATGCGCTGGAATCGGCAGGCCGGTCTGCGGCCCGGGATGAACTTCGATCGGAGCACCCTTGATGGCGCCGGCGAATTCGTATTCCGATTGCCCGCCGGGCAGGTACTCGAACCCGGCGATGAACAGTGCTGGGTCCTCGCCGTTGACGACCGCGAGCGGACAGGGTCGGCCTTGGTCCCAATATTTCCTGGCGATGATGGCGCCGTGCCGGCCGGCATGGTCGAACTGCACGGTCACCTTGTTGCGGCCGTGCACCTGGACCCGATAGATCGAGGCGTTGACCCAGTCGGCATCGGGATCACGCATGATCACGATCGATCCGGTGCCGATGAACGGCCCGCCATCGCGCCGGTGCCACACCGGCGTCGGAAACCTCGCGAGATCGACGGCGGCGTCCGTCATGGAATTCTGCAGGAAAGCGGCGTCCTCGGCCGTCGCCGGCGGATGCGGCTTCAGCGTTTTTCGCTTTTCCATCCAGAACCGCAGAGCGTCGAGCGGCCGCAACGAGGGGTCGATGCCGAGCGCGAGCGCGGCGCGCCGCGGGCTGGTGGTGGCGTTGGTGAAAATGCGGTATCCGCGCGGGAAGCCCGGAATTGCGTCGAACAGAAGGGCAGGGGCGTCCGGCATTCCTGCGGCCACCTCCGTGATCCCCCCGATCTCGAAGCGCGGATCCGCGCCTTCGACGTGGCGCAGCGCGTGGAGCTTCTCGACGAGCTCGATGAATTCTCGCAGATCCTTGTACATCCCTCGCCCTCCGTGATCGGCCATGCTTTTCCGGGAGCGCTTCGCCCGACTGATACGGCACGAATGCCGGGAAGCACGCAGTTGGCCCAGGAACGCATCGAGCGCAAGGGCGGCGCACGCTAGCAGGCCGGGTGTCTGGGCGAGCGTCTTGTGGTGATCTGTCGTTCGCCGCTATCCTTCGTCATCGCCGACGATCCGACAAGGACGAGTCCATGGCCAAGCTTCGCCATATCGCGCTCATCGTTCCCGATCCGGAAAAGGCCGCCAGGTTTTTCGAGGAAGCGTTCGACATGAAGATCGCCGGCAAGGCGCGGCGCGGGCTTTACGTCTCCGACGGCACCATCAACGTGGCGCTGCTCAAGCAGACCGCCGACGAGAAGGTCGGCATCTATCATTTCGGCATGTGGGTCGATGACCTCGACGAAGCCGAGAAGAAGGTCGTGGGTGCCGGGGGGACCTACCTCGACGGCCGCCCGGAGCCCAAACCTCCCGGTGCGCCTGCCGACGCGCATTCCTACTACGAGGCCAAGTACAAGGATCCGACCGGCATCGTGTTCGACCTCACCCATACCGGCTGGATCGGCGCAGTGAAGGACGTGGTGGCGAAGCGCTGATGGTGCAACGCCTCTCGCTGGCGCCGCCGCGACCGATGTCGAGGTGGGTGCTAGTCCGCCTTGGCGCCCGAGGACCGGATCACCTCGGCCCATTTCGTCGTCTCGCGGTCGAGGAAGGCTCGGATGTCCTTTTCCGCCGCGGTGCCGGGCTCGGAGCCGAGCTCGCGAATGCGGGCGACGACATCCGGGGCCGTCAACACCTTGGCGACCTCCTGCCGCAGCCTGGCGACGACCGGCCCCGGTGTCCTTGCCGGTGCCACCAGGGCGACCCAGGACGCGGAATCAAATCCGGGCAGTCCTTGCTCCGCGACGGTCGGCAGCGTGGATAATGCAGAGGCCCGGGTCGCGCCGGCATTGGCCAGCGCGCGCACGGTGCCGGCGTTGATCTGCGGCAAGCTCGCCGGCAGCAGATCGAAGAACATCTGGATGTGTCCGCCGACCAGATCCTGCATCGCCGGACCGGTGCCGCGGTAGGGGACGTGCGTGATCTCGATCTTGCCCATGCTCTTGAACAACTCGCCGGACAAATGCGGCGTCGTACCGATGCCGGCCGAGCCGAAATGGACCTTGCCGGGATTGTTCCTCGCGTACGCGATCAGCTCCTTGACATCCTTCGCCGGCACGCCCGGATGCACCATCAGCACGATCGGCGTATACGCGAACACGGCGATCGGGACGAAGTCCCTGACCGGATCGAACGGCAGGCCCTTGCTGTAGAGCGTCTGGTTGATGACCAGCGGTGGAGGAGCGGTGTGCAGCAGCGTGTAGCCGTCCGGCGCCGATTTCGCGACCGAATCCGCCCCGGTATTGCCGCCCGCGCCGGTTCGGTTCTCGACGATGAAATGTTGTCCGGTATTTTCGGCGAGCTTCTGCGCCAGAATGCGCGCGGTGATGTCGACCGAACCCCCGGGCGGGTACGGATTGACGATGCGGACCACGCGATCCGGATACGTCTGTGCCTCCGCCGGGGCGGCCAGTACGACGATGGATGCGAGGAGGATCGGGAATTGACACCGGGAAGCTGACATCGTCTGAGTTCCGCACCTGCTTGCGTCGTCGGCCGAAGCTATGTCATTTCGAGCGCTGCGGCCAGCGGAGCTGCCGTGGATTGAGCGGGCAGCCAACCGATGCGAGCTGCAAATCGACGAAGGCGCCCCAACTTGACAGGCTTCGACCGGCGCGACAGCGTGGCGGGCGGCAGTGAGGCACGAGATCGAGGCCGAAGGCGTGGCAGGAGCTCTCGCAATCCGGCTGCAGGGTAACCCGTCGCGCACCAATCCAAGGACGTCGGCTCTCGCCGCCCGTGCGCTGCTCAACGAATGCGCCACCATCGTCATCTGACATGGACCGCCGGCGCTCTACCAACGCCTTCGTCGGGAGCCCGGTCGAGCGCATCGAGGATGCTCGGTTCCTGCGCGGGCGTGGCCAATTCATCGACGACATCGCGCGCGACCGGCTCCTGCATGCGGTGATCCTGCGCAGCCCGGTGGCGCACGGGCGGATCCGCTCGATCGATGCGCGCGCCGTCTTGACGCGGCCTCACATTTCGGCCGTCATCACGGCAGCGGATCTCGGTGCAGTCATCCCGACCATCCCGCTGCGACAGGAGGTCTCGCCCGCCTTCGAGCCGTTCGAGCAGCCGGTCATCGCCCATGCCAAGGTGCGCTATGTCGGCGAACCCGTGGCGGTCGTCCTGGCAGACAGCGCCGCCGCCGCCGAGGATGCCCTCGATGCCATCGCGCTCGATATCGAGCCGTTGCCGGCCGTGGTGGATGGCGCCGCGGCCTCCAGCGGCGATGTGCTCCTGGTCGAGGCGGCAGGAAGCAATGTCGCGTTCACGCTCACCGGCGTGCGCGGCGATGCCGACGCCGCGTTCGAGTGGGCACCCTATACCCGCTGCGAGCGGTTCAGCGTGCAACGCCACGGCGCGGTGCCGATGGAACCGCGCGGACTGCTGGCGGAATGGGATCTGCGCAGGGCCGGCTCACGGTCCACGGCGCGGCCAAGGTCGCCTTCGTCAACCGGCGGATACTGGCGAGGCAAATGGGGCTGCCGGAAAGCGCCGTGCGCATGGTGGAGAACGATGTAGGCGGCGGTTTCGGCGCCCGCGGCGAATTCTATCCCGAAGATTTCCTGATCCCGTTCGCGGCGCGGCGCATCGGCCGGCCGGTCAAGTGGATCGAGGATCGCCGCGAGCATCTCATCGCCACCAACCATGCGCGCAACGCCGAATGCGAGCTGGAGATCGCCTGCGACCGCGGCGGCGCCATTCTTGCGCTGCGCGGACGCGCCATGACCGACCAAGGCGCCTATATCCGCACCAATGGCCCGACCGCGGCGCGTAACATCGCGCAGGTGCTCACCGGACCCTACCGCATTCCCAATGTCCGCATCGACGTCGCGCTGGTGCTGACCAACAAGACCCCGTCGGGAACCTATCGCGGGCCGGGCCGCTTCGAGGCCGACTTCTTTCGCGAGCGGCTGTTCGACATCGCCGCCGGCGAGCTCGGCATCGACCGCGTCGAATTCCGCCGCCGGAATCTGATCGCGGAGGCCGAGATGCCCTATCGCCTCGCGACCGTCGAGCCGCTCGGTATCAGGACCGAAACCGACAGCGGCGACTATTGCGCAACGCTGGAGCGTTGCCTGGCCGAGGTCGACTGGGCAGGCAAGGCTGCGCTGCAGGGCAAGCTGGTCGACGGGCGCTACCGCGGCACGGCCGTCGGCTGCTACCTCGAAGGCGGCGCCTCCGGCCCGGGCGAAAGTGCCCGTCTCGTGGTCGAGTCCGACGGCAGGATTTGCGTCTACGTCGGCTCCTCGTCCATCGGCCAGGGGTTGGAAACGGTGTGCGCCCAGATCGCCGCCGACGCGCTCGAAGTGCCGATGCACGATATCGCCGGTGTCTTCCACGGCTCGACCGATCACGTGCGCGAGGGCTACGGCTCCTACAGCTCGCGCTCGGTGGTGATGGGCGGAAATGCCATCGTCGCCGCGGCAGGCAAGTTGCGCGACGGACGTTCGCAGCCGGGCCGCCGATCGCTGGAGCTGCGGGATCCACGACATCGGGATCGATAGCGGCGTGGTCCATTGTCGCGATGGACGATCATTGCCGCTCGCCGCGTTCGCGGGGCTTTCAGCCGAAGCGACCTATGCGAGCAGCAAGCGCACCTACAGCTACGGCGCCCATGCCGCCCATGTCGCCGTCGATCCGAAGACCGGCCACGTGGACGTGGTCGAATACGTTGCGGTCGAGGATGTCGGCCGCATCATCAACCCGCTCACGCTCAATGGACAGGCGGTCGGGGCCATCGTGCAGGGTCTCGGCGGTGCATTCCTCGAGCATTTCGTCTACGACGAGAACGGGCAGATGCTGACCGGCTCGCTCGCGGACTATCTGCTGCCCACCGCAAGCGATTTCCCCTGCATCAAGGTGGTGGCGCTCGAGCAGAAGCGCTCGCCCACCAATCCGCTCGGCGCCAAGGGCGCCGGCGAAGGCGGCATCATCCCGGTCGGCGGCGTCATCGCCAACGCTGTTGCTGCTGCCCTCGCCTCGCTCGGTGTCGAGCCGCGCGATCTGCCGTTGTCGCCGCCGCGGCTGTGGCAGCTGATCGATGACCGAAGGACGTCCCGAGCGGACTGTGCCGCACCCGAGGTGGTACTGGGTTCGGCCGGTCGATCAGGTCGCACACGGTAACCTGCGATCAACACCATCGTCGACCAATCTGAGCTGGGCTTTATCGATCAATTCGGCCCTCTGCGCTTCGGCAGCCTTCAATGCAGTCGCGGCCTGCTCGGAAGTGCTGCTGTTCGAGCCGAACAGCACGATGCCGCCGACGACGGCCGTAATCCCCAGCAGCAACGCGGTGGGTTCGAACCTGATCGTGCCGAACAGGATCGCCAGCATCAAGGCCGCTCCGGCAGCCATGGCGACCTTGGAGATCAGCATCACTTTCCGACATCTTTCGACGACGCCGGCAAGCGTCTCGATCTGCGCCTCGAGCTGGGAGATTTGTTCGCTCAGATCGGGGTGGTTCATCGCGCTCGCTGGATCCGGCCATCGCTGCATGAATTGGTGTCTATTCCGAGCAGGCCAGCCGATACAAGTCCATCAATGAGGCCCGGTCGCGCTCGACACGGAATCCCTCCGGCTTGCGGTGCGACATGACATGTCAGCGCGTTGACCGGTCAGACGGTCCGATGATAGGTACCGATGCCAATCTCTTCCGCTGCGTGCAGCTCGAAGGACGCATACGAACATGAAGCTGCCGCCCTTCGATTATGCGTGCCCGGCGACGCTTCCGGAAGCCGTTGCGCTCCTCGCGTCGCGCGGCGACGACGCCAAGGCGCTGGCGGGGGGCCAGAGCCTGGTGCCGATGTTGGCCTTCCGACTCGTGCAGCCGGCGCTGCTGGTCGACCTGCGCAAGCTTGCCGAGCTGCGCGCGATCAGGATTTCCAGCGATGGTGTCGTACTTGGCGCCATGACGCGTTGGCGTGACATCGAGGACGACGAACGCATCGATGGCGCGCATCCCCTGCTCAAGGCAGCGGTCGCTCACGTCGCACACTATCAGATCCGCAACCGCGGAACGGTCGGCGGCAGCATGGCCCATGCCGATCCCGCTGCCGAGATGCCCGGCATTGCGGTCACCTGCGACGCAGAGGTTGCGGTGGTCGGATCGACGGGCTCGCGGGTGATCAAGGCTGCGGATTTCTTTCAGGGGCCGTTGATGACCGCGCTTGCGCCCGACGAGATCATCGTCGAGGTCCGACTGCCGCCCTGGAAAGCGGGCCGACGCTGGGGGTTTCAGGAATTCGCCCGCCGCCGTGGCGATTTTGCCCTTGCCGCCGCGGCAGTGTTCTACGACCCGGACGCGGCCGGCCGGGTCGCCAACGCCCATGTCGGGGTGATCGGCGTCGCCGACCGGCCCCTGCGGCTCGGCACCGTGGAGGCCGTCCTCAACGGCCGGTCGATCGACGCGGCTGCCATTGCCGCGGCCGAGGCTGCGGCTTGCGCCGCGGTCGCCCCGCAGGACGACATCCATGCCAGCGCCGCCTATCGCCGTGCGCTGGTCGGTACGATGGTCGAACGTGCGCTGAAAAGCGCTGCCGCATAGAGCTTGTCGGTCGACATGCCAGTCCGATTCGAGGTCAACGGCAAGGAAGTCGAAGTGGAGGTCGAGCCACGACTGACGCTCGCGGACTGCCTGCGTCACGAGCTTGAGGCTGACCGGAACCCACATCGGCTGCGAGCACGGCGTGTGCGGCGCCTGCACCGTCATCGTCGATGGCGCAGCCGTGCGCTCCTGCCTGATGCTGGCGGTGCAGGCCGAGGGTGCCAGGGTGGTGACGGTCGAGGGGCTGTCGCAAGACGACGACCTCACGCCGCTGCAGAAATCCTTCCGCAGGCATCACGCGCTGCAATGCGGCTTCTGCACTCCCGGCATGATCACCACGGCGCATGCGTTGCTCAGCGAGGAGCCGGACTGCAATGCCGCGCGGGTGCGCGAGGTGTTGTCCGGGAACCTGTGCCGATGCACCGGCTACATCTCCATAGTCGAGGCCGTGCTCGACGCGCGCGGCGCCTACAAGCGGGATGGCCGCGCATGAGGACGGTCAACTCGTTCATCGGCAGCCCGATCGAGCGCCTGGAGGACCTCCGCTTCCTGCGCGGCCGCGGCCAGTACGTCGACGATCTCGCCCGCCCCGACACGTTGCATGCCGCCATCCTGCGCAGCTCGGTGGCGCATGGCCGCATTCGCGCCATCGGCGTCGCCGCGGCGCTGGCGCTTCCGGGCGTCCATTGCGTGCTCACCGCCGGGGATCTCGGCGGCCGGGTGCCGCGGGTGCCCATGCGTCTGCAGCCGCTGCCGGAGTTTGCGCGGTTCGGGCAGCCGGTGATCGCGGAAGCCAAGGTCCGCTACGTCGGGGAGGCGATCGCGCTGGTGCTCGCCGATACCGCCGGCATCGCCGAGGACGCGCTCGCGCTGATCGAGGCCGACATCGAGCCGCTGCCGCCGGTTCCCGATCGTCACGCGTCCGCCGCCAATGAAACGCTTCTGTTCGTGGAGGCGGGCACCAATCTTGCCATGAAATTCCATGCCGTGCGCGGCGATGCCGCGGCGGCATTCGAGCACGCGTCCTATGTCAGGCGCGAGAGCTTCTACACCCAGCGCCACATGGCGCTCCCGATGGAGCCGCGCGGCCTGCTAGCCGAATGGGATGCCGTACGCGGAAAGCTCACGGTGTCCGGCGGTGCCAAGGTGCTGTTCTTCAATCGCCGCACGCTCGCCAAGGAGATGGGGCTGCCCGAGAGCGCCATCGAGATCGTGGAGAACGATGTCGGCGGCGGGTTCGGGGCACGCGGCGAATTCTACCCCGAGGACTTCCTCATTCCGTTCGCGGCGCGTCACACTGGACGCCCGGTGAAATGGATCGAAGACCGCCGCGAGCACCTCTTGTGCCTCAACCACGCGCGCGAGGCGGAGTGCGACGTGGAGATCGCCTGCAGCCGCGACGGCACGATCCTGGCGCTCCGCGGCCACGCCCATGTCGACGTCGGCGCCTATATGCGCAGCAACGGCGCGGTCGGCGCGCGCAATGTCGCGCAGTTCATGTCGGGCCCCTATCGTATCCCCAACATCGACATCGACGTTGCGTTGCAACTCACCAACAAGACGCCGGTCGGCACCTACCGCGGGCCGGGCCGCTTCGAGACCGATTTCTTCCGCGAGCGATTGTTCGACATGGTGGCGCAGGACCTCGGGATCGATCGCGTCGAGTTCCGCCGCCGCAACCTCATCGCGCATCGAGAGATGCCTTACCAGATCGCGACCATCACCCCGTTCGAGAGCAGGGACGAGTACGACAGCGGCGATTATCATGCCACGCTCGAGCGCTGCCTCGCGGAGATCGGCTGGGCGCAGAAATCGAGGCTCGCGGGCAAGCTGATCGACGGCCGCTATCACGGCCTTGCGGTCGGCTGCTTCATCGAGGGCGGCGCCGCCGGCCCGAAGGAAAGCGCGCGCATGGTGCTGGAGCCCGACGGCTCCTATTCGGTCTATGTCGGATCATCCTCGATCGGCCAGGGTCTCGAGACCGCATTCGCGCAGATCGCCGCCGACGCGCTCGAGGTTTCGATGGATCGCATCCGCGGCGTGTTCCACGGCTCGACCTCTCACGTGAGCGACGGCTACGGCGCATATCATTCGCGCTCGGTGGTGATGGGCGGCTCGGCGATGCTCGATGCCGCGAGCAATCTGCGTGCGGCGATCCGCTCCGTCGCAGCTAGGCGGCTCCGCTGCGAGCCCGACGAGGTCGAGATCGTCGACGGCGACAAGGCGGTCGGACCCGCCGGCACGTCGGTTGCGTTGCGGGGATTGTCCGGCGAAGGCATCTCGGCCGAAGGTTGCTTCCTCAACAAGAAGCACACGTATACCTACGGCGCCCACGCCGCCCATGTGGCCGTCGATCACAAGCTCGGTCACGTCGAGCTCATCGATTATGTCATCGTCGAGGATTGCGGCCGCATGATCAATCCGCTGACGCTGCGCGGGCAGGCCATCGGATCGGCCGTGCAGGGGCTGGGCGGCGCCATCATGGAGCATCTGATCTACGACCGGCAAGGCCAGCTGCTGACCGGCTCGCTTGCGGACTACCTCATTCCGACCGCCAGCGACTTTCCCAACATCCGCGCCGTGGTGCTGGAGGACCATCCCTCGCCGATCAATCCGCTCGGCGCCAAGGGTGCCGGAGAGGGCGGCATCATCGCCGCCGGCGGCGTGATGGCCAATGCGGTCGCCAACGCGCTCGCCGCGTTCGGCGTCGAGCCGCGCCGGCTGCCGCTGACTCCGACCTACATCTGGGAGCTGGTGCAGGCGGGCCGCAGGCGCGCTCAGTGAGTCCGCGCGACCGTATGCCCGCTCCCTCGGTTCATTGACGGGCCGCGCGATGCGGGAATAGATTCGACCCTGCAATTGACGTCCGATAGGAGCCTGGCCCATGAGCGTTGCACGGCATCCGCGTTCACCGGAACTGATCGGTGTTCCCATCGAAGAGATCATGCAGAAATATGTCGGGCGCTTCCGCGACAAGAGGCCGGATTGGGCGGCGTTCGAGGATGCCAAGATCGAGGGCTACAAGCGCGCCCAGCACCGCTTCGTCGGGGCCGGCGGTTCCGGCAAGCACAACGACCCGAGCGTGATCCCGGCCAAGAACTTCACGCTCTCGATCATGTATGTGGAGCCGGGGCAGGGCAACGCCGCGCATACCCACGAGGTGGAGGAGTGCTTCTTCGTCCTGCAGGGGCATCTCGACGTCTTCGTCGAGGATGAGAGCGGCAAGCGCCTCACCACCCGCCTCGGACCCTGGGAATGCATCTCCTGCCCGGCGGGCGTCATTCACGGCTACCAGAACGACAGCCTGGAGCCGGTCTATTTCCAGGTCATGCTGGGACGCGCCAGGCCGGAAACCATGGGCTATGCCGATGACGAGCTCTACAAGCGCCGCGACGCTCACCTCAAGGCGGTGTGACTCTCTGAGCGGTACGCACGCGAGGCGCGACAGGAGGCGTCGTCGGCTCGGGTTCTCGCAAGAAGCTACTCCGCAGCTTCGCGTCGCACGCCCTGCGGCGCGCGATCGCGGAAGTGCGGCAGGACTTCCTGCGCCACCGCCACCATGTTGGCGCGCGCCATGTCGTCGGGCAGGGTGCCGAACTGGGTCTTGGTGAGCGAGGTATTGAAGCCGGCGAGGTCCTGAAATTCGGCGAGCTTCTCGCGCACGGTGTTGGGGCTTCCGACCATCACGATGCCGGCATTGATGACGTCCTCGATCGTTTGCGGCTTGCCCACCACCTTGGCTGCGCGCACCCGTTTCAGTGATGCGGTATCGGTATAGCCGGGCGGCAACAGCATCTCGGTCGGCATCTTCAGGAAATAGTTCATCAGCGCCTCGAGATGAGGTCGCGCCTCGCGCACCGCCTTCTCGTCGGTCTCTGCGATGTAGATGGTGTTCGACCACGCGAGCTGATCCGGCGAAGCCTGGTAGCCGGCCTTTTCGGCCTCCTCCCGGTACATCTGGAAGAAGCGCGCCACTGCCGCGATCGGGCTCAGCGTCTGGCAATAGGTATAACGCATGCGCGCGGCCCAGCGGATGGTGGAGCCCGAGCCCTGCGAGGGGATCCAGATCGGCGGATGCGGATCCTGATAGGGCCGCGGCCAGGGATTGACGTACTTGAACTGATAGTGCTTGCCGACATAGGGGAACGGGCCGGGCTCGGTCCAGGCGCGCACGATCAACTCGTGCGCCTCCGCGAAGCGCTCCTGCGAGTAGGCCGGGTTTATGCCCATCGCGTGGTACTCCGCTCCGATGCCGCGCACGAAGCCTGCGATCAGCCGCCCGCGTGTGAGATTGTCGAGGATGGCGTATTCCTCTGCGATCATCAGCGGATTGTTGAGCAGCGGCAGCGCACGTCCCAGCACCGCCAGCTTGGCGCGCTTGACGCTGCGCGCAAGCGCGCCCGCGAGCACGCCCGGGATCGGCATCATGCCGTAGGCGGTCTGGTGGTGCTCGTTGAGGCAGACGCCGTCGAAACCGAGCTCGTCCGCGTACTCCATCTGGTCGAGATATTCGTGATAGAGCCCGGCGCCCTTTTGCGGATCGTAGTGGCGGTTGGTGAACGTGACCCAGGCGGAGCCGTTTCTTCCGATCGCGTCGAGGTCGACGTGCCGGTACGGCATGAGATGGAAGTTGAAGATCTTCATGCTGCAATCCTCATGGCCCCGATGAAGGATACGAGCTCGGCAGTGAAGGCATCTTCCTGCTCCACCTGCGGTACGTGTCCGCAATCACGGATGATCATCGCCTGCGAGCCCGGAATCAGCCGCTGATAGGCGAAGGCATATTCCTTCGGAAACAGCCGGTCGTGGTCGCCCCAGAGCAGCAGGGTCGGGACGTCGATCCGATGCAGCCATTTCTGCAGGTTGGGGTCGTGGCTGCGCGGCTGCCAGATCAGCTTGGCGGTGGTCATTCGGTTCTTGAGCGCGGTGTCCTCGGCCTCCGCCCGCAGCGCCGTCGGCAAGATCGCCTCGGCGAGCTTCTGGTCGTAGAAGAGGTCGCGGATGCGCTGCTCGTCACTGCTCAGGAAGGTATCGACCTGCTCGACGCCCTTGACGTGGATGCCGCCGGCCGCGACCAGGGTGAGCGAGGCGAGGCGGCTGCTGTTGCGCACCGCAAGCTCGGCTGCGACCCAGCCCCCGAGCGAATGACCGACGAGATGAACGCCCTCGAGATCGAGCTGATCCAGGAAATCCAGATAGAAGTTGGCCAGGTCGGCGATGTTGTCGAGCCAGGGCGGCGTGTCCGATTCGCCGAAGCCGGGATGCTCCGGAACGATCACGTCGAACTTGCCTGCCAGCCGCGACAGGAACGGTAACCAAATCCCGGCACCGCCGGCACCATGCAGATACAGCATCGGACTGCCGGTGCCGCCGCGCATGACCCGAACGCGGCAATCGCGAATCGATATCATCGAGCTCGAATGGTCGTCCATTTCCGATATCTCGTGTTCCCGACTGGCCCACCCGCGGGGTAGTAGTCCTATCCACTCGCTGAAGGGCGCATCCCGATGCGGCTGCGGCCGCGGGTCTTGCGGCAATTCTACCCCTCGAATGGCCGGTCCATATACCCTAATCTGCCGTTGAATTTGACATCGGCCCGCTGCCCAGTCATGCGTCAGCGAACGGTCGAGCCTCGTGCTTGAGCATGCGCCGAGACAACAGGAGGCCGGATGTACGCACCCGCCGGAGTGAAGACGAGCGAGGACTATCCGATTCCCGACACCATGAGGGCTTGGGTGCTCGGCGATCCCGGTCAGCTCACCCTCACGGAAAAACCGGTGCCGGTGCCGAAGAAGGCCGAGGTTCTGGTGCGCATCGACGCGGTGGCGATCTGCGCCACCGATCTCGAGATCATCTATCAGGGCCCGCCGGCCTCCATTCAGGGCGGATACGCCTTCAACAAGAACTTCACGCCCGGCCACGAATACATGGGTACGGTGGTGGCGCTCGGGCCCGGCGTCGACGAGTACCGGATCGGCCAGCGCATCACGGTGGAGATTCATGCCGGCTGCGGCCAGTGCAAGCGTTGCCGCGAGGGCATGTACACGGCCTGCCACAACTACGGACTGAACTACGGCGACGTCGACAAAGGTCACCGCGCCAACGGCTTCACCACCGACGGTGGCTTCTGCGAATACCAGGTCAACAACATCAACACGTTGGTCGCCATCCCCGACGGCATGTCGGACGAGGAAGCGACGCTGGTGGTCACCGCCGGTACCGCCATGTATGGGCTGACCGAGCTCGGCGGTCTGGTCGCCGGCGAGAGCGTCGTCGTCACCGGCCCCGGTCCGATCGGGCTCCTCGGCGTGGCGGTGGCCAAGGCGATGGGCGCTCATCCCGTGATCCTCACGGGCACCCGCGACAACCGGCTCAGGATCGGGACCGAGCTCGGCGCCGATCACGTCGTCAACGTGCGCAACGAGGATGCAGTGCAGGCGGTGCGCCGGCTCAACGGCGGCAAGGGGGTCGACTACGTGCTCGAATGCTCGGGCGCGCCCAACGCCGTGAACGAGGCGATCCGCATGGTCAACCGTGGGGGCAAGGTCTGCCTCGCTGCCTTCCCGCACGAGGAAACGATGGTGGATGTCGCCCATATCGTGCGCAACAACATCTACGTCTACGGCATCCGTGGCGAGGGCAAGAGCGCGACCCATCGTGCCGAAGCCTTCATGACGCAAAAGCGCTTCGACGCCACCAGGATCCATACCCATACCTTCCCTCTGGAGGATCTGCCGACCGCGATCCGCTACGCCAAGGATCGGGTCGAAGATGCGATCAAGGTGGTGGTGAAGGCGCGTGGTGTTTCGGCGGCTCACAAGGTGGCCGCGGAGTAGGCGCGGCGCAGGATATGGGCTGCACCATCGGCCGCGGTCTCGCGTTTTGAGCGACAGCGATCCGGCAGACGGTCGACGGACAACGTAACGGAGGAGACCTAGAATGACGTCTGCGTTGAAAGGACTGTTTTGCATCGCGGCCCTCGGCTTGGCGCCGCTCGCGGCGCTCGCCCAGGGTTATCCGACCCGTTCCATTACAGTGGTGGTGCCATTTCCCGCCGGCGGACCGAGCGATGTCGTCGCCCGCATTGTGACGGAGCACATGAGCAGGACGCTCGGCCAGCAAATGGTGATCGAGAACGTCGGCGGGGCGGGCGGCACGCTCGGAAGCGCACGCGCGGCAGCGGCCGCGCCGGACGGTTATACGCTGCTCGCGGGCAGCATGGGATCGCACGTCGCGGCGCCGGTGCTCACGCCCAACCTGAAATACGACCCCTCGCGCGACTTCGCGCCGATCGGGTTCACTGCGCATTCCCCGGCAGTGATCGCCGCGCGTAAGGACTTTCCCGCCAAGAATATCGGCGAGTTCATCGCCTATGTGAAGCAGAACGGCGAGAAGGTGAAGCAGGCGCACGGCGGCGTCGGCGCCTCCTCGCACATGGCGTGCCTGCTGTTCAACTCGCAGCTCGGCCTCAAGCCGACGATGGTGGCCTATCGCGGCACCGGGCCGGCAATGAACGACGTGGTGGGCGGGCACGTCGACTTTCTCTGCGAGCAGTCGGTAAGCGTGGCGGAGCAAATAAAGGGAGGAAAGATCAGGGGTTATACGGTATCGGCCTCCCAACGCTTGGCCGCGTTGCCGGATATTCCGTCAGCGAAGGAGGCGGGGATCAAGTACGAAATGAGCATCTGGGCCGGCATCTTCGCGCCGAAGGGCGTCTCCAAGGAGGTTGTCGGAAGGCTCGCGGCGGCTCTCGACCGTGCGCTGGACGATCCCAGCGTGACCAAACGGCTGGGAGACCTTGGCGCTTCGATCCCGCCCAAGTCGGAAAGGAACCCGGCCACCTTCGATCGCCTGGTGAAGGCGGAAATCGCGCGCTGGGCTCCGATACTCAAGGCTGCGTCCTCGGGCACCAATTGATCGCCGGAGCGACTCGGTCACGAGCATGGCTCCGTTGCGGGTGGCGGCGCTGGGAATGGGCTGGTGGTCCGACGTTCTCGCGGATGCCGTCAAGCGCTCCCGCGAGCTCGAGGTCGTCGCCTGCTACAGCCGCTCGGAAGGCAAGCGCCGCGCATTCGCGGCGAAGTACGGCTGCCGGGCGGCGACGAGCTACGAGGACATGTTGCGGGATGCTTCGATCGAGGCGGTCATCAACACCACGCCCAATAGCGCGCATCTCGAGACCACGCGCATGGCCGCCGAAGCGGGCAAGCACGTCTTTCTCGACAAGCCGATTGCCAACACGGTGGCCGACGGGGCGGCAATCGCCCGCGCCTGCGAGCGGGCCGGTATCGTCCTTGCGCTGGGTTATCAACGCCGGCGGGAGAGCCATTTCCGCTGGATCAAAAGCGAGATCGACGCCGGCCGCTTCGGCCGACTGCTGCAGGCGGAAGGCAACATCAGCCGCGATCAACTCGGCAAGATCGATCTCTCCTCCTGGCGCTATCAGGCCGCCGGCATGCCGGGCGGCGTCATGCTGCAGATCGGCATCCACTACGTCGACGTGCTGGAAATGCTGCTCGGCCCCGTGGCGCGCGTCTCGGGGAGGCTCGCGCAACTTGTGCTGCCCGGCGACAATCCCGACGTCGCTGCTCTCTTGCTTGAGCACGAAAACGGCGCGATCTCGACCCTCACCGCCTCTTATGCCTCGGCGTCCGAGTACTACATGCTGAACGTCTACGGCAAGGACGCGAGCGCGTACTACGATCTGTTCTCCGGGTTGCGTCATCTCAGGCGCGGCGATGCAAAGGCACAGCCGGTCGTCCTCGCAGGCAACGACACGATCCGGGAGGAGCTCGAGGAGTTCGCCGGCTGCATCCGCAGCGGCGGAACGCCGGAGACTGATGGCTTCTGGGCGACGCGCAACCTCGCTGTCATCAAGGCCGGCGTGCAGAGCGCCCGGATCGGCCGTGTCGTCGACGTGGCGGAAGCGATGTCTGGCGGGGAATAGGCAGGCACGCAATGCCCCGCATCGACATCGGGGAGCTCACGCTCAATGTCGAGCAACGCGGGAGCGGTCCGGCCTTCCTGTTCATTCCTGGCTTGGTCGGCCTGCTCGACGCCTGGGAGTTCCAGCTCGCAGAATTCTCCAAACGCTACCATTGTATTTCCTTCGATCATCGCGGCGCCGGCGACAGCGACAAGCCGCAGGACGCCTATGCGACCGAGCTGATCGCGCGGGATGTGGTCGCGCTTCTCGACACTCTCGGCATCGAGAAGGCGCACGTCGCCGGCACCTCGACCGGCGGATGCGTGCTGCAGAACCTCGCGATCGATCATCCGGAGCGGCTGCGCTGCTGCATCTTCTCTCTAATACCTGGGTGAATGCGGACGAGTACATCACGCGCGTGCAGACGACGCGCAAGCGCATCGCGCTCGCGTATGGTCCGGAGGAATACGTCAAGGTATCCTCGCTGTTCACCAACGGATCGATGCAGTTCCGCTACGACCTCGACAAGGTGATGGAGCTCGAGCGCCGCGCGCTCGCGACCGTGGCGCCGATCGATGTGTTGGCGGGTCGCCTGGACATGACGCTCGCGCACGATCGCTCGGGCGAGCTCAACCGGATTCGCAATCCTGCGCTGGTCGTCGGCACCCGTGACGACGCAACCGTGCCGTTCTACCAATCCGAGGACCTGCACAAGGCGATCGTCGGCTCGCGCCTCGTCATCCTCGAGGAGGGCGGGCATTACTCCTACCGGCGCCACTGGCGGGAGTGGAACCGGATCGCGGACGTGTTTCTCCGGCAGGCGGAGAGCGAGGGCTCATAGTGTGTATCGCCGAGCGACAGGGCGCGCGCATGGACCCCCGACGCTCGTCGAAGCAGCCGGCCTCACTGCACGGCATTGGCCGATCTGAGGCTGTCGAACAGCGAGGAGCGATAGAGGAACTGCTTGTGCAGCTCCACGTCCTCCGAGATGCGCCGCAGCTCGTCCAAATGCTTGCGCCGGATCACCGGGTCCCTCTCCTCGAGCGACTTCTTGTTCTGGATGGTCTGCGCCTGCACGAAATCGGTCTGCGCCTTGCGGCGCTGGCGGGTATAGCGGTCGAGGACCTCGGGCCCGGCGCGCCCGAACCGGATATCGGCGAGCTTGCCCGCCAGATTGATGGCATCGTGGATGCCGCCGTTCATGCCCATGCCGCCGATCGGGTTGTTGACGTGGGCGCTGTCGCCGGCCAGCAGCACGCGTCCCTTGTTGAAGGTCGCAGCCACGCGCTGATGCACGGCGTAGAGCGCATGGTAGGGGATGTCGTAGTCGCCGCTCTTGGGATGAATGCCCTGCAGACGGCGCTGGACGCCTTCGGGGCTCATCGCGGCTGCATCCGACTCGCCGGCCGGAACCGGAAAAACACCGCGCCAGATTCCGGGTGGGCCATAGCCCTTCACCTTGAACAGATTGAGCCACTCGTCGGGATCCGAGAAGTAGTTGCGGGTGCAGAAACCCTTGTTGGCCTCCAGCAGGTCGAAGCTGGTGCCGATCTTGATGAAGCGCTCGGGATAGGTGAACCCCTCGAACTCGATCCGAGCGAGCCGGCGGACGGTGCTGCTCGCGCCGTCGGTGCCGATCACGTACTTGCAGGTGAGCTTCTCGGTCTCGCCGGCCTCGTTGACGATGGTAACCTCGACATCGTCGGCGCCCTGCTCGAGCCCGGTCACCTCGGTCGAGAAGCGCACCTCGGCGATGCCGCTGGCCTCGATATGGGGGATCGCCGCGTGCACCAGCTTGTACTGCTCCCACTGCAGCACGTACGGATAGGGCACTTCGCCCTCGAGCAGGCCGATATCGAACTCGGCGAAAAGCTCCCCGCTGGCGCGGTCGCGGAAATGGAACAACGGCGCCGACATGCCGCCGCTCGCCTCCTCCGCGAATGCCTCTTGCGCCAGCCCCAGTCCGACCAGCATTTCCACCGTCGGCGGATGGATGGTCGCGGCGCGCTGATCCTCTGCGGCGTCCGGCAGCTGCTCCAGCAGCGTGACCGATATGCCGCTGCGCACCAGCGCGAGTGTCATGACCGCGCCCACCGGCCCGGCACCGACTACGACGACCCCGTCTCCGTGCGCGACCATGTCCGCTCCATGCCGAATGCCGCCGCTTCGCACGCCGGCTCGATCGCGATTGGCAAGCTTGGTGTTGACCTTTCAGGCATGGCGTACCCCTCGTCAAGCCTGCATGCGTAGATCAAAGCGTCTGCTGCGTGGTCGCCCGTCACACCTTCGAGATCTCGAACATCGAGGGATGGAACAGCTCCTCGACCGCGATCCGGCGATCGACCAGGCCCTGCTCGTGCGCGTACTGGGTGAGCGCCGTGATCTCGCGCCTGTTCTCGTGGATGCCGTAGGCCCAGAAATCCTTGCCCATGATCGTCATGGTCGCTTCGGTCTCGGGGATGAGCCAAGGCAGCGTCACCATCAGCGCGTTGACGTCGAGCAGGTCGGTCATGGCGAGCGCCTTGGCCTCGCAGAAAGCCTTGTAGACGCTGGTCGGCAGCCACGGATACTTCTCCACCAGCTGCTTGCGGATGCCGACGAGATGCATCAGCGGGAACAAGCCGGTTTTCTTGTAATAGGCCTGCTCGGCTGTGCGGGTATCGGGAAACAGCCGCCTGATGTGTGGCTCGCCGCGCAGGAACGAGGAGGGGGCGCGCGCCGTGAACAGGGCATCGAGCTCGCCGTCCCGCAGCATGCCGACCAGCGTCTCGTGCTTGCCGATCGGTGCGAGATCGAGGCCCGGGATCGGCTCGAGCGGCGTGCGCTCGTCACGGCCAGGTTCCTCCTGGCCGCCGCTGCGCCAACGGATCTCGGTCGGCTTGACGTCGTATTCATGCTGCATCATGCCGCGCATCCAGACCACGGCGGTGATCTGATATTCCGGCACCCCGACGCGCTTGCCGCGCAGGTCGGCCGGCGCCTCGATGCCGGCATCGGCGCGCACGTAGATGCCGGAATGCCGGAACAGCCGCGACACGAAGGCGGGAATGCCGACATAGGCCGATGTTCCCGCCGCCACGGTGCGGATGTAGCTCGAGAACGAGAGCTCCGAGACGTCGAACTCCTGGTAGCGGAAGACGCGAAAGAAGATTTCTTCGGGATAGAGCGGCAGATAGGTGACGGCACAGCCCTCGATCTTGACTCGTCCGTCCATGATCGCGCGGGTGCGGTCGTAGTTCCCGCATGCAATGGTTATGGGCACCTCGACCATGGGATTCCTCATCGTTGCAGGATGGATCGCAGGGGCGCCGCCGCTGCTGAAGATTTCCGAAACGTACTTTCTTGCTCTTTGACTGTGAAGCCGCTGCGCGCAATCGGGGCTGCCTTGGCGGCCGGCAAATTGCGCGATACTTTTGCGCCAATAGGCCCGCCGCGGGCGGCCGAGGAGAACCGCCATGATGATGTCGACGGTGATCGGTGGGGCCATGCTGCCCCATGCCCCGCAGTTCTTCACCATGCCGGAGACCGAGGACAGGAAGAACGTCGAGCACGTGCGCGAGGTGGCCGCCGGGATCGGCAGCAAGCTGCGCGCCTTGCAGCCGGACCTCTGGATCATCTTCTCCAACGATCATGCCGAGCAGTTCTTCCACAACGCGGCGCCGCCGTTCACGGTCCATGTCGGCGGCGAGGCGTCGGGGAGTTCGCCGGGCGGAGGTTTCACTGGAAGATTCCGAGCGAGATCGGCTTCGAGATCGTACGCCAGCTCTATCGGCAGAATTTCGACCCCGCCTTCACCTCGACGGCCAGGATCGACTATGCGATCGGGATTCCGTTGACCCATATCGGGCATACCGACCCGGTGCTGCCGATCTTCGTCAATGCCTATCTGCCGCCGCAGCCTACTATGGAGCGTTGCTATTCCTTCGGGCAGGCGGTCGCGCGCACCGTCACCGCGCTCGGGCTCAGGACGGTGGTGCTGGCGAGCGGCGGCATGTCGCATTTTCCCGGCACCGACCGTTATTCGAATCCCGAGCTCGCCTGGGACACCCGTGCGCTCGAAAAGCTCAGGTCCGGTAACCTGAAATCGCTGATCGGCTACGACGAGACCGAGCTCGACGACACCGGCAACATCGAGCTGCGCTGCTGGGCGTGCGCCGCCGGCGCGCTGGGCGAGCGCAAGCCCGATGTGGTCTCGATGGACCCGAGCTGGCACCACAACTACGCCTCGCTCGCCTGGACCGGCGGCCAGCGCGAGCTCCGGCAGGCCGCGCACTATCCCGCTATCAAGCCGGAGCTGGTGGAGCTCACCTCGGCGCTGCATGGCCTGGCCCACGACGCCGAATTGCGTGCGCAGTATTTGGCGGACGCGCCGGCTTTTGCCGACCGGTTTCGGCTGCCGCCGGATCAACGCGAGGCGCTGATCAAGCTCGACCTGCAATCGATGGTGCGGATGGGCGCACACCCGTTGGTGCCGTTCCTGGCCCAGCTGCAGATCCAGCGCCTGCGCCCGCGGGCCTAGCGAGGCGCGATTTCGCATCCCGCGCCAGCGGACGCAATCCGATGCTCCACCCGGACATCCGTCGCCATGGACGGGTCTGGTCGACCAAGGTCGGCATCCGCCCCGAAAGCGTGCACAGGTGCGGTTGCAACTCCTCCAACCCTGCGATCGCCGGCTGGGACGTTGCCTGCCGGGATCGATCCCCTCGGATCATTTCGCCGGGCACATCGCGCCGACGGTGACCGCAGCGCTGACAGGTTGCGCTCACGCTCGACCGCATTGACGCCGCGATTATCCTCAGCGCGGGTCGAAACGAGATTGCCCGTCGGCGATCCGTCGCCTGAGCCGGAAGTGCTGAACCTTGCCGAGCGCGTTGCGCGGCAGGCTGTCGAGGAAGACGAACTTGCGCGGCACCTTGTAGCGGGCGAGCTGCCCGAGGCAGAAGCTTTCGATATCCCCTGGGCTCGCGGTTGCGTCCGCGCGCCGCACGATGCAGGCGACCGGCACCTCCTGCCATCTCGGATCCGCGCAGCCGACGACGGCGGCTTCGGCGACCGCCGGATGCTCGAGCAGGACGCGCTCCACCTCGGCCGGATAGATGTTCTCGCCGCCCGAGATGATCAGATTCTGCTTGCGATCGTGGATGAAGAAATGGCCGTCGGCATCGCGGGTGCCGATGTCGCCGGTATGAAACCAGCCCTCCCGCAACACCTCGGCGGTGCCCTTCGCGTTGGCCCAGTATTCCGAGAACACGTTGGGGCCGCGCACCAACACCTCGCCGGGTTCCCCGGCTGCGGTCTCGCGTCCGCTGGAGTCGACGACACGCGCCTCGCACATCAGCCCCGGCAGGCCGGTCGATCCCGGCCGGCGCCAGTCGCCCGACAATCGGGTGTAGATCGCGATCGGACCGGTCTCGGTCGAGCCGTAGACTTGCAGCACCGGCACGCCGCGGTTGGTGAAAGCATCGACCAGCCGCTGCGGCACCTGGGTCGAGCCGGTGGTGACGGCGCGCAAGCCGTCGAGACGGGCCGTGTGCCAGCGTGGGTGGGCGATCAGAGCCTCGATCACCGCCGGGACCAGGACCGTCAAGGTCGGTCGGTCGCTCTCGATCGCCGCGAGCGTCGGCTCCGGCGCAAAGCGCGAAAGCAGCGTCACGGTGGCGCCCAGTTGCAGCGCCGGCGTGGTCTGGATGTTGAGCCCGCCGACATGAAACATGGGCAGAACCGTCAGCACGTGATCGTCGGCGGTCATGTCATGCATGTGCTGGCTCATGACCGCGTTCCACAGCACCGCGTCCTGCCGCAACACCGCGCCCTTCGGACGCCCGGTGGTGCCCGAGGTATAGACGATGAGCAGTGGAAACGAGGTATCGACACGCGCGTCGCGCCCATCGCCGCTCGCGCCTTCCAGGAGATCGGCGAGTGACGCCTCGCCCTCGGGCGCGAAGTCGAGCCCGACGATGCGCAGGTCCGCAAATCCATTGCGCAGCGGTGCAATCACCGCAGCCAGGCTTTGCTCGATGACCAGAGCCTTTACGGACGCGTCGGACAGGATGTAGCTCAACTCGGGAACGGCGAGCCGCCAATTGAGTGGAACGAGCATTGCGCCCAGGCGCGCGCAGGCATAGAGCAGCACGAGGTAGTCGGGATGATTGGTCGCGAGTATGGCGATGCGATCGCCGCGGCCGATGCCGAGTTGCGATTTCAGGGCGCGCGCCGCCTGCGCGATGCGGCGCGCAAGGTCGCAATAGCCGAGCACGCATCCCCCGAACCGGATCGCCGGCCTTGTCGGCGCAAAGGCGGCATTGCGGTCGATCAGGTCGGCCAGGGTCATGCGTCGGTCTCGCCCGGCTCGTAGAGCGTGTCACGCCCGAGCCGATCGAGACAGATTTCCGCCGTCCATGGCAGCATCAGCGAACCGCAGCGGCTGTCGCGATAGATGCGCTCGAGCGCCAGACTCTTGAGCATCGCCTGGCCACCGCAGGTACGGATCGCCTTGGCGGCGAGTGCATTGGAGTTCTCCATCACCGTGAACTGGGCGGCGTAGGCGCGCAGCACCTGCTCCTTGCCGGGGTTGGCGGTCGCCTCGCTGACGGCCTGGAACCATAGCGCCTTGGTCTGCTCGAGCGCGATGCGCATCTCGGCGACGGCGATCTGCTTGGTCGGATACATGCGGCGCTTGACCGGCGGGATGCCTGGAAGCTCGCCGCGCAGGTAGGAGACGGTGAAATCGTAGGCGGCCTGCGCGAGCCCCATGTAGGTCGGCGACAGGGTGAGGAACATGTGCGGCCACGATGTCGCCGCCCGGTAGTAGACGCCGCGCGGCATCAGCATCTCGTCCTCGGCCACGAATGCGTCCTCGAGCAGGAGCGTCCGCGAGACCGTGCCGCGCATGCCCAGCGGGTCCCAATCGCCGACCACGGACACGCCTTGCGCAGTTGCGGGGACGGCCAGGTAGAGCGTGTTGCGGCGCGACGCCGGCTCGCCTTCGCCGCGCTCGGTACAGAGCACGCCGTAATAGTCGGCGGCACCCGAGAGCGACGCGAAGATCTTCTTGCCGGTGACGAGAAAGCCGCCATCGACCGGTCTCGCCTCGGTGCCGAACGCGACCACGCCGGCAGCGGCCGCCCCGCCTTCCGAGAACGGCTGCGAGTAGATCATGCCGTCGTCGACGATCCGCCGGTAGTGCAGGCGGCGGCGCCGATTGTGCTCCGCGCGCTCCTCGCCCGTGAGCTCGAGATCGTCGGCCAGCGCGCCGGTCCACAGCGTCGAGCATACGTGCATGTTCCAGGACAAAGCGGTCGCGCCGCAATAGCGGCCGAGCTCGGCAGCCGCCAGGCAATAGGTCCTGAAGCTCGCTCCCGCACCGCCCTCTGCCCGCGGCACGCAGATG
This sequence comes from uncultured Alphaproteobacteria bacterium, assembly GCA_963840535.1. Classification (GTDB taxonomy): domain Bacteria; phylum Pseudomonadota; class Alphaproteobacteria; order Rhizobiales; family Xanthobacteraceae; genus VAZQ01. Next base: position 39,938 of record CAWIZJ010000042.1, read on the forward strand.
GCGAGCAGCCCTGCCTCGTGCATGTCGCGAAAATTCTCGATCGGAAAGGTCGCGTCGCGATCGTACCGAGCGGCGCGCGGCGCCAGTACACGCGCTCCGAACCGGCGAGCACGCTCGATCAGGTCCGCTTCGTCATCCGCCAGGCGGAAGGCCGCGCGATCGAAGATCGCCGCGTCGAGGTCGTGTCGGTCGAGGATGTTCACGCGTGCCCCCGGTCGGGTCGTGTCCCCACCACCCCGTTGGCAGCGGAGGAACGGGAGGGCGACGAAACACCGCGGAGAAAGTCGAGAACGGCGGCGTCGAAGCGTGCCGGCGCCTCCAGATTCGGCAGGTGTCCGGATCCCGGCAAATCAAGGGCAACCGTGCCAAGGCCGGCGGCGGAGAAGCTCGCCAACTGCGGCGTCCAGGCCCGCGCCGACCCGCCGACGCCGTGCAGGAATACGACCGGATGCGAACTGATACTTTCCGCCGACATGCGTCCACTCGAACCGGCGCATTGTCCGGCGGACCTCCGGAAAAGCCAAGCCCTTCGCCACACGGTCCCTTCGCCACACGGTCCCTTCGCCGCACGCGACGACTGCGGAGGTAGCCCGGGCTACGAGGGCGTGATACACGGGAAGCCAGTCGTCTCGATCCGATTTCGCGGGTGAGAGAAAAACCGCACCGATGGCGACGACCGAACAATCGGAGGAAAGGCATGAAATCGACCACGCTCGCCCTGGGGATGCTCACCTGCGCTTTGATGCTGCCCGGCACACCCGGACATTCGCAGACCGTCCTCAACGTGAACGCCTGGGTCCCGCCTTCCCATCTGCTGGTGGCGGACGTGACCATGCCGCTCTGCAAGGACATGGAGCAGGCGACACAGGGGCGAGTGAAGTGCAACCTGCTGCCCAAGGCAGTGGTGGCGCCGCCGCAGACGCTCGATGCGGTCAAGGACGGCCTCGCCGACCTGTCGTTCATCGTGCACGGTTACACCCCCGGCCGCTTCGCGCTCACCGACGTTGCCGAATTCCCGTTCATGGGCGACACCTCGGAGGCGGTCTCGGTCGCCTATCAGCGCCTCTACGACAAGGTCCTGGCCAAGCAGGACGAGCACAAGGGTGTGCACGTGCTCGCGGTGTTCACCCATGGTCCCGGTCAGATCTACAACACCAAGCGTCCGGTGACCTCGCTCAAGGACCTCGAGGGCCTCAAGATCCGCGTTGGTGGCGGCCTGGTGAACGAGGTCGCCAAGGCGCTCGGCACGGTGCCGATGCTCAAGCCGGCTCCCGAAAGCTACGAGTTGTTGAGCCAGGGCGTTGCCGACGGGCTGTTCTTTCCCAAGGAGTTGCCGATCTCGTTCAAGCTGATTCCGCTCATCAAGCACGTCACCTATGTGCCGGGTGGGCTCTACAATGTCAGCTTCGCCCTGGTCATGAACCCGGCGAAATGGAGCCAGATCTCGGAAGCCGACCGCGCCGCCATCAACAAGCTGTCCGGCGAGGCACTGGCACGGCGCGCCGGACAGGCCTGGGATGCGACCGATGCCAAGGGCGAGAAGGCGGTACGCGATGCCAACATTCCGGTCGTGATCGCGAACGACCAATTCGTCGCCGAGATCAAGTCCAAGACCGCTGGGCTCGAACAGGCCTGGTTCGACAAGGTCAAGGCCAAGGGTGTCGACGGCGCCGCAGCGCTCGCCGCATTGCGCAGCGACATTGCCGCGGCTGCCAAGAAGTAGGGCTCCCGACACGGCCGTCGCGGCACCGCCCGAGACCTCCGGGCGTGCCGCGGCGGTGTGCGGTCGACGGGTCGGAGGGGTTCCATGATCGATGGCGGGGAGCAGCCGCTCGGGCTCTTCGACCGCATCGTCGCGCCGGCGCTCGGGTACTTCGCCGCGCTGGTGCTGTTCGGTCTGATGGCCCTGACCTGCGCGGACGTTGTCGGTCGCTACTTTCTCGGCATGCCGATCTCCGGCGCCTTCGAGATGACGGAGATGCTGCTGGCGTCGCTCATCTTCGCCGGTCTGCCGCTGGTGACGCTGCGAAACGATCACATCACCGTCGATCTGCTCGACCCGGTCGTTCCGGACTGGCTGTTTCCGCATCCAGCACGTCGTCGCCTGCCTGATCGGCTTTGCCGCAACGTCCTACCTTGCATGGCGGCTGTGGCTGCGCGCCATCGGGATGGACCGCGCCGGCGAGACCACGGCGCAACTGAAGTTCAAGCTGGCCTATCTGACCTACGGGATGAGCATTCTGATGGCGCTCACGGCGCTGGCAATGCTGGTGCTCCTGTTCCGGCGCCCCACTCGCCATGCCATCGCGCAGGCCTAGATCATGCTCGACGCGCTGATCGGGTTCGCTGCCTTCCTGGTGCTCGCCTTTCTGCGCGTCCCGATGGCGTTCGCCATGGGCATCGTCGGGTTCTTCGGCGTCGCCTACAAGCTCAACTTCAACGTCGCCTCGGCGATGATCGCGCAGGTGACCTACGAGACCGGGCTCGCCTACACGCTGTCCGTCATCCCGCTGTTCATCCTGATGGGCAATTTCGTCGCCCACGCGCGCATGTCGGAGGAGCTCTATCAGGCGGCCTACTGCTTCCTCGGGCATCGGCGCGGCGGGCTCGCCATGTCGACGGTGGTCGCGTGCGCCGGCTTCGGTGCCATCTGTGGCTCCTCGATCGCCACCGCGGCGACCTTCACCAAGGTGGCCTATCCGTCGATGCGCAAGTATCGCTACAAGGACACGCTCGCCGCCGGTTCGATTGCCGCCGGCGGCACGCTCGGCATTCTCATTCCGCCGTCGGTCGTCATGGTGATCTACGGCATCATGACCGAGACCAGCATCGGCAAGCTGTTCGTCGCCGGCGTCATCCCCGGGGTCGTAGCCACCGTCTTGCTGTGCCTCGCGGTGATGTGGATCACCTGGCGCGATCCCGATGCCGGCCCGCCGGCGGAGCCGCATTCCTGGCGGGAGCGCCTCGACGGCGATCAAGAACGTCTGGGCGGTGGTAGCGCTGTTCCTGCTCGTCATCGGCGGCATCTATGTCGGTGCATTCACCGCCACCGAGGGTGCCGGCATCGGCGCCGGCGGCGCGTTCCTGTTCGCCTTGGCGCGTCGCGTGCTGACCTGGCGGATGCTGATCGACGTGCTGATCGAAAGCGCGCGCACCACGTCGATGCTGTTCATGATCCTGATCGGCGCGCTGCTGTTCGCCAACTTCGTGAACTACACGACGATGCCGGCCGACCTGAGGAGCTTCGTCACCCAGTTCAACGTCCACCCGACCTTGGTGATCGCCGCCATCTGCCTGATCTATGTCGTGCTCGGAACGGCCATGGAGGAGCTCTCCATGATCCTCCTGACCGTACCGCTGTTCTTTCCCGTGATCACCGGGCTGGGCTACGACGCGATCTGGTTCGGCATTCTGGTGGTGATCGTGGTGCAGATCGGCATGATCAGCCCGCCGGTCGGAATGAACATCTTCGTGGTGAAGAATTCGATTCGACACCTCTCCATCGCCGACGTGTTCCGCGGCGTAACGCCTTTCACCGTGGCCCTCGTTGCAATGCTGGCGCTGATCGTCGCCGTTCCCGGCCTGGCGACCTGGCTTCCGAGCTTCATGCGGTGAGCACGGGCAGACAGGCGGAGGCGCAGGCTCTTCGGCAGGCCGCGCTCGGCTTCGACCTGAAGCGGCTCGATGCGGCGTTTCTCGCCGATCCGTTTCCGCTCTACCGGGCGCTGCGCGAGCATGATCCGGTTCATCGGATGCCGGACGGATCGTATTTTCTCAGCCCGCTACGACGACTGCGCGGCGGTCTATCGCGATGCCGGGACCTGGAGCTCGGACAAGAAGGTCGATTTCCGGCCCAACTTCGGCGAGAGCTCGCTCTACGAGCACCACACGACGAGCCTCGTGTTCAACGATCCGCCCTACCATACCCGGGTGCGCAAGCTGCTGGCTCCCGCCTTCACGCCGCGTGCGCTCGAGGCGTTGCGGCCGCGCATCGAGGCTCTGGTGGACCGGCTGCTCGATCGCGCCGCCGCGGCGGGAGGCATGGATCTGATCGCCGACTTTGCCGCCGCGATTCCGCTCCAGCTCGTCGGTGACATGCTGGGCGTGCCTGCGGGCGAGCGCGGCACCGCTGCGGGACTGGTCGCTCGCGATCCTGGGTGCGCTCGAGCCGGTGCTGACCGCCGAGCAGTTCGAGCACGGCACCCGGGCGGTGGACGAGTTCAAGGGCTATCTGCGCGATCTCGTGGCCCGCCGCAGGCGCGAGACGGGCCTGGACGAGGGCGAGATCCTGTCCAAGCTGATCGTCGCCAGCACCCCCACCCTTTCCCTCCCCCGCGAGCGGGGGAGGGAAAGGGAGGGGGCTTACGGCCGACCGCAGGACGGCCTGAGCGAGCTCGAGCTCCTGCACAATTGCATATTCGTTCTCAACGCCGGGCACGAGACCACCACCAATCTCATCGGCAATGGCGTCGATCTGCTGATCCGCAATCCCGACGCCATGGACGATCTGCGCGCGCATCCCGAGCTGATCGGGACGCGCGGTGGAGGAATTTCTGCGCATGGAAAGCTCGAACCAGCTCGGCAACCGGCGTGCCGCCAGGGACACCGTGCTCGCCGGCGTCGCGATGCCGCAAGGCACCTACGTCCACATCGGGATCGGCGCCGCCAACCGCGATGGCGCGCAGTTTCCCGAGCCGGACCGCCTCGACATTCGCCGCGATCCCAACCGGCACCTCGCGTTCGGCTACCGGGATCCACGTTTGCGCAGGGATGTCGCTCGCCCGCATGGAGGCGCAAGTTGCGATTGGCGCGCTGGTGCGGCGCTTTGCGACCATCGAGCGCGCGGGCGAGTTCGTGCGCGGGGGCCGTGCCCGCTTCCGCGGTTTTCTGCGTTATCCGTTGCGGCTGGCCCAATCAAGTTAGGGCCAAGGTGGGGTAGCTCTCACCGCGGCGGTCGTTACGCTCAATTCCAGGTTCGCACCGCCCGATAGGCACGCAACAGCTCGCGATCGAGCTCCGTTCGAGCGCCGCCGACCAGCGGCGTGGCGTGGACGAACCAGGACGTGCCATCCGCGATGCGGATGGCGAATGTACTGGTGTCCGCCGTGCGTGGCCCCTCGGAATCGGGCGGCATCTTGCGCTGCCACGATCCCGTGTGCCAGATCTCGGTTCCGCTGCCGGTATCGCGAAGACGGACGCCGAGACCATACCAGACCGGGTAGCTGGTCTTCCCGTAGGTCTTGCCGGTCATGTCCAGCATCCAGTCCCGCGCTTTCACGCCGAGTTGCGTGCCCGCCGGATCGAGCTGCTCGAGGAACGCCAGATAGTCGGCGCCGTTCATGCGCCAGCCGCCGTACGACGACATGACGCGCCATGCAGGTTCGAGCGCGCCGGCGGCACCCGCAGGTTTCAGCACGGCGTCGCGGCAATAGTCCTCGTAGGATCGGCCCGTCGCTTCCTCGATCACCGCACCGAGAACGAGATAGCCCGGCATTCGAGTACGCGAATTCCTTGCCGGGGTCGTGGACGAGCTTGGCGCCGAACACCCTTGTCAGATATGGCGGTTTCGGGGGCACCCGCGTCGAATGGTCGGCCAGGTAGGACCTGAGGTTGCGTCCCGTCGCCGGGTCTCCCCCGTCGTCCGCGCTTCCGAACCCGCCGCGATGCGTGAGCAGCTGCGCAATGGTCGCCTGCTCGGTCCGCGGGTCTGCAGGCCTGCCGTTCGCCCGAAAGAACTTCGCAAGTGCATTCGCCAGCGGCGTCTCGAGCGACAGCCGACCGTCGCGCACGAGGGTCGCAATGCAGGCGCCGGTGACGGCCTTGGACAGGCTTGCAAGATGATAGGCCCCGTCCGGATCGGCTCCGCCGACTGCTCCGCGATGAACGACCCGACCATTGCGCCGCACCACGATGACCGCCTTCGCAATCCTGTGCTTTGCCGCCCAGGCCGTCAGCACCTGCGTGAACGCTTCCGGCCGGTCGGCGAGCGTGGTTTCCGCGGATTCAAGAACTGCTGCGCTCGCATCGAAACCGCAGCATGCGCGCAGCCACTGCTCGAGCACCGGTCGCCATGCGGCGGGGTTGCCGGTGAAGCTCGGGTGGCCATCGGTCTTGTACGGCGGAAGCTGGACGAAGCGTCCGCTGCCGCCCCGGGCGACGAATCCCTCGAACCAGGCGCGCGGGGCTTGCTTGCCCCAGTACCTGTCGTTCTCGCTGTACAGCCACAACGTCGGGATCCTGGCGGTCGCCCCGTAGGAGGCGAACAATCCGGCCAGCAGATCCTCGCGGCAGGGACGCTCGGGCCGCGTGTCCGGCGCTCCTCCTCCGCCGCCGGCGAAGTTGACGGCGGCCGTCACGCCCGGGATGTTCTTCGCCGCCACCGCGATCGCGGTTGTCCCACCGAAGGACTGTCCGACCACCACTCCCCTGGCCGGGATCGACGTAGGGCAATGTTTTCGCGTGCTCGATCAGCCTGATCGTTTGGGCGGCCGCCGCCTCGTATGCCGGCGGATAGTTCTTCAACTCGCAGCCGCCCGAGTGCTCTACATCCGGTCCGCCGGTGGCGCCGTACCCGACCCGGAGCGGAACGAAGACGGCAAACCCTCTCGAGACGAAGTATCGCGCGTTGTCGGCAATGGGGTGTGACCCGCAGGTTGGCGTTTCTTTCCCGCTGGGCCGAGCGACCGTGGTTGAGAATCAGAAACGGAGCTTGCGCCCTGGAGTCGTCGCGGAAGATGGTGACCTTGATCGAATGCTTGACGGTTCGGCGATCGATGCCCGCAATCTCGACCGGCAGATCGATGGTCTCCTCGACGATGGCGGCGTTGGCATGAGAAGAGCTGCCTGCCAGAAGAAGGCTGCCCGCCAGCGCGACCAAACTCTTGAAAGACGAAATCATCGAAATGCTTCCTTCCCGGCCTTGCCGTCGCGCGGCGCACCTGGCAGGTCAATGACCTCCTTCCGACGCCGTCAGTTGCTCGTAGGCCGCTTCGTCGAGCAGGGCTCCGATCTCGGCGGGAGCGGCGATCCTGATCTTGAACAGCCAGCCGTTGCCGGTCGGTTCCGCATTCACGAGGCCGGGCTCCGCGGCGAGCCTGTCGTTCACCGCGATGACTTCCCCGCCGACCGGTGCGTAGACGTCCGATGCGGCCTTTACCGATTCCACCGTTGCCGCGACCGCGCCCTTGTCGAATCGTCGCGCCCACGCTCGGAAGCTCGACGAAAACGAGGTCGCCGAGCTGCTCCTGCGCGAAAGGGGTGATGCCGACGACCCCGACGTCACCATCGACGCGGAGCCATTCGTGATCCTTGGTGAACTTGAGCATCCCTCTGCATCTCCAGGCTAGGTTTGGCGGCGTTTGTAGCGTGTCGGAACGAAAGGAAGTTCGGAGACGACGACAGGCAGCCGCCTGCCGCGAACGGCGGCGGACAAACGTGTCGACGGCATCGCTGCAGCACGCGGAACATAGCCCATGGCGACCGGCGCGTTGAGGCTCGCGCCGAAACCGCCGGATGAGACGGCGCCGGCAGCCGTCGTATCGTTCTCAGCGAGGAAGAGCGGAGAGCCGCCGCGCACCGGTGCCGGACCCACCGGGCGCAGCCCTACGCGTCGACGCGGTGCGCCGGTCGCAATCTGCCGCAGGATCGCATCGCTGCCGGGGAATCCGCCGGCGCGCTCGCCCGCCGCCCGCCGCACCCGCGGGATGGCCCACGCCAAGGCAGCCTCGATCGGGGTGGTCGTCTCGTCGAGGTCGCTTCCGTAGAGACAGAGGCCCGCCTCCAGCCGCAAACCGTCGCGCGCACCGAGACCGGCCGGCGCCACGGCAGGATTTCGCAGCAGCGCTTCGCAGAGCGTCTGCGCGGCGTCTGCCGGCACGCTGACCTCGAAGCCGTCCTCGCCGGTATAGCCCGATCGCGATACCAGGCAGGCCGCGCCCAAAATCGTCACGGCGCGGACATCCATGAACACCATCGCGCGAATCTCGGGCGCGAATTCGGCCAGCACGGCCTCCGCCTGCGGTCCCTGCAGCGCGACCAGCGCGCGGTCGCTCAGCGGATCGATCAGGCAGGAGTCCGACAGGTGCCGGCGCAGGTGCTCCTCGTCGGCCGCCTTGCGCGCTGCGTTGACCACCAGCATCAGGTGATCGCCCTGGTTCGAGACCATCAGATCGTCCAGGACCCCGCCGGTGGCGTTCGTGAACAAGGTGTAGCACTGACGCCCGGCGGCAAGTCCGAGGATGTCGGCGGGCACCAGGGCCTCGAGCGCGCGCGCCGCATCCTGGAGGCGTCCGGATCGGGAACGCAACGCGATCTGTCCCATGTGCGATACGTCGAACAGGCCGGCGGCCGCGCGGGTGTGGAGGTGCTCCTTGATGATCCCCGAAGGATACTGCACCGGCATGTCGTAGCCCGCGAACGCGACCATGCGCGCGCCGAGCCGCACATGCAGGTCGTACAGCGGCGTACGCCTGAGAGGGGCCACGTCTGTCGGTCCGGCCATCTGCCGCTCCCGCCTCGTGTCAGTCGTCCGCCGCCCGCTTGCGATCGGTCAGCACCAGCTCGCGGGCGGCCTTCACCTCGTCGAGCCGTCGCGCCGGCATTTCGTGCGGGGCGCTCTTGACCAGTCCGGGATCGCTCCGCGCTTCGTTCGCGATCGCCCGCATGGCCGCGACAAAGGCGTCGAGGGTGGGCTTGGCCTCGGTTTCGGTCGGCTCGATCATCAGCGCTTCCGGCACGATCAACGGGAAATAGTTGGTGGGCGGATGAAAGCCGTAATCGAGCAGCCGCTTGCTCACGTCGAGGGCGCGGACCCCGGTTGCCTCGATCGCGCCCTGACAGACGAATTCGTGCATGTTGATGCGGTCGTACGGAACGGTGAAGGTATCGCGCAGGCCCACCCGCAGGTAATTGGCGTTGAGCACGGCGTGCTCGGAATTGGCGCGCAGTCCCGCGGCGCCATGCTGACGGATGTAGGCATAGGCGCGGACGAACATGCCGAAGTTTCCGAAGAAAGTGGAGACCCGCCCGATCGACTTGGCCGGCATCGCCAGAACATGGCGCACCGGTCCGCTGTCCTGCACCGTTCCGATGACCGGTCCCGGCAGGTAATCCGCGAGCTTGGCCGACACGCCGACCGGACCTGATCCCGGTCCGCCGCCGCCGTGCGGAGTGGAGAAGGTCTTGTGCAGATTGAAGTGCATCACGTCGAAGCCGAGATCGCCGGGGCGCACGATGCCGGCGAGCGCGTTCATGTTGGCGCCGTCGCCATAGACCAGCCCGCCGCAGGCGTGCACCAGGCGCACGACTTCGCCGATCTGCTCCTCGAACAGGCCGAGCGTGTTCGGATTGGTCATCATGATGCCGGCCACGGTGTCGTCACAGGCGATCCGAACCGCCTCGAGGTCGACATTGCCGCGTGCATCGGAAGGCAGTTCGACTGCGGAGAAACCCGCCATGGTGGTCGAGGCCGGGTTGGTGCCGTGGGCGGAGTTGGGGATGAGGATTCGCGTGCGCCTGGTGTCGCCGCGTTCGCGATGGTAGGCGCGGATCATCAGCAGGCCGGTGAATTCGCCGTGCGCCCCCGCCGCGGGCTGGAGCGACACGCCGGCAAAACCTCCGATCTCGGCCAGCCACTGCTGCAACTCGAACATCAGCGCGAGATTGCCCTGCGCCGTATCGGGCTCCTGCAGCGGGTGGGCATCCGCGAAGCCGGAGAGCCTTGCGACTTGCTCGTTGACCTTCGGGTTGAATTTCATCGTGCAGGAGCCGAGCGGGTAGAAGCCGGAATCCACGCCGAAGTTGCGCTGCGACAGCGCGAGGTAGTGGCGCACGACGTCGAGCTGCGACAGCTCGGGCAAGCCGCAATCCGCGCGTACCCCCTGCGTCGGCAAGGGCGTCGGGGGAACGTCCGCCGCGGGCAGGTCGATCCCGTGCCGATCGGATACGCTCGCCTCGTAGAGGGTCGGGATCTGAACGCGGATCATTTCGCGGCCTCTTCGAGCCCCGTTACCAGCCGGTCGATCCCGGCGCGCGTGTTGATCTCCGTCACTGCGACGAGCATGTGGTTCTTCAGCCGGGGGTCGTCGCGGCCGAGGTCGTAACCCCCGACGATGCCGTGATGCGTCCGTAGGTGCTCGTTGAACTCCGCGACCGGTCCCGGCAGCCGCACCACGAATTCCTTGAAGAACGGACGTGCCGGTGCCTGTGGGTTCACGATGAACCCGGAGAGCTTGCCGATTTCGGCCGCAGCATAGTGACTCTTGTGAAAGCACAGCTCCGCGACCCGCCGCAGACCCTGCTTTCCCATGGTGGCCAGATAGGTAGCGGCGGCGAGCGCGCACACGGCCGAATTGGTGCAGATGTTGCTGGTCGCCTTGGCGCGGCGGATGTGCTGCTCGCGGGTCGCAAGCGTGAGCACGTAGCCGCGCCGGCCGTCGGCATCGACGGTCTCGCCGACGAGATGTCCGGAGAGCCGGCGCACATGCGCCATTCGCGCGGTGAAGATCCCGAGATGCGGACCGCCGAAGGACGGAGGGATTCCCAGCGGCTGCCCTTCGGCCACAACCACGTCGGCGCCTTGCTCGCCCGGAGGCTGGAACAGGCCGAGCGCGATCGGATCGGTCACCACGATGAGCAGGGCGCCGGCGCGGTGCGCCGCGTCGGCCACGCCATCCATCGTTTCGCATTGTCCGAAGAAATCGGGATTCTGAATGACCAGCGCGGCGGTCTTCTCGTCGAGCAATGTCTCGAGGCGGTCGAGATCGGCTGGGCCATCCTCGTCGCCGACGACGGTCGCCGCACCGGTGCCGCCCAGGTAGGTCCTGACCACCGCACGGTATTGCGGGTGGACGCCCGGCGACATGACGATCTTGCTGCGCTTGCCCGAAGCAACGTTGAGCGCCAGCAGCACCGCCTCCGCCAGCGCGGTTGCGCCGTCGTAATGGCTGGCGTTGCTGACCTCCATGCCGGTCAACCGGCAGATCATGCTCTGGTACTCGAACAGCGCCTGCAGGAAACCCTGGCTCGCCTCCGGCTGGTATTGTGTGTAGGAGGTGTAGAATTCGCCGCGCGAGAGCACATAGTCGACGATGGCGGGCCTGAAATGGTGGTAGGCGCCGGCGCCGAGGAAGGAGAGCGCCGGGTCGGCGGTGAAGTTGCGGCCCGCCAACGCTTGCATCTCCCGCGCCACCTCGAGCTCGGAAGCGGGCGAGGGCAGGTCGAGAGCGGGGAAGCGTACCGAAGCCGGAACGTCGCTGAACAGCTCCTCCATGCCGGCCGCGCCGATCGCCGCCAGCATCTGCCTTCGTTCGCCTTCGGTGTGCGGTATATAGGTCATCGGCCGTTCTCCCTCGGCGCACAAAGACTATGCGGGCCTTTCCATCGGTCGTCATGGTCCGTGCTGATCAGCCATAACCCCAACCAATCCCCTGCGATGATAGCCGATGATGACCTGGAAGAACTTGCGCGAGATGATTCCCCCATCGAGCGCGGCGTGCCCGGTGTCGAGCCGCCGGTCGCGAGCGGCGTGCATGGCCGTCAGCCGCGAAGACACGGTCACCATCATACGTATTTTCGGTCGACGCCGTGAACGCGCTGATGAGCGGCGCGGCCGACCATCTTTCGGAATCGGCACTTTCCAGCGACCTTTCGCCATCGCCATAATCCTCCCACGGCTTGCCTTTCGCGAGCAGCGCCGGCGCGGTTCTCATCGTGAAGCGCTGCGGGTCGAGCCCGGCGCGGACCTGCGCCCAGGTGACCGGCATGGAAACAGGAGCGCCGGGGCGCGCGCGCGGAGAAAGTGGAGCCACCGCTGTCGCCATGCGGTCGTTGCGCAGGTAATCCAGAAAAATGCGGCCCGTCCGCAGCTTCTTCGTCATCTTGATGAGGTAGCGGTCGGGGCTGTCGGCCGCCATCGCCGCGCAAACGGCTTGCGCAAGACTCTTCGCTTGCGGCCATCCGAGCTTGCTGCCGCGGACGCTGAGCGGCGTCACCACGTGCAGGCCCTTGCCGCCGGTGGTCTTGCAGAAGGCGACGAGGCCGAGCGTTTCGAGGCGCTCGCGCAGCTCCTTTGCCGCCGCAATCACCACATCAAAGGCCACATCGGGCGCCGGATCGAGGTCGAAAACCAACCTGCCCGGCAGACCAGGGTCGCGCGGCTGGTTGTTCCATGGGTGGTACTCGACGGCAGCGATCTGGGCCGCCGCGATCAGGCCTTCGACACGGTCGATCTGGACATAAGGCTTGCGGTCGCCCTCGACTGCGACGAGGGAGAACAGGTTCGACATGCCCTGCATGGCATGGCGCTGGAAAAAACGCTCCGCTTCGATGCCGTCGGGCGCCCGCAGCAGCGAGCACGGGCGTCCGCGCAAATGCTCGATCATCCATGGCCCGACCTTTTCGAGGTACCTGGCGAGGTCGAGCTTGCCGTAGATTGCGCTCCCGCCCTGCGCCGGCCAGAGCTCCTTCTCCGGATTGGAGATCGGCACGCCCATGACGACGGAGCCCGCCTTGGAGCGGGCAGCGGTCCGGGCCAGCTTCCTGTGCGGCGCGGCGATGTCGGCGTCGTCGGGTGATACGGGGCGCTCGGCTCGCACCTTCGCCGCCGGCTTGTCCTCGCGCAAGCCTTTGAACGCCGCCTGCCGCACCATGCCGCCGCCGGTCCAGCCCGCGAGCTCGATCTTCGCGACGAGCTCCGGTTTGACCCATGTGACGTCTGCAGCCTTGCGCGGCGCGTCCTTGCCGCCGAATGGGTTCTTGTCGGTGGCGATGGCCCGGAGCTTCTTCAGGAGACCTTGCGCGTTGCGCCGATTGAAGCCGGTGCCGACCCGGCCGGTATGCACGAGATGACCACCGCGATTGACGCCGACGAGCAGCGAGCGCAGGTTGCGCGCACCGCCGCTCCAGCCCCCGATGACGACTTCATGGCCGGCGCGGCATTTCGATTTCATCCAGCTTTCGGTGCGGCCGGATTGATACGCGGCATCGGCCCGTTTGGAGACGATGCCCTCGAGATTGAGCCTGCGTGCCGAGTTTAGAACGGCATCGCCTGGCTCGGCGAGATGCTCGACATACTTGATCGAGGGGGCGACGCGCCGACGACCCAACATTGCCTCGAGCCGCCGTTTGCGCTCGACCAGCGGCAGGCGGCGCAGATCCTCGCCATCCTCGAACAGGAGGTCGAACGCGAAATAGATCAGCTCGCGCGAGCGGCCTTCCGAAATTGCGGCTTGCAGCGCCGAGAAATCCGAGACGCCGTTCGCATCGAGAGCCACTACCTCGCCGTCGATGATGCTGTCCGGCAGGGTGGCGGCCGCTTCGGCGATCGCGCGGAACTTGTCGGTCCAGTCGATCCCCTTGCGTGTGTGCAGGACGGCCTCGCCTCCGGCAACGCGCAGCTGCATGCGATAGCCGTCGAGCTTGATCTCGTGCACCCACCCCTGACCCGACGGTGGGCGGCTGACGGTCTTGCAAAGCTGGAATGCGGTGAAGAGCGGCATGCCGCGCGCATGCGACCCGCGCCGGCGCGAAGCCTCGTGGGATTTGCTGGCCGCCGCAGGTTTTGTAGCCTTGTCCCCGCGACCCGAGCGCCAGACGGCGTCCGGCACCGCCGCCTTGCGGCCGCGTAGCATGAAGGGCGCGGGACCACGTCCGCGGCCCGCGGCGATCTGCTCCATGCTGCGGTTCGATGCGACCGAGCGATCCTCGTCGAGGATGGATGCTCCATTGTCCCGCTCGTAGCCGTCGCGATGCTTGATCAGAAGCCAGTTGTTGCGCTTGCCGCGCTCGCGGTCGTGCCGCATGCGCACGAGCACCCAGCCGCCCTGCAGCTTCTCGCCGGCGAGCACGAATTTCAGCTCGCCCTTGCGCAGGGCCGCTGCCGGATCGGCGTCGTCCGTCGGTGCCCAGAAGCCGCGATCCCAAAGCATGACGGTGCCGCCGCCGTACTCGCCCTTCGGGATCGTGCCTTCGAAATCGCCGTAGTCGAGCGGGTGGTCCTCGACCTCGACCGCGAGGCGCTTGTCGTGCGGATCGAGGGAGGGGCCCTTGGTGACGGCCCAGGACTTGAATACGCCGTCGACCTCGAGGCGCAGGTCGTAGTGCAGTCGGGTTGCTGCGTGCTTCTGAACGACGAACCGTGGTCGTGCGGCGGGCGCGACGGTCACGGCGCCGCTCGGCTCCTTCGTCTTCGTGAAGTCGCGCTTTGCCTGATAGGGAGAAAGCTTCTGCTTTGCCATGATGCTTGATCGGGCTGCCTTGGCTCCAACCGCCTGCGACCGATGCCTGTTCCCTACGACGCCCCTTTGACAGGAACAAGAACCCCCGATTCCGTTGTCCGGCGGATCACGGAGGACATCGTGGCGGCGGGGCGCAATGCGCGGGATCGGAGCGGCTGCAGGCGCGCTGACGTCGCCTCGTACCTCCCGGGGCGTGCACATGTATTATGCCGAGAACCAGATCGTGAAATCGCTGCCGAAGTTGATCGACAAGGCGACCAATCGGGATCTGACGCAGGGTCTCAAGGGCCACCTGGAAGAGACCAGGAACCAGATCGCGCGGCTCGACCAGGTTTTCCAGAAGCTCGGCGAAACGCCCGAGGGTGTGAAGTGCCCCGCCATCGACGGCCTCATCGCCGAAGCCGACGACGTCGCCGGCGAGGTCTCGGACAAGGAGGTTCTGGATGCGGCGATCGTTGGTGCGGCACAGTCGGTCGAGCACTATGAGATCGCGCGCTACGGGACCCTGATCGCGTGGGCCGAAGCTCTCGGCCGCGACGATGTGGTGCGGCTCCTCAACACCAATCTCAACGAGGAGAAGGCTGCGGACAAGAAGCTGTCGAGCGTTGCCGTGCGGAAGGGCGTCAACCGCAAGGCCGCGAGCTGAGCCGGTAACCGGCGTTGCGACGGAGAACCGGCGGCTCGCCGAGCCGCCGATCTCCTTCGCGGACGTCGCCATCAGCTTCGTGGGAAATCGTAGAGATCGGCATCCACGTCCGGCTGCCCCGAAAGCGCCCCCGTCAGGACGTCGGCCGCGATCAATGCGTAGGTGATGCCATTGCCGCCGTATCCGAGGGCGATCCAACAACGGGACATGCCGGGCACCCGCCCGATGATTGGAAGGCCCGTCGTGGTTTCGCCGAAGGCGCCCGTCCACGCGAACGCGACCCGGGTGTCGAGGTTCGGGAGGAGTTGTCCGAGCTTGCGAGTCAGCACAAGCGTCTTGCGGGAAAGAAGCGCAGCGCGTTCTGCGTCGTCGGCAATATCGTCGTCCTCTCCCCCGCAGATGACGCGCCCGTCGTCGGTCGTGCGGATATAGAGGTAGGGGTCGGCAGCTTCCCAGATTATGCATTCGCCGGGCCAGAGACGAGCGCGGCGCTGCGACACCGTCGCAATCGCCCATGTCGAGACGATGCGATGATTACGGCGAGGCACGCCGTGCGGCAGCTCGTAACCCGTTGCGAACACCAATTGGCGGCAGTTGAGCGTTTGACCGCCGGCGGCGGTCAAGACCACGCCGTGCTTGCCGGGCCGTAGATCGACGATCTCGACCGGTGCGAAGATGCGTGCTCCGTTTCCGACCGCTGCACCCAGCAGGGCAAGCGTGGCCTTGCGCGGATCGATCACCAGATTGCCGAAGCCTTGCACGGCTGCCTCCCGGCGGATGCCGAAGGCATCGCGAAGCGCGCGGCCGGTGAGAAAGTGGCTGGCAAGCCCACTCTTCCGGCGCAACGTGTGCTCGCGCCAGAGTGCCTCGCCGTCGAGGAGGTCGCCAGCTATGTAGAGGGTGTCGCGTCGCGCGACGCTCGGAACGTTGAGCACCGAGAAGCGTGCTGCGAGGGCCTCAACCGCAAGCCTTGAGCGTCGCCAGGCGCGAACGGCATTCACCCTGCCGATCTTGCGGACGAGCTTGGTGAGAGGGGTGTCGATCTCGTGCTGCACGAGCGCGGTGCTGGCGAGGGTCGATCCCTGGGCGAGGCCGCGCTTGTCGATGATCGTCACCTCGCGCCCGGAAGCGGCCAGCGCATCGGCGATCAATGCGCCGGTGATCCCGGCGCCCATGACCACGACTTCCGTCTCCGCATCCGCTAGCAAGCGTGCGTGCGGGACAGGCCGGGCCCGCCGGCCCTGCCACACCGTGCGGCCGCTTCGCACCTGCCTCCGCGCGGTTGCCACGCACCCTCCCTTCTCCCGTGCTCAAACAACGATGATTTCAACGCGAGTGCAAGCCATCGCCACCCCGATCGCCGCTCAGTCGGCCGGGCAGGTCCGGCATCGCATGGTTGCGGCCGAGATCAGACCGGCCCGTTTCCGCGATCTCGCCCCGGCAACCGGGTGAAAAACCCGCTGGACAAGGAAGAGGTCCCGCGCAACGGTATTGCGCATCGACAGTGGCGGCAAACGCGCGCTGAGACCCGGGGGCGTCGGGGGCGCGAAGCCGCGACCAACTCGCTCGTCTGAATTCCTGAAGGAGGACTCGCCATGACGAAAGTTTCGCGGCGCACTCTGATCAAGAGTGCGGCCGGCTCTGCGATGCTCGCCGGAATCGGCATGCCGGCCATCGTCAAGGGCCAGGCCGATGCGATCCGCATCGGCCACCTTACGCCGCTGACCGGCTTTCTCGGACCTCTCGGCGAATACGCGGTGATGGGCGTCAAGCTCGCGATGGACGAGATCAATGCCGCCGGCGGCGTGATGGGCCGCAGGATCGAGCTCGTCATGGAAGACTCGGTCAATCCGCAGACCGCCTCCGCCAAGGCCGAGCGCCTGATCGAGCGCGACAAGGTCGCGATGATCATCGGGGAGATTTCGTCGGCGTCCGGTCTCGCCATCGGCCAGGTCGCCAACCGGCTCAAGACCGTGTTCATCAACACCGGCTGCAATTCCGACGCGCTGCGGGGCGCGAGCTGCAATCCGTACATGTTCCACATCGAGGGCGCGAACTCGATGTATGTGATGGCGGTCGGCCAATATCTGCTGCGTGAGAACCTGGTGAAGGGCAAGAAGTGGTACTCGCTCACGGCCGACTACGCCTTCGGCCACGACCTCCTGCGCGTCGCCAAGAAATTCATGGAGGCGAACGGCGGGCAGTTCGCGGCCGACGAGCTCGTTCCCACCGACGCCGCCGACTTCAGCCCCTATCTTCTGAAGATCCGGCAGGCGCGGCCCGATCTGGTGGTGTCGAACCTCGCCGGCAACCAGATCACCAATTTCCTCAAGCAGTATACCGAGTACGGGCTGCAGTTCCCCGTCGCCGGGTTCGGCTTCGACACGGTGGTGGCATGGGGAGCCGGCAAGGGCAATTTCTCCGGGATCTGGCCGCTGGTTTGGCATCACCTCGTGGACACGCCGAGCTCGAAGAAATACGTCGACGCCTTCCAGAAGCGATACGGCAAGCTTCCCGACAATCAGTCCTGGGGTGACTACAACTCGCTCAAGATCGTCTCGCAATCGATGAACGACATGAAGTCGGCCGATCCGCAAAAGCTGGCCGAGCATCTGCGCAAGGGCGCGAAGTTCGACGTGATGAAGGCGCGCGAGGCCTTTTTCCGCCCCTACGACAACCAGATGGTCATGGAGATGTACGCGGTGCGCGCGAAGGAACCGGCCAGGATGAAGGATCAGTGGGACATCTACGATGCGCTCGGCGCCGTGCCTGGTCCGAGCGAAGATCTGGAGATCATCGCTCCGCCCAAGGACAACACCTGCAAGATCGGGTGACCGGCTGTTCCGGTCGGCGAGGTGCGCAAGCCTCCTGACCCGGAACGCGGCGAAGGTCTCCTCGCGTGCAGATCGTCTTCCTCATCGAGCAGGTTCTCAACGGGCTCCTGGTCGGAGCCTATTACCTGCTCATTGCGCTCGGCCTGTCGCTGATCTTTGCGCTCGGCGGCATCGTCAATCTGGCGCACGGAGGCTTCTACGCGATCGGCGCCTATCTGGCGGTCGTCCTCGCCGGTCGCATCGGCTTTGCCGGCGCGTTCGTGGTCTCGCCCGTTGTCGTCGGCATCATCGGCATCGCCGCCGAGCGGCTGCTGTTTCGCCGGTTCTATCGCTCCGACCCGATCTTGAGCCTGTTGCTCACGTTCGGCCTGGCCATGGTGATCGAGCAGGGCCTGCGGATCGTCTTCGGTGCGACGCCGCTGCCGTTCTCGATTCCCCCGGAGCTGCGCGGACAAATTCTGCTCGGCGACTTCATCTACTCGCGCTACCGGCTCTTCATCATGCTCGTCGCCGCGGTCGCGGTGACGGCGACCTGGTTCGCCGTCTACCGCACCGCATTCGGCCGGGTCGTACGCGCCGGCGTGCAGAACCCGGACGTCGTCGGTGCGCTGGGCATCTCGCTGGCGCCGTACATGACCGCGATTGCGGCGCTCGGCGTCGGCCTCGCCGGGCTTGCCGGGGTGCTGCTCGCACCCATCGCCGGAGTGCACCCGGCGATGGGAGCCGAGATCCTCACTGCCGCGTTCGTCGTCGTGGTGATCGGGGGGCTCGGCTCGTTCTGGGGCGTGATCGCGGCCGCCATGCTGGTAGGCGTCGTGCGCGGGATCACGATCTATTTCAACCCGTCCTGGGGCGAGGCGTCGATGTATCTCCTCATGGCGCTCGTTCTGCTGTTGCGTCCGCGCGGCCTGTTCGGCGAGCGGATCGAAAAGTTCGAATAGATGCCGCTGCGCAGGGAGCAAGCGCCGCTCGTCGTCGCCGCGCTGTCGCTCGCCGTGCTGCCGTTCGCGCTCGATCTCGTGGGTCTGCCGCTTCGCTCCGCGGTCGATGTGGTCGTCTTCGCCATCGCCTGCATGGGGCTGAATATTCTCGTCGGGTATACCGGGCTGGTCTCGTTCGGCCATGGCGCCTGGTTCGGGCTCGGCGCCTATGCGGCGGCGCTCAGCCAGCGGCACTGGTTCTCCGGCGATATCATTCTGCCGGCGCTGTTCTCGCTTCTCTTCGTCGCGGCGTCGGCGGCATTGACGGGCGCACTCATTCTCCGCCGTCGCGGCGTTTATTTCTCCCTGCTCACGCTGGCGCTCACCGCGTTGTTGTTCGCCATCGGCTTTCGCTGGACCGAGCTCACCGGTGGCGAGAGCGGCCTCGGCGGCGTCACGCGCTCCCGCGTGCTCGGCGTCGATCTCGAATACGACCCGGCCTATTACGGCGTGGTCGCGGCAATCGGGCTGCGCCGTCTGTTACCTGCTCTGGCGCTTTCACCGCTCGCCGGTGGGTAGCGTGCTGGTGGCGATCCGGGAGAACGAGCAGCGCGCCCGCTTCGTGGGCTATCCGACGAATCGGTACAAGCTCGTCGGATTTGTCCTGTCCGCGGCGGTGGTGGGGCTGGCGGGAACATTGTCGGTCTTCAATCACCGTTTCGCCTCGGCCGAACCCCTGGCGGTCGCCTTCTCGGGCGAGCTCATCGCCATGGTGGTCATCGGCGGAATGCGAAGCTTCCTGGGGCCGGCGCTCGGCGCCTTGTTCTTCATCCTGTTCCGCGAGTTTCTGTCGATCTGGACGCTGCATTGGCTGTTCTATTTCGGCCTGCTGTTCGTCGGCTTCATCGTGCTCTCGCCGTCGGGCCTGGTCGGCGTGGCCGAGCGGCTGATCGCCCCGTTCCGCAGGCGTGTCGCGCTCGCGCCGGCAATGGCGGGCCGCACGCTGGTCGAGAATGCGACGCTGCCGCAGTCGTTGCGCCGTCAGGCCCAGGCAGAAGCGTCGGTGCTGGTGGTGCGCAACCTCGACAAGCGTTTCGGGGGCATTCATGCGGTCGACGACGTGTCCTTCACCGTACGCGATCGGACATTGCACGCGCTGATCGGGCCCAATGGTGCCGGCAAGACCACGGCATTCAATCTCCTGTCCGGCCTCTATCCGCCCGATGGCGGCACGATCGAGCTTGCGGGCCGCTCGATCGCGGGCCGGCGTCCGGAGGACATCACCGCCGACGGCGTCGGCCGTTCGTTCCAGATCACCAATCTGTTCTCGTCGCTGTCGGTGCAGGAGAACCTGCGCCTGGCGGTGCAGGCGCGCCATCCCGGCCGCTTTGCGATCTGGCGGGGGGCGCATTCGCTGGCGGGCGTCACCGCTGAAACGACGGAGTTGATCGGCTTTCCTCGGACTGGCAGGCATCGAGCATGCCGAGGCGTCGTCGCTGTCCTATGGCGGTCAGCGCCTGCTCGACATGGGGCTGGCGCTGGCGACGCGCCCGCGCATCCTGCTGCTCGACGAGCCGCTGGCGGGCCTCGCCGTGGCCGAGCGTCAACGTATCGCCGCGCTGGTGAAGACCATGTCAGCCGAGGTTCCCGTCCTGTTCGTGGAGCACGACATCGACCGTGTGTTCCAGATTGCGGACCACGTCACGGTCATGAACGAGGGACGGATCCTCGTGGACGGGACAGTCGAGGTGGCGCGCAACGACGCCAAGGTGCGCGAGGTCTATATCGGCTCCGGCGCGGCGACGGTCGCGGCCAGGCCGCGGGCCTCGGCAGCCGGGTCTCGTCAGCTTCTCGCGGTCGACGGCATCGACACCTTCTATGGCAAGAGCCACATCCTCAACGCCGTCTCCTTCGACGTCCGCGAGCACGAGATCGTCGCCCTGCTCGGTCGCAACGGCGCCGGGAAATCGACGCTGCTCAAGAGCCTCATCGGCATTGCACGGCCGGAAGCCGGATCGATCAAGCTCATGGGCGAGGATACCGTCAGCCTCCCTTCAGCCGAGATCGCCCGGCGCGGCATCGGCTACGTGCCGCAAGGGCGCGGACTGTTCACCGGCATGACGGTGGCCGACAATCTGGCGCTCGGCCGGCTGAAGCGGATCACCGGCGCCGGCATTCATTGGGACGATGAGCGCATCGTCGCGTTCTTTCCACGCCTCGCCGAACGATGGCGCATGCCCGCGGACTATCTGTCGGGCGGCGAGCAGCAGATGGTGGCGGTCGCGCGCGCGCTGGCCGGCGATGTCCGCGTGCTCCTGCTCGATGAGCCGTTCGAGGGGCTTTCGCCGGTCGTCACCGAGGAGCTGTTCGAGGCGTTCGACCGCCTGCGGCACGAGATCGCAATGATCATCGTCGACCATCACCTCGAGCTCGCCCTGGCATTGTCCGACCGCACCGTGGTGCTGGAGCGCGGCTCCGTCACCTGGACCGGCGCATCGGTCCTGCTGAAACATGACCTCGATTTGAGAAGGAAGGTGCTGTGGCTGTGAATCGGCGGGTTGCCATCATCGGGTCGGGACTGGTCGGACGCTCATGGGCTGTCGTCTTCGCGGGCGGCGGTTTTGACGGTGGCGCTTTACGATGCGGCCGCGGGTGTCGCCGAGCGGGCGCGCGACCTGGTGTCCGAGGGACTGGAGGAGCTGTCCGCGCACGGCCTGGTGAGGGACGCCGGGGCCGCCGCGGCGCGGGTGCGCGTGGCGACGAGCCTGGCGGATGCCCTCGACGGTGCCGGCTTCGTGCAGGAGAGCTCGCCGGAGACGCTGGAGGCCAAGCGCGCCGTCTTCGCCGAGCTCGACCGGCTGGCGGCGCCCGACGCCATTCTCGCGTCGTCGACCTCCACCATCGTGGCCAGCCGGTTCACGGAGCAGCTGAAGGGCCGCCACCGCTGCCTGGTCGCCCATCCGGTGAACCCGCCCCACCTGGTGCCGCTGGTGGAGCTCGCAGGCGCGCCGTGGACAGCCGCGGAGACGATCGCGCGGGCGAAGACGACCTACGAGTTCGTCGGACAGGTGCCGATCGTGGTGCGGCGCGAGATCGACGGCTTCATTCTCAATCGCCTGCAGGCGGTGCTGCTGTCGGAGGCATTCCGCCTCGCCGGCGAGGGATATGTGACGCCGGAGGATCTCGACAAGACACTCAAGGATGGACTGGGCCTGCGCTGGTCGTTCATGGGTCCGTTCGAGACCATCGAGCTCAACGCGCCCTCCGGCATTCCGGATTATTGCCGGCGCTACGGTCCCAGCCTCGGCCGGTTGAGCGGCGCCGATCCGGCCATCTACCAGGGCGACAATCTCGAGCGCATCCTGTCGCAATGGCAGCCGCTCGACGCCGATCGGGTTGCGGTGCGGATGCGCTGGCGCGACCGCAGGCTCGCCGCTCTCAAGGCGCACAAGCGCTCGCAGATGTCCTCGGGGTAGATCCGTGGTCATGCCGGCTGACTCGTGCCGGCCGATTGGATAACCTATCGTTGTCGGCTCGTGACGGCATCTGACTGCAATACGGCAGATGCGCAATGTTGATCGGTCGCGACGGCTGTAACAGCAGGGGAGGACGAACATGAAGAGTTCCGTATTGGCCATGTCCCTGGCCGCGTTTGCGATGCTGACATTCGACGAGGCGCGCGCACAGGCCGCGTTCCCGCCGCCCCCGCCCAAGGTCAGTCCTGCCGCCGGTGTGGTCGACATGCATGTCCACTCCCACCCCGACGTTTTCGGCCGCAACATGGACGACATCGACGTGGCGCGGCTCGCCCTGGCGCGCGGCATGCGCGGCATCGTGCTCAAGAACCACATCAGCGAGACCGCGAGCCGCGCTGCGCTGGCGATGAAGGTGGTGCCGGGCATCGAGGTTTTCGGTGGCATCGTGCTGAACAACGCGGTGGGCGGCGTCAACCCGAACGCGGTGGAATGGATGCACCGCGTCTACGGCAACCGCGGGAAGGTGGTCTGGCTGCCCACCTTCGAGTCGGACAAACATGTCAAGACCTTCACGAAACCGGACGCCAAGGGCCTCGTGGTGGCGCCCAACGGGCGGGTGACGCCGGAGATGGAGGAGATCCTCAGGATCATCGCGCGCGAGAATCTCGTGCTCGCCACCGGTCACGTTCATCCCGAGGAGATCATCGCCGTGGTCCGACGCGGACGCGAGCTCGGGGTCAGGAACATGCTCGTCACCCATGGCTTCACCAACGTGCCGGGTCTCACGATGGCGCAGGCCAAGGAGGTCACCGACATGGGCGCGCAGATCGAGGTCTGCTTCCTCCAGTTCCAGGCCGGGCCGAACGCGCCGCTCGCCTTCCTCACCCACTGGACGCAGATCAACGCCAAGCACGTGGCGCAGGCGATCAAGGAGCTGGGCGCAAAGAGCCTGGTGGTCTCCTCCGACCTTGGCCAGAGCGCCAACATCACGCACCCGGACGGCATCGAGGTTGCGGTCGGCGCCATGAAGCGCGAGGGCATCAGCGATGCCGATATCGACCTGATGCTGCGCAAGGGCCCGGCCCGGCTGCTCGGTCTCGATGGTTGACGGGGGGCCTTCCCCGGGTCCTGGCGCGGGTCAAACTCGCCACTCGGTGGTCGACTGGCGGCCCAGCGGTCCGACCGACCCGGTTGCCAACTGGCGACGCTCACTGCTTTCGCCGAGCCCGGATCTCGTTGAATTCGGATAGCGCCCGTTCGAATTTTTCATCGAAGAGCCACATCGCGTCGAGGATTTCGCGGAAGGTTGCAGAGGTCTTTGCCCTGTCGGCTCGACCAAAGGTGAACATGCTGTTGTTGCGCAAATATCCCATGATCGTCGGGTCGGAAACTCTATAGCTCGCTAGGTTGCCCGAATTGAGAGCGGATCTGGTCGGACTGGGGATGATCTGGATGAGCTCGAAAAATTTCATCTGGTCGATCGGATTTGGCAATACTTTCACGATCGCCGGCAACCGCGGGAAAAGATCGGCGTGTGCGTTCATGAGGCCGTCTCTCACGGCGGTCCAGTGATTGAGACGGTGATCCAGGTTGCCGACCCGCGCCTCTTCCTTGTCGTCGCGAGCGCTCAGCGCAGGATCAAAGGCCATGATCGATTTCTTGATTGCCGCCCATTTCTTTTGACCGTTCTGATGTTCGGATATGCCGGTTTGCAAACTTCCCTTGTACTTGTTCGAGCGTGCATTCCCGATGTTCTGATTGCCGTTCGTCTCGGCAAAGAAGAGGCCCAGGCTGATACGACCCGCCGCTTCGGCATGTGCCGCTTCGAGGCCCTTAGCTCGTCCAATGGCGATTCCCAGGTCGACGACGTCGTCGAACGGAGTATCCGAGTTTTGCGCATTGGCGGGTGGCGCCTGCATGATCTTGAAGAGGCTCACATACTCGTCGAGAAGCGGCTCGTTGTCGGCATCGAAGTACGCTGGAGGAATTCCGAATTTGTTGGGCCGTCCGATCCTGGACGGCATCGCGTCGGTGAGATCCTTGTGCGCGCTCATCATGTTGTTGCGGGCAAGATAGAGCTCTTGTCCCGGCAGGTTCGGCAGTTGTTGGTTCGAATTGATCTGTGCGCGCCGCTGGCGCAGGATCGACCTGAAGGCATCTACTGCATTGTTGTAAGTATTGAGCGCTTCCGACTGCGATTTCATGAGTGCGGCCGGCTGACCCTGGGCGGGGGAGACGAGGCCGAAGTTGCTGATGTCGGCCAGGACGAGCGACGTGACCGTGCTGGCAACCGTATTGATGGCGTCGGAAACCGGCGGCGCGAAGAAGAGTAGCCCGAGGGCAAGTGCTGCCGCACGGGTGGCTGCAAGCGGTCTAGAGGTTGTTGCGCTAACCATGCGCGCTAACGACACGTGGCGGAGAGGGAGGGATTCGAACCCCCGATACGGTTACCCGTATGCCGCATTTCGAGTGCGGTGCTTTCAACCACTCAGCCACCTCTCCAAGTCTTTGTAGATAAGGGCATTTCGCGCTGATGGCGGGACGCGAAATGCCCGATTTGCTACCGCTTTGCTACCCAATCTCATTGCGGCGCCTGTTTAGGGCCGCTTGTAGGGCAGCGTCAACGATCTCGGCCGCGTCCTCCTGCATGCCCTCGAGCACGTGGCTGTAAATATCGAGGGTGATGGCGATCGTCGAATGACCAAGCCTTTCCTGCACCACCTTGGGATGAACCTTGCTTTTCAGCATCGCCGTCGCGTGCGTGTGCCGCAGATCGTGCAGACGCACCCGAGGCAGCTTGTGCCCGGCCACAAACAACGCGAAGGAATGTGTCAGCGAGCGCGGTTGGAATGGGCTGCCATCGGCCTGGGCAACTACGAAGTTGTCATCGGATAGGCGGATGCCAAGCTTGAGAAGCGCCTGGGCTTGCTCGATGCGGTGGTTGCGCAACTCCTTCACGATGGTTGCCGGTAGCGCCACAGTGCGGCCCTTGCCGCTCTTGGGGGACTTGTAGCGGACCCCGGTTCTTGTCTGCTCGGCGCTCTCTTCGACCGAGATCTGCGCTCTATCCAGATCGACATGCCGCCAGCGCAGCGCGGCGACCTCGCCGCGCCGCATGCCGGTGGTGACGCCGAGCAAGATCGGAATGAACAGGGTTGTATCCCGCGCCGTCTCGATGAGCGCGGCCGCCCCGTCGGTGTCGAGCACCTTCATCTGCTTACGCTCGACCTTGGGGGGCTTGACGGCGTCGGCCTCGTTACGCGAGAGCTCGTGCCAGGCCACGGCCTGCGCCAAGGCCTGCTTGAGCACTCGGTGCATGTAGAGAACCGTATTGGCGGAAAGCCCGCCCTTGCCGTCCCGGCGACCGGCGGCGAGCGCCTTGCTGTAGGCCTCGGCGATCTGTGCTGATCGCAGCTTTGTCAGCTGTGGGGCTCCGAGCGCCGGAACGAGGTTCTTCTTCACGATCTCGGTGTAGCGCTCATGGCTACGCGGCGACAGCCGTGTCGCCATGTGGGACAGCCAGCGATCAAGAAACTGGGCGACCGTTTGGCGACTTGGATCGACATAGGTCCCGCCGCTGAGCGCGGCGATAAGCTTGCTGCATTCGATTTGGGCCTCGCGCTTTGTGCCGCGGAATGAATGCCACTTGCGTTTACGCTTACCGGTTTCCGGATAATGCAGGTCGATGACAAGTGCCCAGCGGCCGGGTGAGCGTTCGCGGATGTGTCCTTTCATTGCTTTTTCCCTTCTTTTGGGCGGCCTCTGTTCGGCGACTTCGATCTGTATCTGCGGGTCGATACGCGCTGTCGTGGCGGGGGCTTTATCTGCAAAGCGTCGGATCGGTTGCGTCCTTCTGAATCTGCAATTTTATTCAGGTCGGTTGCGATGTCTATAATCAACTCACGTGTGAGCATCGCGTTAATCACTAACCTCGTGGAAGCGCGCAGCTTGGCGTCGATTGGTGCCTGCGCGGTGAATATGCTGGCCGTGTGACTGAGGTTATCTCCGGATGCGATCACACCGTGCCCGCTCGTTCGACGCACTGTGATATTTTCTATTTTTCGCCAATGGGGCTGACCCCTGTCCAACACGCGAGCAACGGCTTCCACGAAGGTTTGCTCCCCGGTCACAGGGCATAGACCGTGCGCTGGCTTTTGCCGTTGCGAAAATCCTGACTTTCTCAGCGGTTTCCGAGAGGCTGTCGGTCGCAA
Organism: uncultured Alphaproteobacteria bacterium; assembly: GCA_963840535.1. Lineage (GTDB taxonomy): Bacteria > Pseudomonadota > Alphaproteobacteria > Rhizobiales > Xanthobacteraceae > VAZQ01. The sequence continues at coordinate 66,259 of CAWIZJ010000042.1, forward strand.
GGACCGCGATCAACAGCAGCGCAACCGGGTAGGGGCCCACTTGCACTCCGCTTCCAGGACCTCGGCCCTCGGACTGCTCTAAAATCCCATCACGCACCAGAGCCCGCTGGCGCTCGTAAAGTGCCGCGGGAGTCGTACCCAGGCGCCACGCCAGAAGCGGCGCATAAGCCTTAAGCGAATTGGCCATCATTATTCGGACCGAAAAGGAGCCCAGGCGGTTATAGCATATTAATGGTGGGTGTCGACCACCACTTGTGAATTCCGATCCAATCCCGTATAGTAGTGTGTATTCACCACTATTCGGAGAATAGGCGTGGCGCACAATCTCAAACGGCTTGTCTACACGGTTCCGGAAGCGGGCCGCCTTCTCGGGCTGGGTCGCAACGCAGCGTATGACGCGGCGAAACGCGGCGACCTCCCTACTCTACGGATTGGGCGTCTCTTGCTGGTTCCCAAAATCCCTTTTCACCGCATGCTCGGAATGACGGCCGCACCGACCGCAATAACCGGGGTGGCCGCCAAGCTCCCGACAGCAGGACTAAAGGGAGAGGATCCATGACCAAGCGAACCTTGACCATGACGCGCCAAGACGTTCCCGCCAGCAAGCCGGGCGCTGGATTCGAACGCCTGCTCACCCCGAGGGAAACGGCCGACCGTTTGCGCGTCAGCCTGTCGTGGCTGGCCAAGGCCCGGATGCAGGGTGACGGCCCACCCTTCGTGAAATTCGGTCGCTCAATTCGCTATGCCGAAGGCACCCTGGTCCAGTGGACAAGAGCTCATATTCGCCAGTCGACGAACGAGAAGTAGGAACACCGGCCATGTATGCGACAGCCATCCTCAGGGGTCTATTTGAACCGATGAATAGTGATCTATCACAATACATAACTATACACCGCATGGAATGTAATATTTCTAAGATTAGGAAGATTTACACCTTTATAGCGTCGATATATACTATAGACTATTTCCCAATATGCCACTATATACATCGGCAGCTATCCCCATCCATTTCCGTCCGCTGAGCCTCATTCCCCATGGCCCCCACCAGCACCCTCTTGGAACCCTCGTTTGCCGCCCTCCTCGCGGCCGTGGAACAGGCCGCCGACCTGCCGGTGCAGACCCGGCGGCATTGGGTCTGCTCCGTGCGGCAGGTCGCCAAATGGCTGGACCGCCCAACGGTGGAGATTCCCGCGCGCTGGAACGCCGTTCGGTTGTCAGTCGGCCACTTGCATCACGCCCGCGTTGGCGTCACGGCCAAGACCTTCGCAAACCACAAATCCAATCTGCGGGCGGCACTCCGCTGGTTCGGCAGCGAGCACAACGTGCCACAGATGGGGGCGCGGCTGACGTCCGAATGGGCGCGGTTCCGCGACCGATTGGATCGACCGATACGAGACCCACTCTATAACTTCATACGCTACTGCTCGGCCCGCGGGATCAATCCACCCTCCGTCAACGACGCGATCTTCCAGGACTATTGGACCTACCGCACGGAATTCACCGGAATGGCCTCCGGTAACGCGACGCGGCGCCCGATGGTGCGGGCCTGGAACACCTGTGCAGCCGCACTCCAAGGCTGGTCGCTGCAGCCAGCTCACCGAGCCGCCGCTCAAGG